>NZ_JARUXQ010000002.1:214310-465892 GCF_031451265.1 Caballeronia sp. LZ033 | reverse complement strand
CGGCGCCAACGAAGTGGCCTTTGAAATTCAGTCACGCTATCTCGATGCCGACGAAGCCGAAGCCGACATCAAGCAGCGCGTGGAACGAAAGGAAGTGGTAATCGGCTTCGGGCATCCGGTGTACACGATCTCGGACCCGCGCAACAAGGTCATCAAGGAAGTGGCGAAGAAGCTCTCGAAGGAAGCGGGCGACACCAAGCTTTTCAGCATCGCCGAGCGCCTCGAAACGGTCATGTGGGACGCGAAGAAGATGTTCCCCAATCTCGACTGGTTCAGCGCCGTTTCATACCACATGATGGGCGTGCCCACAGCCATGTTCACGCCGCTGTTCGTGATTTCGCGCACGTCGGGATGGAGCGCGCACATCATCGAGCAACGCATCGACAACAAGATCATCCGGCCGAGCGCGAATTACACGGGACCGGACAACCTGAAATTCACGCCGCTGCGCGAACGCAAGTGAAGCGCATGTAACACCCGGGCCTTGCCGCCGCGCACGGCAGCAAGGCCTTTTTTGATATCGTAGTCAACGTTCGACCCCCGACAATACCCTTGCAGCATGGCCCTTGAAACCAGACCATGCGATGAGCGAGACACGGCCATGAATACTGCAAACCGCAAACCTCTTCCCGGCACCCCGTGCGATTTCTTCGATGCGCGCGCGGCCGTCGACGCCCTCTCGCCCGGCGCCTACGACACCCTGCCCTATACGTCGCGCGTACTGGCCGAGAACCTGGTGCGCCGCTGCGATCCGGCGATGCTCGACGCCTCGCTGCTGCAACTGATCGAGCGCAAGACCGAGCGCGACTTCCCGTGGTATCCGGCGCGCGTGGTGTGTCACGACATCCTGGGCCAGACGGCGCTGGTCGATCTGGCCGGCCTGCGCGACGCCATCGCCGAACAGGGCGGCGATCCCGCCAAGGTGAATCCCGTGGTGCCGGTGCAACTGATCGTCGATCATTCGCTGGCTGTTGAATGCGGCGGCTTCGATCCCGATGCGTTCCAGAAGAATCGCGCCATCGAGGACCGCCGCAATGAAGACCGCTTTCACTTCATCGACTGGACCAAGCAGGCCTTCGAGAACGTCGAGGTGATCCCGCCGGGCAACGGCATCATGCATCAGATCAATCTGGAGCGAATGTCGCCCGTGATCCACGCGATCAACGGCGTCGCGTTCCCCGACACGCTCGTCGGCACCGACAGCCACACGCCCCACGTCGATGCACTCGGCGTGATCGCGATTGGCGTCGGCGGCCTGGAAGCGGAGAACGTCATGCTGGGCCGCGCGTCGTGGATGCGCCTGCCGGACATCGTCGGCGTGGAGCTGACGGGCAAGCGGCAGCCGGGCATCACGGCAACGGACATCGTGCTCGCGCTCACCGAATTCCTGCGCAAGGAAAAGGTCGTCGGCGCGTATCTGGAGTTCTATGGCGCAGGCGCAGCTAGCCTGACGCTCGGCGACCGCGCGACCATCTCGAACATGGCGCCCGAGTACGGCGCGACCGCCGCGATGTTCTACATCGACCAGCAGACCATCGACTATCTGCGCCTCACTGGCCGCGACGAAGAGCAGATCCGCCTCGTCGAAACCTACGCGAAGACCGCGGGCCTGTGGGCCGACACGCTCACGAACGCGCGCTACGAGCGCATCCTGCGCTTCGATCTGTCGAGCGTGGAACGCAACATGGCGGGGCCGTCGAATCCGCACAAGCGCCTGCCCACGTCGCAGCTCGCCGCACGCGGCATCGCCGGCAAGTGGGAAGAGACGCCGGGCAAGATGCCGGACGGCGCGGTCATCATCGCGGCCATCACCAGCTGCACCAACACCAGCAATCCGCGCAACGTGATCGCAGCGGCGCTGCTCGCGCGCAATGCCAATGCGCAAGGCCTCACGCGCAAGCCGTGGGTGAAGTCGTCGCTGGCGCCGGGCTCGAAGGCCGTCGAGCTCTACTTGCAGGACGCCGCCCTGCTGCCCGAACTCGAGAAGCTCGGCTTCGGCATCGTCGCGTTTGCCTGCACGACGTGCAACGGCATGTCGGGCGCGCTGGATCCGGTGATCCAGCAGGAGATCGTCGAGCGCGAGCTGTACACCACCGCCGTGCTCTCCGGCAATCGCAACTTCGATGGCCGCATTCACCCGTATGCGAAGCAGGCGTTCCTGGCTTCGCCGCCGCTGGTCGTCGCCTATGCGATTGCAGGCACGATCCACTTCGACATCGAGAAGGATGCGCTCGGCACCGGCGCGAACGGCCAGCCGGTGTATCTGAAGGACATCTGGCCGGACGATGCGGAGATCGATGCGATCGTCGCGCAGAGCGTCAAGCCCGAGCATTTCCGCCGCGTGTATGAGCCGATGTTCGCGCTCAAGCAGAAAAGCGGCGACGCCATCAACCCGCTCTACGACTGGCGCGGCCAGAGCACGTACATTCGCCGTCCGCCGTACTGGGAAGGCGCGCTGGCGGGCGAGCGCACGTTGCGCGGCATGCGGCCGCTCGCCCTGCTCGGCGACAACATCACGACCGATCACCTCTCGCCGTCCAACGCGATTCTCGCGAACAGCGCCGCCGGCGAATATCTGACGAAGATGGGCTTGCCCGAAGAGGACTTCAATTCGTATGCGACGCATCGCGGCGACCATCTGACCGCGCAGCGCGCGACCTTCGCCAATCCGACGCTCATCAACGAAATGGCCGTGGTCGATGGCCAGATCAAGAAGGGTTCGCTGGCGCGCATCGAACCCGAAGGCAAGGTCACGCGCATGTGGGAAGCCATCGAGACTTACATGGAGCGCAAGCAACCGCTTATCATCGTCGCGGGCGCGGACTACGGGCAAGGCTCGTCGCGCGACTGGGCCGCGAAAGGCGTACGGCTCGCGGGCGTCGAGGCGATCGTCGCGGAAGGCTTCGAGCGGATCCATCGCACGAACCTGATCGGCATGGGCGTGTTGCCGCTCGAATTCAAGCCAGGCGTGAACCGCGTGACGCTCGCGCTCGACGGCACCGAGACCTATGACGTCATCGGCGCACGCACGCCGCGCGCCGATCTCATGCTCGTGATCCAGCGCAAGAACGGCGAACGCGTGGAAGTGCCCGTCACCTGCCGGCTCGATACCGCCGAAGAGGTGTCCATCTATGAAGCAGGCGGCGTGCTGCAACGCTTCGCGCAGGACTTCCTGGAATCGTCGAAGGCTGCTGCCTGACGCGCCGTCTCTTCTTTCAAAGGATTCGATTCACATGGCACACGCACCTCAAATCAGGATCCCCGCGACCTACATGCGCGGCGGCACCAGCAAGGGCGTCTTCTTCCGCCTGAACGATCTGCCCGAGGCCGCGCGCGTGCCCGGCGCGGCGCGCGACAAGCTGTTCATGCGCGTGATCGGCAGCCCCGACCCTTACGGCAAGCAGATCGACGGGATGGGCGGCGCGACGTCGAGCACGAGCAAGACGGTGATCGTCTCGACGAGCACGCGGCCCGGTCACGACGTCGATTACTTGTTCGGTCAGGTATCGATCGACAAGGCCTTCGTCGACTGGAGCGGCAACTGCGGCAATCTCTCGGCGGCGGTGGGTCCGTTTGCGATCGGCGGCGGGCTGGTCGATCCGGAACGCGTGCCGGACAACGGCATTGCGATCGTGCGCATCTGGCAGGCGAACATCGGCAAGACCATCATCGCGCATGTGCCGATGACGAACGGCGCCGTGCAGGAAACCGGCGACTTCGAACTCGACGGCGTGACCTTTCCGGCGGCCGAAGTGCAACTCGAATTCCTCGATCCGGCAGCGGAAGAGGAAGGCGCGGGCGGCGCGATGTTCCCGACCGGCAACGTGGTCGACGATCTCGATGTGCCGGGCATCGGCACGCTGAAGGCCACGATGATCAACGCGGGCATTCCGACCATCTTCCTGAACGCCGATGCCATCGGCTACACCGGCACCGAGTTGCAGGACGCCATCAACGGCGACGAAGCGGCCTTGAAGCGCTTCGAGACCATCCGCGCACACGGTGCGCTGCGCATGGGGCTCATCAAGAGCCTCGATGAAATTGCCACGCGCCAGCACACGCCGAAGGTCGCGTTCGTCGCGCGGCCGGCGGCATACACGGCATCGAGCGGCAAGCAAGTGGGCGTGGAAGATGTGGACGTGCTCGTGCGCGCGATGTCGATGGGCAAGCTGCATCACGCGATGATGGGCACGGCGGCGGTGGCCATCGGCACGGCGGCGGCGATCCCCGGCACGCTCGTCAATCTCGCGGCGGGCGGCGGCGAGCGTCAGTCAGTGCGTTTCGGGCATCCGTCGGGCACGCTGCGGGTCGGCGCGGAGGCGGTGCAGGCGGAAGGCGCCTGGCAAGTGACGAAGGCCATCATGAGCCGCAGCGCGCGCGTGCTGATGGAAGGGAATGTGCGCGTGCCGTTCGAAAGCTCGAACTAAAGCGTCACGCTTCGTCCGGCAACAAGGCCAGCAGCAGGCGCCGCAATTCGCGGCCCTCCGCTGCCGACAACCTTGCGGTCAGGATGCGCTCCACCTGCTCCACGCGAGGCCGCAGCGTCGCAAGCTGCTTCTTGCCGGCGGGCGTCAACGACAGCACGTAGCTGCGCTTGTCGACGGGATCGTCGGAACGCTCGATCAGCTCATTGCGGGCCATGCGCGCCACGAGTTCCGCGATGGTCGAGCGGTCCACGTCGAGTTCGTCGCCAAGCTGGCGCTGGTTCACGCCCGGCGTCCGTTGCAGGATTTCAAGCGCGGCGTACTGCACGCTCGTGATCTCCGTCGACACCTCGCTCTGCCAGACCGCCAGATGCCGCTGCTGCGCGCGCCGCACCAGACTGCCGGTGAATCGGGAAAGGGCGGCGGGAGAATGTGTTTGAGCAGGCACGGTCGACAGGATCAAGCAGTGGAACGGGTTCGGAACAGCGGACGCAGGAATGCGTTCAGTTCATCGAACGCATCGAGCGGCAGCACATGCGCGACGTATTGATCCGGACGGACCACGATGAGCGCACCCCGTTCGCGATCGATGCCGCGCGCGTCGAAGATATCAGCCGACTCGTCGCGCGTAAATACCTTTTCATAATCCACCAGCCCATAGCGGCCCTTGCGCGGCAACAGCAGCGCATGCAAGTCCTGCAGGCGCACGTCGCGATGCGGAGTCTGCAACACCGCGCGCAGATCGATGACGCTGTCGATGTCGGCATCAGGTGGCGTGATGTCGCGCAGCCATGCAGCCAGATGCTCACAGAGCGCGTCGAAGGCTCGACCGCTTGCATCCGCGAACGCATACAGACGCCAGCGGCCATCGGCGAGCGCTGCGTGACCGAGGTGCATCGGCCTGGCATCGGCGATGCGGATCACCGGCGCCGAATGAAAGCGCGTGCCGATCGTGAAGCCGCGCGCGAGCGCCTGATGCGTAGTCGCACCCGTCAGCGGACCCGGCCGGTAATGCGTGGCAACGCCCGCCGTATAGCGGCCCGCGCGCACGAAATACGCCTGCAACTCCGCCGGATCCACGCCGCCCGCTTCCGGATGCGCCGGGTCTTTCGGCGGCGCGGCCATCATTGCGGACCATTCCTTGTCGAAGTCGATCAACTCCTGCGCAACCGGTTGGCGTTCATCGGAATAGGTACGCAGCAGGCTGGCATCGCTGCGGCCCTGAAGCACTGCGCCCAGCTTCCAGCCGAGATTGAAACCATCCTGCATCGACACGTTCATGCCCTGCCCCGCCTTCGCGCTATGCGTATGACAGGCATCGCCCGCGATGAACACGCGCGGTTCGCGCGATGAGCCATCGGGCGTCAAGGCGTCGTCGAAACGTTCGGTCAGACGCTGGCCCACTTCATACACCGAGAACCACGCGACTTCCTTCACATCGAGCGTATAAGGATGCAGGATGCGCTGCGCCGTCCCGATGATGCGCTCCACCTTGATCTGTCGAATGCCGTCGCGGTTCTCGGGCGTCACTTCGCCGAGATCGACATAGAAGCGCACGAGATAACCGCCCTCGCGCGGGATGAGCAACAGATTGCCCTTGCTCGCCGACTGGATCGCGGCCTTGAGGCGAATGTCGGGGAAGTCGGTCACCGCCAGCGCATCCATCACGCCCCACGCGTGATTGGCGGCGTCGCCGTTGAGCGTCTGACCGATGGCCGCACGCACGCGGCTGCGGGCGCCGTCGCAACCCACGACATAACGCGCGCGGATCTTCGTCTCTTCACCGGCGCGCTCCCCTTCCGTGCGCTTCAGCGTGACAGTGAGCGGATGATCAGAAGCGTCGTCGCGCGTGACATCGACGACTTCGAGCGCGTAATCCGGTTCGAGGCGCTGCGCGGAACGATGCATCAGATCGAGCAGATAGGCCTGCAAGCGCGCCTGATTCACGATCACGTGCGGAAACTCGGACATGCCGGTTTCGGTATCCTGAACGCGTCCGGTCCGACGAATCGCGCCCCGGTCAGCGGCATCCGGCCGCCAGAACACCGTTTCGTTGACCCAGTACGCTTCGCGCAGCAGCCGTTCGCTGAGACCGAAGGCATGGAACATTTCCACCGTGCGGCACGCGACGCCGTCCGCCTGCCCCATCAGCAACGGTCCCGCACGACGTTCGACGATGCGCGTGGTGATCGACGCAAACTGCGCCAGCTGTGCCGCGAGCACGAGTCCAGCCGGACCGCTGCCGACGATGAGCACATCCACCGCGTCAGGCATGGCAACGTGCGGCGCGCCTTCGGCGGCGGGTTCGATGCCCGGATCGTCCGTGCGAAAACCGTTGAGATGAAATTGCATGATGTCTGCCTCCACAAGGTCTCGATTTCTCTGGATCGAAATATACTCCGTATGCCAACTATATCCAAGAAGTTATCGGAGCCCTGCGGTTTACCCGGAGAAGGCCGATCGGCTGGTTTTTTTTGAGCGGACCGGCGCCCGTGCGCCGGTCCAACGTGAAGTCAGGAAAGCCGCGGCGCCTTCCTGTGCTGCGTGCCGCATTCATACGCGTAGGCATAGCCGAGCAGCGCGCCCTCGTCCCATTGGCGTCCGACGAAGATCAGGCCGAACGGCGAGCCGGATTCGTAGTATCCGGCCGGCACCGCAATGCCCGGCAGACCCGCGATATTGATCTCGCCGACGGTCGTTTCCTGGATGACTTCCTTGCCGTGCAGCGACGGAAGCTCGTTGCGCATCTGCGGGAACACGAGCGCATCGAGACGATGCTGGCTCATCACGCTGTCGAAGATCGTCAGGTAACGCGCCTTCAGTGCGACGAATTCCGGCATCTCGGGCGGCAGCGACGGATCGGCCAACGCGGTGCGAAAGTCCGCAAGGCTATGCAGATAACGCAGCACGCCATTGGGGCCGAATGCATCGTCATCCCGCGTCGCTTCGGCGAACTCCGCGAACGTCTTGAGCGCCGCATCCCTGCCCAGGCGTTGCAGATACTTCTCCAGATCGTACGGAATGGATTCGAGTCCACGCGCATCGAAGTGTTCGAGCGGCGGCGTCGGCTTGCGCAAGTCAGCGAAACCCGAACCGGCGAACGGATCCTCGATCAGCACCGCGCCCAGTTCCACCAGTTCCCGCTGCACGCGTTCATAGAGCGCGGCGGCTTCGTCGGAGAGCGCTTGCGTGCGCCAGCCCGGCCCATACAAGCCGATGCGCTTGCCCTGCAACGCATCCGCCGCAAGCGCCGCTGCATAGCCTCCCGCAGGCTGACGGCCGACGCCGGCCAGCGTCTTCGGGTCTTCGCTGGAATAGCCCGCGAGCGCATCGAGGCACAGCGCCGCGTCGCGCACGGTGCGGGCAATCGGCCCGACGACATCGCGATTGCCCGACAAGGGCACGACGCCCGCATTCGGCACCAGCCCGATGGTCGGCTTGATGCCGACGAGATCCTGCGCCGACGCCGGGTTCTGGATCGACCCGCCGGTTTCCTCGGCGAGCCCGAGCACCGCCATGCCCGATGCCACCGCCGACGCCGTTCCCGCGCTGCTGCCGCCGGGTGCGCGGTCGGGCATCGGCACGTTGAGGGTCGGGCCTGCCCAGCTGTCGTTCGCATGCGTGCCCGTATGACTCAGGATGGGCACGTTGGTCTTGCCGAGCAGGATCGCGCCCGCGCGCCGCATGCGTGCGACGACCGGCGCATCGCGGGCCGGCATCAGGTCGACGCCGCCATGCTTGCCATACAGCTTCTTCCATCCCGCCGTGGTCGGAAAGCCGACCATGTCCATCGGATCCTTGATGACGACCGGCACCCCGGCGAGCGGTCCCAGCACTTCGCCGGCAGCGCGCCGCCGGTCGATCTCGCGTGCGTCGTCGAGTGCGGCGGGGTTCAGGAAGATCAGCGCGTTGTAGCGCCCGTTATCGCGCTCGATCCGCTCGAAGCAGGCCTGCGCCAGGTGTTCCGCCGTGAAGGCGCCGGCCTTGAAACCCGCCTGCACGGCTTCGACCGTGAGCGTATCCAGATCGATCTCCATCGCACTGCCTCGTTCCATTCGGTGCTCCTGTTGAGGTGGTGTTCGAACGCGCGACGCTCAAAGCTGCACGCCCCGCGTGAGCGCGCCATCGACGACGAAGTTCGCCCCGCTCACGAAGCTCGCCGCCGGACTCGCGATGAACGCCACCGCGTTGGCGATTTCCTGCGGCCGGGCCATGCGGCCGGTCGGATTCAAAGCGAGCGCGCGTTCGAACAGCGCGGCATCGTTATGCTCGATCCAGTCCCACACGCCGCCTTCGAAATACACATTGCCCGGCGATACCGTATTCGCGCGAATGCCCTTCGCGGCCAGCTGGTTCGCGAGCCCTTGCATGTAGTGAATCAGCGCGGCCTTGAACACGCCGTAGGGTCCGGCGGCGAAATCGATCTCGCGTCCCGACACGCTCGATATCGCGACGATCGAAGCCGCCTGGCTCGCTTCGAGAAACGGCATCGCGGCATCGACGAGATTCACGGTGCCCAGCAGATCCGTCTCGAACTCCTTGCGCCAGGATTCAATGTCGTTGCCAATGGCAAGCGCGCTCACATTGGCCACGACGATATCCATCCCGCCCCAGTCCGCCCCGACGCGCGCGACCCATGCCTTGAGCGCGGCGCCATCGGCCACATCGACGGCCGCGCCCGATGCACGCGCACCGCTCAATTCGGCCAGCGCCTCCGCGGTGGTTTCAACGGCGGCCGCATCGCGCGCGCAGATGGCGACGTCCGCGCCTTCCGCCGCCAGTGTCCGCGCAATCGCCAGCCCGATGCCCTTGGTGCCGCCGGTCACGATCGCCTTCAAGCCCTTCAGTTGCAGGTCCATGTTCGCCGCTCCTGTGCATGTCGGTCAGACGCCGGGACGGCGCGCTCACGCTTTCTCGCGCCCGTCCCCTGAACTCATGCCGCGCGCAATCTGCAGCACTTCGCCCGCCTGGATGACGGAGTGGCAGATGTCGTCGATGGTCACGCGCTTCTCCATTGCCTGCGCGCGCAGCATGTCGTAGGCCTCGCGTTCGCTCACGCGATGCATGATCATCAAGATGTTCTTGGCTTCCTGCAGATGCCGGCTGTCGAGCAGTTTCTGTTCGAGCTTCGCGATGCGCTGCGCATGCTGACGCGCGCGCTTCGAGTGATACAGCGCCATCACCACCGTCGAGAGCAGACCCGAAGCGCGCACCGGCGTCGTGACGATGCCGTCCGCGCCGAGCTTGATGGCCTGGTCGATGAAGGTCGGATTCTCGTAGGAAACCACGCAGATGACGGGCGGCGTTTCCGGGCCGGACCACTCGCCGCAGGGCGCGCGTTCTTCCGGCAGCAACGCGCGGAATACGAGATCGACGCGCTCGGGCAAGGTGTCCAGCGGCGGCCAGCAGCGCTCCACCTGAAAGCCCATGCGCCGCAGGTGATTGGCGAGCGTCTGTCCATCGTTGTCGTCCGGATGGAAGACGAGCACCCGCGCATGGCGCTCGAGGATCGAACTGGTGAGGCTCCGCTGGCCTCGGTCCGGGCGCGCGCTCACGTCAGGAGTCCCGCGTGCTCAGCTTCGTGACCCAGTCCCCGAGCGTCTGACGCGTCATATAGGGATCGGGCCCGACGGCGAACTTCGATTCGCGCAGGATGGTGAACTGGCCGTCCGCCGAAGCGCGGCCAATGCGCGGATAGAGCGCCATGTGATGATTCACCGGATCGATGCGCACACGGCCTTGCGGCGCGTTGAACTCGGAACCGAGCAGCTGCGGCATGATGCTCGCGAGCTTGTCGGAGCCCGCGCGCGCGAACGCTTCCGCGAACATGTGCATCTGATAGTAGGCGGCTTCCCAGTTCATGTCGGTGGGCGTGTGCGCGCCGTAGCGCGACTGATGCAGCGCGACCGCACGATGGTTCTCCACCGTGTCGATGCTCTGGAAATACGGCGCGGCCGTGATGTGGCCGGCGGCGCTGCCGGGCTCCATCGCGCGGATTTCCGTCTCCGAAGTATTGAGGCTGCCGATGGGCATGCGGGCCGGATCGAAGTCGGCATGCGCGTAGGCGTCGTAGAGATACGGCACGGTCTCGCCGATCACCGTGCAGAAGATCCAGTCCGGCGCCTTGCGGCGGATATCGGCGATGACCTGCTCGAACTGCTCGCGCGTGGCGTCGAGCGGCAGATAGCGTTCGCCGAGGATCGCGCCTTCGGGATGCTGGAGCAGCAGCTCCTGCATCGTGCGATTGCATTCGTACGGATAGACATAGCTCGACCCGACGAAATACACCCGCGCGCCGAAAGTCTCGGTCATGAAGTCCGCCAGCTGCACGCCGTTCTGATTCGGCGACGCGCCGCTATAGATGATGTTGTCCGAGTACTCGAAGCCCTCGTACATCTGCGCATAGATCAGCAGACGGTTGTGCTTTTCGACGACCGGCAGCATTGCCTTGCGGCTCGTGGACGTATAGCCGCCGAAGATGGTGTTGACCCCGTCCTTCAGGATCAGCCGCTCCGCCAGTTCGCGGAACGCGGCCGGGTCGGAGCCGGGGTCGTAGTGCAGCGCAACGAGTTCGCGTCCGCCAATACCGCCGCGCGCATTGATCTCGTCGACGGCGAGACAGGCGCCTCGCCATTGGGACTGCTCGAGCAGCGCGGTCGAACCGCTGGTCGAGCACAGCAGGCCCACTCGAATGGGATCGGACAAAGCCATTTCTTGACACGCTCTCTTGTTTGCGCGAAGCCGCGGCCTCGCGCCTGGGTCGTCTGGTGTCGTTTCTTCCGACTGAATGATGCGTTACTTCAGATAGTGCTTCGCGACCATCGCGCCAACCGTGTATTTTGGATCGACAAAATTGCCCAGGCGCACGCGGCCCACCTGACTCAGCATCATGTACGCGTCCCACTTGTCGAAGCCATACTCCGCGGCCATCCACAACACGAGCTCGCGATAGGCAATGCGCGTGGCATCCTCCAGCGGCCGAGCGCTGCCGATGCTCATCAGCGCGTCTTCATTCTCGAGCCTCGGCCAGTCGATCCGCCAGCCCTTGATGAGGTCCACGCGCACGGTGGTCGTGCTCTGATACTCGACGGCGGTGCCGCACACCTCGCCATCGCCCTGGCAGGCGTGCGCATCGCCGATGAACAGGCGTCCGCCCGGCGAGCGCACCGGCAGATAGGTGATGCTGCCCGGCCCCATGTCCGGCACGTCCATGTTGCCGCCGTGATTATCAGGTGTGAGCGAGTTGATCGAATCGATTTCCGGCGAAAGACTCAGCGTGCCGATATGCGGCTTGTACGGCAAGGTGTTGCGCTTGCTCCAGTACACGTTCTCCTCGTCGATCCTGATCTTGCGCACCACTTCCGGCAAGGGCTCGTTGAGCAACGCGGTGTAGTCGGTGCCGGTCAGCCCGCCGAAGTTCGGGATCATGCAGCAGAAGCCGTGCGGGTCCGGGCCGCGCGGCGCCATCTTCTCGATGTACACCGCGACCACGTCGCCCTTCTCGGCGCCTTCGATCATGATCGGCCCGTTCTGCGGATTGAGGAACGGCACTTGAAGCACCTGCGAAGGCTTGTCCGTCTCCTCCTTGATCTTGCCTTCGAAGGCATCGCGCGTTTCCACCACGATGCGGTCGCCCGGCTTCACGTGCAGCACCGGATCCGAGTACGGACCGATGGTGTAGTGATAGGTCTTCTGCATCTGCTCGGTGAGATGATGCTCCACCGGCTCACGGCCCGCGCCCTGGCCGCGCTTCATCATGATCGAGTCCTCAAGCCATTTCATGTTCCGCTCTCCGTCACAGTGCCAGATACTGGCGAATGAGTTGCTCGTCCCCGAGTTGCGCGGGACTCAATGTCTCGACAATGCGGCCCTTGTCCATCACGCAGCAGCGTGTCGCAATGCGCTCGACCATGCCCATGTCCTGTTCCACCAGCACCACGCCAATGCCGGTTTCGCGCGCGATCTGCTGCAAGGTCTCGCCGATCAGATCCACGATGGACGGCTGGATGCCCTCGGACGGCTCGTCGAGCAACAGCACCTTCGGCGCGCTGATGAGCGCGCGGGCAATGGCGAGCTGCTGCTGTTCGCCGCCGCTCATCGTGCCCGCCTTCTGCGCGTAGCGCTGCTTCAGGATCGGGAAATAGTCGACGACCCGCTCGCGCATCTGCGCGGCCTTCGCCCGGTTCGCCTGCGCGCCGACCTGAAGGTTTTCCGCGACCGTCAGCGCGCCGAAGATCTCGCGGCCCTGCGGCACATAGCCCATGCCCTGCTGCGCTCTCACGTAGGGCTTCTCATGGCCGATTGCCGTACCGTCGAGGACGATCTCTCCGGCATCGAGCGGCACCAGCCCGATGAGCGCACGCATCAGCGTCGTCTTGCCGACGCCGTTGCGGCCGATCAGCGCCAGCACCTCGCCCCGTCCGATGCTGAGCGACACGCCATTGAGCACGCGTCCGCCGCCATACCCTGCTTCCACGCCCGACACTTCGAGCAACGCGCTCATTTCTTTTTCCCCAGATACACTTCGGCGACATCGTCGCGCGCGAGGATCTCGTCGAGCGGGCCGTCCGCCAGCACGCTGCCGCCGTGCAGCACCGTGACGCGCGACGCAATCTGCTTGACGAAGGTCATGTCGTGCTCGACCACCATCATCGTGAGCCCGGCCGCCGACAGCCGCTTGATGAGCTCACCCGTTGCATGGGTTTCCTCGACCGACATCCCGGCCACGGGTTCGTCGAGGAACAGCAGCTTCGGCCGCAGCGAGACCGCCATGGCGATTTCGAGCCACTGCTTCTTGCCGTGCGACAGATTGCGCGCGAGCACGTGCTCCTCCTGCTCCAGCATGAAGCGCTCGAGCAGGTCGTCGAGGCTTTCGGGCCGGTCGTCGCGCGCGCGATGCAGCGACAGTTGCAGATGCTGGCGCACGCTGAGATCGGGGAACACGCCCGGTATCTGGAACTTGATGCTCATGCCCAGGCGGATGCGCTCGTGCGGCAGCACATGGCTCATGTCCTCGCCGAGAAACATCACGCTCCCCTCCGACGGCCGATGCTCCCCCGTGATGAGCTTGAAGAAGGTGCTCTTGCCCGCGCCGTTCGGCCCGATCACGCAGCGAATCTCTCCTGCGTCGATGCTGAAGTCGATGCCGTTGATGACGTGCGCGCCGCCGAAGTGCTTCTTGAGTCCGCGCGTTTCCAGCAGCGTGGTCATGATTTGCCCTCCTCGCGCTTGAGACAGGGGCCGCCGTGGCGCGCGCCGCCGCCCGCGCGGCCGGCGAGCCGTCCGAGTTGCCGCGTGACGAACGGCAGCAGGCCTTCGGGCGCGGCCAGCACGACAATCAGCAGGATTGCGCCGAGCAGGATCAGCGCGTACTGGCTGCCGTACACGGCGAGATTCTGCGAGAGCCAGACCAGCAGCGCGGTGCCGAGAATCGTCCCGCCAATGGTCTTGCGCCCCGATGTGGCCACCCAGATGACCGGCATGGCGGCCGCGGTGAGGCCCATCGTCGATGGAGTGATGTAGGAGCCCCAGATCGTGTAGAGCGCGCCCGACAGACCGCCCAGCGTGCAACCGAGCACGAACACGAGCCACTGATGACGGCGGATGTCGACGCCCAGCATCTCTGCGCGCTGCGGGTTCTCGCGGATGGCGATCAGCGTGAGACCGAACGGCCCGTCGAGCAGCTTGCGCATGACGGCGTAGACCACGATCAGCAGGATCAGCACGAGATAGTAGAAGCTGGCGTTCTCCAGCGTCAGCGGGCCGCCTGGCCAGGGAATCGTCAGCGGCGTCATGCCGCCCATGCCGTTGTAGCCGTTGAGCCGCGCTTCCCCGATCGCCCATTGCGGCCCGGCGGTCTGCGCCATGAAGGTTTCGAGCACCAGCGTCACGGACAGCGTGACGATGCCGATGAACACGCCCTTGATGCGGCCATAGAAGATCATGTAGCCGATCAGCGCAGCCGCCAGCACGCTGACCACGAGCCCCGCGCCGAGACCGAGCCACGACTGAAACCAGTAATCGCCATAGTTCAGCGTGAAGATGCCGTAGCTATAGCCCGACAGCCCGAAGAACGCCGTCTGCCCGAACGACAGAATGCCGCCGTAGCCCCACATCGCGGCCAGGCCCATCGCGCTGAAGGCCCACAGCAGGCAGTACGCGAGATTGCCGCTGGTGTTGGCATCGACGACGAGCGGCAGGCACAGCGCAACGAGCCACGGCAGCACGCGCAGGACCCGCGCGCAGGCGCCGGGCGCAGCGCTGGAAGCCATTCCGGTTTGCTTCATGCAGGCCTCCTAGCGCAGGCGGGTAAAGAGATTGCCGAGGCCTTGCGGCATCAGCCGGATCACGACGATCACCGTCAACAGCAGCCCGATCTGCCCGAACAATTGTCCATAGGAAGCCGTGAGCGCCGTCTGGATGATGGCAAGGACGCCAGCCGCCGGCGTCGTTCCGGCAATCACGTTCGCGCCGCCCACGACCACCGAGACGAAGGCCTGCACGATGAAATTGCTGCCCATGGTGGGCACCGCCGTCATGGTCGGGGCGTACAGCGCGCCCGTGAGGCCCGCGAGCCCGGCGCCGAGCGCAAAGGTCAGCGTGTAGAGCCGGTCCGTGCGCAGGCCGAGGCATTGCGCGATGCTCGCGTTCTGGATGGTCGCGCGGGCGCACACGCCGTAGTTGGTCTTGAAGAACAGCAGATAGAGCCCGAAGAGAATCGCGAGGGCAATGAGCGGCAGCACAGCGCGATAGGTCGAGAACGAATATTCGCCGAGCGAGAAGGAACCGAACGGCGTCGCGATGCCTTCCATGGACGGCCCCGCGACGAGCAGCATGGTCTGCTGCACGATGAGGCTGATGGCCCAGGTGGCGACCACCGAATCGAACAGGCGGTCATAGAGATGACGGATCACGAGCCGTTCGACGATCACGCCGGCGCACGCCGCCGCGAGCGCGCCGAGCAGCATCGCGAGCGGCAGCGGCAGGCCGCGCTTCGCGGCGATGATGGTGACATAGGCGCCGCACATGATGAACTCGCCGTGCGCGAGGTTGATCACGCCCATCATGCCGAAGATCACTGCGAGACCGAGCGCGGCGAGCACCAGGTAGGCGAAGTTGTCGCCGAACTGGTAGACGAGCGAGTAAAGCGTGGTGAGAGTGGCCATGCATGCTCCACGTTCAGGAAGACGCGCGCGCGGCGCCTGGCAGCGCGCGCCGGCTTCGGATCAGGACTTCTTGGGCAGGTTCGACGGCGTGTACTGGCGATGATCCGGCTTGTTCGGCAGATCGCAGCCGACCTTGCCGAGCCAGTACGGCTGCACGTCGTCCCATACCTTCGGAATCTCGACGCTATGGTCTTCCTTCACGTGCACCAGATAGATGGTATGGCTCGCGTGATGGCTCTTCGGGTCGATGCAGACCTTGCCCTGCGCGCCTGTCGTGCAGATGTCGCCGCTCTCGAGCGCATGGCGCACCGCATCCTGGTTCGTCGTCTTGGCCTTTTCGACGGCAGCCTTGTAGAGATAGATGGCGTCGTAGGCGTTGGCCGCTTCCTGGTTGATGTACGGCTCGTTCGGGAACTTGGCGTGGAAGCGTTTCTTGAAGTCATTGCTTGCCGGTGAATCGACTTCCTCGACATAGTTCGCCGTCACATACATGTCCTTCAGTGCCGGCGGTTTGAAACGCTTGTGCTCGTAGGCCTGGCCGACGTTGACCGAACTGGCCATCGGCAGGTTCAGATGCGCCGATGCCTGCTGCTCGTAATACGACGCCTGGTTCGCGCCGACCAGCAGCGTGACCACGAAGTCCGGCTTGGCCTTCTGGATGTTCTGGATGGTCTGGCCGAACTGCGACACGGACAGCGGGATGAATTCCTCGCCGACCATCGTGCCGCCATTCTCCTTCACGATGTTGCGCACCCATTCCGCCGAGATCTGCCCGAAGTTGTAGTCGGCGGCGATGGTGTACACCTTCTTGCCGTACTTCTGCATCATCCATGGAATGAGCGTGGAGAACTGCTGCTCGGGCACCGCGCCGGTCACGAAGGTGTTCGTGTCGCACACACCGCCTTCGTACTGGTTGTCGTACCAGTAGAGCTGATGTGCGCGGTCCATGATCGGACGGATGGCCTCGCGCGATGCGCTGGAGAACGCGCCGAAGATCACATCGGGCTTGTCGGTCTGCACGAGACGCCGGGCGAGTTCCTGGAACTTGGTGTTGTCCGACTGCGTGTCGTAGGCGATCAGCGTCACCGGACGTCCGAGTATGCCGCCCTTCGCGTTGATCTCCTCGACCGCAAGTTGGGTAGCGTGGATCTTCGGAATGGTGGCCAACGCGAAGTTTCCTGAAGCGTCCTCCAGCAAGCCGATCTTCACGGGATCGGCGGCGCTCGATGCGAGCGAGGTCAGTGCGAGTCCTGCGGTAAGGGCGAGACGCATCCAGCCCGACGGCTTCAGCAACATGCGGGTTCTCCAGAAGTGGGCGCTAGAACAGCGGAATATTTCGGACAAAAAAAAGCCCCTTGACGAACCAGTGGTTCGTCAAGGGGCTTCTCTGCCGGGTCCTCGGGCGGACATCATTGTCGGGCCGCGAGGGTGACTCAAGTCTAAAACGCTGAATTTTTGCTTGTCAACCTCGATCAAAAATCAGTGAAGCACGTGAACGCGCGTGCAGCGTCGCTCAATAATCCCACAGCACCGGCACGAAGCGAAAGCCCTCACCGTTCTTCGCAATGCGTCCGATGGACGGGAACGCGACATGCGCCGCGGCCAGCAAGGCGCCGGATTCGGCGGCTTCATCGAGCAACGCGATACGCACGTCCGCGGCTTTCTCGGGATCATGCTCGAAGCCGTTTTGCCAGGCGGGATGATCGAAGTTGACTTCGAAGATCGCGTCGCCGACGAAGGTCAGCTTCTCGCCGTTCGACGCGACATCCACCACGCAATGCCCCGGCGTGTGCCCACCCGTCACGCGTGCCGACACACCCGCTGCGACGTCCACGGTCCGGTCGAAGAGCACGATGTTTTCGCTGTACAGCTTCACGAAAGTTGCAGCCGCTCGGCGCAGCGCGGGCGGTACCGATTCCGGCATGACCGTCCTGCTGAAGTCAGGATCTTTCCAGAACGCCACTTCCGCCGCCGCCACGTGAATGCGCACGTCAGGACGCAGCTTGGCCTTCACGCCGTCGTTGTTCAGCCCGCCGACATGATCCATGTGCATGTGCGTGATCACGATATCGGTGATCGCCTTCAGGTCGATGCCCGCCGATTCGAGACGCATCACCGACTGACCCGCGCGCGAGAAGTATTCGAAGCCGTCGCCCACGCCCGAATCGATCAGGATCAGATGCTCGCCGCTGCGCACGAGCGCGATGTTCAACGCCCAGTCGAACCTGTCGCGCTGCAGGAAGCGGCTATCGAACCATGCGTTGCGGTCCGCCTCGCTCACGTTGGTGGACATCGTCGAGGTCGGCAGCGGCAGCACGCCATCGCTGATCAGCACGACATCGACGTCACCGATACGCACCGCATAGCGGGACGGCACGAGTTCGCCTGCATTCTTCCTGCCGAGGCTCGCGGTAACGGGCTGCACGTTGCGGGTAATCTGGCTCATGTTCGAGACTCCTTTCATCACGGGGATATGCCGCACGAGGCGACGAATGTCGCGGGCCTGATCCGGCTCGCGTTTCGATCAACTGTGCGACAGAGTGTAGTGAGGAGAAGCGCGCGCCAATAGCGTCGCGAAGGCCTACAGGATGTTGTCCTGGCGGCAATAATCGATGGTGCGGGAACGCTGCGCCGGCAGCGCGTATAACCATCAGGCAGCGGCGCTTATACAGGAATTTTGGGGCGTCATTCAAACGCCTCGCGACTTGTTTTCAAGTGGGTGCGTACCGGGTGCGCAACTGGCCACGGCGTTCGCACCGAGCCTTGCGACGTCGCGTCGCAGCCCTTGCCCCCAGACGTTTGCTCCCGCCACGAGGCGTCGGGTTCGAGCGTCAGTCCGGCTTGCGGCGCCGCCTAACTACGGTCCATGTCGCAGTGATCGCGCCTCGCTGCGCGCATATTGTTTCGGCGCCATGCCGGACCAGCGCCGGAACGCACGGATAAAGGCCTTTTCCGAGGCATAGCCCACTCTCTCCGCGATCTCGATCAGCCTCTGCCGGGTGTGCCTGAGCGCATCACTCGCGAGATACATGCGATACGACGTGAGATGACCGATCGGCGTTTCGCCGGCGAGTTCGACGAAACGCGCGCTGAAGCGCGAGCGCGACATGCCCGCCGCAGCCGCCAGCGACTCGACAGTCCAGTCACGCTCCGGATTCCGGTGCAGCAACGCGATGGCTTTGCCGATCTGCGGGTCCATGATGCCGCGCAACCAGCCGGTATGGCTGACCGCCGAACCCAAATGCGCGCGCAGCAATTGCACGAACAGCACGTCGGCGAGCCGCGCCGCCGCCACCGCCCAACCCGGCTGGCAGGACATCGATTCGCGGATGAAGGAAGAAAGTGTGCTCGCGAGCCAAGGGACCATGGCAGGATCGTTCGCGCGCACGTGAATGAGCGGCGGCAACACCGAGAAAAGCGGACAGCGCATGGCCTCGCGATATACCACGATACCCGTATATAGTTCGCTCACCGAGCCGCCGCCGCCCGCGCTGAAGCGCAGCGGCGTGTCGAAGCTGGGGCGTATGCCCTGGCTCGCCATCAGGTCGTCGAATGGCACGGGCCTGACCTCGGGCGACGACGCGAGCACGTGCTCGTGCCCATGCGGCAGCAGCAGGAAGTCACCAGGTTCGACGAGCACGGGCTCCATCCCTGCGACGATGACGTAGAACGGGCTGCCGAAGGCCGTTCTGAACATGGCGCCGTCGACAGCCGGCTTGCTGAGCGCAAACGGCGCGGTGAGCGAGAAGTACCCAGTGACCACGGCGTCGGCGCACAGGTCCGCGAGAATATCGCTCAACAAGTCGGTTGCCATCGCCTTCTCCGATCCGGGGCTAGAAGCGCCGCTCGATGCCTACCATCGCGCCGAACTGGTTCGCGCCCGTCTGTACCGCGCCCCCAGCCGCGATCGCGTTCGCCGCAAGCGGGCTGTTGAACATATAACTCACCGACGAATAAGCGGTGGTGCGCTTCGAGAGGGCGTAATTCACGCGCCCGACCAGCATCGTCGAATTCGAATCGTCGCGCAAGATGTAGCGCAGCGCCTGGCCGTCGCACCAGAGCGCGGGCGTGAAGAACCAGGTCGTCCCGAGGAAGAAGATATCGGATTGTGCATGCCTCTCTGCCGAGGTATTGCGCCGGATCCACCCGCCGCCCGCCTTGCCGCGGCTGTACTTCACATATGCGTCGACGATGACCCGCGTGTCTTTGTAGTCCGGGTTCACGAGCGGTGCCGCAGCGCCCGGGCCGCCGTTCATCACGTCGTACGACGCAGCCACCCCGCCCCACGTGCCATCGTAGGCGAGCATCGCCGTGTACTGGCGGCAGGCCACCGCGGCGCCCGGAATCTGGCCCGCGCAGTTCGTCGCGGAAGGCCCGGCAGGTCCTGCCGCGTCGCGGCCGAAGCTATAAGTGCCGCCTGCCGTCACGCCATGAAACTCCCCGAGATAGCCGATAGCGCTGTCGCTGCGCGCGTTTGGCAGATAGCCATCGAAGCTCGCCATCGAATGAATCGAGGGACCGATAACATCTGCGTTGAGCAGCGCGTACATCGACATGTTCATCTGGCGGCCGAGTGTGAACGAGCCGTAGTCGCCGCTCAGGCCCACATTGGCTTGGCGCCCGAAGAGCCGGCCGCCGTAGTTCAGCGCACCGCTGTCCGTTGCGAAGCCGTTTTCCAGGACGAAAAACGTCTTGAAGCCACCGCCTAGATCCTCGACGCCGCGCAGCCCGAAGCGCGACGGCATCTCGCCGGTAAGCGACGGCATGCCGACGAACGAGCCGCCTTTTGGCACGTTGTCGTAGTACTCGATGCCGGTATCGACGATACCGTAAAGTGTCACACTACTTTGGCCGCAGGCCAGACTCGCCGTACCGGTCAGTGCGGCTACCGCCCATAGCTTCTTCAATACCCACTCCAACTAAGTCGTGACAATTATCGATGCAATGTCCCACCTGCTTTGACCAGGAAGAGGCATCCGCTGCCGGCGATCCGCGCCCCACAGGTCGGGTCGCCCCCCGGCCCGCCTTCGATCAATTCGTCCTGCTGCCTGCAAGAATCCACTGCACGACGGTTTGAGCGTCTGCGGTGCTGATCGGGTTCGGCGGCATGGGCACGGCGCCCCAACTGCCCGAGCTGCCGTTCTGCACGTGAGTCACGAGTGTCGCGAGTGCGCCGGCATTGCCCTTGTAGCGGGCGGCCACGTCGCGGTATGCGGGACCAACGAGTTTCCTGTCGACGGCGTGACAACCGAAGCAGGCATGCTGGGTCGCAATCTGCTGGGCGCGCGCAACGTCGATCGCGGCTTCGGCGCGCGCGCCGGTTGCGCTCAGCACCGCTACCAACGGCACGATCAAGCTACGGATACGGATCATGTAAAACACCTCGTCAAAGGTTGAACGGAAGGGTTCCCTTGCGTCAGCCAAGTGGCTGTTCGAGCGGCATTGTGCGCAGGTGCTTGCCTGTCGCCTGAAACAGCGCGTCGGCAACGGCCGGCGCGACCGGCGGCAAGGCTACTTCACCGCAGCCTTGCGGCGGCCGGTCGCTTGCCACGATCACCACCTCGATCGTCGGCATCTCAGCGAGATACAGGAGCGGGTAGTTGGAAAAGTTGTCCTGCTCCACAGCGCCGCCCTTGAACGTGATCTCGCTCTTGAACGTGTTCGTCAGCGCGAAGCCAATGCCGCCCTCGACCATCTCGCGAATCAGCATGGGATTGACGGCGCGCCCGCAGTCGATGCCGCACACCACCCGCTCGAGTTTCGCGCGGCCCTCCACCATGCGCAGTTCCACGATCGTGGCGACATAGGTCGTGAACGCGCCGCCGCGCCCGGTGTAAAGGCAATAGGCAACGCCACGATGCACCCCCGCCGCCGGCTTGCCAGACCAGCCGGCCTTCGCGGCGGTCTGGTCGAGCACGCGCACGGCAAGCGGGTCGTGTTGCAGCATCGTCCGCCGGTACACGAGCGGGTCGATCCGCGCCGCGTGCGCGAGTTCGTTGACGAAGCTTTCGAGGAAGAACACGCTCGACGTACTGCCCACGCTGCGCATGAAGCTCACGGGAATCGGCTGGGTAACGTTGACCGAATCAACGAGCAGGTTCGGCACCGCGTAGCCGAGGTCGTACAGGCCATCGAGCATGGTTTCGTCCCAACCGCCCATCTTTTCGAAGTAGTCGCGCTTGATCGACCAATAGAGCGACTGCCCCACCACGCGCACGCGCATGGCTTGCGGATAACCGTCGGGACCAAGCGCCGCGCGCATGCGCGCCGAGACGCCTGGGCGATAAAAGCCGTGGCGAATGTCGTCTTCGCGCGAGCGGATAACCTTAACGGGTTTGCCCACGGCCTTCGACGCCACGGCCGCGTGAATCACGAAGTCCGGCAGGTACTTGCGCCCGAAGCTGCCCCCAAGGAAAGTCGTGTTCACGATCACCTTTTCCGCACGCACGCTGAAGATGGCGGCGAGCGTCCAGCGCACCTTGTCCTGCCCCTGAATCGGCCCCCATACCTCGATGTCGTGCTCGCGCACGTGCACGGTGGCATTCACGGGCTCCAGCGTCGCGTGCACGACATAGGGCGTGTGATAGTCCGCTTCGACCACGCGCGCCTGCGGCGCATCGAGATACGCCGCCGCGTCGCCGATTCGCGTGGCGACCGGCGCCCCGGTGGCGTTTAGCGCGGCCTTGCGCTGCGCGAGTATCGTCGCACTGTCGAAGGGTGCCGTGCCGCCGTCGTCCCATTGCACGTCGACCGCGTCGCAGCCCTTCTTCGCCTGCCAGTACGACTGCGCGACCACGATCACGGCATCCTTCGCCTGCACCACCTCGACCACGCCCGGCATCGCGCGCACCGTATCGCGATTGCGCACGGCAACAGGCCTGCCGTTGAGCGTCGGCGCCATTTTCACGGCCCCGTTGAGCATGCCTGGGACGACCACGTCGACACCGAACCCTGCACGCCCGCTCACTTTCGCGGGCACGTCGAGTTTGTGCAGCGACGCGCCGATGAGCGTGTGCATCGATTCCGGCTTCAAACGCGGCTCCGCATCGAGCGGCAGCTTCGCTACGTCATCGAGCAATTCGCCGTAGGCGACCGCGCGGCCCGTTTGCAGCTGGATTACTCGGCCGCTCTTCGTCGTGCACTGCGTGGGCCGCACGCCGAGCCGATGCGCGCCGGCCTTCAGGAACGCCTCACGCACCTGCGCGCCGGCCACACGCAAGCGCGTGTAGAACATCGTCATCGACATCGAGGCGCCGACGAACTGCTGCGGCATTTCATTCGCTGCCGAAATACGGTAAGCGTCGCGCCCCGTCACGAACGCCACGCTCACCTGGCTCCAGTCGGCATCCATCTCGTCGACGAGCACTTGCGGCAGTCCCGTGTAGACGCCTTGCCCGACTTCCGCCTGGGACAGACCGATTATCGTTCGGCCATCGGCGTCGATACGCACCCAGTCGTTGATCTCGTGAAAGCGCGAGGTTTCGCCGGCAGCTTCGGCGTGGGTGCTCCATGCGAGCGGCAGCACGAGACTGCCTGCCACGGCAAAGCCTACCCTCAGGAAAGCGCGTCGGCCTTCGCTGCACGCGCCCTGATCGCACTCACGAATTCGCTGCGACATGAATGGCCTCGCGAATACGGTGATAGGTCGCACAGCGGCACAGGTTCGTCACGCCCTGGTCGATCTGCGCGTCGGTGGGGTGCGGATACTGGGTGAGCAGCGACGCAACGGCCATCACCATGCCCGACTGGCAATAGCCGCATTGCGGCACGTCCTGCTTGATCCATGCGGCCTGCACGGGATGCGTCACGCCGGGCGAAAGCCCTTCTATGGTGGTGATGCGGCGCCCCGCGACCACTGATACCGGGAGCACGCACGAGCGCGTCGCCTCGCCTTCCAGATGCACCGTGCACGCCCCGCACGCGCCGATGCCGCAACCGTACTTGGTGCCGGTCAGGCCGGCGGCCTCACGAATCACCCAGAGCAGCGGCGTTTCTGGATCGCCGTCAAACTCGAAGGGGCGTCCGTTCAGTGTGAATTGCATGTCATCTCTCCCGGAAACATTGTCGGCCGAAGGCTCACTGCCGCCGAACGCGATGAGTGAAATTCTTGGGCCGGACCAAATGTTCGGCAATGGCATGCACACCCGATTAGGTTGCCGATCGTCTCGCAATGCGTCTTGCAGCGAGTAACCAGCAGAAGGGATTTGCTTTCCCTGAAACACTGTCATGCATGGTTTCACTGAATGCGACAGTCATATGGCCGCCGCATCATCCATACATGGCATTTTCTCGCTTGACGAAACATTGGAGAGACTCATGCACCTGTGGAGATTTCGGTTTCCCAATGAAAAACCTCACCCCGAACGGGCGCTCGTCGCGACGAGCGCCATCGGCATGGCCGAGAGCATCGGGTTCATCACGCTTCCAACTGCTCCAGCACCTTCCCCTTGGTCTCGATGCCGAGACAATGCACCGCGATAGCCGCAAGGAACGGCACGGCCGCGAGAACATAAAATGCAACATCGAGATTGCCGCCAACCATGGTTTTCGAAACGATGGCCGGCGCGAAGATCGCCGCCACCTTCAGCCACGCACCGCCCACACCACAGCCGAGCGCGCGAATACTCGTGGGATACAGCTCCGGCGTATAGACGTACGCGGTGATGAACCCGCACGCCAGCAAACCCAGCGCCAGCGCACAGAACGCCGCGACCACGAACACCGACATGGCGTGGCACACGCCCGCCATCACCAGTGATAGCGCGCACAAGACGAACGAAACGTTGATGATCGGCTTGCGTCCCACCTTGTCGACGAGCAGCGCACAGATCAGCGACCCCAGCACGCCGAGTATCGACGCTGCCACCGCGAGATTGAGCGCAAGCTGCAACGGCGCGTGATAGACCGTGCGATAGATCGTGGGCAGCCAGGTCGAAAGTCCGTACTGGATGAAACCGCAGGTCATCCACAGCATCGCAACGGCGAGCGTGCGCCTGCGGTACGCCGGGCCAAACAGGTCCTTCACGCGACGCCTGGGGTGACGGCTGACGAGTGCTTCGAACGCCTCGGCCTGCGCAGGAGCCGCAAGTGCGCCCTTGACGGTGCGCTCGAAAGCGGTCACGGCCATGTCTGCATCATTCAGGCGACGTCGCTCGGCCAGCCAACGCGGCGACTCGGGCACGAGACGGCGCAGTACGAAGAACAGCACGAGCGGCAGTCCGCCGATGAAGTACATCGCCTGCCAGCCGAAGCGCGGCACGATCCACGCACCCAGCGCATTTGACGCGAGCAGCCCGATCGGGAACACAATTTCGAAAAGTAAAACGAACCGTCCACGGCCATGAGCACGACTGATCTCATTGATATACGTTGCCGCCACGGGCAACTCGCCGCCGAGCCCGAAGCCCTGGATCACGCGCAGCGCTGCAAATGCGGCAAACGTAGGCGCAAAGCCGCAGGCAATGCTCGTCACGCCGATGATGCCGGAACTCCACGCGATCGCACGCACGCGGCCATGCCGCTCGGCCACCCATGGAAACAGGAATGCGCCGAACAATTGCCCGACCGATCCCGAGGCGATCAAACACGCGATTTCCCATGGGCTCAGGTGCCACTTCTGGATGAGAATCGGCAGCGTCGCGGCAATCGCGATCACGTCGAAGCCATCAAAAAACGTTGCAAGGCCGACGAGGAGGCGCGCACGCACCTGCATTGCGTTGGCCGGCAAGCGTTCCAGCCGGGCAATGATCGAGCCGCGCGTATGCGGTTCGTCCACGGCGAGTCGGTTGCTCTGTCCCACAAATTCATCGATGCTTCCCATGCGTCTCATCCTTCCACATGTGTGTGCGCCATGCGAGCGCCTTGCTGGTGTAGGTCGAGATCGAGAGATCGACCGGGCGGCCTCGACTCATCCACTTGCGCCCAAGCTTCAGGTCGCGCGGCGCATCGATGGCGATATCGCCGGGCAGGGTGCCGTGCCTGACGAAGCAGAGCGCAGCGCGCTTCCAGCGAGGTTGACGCGTATGGCAAGCTGCGCGTCCGCCGGGAGGTCACCGGGAATCAGCGCGTTCACGTCGTACTGGCCGGAGCAGAACCACGGAATCCCGGCATGTGCCACCTCCGCGCCCCGCACGGCCTCTGGCACGCCGCCGCACGCGAACACGCGCGGGTTGACCGTCGCGATGACGAGCCGGTCGTCCTCCACCTCGCGCCCAGAACGGGGCTCTACTCCACGCGCCGTGCGGTCGATCGAGGTCGCGCAATCGGGCTGCCACGTCTGGATGTCGAGCGTATCGACATCGCCCGCCAGCACCGCTCTCGGAAGCGGCGGCCGCTCGTCGGGCAAATCCGCTGCGCCGGCGACCATCACGAGGCGCCCTGCAAAGCCCTCCTTGCGCAGCGTCTCGACGACTGTACGCGACGCTTCGAAGGCGCCCTCGTCGAGTGAGCCGCTCATTGCTTACGCTGCGTCATGAACGCTCCGTGCGGTGAATCGGCGCTCTTCTGGCGGCGCGTATTGCCGTCGAGACCACCGTCCACGGCCCATTCCGCGAACACAGTGGGGCCCGGCTCGAAATCGCGCGGCTGCCACGCGGGTGTGAGCACGTCTTCGTCGGCGTAATACTCGATGAGGCCACCCGCCGGGTTCATGAAGTACCAGAAGTACGCCGACGACACCGGATGCCGGCCCGGGCCGAGCTGCGTGGTCCAACCGCAACGGCTGAGGTGCAGGCCGCCGCCGAACACTTCGTGAATGTCGCGCACGGTAAAGGCCACGTGGTTCAGCCCCTTCTTGCCGTCGGGCAGCGCGAGCAGGAACAGGTCATGATGGCCGCCGTGCGGCGCGCAGCGCATGAACGCGCCACGCTTCGGATAGCGGTCGGAGGTCTCGAAACCAAGCAGTTCGTGATAGAACGCTTCCTGTTCGGCGAGGCAGTTCGTGAAGAACACGACGTGGCCCACTTCGACGGGCTCCGCACGCTCGTACACGGGCGAAGGCGTATCGACGCGCAGCGCCTGCCCCCACACGTTCGACGGCGAACCTTCGACGTCGAGTTCACGGCGACGCGTGACTTCGACGCGAACCGCCATGCCCGCCGGGTCGAAGCAGCCCACCGCGTCATCGGTTGTGTAAAAGCCGGGCTGGCAGGCGAGGAGCTCGCGCAGCGCCGCGAGCTCCTCGCGCCGCGCCACGCCCCACGTGACCTCGCGCAGCGTCGGACCGGCTTCGAACGCCTTCGGCAGCGACGGGTCGTTCGCGTCGACGGCGAGCACCGTGCAGCCGTTCAGCGTTTCGAAACGCGCACGTGTTTCGTCATGCGCAACGTCCTTCAAGCCCCAATCGATGAAAAAGCGCCGGCAGGTTTCGAGGTCCGTCACGCCGTAAGTAATCTGTTCGATGCCGAGGATCGTCATGTTCGTGGCTCCTGTCGGTTCAGGCATTTGCCCAGGGCAGCGGTGCGTCGTTCAAGCCCCAGTAAAGGCTCTTTTGCTGCATGTATTCGCGAATGCCGAGTCGGCCCTTCTCGCGGCCCATGCCGCTCTCCTTCCGGCCCGAGAACGGTGTGGCGATCGAAAACAGCTTGTAGGTGTTGATCCACACGGTGCCCGCTTCGAGCGCACGCGCGGTGCGCCAGGCGCGCTTGTAGTCGCGCGTCCAGATGCCGGCGGCGAGACCGAACACGCTGTCGTTGGCCTGCTCGACGAGCGAGGCTTCGTCGTCGAACGCCAGCGCCACGAGCACCGGTCCGAAAATTTCTTCCTGGCAGATGCGCGCGCTGTTTTCGAGTCCTTCGATGATCGTCGGCTGGAAGAAGAAGCCCCTCTCGCGTCCGTCACCAACCGGGCGTTCGCCACCGCACAGCAAGCGGCCGCCCTCTTCGAGGCCGAGCGCCACGTAGCGCTCCACCGACTCACGGTGCTGCGCCGTGATGAGCGGCCCCATCTGCGTCTCGGGCCGCGAGGGGTCGCCCACGCGCAGCTTGCGCGCGCCCTCTGCGAGTCGCTTCATGAACGTGGCGTAGATGGGCCGCTGCACGAACAGGCGCGAGCCCGCAATGCACGCTTCGCCCGACGAACTGAAGATGCCGTATAGCACGCCGTTCACGGCGTGATCGAGATCCGCGTCTTCGAACACGATGGTCGGCGACTTGCCGCCCAGTTCGAGCGAGACCGGGATGAGCTTCTCCGCCGCAATGCGCGCAATGCCACGGCCAACTTCCGTGCCGCCCGTGAACGACACTTTCTTCACCAGCGGGTGGCGCACGAGTACGTCGCCGATCACCGAGCCCTTGCCCGGTAGCACGCTCAGCACGCCCTTGGGCACGCCGGCTTCCTCGCAGATGCGTGCGAGGGCGAGCGAAGCGAGCGGCGTCGGCTCGGCGGGCTTGAGCACCACCGAGTTGCCGCCCGCGAGCGCGGGGGCGAGCTTCTGCGCGTCGGAGGCAATGGGCGAATTCCAGGGCGTAATGGCCGCGATCACGCCGATCGGCTCGTACACGCTCATCGTCAGATAGTCGCCGCGCGAGGGCGTCAGTTCTTCGTCGAGCGTTTCGAGGCAGCCCGCGTAATAGCGGAACGTGCTCGCCGCGCTCGCCACCAGCGCGCGAGTCTCGCCAATCGGCTTGCCGTTGTCGCGCCGCTGCAGGTTCGCAAGCGCTTCGTGGCGCCGCGTAATGAGATCGGCAATGCGGTAGAGCACGAGCGCACGCTGATGCGGCTTGAGCCCGGCCCAGTCGGCGCGGCGCCAGGCGGCGTCGGCCGTGACCACGGCTTCGGCCGCGTCTTCGGCGCTCGCTGTCGACACCTCCAGGTTGAGCGACTGGTCGGCCGGATAGAGGCTCACATAAGGCGCGGCGCGCCCGCGCCGCCACTCGCCGCCGATCAGGATGTCGCCGTTGGGCACCAGATCGTGCACGTGGCTCGTATCGAATGAAGTCATTTCACAGGTCCCGGAATCTGTCTTTTCGCACGTGCCATTGCAGCGGCACGGCCCCGCATTACTGCGCCTCGTTCAGATCACGCAGCGTACCGCGCGGTTGCGCAGTGCGCGAATCGCGCTGTACGCGGTCAACGCCGAGGTTTTCGGGTTGTCGGGCAGCGGACGCCCGCACATTTCGAGCGACATCTCGCCAAACGCGCCGCGCGCGACGATGCGATGCACGTTGCGCTGCACCGCCGGATCGGCGATGAGGCGCACACGCGTTTCGTCCAGGCCGAGGCCCGCGAGCGCGATCGTCGCCGCCACGTTGGCGTTCTTCGGAAAGAGGCGCGCCGCCTCACGCGCACTGCCTTCGAAAACAATGTGTTCGCTCGTGAGCGTGCGCAGGTCGCATACGGCTTCGGCCGGTGTGTCGAGCCAGCCGAGCGGCGGCTTGCGGCTCGTGTACAGCACCTCGTCGAGCCCGCCCAACCGCGCCGCCGAAAGCGCGTCGATTCCGCCAATCGCGCCCGGCAGCAGCGTGAGCGTGGCGCGGCCTTCGTCGGCGGCAAGCGAGAGCCGCTCCAGCAGGTCAACGTCGGAGAGCGCGCCGATCGACGCCATCGCACAGTCGGTGCCCGACTTCAGTAGCGGTACCACGTGATCCTCGAGCGCGCCGTGACCCGCGCATTCGAGCGCGAACTGCGGTTTCGCAGAAAGCACATGCACGGACGACACGACTTCCACCGACGCATCGACAATGCCGCGAACCGCGGCCGCATACTGCGCAGGCACGATCACGTGCGAGACATGCACGAGCGGATCGGAGGCCACGGCCCGATAGACTGTCTGCCCGATCGCGCCAAAGCCGATCATCGCGACGTGGACAGGCGCGTGCCGCGATGCTCCCCAGCGGGCGTCATGCATGTTGCGACTCCTCCGCATCTTCCTTGCGCACCGGCGGGCCGGCGAATGCGGTCTCGAAGCTGCCCACGGTTTTCATGTCCACTTCGAGCAGCACCGGACCTTCGCATTCGAAGCCTTCGCGAATCAGGGCCTCGGCGTCATCGAGCGTAGAGACGCGCAAGTGCTTGAGCCCGAGGCTCGCGCAGAACTGCGCGAACTCCGGCTGATGCAGATCGACATACATGCGGCGGCCGCCGTACTGCGCGTCCTGAATGTTGCGGATCACGCCATAGCATTGGTCATTCATCAAAACGATCATGACGTTCGCTTTTTCCTGCACGGCCGTTGCCAGTTCGCCCACGTTGACCATCAGGCCGCCGTCGCCGACAAGGCACACCGTCTTCGGTGCCGAACCCGCCAGCGCCGCGCCAATCGCCATCTGCATGCCTTGGCCAATGCCGCCGCCAAGCGCATGCACGCCCGCGCGCGGCGTGAAGATCTTCAGCATGCGGTTGCCCCACGTGCTGTTCGAGATCGTCACGTCGCGAACCCAGTTGTAATCGCGGCCCACGACACGCTGCAGTGCGTCGACGAGACGGCGGTAAGGCCCGAGCCCCTTCGCCGTTTCGGCCACGGCCGTTTCGTGCGTGGCGGCGAGGTCGACGGCGAACTGCGGATCGACTTTCATGCGGCCTTCGAGCTTCGTTGCGAGCGCATCGAGTACCGCGACGGCGTCGCCGTGAACGAACAGCGCGTTGCAGTAGCCGCGGTTGTCGGCCAGCGCGTCGGCATCCACGCGATAAAGCGGTTGGGGCAAGGCGAGCATGTACTTGAGCGTTTCGTTGCCGCGCAGGCGCGAGCCCACCACGAGCATTGCGTCGCAAGTCCTGTAGAAGCGCTCGACCGGCTCGCTGACATTGAACGCACCGAGCGTGGCCGAATGATCTTCGGGCAGCACGCCACGGCCCTGCACGCTCGTCACCACGCCGAAGCCCAGCGCCACGAGACGCTCGACTGCCGCGCGCGCGTGACGCGCGCCGCCGCCGAGCCACAACAGCGGACGCCTCGCCTTGGCGAGCGCGTTCGCGAGTTCCTGCACGCGCGCGTCGTCGTGCGTGAGCGTAGTGAGGTGCGGCGCGGCGAGGTCGGCGGGCCACTCGACCCGTGCGGCCTGAATGTCGATGGGAATCTCTACGCTCACTGGGCCGCTTGGCGCGGTGCGCGCAACGCGCACGGCTTCGCGGATGGTCGGCAGCGCCGTGTCGACCGAACGCACGCGAAATGCGGCCTTCGAGATCGACTTGAGCATCGTGAGCTGGTCCGGAGCCTCGTGGATATAGGCGAGGTCCTGATCGAGATAATCGCTTTCGATCTGGCCGGTGATATGCAACAGCGCCGTGCCCGCGGTCAACGCTTCGACCATCGCGCCGGCCGCATTGCCCGCTGCCGTGCCGGTGCTCGTGAAGGCCATGCCGAGGGCGCCGGAAACGCGCGCGAGCCCGTCCGCCATGTTGACGGCGCCCGCTTCGCCGCGTGCGCCGACGTAGCGGATCTTGCCGCGCCGGCCGATCGCATCGAGGATCGGCATGTTATGGATCGAGATCACGCCGAACGCGGTCTTGACGCCACATTGTTCGAGAAAGGCGGCAATCAGCTCGCCGACGGTAGTGGTTTCAGACATGTCGCGCAACGCCTCCAGATACATCGATATGACTGCCCGTCGTGTAGGACGACAGCGCCGTCGCCAGATAAAAGAGCGCCTGGGCCGCTTCTTCGGGGCGACCGAAGCGGCCAAGCGGAATGTTCTTCTTGCGTGCGAGCTCGCGCGCCCAGTCGTCCCAGCTCTGGCCGGCGGCCTGCGCCTGTTCGTCCGCTTCATGGCGGCGGCGCCACTGGCCCGACTCGACGATGCCGATCAGGATCGAGTTCACACGAATCCGCTCCGGCGCGAGTTCGCTCGCGAGCGACTTGATGAGGCTCAGCACGCCGGCGCGCGCCGACGACGTCGCAATCATGTGCAACTCCGGCTGCAGCGCGAGCAGCGAATTCACGCAGACGATCGATGCGTTGCCGCTCGCCGCCGCGCGCAACATCGGCAGGAATGCGCGCGTGGGCCGGATGATGCTGAAGTACTTCAGTTCCAGTTCGTCGCGCCAGGCTTCGTCGCTGGTGTCGGCGAACGTCGAGATGCGGCCCTGGCCCGCGTTGTTCACAAGCATGTCGGTGCGGCCGAAGCGCGCCTGCACCGCGCTCGCGAAGGCGCTCACGTCGATCGCGTCGAGCACGTCGCAGCGCGCGACCAGCAATTGCGCCGCGGGAAAGCCATCGCGCAGGCCCCGCTCAGCGCGTTCGAGACGCGCGGCGTCGCGGCCGCAGATCGCGACCGAGGCGCCCGCCTGCAGAAAGAGTTCCGCCGTCGCGAGCCCGATGCCGGACGAACCGCCCGTCACCACCGCGACCTGACCGGTCAGGTCGAATCGAATCATCGGATCCCCAGGGCCTTCATGTATGGGTTGTGCTTCTGCACGGCCGAGCCGTGGCAATTGAACCGCTTCGCGAGGTCGCCAGCGGCATGACGCACCTTGTCGACAAGGAAAGCCGAGCAATTCCAGCGTCTGCAGCAGGCGAAACACAGTCGTGCGCGGAATGCCCACGCGGCGCGACCATCTGGGCACGTCGAGCATTCAGTGAGAATGCGCCGTCCCCGTGCCAGACCCGGCACGCGATAGTGCGCGTCGCTGCGGTCCTCGTCGGCGTCGGGTGCCGCGCTGGCGAAGTCGAGCGTCATTCAGTGACTCCGATTTGCGTCGCAGGCGCGGGCGAACGCGGCAATCAACGCGTTGTAGGCCCGCGGGGCTTCGATATAACCGGCGTGGCCGGCGTGCGGCACGATCTGCAACGGCGTGCGCGCAGCCTTCGCAATGCGTTCGCAGGCCGCGGGTGAAGTGATCGTGTCCTCGGCGCCCACCGCGACGCTCACTACGCCGCGGTAATGCGCGAGATCGGCCGCGAGATCGGCATGGGCGAGCAGATGGGTAGCCTGGGCGTAGCCGTGCGGAATCACACACGACATGTTCCAGCGCACCCATGCGCGCGCGGCCTCGTCGGCGGAGGCGGAAAGCATGTTTGGGCTGCGCCGTTGCGCGAGGCCCGCCGGGCCCAGCTCGGCGAGCATGGCAAGACGCGCGTCGCGCTTCTCATCGCGCAGCGCTTGCGTGGCCGCGCCGTATCCGCCTGCCGGCGAAACGAGCAGCAAGCCGCCGAGCCTTGCCGGATGCGCTACGGCGAACGCGCCCGCGACGATTGCACCAAGCGAGTGCCCGACCAGCACACAGCGCGACACGCCGAGCGCATCGAGCCACCCCGCGAGCACGCGCGCATAGTCTTCGGGGCGCGGCGAGGCCGGCGCCACCGGCGTGGAAACGCCGTAGCCTGGCGCGTCCCACGCGAGCACGCGGCGCGTGCCGCCCAGCGCTTCGAGTTGCTGGACCCAGGAGCCCGCCCCCGAACCGAGGCCATGCAGCAGCACGAGCGGCAACGCGTGTGTCGCGTGTGCCGCTGTCGCCTCGCGATACGCGACGATGACTCCGCCCGCGTCGGCAATGCGCGCCGGGAAGCGCGCGCTGCGTGCTTCGAGAGGCGCGGCGGCGCTATAGGCGGGTTGGTGGATATCATTCATGGATTCGTTTGCGGCAGCAGGCAATCTGTCATCCTTACTTTTTCAAGTCACGCTTGATCTTCGCGAGCGGCGAGTCCGGCGGGTATGTCGGCGTAATGGGCTTCGGCGAGCCGAGCATCACGCACATCAGCGCGTCTTCCTCGCCAACGTTGATTTCCGTGCGATAAACGCCCGGCGGCACCGAGATCAGATCGCGCTCGCCGAGCACGGCTTCCCAGGTCTCGCCATCTTTTTCGCAAACTACCTTCAACTTGCCGCGCAGCACGAAGAAAATTTCTTCGACGTCGGTATGGATATGGCTCGGGCCGATGTTGCCGGCCGGAATCACCATCGTCGAAAACGTGAAGCCGCCTGCGGGCACGGTGTTCGAATCGTTCGCCACGCCCGTACCGCCCGTGCCTACATAGCGCATTTGCGCGCGGCGATACGTCGGGTCGTAGTCGGCCTGAAACTTCAGCGCGTCCCAGTCGTAGCGGCGCGTTTCGAGACGCGCCACGCGGCCGTCCATCCACCGGCCAAAACTGGCGTCTTCGGGACGCTCCCACGACTTGCGTTCGATATCAGCATCCACCATCGCTTTCTCCTTTCGCTCCGACCAGGTCAATTCATCACAAAGCCGCCGTTCACCCGCAGCAACTACACGCTTACGACGCGCGCGGCATCCGGAGGCAGGAACAGCACCGGGGCTCCCTCTGCCCTTATCGGACGCGATAGCGACGATCGCCCCGCAACCCGACTCGCACAGCAGCGCTTCAGCTGACGGGCCCATGCCAACGCGGCGCCGTTGAACACGAACTCCGGCGATGTGTCGCCGGACAGGTCGCCGGCATGTCCGGCACGTGCGCCGTACTCCAACCAGCTGCCTCTATCGGCCCTGCGTTTTGTTCCTTATGTGGAACATTGATTTACATATGGTCATTATATGAGTCGGGTTCTCAGGGAAAAACAAAAATCCTTTTGTTCTAGGGAAAACACTTAGGTAGCTTCGAAAAAATCACCGTATCAATTCCCCGAAACGCTCGACGAGGTTGCCGAAACGCTTGATATTCAATACCTTGCGATCATGAGACTGCACTCATTCCGCCTTCCTGAAAGTGTCTCGATGACTTGAAAGTTTTTGAATACGTTCCATCCACGTTGTTCTTGACCACCTATGGAACATATGAGTCGGCATTCTCGGTCCTAGGCGGGGAGCGACCGAAATCAAAGTGAGGTCTACGCAGGGCTGGCGCAGTCAGTTCATGGTTGCCAACAGCGTGGGGGGCGGCGCAGCGCGCTTCTACGCTCTCCGGCCACCGCCGGACACACCACATGACCGGCCACGTGCACGCGCTTTCGAAGTCCACGCCGATGTACGTGAACGCGCTCTACGAGCACGCCACTTCGAGGCGCAGGCAGCGCTCTTCACGGCGGCGGGCATACATCCGGATCAGGCGATCGTGCTGACCGGCATGCGCCGCTCGTTCTGGTTGCGCGCGAAGCATGCACGGCGAGGCACGTGAAGCGCGGGCCTCGCCTGCTGTGGCAGCCGGCGTGTTTCAGGCCGCCGGGACCGCCCGGCGGTGCGACGCGAGCAACGCCGTAGGATCGTTCGGCCCGGGCCGGTAATTCAGGCGCGTGGACAGATCGAGCGCCGCGCCGCACACGGCGCTGACCAATGGCGCACGTTCGGCCTCTCCGCCGATGTTCGAGCGCGGCACCGTCACGGTAATCGCCGCGACGATGCGCCCCGACTGGTCGCGCACGGGCGCGCTCACTACCGATATGCCCGTTTCGAAGGAAGCCTCGCTGAGCGCAAAACCGTGCTCGGCGCTTTCGCGCACGCGCGCGTAGAGATCGGCAAGGGTGGCCGGCGTGCGGTCGGTATAACGTTCGAACTGCTTCTCCGGATAGAGCGCGCGCAGTTCGGCAAGCGTGAGGTCGCCCATCAGCACCTGGCCGTGCACAGTGGCATGCCCGGGCAAACGCGTGCCGACATTCACCTTCACGGAACTGAACATGGGCTCGCGTGTTTGCGCCTTCGCGACGAACACCACGTCGCGCCCATCGCGTATCAGCAGGTGAGCGCTCAGGCCCGTCGTGTCACGCAGGCGCTCCAGCACAGGCGTGCCGAGATCGGTAAGTTCGAGCGAACTCAGATACTCGAAGCCGAGGCGCAGCACTGCGACACCCAGTTGAAACTGGCGGTCGCCGTTGACGCGCTCGAGAAACCCGAGCGATTCGAGCGTCTGAAGCAGGCGGAACGTCGTGGTGCGCGGAATGCCGATACGGCGGGACAGTTCCGGTGCTCCGAGCACCGGTTCGCGCGCGGAAAATTCGGTCAGGATGCGCAGGCCGCGTTCGAGTCCTGGCACGAGATACGCGGACGCACCTGCCTCCTCCTCGCCCCGCTCCTCCATAGGTTCGTCCGATCCTGCACGATCGGACGCGACGATCTCATCCGCGGTGGCCCGCACTTCGCCTTCGCGCTGCCGCGCACCGCGGCGTGCGGCATCAGTGGTATTTCGTTTGGCCATTGTCGGCTGGTCTATCTGACGGGTCGTTTGTTCTTTGAAAAAAATAGCACGTGGCACTCGCGATCCCATGCTCACGCCGCATTCGTCTGCAATGGGAGCAAAGCCACGCCCGGCTTTTCGCCGCGCGCCTGGGCGACGCCGGAAGTGTCCGGTTCACACTGAGCGAGCATATCAGGTGGCCCCGGTGCGCCCCGTTTGCGCATGCTCACTCATTCGCCACCTCAGTGACGCCCGATGCCGTCGGATACATCACGCAGCGCCCGCTGCAATAGCGCTGCATGCAAGCCGTAACGGAGCGAAACGGCTGGGCAGTTCCTTGCGTCGCATAAACCGCCGTCCAAAATCTTAGGGCTCGAAAAGTAGCCTGCCGTCTCTTCTCAAACGATGCGCTCTCCCCGAACGGGACATTTCAGCGCCGAACGGAGAGACGGACGAAGCGACCCCGTTAAAGGCTGGAACGGGACAGTGCACTGGCGGCGGCCCTGACGCTCGCTTCGACCGTTGCGCGCAGGGAAACATCATTCGAAAACGCGATGTTCGGACCGGCTACGCTCAGGGCGGCGAGCACGCCGCCGCGGCGATCCGCGACGGCCGCCGCGCACGAATCGATTCCCGCTTCGAGGCCCGAAAAACTCCAGGCGCATCCTGTTTCGCGCACTTTGCCGAGCGCGGCATTGAGCGCTTCCCAGTCTGGCTGGTCGGCGACGCTTGCATCTGGATTGTGCGCGTATAGGTCGGCGAGCGCTGACCCGTCGAGCGTTGCCAGCATGGCAAGTCCCGGCGTTGCGCGATGCGCCGGAATACGGCTGCCGACACGAATGCGGCTGACGAGCGGCGTATCGGGCGTCTCGCACAACAGATAGATCAGTTCGGTGCCTTCGAGTACAGCCAGATACGCCGACAAGCCTGTTTTCGCGACCAGTTCGGGCAGGATCTGGCGCGCGCGCGAGGTGAGATCCGCCGAGCCGAGCGCGCTCGCTGCCAGCGTCAGGAACGGCATGCCGAGCCGGTGGCCGCCGCCGGACGGAACGGGTTCGATCAACCCGGCCGACGTCAGCGATTCGAGCAGCCGCATCACCGTGACGCGGTTCACGTTGATCTGCCGCGCGACCTCGCTCAGATTGGTGGTCGAGCCGCCGCCGGCGATATGGCGCAATAGGCTGAACGCGCGTTCGACGGGCGTTGCCGACGCGCCGGAAGCGCTCGCAGTGTCCGATGGCTTGGTCATCTTCAGATAGTTCCGGTCAGTTCAAGTCGTGCGCAGGAGGCTCATGGCAGCGCCACGGACCACGCGTCGTATCCGTAAACCCAGTCGGCATTGCCGCCTGTCTTCAGCCAGTTGTTGCCACGCGAGCCGATCTGGATCCTGGCGGTGCGCTCCTGGCGCGCGCGTTCATAGCGCGAGAGCGCCGCGCCGAGCCCGCTGGCTTCGACGCCCTCGAGCGCACGAGACAGCACAACAGCGTCCTCGATCGCCATGCCCGCGCCTTGCGCCATGAACGGCATCATCGGATGGCATGCGTCGCCGAGCAGCGCCATGCGCGCACCCGTCCAACTGGTCAACGGATCGCGAACATACAGGGCCGACGCGAGCACGGTGTCGCAAGCGTCCAGCAGTACACGTGCTTGCGGATGGAAGTTTGCATAGGCGCGCCGCAACGCGTCAGCATCGCCGGGCGTGGTCCACGATTCGTGCGTCCAGTCGGCTTGCGACGTCGTCGCGAATATGAACACATTGCGGCCGCGATCGAGCGGGAACGTGACGATCTGCAGATCGTCGGTGGGCCCCCACCATTTGACGAACGCGCCAGGATTGCTGCCGCTCAGGCGTTCGGCGGGCACCACCGCGCGATATGACACGATGCCGGTGAACTGAGGGTGTTCTTCGCCAAACAGGAACTTGCGCACGCTGGAATGGATGCCGTCGGCGCCGACCAGCAGGTCGAAAGCGTGCGTCGAGCCGTCCGCGAACGTCACGCCTGCCTGGCCGTCTGCATCGGCGAATGAGACGCTTCTTTTGGCGAGGTGCAGTGCGCCGGGCGCCATGGCCTGCTCGAGCGCGGCCATGACGTCCGCGCGGTGCATCGTCAGTTGGGGCGCACCGTACTTGCGTTCCGCTTCATCCGACATCGCGAGCCGAGAGGTTTCTTCGCCCGTGTCCCACATCCGGCTGATACGCGCGTTCGGACGCGCCGCCGTTTCCCGCAACTGTACGCCGACACCCAGACCGTCGAGCGCGCGTACCGCATTCGGTGTCAGGTTGATATCCGCGCCGACCCTTCCAAAGCGCTCGGCCTGCTCGAACACGCTTACCTGATGTCCCGCTTGTTGCAGCGCGATTGCCGCCGCCAACCCGCCGATTCCGCCGCCGATGATCCCGATATTCATGCTCTTCCTCGCCTGGACTCGCCATTGAATCGTTCATTTATGAACATTACGAACGAAAATGAACAATCATTCTGTGACAGTTTGGCTTCGATCGCAAGGGAAAGCTCATCATGAAAGGCCAAGCTAGACGTGCCCGGAAATGCCGTTCGCTCGAGACGAACGACAGCCTTTTGCGATGTTGGAGAGATCGTAGACAGGCAAGCGCGCCTGCGTCGAAGACGCGCGTCACTGCTTGCGAAGTACGCGCAAGGGCGCGCATGGAGTGAGCGTACATGGGTCCGTCGCCCGCGCCGGAATTGCCAGGGCGTCGGCCGCTCTTGTCAACACGCCCCCTGCCTTCACTCGCGGACTCGCATCACGTTGCGTTCGCGTGGTTTCGCACACCGGAACGCGCAACCTGTTGATTGCTGCGCGAGTGTGTTCGGGAACGGGTCGGTGCGGACCTGCCAGAAAACATCCGGCGCAGCAACGCCCGACTACGCTTTTGTGAGTCTGGGAAACCTGTCGGATTCAGTGCGAGGTGCATTGAGTTGTATTGGCTGTATTCGCGGTGTTGGCCAGGACTTGATCTGACAGCAACGCCGCCAGAGCCCCGGAACCACCTCGGCACGTCACCCGCCCGGCGACCAGCCCCCGCCCCCGAACGCCCCTTCCAGAAACTCGACACAAGCCTTCACCCGCGCCGAGGTCGCGAGCCGCGACGGATAGACCGCGAATACATCGGCGGGCTGCGTGACTTCCGGCAGAATCTGGATCAGCCGGCCATCGTCGAGATAGGTCCGCACGTTCCAGATCGAGCGCAGCATCACGCCGCGCCCGGCCAGCGCCCACTGCACCGCGGCCTCGCCATCGTTCGAAGCCAGCGCGCCGCTCACTTTCACCCGCATGTCCTCGCCGTTCACGACGAAACGCCAGACGCCGAACGGATGATCCCGCTCCTTGATGCACAGACATTCATGTGCCTGCAACTCGCCGATACTCCGTGGCGTGCCGCGCGCCCTGAGATACTCCGGCGCAGCGCATAGAATCCGGTGATTGGTCGCAAGACGCCGCGCGATCAGATGCGGCGCGATGTCATTGCCGACGCGGATATCGAGGTCATAACCTTCAGCGGCCACATCGACGATACGGTCGAACAAATCGAGCCGCATGTTCAGTTGCGGATGAGTCTCGATGAAGCGCGCCAGCACCGGCGCGACCACCCGCCGCCCGAAGCCGAAGCTGCTGGAAATCCGCAGCATGCCGCGCGGCGCGTGCTTGACGCCGGACACATCGTCGAGCAGTTGATCCGCATCGTCGAGCAGCTTCTGCGCGCGCCGGTACAGCCGCTCGCCGGCTTCGGTGAGCGCAACGCGCCGCGTCGAACGAAACAGCAGCGGCGCATCCAGCGCGCTTTCCAGCAACCGGATGCGCTTGCTCACATAAGCGGGAGACACCGACAGAAAATCAGCGGCCGCCGCAAAGCTGGACTTCTGCGCGACCACATGAAACACGCGCAGATCGTTCAGATCGACATGCCGGTTCAATCGAGCCCGCCTTCGCACACATACTTGACGCACAGGTAGTCGTCGAGCCCGTAGCGCGATCCTTCGCGGCCATAACCCGATTCCTTCACGCCGCCGAACGGCGCCGCCTCGCTCGACACCGCGCCTTCGTTCGCACCGATCACGCCCGCCTCCAGTTGCGCCGACACGCGATGAATGCGCCGCGCATCGCGCGTGTAGAAGTAGGCGGCAAGTCCGTAAGGCGTGTCGTTCGCGGCGCGGATCACGTCTTGCTCCTGCTCGAAACGGAACAGCGGCACGACCGGTCCGAAGGTCTCCTCGCAGCACACGGCCATGCCGTCTTGCGCGTCGAGCAGCACGGTCGGCGCATAGTAGTTCGGACCGATCGCATCGAGCCTGCGGCCGCCGGTCAGCACGCGTGCGCCGAGCGACAGCGCATTGCCGACGTGACGCGCGATCTTCTCGACCGCACGCGCGTTGATCATCGGACCGATCTGCGCGGTCTCGTCGGTGGCAGGCCCGACCTTCAGCGCCGCCACGCGCTCACCGAGCTTGCGCGCGAAGGCATCGTAGACGCCCGCCTGCACGTACACCCGATTCGGGCACACACACGTCTGCCCGCCGTTGCGGAACTTCGACGCCATGAGCCCTTCGATCGCCGCATCGAGATCGGCGTCGTCGAACACGATGAAAGGCGCATTGCCGCCCAGTTCCAGCGACAGCTTCTTCAACGTACCCGCCGATTCACGCGCAAGATGTTTGCCGACCGCCGTCGAGCCGGTGAAGGTGATCTTGCGCACACGTGCATCGGCGAGCCAGTCGGCGACCGCCGCCACGCCCCGTTCGCGCGACGCCGAGATCATGTTGAGCACGCCTGCGGGCAAGCCGGCTTCCAGCGCGAGTTGCGCAAGCGCCAGCGCGGTGAGCGGCGTGTCCTCGGCGGGTTTCGCGACCACCGTGCAGCCGACCGCGAGCGCGGGCGCGATCTTGCGGGCGATCATCGCGAGCGGGAAGTTCCACGGCGTGATCGCCGCGACGATACCGATGGGCTCCTTCACCGCGCTCATGCGCTTGCCGCGCTGCTGCTGAGGAATGAGGTCGCCATACACGCGCGGCCCTTCCTCCGCGAACCACTCGACATACGACGCACCGTAGCGCACTTCGCCACGCGCCTCGGCAAGCGGCTTGCCCTGCTCGGTCGACATGATGCGCGCGAGATCTTCCAGGTTCTCCAGGATCAGCCCATGCCAGCGGCGCAGGATGGCCGCGCGCTCGCGCGGCAGCGTCGCGCGCCAGGCGGGCCATGCGCGCGCGGCGGCATCGGTCGCGGCGCGCGCATCGGCGGGCGTGCTGTCGGGGACCTCGGCGAAGCGCTCGCCGCTGGCCGGATTGATGACCGGATAGCGCCCGTCTTCGGCCGCCCCGCTCCATTTACCATCGATCAGATTGCCCGTGCGTACGAGCTCCGGTCGCGTCAGTTCGAGAAACATGCGAATTCCTTGTGATGAGTCCGGCGATCCCGCTTCAGGCGCCGCGCGCGAACACCGTACCGGCTTCGTGCATCGCGTCGATCTGTTGATCGGCATAGCCGATCTCGCGCAGCACCTCGCGCGTGTGCTGTCCGAGCAAGGGCGCGGCGAGTCCCGATTGCGACGCATTGCCGCCCGAGAAACGGATCGGCAGGCCGATGCCCCTCACGTCGCCCGCGAGCGGATGATGCGACTCCACCACCATGCCGCGCGCCTGCGCCTGCGGATGCTCCAGCGCCTGCGCGACATCGAGCACGGGACCGGCGGGCAGGCCCACTTCGTCGAATGCGCGAATCCATTCGTCGGTCGTGCGGGTCATCAGGCGCTCGGTCAGCAGGCGCACGAGTTCGTCGCGATTGGCCATGCGTCCGGCGTTGTCGGCGAAGCGCGGGTCGGCGGCGAGTTGCGGCATGTCGAGCACCGCCAGCAGGCGTTCGTAGTTGCTCTGGTTCGCCGCGCCGATGTTGATCCAGCCGTCCTTCGACGCGAACACCTGATACGGCGCGCTCGTCGTGTTGGCCGAGCCCATCTTCTTCGGCAGGGTCCCTTGCGCGAACCAGCTCGCGGCGGGCCAGTACATCTGCTGCAGCGCGGCCTCGAACAGCGACGTATCGACGACCTGCCCTTCTCCCGTTTTCAGCTTGTGCGTGTAGGCCGCCGAGATGCCGAGCGCGGCCAGGATACCGGCGTTGATGTCCGCCACCGGCGAGCCGGCCTTGACAGGTGGCCGCCCTTCCTCGCCGGTCAGGCTCATCATGCCGCTCATGCCTTGCGCGATCAGGTCGAAGCCGCCCTTGCCCGCCCACGGACCGGTCCGTCCGAAGCCCGAGATGCAGCAATAGATGAGACCCGGATTGAGTTTCTTCAGCGTGTCGTAGCCGAGACCGAACTTCTCCATCGTGCCTTCGCGATAGTTCTCCGTGACGACATCCGCGCTCGCGAGCAGCTTGCGCAGCACTTCGCGCGCGCCTTCCGTCTTGAGATTGAGGCCGATGCCGCGCTTGTTGCGGTTGACGATCATGAACGAAGCCGATTCGCCGTTATCGAGCATCGGCGAGAAGCGCCGCGAATCGTCGCCAAGCGGAATCTTTTCCACCTTGATGACTTCGGCGCCCATGTCGGCAAGCATCATTCCGCACACGGGTCCCGACATGATGTGCGCCAGTTCGATCACGCGCATGCCGCTCAAAGGTCCTGCCATGTCTGTCTCCTTTCAGTTCGATTCGATGATTCAGGCCGCGCGCCGGTCGACGCCACCCGCGGCCAGTCTGCTTTCGCGGGTGACGAGCAGCACCAGCGCCGCGCCGAGCGCAAGGCACGCGCCGACGACGATCAGCGCCACGTCCGTGCGTCCCGTCACGGTATTCAGATAACCGATCAGATAGGGCGCGATAAAGCCCGCCAGATTGGCGATCGCGTTGATCAGCGCGATGCCGGCGGCCGCCGTGACGCCGGTCAGCAGCGCCGTGGGCAAGCCCCAGAAGAGCGCCGGAATAGAGTACACGCCCATGTTCGCCAGGCACAGCGCGATGATCCCGAGCACCGGCTGATGTTGCCAGACGACGCACAGCGCGAAGCCCAATGCGCCGGTGACATAGGCGATCGTCAGATGCCAGCGCAAATCTTTGCGGCGGCTCGAACTCAGGCCCATCAGCACCATCGCGGCGATTGCGCAGGCGCTGGGGATCGCCGTCAGCAGCCCGATGCTCAGCGCATCCTTCACGCCCATGCGTTGCACGAGTGTCGGCATCCAGAAGCTGATTGCGTAGAGGCCCATCGTGAAGCCGAAATAGATGGCGATCAGCGCCCAGATGCGGCCGCTCGCGAGCAGCGCGCCGAAGCCCGTTTCGAGCTTGTGGCGGTTCTCGCTGGCGAGCACGGTTTGCAGATGGCGCTTTTCGTCGTCCGAGAGCCAGGACGCGTTGGCGATGCTGTCGTTCATGCGGAACCAGATGTACACGCCGAGGAGCAAGGTTGGAATACCCTCGCAGAGGATCAGCCATTGCCAGCCCCGCAATCCGCCGAGATCGCTCATGTAGTGCAGGATCGCGCCCGATACCAGACTGCCGAACAGACCCGACGACGCCAGCGCCACATAGAACACGCCCCATGCCCGGCTGCGCCGCGCGCCCGGATACCACTGGCTCATGTAATAGATTGCGCCCGGAATGAAGCCCGCTTCGGCGAGGCCGAGCAGGAAGCGCATCCCGTAGAACTGCATCGGCGTCTTGACGAAGATCGTCGCGCACGAGAGCAGCCCCCATGTCAGCATGATGCGCGAGATCCAGCGCCGCGCGCCCACCTTGTGCAGGATGATATTGCTGGGCACTTCCAGCAGGAAGTAGCCTACGAAGAAAATGCCCGCGCCGAAGCCGTACACCGCGTCGCTGAAATGCAGGTCGCTCGCCATCTGCAGCTTGGCGAAACCCACGTTCACGCGGTTCACATAGGAAAAGAAAAACGCCAGCATGAGGACCGGAAGAATTCGCGTGGATATCTTCCGGAAGAGCCGGTTCTCGTCGATTGCCTGCATGTTCGTCTCCTGGGTTTTCTTTATGATCATGCGTTGGGAAAGGCTTGCTTCACGGGGCGTCTACGCGATACACACGCCGGCAGGTTTCCGCGAACAGCGCGCGCAACTGTGTTTCAGTGGCATCGGGCAGCGCGTCGGTCACATCGGCGATCATTTGCGTGAAGCTCGCGGAGAGACCGCCTACCGGCAGGTTGCTCGCGAACATCGCGCGCTCATAGCCGAACATGTCCACGGCTTCGCGCACCACGCGCCGGTTGCTAGCGCTGTCCCACACGCCGCCCTTCAGACCGAGTTCGGAAACCTTGAGGTGCACGTTCGGGCAATCGGCAAGCGCCCGCATGCCGCGCCGCCACACGGCAAGCCCCTGCTCCGAGCGGTCCAGCGGCAGGCCGAGATGATTCAGCACTACCGTCGTATCCGGAATGCCGCGCACCACTTCGGCCGCTTCCTCGAGATGCCAGAACGGCACGCGCAAATCCCACGAAAGACCGAAGCGCGCGAGCAAGGCGAGGCCGCGCAGCCATGCGGGGTCCTGCATCGTGCCGGGCTGGCCACGCACGCTCGAGGCCGCATCCGGCGCCGTCACCGGCTTCGACCGCACGCCGCGCACGAGCGGATGGGCCGCATGCGCGGTGAGCACCGTTTCGCCATCGTCCTGGGTAAAGTACACATGCGCGACCGCCGCGCACGGCAAGCCTTCATGCGCCTTCAGTCGCGCAAGGAAATCGTTCTCGCGGGTCTGCTCGCTGCGGGCGCGCTCGGCTTCCATGTGCACCGTGCCGATCACGTCGAAGCCCGCCGTCGCGGCGCGATAGTCCGCAGGCAGGAAGTCGCGGCAGATCGCGCGGTAATCGCCCAGGAAGAAGTCCGGGTTATACGCGTCGGTGAGCCACGGATAGTGGCCGTCGGACAGATCGAAGAAATGATGGTGCGCATCGAGGATCGGCAAGTCGAAGCCCAATGCGTTACGCGGCGCGCCCGCCTGCATCACGCGGCCTGCTCGACGTTGCCCGTAAGCAGCGCGATCAGTTCCGGCACCGGCGTGTGTTCGCCGCCTTCGGTCACGGCCTGTTGATACACCTCCCGCACTGCGCTGGCCGCCGTATGCGCGGCGCCGACTTCACCCGTCATCGCGACGTAATAGCTCATGTCCTTGAGCGCATTCGACATCGAGAAGCGGAAGCCGGAACTGTCCGCCGACTCGATGAACGGCTTCAATCGCTTGAACACGACGCCGTCGCCGCCGCCCGCCGCCAGCACGCTGATGAGCACGTCGGGGGACACGCCTGCGCGGTTCGCACACGCGGCGGCTTCGGCCAGCACGGCAGAAAAGCCGAGCGAGACGAAGTTGTGCAGCAGCTTGAGCCGATGCCCCGAGGACGCCTCGCCCGCATACACGATGTTCTCCGCAAACGTCTGCAAGAGAGGCAGGCACTCGTCGAACACCGCGCGCTCGCCGCCGACGATCAGATTGATGCGGCCTTCGGCGGCTTCCTTCGGGGTGCGCGTCATGGGCGCATCGAGGAAGCGCGCGCCGGCGTCCTGCACCGCCGCCGCAATGCGCATGGTCGATTCCGGAATGGCCGTCGAGCAGTCGATGACCACCGTCCCCGGACGCAAGGCCTCCAGCACGCCGCGATTGAACAGCACGTCCTCCACTTGCGGCGTGCCGGTGACGCACAGGATCAGCACATCCACCGAAGCCGCGAGCGCCTTCGGATCAGCCGTGGTGCGCGCACCCGCCGCGCGCAGCGCATCGAGCGGCTGGTTGCCGGGATGTTCCAGCACGTTCAGTGCATAGCCGTGCTTCTGGATGTTGCTCGCGATACCATGCCCCATCATCCCTACCCCGATCACGCCAATCTGCTTCATGCCATCTCCTGGTGTATGTTGTCGGTGCATGCGAGACGACTGACTCGCATCGCAAAGTCATAGTACAAATTTATACGACACATTTGTCAAGCGAATTTCTCGACGATGTTATGATCGAGTGACCCGAACTCATCGCTTCCGATCATGCAAGACGCCAGGATGAACAACGACGAATCCACCCTCGCCGACCGCGTGACGCGGCTGCTGGTGGATCAGATCCGCAGCGGCTACTACCCGGTGAATGCGCGCCTGCCCACCGAGAAGTTCATGACCGAGCAGTACGGCGTGAGCCGCACGGTGGTCCGCGAGGCCATCTCGCGCCTCAAGTCCGAGGGGCTCGTGGACACGCGCCAGGGCAGCGGCACCATCGTGCTCGATCCGAAGGCCGCGCAGGTGTTCCGCCTCGCGCGCGACGAGCTCAATCCGGCGGCGGGCGTGGTGCGCATCATCGAGTTGCGGCGCGGCATCGAGGCCGAGATGGCGGCGCTGGCCGCCGAGCGGCGCACGGTGGCGCAAATGAGCGTGATCCGGCGTGCGCTCAAGGCCATCGACCGCGCGGTGGCCGAAGGCGGCGACGGCGTCGAGGCCGACCTCGAATTCCATCTGGCCATTTCACGCGCGGCGGGTAATCCCTACTTCACCGAGCTCCTGTCGATGCTGACGCACGCGCTCCAGGACGCCATCCGCATCACGCGGACCAACGAGGCGCGCCGCGCCGATCTCGCCGACGACGTCCGCGCGGAACACGAAGCCATCGCGGCCGCGATCGAGGCGCGCGACCCCGACGCCGCGCGTCAGGCGGCGCACGCGCACATGCAGCGCACGGCCATGCGCATCCAGCAGGTGGATCGCAGTTTCTGGAGCGGCGACCGCGGCGCGGCCGCGCAACGGCTGTCGCGCGCGCGGCTCGATACGGTGATCGAAAAGCCGGCGCGTGGTGCAAAGGGGTGAATCAGGCTGGCGCGTAAAACGCCACTGCGTTGTCATGGAAGAGGCGCCGTTGATCGGCCTCGCTCATGTCCTGCACGATCTCGAAGAAGCCGTCATAAATTTCGTCGAACGTCGCGCACAGGCTGTCCACCGGGAAATTGCTCGCGAACATGCAGCGGCCGGCGCCGAACAGTTCGATGGTCGTGCGCACGATCCAGTCGTTCGCTTCCGCCGTCCACGGCATGCCGGGCTGACCCAGACCCGAGATCTTGACCCACGCGTTATCGCATTGCGCGAGCTCGGCCATGGCATCGCGCCACGCCGCGAGCATGGCGGCGCTGCGATTGGCGGGCAGACCGGTGTGATTCAGCACAAGGCGCGTATCCGGATGATCGCGCGCCAATTCAGCCGCTTCGTGCAGATGCCACCACGGCGTCTGCAATTCGAAATGCAGGCCGTGTTGCGCAAGCCGCGCATAACCCGCGCGCCACGCCGCGTCGCTCATGCCGCCCGCCGCGCTCATGCCCGGCGCGGCATTGGCGCGGGGCTTGTGACGGATGCCGCGCACGAATGCATGGCGCGTCAGTCCCGCAAGCGTCGCGTCGAGATCCGGGCGATCCAGCCACGCCTGTCCCACGGCGACGCTCGGCAAGCCTTCCCGCCGCCGGAGTTCCGCGATGTACTCCATTTCGCCGAGCGGATCGCGCGGCTCCCATTCCGCCTCGATATACACGCTCCCCGCAAGCCGGAAACGCTGTGTGTCGCGCCGGTAATCTTCCGGCAGGTACGGCGCCCGGATCGGGCGATAGTCGCCATAGCGGAAGTTCGCGATGGTCTCGCCGCACAGCCACGGATAGGTGTTAAGGCGCGTGTCCCAGAAGTGCTGGTGGGCGTCGAAGATGGGCAGGGTCATGTCGGCAGGAATCCGGTCGAAATCCACGGCACGAACGCGACCACCACGATCACCAGCAGCAGCGCGAGCAGATACGGAACGACGCCGCGCATTACGCCGTCGGGTGAGGTCTTGCCGATCATGCACGCCGCATAGAAGCCCACGCCGAAGGGCGGCGCAAACAGGCCGACGCCCATGCACAGCACGACCACGATGGCATAGTGCACGTCGCCGATGCCGAGCGCGCGCGCCACCGGAAACAGCAGCGGACCGAACAGCACGACGGCCGGAATGCCTTCGAGCACGCTGCCGAGCACAAGAAACACGACGATCGAAATGGCCAGGAAGCCGATGCGCCCGCCCGCCACGCTCTCCATCAACGCGGCCAGCGACGCCGAGAAACCCGACTGCGTCAGCGCCCAGGACATGGCCGTCGCCATGCCGATCGTGAACAGAATGGCTCCCGACAGACTGGCGGTTTCGATCAGGATCGGATACAGCCGCCGGAACTCGATATGCCGGCGAAACGCATGCAGCGCGAGCCCCGCGACAATCGTATAGGCCACGCCGACGGTCGCCACTTCGGTCGCGGTCGCGACGCCTTCGACCACGGCCGAGCGGATCAGCACCGGCAGGGCGAGCGCGGGCAACGCGGCCAGGAAGGCGCGCAGGATCTCGCGCGGCGGCGCACGGCGGAACAGGCTTTTCGGTTCGGAACGGGTCTTGAACCAGACCACGGCCGCAATCGCCAGGCTCGCGACGCACGCGGGCAGCAGGCCGCCGGTGAACAGCGCGGTGATGGAGATGCCGCATACGGCGCCGATGGTGATGAGCACGATGCTCGGCGGAATGGTCTCGGTCATCGCCGCCGATCCGACCAGCAGCGCAACGAGTCCGCGCGGATCGCAGCCGCGCTCTTTCATTTCGGGAAACAGCGCGGGCGCGACGGCGGCCATGTCGGCTACCTTCGAGCCCGATACGCCCGAGACGAGGAACATCACGACCAGGAGGACGAATTGCAGGCCGCCGCGCAGATGGCCGATCAACGCCGCCATGAATTCGATCAGCGCGCGCGCCAGTCCGGACAGATCGAGCAGCGCGCCGAGCAGCACGAACAGCGGCACGGCGAGCAGGATCATCTGCGACATGCCCTCGTCCATGCGATTCACGACGATGCTCACGTCGATGCCTGCCGCCAGGTTCAGGTACGTGACCGTGGCCACACCGAACGCGAAGGCAATGGGAATGCCGGCCGCGATCGCCATGCCGAGCAGCAGCACGAAGAACACCAGCAGGTTGTAATTGCCCATCGCGGCCAGCGGTTCACGTGCGAACCACAACGCCGCGCCGATCGCGCCCAGCACGGCGAAGGCCAGCGCCAGCTGACGCGGCGAGCTTTCACGCACCAGCACCGCGAGCGAGGCGATCAGCATCAGGATCGCGCCAACCGGCAGCGCCGCCGTGCGCAGGCCCACGGGAATTTCCAGCGCGGACGTGGTGATCGCCATGTCGGCCTGCGCGTGACCGATGGCCGGCACGATGATCAGCGCGACGAACACGCACACCAGCATCGCAGCGACCGTGCGGCACCAGGTCTGCCAGCGCGCGGGCAGCCGGCTGACGAGCGCGGTCATCGCCATGTGCTCGCCGCGATCGAGTGCGAGCGCCGCACCGAACATCGCGAGCCAGACGAACAGGATGGACGCGAGTTCGTCCGACCAGACGAGCGGCGCATCGAACGCATAGCGCGCCACCACGCCCGCGAACAGGATCACCGTTTCGGCCACCACGAGCAACGCGGCCAGCGCGCCGGCCAGCCGCATCGCCGCGCGGCTCGCGCAGACGAGCATGCGCTGCAGCGGATGACGCGCCGCCTCGCCTTTCTTGTAGACGGCGCTCTGCATCAGCCGATCCTGCCGGTGTATTGTTCGAGCTTCGCCCACAGCGTGTCGCCGAAGCGCTTCTTCCAGTCGGCATAGAAGCCCGCGCTCTTCAGGCGATCGCGGAACGCCGCGTGATCGACTTCGTTGAACTGCAAGCCGTGCCCCTTCAGTTGTGTGATCAGCGAATCATTGAGCGCCTTCACGTCGGCGCGCTCCTTGAGCGCGGCGGCGTTCACATTGCGGCGCACGATCTCCTGCATGTCCGGCGGCAGCTTCTTGAAATTCGCCGTGTTGCCGAGGAACCAGAAGCCGTCCCACATGTGATTGGTCAGCGCGCAGTATTTCTGGACTTCATAGAAGCGCGTGGTGTCGATCAGCACGAGCGGATTCTCCTGCCCGTCCACCACGTGCGTCTGCAACGCCGAGTACACCTCTTCGAGGCTCAGCGTCGTCGGCGACGCGCCGAATGCGCGAAACACCGAGGTCCACAAGGGGCTCGACGGCACCCGGATCTTCAGGTCCTTCAACTGGTCGGGCTGCGTGATCTGGCGCGTGCTGGTGGTGATCTGGCGATAACCGCCGTCGAATATCTTCTCGAAGGCGAACAGCGGCGTAGCGTCGATCTTCTGGCGGACGTAGGCGCCAAGGGCGCCGTCCATCGCTTTCCACACTGCGTCATAGTCCGGAAACGCGAAGCCGACGCCGCTGATCTGCGCGTCCGGCACCATCACGCCGAGCGAGAGCGGCGAGTACGTCAGGAAGTCGATGGAGCCCGCCCGCAGCTGCGAAAACATGCTGACATCCGAGCCCAGCTGCGCGTTGGGAAAGACCTGCAACTCGATGCGCCCGTTCGATTCCTCGCGAATCTTCTGCGCCATCTCCTTGACGCGCACGGTCATCGGATGCGTGACAGGCTGGAAGTTTGCGTACTTGAGCCGGAACTCCGCCGCGCTGGCCCTGCCCGACCAGCCCGTCATGGCGCCGGCGGCGGTCGCCGCGGAAACGGTCTTGAGGAAACTGCGCCGCGTCACTGATTGCATGTCGTCTCCATTTATTCTGTGGCGATGCAGCCTGCAAAACCGCAGCCCGTCATCGCCTTCCGATGGCAACCGCTTTGTTGTATGACGAAGTTATCATATAAGTTGGTACGGCAAATCTACGGTATTTCCCGTAGTTGCGATGCGGGAACGTGCGGATGACGGACGTGCGAAAGCGACGCGCTGACCTTGCGGCCCGCGCGTCGCGTGTTTGAGCGTGAAAGTGAGAGAGTGAGCGAGGAGCGCGCCGCCCGGCGTCACTCGCCCGTCCAGACCGGCGGCCGCTTCTCCGTGAACGCCGCGACGCCCTCATGAAAATCGCGGCTGCCGTAGCACTCGCGCACGAGATCGTCGCCTTGCAGCGGCAGAGCGGCGAGCATGCGCGAGATGGATTGCTTGGTCACGCGCATCGTGACCGGCGCATTGTGCGCGAGCCGATCCACATGCGCGGCGGCACGCGTATCGAGCTGATCCGGCTCGCAGCTTTCGAACACAAAGCCCGCGGACAGCGCGTCATCCACGTTCAGCATGTCGCCCAGCACGAGCATGCGCTTGGCGCGCCCGATGCCGAACTCGGCGACGAGCCGCGCCGTATTGCCGATCGCGAGGCAGTTGCCCAAGGTACGCGCGATGGGCACGCCGAACTTCGCGTTGGGCGTTGCGATGCGCAGGTCGCAACAGGCGGCAATCGCGAGCCCGCCGCCCACACACCAGCCATCGACGATGGCAAGCGTCGGCATCGGTAATGCATCGATGCCGCCGAGAATGCGCTCGATGCGATGCTCGTAGTTCACGCCGTCCTCGCCGCTTTCGAACGCGCCGAACTGCCGGATGTCGGTGCCCGCGACGAAGGCCTTGCCGCCCGCGCCGCGAAACGTCACCACGCGCACGTCACGTGACGCGGCGAGGCGTTCGCAGATCGCTTCGAGTTGCTCGTACATGTGCCAGGTCATCGCGTTGTGCGCGGCCACGCGGTCGAACACCACGTGCGCCGCCGCGCCCTCGATGACGAGACGGACGTCGCCGTCGCTGCTTGCATCGGTCTGAGTCATGCCGTGTCCCCGTTGTCGATGATCCGCTTCAGCCGAGGCGCGCCACCACCGCGCCGCCCACTTCGCTCGTGCTGGCCTTGCCGCCGAGATCGCCGGTATGCGGGCCGTCCTTCAGTACGTCGGTGATGGCGGCGAGGATCGCGTCGTGCGCCTGCTGCTCGCCGAGAAACTCGAGCATCATCGCGGCGGACCAGATCATGGCAATCGGATTGGCGATGCCCTTGCCCGCGATATCCGGCGCCGAGCCATGGACCGGTTCGAACAGCGACGGGAAGTCGCGTTCCGGATTCATGTTCGCCGACGGCGCGATGCCGATCGTGCCCGTGCAGGCCGGACCCAGGTCCGAAAGAATGTCGCCGAACAAGTTGGTGGCGACGACCACGTCGAAGCGGTCCGGGCTGAGCACGAAGCGCGCGCACAGGATGTCGATGTGCTGCTTGTCCCACGTCACGTCCGGATACTGCGCGGCCACTTCGGCGGCACGCGCGTCCCACCACGGCATGCTGATCGAGATGCCGTTGCTCTTGGTGGCCACGGTGATTTTCTTCGCGCGGCTCTGCGCCAGGTCGAAGGCGAACTTGAGCACGCGTTCCGAGCCCTTGCGCGTGAAGATGGACGTCTGCGACACGAACTCGCGCTCCGTGCCTTCATACATCACGCCGCCCACCGACGAATACTCGCCCTCGGTGTTTTCCCGCACGATCATGAAGTCGATGTCGCCGGCCTTGCGCTTCGCCAGCGGCGAAGGCACGCCTTCGAACAGGCGCGCGGGCCGCAGGTTGATGTACTGGTCGAACTCGCGGCGGAACTTGAGCAGCGAACCCCACAGCGAAATGTGATCCGGCACCTTCGCGGGCCAGCCCACCGCGCCGAACAGGATGGCGTCGCAGGCTTGCAGTTGCGTCTTCCAGTCGTCGGGCATCATCTGGCCGTGGGCTTCGTAGTAATCGCAACTGGCCCATTCGATATGCTCGTATTCCAGCGCAATGCCGAAACGCTTGCTCACGGCATCCAGCGCGCGCAGCGCTTCGGGCATCACTTCCACGCCGATGCCGTCTCCCGGAATCACGGCGATGCGATAGGACTTGCTCATGCTGCTCGTCTCCTTGATGGTTCGATGGTGGCCATTCTAGTCGCCGCGCGTCCGCGCTTCGACCGCATAACGGTGAAGTGATTCTGCACGAAGTGTGAATAATCGGCTGACGGTGCCGGGGCGCGCCCGCGCTAGAATCGGCACGTTCCTTTCATCAGGCAAGCCATGACGCGCCGCTCCGACCGCATCCAGTTCGACCTGAAGACGCTGCGCCTGTTCGAGGCCACCGCGGAACTGGGCGCGATCACCAAGGCCGCCGAGCGCCTCGCGCTGGCGCCCGCTGCCGCTTCACGGCGCATCAGCGAAATGGAGACGCAACTCGGCGTCGCGCTGTTCGAGCGCCGTCCGCACGGCATGACCCTCACCGACGCAGGCCGTGCGTTGCTGGCTCACGCGCGCAGCATGATCCACACCGCCGAGCGCATGCATGAAGATGCCGCCGCGTTCCGGCAAGGCGCGCGCGGCGTCGTGAAGATCGCGGCGTGCACGTCGGCGGTCTTGCAGTTCCTCGCCGAGGACGTGCAGCGCTGCCATGCGGCGCATCCGGGTATCGACATCGACTTGCAGGAAGCCAACAGTCACGGCGTGATGCAGGCGCTGACGCGCGGCACGGTCGATATCGGCATCTATGAAGCCTCGCTCGGGCGGCTCGATCTGCCGACGCGCCCGTATCGCGAAGACCGGCTGGTCGTGCTGACCACCGCCGATCATCCGCTCGCCGCGCACACCGAAGTGCGCGCCGCCGACCTGCTCGACTGCGACGTGATCGGCCTTACCGTAGGCTCGGCCATCTCGATCGCGCTCAGCCGTCTCGCCAGCCAGATGGACCGGACCTTGCACATGCGCATTCGCGTCGGCAGCTTCGACAGCATGACGGCGATGGTCGCGGCGGGCGTCGGCATCGGCGTGATGCCGCTGGGCGTGGCGCGCGTGCTGGCCGACGGGAAGCGCTTCCGCATCCTGCCGATCGAAGGCACGTGGCCGGTGCGCCAGATGCTGCTGTGCCATCTTCCCGCCGATGAACTGTCGTCCTCGACGCTCGCCGTGCTGGACCTGCTGGCGCAGCCGGTTTCGCAAAAGGCGAAACCTGCATAAGCCAAAGAGCGATGGCGTGAGCGCGTGTTTGTCCTTAACGTAAGGACTTTCCGCTCGCAAGAAGCGGAGCGTTCCCACTGTCATCGCCGGAGCTTCATGACTTCAACTCCCGTACGCATTGCGCTCAGCATCGGCGACCCCGCCGGTATCGGCGCGGAGATCATCGCGCGTCTGCTGGCGGATCCCGCCACGCGCCAGCGCGCCCACGTCACGCTGATCGGCAACCGCGACGCCCTCGCCCGGGGCGCCGCCGCCGCGAACGTGCCGGTTCCGCAGGCCAGCGACTGGCTCACAATCTTGCCGTGGGCCGGCAGCGACACCGTGTTCGAGCCGGGCGTCATCAGCGAGGCGAGCGGCCGCTTCATGCTCGATTCATTGCGGCTCGCCGTGCAGCACGTCACCGAAGGCCATGCCGATGCCGTGTGCTTCGGCCCGCTCAACAAGAGCGCGCTGCGCGCCGGCGGCATGCAGGAAGAAGACGAGATGCGCTGGTTCGCGAAGCTGCTGGACCATCGCGGCGTGTGCGGCGAACTCAACGTGCTGGACCCGCTGTGGACCGCGCGCGTGACTTCGCACATTCCATTGCGCGAAGTGTCCGAGCGGCTTTCGCCGGAAGCGGTGGCGGACGCCATCGGCATGCTGACGGCGGCGCTGCGTGCGGCGGGCGTTGCGCAACCGCGCATCGGCGTGTGCGGCCTCAATCCGCATAACGGCGATCACGGCAACTACGGCAGCGAGGAGACCGACATCATCGAGCCGGGCATGCGCCTCGCCGCTGAACGCGGCTGTGCCTCCACCGGCCCCTATCCCGCCGACACCATTTTCCTGCGCGCCCGCGCCGGCGAACTCGACGGCATCGTCACGATGTATCACGACCAGGGGCAGATCGCGACCAAGCTGCTCGGCTTCGAAGTGGGCGTGACCGTGGAAGGCGGCCTGCCGATCCCGGTGACGACGCCCGCGCACGGCACCGCATACGACATCGTCGGACAGGGACGCGCGAGCGGCACCGCCATGGCGCGCGCGTTCGATCTCGCCTGCCGCATGGCGCACTCGACGCAAGCCGCCACCGCCTGAGCAAGGCAATGTGAATAGAAGGGCCGGCGGCGCACGCACGCGCCGACACGGCCATCGCATCTGGAGGAGACATGGTTTCGCAATCGCTGCGCGCCCCGCGCACGCAGGTTCAGAAAGTGGTGCTCGCGCTGCTCTGCGCGATGTCGTTCATTCTTTATCTCGACCGCGTGAATCTCGCCGCGGCCGCCGGGCCGATCAAGGCCGAGCTGGGCTTGTCAAACACCACGCTCGGCGTCGCGTTCTCGGCGTTCGGCTATACGTATGCGATCTTTCAGATAGTCGGCGGCTGGCTCGCCGACCGCATGGGCGCGCGCCGCACGCTGTTCGTCTGCGGCGCGATCTGGGTGGTCGCGACCATCGCCACCGGCATGGTCGGCGGACTGGCCTCGCTGTGCGCGGCGCGTCTGTTGCTCGGCATCGGCGAAGGCGCCGCGTTGCCCGCGCAAGCGCGCGCCATCGCCAACTGGTTCCAGATGAAGGACCGCGGCTTCGTGCAGGGCATCACGCACTCGTCGTCGCGGCTCGGCAATGCCGTCGCGCCGACGCTTATCGCGCTGCTCGCCACGCTCTATTCATGGCGCCTGTCGTTCGTCATCGTCGGCGTGCTGACGGCGATCTGGATCGTCGTGTGGGTCTGGTACTACCGCGACGACCCGCGCGCGCACCGGCGCATCAACGAAGCCGAACTGGCGCTGCTGCCGCCCGCCGCCGATCCTTCGCAGGCGCGCGCCGCGACGCCCTGGCGGCGCATCTTCGGCCGCATGTCGCCGACCATCTTCGTGTACTTCTGCCAGGTATGGAGCAACACGCTGTTCTTCAGCTGGGTGCCGCTGTTCTTCCTGCATGGCTATGGACTCAACCTGAAGGAGTCGGCCATCTTCGCGTCGGGCGTGTTTCTCGCGGGCGTGGTCGGCGACGTGACCGGCGGCTTCCTCAGCGACCGCGTGCTCAAGCGCACCGGCAGCCTCAGGAAGGCGCGTCAGGGCGTGATCGCGTTCAGCCTGCTGGGTGCGCTCGGCTTCATGATCCCGGTGATGCTGAGCCGCGACCTGACGGTGGCCACCACGTGTTTGTCCGGCGCGTTCTTCATGCTCGAACTGACGGTGGGCCCGATCTGGGCCGTGCCGATGGACATCGCCCCGCTCCACGCCGGCACCGCGAGCGGCATGCTGAACACGGGCGCCGCGCTCGCGACGATCATCTCGCCGGTCGTGTTCGGCGTGGTGATCGACGCCACCGGCAACTGGAGCCTGCCGTTCGTGGGCTCGCTGCTGTTCCTGCTGCTGGGCGCGTTGATGACGCTCATGATTCACCCGGACCGCACGATCGACGATGCCTCCGAGCGGCACGGGCTGGACGGCGGAGATGCGGCTACGGTCGTGGGGCGGTCGGGCTGAAAGCTGAAGGCTTCAGCCGTCGGCGATGAGCCGCCCGAACGCCTCCCTGACAGCATCGCAGAAGGTATGCGCGACGGCCGGAATCGGTTGCGAGGCGTTGGTCACGATGTAGAAATGGTCCGGCACGGCAGGCGTGAAGGGCTTCACCGCCACGCGCGGCCGGGCATAGGCGGCAGTCACCGGATCGATCAGCGCCACGCCCGCGCCGTTCGCCACCAGCGCGACGATCGCTTGCGACAGTTGCGCCTCGATCACGAGGTCGCGGCTCACGCCTGCCTCCACGAACACGCGGTCGATGGCGCTGCGTGCGTCGAAGCTCTGCGGGAATGACACGAAACGTTCGCCGCGCAAGTCGTCCGGCTTAAGCGACGCGCGCCGCGCCAGCCGATGTCCGCGCGGCACGATGCAGCGCATGACGGCGTTGCCGAGCCGCTCGCTTTTCACGGCGGGATGCGGAATGGGCTCGGCGATCAAGCCGACATCGCATTGTCCCGACGCGATCTTCTCCACCACCGTCGTGGCGCTATGTGCGAGCAGGATCACGTCGATGCCCGGATAACGCTCGACGAAGCGCGCGATCACGGCCGGCAACAAGTCCAGCGCCACCGCGGGCGATCCCGCCACGCGCAAGGAGCCGCGCCGCATGGCGCGAATCTGCTGCGCGGCCTGCGCGATCCGGTCCATGCCGACGAACGCCCGCTCCACTTCCTCGAACAGCACGCGCGCTTCGGCCGTTGGCGCGAGCCGGCCCTGCTGACGCTCGAACAGCACGAAGCCCACGCGTTCTTCGAGATCGGCAATGAGACGGCTCACGGCGGGTTGCGAGATATGCAGCGATTCGGCGGCGCGCGTCACGGTATGCCTCAGCATCACGGCGCGGAACGCTTCGATCTGGCGGATCTTGAGGTCGGAGGAGGTCATAACACTAGATTATAGGTGACGGACAAATCGACATTTGACGGCGTATTTTGCCGCCGTCAGAGTTCGTCCTTGATCTGTAAAAGCAGGCAGGAAACCTCATTCATGCAGGACAAACCGGTCCATAACACGGCGCGCCGCTTCGATCACGTCGTGGCGGGCGGCGGTCTCGTGGGCATGGCGATCGCCTACGGACTCGCCCGCGCGGGCAAGCGCGTGGCCGTCTGCGACGGCGCGGACTCCGCTCATCGCGCGGCGCGCGGCAACTTCGGGCTCGTCTGGGTGCAGGGCAAGGGCGGTCGCTGTCTGCCCTATGCGCAGTGGTCGCGCCAGTCGTCGGAACGCTGGGGTGCATTCGCGGCGCAACTGCGGCGCGAGACCGGCGTCGATACCGGCTTCGAGCGGCCTGGCGGCATCGAGCTTTGTGAAACCGCCGAGCAACTCGAAGCAGGTGCAAACCTGCTCGAATCGATCCGCGCGCAGGACCCGTTACTCACTTACGAGGTGCTCGACCCTGCCGCGTTGAAGGCGCGTGTGCCGGCGGCGTCGGACCGGCTCGCGGGCGCGCTCTACTCTCCCCACGATGGCCACGCCAGCCCGCTCTACACGTTGCGCGCCCTGCAGCAGGGCTTTGCGCTGCTCGGCGGCACTTACCTGCCGCGCAACGAAGTGCGCGAGATCCGCCCGCGCGCGGACCGCTTCGAGATCGATACATCCGGCGGCACGCTGGAAGCAGAACGCGTCGTGCTCGCTGCCGGGCTCGACAACCGCCGCCTCGCGCCGATGGTCGGCATGCACGCGCCCATCACGCCCTTGCGCGGACAGATCATGGTGACCGAGCGGCTTGCGCCGTTTCTCGACTATCCGACGCTGGTCGTGCGGCAGACGTCCGAAGGCTCGGTCCTGCTGGGCGATTCCGCCGAACCGGTCGGGTTCGACGACGGCCAGACCCGCGCCGTCATGGCCGACATCGCGCGGCGCGCGCGCACGGCGTTTCCGTTGCTTGCGCACGCGCGCATCGTGCGGGCGTGGGGCGCGCTGCGCATCATGACCCCCGATGGCCTGCCGGTCTACGAGGAATCGCGCGCGCATCCGGGCGCGTTCCTCGCCATCTGTCACAGCGGGGTGACGCTGGCTGCCGCGCACGCGGACGTCATCGCGCCATGGATCGCGGGCAGTGCGCCGCCCGCGCTGATTCACCCTTTTGTCGCCACGCGCTTTTCGAGTTCCGCCGATGTCCACGCTCTTTGAATCCCTCACCACCGGGCCGACGCCGATGGTGTCCGTCGACCTCGACGGCACGCTCCGGCGCGTGCCGCCGCATTACACGGTGGCGGCGGCGCTGCTCGAAAGCGGTCTCGCCGCGTGCCGTACCACGCCGGTCAGCGGCGCGCCACGCGGCCCGTTCTGCATGATGGGCGTGTGCTTCGACTGTCTCGTCGAAATCGACGGGGTGCCGAACGTGCAGGCCTGCATGACGCGCGTGCGTGACGGCATGCGGGTGCGCGCAATGGACGGCCGGGCGAGGCTCGCATGACGCAACTGTCGACGCAGCCGCTCTGCGACCTGTTGATCGTCGGCGCGGGACCGGCGGGCATGGCGGCGGCCATCGAGGCGCGCCGGGCGGGTCTCCAGGTGATCGTCGCCGACGAGGGCGAAGCCCTGGGCGGGCAGATCTACCGCAACCTCGGGCACTCGCCGCTCGCCGACGCCCACGTGCTCGGCGACGATTATCTGGCGGGGCGCGATCTGATCGAACGTTTCGACGCCAGCGGCGCGAGGCTGCTGTCGCGTGCGTCCGTATGGCAGATTGCCTTCGAGGACGGCCGCGCGGTCGCCATGCTGACGCGCCGGCCGCACGGCGCCGACGCCGGCGGCACGCTGGACATCGCGGCGCGCGCCGTGCTGGTCGCGACCGGCGCGCAGGAGCGTCCGTGGCCGGTGCGCGGCTGGACCCTGCCCGGCGTGATGGGCGTCGGCGCGGCGCAGACGCTGCTCAAGTCGTCGGGGCTCGCGCCGTCGCGGGATGCGGTGCTGGCCGGATGCGGACCGTTGCTGTGGCTTTTCGCGTCGCAGTTGCTGAACGCGGGACGCCAGGTGCGCGCCATCATCGACACCACGCCGCGCGATGCCTGGCGCGCCGCCTTTCCGCACGCCCTGCCCGCGCTCGCAGGCGCCGACTATCTGCTCAAGGGCGTCCGCATGATGCGCGCGGTAAAGCGCGCGGGCATTCCGGTGCATCGCGGCGCGCGCGTGGTGTCCATCGAAGGCGAGGCTCATGCGGAGCGCGTGCGTTTCGTCGACGAACATGGCGTGCCGCGTGCCATCGACACATCGCTCGTGCTGCTGCATCAGGGCGTGATTCCTTCCACACAACTGGCGCGCTCGCTCGGCTGCGAGCATCGATGGGATACGGCCTCGGCCTGCTGGCGGCCGCGCACCGATGCACGCGGGCGCAGCAGCGTCGAGCGTGTCTGGATTGCCGGCGATGGCGCGGGCATCGGCGGCGCGAAGGCGGCGGCGCTCGCGGGCACGCTGGCAGCGCTGGAGATCGCGCGGGAACTGGGCGTGCTGGACGCGCCGACGCGCGATGCGCGCAGCCGCCCCGCCTTGCGTGCGCTGAAGCGGCACCTTGCCGTGCGGCCGTTGCTCGATGCGCTGTACACGCCACGCGCCGCGCTGCGCCGTCCCGCCGACGACGTGATCGTGTGCCGCTGCGAGGAAATCACGGCGGGCGAAGTGCGCGGCATCGCGGCGCTCGGCTGCCAGGGCCCGAACCAGATGAAGGCATTCTCGCGCTGCGGCATGGGACCGTGCCAGGGCCGCTGGTGCGGCACGACGGTCGGCGAACTGATCGCGCAAGTGCAGGAGCGTCCGGTTGCCGAGGTTGGCTACTACCGCATCCGCGCGCCGATCAAGCCGGTCACGGTGGACGAGATTGCCGACTCCATCGCCCTCGACGAAGACTTCACGCGCGGCGAATTCCCAAGTTGAGCGCACGGCCTGAACATTCAATCAACGACACCACCCACACGGAGCCCACATGAAAATTACCCGCGCCCGGACCTTGCTGAACGCTGCCGCGTTTGCCCTGATGGCCACGGCCACGCTGGCCCAGGCCAAGGAATGGAAGACGATCCGCGTCGGCGTCGATCCGACCTATCCGCCGTTCGAATCCGTCGCCAAGGACGGCAAGGTGCAGGGCTTCGACATCGACCTCGGCAATGCACTGTGCGCGCAGCTGAAGGCGCAGTGCGTGTGGGTGCAAAGCAGCTTCGACGGCCTGATCCCCGGTCTGCAGGCGCGCAAGTTCGACGTGGTCCTCTCCTCGATGGCGGCGAACGAAAAGCGCCGCCAGCAAATCGATTTCACGGACCGGCTGTATCGCAACCAGACACGCCTGATCGCGAAGGCAAGCGACCATCTGCTGCCCGAGGCGGCCAAGCTGTCCGGCAAGCGCATCGCGGTCGAGCAAAGCACGGTGCAGGAGACCTACGCGCGTGAAAAGTGGGCGGCGGCGGGCGTCGAAGTGGTTGCGTACCCCAGCTATGACCAGGCCTACGCGGACCTGACGGCCGGACGCGTGGATGCGGTGCTGATGGACGCCGTGCAGGGCCAGCTCGGCTTCCTTTCGACGCCGGCGGGCAAGGGCTACGCGTTCGCGGGCGACGTGGTGTATGACGCGAAGATCATGGGCGACGGCGACGCCGCCGGCGTGCGCAAGTCGGACCCGGACTTGCGGGACGCGCTGAACGGCGCGATCGCGCAGATCCTGAAGGATGGAACGTATCGCAAGATCGAGGCGAAGTACTTCGATTTCGACATGTACGGGAAATGAGGCACGCCCGCAGGTTTGCCGATTTTCGATCACGCCCGACGCACTGCCCTGCTTGACATGGACTGATCGCGATCAGTCCAGGAGCAGTCGTGTTTCCGTCCGCGCGTCATCGGTGCGATCCGCAAGGCTTCGTGCAGGCGCTGGCGCGGCCGTTGATCGAAGCAAGACGTTGCGCCCGCATGGAGATTGCCACGCTTAACGCAAGCGTGCGCGGCATCGAGATCGGTACGGCGGATGGGCGCGGCATCCCCGCGGACCGCGTGGTGCTCGCGGGCGGGCCGTGGTCGGCGCAACTGATCGCAGGGGAACGCCCCGCGCTGCTGGAACGGTTCTCGGCGAGGCGCTTCGCGTAGCGCGAACGCCCCTGCCGCGCGGGCTCGTTCAACGCTCAGGCCAGCACCGCCGCCCCCACCTTCGTCTTCCAGTCCGACATGACCTGGTGCGAATTGAGCGCGTGATTCAACAGTCCCTGCACGCTCTTGATGGCCGCCTTCTGCTTCGTGGTTTCATCGCTCGTGTGCAGGATCACTTCCTTGCGCTCGCGCGCCTTGAACGAGAAGCCGGAATCGCGCATGTACTTCGCCGCGTAGTGCTTCAACGCGGAAAAGTAGTCCGTACCCGCGTCATAGCTGCGCTGCGAGGTATCGCCGAGATCGTTCACCATGCGGATCATCGTCATCAGGCTGCCGCAGATGCCGGTGTTCAGCGTGAGCATCGGGATGATCGCGCTGGCCTTGCAGCCCTCCTTGAAGAACTCGGTGAAGCGCGCCGTGTCATGCACGAGGCCGCCACGGTCCTTGGCCGCCGGCGCGAAGTTGCCCGTCTGATAGTTCTGACGCGGCTCGCGGTCGTACATCTGCCGCGCGAGCTTCAGGAAATCGCCGATACGATGCGCTTCCGCCAGACGCATGATGGTCTTGACCAGCCATTCGATCGCCGTCATCACCGCGCTGACGAGCGCGCCCGCGCCCGGCAGGAAGATCTGCGCCGACAGGCCGCCCACGCCCTTCAGCACGTCCTTGACGCCCGCGCCGATATCCATCTCCATCTCTTCTTCGATGGCGCGTGCGAGTTCGGCCGGATGTCCTTCGCGCAATTCGAACTTCTTGCGCAAGGACACCATGGAGAACTTCTGGGCCACGGCCGCGAAGGTCTTGGCGAGCCCGGTGAAGATCTCGATGCCCGAGCCGACATACGGCGCGGACGCCTGGCAGATCGCCACGACCGCCTTCTCGATCAGCGCCTTGATCGCGCTGCCGGCCAGCGACGCGGGCCAGTCGCCGTCCGCCAGCATCTTGGTGCGCAGGGTCTCGATGACGCCGACGATCTTGTTGTACACCCATTGCTTGAACTTCTGCCACTGCTCGGCAAGCTTGAACGGCGTGTCGGGTCTGAACGCTGCGCCGAGCACCCTGTCGTCCTTCTGGTTGGTGCCGTCCGTCGATGCAATCGTCTTGCCGAGACCGAGCGCCCCGCCGCCTGCGCTGATGAACGTCGATGCATTCTGGCTCGGCAGCTTGCCCATCCCGACCGACTTCGAGGTCATCTTGTTGCCGGTCGCGCTGAAAATGGCGTTGCCGCTGTCGCCAGACAGCTTGGTCGGATCGTTCTTTGAGATGTCGAAGGTCGTGCCAAGCGAAACCGCCGTGCCCGCCACGCTCAGGCCTTCAAACGCCATGCTCGCGTAGTTCGCCGCGCTCAGTTCGACCGAGATGTTGGAGAGCAGGTACAGCACGCCGAAGCGCGCATGCGGAATCTCTTCGCTATCGATCTTGGCCAGCGCCGCCGCATGTCCGACCGACGGCGCCACCGCCACGCTCTTCTCCAGCGCCTTGAAGAGATCCGCCATGAAGCCCTTGCTGGCCTTGTTGCGCTCGCACTTGCTCCACATTCCATGCTTCTCGCGCAGATAGACCTTCATCTGGTTGTAGAGCAGGTGCGCCGCGTAGCGTTCCTGATCCGGCGACTTGTTGACCTGCGCGTAGAACGCCTTGTAGCACTCGTCCATGGCGAGCGTAGACGAACTACGTTTCGAGAACGTCAGCGAAGTCTTCTTGATCCATTCGTCGGGGCTCGGCAAGGCGCCCAGCGTGGGCGTGAGCGACGAAATCCTCGGAAAGCTGGCAGGCATGTTCATGACAGGACCCGTTGGTCAATGATTGTTGTCTTGGTGATGGAGCGAACCCATGGAGCGAACCCATGGAGCGAACCCATGGAGCGAACCAGCGTCATTCGATGCCGAGCATCGACAGATAACGGGCCATGTCGCCTTCGCTGCGCACGACTTCACGCATCAGTTCGGGCAGCGGCATCTTGCCCCAGGCCACCGCGCGCCACAACAGGAAGGGCGTCGGGCTGTGCGGTTCCTGCTCGGCGAGATAGTCCGCCACGAGTTCGAGCAACTGATACGCATGCGCGCGGCTTTCCACGCGCGAGAGCGGGACGGCGCCCGCCACGCTCAGCGGCATCGCGGGAGCAACGGGCGTCGTCGGGAGTTCGTGCAACACGGTGTCCATGGCGTGCTCCTGCGAGGCAAATTGAGTGTGGGCGAGTGCAGCGCCGACATGGATCGGCTCGGCCGGCGCCGGCCGCGCGTTGTCGCCGAGCAGGCTCGTCACCGCTTGCAGCACGCGTCCGAGCGTGTCCGCGACGCGCCCCAGATGCGGCGCGTCGTGTCCCAGCCGCTCGTCGAGCCGCGCGCTGAAGGTACGCCACACGGCCTGCGCGGTCTCTACCTGCTGATGCAGCGACACCAGCGCCGCGAGGTTGCCGGCGCGGCGCACGTGCTTGTCGAGCAGATCGCGCGTGAGCGTGGCGCCCTCGCCCGCCTGCGACGTGATGACGTGCTGCCATTCGTCGAGGTTCACGTACTCCGGCTCGCGATCCTCGATCATCAGCAGCGGCAGATGCACGGTGAGCACGAGCGGCAAGGCTTCGTTGAGCCACGCGAACGGCGCAGTGCGCGCGTCGGCGTCGCCGGGTTCGAGTTCGGGCCATGCGTGCGGCCAGTAGCGGTCGGCAAGCGCAATCATCAGCCGCGTGCCCGCGATCAACCCTTCGACGCGATGCATCCGCGTCCACGCCTCGCACAGCCACGCCGCCAGCTGGAAGTCCTTGCTGCGGGTGGCGAGCGCCTCGGAGCACAGCGCCGCGACGCGCTTCCAGTCCGCCTTGACGAGCGGCCGTTCCCATTCGCCCATCGGCAGCGTGGCGTCGTCGTGACGGCGCGCATCGCGGATCTGCTGATACACCGGGTCATAGCGCAGCGACACACCCGCGCCGTGGTTGTCGTCGTCGTTGCTGACCGGTTCGAGCAGCGCGTCGAAGTCGATCACGACCGTCGCTACGGTTTCCATCGGATAGGCCTGTTTCATAGTGCGCTCCATTCGGGTGCCCGAACCGGGAAGCTGCCGGGCCACGGCAGCGGCGTCTTCTTGCCCGCGGGCATCAGCGTGACGCGCATGAAGAGGCGCCCGCGCGCCTGCTTCGGCAACAGCGAAAGATCGGCCGGGTTGGCCGTGCTCAACGGGAATTCGAGGCGCAGCAGTTGCGACATGCGATCGCCGCGCGGCCCCGCATCCGCCACGCGCTCACGGTTCACGAACGAGATCAGCGCCCACGGATCGTTGAACTGCCAGGTCAGCGTGCGGCCATCGGTGCTGTAGCCGCGTTGCTGCGGATCGGCGGCGGCGGCCAGCGGCGAGTCCTTCGCGAAGTGCACCGTGAGCACGACCGGCGTGCCGAAGTCCCAGTGCAGCGTGCGCGGCGTGTCGTTCATCGACAGGCTTTGCGAGCCGGTCGTGAGCGTCCAGTCGATCATCTGGTTGCCGGCCACTTCGGCATTGCGGTTCACGCGGAACTCGACGTTCAGGTCATAGCCGTTGGGTGCGCCGTCGTCGGACGGATAGAGCGGCGCGAGCAGCGTCTTCACCTGATCGAAGTTGTCGATGAACTGGCGCACCTTGTTGTTGGTCAGCGACGCCGTGGAGCCCGAGGCATGGAAGGTCTCCGACACGGCGTCATAACGCTTCAGCACCTGCCCCAGTTCGCCGAAGTCCGCGACGGTCGGCGTGGCCGCGTTCGCGCGCGCCGCCACCGGCTGCATGCTGGCGCTCTCGAACGGCAGGCGGCCCGCGACGCTCTCGTTGAACGCGCTCGCGAAATTGCCCCATTCCTGCCGCAGGTCGAACACGTAGCCCGAGCGGCAGCGCGCCAGCAGACGGTCATAGAGACGCGCATGCAGGGTCGCGAAGTAATCGTCGCCGCCGCCGCTCGACACGCGGCCCGAGAACTTCGACATGCAGCCCGCGCCATTCGGATCCGCCGCCACCGACAAAGCAAATTGCTCCAGACGCAGGAGGCTGCTGTTCGGGTTCTTGAGCCGATAGCGTTCGAGATCGCGTTCGATGGCCTGCCAGCGCTGCGCGAGCGGCGAAGCGGCATCGGCGCTATCGAGCGCGGCGAGATAGGTCGCGGCCTGCTTGCCGAGCGCCAATGCGCGCTGCGCCTGCTGATCCAGATACGGCGCGAGACCGGCCGCATCGTTGACGCCGAAGGCCGCTAGAATCGGCGCACGCGTGCTGTGCGCGGTGTCCGGCAGGTCCTGACGCGTCGCGTACAGCTCGGATTGCGAGAGCCCCTCGTCGACCCGCTGAAGGTGCTGCATCGCATCGTCGGACACGAGCGAATTCAGTTCGTCGATCTGCGCGCTCGCGCCGAGCTCCGTCAGCAACGCGCCGATGCGCGCGATCCGCGCGCGCGCCGCGTCGAAGGCGGCGGTGTCGGCATCGCTCAGCGGCGCTGCGGGACCGATGTTCGCCGCCGACGCCGTCTGCGCAATCAGCAAGCGCGCAAACTGCTGGTCGAGCGCCGTCTCGACAGCGGGACGCGCCGTCGCCGGCAGGTTCACGAGGCCATCGGTCAGGAAGCGCTTGCGCATGTCGCCGAGCGCGAGCGCCTGATCGAGCTGCGTGCGGTCCCAGACGATCGCGGTGCCATCGACGAGCGTCGGCAGTTCGCGGTCGCGCGGCGCGATCATGAACGGCTGGTTCAGCAGGTTCGACAACGCATCGCGCAGCGCAGCGCGGCCCGGCGACACCGTGTAGCGCGCGTCCTTGTCCGACCAGACCACGCCGCTGTCCGCGCCGCCGAAACGCAGCGCCAGTTCGCTGCGGAAGGCCTGGAAGCCGGTGTCGTCGCGCTGGCGCATCTGGTTCGCGAGATCGGCGCCGAGCAGGCGGTTCTGCGCGATACGCGAGAGCGTGCGGTCATACACCGCGCCCGGCATGAACTGCGCCTGATGCAGCCAGCCGCCCTTGCCCGAGGCCAGCAGTTCGCGCTGCGTATCGACGCCCGCCACCACCGCGCGATAGCCCGCCGCGATACGCGTGATGTCGCCGGCGTTGCCATCGGCCATGCCGAGTCCATTCAGATGCTCGCTGATGCCGCGTTCCGCCGTGAGCAGCGGATTGTTCGCGAACAGGCCGTTGTCGAGTTGCTGCGCGCCCTTGTCGAGGGTGCAGCGGAACGCCTGGCGCACCGCATTCACGTCGACGCCCGCATCCGTGCTCGCCACGCCGTCGCGGCCCGCACGGGCGCGATGAAAGTACGGCACGCTGTCCGCGACGCTGCCCTGCAACTCCGCGCCGAGCGCATAGCGCACGACGAGCCGCAGCGCGTCGGCGTTGCCCGACGAGGGCTGCTGCAAGCGTTGCAGCGCCTGCAGCGCGGCGTCGAACTGATCGACGTTGTTCACGTACAGCTGAAGCGCGCGCATCTGGGGCAGATCGTCGATGGCGAGGCTCGCGGGCGCGAGCGCATCGCTGCGCGCGCCGGCGGGCGCGGCGCAGTCGTCGCCGATGATCAGTTGCCCCGTGCTCGGGTCGCGTCCCACGCCGGTCAGCGTGCTGACGCGCGCGACCATCTGGCGTTCGAGCGCGGCCACCGCAATCTCGCCGAACTCACGCTCGAAGCGCTCTTTCACGCGCGCGTTGAGATCGTCGATGAAGGCCCACGAGCCCGGCATGAACACGGTCCACCCCGTGCCGGTCTTGATGTTCTGATTCAGCGCGATCAGGCCGAGCGCCTTGCGCCGGTACCAGTCGGCGGGCATGTCCTGGCCTTGCTGCGCGGCGGCGGCACGCTCGGCCGCATCGCGATGCAGCGAACCGAGCGCCGCGACAAGTTCGCCGTTGCGATGACTCAGCTGCGCCGTCGCCACTACCAGTCCGATGCCCCAGCCGCCCAGCAGCGCCACGCCGCCCCAGCGCAGCGCGCGATTGAGCACCGGCCGCGTCAGATGCTGCGACCGCGAAGGACGCGTGAGGCCGTACTCGGAGAAGATCTTCTTTTCGAACAGATCGCGCAGGAACGCGGGCTGCAACATCAGGTCGTTGATGTGCGCGTTCGGTTCGCGGCGGCCATCGCCGAGTTCGTGTTCTGCTTCGGGCGCTTCGTCTCCCGGCAATGCTTCCGGTGCGGCGGTCATGGCGTCCTGAGCCACGCTCCACTGCGCGAACTCGCTCGCATCGCCGGTCAGGTAGATGCCGCGGAAGAAGAACGGCTCATGGTACGCGCTCGCGCGCAGCAGTTCATCCACGTAGGACTGAAGCTGCGCACGCATGGCGTCGATGCGCGAAGGCAGTTGCAGGAACTGGCGTGCATCCAGATGCGCGGGATCGAGCGCGAACAGTTCCGCGCTCGCATCCGACACCGAACGCATCACGCTGTTCATCGCGGTATCGACCCAGCCGGGCTGATACGTGGTCGAGAGATCGTAAGGCGACGACCAGCCGAGCATGCTGGCGCGCAGCGGCTCCGGCAACGCGCGCGCGAAGGTCGCGAAACCCGGCAGCGCATCGCAACCGGTCACCACGACATACACCGCGAAACGCATCGCGAAGCGGTTCTGCGCGAGCCACAAACGGCGATGCGCAAGCTTCGCGTGGCGCACGAGTTCGAGGCGCGCATCGGTGTCGTCGGCGAGCAGGGTTGCTGCGGGCACCGTGATGACCACCGAATCGAACGGACGCTGCGGCCGATAATTCCGGCACAGGCTCAGGAACTCGTCCCACGGCTTGCCTTCGTCGTCATCCGGCGAGCCGAGATAGGCCGCCTTGATATCCACGACGATGCCGCGATCGAAGAAGTGCCACGAGATGCCGTCGGTAGCCGCGAGACTCGACGCATCCGCGCCGAGCACGCTCGCCACGCCCGCCTGCGCGATCGGCAGCGGACGCGGATCGTCGCCTTCGTTGAGGATCATCACCCACGGAATGTTGTAGCGTTCCGCGCGCGTGGCGATATTGCCCTCGATCAGTTCGACCGCCTGCCGGAACGCGCTGCGCAGCGAATCCGAGCGCAGCCGCACGATCTTGCGCTCGGCCTGCGGCTTCGCATGCGAACCATGCAGCGCGAAGTAGACCACCGCGCCGAGCACGGCCAGCACGACCAGCGTGAGCACGCCGATCGACAGCAGAAAGAGATTGCTCGTCAGCATGGCCGCGCTCCTTGCTGCGCGCGGCGCGCCGTGTTCATCGGGGAAATCAGGCGCTTCATTGGCTCACTCCCGCGACCGGATCGGCATGCAGCGCTTCGCGCACGGGCCACGACTGCCACAGCCACAACAATTCCGACACCGCGAGCAGCGACACCGCCGCCAGCATGAAAATCACGGCCCAGCGGCTCACGGTCGGCAGCTTGCGCGGCGCGACGTGCGACAGCGTGTTCGCATACGCGGCCTCGGACAGCACGCGGTCGCGCCCGCCGAGATCCGCGCGGCGCTGATACACGAACTCATACAGTTCCTCGCGATAGCTGCGCAGGCGCGCGGCGGCATCGGTGCCGCGAAAACGGCCCTGGAAGCCCATCGCCAGCGTGAACAGATACAGCCGCGCGATATTGCGGCGCGACGGCTCACGATCCGACAGCAATTGCTCGATACGGCGAAACACCAGGTCGCCCGCAACATTGGTGCGGAACAGCGTCGATTCGAGCAGATACGCGGTCCAGCGCTCCTGCCCGGCCCACGGGGTGTTGAGCAGCAGTTCGTCGGCGAGGACGGCCTTCAGATAGCGCGCGTCCGACACCGTCTCCATCTCGAAGCGCGTCGTGTCGCGGCGCGATTGCAGCGTCTGGATTTCGAGCAGATTGATCAGGTGCCGGCTCATGCCTTGCGCGGCGAGGTCCGGATCGGCGTCGGGCAGTTCGGAGAGGCGCGCCTGAGCCTTCACGAGTTCATCGAGAAAGGTACGGAACTGCTCCGTGACGACGTCGTCTTCTTCGGGTTCGGGTCGGTTGCGTGCCATGCTTAACCTGCTTTCGTCTCTGCTTTCATCTATGTGGATGCGCTGCGCGTCAGCCCTTCACGAACAGCAGCATTTCCTGCGGGCGCTGCGCGCTCGCGCCTTCATTCGGGTTGCCGATCACGAGCAGTTCGCTGGCGAGCACCAGCGCCGGCTCCGCCATCAGCTCGAACAGCAGATAGCCCGAGCCCGAGCGCAAGCCGAGATCCTCGGCATAGTCGATCCCGCGTCGAGCCGCGCCGAGCACACGCCGGCTGCGCAGCGACGCATACACCGACTGCGAGCCGATCACCGCGCCGTCCATCCACGCGAGCAGGTCGCGATCCGACTGGCCGCGCAGGCCCACGACGAGCCGCTCGCCGATCCAGTCCGGATCGAGCGTCAGTTCGAACGCGCCATGACGGAACTCGAACTTGTGCTCGCGATATTCCTCGTTCACTTCGGACATCGATTCGCGCAGCGAGCGCAGGAGCGGCGTGAAGACGCCCAGAGGATCGGCGTGATCGTAGTCGGGCGGCGCGGGCGGCAGGCCGCCGGGCTTGAGCGTCGCGAGCGAGCCGTTGAGCGCCGCGAGCGCGTGATACAGCCCGAGCGGATGCAGATGCGGCGTGCGCAACACGGCTTCCGCGAGCGGCAGCGCGCTCATCAGGCTGCGCAGGCGGTCCTTCAGTTCGAGCTGTGTCAGACGGTCATCGACCTTCGACGAAGGATTCGCCGTCTGACGCGCGACGAAGGCGGCCTTGCCGCGCAACTGACCCAGCAGCGATGCAACGCTCGTCCACAGCGGATTGTCGCGGGCGATTTCGAGCAGCGGCGGCTGATGCTCGCCGAGATGCACGACTTCATTGTCCTTGTAGAGCGAGCCGAGGCGCAGCCACACGTGCATCGCGGAAGGCACGTCACCTGCCGAGAGCGCGAGGTTCGGCACGAGGCGCGGGATATCGGCGGGCGGGGCATCGGAGACCTGGTCGTCCACCGGCTCGCCGGAGGTCGAACGGAAGCGGCGCACCTGCGCGGCGCGGCGCATCGCGCCTGCACCCGGCAGCGTCAGGTAGAAGTCCAGCGGCCCGTTCGACAGCTGCTCCGCGAACGGCTCCAGCGAAAGTTCGAGGCGCGCGCCGTCGCTGTGCTGCGCGTCGTAGGTGACGGCGGTGCCGTCGGGCAGGATCGCGTCGAGTTCGAGCACGCGCAGCAGGCCCGCGGGCAGCAGGCCCTGATCGAATCTCAGTTTGCGCACGCCCCAGCTGAACGGCGCGGCGGCGAGCGTCTGCCACGCGACGAGCGTATCGACGCGCGCAGCCATCTGCTGGAAATGCTGCGGCGAGAGCAGCATGCCCTCGTACCACTCGATACGCTCGGTCACCGCCGGCGTGCGGTCATGCATCATTTCGAATCCGTCACGATAAGGTTGTTGGCATTCAGCTGCACGACCATGCGGCCGCTGAAGCGCTCGATCCGCACGCGATGCGCGCCCGGATCCCGATAGTTCGCGAACACGAATGCGCCCGCGACGCGCGGCCCCGCAAACGTCTCGCCGTTCACCTCGATGCGAAAGCCCGGCACGATCTCCCAGCTTTTGTAGCGCAGCGCCTTCGGGAAGGTGCGCGCGAGATCCTCGCGGCCCGCGAACCACTTCGACGCGGGCAGTTCCGCGATGCGCGCGAGCATCGCCTCGTCGCTGACGAGCACGATGTCCACCGCGACCGGGCTGTTGTTGTTGATGTCGTCGCTCGCGTCGAGCGTGACTTCCGACCACTTCGCCTTTTCGCCCGACAAGCCCAGCGCGCCGCAGCCCGAAAGCGCGGCCGCCAGCAGCAGCATCACGATCAGATTCACCTTCTTCATCTTGCTCCCACTCCAATTCCCAGCAGCACGATCAGCGAGGCCACCGTCATCAGGCAGCCGGTCGCGAGCGCGAGCTGGCCGCGCGTGAACGTGAAGCGCAGTGTCGTATCGAGGCGCGCCACGCCGCCCGTCGCCTCGACCGCCGCATGGCGCTCCGAAGGCAGGCCCGCCGACACCAGCGCGATCACCATGCACGCCGACAGCAGGCTCAGCGCATTGCGCGGCCCTTCGCAGATGAGGTCGAGCGTCACGAACAGCACGCCGGCCGCTTCCACCGGCAGGTGCAGCATCGACAGGACGATGCCCATGTAGCCCACCGACGCCACGCCGCCCTGTCCCGCCGACACCAGCGCGGCGATCACCGACGCCGCGCAGACGATCAGGATCTCGCCCGCGCCGAGCGGCCGGTTGTAGAGGTTCGCGACGAACACGGCGGCGAGCGCGTAATACAGCGCGGCGCCGGCGCGCACGAACACGGAGCCGAACGGCACGACCAGTTCCACGACGCCGCGCGAGAAACCCAGCCGCTGGCTGAGCGCTTCGATGGTGTGCGGGATCGGCGCGGTCGCGCTGCCCGACGTGAGGCCGACCAGCAGCGGCGCCTTCAGCTGGCTCAGCACCTGCATGAAGGGCTGGCCGGCGCGCACCGCGATGGTCACGAGCGCCAGTCCGCCGAGCGCGCACGAGGCCAGACCGAAGCACACGAGGAAGCTGCTCATCGCGTGGAGCGTCGCGGCTTCGGTGTTCGCCACCAGATGCGCGGCGACGCCGAACGCGAGCACCGGCAGCAGCAGATTGGCGCGCGCAATGATGGTTTCGAGCGCGCGATACACGCCTTCAAACACGCTGCTCAGCGTGCCGGTCTGTTCGCGCGACAGCGCCGCGAACGCGAGGCCGAACAGGATGGTCGCGGTGAAGATGCCGAGCGAATGACCCTGCGCGAGCACGCGATAGAAGTTGTCCGGAAAGATGTCGCCGACGCCGACGAAGCTCGCACCCGCTGCGGCCGCCGCGCCGTGGTCGAACAGCGCGACCTGCACGTCCTCGGCGCTGCTGGCGCTTTGCAGCACGAGGCGGCCGAGTTGCGCGCGCGCTGTGGCGGACAGGTCCTGACCCGGGCCGGCCATCACGCCGATCAGCGTGCCCGCCACGCTGCCCAGCACCACGAGACCGAACGCGACCAGCAGCATCATGCCGATGCGGGTACGCGGACGCGGCAGCGCGATTACCTGGCGCAGCCCGAAGAAGGTCGCGACGACGAGCAGCGGAATCGCCGCCATGTTCACCACCGCGAGATACATCTGGCCGACGAAATACGCCGCCGCGCCGGCCGGCTCCGCAAAGACGCCGCACAGCGCGCCCACCGCGATACACACGATGAGCCCGAGCGTGCTTTGCGAGAGCGTATGCAGTGCCTTCATTGCGGGCGGTTCCAGCCGCGTTCGCACGCGTAACGGACGGTGGCGCGCGCGAGTTCCAGCGTGCTGTCGATCAGCGTGACCGGCGGCTTCCCGATGCGCCGGGCCGCCAGCGGAATCTCGGTGCAGGCCATCAGCGCCGTGCCGATGCCCTGTTCCGCGAGCAGCGTCAGCGCGGCTTCGAGATGCGCGGCGGCGGCATCGAGATCGCCGGCCTTCACTTCGCGGATGCAGTCGCGCACCAGCGGCTGCATGGCTGCGTCCGGCACGACGGGTTCGATGTCGAGCTCGGTCAGCGCCTGCTGGTAGAAGCCCGACACGAGCGCGCCGCCGGTCGCCAGCAGCGCCACGCGGCGGGCCGTGCGCGGCACCGCCGCCACGCAGGTCTGCGCGATGTGCAGCACCGGCGCGGCGCTGCGCGCGCGCATCGGCTCGTACCAGTGATGCGCCGAGTTGCACGGAATCGCGATCAGGCCCACGCCGTTGCGGTTCAGCAGGTCGATGCCGTCGAGCAGCGCCGGCAGCGGATCGGCGCCGTTGTCGATGATCGCGCTCGACCGGTCGTCGATGTGCGGCAGGTTCGCGACGATCATCGGCAGATGGTCCTGGTCGCGGCTTGCCTGCGTGAGCCGCACGACCTTGTCCATGAAGTCGACCGTGGCGAGCGGTCCCATGCCGCCGAGAATGCCGATCAGTGCCATGACGGTGGGCTCCTCGATTCCTAGATCTTCAGCGGACGCGGGCAGATCACCGAAACCGCCGCCGCGTTGCCGATCACCAGCACCAGCGTGCGCAGCATGTCGCAGATCGGATCGACGGCGAGGAACAGGATGAACGCGGCTTCGAACGGCAGTTGCAGATACGAGCAGGTCATGCCGACCAGCGACACCGTGACGAGACCCGTCATGCCCGCCGATGCGAAGCCCGCCAGTACCGACGCGAGCAGCACCGTCACGATCTCGACCACGCCGAGCGAATGCCCGTACAACTGCGCGATGAACAGCGTCGCGCACACGTAGTACACCATCGGGCCGACGCGCAGCAGCGAAATGGTCAGCGGCACGAGCAGCTCGACACGCGAGCGCGCGAAGCCCAGGTCATCGACGAGGCTCTCGATCATGCTCGGCATGCAGGCGGCGCTGTTGCGCGTGGCGAGCGCCAGCGCGAACGGGGCGCGCAGTGCGTCGAGGGTCTTGCCGAGGCTGTGATTCGAACGCTTCCAGATGATCGCGGCGGCCAGCACGATCAGCAGCGCCGTCGCGATGACGAACGCGATCACGAATTGCAGCATCGCGTGCAGCGGGCCGACGCCCGACTTGCCGAGTTGCGTCGCGCTCATGCAGAACAGGATCAGCGGCAGCGGATAGCTGAGCCAGTGCATCAGCTTCTGGCACGCGTGATAGACGGTTTCGAGCGACTGGCTCAGGCCCACCGAAATGCGCTCCGGCACACGGCCCACCGCGAGGCCGAACAGCAGCGCGAACACCAGCGCCTTGAGTGCGTCGCCGCTGGCGAGCGCCGCGAAGATGTTGGTCGGCACGAGGCTCGACAGCACGTCGGCCAGGCTCAGCGTCTTCTGCGGCAGGTCGGCGCCGTAGAGGTTCATGACCGTGTCGCTCGACGAGCTGTCGCTGCCCACCATCAGGCCGAAGGTCTGCATCGTCGCCGTCGAAATGTTCGCGCCCGGATGCATGACCAGCAGCACGATGGCGCCCACCGCGGCGACCGTCGCCGACGCGCCGAGGAACACCGTCAGCACGCGCACCAGCAGGCGCGAGGTGCCGCCGTCGCGGAACAGGCGCTGCAGGCTGAAGATCACCGCCGAGATCATGAAGGGCAGCGTGGTCATCTTGAGCAGATCGACATAGATGTCGCCGAGCAGGCCGAGCTTCTGTGCTTCGGCGGGCATCAGCAGACCGAACGTGCCGCCGAGCGCCAGGCTGCCGATCACCACCCACGGGTTGAGTACGAATGCATAGATCCTGCTGGAATTCATGGCTTTCTCTTAGGGAAGTCTTATGGTCTCGTCGCGTACCGCCAACGCTCAGTGGTCCGCCGCCTGAAGTACCGAACTCACGTTCAGCTTCACGCTGCGTTCCGAGAGGAACTGGTTGATGAAGGACAGCAGCGCCGGGGCGTTCACATTCACGCCGATGGCGAGCGTATCTTCGAGGTCCTGCAAGGTCACGACGCGCAGGCGCAGCGAAGCGGTCGGATCGACCTTGAGCACGCGCTTGACTTCGAACTCGTCGCGGTAAGCGGCGGTGATTTCGCCGGCATTGAGCGCCTTCAGCACGTCTTCCCAGGTCGCGAAGCTGCGCACCTGCGCATGCGGGAAGTTATTGACCACATAGCCCGCATACGACGAATTCGCGACCACGCCGATGGTGCTGTCGTAGTTGCGGATCACTTCCGGCACCGAGCGGCCGTGCGCCAGTTGCGCGAACTTCACGCGGTTCAGCAGCAGCGCGCGTTCGAGGCGCAGATAGGGCGTGCTGAAGGAGATCACCGTCGCGCGCGTCAGCGTGCGGGAGAGCTTGCTCACGGCGATATCGGCCTGGCCGCGCGCCAGCAGATCGACGACTTCGTCGAAGGTCTTCGCGTCGCGGTTGAAGCGGACCTTCACGCGCAGCTTTTGCGCGATGTCCTTGGCCAGATCGATGTCGAGGCCCGTGAGCGTGCCGTTTTTCTCTTCGAAGAACGGCGGCTGATCGACGCTCAGCACCGCGACCACCAGTTCACCGCGCCCGATGATGCGTGCGAATTCCGGCGCGAGCAGGCGTCCGTCCGGCATCTGCACGAGGCCGGTCGAGGTGAGTGTCTGCGGTGCGGCGGGTGCGGCTGTCGTTACGGGAGCGGCGAGCGGAGGCGTTGCAGCGAACACGCTTGCCATGGCAAACAGCATCGGCACGGCGGCGGCCAGCGCGCCGATGCGGCGAAGGTGTGTCGAAAGCAGGCGGATGAAGGTCAACGGCATGAAAGACGGTCTCAATTGGAAGAAGCAGAAGCGCTCGACGCCGCGGACGGATCCTGCGGCGGCAACAGGTCGGTGGGCGCGGACGCGGCGATGGCGGGCGTTGGGCTTGCCGACACCGCCGCCGGATGCCCCATGCGCGCGCCGATCTCGACGCCCAGCAGGAACAGCAGCACACACAGCAGCAACGCGCTCGCCGCGGCGATTGTCACCATGCGCGAGGTCATCGAAAAAACGTATTGCATCGTCGGTCCTCAGGCGGTCATCGTCGTGACCTGGGCGGGCGCGACCACCTGGATCACGCCGGCCCACATGCACATCAATTTGGAAGAGTTCTGCAACGCGGGCAGCGAGCCGATCAGCACCGTCGGCGAACCCGGCGCCCACGGCGCGGTGGTGGCGGGCACGCACGGCATCGGCGTCAGCGCGCCGAGCGCGGCGGCCGTCGCGGCGGCCACGACCGGATTCGCCATCGAGGTGCAGGTGCCGAACGGCAGCACGTTGACCATCGGCACGTTGTCCATGATGGTCGCCGCCGGCGTGCCGCACAGCACGCGGTTCACGGGCAGCACCTGCAGCGTGCCCGGCGCCGCGCCAAAGCTGCATTGCAACGTCGCCCCCGCTGTCACCTGGATTCCCATGTCCCTGTTCCTCGTTCTCGTGCGGGCCGATCAGCCGCGCACCCACTTTTCCAGCTTGTTCACCAGACGCGGACCGCGCGCGCCGTCGCCGGGCTGCGCCCCGGCCTCGACCGCGCGCCATTCGCCTTGCGGCTTGCCGAGCTTGTAGCTGCGCTCGTGCGTCACCGCGCCGTCCGGCGCGTAGCGGCGCGCCGTGCCGTGCAGCAGTCCCGCGCGATACGGCAGGCTCGCCGCGAGCCCGCCGTGCATGTCGTACTCGCGCGTCTCGCCTTCGAACTGGCCCCGCGCGTAGCGCACGCGGCGCGTGACCACGCCGTCGTGCATGAACACCGCTTCGCCGTCGGGCTTGCCCGCTTCCATCTTCATCCGCGACGTCACCAGACCCGACGGCGCATACGTCACGCTCTCGCCGTGCAGCACACCGAGCACATAGTGCTGACGTGCCGCGAGCCGCCCGTCCTGATACAGCGACATCACGCCGTCCAGCCTGCCGCCGCGATAGTGCGACGCCTGCACCGGCGCGCCTTCCGCGTCGAAGGTCTGCGTCGGGCCGTCCAGCACGCCGTGCGCGTACATCGCGCGCAGCAGCGTCGTGCCTTCCGGCGTGCACTGCATGGCCTCGCCATGCGGCACGCCGTTCGCGAAGTGCATGTGGCCGACCCGATTGCCGAGCGCATCGCGCGTTTCGACCAGGGTGGTGTCCACCGCAGCGGCTTCCTTCATCACACGCCTCAGTTCAACTGCACGACGCCGCCCTTCAGGGCCAGCTGCGCCGATGCCTCGACGGTCTGCGTCGCCGAAGCCTTGTGCGAAATCATCGCGCCCTCGGTGCTGAGCGTCGTCGCCGCCTTGCTGGCGTGCGTCGTGCCCGCTTCGGTCGCGAACGAGGTTCCGGCCTTGATACTGACGGAGCCTGTCACCTCTATCGTCAGATTGCCGCCGACCTTGAGCGTGTAATTGCCATTCACCGTGTGGGCGTGGTCGCCGCTCACGGTGTGCGTGAATTTCGCGTCGTTGGTGTGCGCTTCGTCGCCGGTCACGGAGAGCGTGCGCTTGCCCTTCACCGAGTGCGTTTCGTTGCCTTCGCTCACCGCCACCGTGCGGTCGCCCTTCGACACCGTGTGGGTTTCCGCGCCCGCCTTGACCGTCGTGGTCAGCGCGTTCTCGATATCGACCTTCATGTCCTTCTGCGCGTGGAAGAACAGCTCTTCGGCATCGAGCTTGTCTTCCATGCGGATCTCGTTGCCCGCCGCGCCGTTCTTCGACGAGCGCGAGCGGATCACGCTCTGCGTCTGGTTGGCCGGCAGCGTGACGGGCGGCGCGTTCTGGCCGTTGTAGACGCAGCCGGTGACGATGGGCCGGTCCGGATCGCCGTCGACGTAACTCACCACCACTTCCTGGCCGATGCGCGGCAGGAACAGGTGTCCCCAGCCCGCGCCGGCCATCGACTGCGCCACGCGCACCCAGCACGAGCTGTCTTCGTTCGAGCCTGCGGAGCGGTCCCAGTGGAACTTGAGCTTCACGCGACCTTGCGAGTCGGTCCAGATTTCCTCGTCCGACGGCCCGACGACCTTCGCCGTATGCGTACCGGCCACCAGCGGACGCCGGCTCGCGTGCGGCGCGCGGAACGGCACGGTGGCCGGGAACACGTCGAAGGTATTGCGATACGACGCGTTCGACGCCGTGTGCCGCACCACGCGCACCACATAGCTGGTGTTGAGCGCGGCGCTCGGATGGCCGCTCAGCGTGAACTTCGCGCCTGCCGCGAGGCTGTAGCAGCCGCCCTCGCCATGGCCGGTCTGCGCTTCGAGCGTATGCGCCTTCAGGTGCGTGCCGATCAGCGCGCCGCCGCGCGTCGTGTCCGTGTACTTGCCCGGAAATAGGTAGCGCGGCGCGGTCTGGATGGTCGAGCTGCCTTTGTCCGTCGTCAGCAGCGCGACGTCCGGCGCCGTGTAGTCGTAGTCGCCCGTGATGTGCTCGCCCGCCGTCACGCCCTGCGACATCGAGAAGCGGCCCAGATGCTGCGCCTGCGACACCTGGCTCTCGGGCATGTAGTAAAGCGTGCTCACGGGGCCGTCGAGGTGCGCGGAGGTGTCGTCGGCGAGCACCAGCGTGTGCTGGTCCGCCGCGAACTCGAAGAAGAAGAAGATGCCTTCCTCTTCCATCAGCCGCGACATGAACGCGAACGGGCTCTCGTCGTACTGCACGCAATATTCGCGCGCCGTGCTGCCCGCGCTCTTGGTGCGGTCCGCGAAGGTCACCGCATACGTGTTGAGCAGCTGCTTGATGATGTCGAGCGGCGTCTTGTTCTGCCAGATCACGCGGTCCTGGCCGAGCGCGAGCAGCCACAGGCGCGGCGCGAGTTCGGCGGAATAGAACGCGTGATTGCCATCCGCGCCCGCATGCGCGAAGCGCGTCACGATGCCATTGAAGCAGCGCGGCGTGCCGCTGCCGTCCTTGAGCGTCACGGTGACGCTCTTGCCGACGATCTGCGCCGCATCCAGCGACATCTCCGTCGAACGCATCCGCAGGTCGAAGCGAAACAGCTCCGACAGCGCCTCGTGTCCGCCGAAACCGTCGAGCAGCAGCACATCGGCTCCGAACGGCGTGGAGACGGTGGCGAAGCTGTTGGTCTGGGTCGGCGTGGACATGCGCTTACGCCTCCGCCGGGGCGAAGCGGAACACGATCTCGTCCGCCGCCGACAGCGTCAGATGCACGCCGCCGAACGGCTCGGAGATCGAGATCCGTTCCAGCACCTGTTGCGCGAGTTCCGGCAAGACGGCCTGCGTCAGGATGTGATCGACATTGCGCGCGCCGCTGTCCACTTCCTTGCAGCGTTGCGCGATCAGCGTGGCGACGCTCTCGTCCCACGTCAGCGGCGCATGATGATTGCGCTCGAAGCGCTTCGCGATGCGCTCCAGCTTGAGCGTCACGATCGCGTTGATCTGCGCGTCGCCCAGATGGTAGTAAGGCACCAGCACGAGCCGGCCGAGGAACGCCGGGCTGAACTGGCGCAGCAGCGCCGGGCGCAGCTTCTCGATGATCTCTTCCGGCGGCGGACGGCGGCCGCCCCGGCAGGCGTCGGTGATGACGTCCTGCGCCGCGTTCGAGGTGAGCAGGATCAGCGTGTTCTTGAAGTCGATCGGCACGCCTTCGCCGTCTTCCATCACGCCCTTGTCGAACACCTGGAAGAAGAGTTCCAGCACGTCCGGGTGCGCCTTCTCCATTTCGTCGAGCAGCACGACGCTGTACGGACGGCGCCGCACCGCTTCCGTCAGCACGCCGCCGCGCCCGTAGCCGACATAGCCCGGCGGCGCACCCTTGAGCCCGGACACGCTGTGCGCCTCCTGGAACTCCGACATGTTCACGGTGATCATGTTGCGCTCGCCGCCATACAGCATGTCCGCGAGCGCAAAGGCCGTCTCCGTCTTGCCGACGCCGCTCGGCCCCACCAGCATGAACACGCCGACCGGCTTGCCCGGATCGTCGAGATCGGCGCGGAAGGTGCGCACGCGGCGCGCGATGGCGTCGAGCGCTTCGTCCTGCCCCACGACGCGTTCCGCCAGCTTGTCCTGCAGATACAGCACGGTATGCAGTTCGTCGGCGAGCATGCGGCCCACCGGAATGCCGGTCCAGCCCGAGATGACCTTGGCGACCGTCTCCGAATCGACGCACACCGGCACCAGCGGCTCGTCGTTCTGCACCGCTTCGAGACCCTTCTCCAGACGCGACAGATTGGCGGTCAGCGACTCGGCGTCGTCGCCGTCCTCGTGTGCAGCGGGCGTGTCCTGCTCGACGAAATCGCGGATCTTCTTGCGCCACGCGAGGATTTCATCGACAGCGCGCTTTTCGGTGGCGAGCTTGTCGGTCAGGCGCGCGCGCTGCGTGCGCTCCTCTTCCAGCGTCTTCGACAGCGCCGCGATGGCTTCCGCGCGGTCCGTGCCCGTCGCCGCTTCGTGGCGATAGATGCGCAACTGGTTCTCGGCGGTATCGATGGAGCGGCCCAGCGCCTCGATGTCCTCCGGCACGCCGTTCTGGCCGATCGCGACGCGCGCGCAGGCCGTGTCGAGCACGCTGATCGCCTTGTCCGGCAACTGCCGTCCCGAGATATAGCGATGCGACAGCTTGACGGCGTCGCGCACGGCGTCGTCGAGAATTTCCACGCCGTGATGTTCTTCCAGCTTGCGTACCATGCCGCGCAGCATGTCGATGGCGACCGCCTCGCTCGGCTCCTCCACCTTCACCACCTGGAAGCGCCGCGCGAGCGCCGGATCGCGCTCGACGTACTTCTTGTATTCGGCCCACGTGGTGGCTGCAATCGTGCGCAGTTCGCCGCGCGCCAGCGCCGGCTTGAGCAGATTGGCGGCATCGCCCTGCCCTTCGCTGCCGCCCGCGCCGATCAGCTGATGCGCCTCGTCGATGAACAGGATCACCGGCACCGGCGACGCCTTCACTTCCGCGATCACGGACTTGAGCCGGTTCTCGAATTCGCCCTTCACGCCCGCGCCGGCCTGCAACAGCGCGAGATCGAGCGAACGCACCGAGACGTTGACGAGCGCGGGCGGCACGTCGCCCTGCACGATGCGCTGCGCGAAGCCTTCGACCACCGCCGTCTTGCCGACGCCCGCCTCGCCCGTGAGGATCGGGTTGTTCTGGCGGCGGCGCAGCAGCACGTCGATCAATTGACGGATCTCGCTGTCGCGGCCGCGGATCGGATCGATCTTGCCTTCGCGCGCGAGACCGGTCATGTCGACGGTGAACTGGTCCAGCGCCGACTGCCGGCCGTTCGCGTTCGGCGCCATGGTCGGCATGGCTTTCGCCGTTTGGGCATCGGGTGCGGCAGCGGGCGTTTGTGCGCCGCCCGCATCTTCCGCCGATCCCGCAAGAATCGCCGCGAGCCGCTCGCGCAGGTTCGCGCGCGGGATGTTCAGCAACGCGGGCGCGGATTCGAGCAGCATGCCGCGCAGGCTGTCCACTTCGAGCAGCGCGAGCGCCAGCGTGCCCGAACGGATCTGCTGTTCGCCGAGCAGCATCGAGCTGAGCAGCCACGCTTCCTGGAACAGCGGCGAAAAGTTCGGCGACAGCGCGGGCGTGCGGCCATTGCCGCGCTTGAAGGCATCGACGGCTTTTTGCAGCTGCGCCGTCAGCGTCTCCGGCTTGATGCCGAAGTGCCCGAGGATCGCCTTCAGGTCGGGGGCGTCGGCTTCGAGCAGCACCAGCAGCAGATGCTCGACATCGACGTTGTAATGGGTCTGGCGCACGCACAGTTGCGCGGCCTGCTCCATGGCGAGCTTGCATTCGGGATTGAGACGGCCCAACAAGGTGCGGATATCGATGTCCATGCGCTTCAGGAGTTCGTCGGCGCGGCTGCGGGCGTCTCGCGCAGGGCGAGGCGCACCGGAGCCGGCGCGTGATCGGACCCGCGCGAACCGCCGAGCCACGAGGTCCAGCCGAGGCGGGACGCACGCGGGCCGCCGGCCTCGCAGGCAGTGCGTTGCGGCGCGAGATGCAGAACGAAATGCACCTCGAGGTCCTGCTGGAGATACGCGCGCGTCAGCCAGGCAGCGAGCGCGTGAAGGCGTCCGCCGGGCAGGAGCGCGTCGAAGTGTTCCTTCGACAGATCAGGAAACACGAGACTGATGCCGCTCGCCTGATCCCAGGTCCGCTGGCCGAGCACGGTGAAGGACGTGAGACGCGGCGCACCCGAGCCGGCGCGCGCAAGGCGCAGCGCATCCGCGCGATCCAGTTCGCGCCAGCCGCCTTCGAACTGCGTGCCGCGCACGGTCAGGCCAAGCCGGTCGGACAGCAGCGCGACGAGACCGCTCATCGAACGCGGCGCGGCGCTCATCAGGCCCGCGTGACGCATCCAGAGCCGCACGCCTTCCGGGCCGCGCACGCCCGCGCGCAAGCCGAGATTCGACAGTGCGTCGAGCGCCCCCGCCAGCGCCGATGCATGCGGCGAACGCCAGTTCAGACCCGGCGCGTGCTTCTTGCGGCTGCGGTACAGGAACGACAGGAAGCGGTGATTGAAGATGTCGAGCAGGTCGGCGGTCGCGTGATCGCGCTTTGCGCGGCGTTCCAGCACGAGTTCCGTGAACGACACCGGCAGCGGACCGTTCGCACCCGCCAGCGTGAGCACCGGCGTGGTCAGCGTCCAGGCAGCGCGCGGCGTGTAGTCGGGCGTGGCGGCATCGGCTGCGGTGTGCGCCTGCACGCGGCGCACATCGCTCGGTTCGAACGCGAGCGACACATGCCCCGTCAGCCGCACGCCTTCGCCAAGACCGTTGCCGCGCCCGAGCGGACGCGCGGACGGCACGGCGCGTTCCAGGAGACTGATCGCCTGGAACAGATCGAAACGCTGCGGATTCGCCTGGAGACGGGCGATCAGAGCAGCTGCTGGCAGCCGGTCATCGGCTCCCATTGCTTCCATGTCTCGTCTCCGCGGCGCACGACCAGCCGCACGAATGAATTGACCGAGGTGTACATCGCGAAGAAGCGCGCGAGCACGGCGCCCATCAGCAGCGGCGAGCCGCCCACGAAGGTGTCAGGATCGAACTCGACCGCCACTTCGGTGCCACGGCAATAGCCCCGCCACGCGTCGCTGCCGACGTGCGCCGTCACGCTGCGCGCCTCAACACTGCGGATGCCGCGAATCTGTTCCTGCTCGCGGGTGGTTTCGGCGGCGAACAGGCGCAGCATTTCCTGCAACTGCGCGCGGCCCGTCGCGCCGCTCACCAGCGAGTGATAGTTCAAAGTGAGCAGCGAGATCAGGCGCCACAGCGTTTCGCTGCCGAGCGCCGGACTGCGCTGCGCGGTGGGCTCGTACAGGCAGCGCACGCGGGCGTTCTGCGAAACCTTTTCGACGAACATGCGCGCGCCGATCGGCACGTGTTCCGCGAGGCGCCGGTTGGTACAGAGCACGTTCGCGTAGACCACCGGCGCGCCGGGTTCGGCGAGCGCGCTGGCCGCGTTGACGAAGCTCAGGAAGGTGTCGGTGCCCTGCACGTTCTCGCGCAGGCTGTGCTCGCGCCGCGCCGACCAGAACACGGTTTCGCCATCGGCTTCGACGTGGTCGATCGCGGAAAAGCACGGCACGGTTTCCGCGCGTTCCAGCGAAGGATCGGACGCGACGACCGAGACCACCGAATGAATCTCGGTGATCGACTCGCGGCGCTGATCGGCGACGAGGCGGTATTCGTAATGACGCTGATCGACGACGATCGGCTCGCTCGTCTGCGAGAACAGGTTGATGACCGGCGTGCAGCCCAGCTGGAAATTGCCCGCGTTCAGCATGCCGAGACCGCGCGGCGCGCGCGTCAGGTGCAGGATGATTTCGCAGCTTCGGCCACGGCCGAGACGCCCTTGCAGATGATGCAGGTCGAAGAAATGGAACTTGCGCGGAAACGCGAAGTATTCCTGCATCAGCGCGTAGGCCGGTTGCGCGTTCGGCGGACGCGGCAGCACGTCGTCGTGTTCGCCGTAGCCCACTTCGCGGAACGCGCGCGCGGGCAGCAGCGTCGCGGCGCGCGCGCCTTCGGGCCGCACCGAGACATCGGCGACGCCGGACACGAGCAGCTCGTAGAGCGGCATCGTCACCATCCAGTCGCCATGCAGATGCACGCGCAACTGCGTCAGTTCCAGTTCGCTGAAGTCCGCGCCGCCCGTGCATTCGAGCGTGAGACGCAGCGTAGCGTCGTCGCCGAACTGCGCGCGGCTTATGACGAGCGGCCACAGCGTGGTATCCCACGCGGTGCGGAAGCGGCACACGTCGCCGCTTTCGGTATGGGCCTGCAAAGCCGTATGGCGCGGCACGGCGAAACCGGCCGTCACCTTGCCCTGGCTCGGATCGAGTTCGAAGTGCGCGACCGTCATCGACGGCACCGGCTGCACGAGCGTCGGACAGACGTTGTCGAGCAGCGCCGACGCCACTTGCGGAAACTCCTGATCCAGGTCGCGATGCACGCGCGCGGCGAGAAACGCCGTGGCCTCGATCAGGCGTTCGGTATGCGGGTCCAGCGATTCCGTGCCATGCAGCGCAAGCCGCGCCGCGATTTTCGGATAGCGGCGCGCGAAGTCCGCGCCCTGGATCCGCAGATAGGACAGCTCGCGCTTGTAGTACTGAAGGATGTCGTCGGGGGCCATGTCAGACCGCTTCCGCTTCGCGGACGGCGAAGGCGTCGCCGTCGGCGGCCAGTTCGAAGGCCACGTGCTGGACGTTGCGGCCGGCGCGCAGCTCGCCGCCCACCGAGACCACGGCGCGCGCGTCGAACTTCACGCTGACATTGACGAGACGCGGCTCGAAGCGCGCGATGGCTTGCTTCACCGCAACGGCGATGGCCTCGCGGTCGAACGCCGATTGCAGCGAGCGATCGGAGAAATCAGGCAGGCCGTAATCGAGCACGGTGCCGTCGCTGGCGGCGAAGGCGTCGAGCGTCAACGGCGAGCGCGTATTGAACAAGCGGCCGAGTTCGCGCGCGACCGACTCCCGCAGCGCATCGGCGCCCGAGAGCTGCGCCTCGCCGTCGCCGGCGAGGCGGTCGAACAGAGGCATCGGTGAACCGCTTGCTGCCGGCATGGCGCGCGTACTCCAGAAAACCACGACTGCGCGGCACGCTTCGCTGGTGCGAGGCGCGCCGCGTTGGGACAGGATCAGCTTGCGGCAGGCGCAGCGTCGGCGTCGGCGGCGACATCCCAGCCGAACGACGTCTTGCCCTTCTGCGTCGAGTCGGTCTTCTGCTGCGTGTAGACCGCCGTGATCTTCGAGTAGCCGATCGCGAATGCATCGCTCGGCTGGCCCGCGCCCGACGTGTTGACGTTCGAGATCATCGCGTCGGTCAGCACGTAGGTCATCAGCTCCATGAACTTGCCGTTTTCCGTGCGGCCGATGCTGATGGTCGCGTCGCCCAGCTTGTCGCCGGCGGCGCACGCGCGGTACAGCGACGGCGTGGCCAGATCGGTGATCTTGGTGCAATGCACTTCGCTGAACATCGCGCGGCCGAGCGTACGTTCGGTCGCCGAGGGATCCGGGTTCATCGGCAGCTGGATGCCGAACGAATAGCTGCTGAGGATGATCTGGTCGGCGTGGCCGGTCAGCGCGCTGTTGCCCTTGATCTTGTCAATCTTGAGGAGAATCGTATCCATGACCAATTGTTATCAATGAAGTGGAATCGGGTCGGCGCGCGGCATGAACCGCACGCCGTGCCATCACGCTGCGGCTGCGGGCAGTTCCGCGACCAGGCGAATCGAAGCGGTCAGCTCTTCCATCTGGAAGTGCGGCTTCAGGAAGCAGGTGGCGCGATATGCGCCCGGCTTGCCGGGCACTTCCGTCACGTCCACGCGTGCTTCGCCGAGCGGGAAGCGCGCCTTCTGCGCCTGCGAAGCCGACGGATTCAGCAGCACGTAGTCGGCGATCCAGTTGTTCAGATACGACTCGATGTCGCTGCGCGTCTGGAAGCTGCCGATCTTGTCGCGCATCATCACCTTCAGGTAATGCGCGAAACGCGAGGCCGCGAGCACGTACGGCAGACGCGCGGACAGTTGCGCGTTGGCGTTGGCCGAGTCCTTGTTGTAGACCTTCGGACGGTTGGTCGTCTGGCCGCCGAAGAATGTCGCCGAGTTCGAGCCCTTCGAGTTCACCAGCGCGATGAAGCCGAGGTCGTTCAGTTCCTTCTCGCGGCGGTCGGTGATGGTCACTTCCGTCGGGCACTTGAGGACGATGTCGCCCTCGCCGGTCTTGAACGCGTGCGCCGGCAGGCCTTCCACCTTGCCGCCGCCTTCCACGCCGCGGATCGCCGTGGACCAGTTGTACTTGGCGAAGGCATCCGTGATGCGCAGGCCGAGCTGATAGGCCGAGTTGGCCCACAGGTACTTGCCGTGCTCGGTGCCGTCGACGTCTTCCTCGAAGCTGAAGCTGTCGACCGGATTCGTCTGCGCGCCATACGGCAGGCGTGCGGCATACGAGGGCAGCACGAGCGACACATAACGCGAGTCTTCCGAATCGCGGAAGCTGCGCCAGCCGGCGAGTTCGGCGCTTTCGAAGACCTTCGACAAATCGCGCGTCACGCCGAGTTCGGTGAACGACTTCAGGTCGAACAGGCTCGGCGCCGCTGCTGCGACGAACGGTGCGTGCGCGGCGGCGGCCACCTTCGAGATGCGCTCGAGCAGCGCGATGTCCTGCGGATGTCGGCCGAACGTGTAGTCGCCGATCAACAGCGAGTACGGCAGGCCGCCGAACGTGCCGTATTCGTCTTCATAGACCTTCTTGAAGAGCGTGCTCATGTCGTGATCGACCGCGGTTTCGAGGTCTTTCAGCAGTTCCTTCTTGGTCACGTTCAAGAGGCGCAGCTTCAGCTGCGGGCCCGTTTCCGTGCCGTAGACCATGTCGTGCAGGCCGGTCCACGACGCTTCGAGCGCCTGGAATGCCGGGTCGTGCATGATCGCGTTGAGCTGGTCCGTGAGCAACTGGTCGATTTCCGCGACGCGCTCGTTGATCATCGCGACGACGCTCTTGTCCGGACTCGTGCGCATGCCTTCGTCGAGGATCTGCGATGCGAGCTGGCCAATCAGTTTCTTCGCGTAGCCGCTTTGCGACGGCTCCACGGCCATGTTGCCTTCCTGGACGATGCGCTCCAGGAGGCTCAGTTCGGCGGTGGCCGCGTCGAGCGTCCGGGCTTCGCTGCCGGCCGCGCCGGCTGCAGTCGTGCTTTCCATCTGAATCACCTTTGCAAGTTCGTTGCGCTCACGATCGGACGCTTCTCGTCCCGATCGCGTCTGCTATGCGGGTTGGGGCCTGAGGCCTGTGGCTGTCTCAGGCGCCCGGCGTGGCGCTGGCTTGCGCCTGGCTCTGAACCGCCTTCAGTTCTTCGCTGCTCAGGACGATGCGCTCGAGCATGGAGTCGAGTTCGTCGTTGCCGTCGAGCTTGCCGAGCAGATCGCGCAGTTGCTGGCGCGCTTCGAGCAGCTTCGCGAGACGCGGAACCTGGTTGACGATGCTTTCGGGATGGAAATCGGAGAACTGTTCGAACTTGAGTTCGACCTTGAGGTTGCCCTCGCCCTTCATCGTGTCGGGCACGGACAGGTCGAGACGCGGGGCGATGTTGCCCATGATCTCGTCGAAGTTGTCGCGGTCGATCTCGACCAGGCGACGCTCCTTGAGCTTGGGCAGCGGCGTTTCCGGCTGACCCGAGAGGTCGGCCAGCAGGCCCACCACGAGCGGCAGCTCGCGCTTTTCGGTGGCATCGCCGACTTCGACGTCATAGGTGATCTGGACACGCGGCGGACGGTTGCGGCCCACCCACTTTTGCAAACTGTTCGACATGGATCTCTCCGGAGACGCTTGACTCTGTTTAGATGACTGACTACCCGCATTGCCCGCGAGCCTGGGTACGACGTGCAAAAGCCGGTGGAGAACGCAACGTTGTGGTGCAAAGGACGCGCGAACGCCTTCCCGCTGACGCTGGCTAACGTCAGCGCGGGCATGTTTCTTTAGCTTTCGTGGAACCGGACTACCCCACACGAAGGGTCGAGCGAGCCTTGCGCGAACAGCAAGCCGCCATGAAGAACACCGAAAAGCAGAGTCAGCGCTCGTCCCCGTTTCCTCAAGGGCCATGAGCACTACCCTGGTCGGAGGTAATGGCCTGCATGGAGGAAAAATTACTTGCTTGAATCAGGCGGAAGTGTGTCTCGTGAACGTTTGTTTGCCTGATGATTTCGGCAGCATTAGAGCACAGACTTTTTACGTCTACAAGACGGAAAACCGTGAGCCGATAACTTTTTTTAGCGCATCGGTATAAGCGCTTGTGGGTGGGTTGCTTATGCGCTGATGCAGTGCGTCATTGTAATTTCTTACCTTGGACGCGGCACGCGGGGCCGCTGTGGCGGGGCTTTCGGGGCCTGCGCGAGCGTCAGGGGCGGAGCTTGATTCACGCATTTCTAAAAACCGTCTGGTTGAATATCAATTATCAAGTCAGAGCGCGCTTTTAAGAGGAAGCCTGCGGTGTTAGATTTATTATCTTTGCGGATCTGATTAAACAATAATCGATGCATTAGACACGGCACGACAGGTAACTATTTCTTTTAACAAAGTTGTCATGTGGCCGGAAAGCCTGAGATAACCCGTGTCATGCGATCGCGCCTGACCGTTGTTTAGCACGTGGCGCATGCTTGTTTCCCAAGCGTGGCAAGGACGTGCGGTGAGTCTTTGTTCATATGATGCTACGCAAACGCGACGCAGTCTTCGTAACAATGCCGTAAGCGCTTTAGCAGTGGATGCTTAAGTGCGCCGAGCTTCGCGCTAAAGCACGTGCAGATGTGTCCGTTCAAGCAGATCCGCTTGGTCGGAGCTACCGCGTGAAACCTTATATCCTACGTTTCCAAGGCCGATTTAATCCGTTCGATTTCACACATAGCAATGAAGCCGTGACCGGCGCGTTCCTTCGCGATGCCGGAAGCTATCAGCAGAGTAAGAAGCGGCACACTCGTGCGTTTTGTAAAGTGCGCCGCCCATGCATGAATCGGCAAACGATTGCCTTGCGCGCGTCCGGGTTGTGAAGCAGTTCAAGGCAGGCGGATGAACGGACTATTCAGGAATGGCGAGTTCTTGAAGCGGTCGGGCAGCGTGTCGCGCAGCAATTCCTGGAGCTTGCTTGCGCGCGACACCTTGAGCTCCGTGATCATCGACAAGGTGGATCCGGGCGGAACGGACACGTCCTTGTTGAACAACGGATTGAAGCCGGTGAACGACACGACCGGCAGCACCGTCACCTGGCCGAACGGCGGCGGCGTCTCGGTGATCGGGCCATTCGTGATGACCGCGACGGTCGTGCCGGTGACATCCAGTCCGCTGTAGTTCGGCACTTCGAGGCTCGCCTGGGTCGGCTTGAAGCCGAGGCCGGTCATCGAGAGCGTGATGGGCGATGAGGTCTTGTTCAGGATATCGACCTTTTCGGTGATGCGCGAACTGAGCGACCCGGATGTGTCGCCCTCGACGGTATAAACCACGCCGCCCACGACCGTGGCTGCATTGGCGCCCGTCACATAGCCGAGCATCAAGCCTTGCACGTGGATCTGATTCGCACCAACGTGCGCATTGGAATGCATGTGGCCGAGATCGAGGAAACTCGACGGCCCCGAGGGATAGACCAGGATGCGCCGTCCATCGACGGTCCATTCGAGGGTTCTCAACAACTGCACGGGGTCGCTGGGTAGCGCGAGGTTATAGATGGGATCATCGCGCGTGACCTTCAGCGTGGAATTGTTGCTGGAGATGCTGACACTTTCCGCCAGCACTTCGCTTGAAAACGCCATCAACACGCATGCACACAGCAGAGTGGGTTTTGCTCGCATTTCAACCTCCGTCGTCAGGCTCGGTCCCACGGGACATGACGGGGCGCTGGGCACACATCGTCCCGTCCGCTTGAGCCGTTCGAATCGGTTGAGGAAGAAGGCGGCCTACCGGGTTGAATCGGCATCCTATCGGAAACGTTAGCTCACGATTTGCAAATTACAAGGTGCCGACATAACTTTTCAATCAGCCTGTGAATGAAGTGCAGAATGGGAGGGGGGTTGAATGAAATCTCGCCCTCGCATTCCACCGATCGACTCATGGCACAACCTGAAAGACACTCCAGCATGTTCGAGCCATACCTGAAGCGATGGGAGCTCACGATAGACGGCGAACCCTTCTCTTCCCGGAATGCCTGTCTTGTTCCGGTACGCCACCGTGATACACCTGCCATCCTCAAGATCTCTTCCGAGCCCGAAGAACAGGCAGGAGGCGCAGTCATGGCGTGGTGGCGCGGCGGCGGCGCAGCGCCCGTGCTGGCTCACGACAGCGAAGCGTTGCTGATGGTGCGTGCGCAAGGCTCAACCTCGCTGACCGAGATGGTGAAAGAAGGCCGCGATGATGAGGCGACCCGCATCCTGTGTGCCGCCGCTTCACGCCTGCACGGGCCTCGTTCAGAGCCGCTTCCTGCGTTGGCGCCGTTGAAGCAATGGTTCAATGCCTTGCTCTCCGGAGCCAGCACTCATGGCCGCCTGTTCGAGCACTGTGCGCGTACCGCCGACGAACTACTGCGCCTACCACGCGATATCACGGTCCTGCACGGCGATATCCATCACGGCAACGTGCTCGACTTCGGGCCGCTCGGCTGGCTCGCGATCGACCCGAAAGGACTGCACGGCGAACGCACCTTCGATTACGCCAATCTCTTCTGCAATCCCGACGCCGAGAGCGCGCTGACGCCGGGCATCTTCGCGCGGCGCATCGATCAAGTCGCCGATGCGGCGAATCTCGAACGACGACGTCTGCTGCAATGGGTGCTCGCATGGACCGGTCTGTCGACGGCCTGGATACTCGAAGACGGCGGCCACCCGGGCAGCACGCTCGACGTGGGAAGACTCGCCGCAGCCGCGCTCGGCATGATCGATTGACGGTCTCCAAGGGCACGCAAAGCCGCCCCGCCCTGCAAGCTCCATTCTTTCCCGTTTACAATCCTGCTTCCCCAAGACTCGCGGACAGGATCCATGGAATCGATGCTTGAGCGGCTGTCGGAAACGGTGGCCGCGGCAGAAAGTCTCGAACAACTCACCCGGCCACTCCTCGAAATGCTCGAGATCGTCACCGGTCTGGAGTCTGTCTACCTGACGTCCATCGATGAGGCCGCCGGCATCCAGACCGTCGACTTCGCGCGCAACTCCGGCGATCTCGACATCAGCGAAGGCCTCGAAGTGCCGTGGTCGGACACATTGTGCCGGCGCTGCATCGACGAAGGACGCCGCTTCACCTCCAATGTGAGCGAGATCTGGGGCGATTCCCAGGCAGCGAAGGCGCTCGGCATCGAGACCTACGCCAGCGCGCCGGTCTGCGGCAGCAATGGCGCGGTCATCGGCACGCTGTGCGCCGCGAGCCGCCGCAGCAAGGCGATCGGTCCGCGCGCGCGCAGTGCGCTCAACCTGTTCTCGAAGATCATCGCCCAGCACGTGGAACGTGAACGCCTGATGGGCGAACTGCGCCGTTCCAACGAATATCTGACACGCTTCGCGCTGACGGACGCGCTCACCGGACTGCCCAATCGCCGCGCCATGCAGGACGAACTCGGGCGGCTGCTCGCGCGCGCGGCCCGCGACGGCTCGTATGTGCTCGTCGGCATGATCGATCTCGACGACTTCAAGAAGATCAACGACGAGTTCGGCCATGCCGCGGGCGACAGCCATCTGAAGCAGTGCGCCAACCTGGTGTCCGGCGTCACGCGCGACACGGACATGCTCGCGCGCATCGGCGGCGACGAGTTCGCCTTCGTCGGTCCAGGCGCTCTCGATGCGGACGAAGCGCATCGCATCGCCGAAGAAATCCGCGCGCGCATCATGGAAGCGGGCAACGGTACGAGCGCATACGGCGAACACGCCGGGTTGAGTGTCGGCGTGGTCGCCGTGCGTTTCGTGACCGCGGATCAGGCCATCGCGCTCGCCGATACCGCCATGTACGAAGACAAGCGTGAACGCAAGCGCCGCCGCCGCGAAGCCCAGGCGACGCAGGAGTAACGCGGTCATGACCATCAAGGCCGTGGTCTTCGATGCATTCGGCACGCTGTGCGAGATCGGCGACCCGCGACGGCCTTATGCGCGGCTCTTACGGCTCGCGCAGCCGCAACCGGACCGGCTCGAAGCGCGCGCGCAGCTGATGAGCGCTCCGTTGTCGCTGCGTGATGCAGCCACAGCACTGAATGTCGGGCTCGACGGTATCGATGCGCTGGAGCGCGACCTCCAGGCGGAACTCGCGAGCATCCGTCTCTATCCGGAAGTGCCGCGCGTGCTGCGGGCCTTGCGCGCGCAGGGCTATGCGCTGGCTGTCGCGTCGAACCTGGCGCTTCCCTATGCGGCGCCGTTGCAGGCGCTGTTGCCCTTCCCCCTCGATGCGCATGCATGGTCGTTCGAAGTCGGCCATGTCAAGCCCGACCCGCGCCTGTTCGACTTCGTCTGCCGCACGCTCGACGTGCGCCCGAACGAGGCATTGATGATCGGCGACACCTATGCGGACGACTATCTCGGCGCGACCCGCAGCGGGCTCGCGGCGCTGCATCTCGACCGTGGCGCCCAGCCGCGCGCCGGTTCCATCCGAAGCCTCGACGCGGTGCTCGAACACCTCGCCATCCCGCTCGACTGAAAACGCCACACTGTTGGCGCGCCGCTGACCGGAAGACGGCGAATGGTGGTTGCCGGCCCACACGACCGCGTGCTTCATGCACGGAGAGCACGGCGAGCACGGCCCGCGCGAATGGCATAACAAATGCATCGGCTCCTGCAAGCGACCGGCCGCCCATGTGTTCTCTTTTCAACCTTGCCAGGAGCGCAACCATGAACCTATTGACCATCAGCGACATTCCCGTCGCCGTCGATCTCGACAGCCAGCAGATGAAGGACATCCACGGCGGCCGCATGAAGCTGCCCGGACAACAGCCCAAGGGCGCGATTCTCGTCTCGCCCGACGGCGAGCCGGTCTCCGTGTACGTCGACGGCTCGCTGCAGAACTCGGTCAGCGACGGCTTCTATCACCTGTGAGATCGAAGCCGGATGGTGCGCCGTCCGGCTTCACACCTGCTCGCGATCCAGACGTGCTTCTGGCGCACGCGTCTCGACCGGCGCGGCGTGCTCACTCGCCGCCTCATGCAGGTTGCTGCCGCTCGTTTCCGGAAGGAACACGGCCGCGATGAACGCGACGCCATACGCGCACAGCGCGCACGTCCCCATTGCAGTACCGAGCGGCAGGTTCGCGGCAAGCAGCCCGACCGTGGCCGGCACGACCGATCCGAACCCACGCCCGCCGCCCAGACAGAATCCCTGACCGCTCGCGCGGATGGTGGTCGGGAACAGTTCGGCGAAGGTCGGCAGCATGCCCGACGCCAGCGCGCCCTGAAACGCACCGAGGAAGAAGCTGAGAATGACGGTCACGCCGGCGCCGATCGGCGCGAGCAGATAGATGGCCACGTTGATGGCCTGCAGGACGAGGAAGGTCATGAACGCGGGCCGCCGGCCCAGCCGGTCCGAGAGCAGCCCGTACAGCAGCGGACCGACCAGCGACCCCAGGATATTGCACGCCAGATACCCCGCACTCGATCCGACCGACAGATGCAGCGCGGTGCGCAGGTACGTGGGCAGCCAGGTGATCATCACATACGCGCCGCCGAAGATGCCGGTCGCCATGATGACGGCGGCCAGCGTGCGGCGCAGATGGCGGGTCGCGAAGATTTCCCAGAACGGGCTGGCGGAGACGCCGTTGGCGCGGGCCACCTTGGCTTCCGCATAGACGCCCGATTCGGGCACCAGCCGGCGGATGAAGAACACGAGGATGGCGGGCACCACGCCGAGCGCGAAGAACACGCGCCAGCCGAACTGCTCGGGAAACAGTGACGCGATGACCGGCAGCAACGCCACCGACAACGCATAGCCCAGCGCATAACCGCTCTGCACGGCAGCGGCGACCCGGCCGCGCAGCACGGGACGGATCACTTCGCTGATGAGCACGCCGCCGACCGCCGCTTCACCGCCGTAGCCCAGGCCTTGCAGGAAGCGGATGCCGAACAGCACCGGGAAGGTGCTGGCGAAGGCTGCCGCGATGGTCGTGATGGCCACCCAGACGATGGTGAATTGCAGGATGCGCACGCGTCCGATCTTGTCGGCGAGAATACCCGCGCCCCAGCCGCCGATCGCGGTGCCGATCAGCGCCGCCGTGGCCAGATAGCCCACTTGAGGATGCGTGAGCCCGAGGGTGGCGATGAGCGCGGGGATGACCAGCGAGAAAATGCTCGAATCCATCGAATCGAGACCGAATCCGGCGAAACACGCCCAGAACGTTCGCCGCTCGACCGGCTTGAGGCTTGAGTACCAACCCAGACGCATGCTTCCCTCTTGATCTTGCTTGCAAACGGCGGACGTTAGCCAGATCGGGGATCGTAAGCAGGCTAGGGTTTACCCATGGCAAAGAGCGCAGCGGCAAGAAGCGGCACAGGGGTGTGCCGCTGTTCGACGGCATGAGAAGGGATTCCGGCATCGCACCAGGGCCCGGAGCGATGTCCTTTTTGCAGCGTCGTCCGATAAACAAAACTGATGGCATTGGCTGCACATCGGAAGCGGGAAGCGGGAACGACACGATCCCGCGCAACCGTCTACGCGATCACTCGTCGAGCGCGTCGCGGCAAACGGAAATGAAGATGTCGCGCAGCCACTTGTGCGCGGGTTCGCGGTCCATCCTGGGGTGCCACATGGCGGAGACCACGATCTCCGGCGCAAGCACCGGCAGTTCGAAAGCGACGAGGCCCTCTGCAAGCGCGGCCGCACCGGGCAAGCGTCCGCGCATCAGGCTGCGCGGCACTTGCGCGAGCACATCCGAGTCGCGGGCGATCCGTAACGCATCGGGAAAACCGGGCACGACGGCCACGATGGACCGCCTGAGCCCGAATTCGGCCAGCGCCCGGTCGATAGGGCCTTCGAAGTCGGCCTTGCGCGAAGCAACGACATGCTGGCAGGCAGCGTATGCCGCGGGCGTGACGGGATCCCGCAGCAACGGATGGCCGATACGCGCCACGCCGACAAAGCGATCCCGGAAGATCGACCGGGTCCGGACTTCGGGTGCGGATTGCCCGAGCACTCCGATCTCGAGATCGACCTGCCCTTCGCGCAGCGACACCGCGTCCTTCACCACGCGGGGAACGAAACGAAGCCGCACGCGCGGCGCCTCCCGCGCGACCGTGGTCACCAGCGCCGCGGCAAGCAGTGCGATGAAGCCTTCGTTCGCCCGCACGACGAAGGTCCGCGCAAGCGTGGCGGGATCGACCTCGGTGGCCTGCGGGCCAAGCAATGTCCGGGCATCCCGGGCGACATCGCGCACCCGGTCCTGCATCGCCATGGCGCGCGGCGTCGGCACCAGTCCGTTGCCCGCGCGCACCAGCAAGGGATCTCCGGTCATCGATCGGAGGCGGGCAAGCGTACGGCTCATCGCGGAAGCGCTCAGGCCGAGGCGCCGCGCCGCAGCCGTCACGCTGCATTCGTCGAGCAAGGCATCGAGCGCCGGAAGAAGATTCAGGTCGATATCGGTCATGACTGCGTTCGGTGGATTGCACGGCCGGCGTGGCGCGGCGTGCAACACCATTGTGCACGCCACGCGTCTGGCGCACGACGGCAGCGGCGCCGATACTGGACGCATCCTCACCACCGGAAACACTCATGAGCGATGCAAAATCCCCACGACCCTCGATCCTGCTGATCGGCGCCTCGCGCGGCCTGGGCCATGCAATGGCGGAGGAATTCGTGAAGCGCGGCTGGAACGTCGTCGGCACGGTGCGCGGCCATGCCAGAACGGCACTGCACGCCCTCGCGGATGATCACCCGGAGAACGTGACCATCGAATCCGTCGACATCACGGATCCGGACCAGTTGGCCGCGCTGCGCGATCGGCTGGCCCCACGACGTTTCGATGCGCTCTTCGTGAATGCGGGCACCGCCAACGAGCAGCACGAAGATACGATTGCGGAGATCACGACGGAAGAATTCATCAGGGTCATGGTCACGAACGCGCTCAGTCCCATGCGCGCCGTTGAAACCCTCGAGCCGCTCGTCGCGGAAGGCGGCTTGATCGGCGTCATGTCCTCGGGACAGGGCAGCGTGGCGGGCAATGAGAAAGGCGGGCGTGAGCTCTATAGAGGTTCGAAGGCCGCGCTGAACATGTTCATGCGCAGCTATGCCGCCCGGCAAGCGAACAGCCAACGCTCACTGCTCCTGATGGCGCCAGGCTGGATTCGCACGGACCTGGGTGGACCGGACGCGCCATTCACGATGGCCGACACCATTCCCGACGTGGTCAGCGTGATCATCGATGCGCAGGGCAAGCCGGGGCTGCGCTATGTCGATCGCAACGGCAAGACGGTTGCGTGGTGACGGCGGCAGGTCTCACCGCGCCGCCGTCCGCGCCCCCGTCAGCACCGTCTTCGTCACATCGGGAATCGCGTCCAGCGCCTGCTCGCTGAACGGGAAGCGGGTCCAGGTCTTCTGCGCATAGACGCGTGTGGTCGCGCGATACCACGGCGACGCCGGATCTTCGGATACACCGGTCGTCAGCATCGTGTCCGCCTGCGGACCCTCCGCACCGAAGCTCACGACCTGCATATAGCTGTTGCCATGGGCATCGCTGTCCAGCGACTCACCGGTCTTGTTGAGCGGCTGCATCGCGCACGCCACCGTGAAATAGCCTTGCAGATCACAGCCGCCGTACAGCGGAATGCGCCGGGCTCCGTCGCTGATGTAATGCATCTCGCCGCGCGTCGCGTCGACGGCAAAGTCATTCGCACGCAACGCCAGCACCGCGCCGCCGAGCGCATCGCCAAGCGCCCGCACCGTCGCGGGATTCGACGTGTCGAGGCCATCGGGCGTGGTGAGCGGATGCGCGGCATCGAAGGGCGTCGTGTAATGCTGGAGCGCCGGCATCGACGCAGCGCGCTGCCAGAACGCATCCCACAGATTCGCGCCGCGCGCATTCACATTCGCCGTGCCATCCCATTGCCGCAGCGCCGCGCAGGCAGCGCGAATATCCACCTCCTGCGCCTGATCCGGCTTCGCCGGGTCCGCCGTCACGCGCACGATGGCCGTCTTGCAGACCGCATCGGTCACGGGCTTCAGGAACAACTGCGCGGACATCGACGTACTGGCCAGCACCGTCCGCTCCAGCGCCGCGCGATCGACCCCGCCGGGTGCAGACATGGCCTGCGCGGCGATGCCATGTCCCAGGCGGGTGCGCAGGGACTGCACCGTGCCCGTTTGCCCGAGCACCTGCGCGTAGCCCGTCAGCGGTGCGTGCGGATTCGTCAGCCAGTAGCTGCCGTTGAAGTTGCCGACATAGTCCGCGCGCCGCAACTCAGGCATCGATGCAACCGGCATGCGGCCCGTGCGCACTGCGCCGGACAGCTTTCGCGCCGTCCAGTCGCACGCCGCGCGCGAACCGTCGAGGAACGGCACGCCGGGCAGGCGCGCATCCACCGCGCGGCCCGCAGGCGTCGTGCAGGCGTTGGCAAGCGCATCCGTCACGCCCGGCACGGCGCCGATATCCGCGAACCAGACATCGGCGCTACCGCGCCCGATGGCGAACGTGTTGACCCATGGCATCGATGCCGCGTGCTTCTGCGTCGCGATGAAATCGTCGAGCGAGCTGGCCTGATTCCATTGCAGGAAGTTGGAGAAGGTGCCGGGGTTGTCGGCGTTGACATCGGCGAGTGCGAACGCATGCTCGCCGTTCCACGCCAGCGCCGGCGACAGCGACGACAGATCCGCCACCGGCCCGAAGCGCGTCCGGTACAGCGTGCGCGTGACGGGCGCGAGCGCGCCGGTCTTCATGTCGCGCACCTGCACGGTGGCGGGCACGGCGCGCATCGCTTCATCGCGGCCTTCGTAGCGATAGTGCGTCGGCGCGCCCGGCACGAGCGACAACTGGAAGATGCCGAAGCGCCGCGCGCTCGACACCGTATGCGTCCACGCAATGTTCTCGTTGAAGCCGATCATCACCATCGGCACGCCGAGGAACGCCGCACCCGCCGCATCCATCTGCTGCGGAATGCGCAGCTGCATCTGATAGAACCGGTCCGGACCTTGCCAGAACCAGTGCGGATTGCCGAACAGCAGACTCTGGCCGTCCTTCGTGCTGGCCGCACCGAACGCCAGCGCATTGCTGCCGATGCCGGCCTGCCCGCCTATTGCGAGTCCATTGGCGCTGGCGAGCGTCGCAACCTCGCCGCCCGTCGCTGCTGCACCCGCAGCCCCCGGCGGCTGCGCCCGCGCGATGCCGCGCAGGAACGGCATCGTGCCGCCCGCCAGATTCGCGGCGATGAAACGTCGATACAGATCGTCGGTATCGATATGCGTGACCCAGCGCGCGCCCGCACAGCTTGCATGCGCGCCCGGAAAGTGTCCCGCATGAAGCTCGTCGATATAGCGGTTGTAGCCATCCGCATAGCCCGCGACGAGCGCACGTTCGCGCGGCGGCTGGGCATCGCGGAAACGCGTCACCGCGTCATGATCGATCACCGAGCGGAAGAAGAAATCGGCATCGAGATTGGCGGGCCGGCCGAAGGTCGATGGCCCCGGCGGATGCCCTTCCGCGCCGAAGTTCGCCGACCGCTTGCCGCGCCAGGTGACGAAGGCATCGGACAGCGTGCACAGCGCATCCTGCGCCTGCGCGAAGCCGACGCCATAGCCGAGGCTGCCCCAGTCGGCGGCATCGATATGCGGCACGCCGTCCGGGGTCCGCTTGATCGTCACGTCGTAGGCCGCGCCGGATGCTTGTTCCGCCGGCGTATGACACCCCGACACCAGCACCAGCAGCACGGCGCCGCCACACATTGCCGCCAGCTTCCGGGCGGTCTTCGAAATACTCAGCACAGGCATGTTCGCGTTACGTGGTTCTTTGCAGCACTGCAGGGAAATGTGGGGTTCAGGCGGCCGCGTCGAGCGAATGCTGCGCGAGCTCGCGTCCGTCGCCTGTCGCGGCGATCTGGCCGTAATCCAGCTTGATATAGCGGTCCGCCAGCGAGAAATAGCGGTCGTCGTGCGTGATGACCAGCACGGTCTTGCCGCGCGCCTTCAGGTCGGGCAACAGCCGCCGGTAGAACACGTCCTTGAAGGCCGGATCCTGATCCGCGGCCCATTCATCGAACACATAGAACGGACGGTCTTCCAGATACGCCACCAGCAGCGCAAGACGCTTGCGCTGGCCCTGCGAGAGATCCGTGGTCGAGAACCGGCCGTCGCGGATCGTCACCTTGTGCTCCAGATGCAGCAGTTCGAGCAGCTCCTGCGCCTGCGCGTCGAGTCCGTCGATGGCAAAGCCATGCAGTTCGTCGAACAGGAAGAAGTCGTTGAACACCACCGAGAAATGCTGCCGATAGCGCTCGCGGTCCGCCTCGTTCACCGGCCGGCCGTTCAGTTCCACCGTGCCGGTCTCCGGCGCATACAGGCCCACGATCAGCTTGGCCAGCGTGGTCTTGCCGCTGCCGTTGCCGCCGATCAGATAAACCAGCTCACCCGGCTTGAACGCGAGGTTCGCGGGACCGAGCTTGAACACTTCGTTCTCTTTCTCGCGGAAATAGCTGTGCGTGATGTTGTTGAGCGCAATGCTGTCGAACGCGGTTGCCGCTTCCGAGGGCTCGACGTTTTCCTTCGGCAGGTCGCGGTTCACCTTGTCGATGCGTTCCAGCGCGACCTTCGCCGAACTGAGCGACGGAATGGACGACAGCAGGCCTTCAATCGGCATGATCATGTACAGGAACACGACCGCATAGCCGGACAGCACGTGCACGTCCACCGCATGAAAGCGCGTCAGCACGAACAGCACGCAGCCGATGAACGCCAGCAGGATCATGCTGCCCCAGCTGGCCGCCGCCGTGTACAGCACATAGCCGCGCGTACGCTGCACGCGCACGGCTTCCACATTCGCGGCGATGGCGTCATCGACGAACGCGGTCCTGCGGCGGCGATGCAGCTTCAGTTCCTTGGCGCCGTCGAAGAGCGCGCGGAAATGCTTGACGAGATCGTCCTCGCGATTGCGCGAGCTGCGCAGATGGAACATCGCGCGCGTGTTGGCCAGATGGAAACCGAGCGAGCCGATCACCACCGTGACCACCGCGAACACCAGCACCTGCCACGACAGAAAGCCGAGATAAGCCAGGCAGCCGATCACGATGGAGCCGTTCATCGCGAGCGAGGGCAGGCTCAGGAAGAACACGACGATGGTGTCCAGGTCCGAAGTCAGCACCGTCAGCGCGCTGGATGCGCCTTGCCGTTCGAGGTTCTGGTACGAGGCCTCGGTGACGCTGTGAATGGTCCGCATGCGCAATGCGGCCTTGGTGTTCTGGCCGAGCTGCACGAAGGCGGTCTGCGACAGCGTGCGCGTGACGAGCACCGCGAGCGCCAGCAGCAGGAACTGCCAGCCCAGCGTGGGCAGCCGTTCGGGCGTGGCGCCGAGCGCCTGGTTGATGATGGCCACGAGACCCGCATTCGCGAAGCCGCCGACGACGCTGATGATCAGCGCCAGCAGCAGGATCCAGCGCGACTGTCGGATCAAATTCAGGAGCAGGGACATGTCGATCCTCAAAAACTTGTTATCTGTTCGGTGTTCACGTGCGCACCGTCACAACTGCGCAAGGATATCGCGCATTGCGCCGGCCATCGCCGCGTCATCGGCAACGGAGTGTTTCAGCGCGTCCAGCGCGGCCGCGAGTTCATGCAGCGGCTGATTGCGCATCAGGTCGGCGAGCGGCGCGTCGATGCCGAGCTTCGCCCGCAGCGCGGACTGCACCTGCATCGCCGCGAGCGAATGGCCGCCCAGTTCGAAGAAGCGGTCGGAGCGGCGCACCGGCGATACGTCCAGCACGCCCGACCAGACTTCGGCCAGTGCGGTTTCCATCTCGCCTTCGGGCGGATCGGCCAACGCAGCCGAAGACGACACGGCCGGCGCAGGCAGCGCATGCCGGTCTATCTTGCCATTCGGGTTGAGCGGCATGCGGTCGAGCACCGTCACGGCGGCGGGCACCATGTAGTCCGGCAGGCTCGCGGCAAGCTGGTCGCGCAGTTGCCGCCCATCGAGCGTCGCGCCCGCCGCCGCCACCGCGTACGCCAGCACGCGCACGCCGGTGGGACCATCGCGGGTGATGACCACCGCTTCCCGCACGTTCGGCTGCTGCGCGAGCAGTGCTTCGATCTCGCCCAGTTCGACGCGAAAGCCCCGCACCTTCACCTGATGGTCCGTGCGACCGAGATAGGCGAGCGTGCCGTCCTCGTTCCAGCGGACCACGTCGCCGGTGCGATACAGCCGTGCGCCCGGCGTGCGCGCATGCGGATCGGCGATGAAGCGGGTCGCGGTGAGTCCCGAGCGCCCGAGATAGCCGCGTGCAAGCAGCGCCCCGCCGATACACAATTCGCCCGCCGCGCCCATCGGCACCAGATTGAGTTGCGCATCGAGCACGCGCAGCGTGCGTCCGTCGAGGGGCGTGCCGAGCGGAATCTGCGCGGGTAAGGATGCGTCGTTGCGCACGTAAGGCGTGCAGTCGAACAAGGTTGCCGTCACGACTGCTTCGCTCGGACCATAGGTATTCGCCAGCGCCACATGCTCGAGACCCGCCGCGCGCCATGCCCGCACGCCATCGGCGGGCATGGCTTCACCGCCCGCATGCACGCGCCGCAGCGTGCCACAGCGCGCACGCACTGCGTGCGCGCCGCGTTCGGCAAAGTCCTGTGCAAGCGCGTTCCAGTACGCCGTGGTCAGGTCGGCGACGGTGATGCGCTGCTGCGCCACCTGTTCGAGGAAGCGCTCGCTGCTCCATAGCTCCGGTCCGCGCAGGATCAGCGTCGCGCCGGCGGCGAGCGTCGGAAAGACCTGTTCGACGAAGCCGTCGAAGTTGAAGGTCGAGAATTGCAGCACGCGGTCCCGCGACGTGATGCCGAACATGCCGATCGACACGTCCGTATGACGCGCCAGCCCGTCGTGCGTGATGCCGACGCCCTTCGGCCTGCCGGTCGAGCCTGATGTGTAGATCACATAGGCGAGGTGCGAAGGCACGATTGCAGCGGGCGCTGTTGAAGGCGTTGCACCGTCCTCCGTCATGCGATGCACGTCCAGTGTCCTGACGCCGAGGCGCGCGAGCGCATCGACCGGCACATCCGAGGTCTCTTCCGTGGGCGCGGTCAGCGCGACCGCAATGCCGCTGTCCTCGATCATGAACGCGAGACGCTCCGCCGGATACGACGGATCGAGCGGCACATAAGCACCGTCCGCCTTCAGCACGCCGAGGATCGCGACGATCATCGTCAGCGAGCGCTCGAGCAGCACGCCCACGCGCGCTTCGGGTCCGACACCCGCCGCGCGCAGATGGCGCGCGACGCGTTCTGCGCGGCGGTCAAGCGTGCCGTAGTCGATCGATTCGTCATCGAGCACCAGCGCCTGCGCATCCGGCGTGCGCGCGGCCTGTTGCGCGATGCGCAGATGCACGGGCGCGGACGCTGCGACCTCGCGCGCGCTGCCCCAGCTTTCCAGTTGCGCGCGCTCGCCGGGGGCCAGCATGTCGAGCGCCCCGAGCGGTGCATCCGGCGCGGCGATGAACGCATCGAGCAGCGCCGACAGATGCGCTGCCATGCGGGCGATCTGCGTGGCATCGAAGATATCGCTGGCATAGTCGAAGTCGATGCGCAGCGCTTCCTCGCCCGCCCTGCCTTGCGTGACCGACAGCGTCAGCGGATAACTCGTGCGGTCCTCGTTGCGCAAGCCGGAGAACTGCAACTCGCGCGCGCCGGAAGCATGCAGGATGTCATCGACCGGATAGTTCTCGAACACGACGATGCTGTCGAACAGCGCCTGTCCGCCTTCGATGCGCGCCCAGCGCTGGATGTCGTAGAGCGCGACGTGTTCGTGCTCGCGCGCCGCGACGCCCTGCCGCTGCACGCGTTCGAGCCACGCCGAGACGCTCGTCGCGGGATCCGGCGCGCCGATCACCGGAATGGTGTTGATGAACAGGCCGAGCGTGCGGTCCGCGCCCGCGAGCGCTTCCGGACGGCCCGCGACGGTCGCGCCGAAGCTCACCGCGCGCTGCCCCGTATAACGTTGCAGCAGCACGAGCCACGCGGCCTGCACCAGCGTATTCGGCGTCACGCGGCGGGACTTCGCAAAGCGGCCGAGCGACGCGGCGCGCGCGGCGTCCCACGTCAGCGCATGCGTGCCGTATGAAGCGGCGCTCGCTGCATCGGCGCGTGACGGTGCGGGCAATGCATGGCTCAGCAGCGTCGGGCCTTCGAGTGCGCCGAGTTGCTCGCGCCACCAGGTCTCGCCGACAGCCTGCGGCCGCTGGCCCAGCCACGCGATGAAGTCCCGATAGCGTCCCGGCACGCCGGTAGCCGGTCGTCCCTCATAAGTCGCCAGCACTTCGGCGAGCAACTGCGCGGCGCTCCAGCCATCGAGCAGCGCGTGATGGAACGTCCACACGAAATGATGTCGATCCACGTCCGTGCGCAGCACGTCCACCCGCCACAACGGCGCGCGCGCCAGATCGAAACCCTGCGTCACGCGCGCGGCGGCGAAACGGTCGAGACGCGCATCGAGTGTCGATGCTTCTTCGTTACGCCAGTCCTCGGTGAAGAACGGCGTCGCGATGCTGCGCGCCACCCATTGACGCGGGGCATCGTCGAAGGACAGAAAACCGGTACGCAAGGTGTCGTGACGCGCGGCAACGGCAGTCCATGCCGCTTCGAAACGCGCGCCATCCAGCCGGCCGATATCCACGCGCAACTGGTTCACATAGGCGCCCGGCTGCTGTCCGAGCAGGCTGTGGAACACGATGCCCGTCTGCATCGGCGCGAGCGGATACAGGTCCGCGACGTCGGCGGCACGCACGGGCAACGCATCGAGACGCGCCTGGTCGATGCCCGCAAGCGGCACATCGGAAGGCGTCAGCCCGGATGCGCCGCTTTCGCAGTGCGCCAGTACGGCCAGCAGTTCGCGCTGCAGCGCGTCGGCGAGCGTCGTCAGCGTGGCTGCGTCGTAGCGGTCGCCGCGCGGATGCAGCAGCGTGAGCGACAGTGCGCCCCGATGAACCTGCGCCGAAATTTCGAGTGCATGCGTCGCGCGATTCAGTTCGCTCGACGTGCGCCCGCTCGCCTCCGTGGCGAGTTGCCAGCCTTGGCCGGGGTCGTCGTCGTCGAACTGGCCGAGATAGTTGAACAGCACCTCCGCGTGACCGATGCCCGCCAGCGCCGCGCGACTCGACGGCGTACCGAGATACTTGAGCAGATTGAAGCTCAGGCCGCGATGCGGCACCGCGCGGCGCGCTTCCTTCACGCGCTTGAGCGCCGCGCCGGGCTCGCCGGTCGGCGCGAGTTCGAACGGATACACGCTCGTCAGCCAGCCGACCGTGCGGCTCAGATCGGCGTGGCCGGAGAGCGGCTCGCGTCCGTGACCTTCGAGGTCGATACGCAACGCCGCGCTGTCGGAGAACGCGCACAACGCGCGGCCCGTGGCGAGCAGCAGCAGATCGACGAGTTGCGTCCGATAAGCCGCCGATGCGTCCTGTTGCATACGCCGCGTCGTCGCGCGATCGAACTGCACGACGGCGCGCTGCGGCACGCCAGATGCGTGCGGCATGCCCGGCGGCAAGGCCGCGCGCACTTCGGCGAGGCGTTGCCAGTGCGTGAGGTCGCGCTCGACGTCCGGTATGCGCGCCGCTTCGTGCAACTGGCGTGCGAAAGCCTGACACGAGGTCGTGCGTTCGGGCAGCGTTGCCGCTTCGCCGCGCACGCGTTGAGCGTGAACGCGTTGCAGGTCGTCGATGAGAATGCGCCACGACACGGTATCGACCACCAGATGATGGATCGCGATGAACAGCCGCCACGTGCCGTCTTCGATGCCGAGCGCGATCGCGCGAAGGAGCGGGCCGTGCTCGATGTCGAGGCTGGCCTGCGCCGCGTCGCAATGCTTCCCGATCTCCGCGAGCGCGACGCTTTCAATGACGTCGAGGGACGGCGCGGCTTCATCCTCCGTGGCATAGCGTTGACGCCAGCCCGACTCGCACGGCTCGAAGCGCACGCGCAGGCTGTCGTGATGCGCGACCACCGCGCTCAGCGCGTCTTGCAGCGCGCCGGTATCCAGCGTGCGGCCCACGTCGAGCAGCACCGCCTGATTGAAGTGATCGCGCGCCGCGAATGCTTCGCTGAAGAACCACGCCTGGATCGGCAGCAAGGGAACAGGCGCGCTTGTGTCCACAGTCGAATCCGGCAGCGCGGCTTCGGCGGGCGACGCACCGAGCGGCGTGACGACGCTCGCCAGTTGCGCGATGGTCTGCTGCTCGAAGATCTGTCGTGCGCTGAGGCCGAGGCCCGCGCGACGCGCACGCGCGACGATCTGCAAGCCCATGATCGAATCGCCGCCCAACTCGAAGAAGTTCTCGTGACGTCCGATGCCCTCGCGCCGCAACAACTGCGACCAGATTCCTGCGAGCGTGATTTCGGTATCGCCCTGAGGCGCTTCGGAGAGCGGCGCCGCGACGATCTCCGGCGCAGGCAGCGCGCGCCGGTCGATCTTGCCGTTCGGCGTCAACGGCAACGCATCCAGCACGGTCAGCCAGGAGGGCACCATGTAGTCGGGCAGCGTGGCGCCGAGCGCCGCGCGCAGGGCGGCCGGGTCGAGTGGCTGTCCCGCTGCTGCCGTGACATACGCTGCAAGACGTCTGGACGCCGTGCCGTCGGCTGCATCCAGCGCGACGACGACCGCCTCCGCGACGCCGTCCTGCATGCGCAGCCGCGCCTCGATCTCGCCAGGTTCGATCCGGAAGCCGCGCACCTTCACCTGCTCGTCGAGGCGGCCCAGATATTCGAGCTGACCATCGGCGCGCCAGCGCACCAGATCGCCGGTGCAGTAGAGGCGCGCGCCGGGCGTGTCGGAAAACGGGTCCGGCACGAAGCGCGCCGCGCTCATGCCGGGCTGGCCAAGATAGCCGCGCGCCAGCGCCGCGCCGCCGATATGCAGTTCGCCCGGCACGCCAGGCGGCACCGGGTTCTTGCGCGCATCCAGCACCCAGGCGCTGCGTGCGCCGACGGGCTGTCCGATCGGCGCATAGGCGCTGTCGAACGCGGGCTCATCGGCTTGCCAGACGGTCGGCGTGATGACCGTTTCCGACGGACCGTAGGCATTGAAGACGCGCTGCGGCGCGAGCCGTTCGCGCACGGCATCAAAGCCCGCGCGCGACCACGCCTCGCCGCCGACGATGCAGGTCCGCACGCTCACCGCGCCCGCCGCCGTTTCGCGCGCGAAGGCATCGATATAGGCCGGCGGCACGTTGAGCGAGGTGACGCCGTGCGCGCGGATCTCATCGACCAGCCGCCCGGCCGACCACACTTCGTCGTCGCGCATCAGGACCGAAGCGCCGTGCGTAAGCGGCACCCAGAGCTCTTCGGCGGCGACGTCGAAACTGATCGACGCGAAATGCAGGCAGCAATCCGACGCGTCATAGCCGAACAGTTCGCCGATCGCCCGGCAGTGCGACGCCAGCGCGCCATGCGCAACCGCGACGCCCTTCGGACGGCCCGTCGTGCCCGATGTGTACACGACATATGCAAGATTGTCAGGATGCAGGGCGGGCGCGGGATCGGTGTCGGGTTCGCCGGACAGGTCGAGCGTGTCGAGGTTCAGCACGGGCACGCTACAGGCGTCGCGCATGTGCGCTTCCGACGCATCGTCGACGAGCAGCAGCGCAATGGCGCTGTCGTTTGCCATGTGCGTGAGGCGCGCGGGCGGGTACGCCGGGTCGAGCGGCACATACGCGCCGCCCGCCTTCAGGATGCCGAGCATCGCGGCCGTCAGGCCGGCGGTCCGCGACATGGCCAGGCCGACACGCACTTCGGGACCGACATCCTCGCGCATCAGACGCGCCGCCAGACGGTTCGCGCGACGATCGAGTTCGGCATAGGTCATCCGGCCGTCGATGCCGGTGACGGCGAGCGCGTCCGGTGTGGCCTGTGCGCAGGCGGCGATGCGTCGGTGAACGAAGTCGTCGGCTTCTTGTGCTTGAGTGGAGCCGCTGCCCCATTCGCGCAGTTGCCGCCATTGCGCCGCATCGAGCAAGGCAATTTCACCGATGCGCTGCGCCGGGTCATCCGTCAGCGCCCGCAACACGTTCGCGTAATGCGCGCCGAGCCGCTCGATGCTCGCGGCATCGAACAGTTCGTCGGCGTAGATGAACTCGGCCTCCAGCGTGCCGTCCGTCGATTCGATGATGTTCAGCGTCAGTTCGAACAACGCCGCTTCGTCCGGCAGGGCGTAGGGCTCGATGCTCAGGCCCGGGAGTTGTTCCAGCACGCGCCAGTCGCTGCGCTGATGGTTGAACATCACCTGGAACAGCGGCGTGTGGCTCAGGCTGCGTTCGGGACGCAGGGCATCTACCAGTACGTCGAAGGGCAGGTCTTGATGCGCCTGTGCGTCGAGCGTCGTCTGGCGGGTTTGTTGCAGCAGCGCTTCGAGACTTGCTTCGCCATCGATCTCTGCACGCAACACCTGCGTGTTCACGAAGAAGCCGATCAAGCCCTCCGTCTCCACGCGATGTCGGTTCGCCACCGGCACGCCGATGCGGATATCTTCCTGTCCCGTATAGCGATGCAGCAGCGCCTGGAACGCCGCGAGCAGCACCATGAACGGCGTCGTGGACGTACTTTGCGCGCGCGACTTCACCGCCTGCGAAAGCGCTTGAGGCATGCGCAGGCGATACCGCGCCGCGCGATACGACGCATTCGCCTGACGCGGTGCATCGGTGGGGAGCGCCAGCACCGGTTGCGTATCGCCCAGCGCCTTGCGCCAGTAGGTCAATTGCTGCTCGCGCTCGCCTGCTTCCAGCCAGTCGCGTTGCCATGCCGCATAGTCCGCGTATTGCACCGGCAGCGCCGCCAGCTTCAACGGCTCTTTCAACACCGCTGCGCGGTAATGCGCCACCAGTTCTTCAAGCAGCACACGCACCGACCAGCCATCCGAGACGATGTGATGCATCGCCAGCACGAACAGGCTTTTGCCCGCTTCCTGCGTGTGAAAAAGCCCTGCACGCAGCAACGGCCCTTGCGCCAGATCGAACGGACGGCTCGCGAGCATACGCGCTGCGTCATCGATCTGCGTCGCCGGTAATGAAGCTTCCTGCCAGTCAAGCGTTCCTTGCGGTTCGATCCACTGCTGCACCTGACCCGCGTCATCGGCAACGAAGCGCGTACGCAATACCTCATGCCTTGCGACGATCGCCTCGACGCTCGCCTTCAACGCAGACGCATCCACGTCACCGTTCAGCCACAAGCCGCCCGCCACGTGATACGCGCTGCTCTCCGGCGCCAGGTTCCACATGAACCACTGACGCTGCTGCGCATGCGAAGCCGCCACGCCCTGCCCTGCCTGACGCGCGCGCGGCAGGATAGGGAACTGCGCGGGCGCCACGCCCTGCTCGTTCATCTTCTGCCAGAACACACGCCGCTTCTCCGGCGTCAGTTCGATAAAGCGTTCAGCGATGCGTCGCGCCGCGTCCTTGTCCATAGCCATGCTCACAGCGTATCCATGAAGAGATCCAGGCGATTCAGCGCGTCGTCGGAAGGCTGCGCGGCGCGCGTCTGCGCCACCATCGCGGCTTGCGCGGCCAGCGTCGGCGCATTGAACAGCGTGGCGAGCGGCAGACTCGCGCCCAGATCGAGACCGATGCGCGCGTTCAGCTGCACCGCGAGCAGCGAATGCCCGCCCAGATCGAAGAAATCGTCGTGACGTCCAATCCGCTCGACGCCCAGCAGCGTCGACCACACCGTCGCCAGTTCCGTCTCGATGCCCTCGTGCGGCGCTTCGAAAGGCGCGGCATCGTCGAACGCGGGCTGCGGCAGCGCATGCCGGTCCACCTTGCCGTTGGCGTTGAGCGGCATCACATCGAGCGGCACGATGCGCCACGGCACCATGTAGTCCGGCAAAGTTCGAGCGAGGGCGATGCGCAGGGCATCGGCATCGGACACAGCGCCCGTCACCCACGCGATGAGCCGGTCATCGCGCGCCATCACCACCGCTTCGCGCACGCCCTGGCCGAGCAAGGCCGCCTCGATTTCGCCCAGCTCGATACGCAAGCCGCGAATCTTCACCTGGTGATCGACGCGGCCCAGATAGTCGAGCGCGCCGTCTTCGCGCCAGCGCACGACATCGCCCGTGCGGTACAGGCGCGCGCCGTCCGCGCCGAACGGATCGGGCACGAAGCGCTCGGCGGTCAGCGCCGCCCGGCCCAGATAGCCGCGCGCGAGGTTCGCGCCGCCCAGATACAGTTCTCCCGGCACGCCCGGCGGCACCGGCGACAGGCGCGCGTCCAGCACCCAGGTCTGCGTTGCGTCGATAGGACGGCCGATCGGCACGGCTCGCGCCGCTTCGTCCACGCAGGTCCACGCGGTCACGTCGATGGCCGCTTCCGTCGGGCCGTAGAGGTTGTGCAGCGTCACCGAGGGCAACGCTTGCGCCGTCGACTGGCGCAAGCCGGCGGACAGCGCCTCGCCACTGCACACGATGCGCGTCAGCGACCCGCCGCAGTGAGAGGCCGCGCCGCTGTCGATGAAGGCTTGCAGCATCGACGGCACGAAGTGCAGCGTGCTCACCGCATGGCGACGCATCGTCGCGGCGAGCAGCGCCGGATCGCGATGCGCGTCGGGCGCGGCGATGGCCAGCCGTGCGCCGACGCGCAACGGCCAGAAGAACTCCCACACCGAAACGTCGAAGCTGAACGGCGTCTTCTGCAACACGGTTTCGCCGCGCCGCAGCGCATAGGCGCGCTGCATCCATTCGAGCCGGTTGAACAGCGCATCGTGACGGTTGCCCACGCCCTTTGGCCGGCCCGTCGAACCGGACGTGTAGATCACATAGGCGAGATTGGCGCCGTGCAGCACGGCATCCGGGTTGTGCGCCGGACAGGCGCGTGTATCGATGTCCTCGAGCACGAAGCACGGCACGCCGCCCTCCGGCGCGGGCAGTGCGATGCCGCGCTGATGCAGCACCAGTTGCGGCCGGCTGTCGCCGATCATGTAGGCGAGGCGATCGGCCGGATAGGAGGGATCGAGCGGCACATAGGCCGCGCCCGCCTTGACGATGGCATACAGCGCGACCAGCAGATCGAAGGAACGCAGCGCCGCGATGCCGACGCGCGTTTCCACGCCGACGCCCTGCGCGAGCAGCCAGTGCGCGAGCCGGTTGGCGCGGGCGTTGAGTTCGCCGTAGGTCAGGGTGGCGTCGTCGAGCAGCAGGGCGATGTCGTCCGGATGACGCTCTGCGTGACGCTCGAACGCGCGGAAGACGGGCTCGGCGCCTTCGTTGTGTGCCGGGTTCACGCTCCAGCGCGCGAGCGTGGTGGCTTCGGCTTCGTCCACCATCGCGATCTCGCCGACGCTCTGGCGGCTGGCCGCAGCGTCCGCGAACGCCGCGAGTATCCGTTGGTAATGCTGCGCGAGACGGGCGATGGTCGCTTCGTCGAAGAGTTCGCGCGTGTAGGTCAGTTCCAGCGATAGCGTGCCGTCCGGCTCCTCGCGCGTGTCGAGCAGCAATTCGAATTGCGCCATCGGGGCGGGCAGCGGATACGGCTCGATGGTCAGGCCTGGAAGCTGTTCCAGCACGCGCCAGTCGCTGCGCTGATGGTTGAACATCACCTGGAACAGCGGCGTGTGGCTCAGGCTGCGTTCGGGACGCAGGGCATCTACCAGTACGTCGAAGGGCAGGTCTTGATGCGCCTGTGCGTCGAGCGTCGTCTGGCGGGTTTGTTGCAGCAGCGCTTCGAGACTTGCTTCGCCATCGATCTCTGCACGCAACACCTGCGTGTTCACGAAGAAGCCGATCAAGCCCTCCGTCTCCACGCGATGTCGGTTCGCCACCGGCACGCCGATGCGGATATCTTCCTGTCCCGTATAGCGATGCAGCAGCGCCTGGAACGCCGCGAGCAGCACCATGAACGGCGTCGTGGACGTACTTTGCGCGCGCGACTTCACCGCTTGCGAAAGCGCTTCAGGCATCTTCAGCCGATACCGCGCCGCACGATACGACGCATTCGCCTGACGCGGTGCATCGGTGGGCAGTGCCAGCACCGGTTGCGTATCGCCCAGCGCCTTGCGCCAGTAGGTCAATTGCTGTTCGCGTTCGCCTGCTTCCAGCCAGTCGCGTTGCCATGCCGCATAGTCCGCGTATTGCACCGGCAGCGCTGCCAGCTTCAACGGTTCTTTCAACACCGCTGCGCGGTAATGCGCCACCAGTTCTTCGAGCAGCACACGCACCGACCAGCCATCCGAGACGATGTGATGCATCGCCAGCACGAACAGGCTTTTGCCCTCTTCCTGCGTGGGAAAAAGCCCTGCACGCAGCAACGGCCCTTGCGCCAGATCGAACGGACGGCTCGCGAGCATACGCGCTGCGTCATCGATCTGCGTCGCCGGTAATGACGCTTCCTGCCAGTCAAGCGTTCCCTGCGGTTCGATCCACTGCTGCACCTGACCCGCGTCATCAGCAACGAAGCGCGTACGCAACACCTCATGCCTTGCGACGATCGCCTCGACGCTCGCCTTCAACGCAGAAGCATCCACGTCACCGTTCAGCCACAAGCCACCCGCCACGTGATACGCGCTGCTCTCCGGCGCCAGTTGCCACATGAACCACTGACGCCGCTGCGCATGCGAAGCGAGCGTGCGCCCTCGCGATGCCTCAGGCAGGCGCGGAATCGTGCTCTGCGGCGCCGCCTTGACAGCCGACGCCTCATCGAGCCGGGCCGCCAGTTGCGCCAGCGTGAGCCGCTGGAACAGCAGCTTCGGCGTGATCGACAGCTTGGCCTTGCGGGCCTTCGCCACCACCTTGAGACCGAGAATCGAGTCGCCGCCCGATTCGAAGAAGTTGCGATGCCGGCTGATCGATCCCGGCTCCATGCCGATCACGTCAGCCCAGATCCGCGCGAGCGCGACTTCGGTTGCGCCATGCGGCGCATCGGCGGCGTCCGCAGGCGCGCTCTCCGACACCGACGGCAACAGCGTCCGCAAAGCCACACGGTCGAGCTTGCCGTTCGCGTTCAGCGGCAAGGCCGCGACGGTGACGATATCGGCGGGCACCATGTATTCCGGCAGCCATGCCGCGAGCGCGCCGCGCACCGTGTCCGCCGTTGCATCGCCGGTCACGACGGCCGCCAGGCGCAAGCCGCCCGCCGCTTCATGCCCGAGCACGGCAGCTTCGCGAACGCCTTCCACACGCCGCAGCGCGCGCTCCACCTCGGCCGGTTCCACGCGGTAGCCCCGGACCTTCAACTGATCGTCCGCACGGCCCAGATAGTCGAGCATGCCGTCCGCATGGATCCGCACGCGATCCCCCGTCCGATACAGCCGCTCGCCCGAAGCGAACGGATCCGGCACGAAGCGCTCCGCGCTCAGCGCCGCACGGCCGTGATAACCCCGCGCGACGGACGGCCCACCCACGTACAGTTCGCCAATTGCACCTGATTCGACCGGCTGGAGCGCATCGTCGAGCACGTGGAGGCGCGCGCGGGGCAGCGCGGCACCGAGCGGCAGATCGCGCTGTGCGTCGAGCGGGCCGCGCTGCGCGTACATCGCGACGCCCACCGTCGTTTCCGTCGGGCCATAGTGATTGAAGATGCGGCACGCGGGTGCGAGCGCCTGCAAACGCGCGAGCAGCGCGGCGGAAGTCGTCTCGCCGCCGACGATCAACGCATCCCACGGCAACACGTCGCGCGGGCGAGCCGCACTCAGCAACGCCGACAGATGCCCCGGCACGATCTTCAGCACGCCCACTTCATGTTCCGCCATATAGCGCGCGAACTGATCGGGATTGAAGGCCAGTTCCGGTGCGAGCAGATGCAGCGTGCGCGCCGAGCACAGCGCGCCGAACAGCACGGTATGGCCGAGATCGGCGGCGGGTGTCGAGACCATCGCGAAGGACGCGTCGGGGCTCGCGCGCAGCGTGTCCAGCATGCCGCGCACATAGCTGCCGAGCGCGCGATGCGAGACCACCACGCCCTTCGGCTCGCCCGTCGAACCCGACGTATAGATCATGTACGCGGCCTGATCGGGATGAACCACGCACGGCAACTTGGCTTGCGTGTTCTCGCCGGCCGCGAAGCTCACGTCGAGCGGCACGGCCTGCGCCGTGTCCAGCCCGTCGGGCAACGCGGCGGCATGCAGCAGCACCCGCGCGCCGCAATCACGCAACTGGGCGCTCAGGCGCGCGGCGGGCGCGGCCGGATCGAGCGGCACCCAGGTCGCGCCCGCCTTCAGCGCGGCCAGCATGCCCAGCACATGTTCGATCGACCGCTCCGCCAGCACGCCGACCCGCGCCTCCCTCACCGCGCCATGCTCGACGAGACGCGCGGCGAGCACGCTGGCGGCGGCGTCGAGTTCGGTGAAGGTCGCGCTGCGTGCGCCATCGCGCAAGGCGATCTTGTCCGGATGACGCGCGACGCTGTCGGCCCACATGGTCAGCACGTCCGCTGACGGCGCTTCGTCCAGATGGCGTCCGATCGCTTCCTGCGGCGCATCGGTCAGGCGTTGTGCCAACGTCGCGAACAATCGAGTCAGACGCGCGATGAACGCGGCATTGAACACGGCATCGTCATAGGCGACGAGGAAATCGATCTGCGCACCGGTATCGGTGAAATCGACGGCGAGGTCGAAGTGCGGGGCATCGTTCAGCAGCACGTGCAGCGACGCATCGAGCGGTGCGAATCCATGCGCCGCGAACGGACGCTGTTCGGTGAGCTTCACCTGAAACAGCGCGTCGCCGGCTTGCGCGCGCTTCGGCAGCAAGGCGCTCATCAGCCGGTCGAACGGCACGTCCTGATGCTCCTGTGCCGCGAGCACGGTTTCACGGGCGGCATCGACCAGCGCGCCGAAATCCTGCTGCCGTTCGACGCGCGAACGCAGCACCTGCATGTCGATGAAATAGCCGATCAGATGCTGCGCCTCAGGCCGCTTGCGCGACGACACCGGCGCGCCGATGCGGATATCGTCCTTGCCGCTCAATACATGCAGCACCACGTTGAAGACAGCCAGCACCGTCATGAACAACGAAGCGCGATGTTCGCCCGCGAGCCGTCGCATGCGGGCGGCCAGATCGGCTTCGAGCGCAAACTTTGCGCCGCGCTGGCGGCCGCGCGTGGCCTCCGCCGCAGCCGGGAACAGACGCGCGGCTTGCGCGGGATCGCCGTCGGCGGCGAGTTGCGCGCGCCAGTAGTCGAGTTGACGGGCGAGCGTGGAAGCATCGGCCGAGGCGCGGCTCCACGCGGTGTAATCGGCGGACTGCACGCGCCGCTGCGTGGCTTCGGGACGCGCGTAGTACGCATCGGCCAGCGCTGCGAGCAGCACGTTCACCGACCAGCCATCCGCGATGATGTGATGCAGCGCCAGCACCAGCCGATGCTCGTCTTCGCCCACGCTGACCAGATGCGCCCGCACGAGCGGACCGGTTTCCAGATCGAATGGCGCGCGGGCGATGCGGTCCGCGAGTGCTTCAAATGTGCCTTCATCGCACGAGTGGCCCAGCGTGATATCGAGCGTGTCGTCGATGAGTTGCACGGCCTCGCCTTCATCGTCGATCACGAAGCGAGCGCGCAAGATATCGTGCTGCTTCACGACGGTCTGGAAAGCGCGTTGCAGCGCGGCCACGTCAAGCGCGCCGTGCAGCCGCAATACGCCGCTCATGTTGTACGCGGCGCTCGATGGATCGTGCGACCACGTCAGCCACAGGCCGCGTTGCGCGTCCGAGGCACGCGAACGGGCGCGCTGTGCGTCGTCGAGGAGCGGCAGTGCTTCAGTCTGAGCCTGCCCTTGCGCCACGTGTGCCATCCGCTCGCGCACGCGGGCTGCCGCGTCGCGCAACACGGGCGCGGCAAAGACATCGCGCGGCATGAAATCGATCGACCAGCGCGCGCGGATCGCCGCCGCGACCTGCACGGCCGCGAGCGAACTGCCGCCATGCGCGAAGAAGTTGGCGTCGGCAGTGAGCGCGCCGGCGCCGTGCAACGCATCGCGCCACAGCGCGGCCAGCGCCGCTTCCATTTCGTCCAGCGTCACAGGCGCGGCTTGCGGCGCTTCGTCGCTATCGATGCGGCGGCCTTGCAGGAACCATGCGTACGCGTCGAGCGAACGCTTCCGCCAGCCGAGCGCACAGGCCGCGCGCTGCACCTTGCCGCTCGACGTCTTCGGCAAGCCGCCCGGATCGAGCAGCACGATCGCGCCGGCCGTTTCGCCGCACGTCTGCGCGACGGCTTCCGTCAAGGCCGCCGCGATGTCCTGCGCCGCAACCAGCTTGCGCATCTTCGGCGACACCTCGGCTGCGATGCCGATCGCCGCCTGCCCGTCGATCTCGACGGCGAACGCCGCCACCCGGCCGCGCCGCACAAGCTCGACCTCGCGTTCGATCGCCAGTTCGAGATCCTGCGGATACAGATTGCGTCCGCGCACGATCAGCAGATCCTTGATGCGTCCCGCCACGTACAGCTCGCCGTCGTGCAGGAAACCGAGATCGCCGGTATGCAGCCAGGTCACGCCGCCGCGCGTCCTGAACGCCGAGGCGCTCGCGTCCTCGCGCCGCCAGTAGCCCGCCGCGACGCTCGGCCCGCTCACACAAATCTCGCCAATGTGGCCCGGCGCGAGCACCGCGCCGCTGTCCGTATCGACGATGGCAATCTCATGCCCCGGCGCGGCCTTGCCGCACGACACCAGCGCGGCGGAATCGGCCTCGCCCGCCGCGACGGCAACGCGGCCCTGCTCCATCGCGGCCTGATCGAACGATGCCGCGCGCGCACCCGCACCGCGCGCCACGCCGCTCACGTAAAGCGTCGCTTCGGCAAGCCCGTAGCAGGGAAACAGCGCGCCTGCATCGAAACGCGCGGAAGCAAAGCGTGCGACGAAGGCATCGAGCGTCGGCTTGCGCACCGGCTCCGAGCCGGAGAACGCCACGCGCCAGCTCGACAGATCGAGCGCATCGCGCTGCTCGTCGCCGACGCGGTCCGCACACAGCCGATACGCAAAATCAGGACCGCCGGAAATGCTGCCGCGATGCCGCGCAATCGCTTCGAGCCAGCGCACCGGCCGCTCCAGGAAATACTGCGGCGACATCAGCACGAGCGGAATGCCGCTGAACACCGGTTGCGACAAGGTGCCGATCAACCCCATGTCGTGATACAGCGGCAGCCAGCTCACGAACACGTCGTCGCCCGTGACGCTCAGGCCCGCGCGGATCGCCGCTTCGTTGGCCCACAGGCTGCCGTGCGTGACCATCACGCCCTTGGGGCTCGAGGTCGAACCGGACGTGTATTGCAGGAACGCCACATCCACCGGCGCCGCGCGATACGGCTCGAACGATGACGCATCCGGGTCCGCAACGAGCGCGTCCATCAAGACGCGCACGGCTTGCGGCGCGATCTCGGCGAAGGCGTCGCCCAGGCTGGCTTCGAGCGCAGCCGTCGTGACGATGAAGGCAGCGTCGGCATCGGCGGCAATCGCCTGCAAGCGCGCCAGGTGCTGGCCGCGCCGCGACTCCGGCGGATACGCCGGCACCGCCGTCGCTCCGGCATACAGGCAGCCGAAGAACGCGGCCACATAGTCGATGCCGCTATCCATCATCAGCAGCACGCGCATGCCTTCGGCCCAGCCGTCCGCGCCGCGCAGACGCCGCGCCAGCGCGGTCGCGCGGCGGTCGAGTTGCGCGTAGTCGTAACGCGTGTCGCCGTGCGCATCGACCGTCACGAGCGCCGTGTCCGTGCCGCGCGAAGCGGCCAGCGCCCGCAACCGCTCAATCATGTTCTCAGCCATGTCCATCCCGTCCGCGCCTTGTGCCTGTGATGCCATTACGCCTCAGTCCTCGTCATACTCGCGCACCGTCCGCTCGCCGTACGACACCGCGTGCCGCTCCACTTCGAGATGCACCGGACGCAGCGGATAACGCGCCTCGTCCGGCGACACGGGCCGCGGCTGCCACCACGTCGGGCGCGCGGGATCGGCGGGCGGCTTGCGCGTCTCCACGACAGGCGCTTCCTGCTGCGCCATGCGCTTGCGCTTGAGGAACGGACAACGGTCGTCGGCGGGGGTGTTGGCATCGTCGAGGAAGTATTGCTTCCATTCGAGATTGCCCGGATCGCCGAAGAAACCGAGATCCGGATGCGCGCCGATCTCGTCCCAGGTCTCCAGACGCTTGCGCACCTGATTGCGCGCCTCGCGGCCGATGACCTTGTTGGTGATCGTGTCGACGAACACGCTGCGCGGCTGGAACAGCAGCACCATGCCCGGACCGAGATTGCGGCTGTGCCGCGCGCGGAACGACGGGCACGCGCACACCACGAAGGTCTCCACACCCGCGAAGGAGAACTCCCAGTCCTCGCTCGACGGCTCCGGCTGCGCGTCCGCGTGCGGGTCCGGATCGACATCGTGCAGATGCTGGAGGATCTTCCAGAACAGTGCGTGATAGGCGTCGTGCGAGAGCGGCTCGGCATCCGGCTCGAAGAACACCGCAATATTGTTCTTGCGATACTCCGGCAGCGAGACCAGTTCCGCGAAGGTCTGCATGGTCGCGGCAAGCTGGCCGATGTCCTTGCCGTTCACATACGAATAGAACATCTCGCCGCGCTTCTCGGCCATCGTGCCGAAGAAGCACGGATAAGCCGGATCCATGACCTGCGCGCGCAGCGTCTCGTAAGAGGCATCCAGCCACGCGGGCGGCTGCACCTCCGCACCCGTGGCGCGCCCGGCGATGATGCGGCTCTTCCAGTCGCCCGGATCGAACCCGCTGCCTGCGGGCGCGCCCGCTTGCGTTTCAGCATTGACGCTCTTTGCTTGATCGTCCACTGTTTCCTCGTTCCTTTGCATCGTCGATATCCTCGTTCTTCACGCGCGCCCCTGCCTCTTGCACGGGCGAACGCGCGCGCGAGCCGCAGACGCCGCGGCTCGTCGATGAAAGCGTTTCTTGCAGGGAAACAGGCGTCCTGTGCCGGACGCTCTGGGATGATGCTTTTCGTTCAGGCCGACGCCTTCGCGTCGAGCTCCGCAACCAGCGCGCGGACCCAGTCGTCGGGAATGATCGGCTGGTGATAGGTGCATTCGCCCGATACCACCGTCGAGCCATGCAGACGGCCATCGGGAATCAGCACCATGTCGCCCTCGTTCATCTTCAGCTGCATGCCGAGATTGCCCCAGAAGAGCATCTCGCCTTCCTGGATGGTCACGAGCCGGTGATCGTTGTGAACGTGCGTGGTCGAGCACATCTCATGCGGCTCGATGAAGGTCTCGCGATCGATGTCCGGACATTCGGCGTCGATACGCGTGCTGATGCGGTGCGCGAACGCCACGTAATGACGGATCGACGACAGCCACAGCAATTGTTCGCCGAGATCCCAGCGCGCGCGTTCGGCCAGCCGTTCGCCGGCAGCCATGCCTTGCGCGGTCATCGCCACGGCAGAGGCACCGTAGGCCGCGCCGATCGTTTCGAGCGCCTGCGCGCCGCGCCGCAACAGTGAATCCTTGCGCGACTGCGCATCATCGTTGCTACGGTTCGCAGGCTTCAGATGCGCACAGGCGCGTTCGAGCGCGATGCTGAATGCCAGCGCTTCCGCTTCCGCCGCGAACGCCGCGCCCACCAGCCCGAACGCGCGATCCGGCCGGCGCGCGAGCGCATACAGCAGGTTGCACTTGGCCAGGCTGGTCGGCAGATAGAACTGCCAGTACGCATGCTGCTGGCGCGTCACGCCGCACGATGCCGCCACTTTCGCGTACAGCGCGGCATCGGTTGCATCGGTGTCGGGTGCGGGACGCTGGTCGGCGGGAAGCATGTCGAACAGGCCGCTCGCCGCCGCCCGCGCCAGCGCGCGCTGCTTCGACGGCGCCAGCGACCAGCGCTGCACCATGATGAAACGCAAGCCTTCCTCGAGGTAATCGTTGCGCATCAGCCGCGCAAACGTTTGATCCCAGAACTGCAGTTCGGCATCGAGGATGCGGGCGAGTCCTTGCGTCGCATCCGAAGCCTGCCCGGGAGCGGTCTGCTCCTGGCACAGATACTCGAACGCGTACGCTTCGAGGAACGGCGCAATCTGTGCGCCGAGCACCTGCGCCTCTTCGCCATAGAACTCGACGAAGCGTTGCCAGTCGGCGGGCGCGGCCGAGGCCGGCAGACGCGCCGTGCCCAGTTCGTAGATCGACAGCAAGGTACGGTTCGATGCCAGCGCAGGCAGGCGGCTCACGTTATGCGGGCGCACCGGCTTCGCGAACTTGAGGAACTCGAAGTCTTCGGGGCGCAGCGGCCGGCGATGGTAGTCGTCGTCGAGCACCAGTTCGCTGACCTCCGCGCTGCGAAACGGCTGCGCGGCGGCGAACTGCTTGATGAGGCCGACATAGCGTTCGCTCTGGCCCGCGAACGGTGAGAAGTCAAACAATGAAGACGAGGGTTGCGTCATGATCGTATTCCTGCGGCTGACTCACTGAAGATGAGAGAAACGTGTTGCGCCCGTGTGTTGAGCCGTGCCGTCCGCGCACGGCTCGCCGGATGGGATCTGCTGCTGCGTGTCGGCCGGCATGTCGCGGCATGCCGGCTCGACGCGCTTTTAAAAGTCCGACCGGACCGTCAACATCACATTGCGACGCTGACCGAACTCGCTGAAGAAAGTGCCCGGCGGACGAATGTAGTAATCGCGGTTGAAGATGTTGTTCAGGTTGAGCGACGCCTGAAGGTGCTTGTTGAACTGATAGCCCATCTGCGCGTTGAAGATCGCGTATGCGCCCTGCTCGACGCCGCGCGAAATGCGCGTCTGCGCCAGCATGCCCCCGCCCACCGAGAAGCCGCGCAGTGTGCCCTGGGTGAACAGGTAGTTCGTCCACAGCTTGAACAGATGCTTCGGATCGGTGCCGGTCGTCAGATCCGGCTGATCGTTTTCATAGTTGACGTTCAGGTACGTGTAGCCCGCATACACGTTCCAGTTCGCCAACGGCTGGCCCGCGATCTCGAACTCGAAACCTTCGTCCGTCGACTTGCCGCCCGCGATCGAGCCGGTCGGATTGTTCGGGTCGGTGATCGCGCGGTTGTTGTCGTTGATGTGGAACGCCGCCGCCGTGGTCGTCAGCCGGTTGTTCAGGAAGCTGGTCTTCAGGCCGACTTCGTATTGCTCGCCGGAGCGCGGGGGCAACAGTCCGCCCGTATAGGTGAGCGCGGTTTGCGCGGTCAGGAAGCGGGAATAACTTGCGTAAGCCGTCATCGAGCGCGTGATGTCATACACGAGCCCCGCGCTCGGCAGGAAACGGTGATTGACCTGCGCCTGCGTGCTCCAGTCCTCGACGGTCGGAAGCGTGGACTGGGACGTTTCCTGCAGGAAGGCTTCACGCGCGCCGAGCACGAGCGTCAACGGCGTCAGCAGCTTGATGCGCGCCTGCGCGTAAATGCCGTACTGCTCGGTGCGGTTGTTCGATCCGAAAGTGAACGGCACGTCCGTTTTCGGCACGGCGTTCGGATCGAATACGTTGAAAGTCTGGCCGTCGAACGGACCGTTCAGCGCAGCAAAACCCGAATCCGCGGTGCCCGTCTGCAGCGAATAGTTCGCACCGATCGTCAGCGTATGGGTCTGGCCGAACGCGCGGATCGGGCCACTCACGTTGGTATCCGCGCCCCACCAGTTATAGGTGTTGCGCTGGCGTTGCTCGCCGTAGAAACTCAATCCGTCCGCGGTCGTGCCCGGACCCGCGTACGCATAGTCGGCCTTCGTCAGCAGATGGCGATAGAACAGCGTCGTGTTGGACTTCCAGCCGTTCTCGAAGCGATGCACGAGATTGCCGTTGACCTCTTCCATCGCGCTGTACGAGTAGTTCCAGCTCGGGCTGAAGTTCTGCGTGTACGAACTCTGCAATCGGCCGAGCAGATTGCCGTCCGGATCGGTCACGCCGCTCACGCCGTAATCGATGCCGCTGATCGGGTTGACCTGATACGCCGCCGACAGCGACAACGTGGTGCGCGGGTTGAAATCGTAGTCGATGGCGCCGTACGCCATCACTTCCTTCTGGCGCGTGCCATCCACCGACTGCAAGCCGTCGCTGCCCACCAGCACCGCGCGGCCGCGCAGCGAGCCGTCCTTGTTCAGCGGGCCGGTCACGTCGATCATCTGGCGGAAGCTGCCGAACGAGCCGACCTGCGTTTCCGTCGCCACATGGAAGGTGTCCTGCGGACGCTTGCGCACGAAGTTCACCGTGCCGCCCGGATCCGTCACACCGTCCATCACGCCAGTCGGGCCGCGCAACACTTCGATGCGGTCGTACATCGCGAGGTCGAACTGCTGCAGATATTGGAGGCCGCCCGGCGTCGACACGCCGTCGAACTGCACGCCCAGGAAGTTGCCGCGCGCCTTGTAGTAGGCGGTGCCGTCGCCGTAATCCACCGACTCCACGCCGGTCACGTATTTGAGCGCGTCCTGGATGGTCGTCAGGTTCTGGTCGTCCATGCGCTGGCGCGTCAGCACCGACACCGATGCCGGAATCTCCTTGATGGACTGCTCCGTCTTGCCCGCGACAGTCGCCGTGCGGCCGGAATACGTGCCGCTGCCTTCCGTGGTGGCATCCGGCGTGGCATTCACTTCGATGGCTGGCAGATTGCGATTCGACGGCTGCGCGTCCGTGGCTTGTTGCGCATGCGCGGACGTGCCCCACATGGCGACCAGCGCCAGCGCAATGGGCGTGAGTCCCGATCGGACGGGCAAGCGGTGGTTGGGCCGCGGTGCGCGGCGCCGTTGTCTGTTGTTATTCATTGTGCTGATCGCATCTGCCTGATGGTGGAAACCCGTTGAAGACCCGAAGAAGACTCGTGGAAAACCCTGGCGCCCATCGCATCGATGGACGTGTTCAGGATTGCCAAGTTGAGAATCTGGAGATACAGCGAGGCGCCCGACGAACAGCGTGCACGTCTGTCCGTCATGGCCGGGAACAGCGTCGCGCGCAGGTCATGCTGAATGCTGAACACGTCATCGACGTGACGAGACGGCGTGAAATTCTGGCGCGCTTCCGTCTCGACATCGACACTATACAAGAATGATTCGCATTTGCAAGCCTTGACACAGTTTATGTCTTGCTTTCAAAAAGCCGACGTGCTAATCCCCTGCGCGGGAGAGATTCGTCACGTAGCTGACACGGATTTGCGCAGCGTCAGCGCGATCAGATAAGGCCCGCCAATGAGCGTCGCGACCAGACCCGCGGGCATTTCCTCGGGGAACATGAGCTGGCGGCCGAGCCATTCCGCGAAGCCCATCAGCAGCGCACCGAAGATCGCGGCGACGAAGATCTGCACGCCGGGACGGCGCGCGCCCGAATAGCGCGCGACATGCGGCGCGATCAGGCCGACGAACGACAAGGGTCCGACAATCAACGTCGATGCCGCCGTCAGCAGCGCCGCCACGATCAGGATGGCAAAGCGCGCGCGCGTGACGGGCACGCCGAGTCCCTCGGCCATGTGGGTGCCGAGTCCGAGCGCCTCCAGCCAGCGCGACAGCAGCGGCGCGAGCGCCAGCCCGAGCACGGCGATGGCGGCGGCCGTGTAGGCGGACGACGCTTCGACGTAATAGGTCGAGCCGATGATGAAGTTCATCAGCATGCCGCCGCGCGGATCGCCGCTTGCGAGCAGCGCGCCGACCACGGCCTGAAACAGCGCGCTGATGGCCACGCCGATCAGCAGCAGCCGTTCTGGCGCGAACGCGGCCTTCGATCCGAGCCACAGCAGCAGCGCCAGCGTGACGATCGCGCCCGCGAGGCAGCCGGCGAACAGCACGCCCGGCGACGGCGTCAAACCCGCGAACAACACGACCACGATGCCGAGCGCCCCGCCCGAACTCACGCCGAGCAGGTCGGGGCTGGCCATCGGATTGGCGGTGACGCGCTGGATCAGCGTGCCCGCGACCGCGAGCAGCACGCCCGCAGCGAGCGCCGCGACGGTATGCGGCAGGCGCCAGAACATCAGCGCGTCGAGATCGCTGCGGCTGGCAAAGCGCCAGCCGTCGAGTCCGCGCGACACACAGAACGACAGCACCAGCACCGCCACGAGCGCGGCGCACGCCCACGGCAGGCGGCGCTCCAGCTTCGCGGGCGGTGCATGCGCGACGGCCGCCGCATGCAGGTCCGGCTGGGTGCGCAGACGCGGCAGCAGCGCGAGCAGCAGCGGCACGCCGAGCAAGGAGGTGACGGTGCCCGTCGGCACCAGATGCGCCGAGAACAGTTCGCCCGATGCGATCACGCGGACGATTTCATCGGTGCACCAGAGCAGCACGGCGCCGAGACACGGCGCCCACACGAGCCGCTGACGCAGCCGCCGCGCGCCCGCGAGCCGCGCGAGCGTCGGCGCGGCCAGTCCGACGAAGCCGATCACGCCCACCGCCGACACCACGCACGCAGTCAGCACCACGGCGATCAGCAAGGCCGCGAATCGCGTGCGCTGCAGTGCGATGCCCAGTCCCTGCACGGTCGAATCGCCGGCCTCGAACACGCCGAGCGGACGCAGCATGAAGGCCGTCAGCACGAAGCACCCGAGCACGCCGACGAACAACCGCGCGCTCTCGTGCCAGCCGGTCTGGTCGAGCGCGCCGCCGCCCCAGATCATCAGGCCGCGCATCAGGTCGAAGTGCGCGAGCGTGATGCCGAGCGCAATCGCGCCGCAATAGAGATTGACGATCATGCCCGACAGGATCACCGCCAGCGACGACATCCGCTGCCGCCACGCGAGCGCGAACACGAGTGTCATCGCCAGCGCGCCGCCGCCGAGCGCGACGGCCATGCGTCCGCTCGCCAGCAGCGAAGGCGCCCACAGTTCGGCGAGCATCAGCGCGAGATAGGCGCCGGGGAAGATGCCGAGCGTCATCGGCTCCGCGAGCGGATTGCGCAGAACCTGCTGTGCGAGCGTGCCGGCCAGCGCGAGCGCGCTGCCGCATAGCAGCGTCATGGCGATGCGCGGCAACATGCTGTCGCGCACCAGCACCTGATGCAGGTCGGTGCGGTCGGGCGTGAAGAGCGTCGACCAGAACGATGCGCCGCTCAGTTCGCCGTGGATGCCGGCAATCGACAGGCACAACGCCACCAGCCCGAGCACGCCGACCAGCGCCACGCGGAAATCGCGCGGCGCGCGCGGTCCGGATACCGCCGTCATGTCACGCGACACCGCCGCCTCCCGCCGCAATCAGGGTGAGGGCGTCGTCGATGGCGTGCGCGAAGCGCTGCATCGAGACAAGTCCGCCGTAGGGCGCGATCACGGGCAGCTTGGCGACGCGCTTCGAGCGCACCGCCGGCAGCGCCTGCCAGATCTCATTCGAGCCGAGCTGCGCGACGACCGGCGCCGCCACCGGCCCGACCAGCAGCAGGCTCGCCTGCTGCACGTCCACCAGCCGTTGCAGCGGCACCATCGCCGCGCCCACCTGCGTGGCCCACACGCGGCCGCCCGCAGGCGGATTCACGGCGTTGACGACGCCGAGCTTCGTGAGCATCGCGTCGAAGAGACTGCCTTGGCCGTAGACGCGCAGATGCCGGTCGTCGACCAGATCCGCGACGATCACCGGCGCCGCGGTCAGCGCCGGCCGCGCGCCGATCCGCGCCCGCACCGCGTCCGCCGTGCGCTGCGCCGCGCCGATCAGCGCGGCCGCGCGTGCCGGAAGTTGCAGGCGCGTGGCCAGTTCGGCGGTTTCGGCGCACAAGGCGGCGTAGGGCGCGGGGTTCGACATGTACGTGCCGAGCGTGATGGTCGGTGCAAGCCGCTCCAGCGACGGTTTCGCCGGCGCGTGTTCGACCGTGATGACGAACAGGTCGGGGTGGAGCATGCGCAGCACGTCGAAGTTCGGCTGATAGAGCAAGCCGATATCGGCGACGCCCTGCGGCAGCGGCGGCTGCACGATGGTCGTGCGATACCAGTTCGGCAACGACGTGCCGACCGGCGCGACGCCCAGCGCCAGCAGCGTTTCGGTCAGTTCCCAGTTCATCGTGACGATGCGGCGCGGCGTGGCACTTTCAGCGGCGAACACCGATGGCGCGGCGAGCCCCGCCGTCATGGCAAACGCCGTCGCGAGCCAGCGACGTCGGTTCAAAGCAACGCGCTTCATCGCGGGAATCCGATCAGATGACCGCTGACGGCATCGGTCATGACGCCCATCGGAACGCCGTAGATGGCTTGCAGCACATCGGGACGCATGGTCTCGGCCGGGCTGGTCTGCATCAGCAGCTTGCCGCCGCGCAGCGAGACCAGTTGCGTGCAGAAACGCGTCGCCATGTTGACGTCGTGCAGCACGATCACCGCCGTCATGCCGCGCTCGTCGCACAGCTTGCGCACGAGGCCGAGCACTTCGAGCTGATGGCTGATGTCGAGCGCCGAAGTCGGCTCGTCGAGCAGCACGCAGCGGCTGTTCTGCGCGATCAGCATCGCGAGCCACACGCGCTGGCGCTCGCCGCCCGAGAGACTGTCGACGGGTCTGTCGGCGTAATGCGCGACATCGGTCCAGGTCATCGCCTCGTCCACCAGCCGCTGGTCCTCCGCCGTGAAGCGCCCGAGCGCGCCATGCCACGGATAGCGCCCGAGCGCGACCAGTTCGCGGACCAGCAGGCCGTCGGTGGCCGGCGTGTATTGCGGCAGATGCGCGACCTGCTGCGCGAAGCTGCGGTGCGGCCAGCTGGCGAGCCGCTCGCCGCCGAACTCGATGGTGCCGCGCGTCGGCTGATGCAGCCGCGCGAGCAGCCGGATCAGCGAGGTCTTGCCCGAGCCGTTATGGCCGATCAGCCCGACCACCTCGCCCGTGCCGATGCTGAGCGAGATGTCGTGCAGCAGTTGCTTGCCGCCGATCTCGAAATCGACGTTCGACAGCGTGTAGAGGGCGTCTTCTGTTGTGTGCTGCATGACCCGATGTTGCCTTTTCGATGGTGGGAACCGCGGCCTTGGCGCGCCGCTGTGTTTTGGCAGGTTCAAACGGAGCCGGCGATCCCGCGCAAGCGTTCCACGACGCTCGCGTGCAAGGCCGGATGATGGACGATGGCGCTGTGCGTCGCATCGATGCCGATCTCCTCGACTGCCGCGCTCGTGTGCGGCCGCCAGTCGCGCTTGCGCTCGGCGGAGGTATCGCGCGCGGCGCGCCAGAACGTCACCGGCACGTCGATGCGCGGCAGCGCGTGCGCCAGCCGCAAACGGTAATGCAGGTCGTCGAGCGCGGCGGTGCGGTCAAACAGCGCACGCAAACGCGCGCCGTCCGGCTGGGCGTCGAGCCAGGCGGACAGGGGATCGCCTGCCTCGGCGGCTTCGGGGAGATCGTTCGTATGCGTCGCCGTATCGAGCAGGCCGAGGAAATCGACTTCATGGCCGCGCGCACGCAACAGTCCGGCCACGCTCAGCGCGAGCCGTCCGCCGAACGACCAGCCCAGCAGACGGAACGGCCCCGCGCGCTGCACGCCGAGCATCTGCTCGACGCAGGTCTCGGCGAGTGCTTCGAAGGACTTCGCGTTCTGAAAGTGCTCGTCGGCGAGACCCGGCGAACGCAGCGCGATCACCGACGCCACGCCTTGCAGCGCCGCGCCGAGAAAGCGGTATTCGCCGACCATGCCGAAGCCCGGATAGAAGCAGAACAGCGTGAGCGGCGCGCCGCTCGCGTTGAGCGGCTGCACGCACGCATCCGCCGACGGGCACAGCATCGCCTCGGTGATGAAGCGTTGACGCCAGAGCTCGAAGGCTTGCTGATTGTCGTCGTCCGTGGCGACAGAGGCGCTCTGCGCAACTCCGTCGAACAAAGGCAAGGCCGCTGCGCGCGCGCTCACGGCGACGCCACTGTCCGCGTCATCGGCCAGCGTGCGTACGTGTGCGTCGAAACTCGCGACGATGCGTTCGAGCCGCTCCTCGTCGATCACCGTTGCCGCCGCGCTCCAGTCCACCTTCAGGCAGCCGTCCGCGATCAGGCCGTTCAGGTCGAGCACATGACGCGGTCCGGCGGCCACGCTGCCGCGCGTGCCATGGCCGCTGTCCTCCGCCGCGAACGCGAAGCGCCCTTCGCTCAGGCGTTCCTCGAAGCGGCCCAGATAGTTGAAGCCGATGGTCGTCGGCGACAGCGCGGCCAGCGTCGCGCGGCTTTGCTCCGTCCCGGCGTAGCGGAACAGGTTGTAGTGCAGGCCATCGGCGGGCACGGCGCGCAGGGCCGATGCCAGCGCACGCCGCGTCGCGCGCGGATGATCGAGCGCGGTCACGCGCAACGGAAACTGCGTCGTGAACCAGCCGACCGTGCGGCTCAGGTCGAGACCCGCGACGCGCTCGGTGCGGCCATGCCCTTCCATCTCGACCACCACCGGCAACGCCGGCAGATGCTCGGCGCAGGCATGCGCGAGCGCGGCGAGCAGCACTTCGTCGATGCGCGCGCCCGTGCCGGTCAGACGTCGTGTGGATGCGGCATCGAGAGTCCAGTCGAGATGACGGGTGGCGTCGTCTTGTGGCGTAGCGAAAGAGGTGTCGTGGCCCAGCTGCGCCTGCCACCACGCCAGCTCACTCAAGTGTTCCGGCAAGCGCGCGTAGTCGGCAAGCGCCGCGTTCCACTGCGCCCAGCTCGTGGACGGCGCGGGCAACGCAGCATCGCCGCCCGGCGTGCGTGCGGCTTCGTAGGCCGTCATCAGGTCATCGAGCAGGATGCGCCACGACACGCCATCGACGACCAGGTGATGAACCGCGATCAGCAAGCGCGAGCCGTCCGGCGTCGCGATACACGCGGCCCGCAACAGCGGACCGTTATTCAGATCGAGACTGTCGTGCACGCGTTCCGCGATCGCTTCGATGCGCGCCGCCGGATCTTCCGAAGCGCGCAGGTCTTCGACGATCAACGCCTCAGCGGCAAACGCGCCCGCCGACGATGCCGCTTCGATCGTCTGCGTCCACACCTGCCGCGCCGTATCGAAACGGAAGCGCGCCCGCAAGGCGTCGTGCGCCTCGATCAGCGCGGCGAGCGCCGTGCGCAACGCGTCGGCGTCGAGCGCTTCGGCCGCGCGCAGCAGCACCGCCTGGTTCCAGCGCGATGGCGCAGCCGGGAAGCGCTCGAAGAACCAGTGCTGCATCGGGGCAAGCGGCGCATCGAGCGGGCCGCTCGGGGTCTGCGCGGCGGCCGCTGGCGTATCGGCGGGACGGGCGACGCGTGCCAGCAGGCGCACCGTCGGATGCTCGAACACCTGGCGCGCCGTCACCACCCAGCCGGCGCTGCGCGCCTGGGCGATCACGCGCAGGCTCGAAATCGAGTCGCCGCCGAGTTCGAAGAAATGATCGGTCACGCCGATATCCTCGCGCCCCAGCACGGTCTGCCAGACGGCCAGCAAAGCCGTCTCGACGACACCCTCCGGCGCGGCCGAGCCGGTCTCCAGCAACGCATCCGGGTCGGGCAGCGCACGGCGGTCCAGCTTGCCGTTGGGCAGCGTGGGCAGCGCGTCGAGCCGCATGCACGCGGACGGCACGTGCGACGCCGGCAAGGTCGCGGCGAGCGCGGCGCGCACGTCATCGGCCTCGATGGCGGCGTCTGCCAGAGTTGTGAAATACGCGACGAGCCGCTTGCGCGTACCCTCGCCGCGCACCTCGGCAATCGCTTCGCGCACACCCTCGATACGACGCAGCGCCACTTCGATTTCACCCAGTTCGATGCGATGCCCGCGCAGCTTCACCTGCTGGTCGATGCGGCCGAGAAAGTCGATCACGCCGTCGGTCCGCGCGCGGCACAGGTCGCCGCTGCGATACACGCGCGCGCCGGGCGCGCCGTACGGGTCCGGCACGAAGCGCTCGGCGGTGAGCGCGGCGCGGCCGAGATAGCCTTGCGCGAGCGTCGCGCCGCCGATGCACAGTTCGCCCGGCGCGCCGGAGGGCGCGCGATTGCCGTCGGCATCGGCGACATAGGCGTGACGCGACGGATAGCAGCGCCCGATTGCGACGATTGCATGATGCGTGTCGTCGCGCGTCACCGGATGATGCATGCACGCGACGGTGGTTTCGGTCGGACCGTAGAGATTGTCGATGGCGACGTGTGCGAGCGGTCCTTCGTACCAGCGTTGCAGCGCGTCGCCGGGCAGGCCTTCGCCGCCCACGGTGATCTGCCGCAGCGCGATGCGTTCGGCCGGCGGCAGCGCGATGCGCCATTGCTGCCACAGCGCGGTGGGAATGCGCGCGAAGGTCACGCGCTCGTCGATCAGCGTGCGGTTCAGCGTGTCGAGCTCCCACGCACGCGGGCCGCGCATCACGACGCGTCCGCCCATGATGAGCGCGGGCAGCAGCTCGTGCAGCGCGACATCGAAATTGATGGTCGACGATTGCAGCACGACATCCGTGTCCGCGATGCGGTGGTCGTGCAGGAAGTCGTCGAGATGCAGCGTGAGCGAGCGATGCGAAATGGCGACGCCCTTCGGCGTGCCCGTCGAGCCCGAGGTGTAGATCACATAGGCGAGCGCATCGCGGGCGACGGTCCATGCGGGCGTCGCGGCCTGCGCGGTGTCATGAGCAGCCTGCGCGCAGAGGGCGCGCTGCGCCGCAAGCAGATCGCGCCAGCGTTCGCGCGTCGACGGATCGGCGACGATGCGTTCGAGCCGCGCGTCGTCGATCATCGCGCGCAGACGCGCTTCCGGGTATTCGGGATCGAGCGGCACGAACGCGCCGCCCGCCTTCAGCACGCCGAGCAGCGCCGCCGGCAGCGCCAGCGAACGTTCGAGCAGCAGGCCGACGCGCTCGCCCGGCGCAAGCCCGTCCGCGCGCAAGGCGAGCGCGATGCGGTCCGCCCAGGCATCGAGCGCCGCGTAGGTCAGCGATTCGCCTTCGCAACGCAGCGCCACGCGGGTCGGGCATGCGCGCGCCCGCTGCGCGATGCGCAGGTGAACCGGTTCGGTGCTGCGGGCGATGTCGTCGGCGTGCGTTTCCGGCATGCGTTGCACGGCCAGGTCGCCGATACGGCACGCCGGCTGCGCCGCGACCCGTTCGACGAGCGCCGCGAAATCGTCCAGCATGCGCTGCGCGGTCGCGGCGATGAAACGATCCTGCGCATAGGTCAGCGCCAGTTCCACGGGCTGGCCCGCGCCCCGGTCCCGCGCGTTCAACGCGAGATCGAAGCGCGCGGTGACGGCGGCATCCGCGATCGATTCGACGCGCAGTCCACCTGTATCGCCGGCGATGACATCTTGCGGCGTATCCACGGCGAGATCGAACATCACCTGGAACAGCGGCGAGCTATCGAGATTGCGCTCGACACCCAGCGCCTCCACCAGCCGCGCGAACGGCACGTCCTGATGCGCCTGCGCTTCGAGCACGCGGTCGTGCAGGCCGCTGAGCATGGCATCGAAAGTCTGGGCGGGTTCGAGATCCGCCCGGACGATCAACGTGTTGACGAAGAAGCCGACCAGATGCTCCAGCTCACTGCGCGCACGCCCCGCCGCCGGCACGCCGACCACGACCGTACGCTGCCCCGAATAGCGATACAGCAGCACGTCGAACACGCCGAGCAGCACCGTGAACAGCGTCGTGCGCCGCTCGCGCGCAATGCGCCGCGCGACATCGGCCAGGTCCGCGCGCAGCGTCAGCCGCGCCAGACCGCCATCGTGAGAGCGCGTCGCGCGCGGCGGGACGTCGCGCGGCAAGGTCAGCGCGGCGGGCGCGCCGTCGAGCCGCGTGCGCCAGTAGTCCAGGTGTCGGGCGAGCGCGTCGTCGGCGCTCCATTCGCGCTGCCACAGCGCGTAGTCGGTCATCTGCACGGGCAATGACGGCAACCCTGCTCCGCTCTCGTCGCGATACAGCGTCAGCAGGTCGCGGAACAAGACCTGCATCGACCACGCATCCGCAACGATGTGATGCACGACCAGTTGCAGCACGCACTGCTCGTCGCTGGTCTCGAACAGCCCGACTCGCAGCAGCGGCCCGCGCGTCAAATCGAACGGCTCGCAGGCGAACGCGCTCAGCACCGCGCCTTCATCTTCGATGCGCGTCCGCACGAACGCACAGTCGGCGTCTTTGGCGGCGTATTGCATGGGCACGCCGTCCTGCGCGTCGAAGCGCAGGCGCAAGGCTTCGTGACGCCGCACCAGTTGTGCGAGTGCGCGTTGCAGCGCGGCGACGTCGAGCGCGCCCGACAGCCGCAGCGCATGCGCGATGTGATAACCCGCGTGATCCGGATCGAGACACCACAGGAACCACAGCCGCTCCTGCGCGGGCAGCAGCGGAAAGCGCGCGGGACGCGGCGCGAGCGGCACGACCGGCAGCGCGCCCGCGTCGAGGCCCTGGGCGCGCGCACGCGCCCGGAACAACGCGCGCTTGTCCTCGGCGAGCAACGCGTATTGCTGCGCGAGGCGCAAGGCGTCGGGGCGGCGCGGAACTTCGGTGGCGCGGGGAGTGTCGAGCGTGTCGGTCATAGCGAATCCATCAGGTCCTGCAACGCATCGAGCGTGTCCGCGCCGGAAGCACCGGCGGCGGGGGCATCGCGATCCAGCCTCGCGGCCAGATCCGCGAGCACCGGATGCTCGAACAGCAGCGTCAGTTCGATCTTGCGGCCCAGCGTCTCACCGGCACGCGACGCCACGCGCACGGCCAGCAGCGAGTGGCCGCCGAGCACGAAGAAATCGTCATCCAGCCCGACGCGCTCCACGCCAAGCACCTCGGCCCAGATCTCGCACAGCAGCGTCTCGGTGGCGGTGACAGGCGGCCGGTAGCCATCCTTCGACGTCGCGCCCAGCAACGGCAGCGCCTTGCGATCGAGCTTGCCGTTCGCGGTGAGCGGCAGCGCGTCGAGCCGTTCGATCTGCGCGGGCACCTGTTGCGGCGGCAGACGGTTGGCGAGCAGCGTCCGCAATGCGCCCGGTTCCGCGCGGCCCGTCACGAACGCGACGAGCCGGCGCGTCGTGCCTTCGCCCTGCACCTGGCACACGGCGTCGTCGACGCCATCGAGCGCGCGCAGCGCCGCTTCCGTGTCGCCCAGTTCGATGCGGAATCCGCGCAGCTTGGTCTGCTGATCCGCGCGGCCTAGATAGTCGAGCTGGCCGTTGCGGCGCACGCGGCACAGATCGCCGGTGCGATACAGGCGCGCACCCGGCGCGCCGTGCGGGTCCGGCACGAAGCGCTCGGCAGTGAGCCCGGCGCGCCGCGTATAGCCGCGCGCCAGATTGTCCCCGCCGATGCACAGTTCGCCGACGCCGTTTTCCGGCACCGGATTGCCATCGGCGTCGAGCACCGTCAGGAACGTGTGTTCGAGCGGCGCGCCGAGCGTGACCGGCGTACCCGCCGCCAGCGGCGCGGCGCTCGACCAGATGGTCGTTTCGGTCGGTCCGTAGAGATTCCACAAGCTCACGCCGCGCGCATGCAGCGCGGCGGCGAGATCGGCGGGCAGCGCTTCGCCGCCGCACAGCGCGCGCAACGGCGCGGCGCGCTGGCCTTGCCAGCCGCCGTCGAGCAGCACGCGCCAGCCCATCGGCGTGGCCTGCATCACGCTCGCCTTCGACGCCTCCAGCAGCGCCGCCAGCCGCCTGCCGTCCGCGATCGTCTCGCGAGTGGCGAGTTCCACTGTCGCGCCCGTGAGCAACGGCAGATACAGCTCCAGCGCGGCGATATCGAAAGACAGCGTGGTCACGGCGAGCCACACGTCATCGGCGTCCAGGCGCAGGCGCGTCTGCATGCTGTCGAGGAAACGCGTCAGCGCGCCATGCGGCACCGCGACGCCCTTCGGCTTGCCTGTCGAGCCCGAAGTGTAGATCACGTAGGCGAGTTGCCCGGCGTGAACCGGCCACAGCATTTCGACAAGGCCGGGCGCGTCGTCGTCACGTTCGACCGCAATCAGCGCGTGATCGCCTGCGATCTCCGCGAGCCGGTCGCGGCCGGCGGCATCGGCGACGATGCAGGCGAGTTGCGCATCGTCGGTCATCACGGCCAGATGCGCGACCGGATAGTTCGGATCGAGCGGCACATAGGCCGCGCCGGTCTTCATGACGGCGAGCGTCGCCACCAGCATGTGCGGCGAACGCGCGATGCACACGCCCACCCGCGCTTCGACTCCCACGCCCTGCTGCAACAAGCGTTGCGCGAGACGGCCGGCGCGTGCATCGAGTTCGGCATAGGTGAGCGTCGCGCCCTCGCAGCGCACGGCGATGGCATCCGGCGTGCGGCGCGCCTGCTCCGCGACGCGCACATGCACCGGCACGAACGCGGCATCGGCGTGTTGCGCGCCGCGCTGCGCGACAGCCTGCGCGGCGAGCGGCAGATCGCGCAGACGCACGGCGTCCTCGCGCACGATGCCTTCCAGCACGCCGACGTAATCCCGCGCGATGCGTTCCACCGTGGCCGGATCGAAGATATCGGCGGCGTAGCTGAACGTCAGGCCCGTGCGTTCGCCAACCGACACGTTCAGGCTCAGATCGAACTGCGCCGCCGAACGCCGCGTGCCCACCGCGGACCAGCGCAGCCCCGTTCCGGCGTGCCGCTCGAAGGGACTCGCGGGCACGTCGAGATTGAACATCGCCTGGAACAGCGGCGTCTGGTTGGCGGCGCGCACCGGCTGCAATGTATCGACGATCTGCGCGAACGGCACATCCTGGTTCGCATGCGCCTCGAGCACGCGTTGCCGGACCTGCGACAGCAGCGCATCGAAGCGCGCCGCACCGGACACTTCGGCGCGGATCACGGCAGTGTTCACAAAGAAGCCGATCAGCGCTTCGGTCTCCACCTGTTCGCGCCCGCCGAGCGGAATGCCGACGCGAATCTCACGCTGGCCGCCATAGCGATGCAGCAGCGCCTGGAACGCCGCGAGCAGCGTCATGAACACGGTGGCGTCGTGACGGCGGGCGTAGCGTTGCAATGCATCGGCGAGCGAGGCGTCGAGCGCCGTTTCCACTTCGCCGCCGCGTGCGCTGCGCACGGCCGGACGAGGACGGTCGGCGGGCAGTTCGAGCACCGGCTGCTCGCCGCCGAGTTGCGCGCGCCAGTAGTCGAGCTGCTGGCCGAGCGCGGCGGCATCGAGCGACTCGCGCTGCCATACGGCGTAATCGGTGTACTGGACCGGCAGCGGCGCAAGCGCGGGCTTTTCCCCCTCACGCGGCGCCCCGTACACGGAGAGCATTTCGTCGATCAGCAGGTTCATCGACCAGCCATCCGCCGCAATGTGATGCACCGTCAGCGCGAACACATGCGAGCCGTCGCCGAGCCGTGCAAGCCGCGCACGCAGCAGCGGGCCGCGCGCAAGATCGAAGGCGCGGTCCGCGCCCTCGCGCAGCCAGGCGGCGAGCGCCGGGTTCGTGTCATCGACGGCATCGGGGAACATGGACTCGGACCACTCGGCGCCGATCGCTTCATCCACCACGAGCCACGGCGCGCCATCGCGCTCCTCGAAACGGCTATGCAGGATCTCGTGCCGCTCGACGACCGCATCGAGCGCCGCGTGCAGCGCGCGCGCATCGAGGGCGCCGTCGAGCCGCACGGCGAAGGACAGGTGATAGGCGGGATTGTCGGGCGTCAGGCGCCACAGGAACCACAGGCGCTCCTGGCCATGCGTCGGTCTGGCTTCCCGTCGATGCAGACGGCGCACCGGCTCGCGCGCCTGCTTCGACAGTCCGTCGAGCGCTCCGGCCAGCGCACGCAATTGCGGATGCTCGAACAACAGGCGCAGCGGCACTTCGCGGCCGAGCGCGCGTTGCAGCCGTGCCGCGACTTGCAGCGCGAGCAGCGAATGGCCGCCGAGCGCGAAGAAATCGTCGTGCGCGCCCACTGGCGCGCTGCCCAGCACGCTCTGCCAGATGTCCGCGAGCAGCGTTTCCGTGCCGTCAGCGGGCGCGACATGGCCCGCGTTGCGCGCGTCGATGTCGGGCAGCGACTTGCGGTCGAGCTTGCCGTTCGGCAGGGTCGGCAGGACATCGAGCATCGCGAGGGCCGACGGCACCATGTACGCGGGCAGCACGTCCGCGAGCGCGTCGCGCAATGCTGCGTCCGTCAGGCTTGCGTTGCTGGCGGGCACGACATAGCCCAGCAGCCGGCGCGCTTCCTGTTCGCCGCGCACGATCACGACTGCCTGCGCGACGCCCGGCTGCGCGCTCAGCGCGCGCTCGATCTCGCCCAGTTCGATGCGATAGCCGCGCAGCTTCACCTGCTCGTCGATGCGTCCCAGGAACGCGACGCCGCCATCCGGCAGCCAGCGGCAGAGATCGCCGGTGCGATACAGACGTGCGCCCGGCGTGCCGGCCGGATCGGGCACAAAGCGCTCGGCCGTCAGCGCCGCGCGGCCGAGATAGCCGCGCGCGAGCGTCGCGCCGCCGATGCACAGTTCGCCGCTGCCGCCTTCGGGCACGGGCTCGCCGTCGGCATCGAGAATGCGATAGTGACGCGACGCCCACGGCAGCCCCACCGGCACCGCGACGCTCTCCGCATGCGCCGCCGTGACGGCTTCGCCGGAGGTCGTCACCGTGGCTTCGGTCGGGCCGTAGGTGTTCACCAGCGTCAGGCCGCCGAGCGGCCCGGCGCACCATTGCGCGACCGCCGCGCCGGGCAGCGCCTCGCCGCCGACCGTCACGCGCCGCAGGACGAGGCCTGACAAGTCAGCGGGTGCTTGCTGCGGCAGATGCTGGGTCCATTGCTTCCAGTAGCCGGTCGGCAGATCGGCCACCGTGATGCGCCGCTCGCGCAGCACGCGCGTGAATTCGTCCGCGCTCCACAAGGCCGGCCCGCGCACTTCCAGCGATGCGCCCGCCGCCAGCGTCGCGAAGACATGTTCCACCGCGCCGTCGAAGTTGATCGTCGCGAACTGCAACGCGCGATCCGCGGCGCTCAGGCCGTTCTCCGCGATGAAATCGTCGAGATGCAGGCTCAGCGCGCCATGGCTGATGCCGACGCCCTTCGGCTTGCCCGTCGAGCCCGAGGTGTAGATCACGTAGGCCAGCTGTTCGGGATGCGGATCGGTGGCGTTCTCAAGTTCCGGCCGGCGGTCGGTCTGGTCGATGCGGATTGCCGGGCAATCGCTCAGTTCGGCATGCAGCGCGTGCGTGCCCGCATCGGTGACGAGCGCGGCGAGTTGCGCATCGTCGATCATGTCGCGCAGGCGTTCGCGCGGATACGCCGGATCGAGCGGCACATAGGCAGCGCCCGCCTTCATCACGCCGAGCAGCGCCGCGATCATCCCCGCCGAGCGTCCGACCAGCACGCCGACGCGCCCCTCACGCCGCACGCCTTCAGCGTCGAGCCGCGCCGCGATCCGGTTCGACCACGCGTGCAATTCACGATACGTCAGCGAGACGCCGTCGCAATGCACCGCGAGCGCCTCTCCTTGCGTCCGCACCCGCTCCTCGAAGCGCGCGATGAACGGCCGGTACGCATGTGCCGCCGTGCCTTCGGGCACGCCGCGCTGCAGGTCGCGGCCAGGCACGCGCAGCAGGCCGAGCGTGGCGTCGCGGGAAGCCGCGTCCGCGATCTGCCGCAGCAGGCTCACATAGGCGTCGCGCACCTGTTCGAGCGTCGCGTCCGGCAGACGCCGCGCGTCCCAGCTCCATTCGAGCGCAATGCGCTCGCCCGGCACGATGCCCAGCGTCAACGGGTAATGCGTGCGCTCGAACGACTCCGACGCGCTCACGCTCAGGCCGAGCGAGCCGTCGTTCAACGCGGCATCGACGGGGAAGTTCTCGAACACCAGCAGCGAATCGAACAGCACGCCGAAGCCCTGCCCGGCAAATTGCTGGATCGACGGCAACGGCGTATGGCCGGCCTGCCGCAACTCGACGTTGGCGGCTTGCAGGTCGCGCAGCCAGTCGGCGAGCGGCCGGTTCGACGGTACGTCCACCCACAACGGCAGACTGTTGATGAAGAGGCCCTGAATGGCATCGGCGCCCGGCAGATCGGCGGGACGTCCCGCCACCGTCACGCCGAACGCCACCTGCCGCCGGTTGCCGAAGCGCGCCAGCAACAGCGCCCACGCGCCCTGCACCAGCGTATTGAGCGTCACGCCGCAGACTTGCGCCGCCTGCGCCAGCGCCGCGCCGAGCGTGGCGTCGAGCCGGTCGTCGCGACGATGGAACGCGCTTTCCGCCGCGTTTTCCGCCGCGTTTTTCGATTCGGCCATGCGCGTGGCGGGCACGCTGTCCAGCAGCAACGCCGGACGATCCGCGCGCGCAATCTGGCCGCGCCACCAGACGTGCGCATCCGGCTGCGCGCGCAGCCATTCGACATACGCGCGATACGGCACGACCGGATCCAGCACGAGCGGCTCGCCCCGGCTCGCCGCCCGATAGGCGCGGCCCAGTTCGCTCAGCAGGCGCGCGCTGCTCCAGCCGTCCGCGAGCGCGTGATGGTTGATCCACGCCAGATCGTGCGCGCCGTCCGGACGCCGGAACAGCGCGACGTGCAGCAAGGGCGCGGCGTCGAGGTCGATCAGTTGCGGCGCGCGATGCTCGAACCAGCCGGTGAAGGCGGTCTCGTAATCGTCGCGGCTGCGCCAGTCGTGCACCGCGAAGAACGGCTGCACCTTCGCCTGCACGACCTGCAACATGTCGCCGCCATGCGCGCGCGTGAAGCGCGTACGCAGCACCGCATGCCGCGCGACGACGGCATCCCAGGCCGCGCGCATCGCGTCGATGTCGAGCGCGCCGTGCAGCGTCAGGCGCTTGCGGTTCACGTAGGCATCGCGCTTCAGCAGGCTGTGGAACACCAGGCCTTGCTGGAGCGGCGTCGCCGGATAGAGGTCTTCGATCTCATCGGGCGCGATGCCGAGCGCATCGAACTCGTCCTGAGTGAGCGCGGCCAGCGGGAAATCGCTGGCGGTGGCGCGCGGCGGCGTCGCGGCGCAATGCGCGACGAGCCGCGCGACTTCGGCATCGAAGGCTTGCTTCAGCGCTTCCACTTGAGCCTGCGGCAGCACCGCCGGATCGTAGCGCCAGCCGAACGACAGACAGCCATCGACGATCATGCCGTTCAGATCCAGCGGATACACCAGCGCTTCGTCATCGGGTTGCGGATCGCCGGCGTTTTCCGTCGCGAAGCTGAAGGCGCCATCGGCGGCGAGGTTCTGGTCGAACTGGCCGAGATAGTTGAAGCTCACGCCCGGCACGGGCAGGTCCGCGAGCGCGGCGGCGTGGTCGCCGTAGGCGTGCAGCCAGCCCCACGACGCGCCGCCGTCCGGCAGCGTGCGCAGGCGTTCCTTCGTCGCGATGAGCGTGGCCGCATCGTCGGGATGCGCGCGCAGCCAGACCGGATAGCGCGTCGTGAACCAGCCGACCGTGCGGCTCAGGTCCACATCGTCACGCGCGGCGGCATCGCGGCCATGGCCTTCCAGCGCGATCAACGCGCCCGTGCCGCCGAACACCGTCGTCATCGCGCGTGTCAGCGCAGCCAGCAACAGCTCGTCGATACCCAGCCGGTACGCGCGCGGCGCGGCGCGGCGCAAGGCATCGGTGGCGGCGGCGTCGAGGCGCCAGTCGAGCACGCGGCTCGTGGCTGTCGTGCCCTGCGCGGGCGCGAGCGTCCGCCGGGCGTCGCGCATCACGTCGAGCCAGGCGGGCCAGGCCGCTTGCAGCTTCGCGTCGGTGATCGACTCGCGCTGGGTGACGACCCATGCGCTCCACGGCGTCGCCGCTTCCACCGCCGGTTCGCGGTTCGCACGCGCGGCGTCGTAGGCCGTCTCGATGTCGCGCAGCAGGATGCGCCACGACACGCCATCCACGACGAGGTGATGGATCACCAGCAGCAGTCGGCCGCTGTCCGGTGTCCGGAAATACGTGGCCTGCAACACGCGGCCCGCCTGCGGGTCCAGTTGCCGCTGCGCGTGCTGCGCCTGCTCGGTCAGCGCGGCGCGCCAGTCGGACGCGTGATCGCGCAGGTCGTGTTGCTTCAGCAGATGGGCCGGCACTGTCGCGCTCACTTGCTGACGCCAGCCATCGGCATGTGGTTCGAAACGCAGCCGCAATGCGTCGTGACGCGCCACCACCGCTTGCAGCGCGCGTTCGAGCGCGGCCGTGTCGAGTTCGCCGCGCACGTGCAGCAGCACCGACTGGTTCCAGTGCCGTTCGCCCTGCGGATGACGCTCGAAGAACCACGACTGGATCGGCGTGAGCGGCAACGGTTCGACGATCTCCTCCGCCACCGAGTGACTCTCCAGCGGCTGCATCACGGCGGCGAGACGCGCGACGGTCGGATGTTCGAAGACCTGTCGCGGCGTCACCAGCCAGCCCTGCGCGCGCGCCCGCGCGATCAGTTGCAGGCTCAGGATCGAATCGCCGCCGACCGCGAAGAAATCGTCGTCCACGCCGAGATCGTCGCGGCCCAGCACCGCCGCCCACAGCGCGAGCACGATGCGCTCCGCCTCGTTGCGCGGCGCGATGCGCTCGCCCTGCGCGACCAGCGCAACCGGCGGCAGCGCGGCCCGGTCCACCTTGCCGTTCTGCATGACCGGGAGCGCGTCGAGCACGGCGATCGCGGACGGCACCATCGCGGCCGGCAGTTCCTGCGCCAGCGCGCGTCGCAGTGCGGCGTCGTCGAGTTGCTGCTTGCCCACCACGTACGCGACCAGATGCGGCGCACCGGAATCCGTGACCAGCACGACGACCGCACTCGCCACGCCCGGCTGACGGCGCAACGCGGCCTCGATCTCGCCCGGCTCGATACGGATGCCGCGCAGCTTGATCTGCTGATCCAGCCGTCCCAGAAAATCGATCGCGCCATCCGCGCGCATCCGGCACAGATCGCCGGTGCGGTACAGGCGCGCGCCCGGTTCGGACGGATCGGGCACGAAACGCTCGGCCGTCAGCGCGGGCCGGTCGAGATAGCCGCGCGCGAGCGTATGTCCGCCGATGCACAACTCGCCCAGCGCGCCGACCGGCGCTTCGTTGCCATCGCGGTCCAGCACGCGCGCCGTGCGCGATGCGTAAGGCACGCCGATCGACACCACCGCCTGCGTCACGTCGCTGGCCGTGGTCGCGCGGAACATGCAGGCGACGGTGGTTTCGGTCGGGCCGTACAGATTCGCCAGCCCGATGTGTCCGAGCGGCCCGCTGCGCCATTGCGCGAGCGCGTCGCCCGGCAGGCCTTCGCCGCCGACCGTGATCTGCCGCAGCGCCGCGAGCGCCTCGGACGCCGGCGGCGAGCGCAGCCATTGCTGCCAGTACGCCGTGGGCAGGCGCGAGAACGTGACGCGCGCGTCGATCAAATGACGGCTCGTCGTATCGATGTCCCACGCCTGCTGGCCGCGCATTTCCACCTTGCCGCCGCGCAGCAGCGCGGGCAGCAGCTCGTGGAGCGCGACATCGAAGTTGATGGTCGACGATTGCAGCACCGTATCGTCCGCACTGATGGCGTGCGCCGCCATGAAGTCGTCGAGGTGCGACGCAAACGCGCCGTGGCTGATGGCGACGCCCTTCGGCCGTCCCGTCGAGCCGGACGTGTAGATCACGTAGGCGAGTTGCTCCGGATGCGGCGCGATGGCGTTGAAAACCGGCGCGCTCGAAGCGTCAGACGGACGCACGCCCACGTCGAGCGCCACGCGCCCCGCGAACAGCGCGCCGCATTGCGCGAGCGCGACGGCATCGGTCAGCACGATGCGCACGCCTGCATCGTCCATCATCATCGCGAGACGGTCGGCGGGATACGCGGGATCGAGCGGCACGAAGGCGCCCGGCGAACGCAAGGTGCCAAGCAGCGCCGCGACCATCGCGACGGAACGCGTCATGCAGATGCCCACGCGTTCGTCGGCGCGCAGGCCTGCGTCGGCCAGCCGCCGTGCGATGTCCGCCGCCCACGCGTCCAGTTCGCCATAGGTCACGCGCTCGCCTTCGCAATGCACCGCGAGCGCATCCGGCACGCGCGCGACGCTTTGAGCAAAGCGCGCCGACACCGGCTCGAAGGCCTTCTTCGGCGGCAACGCGTTCTGTCCGCGCGTCAGTTCGAACGCACCAAGCGGCCGCGCCGCATCCTCCGCGATCTGTTCGAGCAGACCCACGTAGTGATCGAGCATCTGGCCGATCAGCGCCGGATCGAACAGGTCTTCCGCGTAGACCAGCGCCACTTCCAGACCCTGCGCCCGCTCGCGGGCTTCCAGCACGAGATCGAAGCGTGCGGTATCGGTGGCGATGTCGTGCGTCGCGACGTCGAGGCCCGGCAGGCGCAGGCTGTCGCGCTCCGTGCCGAGGTAGTTGAACATCGCCTGGAACAGCGGCGTGTGGCCGAAGCTGCGCTGCGGCTGCAAGGCTTCGACGAGCTTCGTGAACGGCAGGTCCGCGTGCGCCTGCGCTTCGAGCACGCGATCGCGCACGCGTTCGAGCAGCTGCGCGAAGCTCGCGACGCCCGCGAACTCGGTACGCACGACCAGCGTGTTGACGAAGAAGCCGATCATGTCCGCCACTTCGGGCCGGTCGCGCCCGGCCACCGGCACGCCGACGCGAATATCCGTCTGGCCGCTGTAGCGCGCGAGCAGCAGGTCGTAGGCGGCGAGCAGCGTCATGAAGAGCGTGGCGTCGGCGGTCAGGGAGACGCGTCCGAGCGCTTTTTGCAACGCCGGCGGCACCATCCGCGCGAGCCGCGCGCCCGCACCGCTGCGCATGCCGGCGCGCGTGTGCGCGTGCGGCAGGTCGAGCACCGGATGATCGTTGCCGAGACGCGCGCGCCAGTAATCGAGCTGGCGCGCGAGCGTGTCTTCGTCGAACCATTCACGCTGCCATTGCGCGTAGTCGCCGTATTGGATGCTTGCCTTGTCGGGTTTTTGATGCGGCGTGCCTTCGAGCGCAGTGGCATAGGCCGAGGCCAGTTCGCTCACGAACACTTCCGTCGACAAACCATCCGCCACGATGTGATGCAGCGCGAAGTGCAGAACCTGATCGTCCGGCGCGAGCCTGAACAAACTCGCGCGCAGCAGCGGGCCGCTTTCGAGATCGAACGGCAGCGCCGAACGGCGGGCCAGTTCGGCGTCCAAAGATGCGTTGACGGCAAGGTCCAGCGCTTCCCAGCCGTATTCGCCCGAGCCCGTCTGCTGGAACGGCACGCCGCCCGTCTCGCCAAAGCGCTGGCGCAGGATTTCATGCGCGTCCATCACGCGGTCGAGCGCACGGCGCAGCGCGGTTTCGTCGAGCCTGCCGCGCAGCCGCACCGCGCCCGTCACGTTGTAGGCCGCGCTCGACGGCTCCAGACGCCACAGGAACCACAGACGCTCCTGTGCATGCGACAGCGCGAAGCAGCGCTCGTTGTCGGGGAAACGCGAGATCGGCAGACGTGCGGCGTCGAAACCGCCGGCCTTCAGCCGCTCGCGGAACGCCGCGCGCTTGTCCGCAGGCAACGCGGCATAGGCCGCCGATATCGACAGCATTTCCTTCGACACTTCGCGGGCAATCTCAGTCATGAATAATGTGGGATCCGAAGATGAATGGCCGCGCATGCAGGGCGCCGCCGATGCGACGCCGCGGCACGGCAGCTCAGGCGCTCATCGCGACCAGCACGCGGCGCGGGCCGGCAAACGGCGCGCGGCCGTGCGACATCAGCAGGTTGTCGAGCACGAGCGCATCGCCGGCCTGCCAGGGGAAGGCGAGCATCGTGTCGTGATAGACGGCGCGGATTTCGTCGAGCATGGCGGCGTCGATCGGCGTGCCGTCACCGAAGAAGGTATTGCGCGGCAGACGGTCTTCATCGACGACGTCGAGCAAGGCCTCGCGCACCGGCTCCGGCAAGTTGGACACGTGGAACAGATGCGCCTGGTTGAACCAGACGCTTTCGCCCGTCAGCGGATGACGCAGCTCCGACTGGCAGACCTGGCGCGTGCGCAGCGCTTCGCCGTCATCGAGCCATTCGAAGTCGATGCGATGCGCGCCGCAATAGCGCTCCACCTCCGCGCGGTCCTCGGTGCCGAACACCTGTTCCCACGGCAGATCGAGGCCGTTGCCATAGTTGCGCACGTACATCACGCCGTGCTCGGCGAAGCGCTCGCGCAATGCCGGCGACAGGCGCGCATGCACGAGGCGGCTGTCGGCGACCGGCGTCGCGCCGCCCGACTGCGCGGCGACGGTGCAGTAGAACCAGATCGAGCCGGGCCACTTGAGCGTGTAGGACTGTTCGTTATGCTGGTCGATCCATTGATCGGCGGGATATTCCGTCGACGAGTACACGTCCTTCTCGATCCGGCTGCGCGGCGTCGAGCCGAACTCGTAGGAAAGCAAAGGTTTGCCAAAACTCGCGGCAAACGCGTTGAATTGGGCAGCGTCGAGCGGCGTGAAGCCGCGCAGCAGCGCGCCGCCGTACTGCAGCTTCGCCGCGTCCACGCGCGCGCGCAGCGCGGCCGGATCGGGCGCGGCGGACTCGTCATGCGCGGGACGGATCTCCAGCACACGCGTGCCGTTTTCCTCGATCACGCGCTCGCTGAACGCCGTTTCGATATGACTGGTCATCGCATCCATGCTTCACCTCTTTCGCGCGGCTCGCCGTCCAACGGGCGCGCCCCCGCCTGCGCAAGCGCAGCGGCGACGCATTCCAGCACCGCATCCAATGCTTCATCGAGATAGAAATGGCCGCCCTCGAAGGCGCGCCGCGCGAACGCGCCGCGCGTCTCGTCCCGCCAGCGCAGCACGTCCTGTTCACGCACCGTGGCGGGGTCGTCGCGGCCGGTGAAGACGGTGAGCCGGCAGTTGAGCGGCTCGCGGGCCTTGCCGCCTGCTATGAAAGTTCCGCACAGGTGAAAGTCGGCGCGCAGCGTGGGCAACAGGAACGCGATCAGGTCACGGTCCGCGAGAAAGGCCTCCGGCGTGCCGCCGAGCGCGCGCAGCTTGTCGATCATCCGGTCCACGCCGCACTCGAGCCAGTCCGTTTCGAGCACGCGGCAAGCCGGACCCACCGACGCCGACGCCCCCAGCCACACCGCCTCGCCCAGGCCGCGCCCGCGCAGCGCATGCAACAGCTCCAGTCCGACGAGCGCGCCCATGCTGTGTCCGAACACGGCGAACGGCAACGCGGGATTGCGCGCCGCGCGCCAGTCCGCGCACAGGCCGTCGATCAACGCGGGCCACTGCGTGTGCGCGGGCTGATCGCGGCGCGCGCCGTGCCCCGGCAACTCCAGCGGCACGACCTGGACCTCCGCCGGCAGCCGCTGCGACCAGCGCCGGTACAACGCAGCCGTCCCGCCCGCATGCGCGAGACAGAACAGTTGCACGCGCGGCATGACGCCGGGTGCGGCGGCAAACGCCATGCGTCAGGCGGCCGGATCGGCCTGTGCCGTTGTCGCGCGGGCGGCATCCGCCTCCATCGCGCGGCGCAGGCTCAAGGGGCGCATGTCGGTCCAGACTTCATCGATATAGGCGAGGCACTCGGCCTTCTTGCCCGACTTGCCGGCCTGTCGCCAGCCCGCGGGAATCGCCTTGTAGTCCGGCCAGATGGAATACTGCTCTTCGTCGTTGATGACCACATGAAAATTCGTGTCTTCGTCGCCCCAGCTCATCGATCGCTCCAATGGATCCGCAGCCGAGCGGCTGCCATGCGTGACGGACACAACGAAACTCACTTTTGCGATCAGAAAGATCGCCGGACAATGCAGCGATGACGGGGACGGCGACACTGGACAGCCAGCATTCGCGACGCTCGGCGCATCTAGGCCCGCATCGTCATAAATGAGAATCATTGCTGTTTAGAAGCGCTACTCTGAGCGTTGCGGCGGTCTTTGTCAAGCTGACGCGCGGTTCGTCAAAACGCGCGATTGCCTTGTAAGCGGTCCGTAAAACGTCGGAAGTGAAGGCAAATCTTCACCTTCACCAAATGCGAATCGTTTGCGTTTAGTGTCGAGTTCGGCCATCATGACGGCGGTCCAAACCAGCCCGTACTCGCGATGAATTCGCCTATTCCGAACGCTGCTCTCACCGCAGAACATTCCGATCGCGCGCAGGCCGTGCTTGCTTCGCTGCTGTCGCGCCAGTCGCACTGGCCGCTCGCCGAGCCGGGCCCGGACGATGCCGAGCTCGCACAAATCTTCGATGCCGCATTGCGCGCGCCGGACCATGCGCGCCTGCGTCCGTGGCGCTTCGTGCTGGTGCGGGGCGACGCGCGCGGCGCGCTCGGCGACGTGCTGGTGGACCTCGCCTGCGCCCGCATGCCGGAGGAGCCGCGCTCGGCGCATGCGCACCGGCGGCAGAAGGCGTTTGCGGCGCCGGTGGTGATCGCGCTGGGCGCGGCCATCGACGCAAGCTCGCACGTGCCGGAAATCGAGCAGCTGATGTCGGTCGGCGCGGCGACGATGAACCTGCTGAACGCCATTCACGCGCTCGGCTACGGCGGCTTCTGGGCCACCGGCGACGATACCTACGAACCCGCGATGCACGCGGCGCTGGGCTTCGGCGCGTCGGAACGCTTGCTGGGCTTCCTGTTCGTCGGCACGCCGAAGCGCTCGTCCGAACGGCCGCCGGCGCGTCCCGAACGCGCGGAATTCGTGCGTGAACTGACCGTGCCCGCCGCCGCGTCCTGACACGCTCGAAGTCCTGCAGCGGCAGCTCCTTAAAAGAATCAGTGCCGTGCGGCGTTGCGCCAGCAGAACGCACGCCGCCGGCTCGAAACTGCATCGATGAGACACGCCATCAAAGCCTCCCCACGGGCCCTTGCTCTGCTCGCCGTCGCGCTGCTCGTGCTGCTCACGTTGTGGGCGCTGCTGTTCAGGACGGTCGAGCACGTCGATACCGTCGCGATCTCGCGCGGCGACATCCAGTTGAGCGTCACCGCGCTCGGCACCTTGCAGCCGCACAGTTACGTCGATATCGGCGCGCAGGCTTCCGGCGAAATCCGCCGCATCACGGTGCAGCCGGGCGATACCGTGAAGAAAGGCCAACTGCTGGTCGAGATCGATCCAAGCGTGCAGCAGGCCCGCTACGACGTCGATGCCTCCGCGCTCAAGAGCCTGCGCGCGCGCCTCGAAGGCGAGCAGGCGAAACTTGCGTTCGCGCAGCATCAGTACGAACGCCAGCGCCGCATGATGTCGGAAGGCTCGACGCGCGAGGAAGACCTGCAAAGCGCGCTGTCGGCGTGGCAGAGCGGCCGCTCGACGGTGGCCGACCTGACGGCGGAAATCGACGGCGCGCGCGCCACCTTGCAGGGCGACGAAGCCCAGCTCGGCTACACGAAGATCTACGCGCCGATGTCCGGCACCATCGTCACGCTCGATGCGCGCGAAGGCCAGACGCTCAACGCCACGTACCAGACGCCGATCATCCTGCGCATCGCCGATCTCTCGACGATGACAGTCTGGACGCAAGTCTCCGAAGCCGATGTGCTGAAGGTGAAGCCCGGCATGCCGGTCTGGTTCACGACGCTCGGCGCCGACACGCGCTGGAACGGCACGGTGCGCCAGGTGCTGCCCGCGCCGCCCAACACGGCCCCGCCGAGCGGCGGCGACCAGCAGGCCGCGCCGAACGCCAACGCGATCAACACCGGCAAGGTCGTGTCCTACACGGTGTTGTTCGACGTGAAGAACCAGGACAACCAGTTGCTGCCGCAGATGAGCGCGCAAGTGTTTTTCGTCGCGCAGGAAGCGCATGACGTGCCGCTCGCGCCCTTGTCCGCGCTCACCCCGGTGGCCGGTTCGAGCGACCGCTACCGCGCGCGGGTGCTGGCGGACGGCCGGGTCGTGACGCGTGACGTGCGCGTCGGAGTGCATGACCGGCTCAACGCGGAGATCCGCTCGGGCCTCGCGCCGGGCGAGCGTCTCGTCACCGGCATCCGGCGCGTGCGCGGCGCCGACGGGAAGTTCGAATGGTGACGCCGGCATCCTCGCCGCCGCATGACGCGCCGCTGATCGAACTGCGCGACGTCTGCAAGTCCTATGGCGGCGACGGCACCGAACCGCCGGTGCAGGTGCTGCGCGGTGTGTCGCTGTCGATTGCGGCGGGCGAGTTCGTTGCGATCGTCGGCGCGTCCGGTTCGGGCAAGTCCACGCTGATGCATATCCTCGGCTGCCTCGACCGGCCGTCGTCGGGGAGCTACCGCTTCGCCGGGCGCGATGTCGCGACGCTGTCCGCCGACGAACTCGCCTGGCTGCGCCGCGAGGCCTTCGGCTTCGTATTCCAGGGCTATCACCTGATCGCGACCGAATCCGCGCGCGAGAACGTGGAAGTGCCCGCCGTGTATTCGGGCGTGCGGCCGGAACAGCGCCGCGAGCGCGCCACCGGACTGCTCGCGCGGCTCGGGCTCGAACAGCGGCTCGATCATCGGCCGAACCAGTTGTCGGGCGGACAGCAGCAGCGCGTGTCGATTGGCCGCGCGCTGATGAACGGCGGCCACATCCTGCTCGCCGACGAACCCACCGGCGCGCTCGATTCGAAAAGCGGCACGGAAGTGATGGCGCTGCTCGCGGAACTGTCGGCGGCGGGACACACGATCATCCTCATCACGCATGACCGGCAAGTGGCCGCGCGGGCGCATCGGTCGATCGAGATACGCGACGGCTGCATCGTCGCCGATTCCCTAGACGCCACCGACAACCAGGCCGCGCCGAACCCCGCCGCGCTCGATGGCGCGTCGCTGCTGCGCTCGATGTCGAGCGGTTCCGCGCACACCGCGTCGTTCCTCACCGACGCGCACGAAGCCATGCGCGCCGCGTGGCGCGTCGTGTGGATCAACCGCTTCCGCACGCTGCTGACCTTGCTCGGCATCATCATCGGCGTGGCGTCGGTGATCGTGATGCTGGCGATCGGCACCGGCACGGAGCGCGAAGTGATCGCGAAGATGGCGAGCTTCGGCACCAACCGCATGTACGTGACGCCCGACGGACCGTCCGCGCATGCGCCGGGCGGCACGCTGTCCGTCGCGGACGTCGATCTCGTCTCGCACGTGCCGAACGTCGAATATGCGATGCCCTTCCTCACCGGCGGCGTCACGCTGCGCTACGGCAATGCGGACACGCGCACGTCGCTGTGGGCGGTCGGTCCCGAAGGCTCGCGCGTGCTGAACTGGAAGCCGGCGCGCGGCGTGTTCTTCAACGCGGAAGACGAGCGCCGGCTCGCGACGGTCGCGCTGCTCGGCAAGCGTCTGCGCGAGAAGCTGTTCGGCCCGGCCGATCCGGTCGGCAAGTACGTGCTGGTGAACAACACGCCGTTTCTCGTGATCGGCGAACTGGAAGAGAAAGGCGCGACCTCGGGCGACGCCGATGACGACGACGTGCTCCTCATCCCCTTCTCGACCGGCAGCCGCCGCGTGCTCGGCACGACGCATCTGTCGTGGATCTCGGTGCTGGTCGATCACATCGCGCAGTCGGAGCAGACCGCCACCGACATCGGGCGGGTGCTCGAAGGAGCGCATCATCTGCGCGACTTCCACGTCTACAACCGCGCGGCGTCGGTGAAGGCGCAGTCGGAGACACAGGACACGCTCACGCTGATGCTCGGGCTGATCGCGGGCATCTCATTGCTGGTGGGCGGCATCGGCGTGATGAACATCATGCTGATGACCGTGAAGGAACGCACGCGCGAGATCGGCATCCGCATTGCGACGGGCGCGCGGCAACGCGACATCCTGCGCCAGTTCCTCACCGAAGCGACGCTGGTCTCGGGCATCGGCGGCGCGCTCGGCGTGCTGGCGGGCGTGCTGATCGGCGCGGGCTTGATTGCGGCGAGCGTGCCGGCCATCTTTTCCGTGCGCGCGATCATCGGCGCGTTCGCGTGTGCGCTGCTCACCGGCCTCGTGTTCGGCTTCATGCCCGCGCGCAAGGCCGCGCGGCTCGATCCGGTCGTGGCGCTGGCCAGCGAATGAGGACGCCATGAGACGCTTCCTCTCCTTCGCATCCGTCACTGCCTGCGTGCTGCTGGCCGGCTGCCTGAGCCGGCCGCCCATCCCGCCCGCCGATGTCGCGACGCCCGCGACGTACCGCTATGCCATCGCAGGCGGACCGGAAGACGCCGTCACCGCCGACTGGTGGCGACGCTTCGACAACAACGAACTCGACCGCCTCGTCACGCAGGCGACGGCGCAAAACTTCGATCTGGCCGCCGCCGTCGCGCGGGTGAAACAGGCGCGCGCCAACGCGACCATCGCGGGCGCGGCGCTGCTGCCCGCGGTGAGCGGTTTCGCCGATGCCAGCCGCCAGGGCGGCTTCATGGTGAACAACCAGCTGCCGAGCGGGAGTGCGTTCGACCTGGGGGTGTCGGCGACATACGAGCTGGATTTCTGGGGAAAGAACCAGGCCACGCGCGACGCCGCCGTGGAGCGCGTGCGCGCCTCCGCGTTCGACCAGGCGACCGTCCAGATGACGCTCACCGCCGACGTCGCCGACAGCTGGCTGCAAACCGTCGCGCTGCGCGAGCGCGAGCAGATCGCGCAACGTAATCTGGAAACGGCGCGCGCGATCCTGCGCAATGTCGAGTCGCAATATCGCGCGGGTTATGTGACCGCGCTCGATGCCGCGCAGCAGCGCACGCTGGTGGCGTCGCAGCAGCGTGCGGCGGCCGCGTTGCATCAGCAGGGCAACGACAGCGAAGCGCTGCTCGCCACGCTGCTCGGCGTGCCCGCGACGGGGTTCACCGTGACGACGCGCACGCTGGATGCCGTCAACGCGCCGGGCGTCGATGCGGGCGTGCCCGCGTCCTTGCTGACGCGCCGTCCGGATATCGCGTATGCGGAAGCGCAACTCGCCGCCGCGCACGCCGACGTCGCCGCCGCGCGCGCCGCGATGTTCCCGAGCATCACGCTGAGCGCTTACCTTGGCACGGGCAGCGACCGCGCGCAGCGCATCTTCGACAATCCGCTCTACAGCGTGGCAGCGGGCCTGACCGCGCCGATCTTCGATGCCGGCGCGCTCGCCGCCGGGCGCGATCTCGCGCAGGCGCAGCAGGAGGAATTGCTGGCGGCGTACCGCAAGGCCATCGTGAGCGGGTTCGCGGATGTCGAGCGCGCGCTCAACGCCAGCAGCGGCGCCTATGCACAGACACGCGCGCAGGACGATGAGCTAAGCGAGGCGCGGCATACGCTGGAACTGGCGCAGAGCCGCTATCGCGCGGGCGCCGAAACGGCGCTCACCGTGCTCGATGCCCAGCGCACGCTGTACAGCGCCGAGGATGAACATGTGCAGCTGCATCTCGCGCGACTGCGCGCGGCGGTGGCGACGTATCGGGCGCTGGGCGGCGGGTGGCATTAGCCGGGCTCCGCTTCATCCGTCTGTTGCTCAATGCGATGAAGCAGCGTCGAAAACGTCTTGAGCAGATCGCCCTCGGGCATCCCTTCTTCACCGAACAGCCGCCGCTGCACGTCGATGGCAAGCGGCAGCGCCTTCCGCACCCGCGTCAGTCCTGTACGCGTCAGCTGCACGTTCTTCATGCGCACATCGACGCTGCTCGACGCCCGCTGCACCCAGCCCTTCGCTTCCAGCGTCTTGAGGATCTGCGAGAGCTGCATCTTGTGGATGTCGCTGGTGCGGCTCAGTTCGGCCTGTGACACCTCTTCGCCGTTCCGCGTGGCCCAGGCGATCAGCGTCAGCACCGTGAACTGGAGATGCGTCAGATCCAGCGGCGCCATGGCCCGGTCGATGGCCCGCTGGTAGCGATGAAACATGCGCCACAGCACGAAGCCGATGGCACGCTCGGGCGCGCCCAGCGACACGTTCGCGAACATCTCCTTCAGTTCGGTTCCCTTGATCTTCATCCCGGTCGCGCTCCGTCGTTCCTTGTGAAGAATATCTCACATACGCCAGCACTTGCACATGGTAAATATATTTACTACTCTGTTCCTCAAGCCCATCTCGAAGGAGACGCTTCATGAATCAGATACCGCTCGACATCGCATTCTGGAACTATGACCGCGTTCATGCATTGAGGGATGGCACGGTCGGCATCGAGGGGGTGGAGGCGCGCTATCACACCGAGCGCATCGTCACGCGGATTTTCGAGGGCATGCTTCGTGCGCGGCGCTTCGACGTCGCCGAGCTCGGCGTGACCTATCTTCTGCGCGCGATCGATTCAGGCGAGGACCTGCTCGCGCTTCCGGTGTTCCTGAACCGGTGCTTTCGCCATTCGGCCATCTACGTGAACAAGGCGAGCGGCATTGAGAGCCCGGCGGATCTGGCGGGCAAGCGGATCGGCGAACTGGCGCTCTATGGACACGACGCGGGCGTCATGGCGAAGGGCATGCTGTCCGACGAACATGCCTTCGACCCGGCGCAGTGCCGCTGGCTGATAGGCGGCATCGACTTTCCGATGGACCCCATCGATTTCGTGGAAAGGCCTCATCCGGCGGGTATCGAAGTGGAATGGGCGTCGAAGGAAGTCGATCTGGGGCAACTGCTCGAAGCGGGCGAGATCGACGCGCTGATTTCCGCCGACATCCCCGCATGCGTGCTGCGAGGTTCGCCCAACGTAGGCCGGCTCTTCGAAAACTTCGTGGAGATGGAAAACGACTACTTCGCGCGCACGGGCATCTTTCCGATCATGCATACGGTGGCGCTGCGCCGTTCACTGGTGGAGGAACAGCCGGAGATCGTGAAGGCCATCTATCGCGGGTTCTGCCTTGCAAAAGACGCCGCCCGCGAAGCATTGAGGAAGGGCATGACCTTCAACAACATGGCGACGATGGTGCCCTGGCTCACCGATCTCATGCAAAGCAACCTGAAGCAACTCGGCGACGACTGGTGGCCCTACGGCATCGAGCGCAACCGCAAGGCGCTCGATGCCATCCTGCGTTATCACCACGAGCAGCGGCTCACCCGCCGGCGTCATACGATCGAAGATCTCTTCGTGCCGTACCTTCTGGCGACCTGACTCTTCAGTCGAGCGCCTTGCCGCCCGTCTCCTCGAACATCGAGACGGCGATCAGCGAGATCAGCACGCAGCCGATCATGTACCACGCGGGCGCCATCTTGTTGCCCGTCGCGCGGATCAGCCACGCCGCGACCAGTTGCGCGGTGCCGCCGAACGCCGATACGGCGATCGCATACGCGCTCGACATGTAGCCCGCGCGCAGATGCTTCGGGAAGTTCTCCGGCATCAGCGCATAGGCGGGCGCGGAGCCCATCGTGTAGCACAGCATCAGCACGATCAGCGCGGCGAGCACGACCGGCAGCGACGGAAAATGCGTCATCACCCAGAAGGCCGGATACAGCAGCACGATCAGCGCAACGCGTCCGATCAGCGTCAGCGGCTTGCGCTTGCCCATGCGGTCCGACCACGCGCCGTAGATCGGGCACATCACGAGCGAGATCACGCTGGACGCGACACCCGCGAGCATCGACATCTTCGCCGGCAGTCCGAGGTACTGGATGCAGTACGTGGGCATGTAGTACATCATCACGTACGTCGACACCGACATGCCCATGATCGAGAAGATCGTCAGGAACCAGTTGCGCACGTAGAGGCCGCGCTTCGGATCCTCACGCGTGGCGACCGCCTTCGCGGCAGGCGGCTCTTCCTGGATGTGTCGGCGCAGATAGATGCCGACCGGCGCGATCAGCGTGCCCATCAGGAACGGAATGCGCCAGCCCCAGCTGTGCATGGTTTCGTCGGAGAGCAGGAAGCCGAGGCTCGCCGCGAGACCCGAGCCGAGCAGCGCCGCCGCGCCCTGGCTCGCCAGCTGCCAGCTCGCGCGGAAGCCGCGGCTCGCCGTGCCGCCCATTTCGAGCAGCGTGGCCGTGGCCGCGCCGAATTCACCGCCCTGCGCGAAGCCCTGCACGAGACGCGCGACCACGATCAGCAACGGCGCGGCCAGCCCGATCTGCGCGTACGTCGGCGCGAGGCCGATGGCCACCGAACCGAGCGCCATCAGCAGGATGGTCAGCGTGAGCGCGGGCTTGCGGCCGGCGCGATCGGCATAACGGCCGAGCACGAAGCCGCCGAGCGGACGCATCACGAAGCCGACCGCGAACACCGCGAACGCGAGCAGCGACGACGTCACCGGATCGTTCGACGGAAAGAACTGCCGGCCGATGGTCAGCGCGAAATAGCTGTAGACCGTGAAGTCGAAGAACTCGAGCAGATTGCCGATGACCGCCGCGAAGACGATCTTGCGCTGCTGCGCGGGCGACATCTGCACGTCATGCGCGCCCGCGCTGGAAAGCGATTGCGTCGTGGCGTTCATGCGCGGTCCTGGCTGAGGAAACGTTCGACGAGCCGCGTCCAGAAGGCCGCGCCCACCGTGAGGTTGTCGTCGTTGAAGTCGTAGCGCGCGTTGTGCAGCATCGGCTGGCCTTCGCCGTTGCCGAGCCGCACGAAGCAGCCGGGCACCTTCTGCAGGTAGAACGCGAAGTCCTCGCTGCCTGCGATCGGCGGAAACGGCGAGATGATCTTCTCCGGCCCGACCAGCTCTTCCGCGACCTGACGCGCGAATTCCGTCTCGGACGCGCTGTTGACGAGCACCGGATAGCCGCGGATGAAATCGATCTCGACGGTCGCGCCATACGCCTGCGCCTGCGCTTCCACCAATGCACGAATGCGCTGCTCCAGCGTCGCGCGCACCGTGGGCGAGAACGAGCGCACGCTCATTTCGAGCGTGGCGTCTTCGGGAATCACGTTGGCCGCGAAGCCCGAACGGAACGAGCCGACCGTGACGACCGCCGCCTCGTTCGGATCGACATTGCGCGCGACGATGGTCTGCAAGCCCATCACGATGCTGCTGCCGACCACCACCGGATCCACCGCGAGATGCGGACGCGCCGCATGGCCGCCCCGGCCGACGATGCGCAGCTTGACCGTGTCGCAGGCCGCCATCAGCGGGCCGGCGCGAAAGCCGAAGGTGCCGGTCGCGACGCCCGGATGATTGTGCAGACCGAAAATGGCTTCACAGGGGAAACGCTCGAACAGGCCATCGGCGATCATGCGTTCCGCGCCGCTGTCCGAACCGGCTTCCTCGGCGGGCTGGAAGATCAGGTGGACGGTGCCGTCGAAATTGCGCGTCTTCGCGAGATGCTGCGCCGCGCCCAGCAGGACGGTAGTGTGGCCGTCGTGGCCGCATGCGTGCATCTTGCCGTCGTGGACGCTCGCGTAGGGCAGACCGGTCTGCTCCTTGATCGGCAGCGCGTCCATGTCGGCGCGCACGCCGACCGTGCGCTTGCTCGTGCCGGCCGAAAGCGACGCCACCAGCCCATGTCCGCCCACATTGCGGGTCACCGCATAGCCCCAGGCTTCGAGCTTCTCGGCCACAAATTGGGACGTTGCCGCTTCTTCGTACGACAGCTCGGGATGCTGGTGGATGTGATGACGGATTTCGTCGAGTTGCGGGCGGGCGTCGGCGAGATCGGCGAGTTCGCAGAAATGCTGTTCGTGGGCTTGATTCATGGCGCGGGGCTCCTCCTGTTATGGCTGCGCGGAAGTCATACGGCGAGTATTGCACCGACGAAAAACTCGACCGATGACTGCAACGCGTCCAAAATGTTGCCTTCAAGTCAACAATGGACGGACGAAGTGAGCGATTCGATCGAGGATATCGGCGAGCGTGCACTGCGTTATCTCGCCGAAATCGCCGCGACTGGCGGCGTGCGGATGGCGGCGGAAACGCTGGGCGTGAATCCGTCGGTGATCAGCCGGCAGATTGCGGCGCTGGAGCGGCGGCTGCGCTTCCCGCTGGTGGAGCGGCGCGGACGGCATGTCGTGGTGACGGAAATCGGGCAGGTGCTGATCGAGCATTACCGCGACGGCCAGCGGCGTCAGCGCGACCTCGCCGCGCGGCTGGAGGAATACCGGCACCTGCGGCGCGGCCGGGTGGCGCTGGGCGTCGGCGAAGGGTTCATCGGCAATCTGATTGCGCGCGCGCTGCAACGCTTCTCGATGAAATATCCGGACATTCTGGTGGAGATCCGCTCGGGGCCGACGCCCGCCGTGCTCTCGATGGTGCGCGACGATGCCGTGGACATCGGCCTCTCCGCCCGTTCCGCCGATGATCCCGCCATGCGCATGCATCCGTTCGCCGCGCGCCCGCTGTGCGCGGTGGTGGCGCCGACGCACCGCTTCGCCTCGATGCCGAAGGTGCCGCCCGCCGAACTGGAGGGCGAACGGCTCATTTTCATGACCGAGGCGTTCGGCGTGCAGCAATTCGTGCAGTCCCTGCTCGACGATGTGCGCCTGACGGTGATCCCGGCCTATCGCGTGGATTTGTTCAACACGGCGCAGACGCTCGCGGCGGCGGGACTGGGCGTGGCGTTCATGTCGTCGATCACGGCGCGGCGCGGCATCGACCTGGGCGAACTCGTGGCGGTGCCGATCGATCATCCGATCGCGACGGGCTTCGCCAGCCAGATGATGACGCGCGTCGGGCGTCGGTTGTCGCCTGCGGCGGATCACCTCTGGAAGCAGCTTGCGCAGAGCTTTCTGGAGGAGAAAGTGCGTTAGGGCGTCACCGCGTGACGTGACGCCTGCTCCCGGATCCATCCCTCGAACGCCATCACGGCGTCATCGTCCGCACGCTCGGCGTTCACGACCAGTGTGTAATCCGGCGCGCGCCACACCGGCCCCGCGAGCGGACAGACGAGACGTCCGGCGGCCATGTCGCGTTCGATCAGCGGCAGCGACGCCAGCGTCACGCCGAGCCCTTCCGACGCCGCGCCCAGTTGCAGGAAAACGTGATCGAAGTCGAGATGATGCGCGCCCTGCAGGCCCGGCGCACCCGCCGCGCGCAGCCAGTCGGACCACGCCGTGCGCGTGCTGGTGGAATGCAGCAGCGTGTGGTGGCGCAGATCGGCGACGGTATGAATCGGATGGCTCAGCAGTGTGGACGGACTGCACGCGGGCAGGCGGACATCGGGCATCAGTGTGCTGGAGTGCAGGCCGCTGGCTTCCTCCGGACCCGAGCGCACGCCGATATCGAAGGCATCGCCGACATAGCGCAGCCTGCGCGACGTAGTGGACAGCCGCACGTCGATATCCGGATAACGCGCCAGGAAATCGGCGAGGCGCGGGATCAGCCAGCACAGCGCGAAGCTCGCCAGCGCATTGACGCGCACGACGCCCGTGATCCGGCGAGTGATCGATTCGTGGCGCAGCCGCGTGACCGAACTGCTCAGGCGCGCGAACGCGCCGTTGACGTCATTGAGCAAGGCCGCGCCTTCGTCTGTAGGCACGACGCCGCGCGAACGGCGCTCGAACAGCGGCACGCCGAACCAGTCCTCCAGCAGGCGGATCTGCTTGCCGACCGCCCAGTGCGTGACGTGCAGCTCTTCCGCCGCAGCGGCGAAGCTGCCCAGGCGTGCAACGGCCTCGAAGTGCCGCAAGGCATTCAGCGGCGGTAGCTTGTCGGGGTCTTTCGAGGTGCGTCCGTGCGTGCTCATGAGGTGACTTTTTTTCCCGTCTCACCCGATTTTACGTCAGTTGCCGGGCGTTTCTGGGCCACCTAGACTCGAAGGCTCGGAACCATCACGCTCATCGAAGCATGCGACTCTTTTCTTTCTCTTCCCCGGTCACGCGCGCGGCTGACGAACGCGGCCAGCCGGGCGTCGAAACGCGCAAGCGCGTCCTGTGGCTTTCCTGCGTGGCCCATGCGCTGCACGACGGCTACACCGACATGATCTACGCCCTGCTGCCGGTCTGGCAGGCGGACTTCGGCCTGGGCTATGGCGCGCTGGCCATCCTGCGGGGCGTGTACGCCGGCACCATGGCGACGCTCCAGCTACCCGCCGGACGTCTCGCGCGTACATGGGGCACGCGCGCGACGCTCGCCTGCGGCACGCTGCTGGCCGCGCTGGGTTATGCGGTCGCGGGGCTGTCGGGAACGCTGCCGGGCTTGTGCGTGGCGCTGGCTGTCTCGGGGAGCGGCTCGAGCACGCAACATCCGCTGGCCTCGGGCGCCGTCTCGCGCGCCTATGGACGCCAGGCGCGCGGCCCGCTGAGCGTCTACAACTTCGCCGGCGACCTCGGCAAGTCCGCGCTGCCGGCGGCCATCTCGCTGCTCATCACGGTCATGCCGTGGCGGCACGCACTCTGGGCGATGTCGTGCATCGGCATGCTGGTCGCCGCAGTCATTGCACTTTTTCTCCCGTCGATCCCGCGCAGCGCCGCCGTTGTCGAAGAGCCCGCGCCGCAGGCCGTGCAGGGCGCGCGTTCGGGCTTCTCGCTGCTGCTCACCATCGGCGTGCTCGATACCGCCGTGCGCATGGGCCTGCTGACCTTCCTGCCCTTCCTGCTGAAAGCCAAGGGCATCTCCCCGGCGATGATGGGCACGGCGCTCGCGCTGGTGTTCATCGGCGGAGCGGCGGGGAAGTTCGTGTGCGGCTGGCTCGGTGCGCGCATGGGTCCGATCGGCACCGTGCTGGCCACCGAAGGCGGCACGGCGGCGCTGATTCTCGCCGTGATCTTTCTGCCGCTCGCGCCCGCGCTCGTCGTGTTGCCGCTGCTCGGGCTGATGCTCAACGGCACATCGTCCGTGCTGTATGGAACGGTGCCGGAACTCACGCCGGTGGAACGCACGGAGCGCGCCTTCGCGCTGTTCTATACCGGCACGATCGCGTCGGGCGCGCTCGCGCCGGTGGCTTATGGGCTGCTTGGCGACCGCATCGGCGTGCAGGACGCCACGATCGCGACCGCGCTGACGGCGCTGGTCATCGTGCCGGTCGCGCTGATGCTGGGGCGGCATCTGCGCGAGACGGGCAGCTAAAGGAAGAGACTCAGAGCGACGGCGCGGCGTCGAGCAGCATTCGCACGGGGACATCTGGCCGGACTCGCACGGCCAGCCGCAGCGCTTCGGCCTGACTCGCCGTGACGACGACGAAACAGCCATCGCCGTGCGCAAATTCGATACGCCATCCCGCGCAGGGACGGGGGCGAACGACTGTCTCGGAGATGTCGAAGCCTTCGGTGGTGACCACGGTCGATCGAATCCCGGCGCGTTTCAGTGCTTGTGATTGTGCCATGCATGGCCGTATCTTCTCGACGCTTCAATGAAGCCGGACAAGGCTTTCATCAAAGTTCATGCGCCTTTTTACCGCGACCTTTCGGCAAAAGGTCGACAGAGATCGATTCCGCCGCGGACATCGCTCGCATCGCTCCGAAAAGAACCAGCACTGAAGCGTTCAGGACGCTCATCGTGGGAACAGCCATTGCGGACGGGCACATCCAAGCCATGTCTTCCCATTCATGAGAGATCACGATGACCTGTTGCCGATCATGGCGTTCCCGGCGTAAGTTCAGTGCGCACCTTCCCGTGCTTCCCCAAGGAGACTCCGATGAACGATTTCAAGGTCGACTGGACCGCGGCAGGCTTTGATCAACTTCGCCGTAAAGTCAGGGACGTTTCCCTTCCTGCTCTTCCACAGGAGAATGGCTGGTCTTACGGCTGTGATCCGGCCTACCTGAGATCCTTTCTCGACTTCTGGGCCGACGAGTTCAGCCTCGACGCCTGCGTACGCGAACTGAATCGCTTCCCGCAGATCATGGCGCGGGTCGATGATCTGGATATCCACGCCATCCATGTGATCGGCGAGGCGCGCGGAACCAACCCGCTCCTGCTGCTTCACGGCTGGCCCGGCTCGGTCGTCGAGTTCCGCGATGTCATCGAGCCGCTGGCTTTTCCGTCACGGTTCGGCGGCAGCGCAAGCGACGCATTCGATCTCGTCATTCCATCGCTGCCGGGTTTCGGATTCAGCGCGAAGCCGGCCTCGCCGATCGGCGCGCGGACGACCGCCGGCATCATGAACACACTCATGCAGCAACTCGGCTACGACCGATATCTGGCGCAAGGCGGCGACTGGGGTTCGGGAATCGCCGCGTGGCTGGGGATCGAGCATCGTGCGGCCGTCAAGGGCATCCACTTGAACTACGTGCTCGTCCATCCCGATGCCCAGCCGCAAACCGACGAAGAACGCGAATGGAAAACCAAGGTCGAGCGCACGCAACAGACACTCGGCGCGTACGCGCAGCTTCAGGGGAGCAAGCCCGCGTCGCTGGCCTATGCGATGCATGACAACCCGGCTGCGCAGGCGGCATGGATACTCGAACGGTTCCACGACTGGTCGGATCGGCGGGAAAGAAGCTTTGAAGAGATCTTCCCGAAGGAGCGGCTGCTCGCCAATATCCTCGTCTACCTGATGAACGATGCCTTTGCGTCCTCGACGAACTTCTATCTCGGCAGCTGGATGGAAGGCGTCCGGCAAATGCCGTCGGGGCATACCGTCGATGTCCCGACCGCGGTGACCTGCTACCCGGATCCGCGCATGCCCGCGCCGCCGCAGAGCTGGGTGCGCAAGGGCTACGATCTCAGGCGCTGGAACGTAGCGCCGCAAGGCGGACACTTCGCCGCGATGGAAGCACCTGCGTTCTTTGTCGAGGACTTGCGGGGCTGGTTGAACGATTCACGCCGATAGCGAGTCAGCCAGCGAGCGCCAACGAACGCGCCTTGGAATCGGCGTTCGATACCGACTACCGCATCCCGGCTCCGGTAAAGGTACGCGAATTGGTGAACGAAGTGAAAGCATCTGTTACGGCGCGCATCTGGTTGGAGACCGCTTCTCGTATCGCCCGATGAGCGGTACGAGCTGAGCGCGAAAGCTCATGTTGCAGGTCCGCTCTCCCGCGGCGTGCGTTCATCCCGATTCGGACTGAACACACGCCGTCCAACGATCAGAACCAAGGAGATGGACATGGCAGACAATGCTTCGATCACCGACGTACTCGAGCGGCGCGTCGAACGGCGCGAGAAACGGCGCCAGTTCTTTCGCAGCGCGGGCGGTCTCGGCTTGGGGCTCGTGGGCGGCACCATTCTCGGCGCATGCGGGGGCGGCTCGGGCGATAACGCCAACGCGGCAAGCGGCCCGACCGACGCTGAGATTCTCAACTTCGCGCTGAACCTCGAATATCTCGAAGCGACCTTCTATGCCTATGCGACGACCGGGGCCGGCCTGCCTGCGAATCTCATGAGCGGAACCGGCACGCCCGGCAAGGTGATTCCGGGTCAGCAGGTGTCGTTCTCCGATCCCGTCGTGGCCGCCTATGCACGGGAGATCGCGAAGGATGAACTCGAACACGTGGCCTTCCTGCGCACGGCGCTGGGCACGTCGGCGGTGGCCATGCCCGCGCTCGACGTGGGCGGCACGGATCCCAATGGCGCGTTCTCGCTCGCGGCGCAGGCTGCGGGCCTTGCGCCCGCTGGCACGCCGTTCAACCCCTATCTGAACGACAATAACTTTCTGCTCGGCGCGTTTATCTTCGAAGACGTCGGCGTCACGGCCTATAAAGGCGCTGCGCCGCTCATCACCAACAAGACCTATCTCGAAGCGGCCGCCGGCATTCTGGCGGCGGAGGCTTACCACGCGAGTCTCGTGAGGACCGTGCTGTACTCGAAAGGCATCCAGACGCCGAGTCTCGTGAGTGCAACGCAGGCCATTTCGGATGCACGCGACTCGCTTGATTCATCGAGTGACGTGGACCAGGGCATCGCCGGCGTGAACGCGGATATCTCCAACATCGTGCCGCTCGATAACAACGGCATCGCCTTCAGCAGAAGTTATGACGACGTGCTCAACATCGTCTATCTGAACAAGGGCGCGGTGACGCAAGGAGGGTTCTTTCCTGCCGGCGTCAACGGCACGCTTCACATGAGCAGCGCTTTCGCCTAAAACGAAGTCAATGGCCTGAACGTCCGGTCGCGACGGCTCCAAGTCCTCTCGCGATCGGACATCAAACCTTGGAGGTTCTTCATGCGCGATTTGTCTGCGGGTGCATGGCGTTTCCGCATCCGGCTCGTCCTGGGCGTCTCATTCCTGCTCACGGGTGTGGCGCTGCAATTGCTCCACTCACGGTGATCTCTGCTGCACTGATCGTCTTTCAATCTTCACTTGAATTCATTCATCGGGAGGAACACACGTTTTGATGATCCGTCGATTCGATCGGCCTGTTGTTATCGGTGTGAGCGTGACGGCCCTGGTCGTTGCGCTCGCAGGCGTGTGGCTCAAACACGATGCGCCACGCGTGGACGATCAGATGAACTCTTCACGGCAACGCGGGGCGGTGTCGGCGGGGGCGGTGCGGGAGCAGCCTGTTCCCGCAGCTCCGATTGCGCCAGCGCCGGGCGCGGCCGTTGACGCGCGGGACGAAAGCAAGAGCACACCCGAAGCAGACCGGCCTCCTGCAGAAGCCAAACCGGCTCCGGAGACGAAGAGCGCACGTTCGGATCACGTAGCCAGCACGAAAGCACACGCCAAACGGTCCGCGCAGCTGCGCAATGAAATAGCGCAAGCGCACAAGCCGACCGTCTCCCGGCCTCCCGCTGATCCGCTGCCCGTCAATGAGCCTCCAGCGGCCGAGACAGCAAAGCCTGACGCAGCGCAGAGCGAGCAAGCTGTGTCCGCAACGCCGGCACCGCCTGAACCGGCGCGTTCTGCACCCACAGCCGATACCTCGACAGGTCCCAAAACCCGCAAGCAAGTGGAAGACGAACTGCGCGCCGCGAGGAACAGCGGCGCCCTGCCCCGTTTCGGCAATCCCGATCCGGCTGGACCCGGCGGTTCGCCGGGCAACCTCAGCCGATCATCCGAGTAGGCGAGGTTCTTCCCGCATCCGGCACACCGCTTCGCTCGTATTCAAGTGAAGAACCCAGGCGCTCTTTCACTGCTTTGGGATCGGTCGCAGGAACAACATCAGGAGATCGCCATGAACCATTCAAGCGCTTCCAGCAGGGTCCTTATCATCGGTGCGGGCGCATTGATCGCGCTCGCTTCATCCGTCGCACTTGCGGGAGGCAACGGCAACGGCGGAAACGGCAGCGGCGGCTCGCATGGCGCCGCGACGGCCGGAATGACCTATCACAGCGAGCCCGTGTCGAGCCCATGGAATCGCGTGCCGGGCGACATGAGCATGAGCAGCAGCGCTCGCCAGCGTGACAACGATGCATCGACCACCGCAAGCCGCGACATGCGCCAAGCGCCGAAATCCACCGAGTAAGTGCAGCGCGCTATTTCACCTTCGCCGCAGCGGCCAGCTTCCGCACGCCCTCCTTCGCATCCTCGTTCGAGTTCATGAAGGTGGTCACGACGTCGGTGATCGCGCCCGCCGTCACCGGCGATTGCAGTTCGCCGAACGCAAGCGACGGGAAAAAGCTGCCCGACTTGAGCGTCGCCTGCTCGTCGGCGCGGGACTTCTTCGCGCAACTGTCGAACTTGTCCATCGGCACATCCAGCCTGACCGGAATCGATCCCTTGTTCAGGCTGAACTGTTCCTGGAACCCGGGCGACATGATCGTCCGGGCCATCGCCAGCTGCCCTGGCGTAGCGTCCTTCTTGCCGTTCTGCTGGAAGAACACGAAGGCATCCGCCGTGTACGTGAAGGCCTGCGCCGTGCCCGGCGCGGGCGCGCACACGAAATCGGCATCCGCCTTCTTGTTCGCGTTCAGGAACTCGCCCTTCGCCCAGTCGCCCATGAACTGCATGCCGCCCGAGCCGGAGATCACCATCGCTGTCGCGAGGTTCCAGTCGCGGCCGTGATAGGCCTTGTCGAAGTAGCCGCGGATCTTCTGCACGGTCTCGAAGACCTGCACCATCTGCGGCGAAGTGAGCGTCTTCTGATCCAGATCGATGAGCGCCTTGCGATAAAAGTCCGCGCCCTGCGACAGCACGACCGTCTCCCAGATCGTCATGTCCTGCCACGGCTGGCCGCCGTGCGCGACCGGCGTGATGCCCGCTGCGCGAAACTTGTCGGCCAGCGCGAAGAACTCCGGCCACGTGTTTGGCGGCTGGCCGCCTACCTTGTCGAGGTCGGCCTTGTTGATCCACAGCCAGTTGATCCGATGCACCGAGAACGGCACGGCCACGTAGTGACCGTCCGCTTTCATCCCCTGATCGATGGGCGCGGGCAGATGACTCTTCCAGTCGGAGGCGGCCTGATCGATCGTGACGAGCACGCCCTGGTCGGCCCAGTCCTGAATCAGCGGCCCCTTGATCTGCGCCGCCGATGGCGCGTTGCCCGAGATCACCTGCGTCTTGAGCGCCGTCATCGCGGCCGTGCCGGACCCGCCTGCCACCGCGAAGTCCTTCCACTCGTAGCCCTGCTTGCTCATGTCGTCCTTGAGCACGCGGATCGCCTTCGATTCGCCGCCCGACGTCCACCAGTGCAGCACCGAAAGCGCTTCCGCCGCGTGTCCCGCCTGCATGCCCGCGATGAGCAGTGCGGCTGCCGCCGCCATCGACGTCAAGTGTCGTTTCATTCCAGTCTCCGAAGTATTTTTATGGATGCAACGCAATGCAACGCCATGCAACGCTCAAGCCGCCGGACTACAGGTCGAATCCGAGTTGCGACCGGCCGAGCGGCGTCAGATCGTCTGCCGTGGCACGGCCGATGAAGTCGGTTTCGAAGTGATCGGCGGGAAAGTCGGGCGGGCTCTCGCCCTTCAGGAAGCTCGGCCGCTGACGCCTGAGATACGCGTCGTTCTTCGCGCACGCGGGCGCCGACGCGATGTACATCACGTTGCTGTAGCCCGCGCCCTTGTGCTCGTCCTCGACCGCGTGAATCACGTCGCTGTGCCAGAACACGGTGTCGCCGGCCTCCATCTTCGGGATCGACGACAGCGCCTCGAACAGCGGCGCATGAAACTCTGGCCGGATGGAGAGCGCGCGACCGGGCATCGCGCCGCACAGGTCGTCATCGGCGACATCGTCCTGAAGCGCGCGCAACAGAATGTACGCCATGGCGTTGGCGATGGGCACGAGTTGCAGCGTGCCGTCGCCCGGACCTTGCGGCGTCAGCGCGGTCCAGCCCTGGAAGGTGCGGAACATCGAGCACACGGCCGGCGAAGCAATCTCCTCCACGTCGGTGCGATGCGCGGCGTCGAAGGCATCGTAGGCGCGCCAGTTGCCCGCGAACACGTGCCGATAGACCTTGCGGAAATTGCCTTCGATCCAGCGTTCGACGGAGCCGCCGTCGCAATGCGCCGAGAGCCCAAGCGATGCCGAACCCGGCGGCCTGCGCCGCAAGCGGTCGGCGTAGACAGGCACGCGCGAAGGATCGAAATGCACGCGCCCTTCGCTCTCGTGACGCCATAACCCGTTGAGAAAGGTGCGCGCTTCGGTCAGCGCTTCCGACTGGCGCGCCAGCACTTGCGGCTTTGACCAGTACACGCCATAGATCTGCGGCTTGCTGGATGCCAGTTGACCGAAGTACTTGTCTTCGGCGCGGTGTTCGAGACGCTGGTCGAGATGATTGCGCTCCACGTACGCCGCGATGTCGTCGTCCCAGCCCTGCACCAGCGCCCGCGGAAAGACGCCGCGGATCACGCACGCGCCGCGCGCTTTCACGAGCGCGATGTGCGCATCGGAGACGCGTTTCGCGGCGATGTCGGCGTACTGGATTTCGGGGATGACGTTCTCGCCGCGACCGCGCTGTGCAGCGATCCTCCGTGCTTCCTCGCTGATGGCTTCCTCGACTTCCGCGAACACCTCGCGATAGTTCGGCAAGGCCGCGCGTAACTCCTTTTTGGCCTGACGGATCGCGCCCGGCAAGTCGTCGATATGCAGCGCCATGATCGTCTCCGTGTGAATAGCCTGAGCGCAAGCATATGACGCACGCCAAAACCTCGGTGATACTATTCAGGCAATCTCTTCGCGTATCCGGTCATGAAACCAGCCTACGAACACGTGGAGTTCGGCGAGGATTGTTCGGTGCGGGTATACCATCGGCGGCTGCCGCGCATACCGTTCGAATGGCACCATCATCCCGAGTACGAGCTCACGCTCACCATGAACAGTCACGGCAAGCGTTATATCGGCGATGCCGTCGATGACTACGCCGCGCAGGATCTCGTGCTCGTGCCGCCGGACTTGCCGCATACGTGGTCGTCGAACAAGTCCGTCGAGCCTTCCGCGCCGCAGGTGGCCATCGTCATCTGGTTCGACGGCGACTGGGCGCGGCGCATGGCGGATTGCTGCCGCGAATACGAGCCGCTGCGCAGGCTGTTGCGCCGCGCCGCCTGCGGACTGGCCTTCGAGCCGCCTGCGGGCGAATGGATGCGCGGCCGCCTGGAACCGTTGTTGTCGCACGTGGCGCGCGAACGCCTGAGCGCCGCACTCGACATTCTGTGCACCCTCGCCGATGCTCCCGGCCGGCCGCTCGCCTCGCCAAGCGCCTTCAATCAGACCGATACCGGCCCGTCCGGCCATGAGCCCGAGCGCATCAACCGGGTGCTGTCTCTCATCGACGCACGCTTCGCCGAGCCCTTGCGGCTCGCCGACCTGTGCGCGGCGGCGAGCCTCTCCGAACGCACGCTCACGCGCTACTTCGTGCAACACATCGGCGAGAGCGTCGGGCGGTATATCGCGCGGGTGCGCATCGGTCATGCATGCCGGATGCTCGGCGACACATCCCTGCCCATTTCCGTGATCGCCACCCGTTCGGGATTCGCGAACGTGGCCAACTTCAACCGGCAGTTCAAGGCCGCGAAGCTGACGACGCCGGCTGAGTATCGGCGGCGTTTTGCGACTGAACGTGCTGCAACGCAGGATGAAGAGGCTCGTCTGATGGAACGGTCGCCGTCGCTGCAACGCACGTCGAAGCAACGGCGCGAGCGCGCATGAAGCCACGCATGAGCTTTATGCAGCGATGCCGTCGGATGCCGTTCCGTCGATCACGCCCTTGCCCTGGCTGCGCCGCCAACTCGCGGGCGGCATGCCGAACTGGCGCTTGAACGCCCGGTTGAACGCCGCCTCCGAGTCGTAGCCGACACGCTCGGCCACCGCCGCGATCGAGTGCGGTCCGGACAGCAGGTCTTGTGCTGCGACTTGCAAGCGCCAACTGCCGAGATACTGCATGGGCGCCTGCCCGAGCAGTTGCGTGAAGCGTTGCGCAAACGCGGAGCGGGACAGGCCGACGCGGCGCGCGAGTTCATCGACGGTCCAGTCATGGCCGGGCTGTGCGTGCAGCGCGGCCAGCGCCTTGCCGACGAAGCGGTCGCCGACACCCGCGAGCCAGCCGCGCCGGTCGGCGGGCATCGCGGTGATGCAGCGCCGCACGGCCTCGACGAACAGCAGTTCCGACAGCCGCGCCAGCACCGTTGCACTGCCGGGCCGCCATTCGGCCGCCTCCGCCGCGGCAAACTTCAACGACGATTCGAGCCACGCCGAGTGCGGATCGTTGCGCATGTCGACCTTGAACAGACGCGGCAACGACGACAGCACCGGATTGGCGAGCATGTCGTCGCATGCGAGAAAGCCGCAGATGATGCGCGTGGCCTCTGCTGCCTGCGTCACATTCGCTCGATCCGGCTGGTCCGGGCCATAGCTCAGACGCATCACTTCGCCGGGCGAGGTTTCCAGATATCTCGCCACCATCACATCCGCCGACACCGGCGCGAGTTCGAGCGAACTGCCCATCAGATGCGCTTCGCCTTGCGGAACCACGAGCAGTTCGCCCGCATCGACACGCATGGCCGTGGCAGGGTCATCGGTCAGGGAGGCCCAGCAACTTCCCTCCACGATCAGGTGATACGACACGACGCGCTCGGCACGCGGCAGGAAGGTCGCGCACAGCGCCGGCGACACGTGACCGATCACGCACCACGGCGCAGTGAATTCGGCATTCAGGTATACCGCGCCGCTGAGACGCAGCAGCCGGAGAACATCGGAAAGCGCATCCATGAGCAGTCCAGGATCCGGCGTCCTGCGCAAGACATCTGGACGCACGGTCATTCATAAAATTCGCCCGCGCGCCAATACTTCTCTTCACGCGATGCCTCTTCGACAAGAGGTTAAGCGCACCGGACCGAAACGCCAACCCGCAACTGCGGGGGATGCCCGCAAACGGTCGCCGCTTGCGGCGAAAGCAGGCGGCGCGGTCCGTCGACGATGAAGGAAGTGCCGAAGACAAAGCACCGTGGGCATGCGCATCGCCCGCAGGTTCGAGTCGTCGGGCGGCCTTCGCTCAACTCATTCATCAGGAGTCACGACATGTCCGCAGTCGCTTCCGCTATCTCGTCCGTCACCGATCTCTCCGCGGTCAAGAGCCGTCAACAAGCCGCCTGGTCGACGGGCAACTACGCCGTCGTCGGCACGACGTTGCAGATCGTCGGCGAAGCATTGTGCGAGGCGCTCGACTTGCGCGCGGGCAGCCGCGTGCTGGACGTCGCGGCGGGCAACGGCAACGCGACCCTCGCCGCCGCGCGACGCTGGTGCGAGGTCACGTCCACCGACTACGTCGCGTCCCTGCTCGATGCAGGCCGCGCGCGGGCGCAGGCCGAAGGACTCGACGTGCATTTCGAGCAGGCCGATGCCGAAGCGCTGCCGTTCGATGACGCCTCGTTCGATGTCGTGATGTCCACCTTCGGCGTGATGTTCACGCCCGACCAGGAACGCGCTGCGAGCGAACTGATGCGCGTGTGCAGGTCGGGTGGAAAGATCGGGCTGGCGAACTGGACGCCCGACAGTTTCATCGGACAGGTGTTCAGGACGATCGGGAAGTACATCGCGCCGCCTGCGGGCGTGAAGTCGCCCGCGCTATGGGGCACCGAGGCACGCCTTGCGGAACTGTTCGGCGGCCATGAGGCCCGCATCTCGGCGATGAGCCGGCAGTTCGTGTTCCGCTATCGCTCGGTGGCGCATTTCATCGATGTGTTCCGCACGTACTACGGTCCGATGAACAAGGCGTTCGCCGCGCTGGAAGGGGAACGGCAAGCCGCGTTTCTGCGCGACCTGACGGCGCTGATCGACAGCCGCAACTGCTCCGGCGACCGGACGCTCGTGTTGCCCAGTGAATATCTCGAAGTGGTGGTGGAACGAACATGATCCTGCTCAAACGTCATCTGTTCGCGGCGCCGGCCGTCTGCACGCAACTGGCTTCGCTCGTGTTCCTCGCGAGGCTTCGCTATGGCTCTGTGCTGGTCGCGCTGCCGCTGTGCTCGTCGATGTGCTTCTTCGCGTTTCGCTTCGTGCTGTCGGTGTATGGCGTAGCGGTCTGACGATGCGCGCCTTGCCTGACTAGGCACTCCGGCAAGGCGCGCAGCGACATCATCGTTCGGAGGAACGCGTGATCTTCTATCTCTACCTGCTGTTTGAAAAAGCGCTCGATCTCGCCGAGCACGGGCGCCGCGATTCGTATCTGCGCGACGCCGTCGATATCGCCGAACTCGAACGCCGCATGCGCTCGTTCGATGACTAAACGACGCGCGCAGAGGTTGACGTCTTACTCGGGATCGAAGTCCGCCGATAGGCTCAGCTCGCGCAGGCCTTCGATGTCCTGCACGACCTGATGCAGCCGCCCGACCACCGCGTCATGGCCCCATGCGCCCAGCACGAGGTGGCGCGGCGCCTCGGCGTTGTTGGCGATCGAGATCATCGCCTCGCCGGCGCGCACCGGATCGCCGGCCTGGGTGCCGCTCGTCGCGCGAGTGCCTGCCTGGCGCTTGCCGGCGGTGTCCGCGTAGTCGTCGATCCGCGTCACGGTCTGACGCAGCGAACGGCCCGCCCAGTCGGTGCGGAACGGGCCCGGCTCCACGCAGGTCACGCCGATGCCGAGCGGCGCCACTTCGGCGCGCAGCGAATCCGACCAGCCCTCGACCGCATGCTTGGACGCCGCATAGTAGCCAGAGCCCGGAAAGCCGATAAACCCCGCCACCGAACTGATGTTGATGACGTTGCCGCTGCGCTGCGCGCGCATGACCGGCAGGACGGCGCGCGTCATCGCGAACAGGCCGAAGACATTGGTATCGAACTGCTCGCGGATCTCGGCTTCGACGCCTTCCTCGGCCGTGGCCTGATAGCCGTAGCCGGCGTTGTTCACGAGCACGTCGATGCGGCCGAACTTCGCGCGGGCCGCCGCCACGGCCGCTTCGATGTCCGCTGAGCGGGTGACGTCGAGCGCCAGGGCCAGCACGCGGTCTTCCGCGCCGCGCGCGAGTTCGGCGAGGCTCGACGCATCGCGCGCCGTCGCCACGACGCGCCAGCCTCGCGCGGCGATCAGGCCGGCGAGTGCGCGGCCAAAGCCGGTCGAGCAGCCGGTGATGAACCAGACAGGAGTTTGGGAGGTTGACATGAGGTGTTCCGGGTAGGATCCCGCCGCGGCAGGATGTGGACAGAGCCCGCCGGGACGCAGGAGCGCTACGGCACGGCTTCAGACCGATAGCTTATGAAGCTCGCCGGCCGGCAAAAAGAGCCCCGTCCTGGATACACCTGTCAGCGAAACGGGCTAATAGACGCGCCGCACCGCGCCACGTCAGCAAAGAGAAAGGGATTGAAAGCAAAAACCGAAAGCCGCTTGTCAGCGAGCGCGCTCCGCCGACCCCATCACCAGGCATTGCGCCCTGAACGCTTCCCCCTGGCTGCTGGCGGCCGCATGGCTCAAGCCCTTGCCGAGCGCGTCGAATTCGACCTGCGAGGCGTGGCGGACACAAGATGCGCTATCGACGTCACGGCCCTGCGCGTGCAGCGCGGTGCGATCGGCGACCAGATAGGCAACGAGCGCAAATACAGCAATGTTGAATGCTTTTTTCATGCGTGTCTCCTTGGCTCTAGGCTAAGGGCCAGACTTGGAGAGGCAAATCAGGGCAAGCCCGGAGACGCCATGCGCCCCGTGCAGCAAACGATTGCGCCGCCTCATGCCGACCTCGTACCCGATGTCAACGCCATGCCGCGCAATGAACTTGATACGCGGCAAATTCCACGAAATTATTTCTTTTGAGTTATCCTCGTTAACCCTAGGCAACAGGCTTTCATTTTCATTTCATACGCGCGCGAGGCCTTTCCTTACGCGCAACTTTCCCGCCCGTCGTCCATCAAGCCGCCGCGCAGTCCGTCGCGAGCCCGCCTCACCGCGTGCCCGCCGCGTTTTTTTGCCCGATCCAAAGCAACCCGATCTAAAGCAACCGTATGCATCTGCCGTCCGTTCTCAGCTTTCTAATCTGGATCCCCGTGGTGTCCGGCATCTTCGTGCTGACCTTCAGCGCGTCGGCCACGCTGTCGCGAGCCGTCGCCCTGTTCGGCGCGGTGCTCGGCATCCTGCCGCTGGTCCCGCTGCTCGCCCACTTCGATGCCTCCTCCAGCGCCATGCAGTTCGTCGAGCAGATCGACTGGCTGCCGCAGTTCGGCATCTCGTACCATCTCGGCGTGGACGGCATCTCGCTCTGGTTCACGGTGCTCACCGCCGTCACCACGCTCATCATCTTCATCGCGTCGTGGCAATCGGTGACGAAGCAGGTGGCGCAGTACTACGGCGCGTTCCTGGTGCTGTCCGGCTGCATGCAGGGCGTGTTCGCTTCGCTCGACGGCATGCTGTTCTTCGTCTTCTTCGAAGCCTCGCTGATCCCGCTGTATCTGCTGATCGGCACCTGGGGCGGCGGCGAGCGGCGCGTCTATGCAGCGCTGCGCTACTTCCTGATCTCGCTGGTCGGCTCGCTCGCGATGCTCGCCGCGCTCGTCTACCTGTGGACGCAGGCGCACAGCTTCGACATCGAGGCCTGGCGCGCGCTCAAGCTCGACTTCACGCCGCAGGTCGTGATCTTCCTGTGCTTCGTCGCGGCCTTCTCGGTCAAGGTGCCGATGTGGCCGGTGCATACCTGGCTGCCCGACGTCAACGCGGAAGGCCCCACGGGCGCGGCCGTGCTGCTCGGCATGCTCAAGGTGGGCGGCTATGGCCTGATGCGCTTGGTGCTGCCCATCGTGCCCGACGCGTCGCACTTCTTCGCCCCCGCGATGATCACGCTGGCGCTGGTCGCCGTGATCTACGGCAGTCTCGTGGCGCTCGCGCAGACGGACATGCGCAAGCTGCTCGCGTATTCGTCGGTGGCGCACATGGGTCTCGTGACGCTCGGCCTCTTCACCTTCGACCGCCTCGGCACCGAAGGCGCGGTCGTGCAGATGCTGTCGTACGGCGTGGTCTCGGGCGCGATGCTGCTGTGTACCGGCGTGCTGGTCGACCGCACCCGCAACGGCTCCATTGACGCTTACGGCGGCGTCGTCAACACCATGCCGAAGTTCGCGACCTACGCCGTGCTGTTCTCGATGGCCAATGTCGGCCTGCCGGGCACGTCCGGTTTCGTCGGCGAGTTTCTGGTGCTGATGGGCGCGATCCGCCTGAACTTCTGGATCGGGGCGATTGCCGCGACCACCTTGATTCTGAGCGCGGCCTACACGCTGTGGATGGTCAAGCGCGTGATGTTCGGCGCGGTCCGCAACGAGCGCGTGGCCTCGCTGCGCGACCTGGGCAAGCGCGAGTTCGTGCTGTTCGGCGCGATGGCGGTGCTGGTGCTGGGCATCGGCGTGCATCCGAAGACCTTCACGGACGCGATCGGTCCTTCGGTCGAGCATTTCCTCTCGGCGGCTCAAGGCTCGTCCCTTCCGGACGATGCCGGCGCGGCCTCGTACAACGCGCACAGCGTGGCCGAAACCGAGCGCCAGCCCGGCTAAGCTTTCCGACGCGCGGGCGCCCTGCCCGCGCGCGCCTCGTCAGCGGCCGGCCGCCACCGCGCGCCGCGCCCGCCGTGGCGGCGGCTCCACCACATCCTCCAGCAGTTCCTCGTGCAGTTCGCGCAGCACGTCCACGAACGCCGACGCAAGCCGTTCGCGCGGCCGATGCGGCGGAAACAGCAAATACGTGGGAAAACGCGTGTCCGGCAGGAACGGACGAATCGCGATCTCCGGCCCCCGGTAGTCCCGCGCGACGATCGGATGCGCGAGCGTCACGCCCATCCCATGCCGCACCATTTCGCAGCACATGGCCGTGTACTGCGCCTCGATGGCCAGCACGCGCTTGACGCCCGCGCGCTGGAACACTTCGTCCATGAGCGCGCGCGTGCCGTCGCCGTGACACAGCGAGATGAAGGACTCGCCTTCCAGGTCCTCCGGCCGGATCACGCGCTTGCTCGCGAGCCTGTGCTGCGCGGGCATCACGCACACGGCCGAAACGCTCGATAACTGCTCCACTTCACAGTCCGACGCCTCGCTCACATACACGGCCACGCCGAGATCGCAGAACTGCGACGCCGTCCAGTGGTTCACCGTGCCCGACGTGTTCACGTGCAGCGAGACGGTCACTTCCGGAAAGCGCTCGACGAAGCGCTTGATCGCATGCGGCACGAGCGTGATGCCCGCCGAGGGCATCGCCGCGATGCGCAGACGGCCGCTGCCGAGATTGCGGATTTGCGCGGCCGCGTTGGCGAGTCCCTGCAAGCCGACGAACGCCCGCTCCACTTCACGGAAGAACGCGGTGTCCTCGCTGGTCGGGATCAGCCGCACGCCGCTGCGCTGGAACAATTGCAGGCCGGTTTCGCGTTCCAGTTGCGAGATCAGGCGGCTCACATTCGGTTGCGACGTGAACAGCGCCTTGGCTGCCGCGGTCATCGAACCGGACACCATGACCGCCCGGAATGCCTCGATGTGCTTCAGGTTCATCGTGGGTTTCTCCCCGTGTTTTCCCTGTTCTCGTTAAGCCGAGTCCATATCATTCTTGCATGGATAGCTATTTTATTCGTATTGGACGATATGGTTTGACGGCGCGACACTGATTTTCAGCGACGGGCGCAACAGCCCGCTCCCCCACATACCGGATCTGGAGATCGTCGTCATGAGAAGCGCGCTGCATCGCCGTCTGTCCGTCCTGTCCCGCACCGCTTTCGCGGGCGTCTCGATCACCGGCGCGCTGGCTGCGCCGCTCCTTGCCCACGCCGAAACCACGCTCTATGTCGCCAATGTCGGCGGCTCGAACGAGCAGCTCTACCGGCAGAAAATCATTCCGCCCTTCGAGAAGGCGCACAACGTCAAGATCGTCTACGTCGCGGGCAATTCCAGCGACACGCTCGCCAAACTCCAGGCGCAGAAGGGTCATCAGCAGATCAACGTCGCCGTGATGGACGACGGCCCCATGTATCAGGCCATGCAGATGAACCTGTGCGCGAAGCTCGATGACGCGCCGATCATGCAGGACGTGTATCCGCTCGCGAAGCTCGGCCCGACGGCGGTGGGCGTCGGCATGGTGGCGACGGGCATCGGCTACAACGAGGAAGCCTTCAAGAAGGCCGGCCTGCCGCCGCCGGATTCGTGGAAGGTGCTCACCGACAAGCGCATCAAGGGCAAGCTCGGCGTCCCGCCGATCACCAACACCTACGGCCTGCATACGCTCGTGATGCTGGCGCGCCTGTCGGGCGGCGGCGAGAAGAACATCGATCCCGGCTTCACCGAGATGACGAAGCAGGTCGCGCCGAATGTCCTCTCGTGGGCGCCGACGCCCGGCGAGATGGACGGCCAGATGCAGTCCGGCGACGTGATCCTGGCGCCGTATGGCAGCGGCCGCGCCGTCGCGTTGCAGAACACCGGCTTCCCGCTCAAGTTCATCTACCCGAAGGAAGGCGCGGTGGCCTTGCAGGTGGCCGCGTGCGCCATTGCGGAGAACGCCCAGCCGCAGCTGTCGCAGCAGTTCGTGCAATACCTGCTGACGCCCGAAGTCCAGATGCTCCAGGCGCAGAACATCGGCCTGGGTCCGGTCAACAAGACGGTGAAGCTCACGCCTGAAGTCGCCGCGCGCGTGCCCTACGGTCCCGATCAGATCGCGAAGCTGACCGCGATGGACTGGACCACGATCAACCAGCATCGCACCGAATGGACCGAGCGCTGGAACCGTTCGGTCGAGCGCTGAGCCGCACACGCGATCCGTTGACGTGACGAAGGAGCGAGGCACATGGCCTTTCTGACACTGCAAGGCATTTCGAAACGCTACGGCGATTTCACGGCGATCGAACAGCTCGATCTCTCGGTCGAGCGTGGCGAACTGCTGTCCCTGCTCGGCCCGTCGGGCTGCGGCAAGACCACGACGTTGCAAATGGTGGCCGGCTTCGTCACGCCGACCACCGGCCGCATCCTGCTCGATGGCCGCGACATCACCCACGAACGCCCGGAGAAACGCGGCCTCGGCGTGGTGTTTCAAAGCTATGCGCTGTTTCCGCACATGACGGTGGCCGGCAATGTCGGCTTCGGTCTGGAGATGCGCAAGGTGAAGCGCAAGGAACGCGATGAACGCGTGGCCGAAGCGCTCGCGCTGGTGCGTCTGAACGGCCTCGGGCATCGCTATCCGAAGGAGCTCTCGGGCGGACAGCGGCAGCGCGTGGCGATTGCGCGCGCCATCGCGATGCAGCCTCAACTGCTCCTGCTCGACGAACCGATGTCCAACCTCGACGCCAAGCTGCGCGAAGAGATGCACATCGAACTGCGGGCGATCCAGAAGCGTCTAGGCATCACGACCATTCTCGTCACGCACGATCAGGTCGAGGCCATGACGATGAGCGACCGCATCGCGGTGATGCATCGCGGGACGATTGCGCAGCTGTCCACGCCTTACGACGCCTACGAGCGGCCCGCTACGCCGTTCGCGTCCACGTTCCTCGGCCGCACCAACGCATTCGCAGGCGAAGTGCTGCAACGCAATCCGCGTTGCGCGATCGTCGATGTCGCGGGCACGACGCTGCACGTGCCGCACGAAGGCCGCGCCGTCGATGGCGCGGTGAACGTCTATATCCGTCCGGAGAAGGTCCATCTCGCCAACGGCAGCAACGGCGAAGCACGCTTGCGCGGCCGCATTGCGACGCGCGTGTTCGTCGGCAACCAGTGGCTGCTGGAAGTGGAGACCGGGCTCGGCAAGCTGCGTGTCGCGCAGCCGAACCATGGCGCGCCGCCGCCCGAGGAAGGCGACGAAGTCGGCCTCGACTGGACCGACGACGACCTGCGCGTGCTCACGCAGGAACTGCGGGAGAACGCGCATGGCCACGCTTGAAGACGCCCGCCCCGGCGCGGCGCCGTGGCTGCTGTCCGGGCCCGCGCTGCTGCTGTTCACCGGCCTGCTGCTGGTGCCGCTGCTGCTCACGTTGCTGCTGTCGTTCCGCGTCTTCAGCGATACGGCCGGCGTCACGCCCGCCTACACGCTCGGCAACTACTGGGAAGTGGTCAGCGACCCGTACTACGGCACCATCTTCCTGCGCACGGCCGGCCTCGCGTTCGCGGTGACGCTGTTGTCCATCGTGCTGGGCGTGCCGGAAACCATCGTGCTGGCGCGCATGAAGCGGCCCTGGCAATCCGTCTGCCTGCTGATCGTGCTCGGGCCGCTGCTGATCTCGGTGGTCGTGCGCACGCTCGGCTGGCAGATCCTGCTCGGCAACAACGGCGTGCTGAACAACGTGCTCCAGGCGCTGCACATCACCGACGAGCCCATTCGCCTCGTCTTCACGATGACCGGCGTCATCATCGCGCTCACGCATGTGCTGGTGCCGTTCATGGTGATGTCGGTCTGGGCCACGATGCAGAAGCTCGATCCGCAAGTGGAGTGGGCCGGCCGCTCGCTCGGCGGCTCGCCGTTCAAGGTGTTCCGCCGCGTGGTGCTGCCGCAGATCATGCCCGGCGTGCTGTCCGGGTCGATCATCGTGTTCGCGCTGTCGGCCTCGGCGTTCGCCACGCCTGCGCTGATCGGCGGACGGCGTCTGAAAGTGGTCGCGACCGCCGCCTACGACGAGTTCCTCGGCACGCTCAACTGGCCGCTCGGCGCGAGCATCGCGGTGCTGCTGCTGATCGCCAACGTGGCGATCGTGATGGGTTGCAGCCGGCTCGCGGAACGCCGCTTCAAGCACATCTTCGACTGAGCGGAGGACTCCCGTCATGAAAGAAAACGGCTGGCTCGGCCTCACCTTCAACGCGCTGTTCCTGACCTTCATCGCCGCCCCGCTCGTCGTGGTGATGCTCGTCGCGTTCACCGACAAGGGCTTCATCTCGATGCCCTTCGACGGCGCCTCGCTGCGCTGGTTCCGCGCGATCATCGAGAACGGCGACATCGTCTCGGCGTTCTGGCTCTCGGTGCGGCTCGCGTTCGCGGCGGCCAGCATCGGCGTGCTGCTGGCGGTGCCCGCGGCGCTGGCCATCGCGCGTTATCGCTTTCCGGGGCGCGCGGCGCTCACGAGCTTCTTCCTCTCGCCGATGATGATCCCGGCCGTCGTGCTCGGCATCGCGTTCCTGCGCTTCCTGTCGCTGCTGCATCTGTCGGGATCGTTCTGGTCGCTGGTCGCGGCGCACGTGATCATCGTGCTGCCGTATGCGCTGCGGCTGGCGCTGTCCGCGGCCGTCGGCCTCGACCGCGACGCGGAACGCGCCGCCTTGTCCTGTGGCGCAAGCCGCTTCACCGCGTTCCGGCGCGTCGTGCTGCCGATGATCCGCACCGGCGTCGCGGGCGGCTGGGTGCTGTCGTTCATCCAGAGTTTCGACGAGCTGACCATGACCATCTTCGTCGCGACGCCCGGCACCACGACGCTGCCCGTCGCCATGTACAACCAGATCGCGCAGACCATCGATCCGCTGGTGGCCTCCGTGTCGGCGGTGCTGATCGTCGGCACGGTCCTGCTGATGATCCTGCTCGACCGCATGGTCGGACTGGACCGAATCCTGATCGGAGAAGCCCGATGACTCTTTCTTCCACCGCCAGCCCCGACGTCCTGGTTCTCGGCGGCGGGCTGGTCGGCTCAGCCGTGGCCTACGGACTCGCCCGCGAAGGCGCGCGCGTCACCGTGCTCGACGAAGACGACGGCGGCCTGCGGGCGTCGCGCGGCAACTTCGGCCTCGTGTGGATCCAGGGCAAGGGCTACGGACTGTCGCCATACGCGCGCTGGTCGCGCAGTTCGGCGCTGCGCTGGCCGGACTTCGCCGCGGCGCTGCGGGCGGAAACCGGCGTGGATGTCGCGCTGCGCCAGCCCGGCGGCTTCCACTTCTGTTTCGACGACGCCGAACTCGCCGAACGCGAGAAGCGTCTCTCGACGCTGCAAGCCGAACTCGGCGACTACCCGTACCAGATGCTCGACGCCGCCGAGGTGCGCGCGCGCATTCCGCAGATCGGCCCGGCGGTGATCGGCGCGAGCTATACGCCGATGGACGGCCACGTGAACCCGCTCAAGCTGTTGCGCGGCCTGCACGGAGCGATGCAGGCGCGCGGCGTGCAGCTCGTTTCCGGCGAGCGCGTGGAGCGCATCGTGCCGGAGCGCGGCGGCTTCACCGTGCAGGGCCGGCGCGGGACTCATCGCGCGGCGCGCGTGGTGCTCGCGGCCGGGCTTGGCAACCGGACGCTTGCGCCGTTCGTCGGGCTGAATGCGCCGGTCGCGCCGAATCGCGGCCAGGTGCTGGTGAGCGAACGCGTCGCGCCGTTCCTCGACTATCCGACGCTCAACGTGCGCCAGACCGACGAAGGCAGCGTGCAGTTCGGCGATTCGATGGAGGAAGTCGGCTTCAACGACTTCACGACGACGTCCGTGCTGTCGGACATCGCCCGTCGCGGCGTGCGCGCATTCCCGATGCTGCAGCACGTGCGGCTCGTGCGCATGTGGGCCGCGCTGCGCGTCTACAGCCCCGACGGCTTTCCGGTGTACGACCAGTCGGAGGCGCATCCGGGCGCGTTCGTCGTCACCTGCCATAGCGGCGTGACGCTGGCCGCCGCGCATGCGATGCGCGTCGCGCCGTGGATCACCGGCGCGCCGATCCCGGATGAACTGCCCACCTTCTCCGCGCGCCGCTTCGAGCATGCACAAGAACTGACTCCCGCACATTGAGTTCGACATGACAGTCCACACGCATCCCCCGCTCTTCAAGCCTCTCGATGGCGAGGCCGGCGCCACGCTCGACATCTCCTTCAACGATCAGCCGCTCACCGTGCCCGCCGGTTGTTCGGTCGCGGCGGCGCTGCTCGCGGCGGGCGTCTCGCGGTTCCGGGCCACGCCGGTTTCCGGCGCGCCGCGTGCGCCGTTCTGCATGATGGGCGCGTGCTTCGAATGCCTCGTCGAGATCGACGGCGTGCCGAGCCGCCAGAGCTGCATGGTGGAAGTGCGCGCCGGCATGCGGGTGCGCTCGCAGGAAGGCGCGCGCGATCTGCCGCCTGCCGTTGCGCTCGATACTTCGCTGGAGAACGTCCATGGCCGCTGATTTCACTTCCGAAGCCGTCGATGTCGTCGTGATCGGCGCCGGTCCTGCCGGCATGAGCGCCGCGACACGCGCCGCACGGGCTGGCTTGTCGACCGTGCTGATCGACGAGCAGGACGCCGTGGGCGGACAGATCTATCGCGCGATCGGGAAGGCCGATGCGCGCCGCAAGCAGATCCTCGGCCCCGACTACGCGGCAGGAACGGCGATCGCGCAGGCGTTCGCCGCGTCCGGCGCGCGGCACGTGACGCAAGCCAGCGTCTGGCAGGTCACGCGCGAGCACGGCGTCCATTATCTGAAGGACGGCAAGATCGGCTCGTTCGAGGCGCAGCGCGTGGTCCTCGCGAGCGGCGCGCTGGAGCGTCCGTTTCCGATTCCCGGCTGGACGCTGCCCGGCGTGCTGAGCGCGGGCGCCGCGCAGATCCTGCTGAAGAGCGCGGGCGAAGTGCCCGCCGCGCCGCCGGTGCTGGCGGGCTGCGGGCCGCTCCTGTATCTGCTCGGCTGGCAATACGTGCGCGCCGGCGTGCCGATCCGCGCGCTGGTCGACACGACGCGCCACGAAGACCGCTGGCGCGCGAAGAAGCACATGTTGTCGGCGCTGCGCGCGTGGCCTTTCCTGTCGAAGGGATTGCAGCTGATCCGCACGCTGCGCGAAGCAGGCGTGCCGATCTTCGAAGCCGCCGACGACTTGCGTGTCGAATCCGCCGTCGGTGCGGACGGGGTCGAACGCGCGGCTGCGCTGCGCTTCACGACGCAGGGCGTTGCGCATCGCATCGAGGCGGACGTGATCCTGCTGCATCAGGGCGTCGTGCCGAACACGCAGTTCACGCATGCACTGCGCGCGACCCATCGCTGGGACGATGCGCAACTGTGCTTCACGCCGAAGACCGATGCGTGGGGCGAGCTGGATGTGCCCGGCATCTTCATCGCAGGCGATGGCGCGGGCATCGGCGGCGCGCAGGCGGCGGCCTTGCAGGGCACGCTGGCGGCGCTCGGCGCGGCCGCGCAGCTTGGCGCGCTCGATGTCGTCCGGCGCGATGCGGAAGCCGCCCCGCTGCGCCGCGCGCTCGCGGGCGTGATGCGCATCCGGCCGTTCCTCGACAGCCTCTATCGTCCGCGCGACATCAACCGCATCCCGCGCGACGAAACCGTCGTTTGCCGCTGCGAGGAAGTCACGGCGGGCCAGCTGCGCGAGTTCGTCGAACTGGGCTGCGTCGGACCGAATCAGGCGAAGTCATTCGGACGCTGCGGCATGGGGCCGTGCCAAGGCCGCATGTGCGGGCTCACCGTGACGGAAGTCATCGCGGATGCGCGCCGCGTGTCGCCCGCCGAAGTCGGCTATTACCGCATCCGTCCGCCGATCAAGCCGCTCACGCTCGGGGAACTCGCCGGTGAATGACGCCAACGCGATGACGGAAGCCGATGTGCTGGTCATCGGCGGCGGGCTGCACGGCACGAGCAGCGCGTTCCACATGGCCCGGCGCGGCGCGAAGGTCATCGTGCTCGAAGCCGATTACGTCGCGCGCCATTCGTCGGGCGTCAATGCCGGCGGCGTGCGCACGCTCGGGCGGCCGCTGCCGGAGATTCCGCTCGCGCTGATGTCGCGCGAGATATGGCACGGCATGACGGATCTGATCGGCGAGAACGGCGGCTTCGTGGCATCGGGCCAGTTGAAGATCGCCGAATCCGAGGACGATCTCGAAGCCTGCCGTCAGCGCGTCGCGCTGCTCGAAGCGCAGGGCTTCACGCACGAGAAACTCGTGGACCGCAAGACCGTGCTCGAACTCGAACCGGCGATCGCGCCGCATGTGACCGGCGGCATCTGGGCCGAGCGCGACGGCTATGCGCTGCCCTTCCGCACGACCAACGCTTTCCGGCGCGCCGCACAGCGGCTCGGTACGCGCTTTCTGGAAGGCATGCCGGTGAAGCGCATCGAACAGCGTGGCAACCGCTGGATCGCGCAGACGCCGCGAGGCGTGTTCAGCGCGGAGAAGCTGCTCGTGAGCGCAGGCGCGTGGTCCGGAGAACTCGCGCAGCAAGTCGGCGAAACGGTGCCGGTGCGGCCCGAAGGCTTGATGCTGATGGTGACGCAGCGCGTCGCGCCGTTCTGCCGTTCGACGCTGCTCGGCACCGGCCGGCCGCTGTCGTTCAAGCAGTTCGATAACGGCACGGTGGTGATCGGCGGCAAGCTGATCGGCATTGCGGATCTGCCGAACCGGCATGGCGAAGTGGACTTCGTGCGGCTCGTGAAGAGCGCCCGCACCGTCACCGACCTGTTTCCGCATCTGAAGCATCTGGGCGTCAATCGCGCGTGGGCCGGCGTCGAAGCCTTCATCCAGGACGACTTGCCCGTGATCTCCGCGAGCCGCACGGCCACCAACCTCTACTACTCGTTCGGCTACTGCGGCAGCGGCTTCCAGCTCGGGCCCGGCTGCGGCAAGCTCGTGTCCGAACTGATGCTCGACGGCGCGCCTTCGCTGTCGCTCGATGCGTTCGCCATCGACCGCTTCGGACGCGGCGCCTCGGTTCACTGATCGGCCTTTCCTGTGCCACGCGCCCGCGATGTTGCGCGGGCGGCGGCTTCGTTTCACTCATCCCATTGGAGAACAACACATGAGCGATATCGTTCGCATCGACACCAATCAGCGCATGAGCCGCGTCGTGAAGGCGGCGGGTCTCGTGTTCGTCGGCGGCCAGACATCCGCCGATCCCACGCCCGACATCAAGCTGCAAACAGCGAAAGTGCTCGAGAAGATCGACGGCTTCCTGGAAAAGGCCGGCATCGACAAGACGCGGCTCGTGTCGGCGCAAATCTGGCTCTCGGACATCGCGCGCGACTTCGCCGGCATGAACGAAGTGTGGGACGCATGGGTGCCGGAAGGCTGCGCGCCCGCCCGCGCGACGGTGCAGGCGCAACTCGCGTCGCCGACCTTGCTGGTTGAAATCGCCGTGATCGCATTGGGCTGACGCTGCCCCCGCCCGCGCGGCTTTTCTGGCCGCCGGGCGCCTTCCTCTCGTCGCCGTTCGCGCGACACGCCGCACCTCTCCCTCCTCGTCAGACCGACTCCCCATACGCGGGAAACCCCTAGCTTTCCATTCTGAAAAGATCATTGACATTCCACTCAGCATTTTTGATACTGATCGGAATGTAAAAATTCACAAGCGGATTTCTGACGAAATCAACCGGCGGCGCCGACGACAGGGAGGCAGCACATGCACGTGGGAATGACGACGATCTTTCAGAATCTCGGCGTCGGGCATACGGACGAGGAGATCTACCAGCACGAGCTCTCGATGGCGGATCTCGCCGAGCCGCTGGGTTTCGATTCCATCTGGGCCGCCGAGCATCACTTCAACGGCTACACGATGTGCCCCAACGTCACGCAGTTCCTGACCTACATGGCGGGCCGCACGAAGCGCGTGAAGCTCGGCTCGATGGTCAACGTGCTGCCGTGGCACGATCCCATCCGCGTCGCGGAAGAGGTCGCGGTGCTGGAGCACATGTCGAACGGGCGCGCCATCCTGGGCGTCGGGCGCGGTCTCGGGCGCATCGAGTTCGAAGGCTTCCGCGTGCCGATGGGCGAATCGCGCGACCGCTTCGTCGCCTATGCGGACGCCATCCTGAACAGCCTTGAATCCGGCTATCTGGAAAGCGACTCGCCCGCCTACCAGCAACCGCGCGTGCAGATCCGCCCCGCGCCGCTGCGCAGCTTCCGGGGCCGCACCTATGCGGCGGCGGTATCGCCGGAGTCGGCGCGCATCATGGCGAAGCTGGGCATCGGGCTGCTCGTGATCGCGCAGAAGCCGTGGGAGAAGACCGTCGCGGAGCTGGAGATGTATCGCGAGATCTATCGCGAAATCAACAACTGCGAGCCGCCCAAGCCGATCATCGCGTGCTGGATTGCCTGCCATGAAGACGAGGCGATGGCCAACGAGATGTATCAGAAGTACGTGTTGCGCTACAGCCGCTCGGCGCTCGAACACTACGAGTTCCACAACGAAGGCCTCGCCGACATCAAGGGCTACGAGTACTACGCCGCGCTCGCGAACAACATCAACAAGCACGGCATCGACAAGTTCGTGGAATTCCTCGCCAATCTGCAAGTGCGCGGCACGCCGGACCAGGTGCACGACAAGCTGATGGAGTATGTCGACATGGTCGACGCCGATGCCGTCCTCGGCATCTTCAGCTACGGCGGCATGCCCTTCGACCTGGCGAAGAACAACATGCGCACGTTCGCGGAGCATGTGTTGCCGCGCCTGAAGAAGCAACGGGCGCTGGCCGAAGCGTAGAGGGAGACATCATGGCCGTCAGCGAAGCACATTATCGCCAGGGCATGCGGCAACTCGCGGCCGCCGTCACGGTCATCACGGCGACGCACGAAGGCGCGCGCAACGGACTGACGGCGACCGCCGCGATGTCGGTCTGCGCGGAACCGCCGCGTCTTGCCATCGCCGTGAACCAGAGCGCGAGCGCGCTGTCCTTCATCCTCGGCGCAGGAGCGTTCGCGGTGAACGTGCTGCGCTACGACCAGGACGCCATCGCGAGCCGCTTCGCGAGCAGCAAGACGCGCGGCGAAGCGCGCTTCGAACACGGCGACTGGGGCGTGCTCGACACCGGTGCACCGGTCCTGCACGACGCCGCCGCCTCGTTCGACTGCGTGATCGAATCAGCGGTGGAAATCGGCACGCACCTGCTGCTGATCGGCGACGTGCGCGCGCTGCGGGTCAATCCGGGCGACCATCCGCTGCTGTTCCTCGACGGCGAATGGGCCAGCCTGATCCAGGCCAACAGCGCGGCCATCGAGCAATATGGTGCGACCGTCGCCCAATCCATCCGCACGGTGGATCAGGCGGCCGCCCACGCGGGCTCGCCCACGGACAAACTGCGCATGTTCGTGAAAGGCTTCACCTCGCTGAACCTCGCGCACTCGCCCGTCACGCGCAGTTTCTTTCACCACGAGCCTTATTTGCCTTCGGCGAAGCTGGCGGAGATCAATGCCGCCAAGAACCAGTTCGACCAGGGCTTGCGCGCGCTGCTGGAAGAAGGCATGCACAGCGGCGACTTCGATATCGACGATGCCAGCGTCACCGCATTGGCGATAACCGGAATGGTCAGCTGGACGCATCGATGGTATTCCGAAGAGGGCCGTGACACGCCCGAACAGATCGGCGAAAAGCTCGCCGCCATGGCGATGGCGATGGTTCATGCGCGCAGCGTCGAACCCGTCTCACGCTGATCACAACCACCCGAACACCCGAACGAGGAGCACCACCCGACACCACCACCGCTGTGCAAGGAAACCGCAGTCGATCACGACCTTCAACCCATATCGAAGGACTGAAGAATGAGGAGCAGGAGACACTTCCTGGCCGTGGTGCTCGCCACGGCCCTGTACAGCGCTGCGCCCGCGATGGCGCAGGAGAGCATCCCGCTCGGCGTGAACGTCGAGCGCACCGGCGTCGCGACCGGCTACGGCACGCACATGCTGATTGCGGCGCAGATCGCCATCGATGAAATCAACCGCGCAGGCGGCGTGAACGGCGCGCCGCTCAAGCTGGTGATCGAGGACAACCGCAGCAGCCCGGAACAGGCGGTGATCGTCACGCGCACTTTGGAGCGCGAGAAGGTCGTCGCCATGCTCGGGCCGATCCAGACCTCGCAATGCCGCACCGCGTTCCCGGCGGCCAACCGCGCGGCGCTGCCGACCATCTCGCCGGGATCGAGCGCGCCCGGACTCACCGCGCAGAACCGCCCGTGGACCTTCCGCATCTCCGCGATCGATTCGGTGACGATGACCAACGTCGTCGAGAAAATGCGCAAGGCGCATCCGAACGCGAAGACGGTCGCGATCGTCGTGGATCCGCGTGACGCGTATTCGCAGTTCCTCGCCAACACGGTGATTCCGCCGATTGCCGAGAAGAACGGCCTCACGCTGATCAACAAGGGCGCGAATATCGACGTGCCCGCCGACACCAGCGACTTCAGCGTCTACGTCACGCGCGTGAAGAGCCTGAATCCGGATCTCGTGCTGATCCAGATGAACCAGGAGCCGAGCCAGGGCTTCCTGCGCGAGGCGAACCGCCAGAAACTCGCCGCGCCGATGTTCGCGGGCCAGGGCTTCATCACCACGTCGACGGCGACCGCCGCGGCGGGCGTCGATCTGTGGGCGGGCCAGCCGTTCGATCCGGAGATCAAGGACCCGAAGGTGGTCGCGTTCGTGAACGAGTTCAAGTCGCGCGTCGAGAAACAGTTGCCGGGCCAGTACACCTCGCCGACCTATATCGATGCCAGCGCATATGAAAGCATCTATGTGCTCGCCGACGGCCTGCGCTCGCTGAAGGCCACGCCCGCTTCCGATCCGAAGCACGTGCGCGAGGGCTTGCGCAACTATCTGAGCGCGGTGAAGGACTACAAGGGCCTCGGCAACACGATCACCATGGGTCCGGAAGGCGATGCGCTGAAGGACACGATGGTTTATCGCACGCACAACGGCAAGTGGGAACGGCAGTAAGCCCGGCCGCCGCGCCGCAGTCATCACGAGGAACCGCCCGATGCTCGCGCAACAGATCGTCAACGGGCTGATGCTGGGCAGCGTGTACACGCTGATCGGCATTGGCTACACGCTGGTGTTCGGCGTGCTCAGGATGCTCAATCTCGCGCACGCCTATGTATTCATGGCCGCGCCGTTCATCGTGCTCGGCGCGGTCGAGGCGGGCGTGCCGCCGTTCGTCGCGCTCGCGCTGGGGCTGATCGGCGCCGCGCTGCTCGGGCTCGTGCTGTATCTGCTGGTGTTCCGGCCGATCCCGCGCGAGCACGCGCTCGGCGGCTTTGTCGCGAGCCTGTCGTTCGGCATCGTGCTGCAGGTGATCGCGGTGAATCGCTGGGGCGGGCTCTCGAAGCCGTTTCCCGCGAAGCTCGCGCTGCCCGACTGGTCCATCGGCAACGTCATCCTGTCGGGGATGCAACTCGCGAGTCTCGGCATCGCCGCCGTGCTGATGCTCGCGCTGCTCTACGTGATCCGCCGCACGCGCTTCGGCCGCAACATCCGCGCGATCGCGTTGAATCCCACGGCGGCGGCGCTGCTCGGCGTCGGCGTGCAGCGCGCGGTGATCCTCGTGTTCCTGCTGTCGTCGGGGCTGGCGGGTCTCGCGGGCCTGCTGGTCGCGATGCGCTTCGAATCGATCACGCCCTTCATGGGCGATACCTACGCGATCAAGGCGCTGGCGATCATCATCATCGGCGGCCTGGGCGACGTGCGCGGCGCGATGCTCGCGGGTCTGCTGCTCGGCGTCTGCGAAGTGCTGTTCGCCGCGTATGGCTCGCCGGGATGGTCGGAGGCGTTCATCTGGCTGTTCCTGATCGCCGTGTTCCTGATCAAGCCGTCCGGCATCTTCGGGGCGCGCGTCGAATCGAGGGAGATCTAATTGGACGTTCTTCTTTCCGAGCCGGTGCAGGCGCTGATCTCGATCAACGTGCTCCTCACGCTCAGCCTGCTTTTCCCGTTCGCGGCGGGCGTCTGGTCGCTCGGCCTGCCGGGCTTCATGGCGGTCGGCGCCTACACCGCGTCGTGGCTGACGGTGTCGCACGGGTGGCCCGTGGCCGCCGCCCTCCCGATGGGCGCGCTCGCCGGCGCGCTCGTCACGCTGCCCTTCGCGCTGCTCACGCTGCGCATCCGCGGCATCTATCTCGCCATCGCCACACTCGCGGCGGCCGAGCTGATCCAGTTGTTCTTCTCGCACTACGAGGCCACCGGCGGCGTGATGGGCCTCGCGGGCATCCCGTATCTCGGCGCCGTGCCGATCCTCGCGCTGGCCGTGGCCGCGGCGCTGGTGTCGGGGCTGCTGTTCGCGTCGCGCTTCGGCAAGGCGCTGGTCGCGGTCGGCTCGGACCCGACGGTGGCCGCGTGTCACGGTCTGAACGTGCCCGCGCTGCAATTCACCGCGCTGGCGCTGGGCGGCGCGCTCGCCGGCCTGGCGGGCGGCTGCTTCGCGCATTTCTACAGCTTCATCTCGCCGGCCAACTTCGGCTTCCTGCGCAGCACCGACGTGCTGATGTTCCTGATCGTCGGCGGGCTGACGCCGGCGGGCGCGGTGCTCGGCGCGGCCGTGCTGAGCGCGATCCCGCAGGTCGTGACCTCGCTGGAGAAATGGGCGCCCGCGCTGTATGGCGTGATCGTCATGCTGATGACCATCTACATGCCGCAAGGCCTGCTGCCGCGCCACCGGCTGGGCCGCTGGTTCAAGCCGCGCCGTAACGTGACGCCGCGCCGCGCCGCGAAACGCCTGCCCGTGCCCGTCACCGGACAAGGAGCCGACGATGCTTGAAGTCCAGGCCGTATCGAAGGCATTTCGCGGCATCCATGCGATCGAGGACGTGAGCTTCCGCATCGAGCCGAATTCGATCACCTCGCTGATCGGCCCGAACGGCGCCGGCAAGACGACGATGATCAACGTCATCACCGGCGTGCTCGCGCCGACACGCGGCGCGCTGCTGTTCGCCGGCCAGCCGATTGCCGGACGCCGGCCGCATCAGGTCGCGAGCCTCGGCATCCGGCGCACGTTCCAGACTGTGCGGCTGTTCGACAAGCTGACCGTGCGCGAGAACCTGACGGTCGGCGGCTACCGGCAGTTGTCGGGGCGGCGCTGGCTGCACCGCTTTCTGCCGATGAACCTCGGCGACGCCGCCGGCCGCCGCCGCGCCGACGAAGTCCTCGCGATGTTCGACCTCACCGCGCTCGCCGACGAGATCGCCACCGACCTGCCCTACGGCACGCAACGCCGCGTGGAGCTGGCGCGCGCCTTGATGGGCCGGCCGCGTTTCGCGCTGCTCGACGAACCGGCCGCCGGCATGAACGAAAAGGAAACGGCGCAGCTCGTGCGCGACGTGCGGCGCATCCGCGACGAAGGCGTGACGGTGCTGCTGGTCGAGCACGACATGTCGATGGTGATGAGCGTGTCCGACAAGGTCGTCGTGCTGAACTTCGGCCGGAAGATCGCCGAGGGCACGCCCGCCGAGGTGCAGCGCAATCCGGACGTGATCGCGTCCTATCTCGGGAGCGACGACGAATGAACATACGGGATACCGCCGTCGAGCGCACCCCGCCGTCCGTCGCGCCGGCGCTTCATGTGGAGAACCTGAGCGTGGGTTATGGCCGCTCGCTCGTGCTCGACCAGTTCAGCTTCAGCGTGAATCCGGGCGAGGTGCTGGCGGTCGTGGGACCGAACGGCGCGGGCAAGTCCACGCTGCTCAAGGCCATTTCCGGCTGCCTGCGGCCGCGTTCGGGCCGCGTGCGGTTCGGCGTGGACGAACTGACCGGGCTTTCGCCCGACCGCATTGCGCGCCTCGGCGTGCTGCACGTGCCGGAGACGCGCGACATCTTCGGCGGCATGACGGTGTTCGAGAACCTGCAAGTGGCCTTCGACAATCTCAACGAGCCGTCGAATTCACGGCATGCCTTCGACGAAGTGTTCGACCTGTTTCCGCTGCTCGCCACGCGCCGCGACGAAGCCGCCGGCAATCTCTCGGGCGGACAGCAGCAGATGCTGGCGATCGCCCGCGCGCTGCTCGGCCGGCCGCGTTTGCTGATGCTCGACGAGCCTTCTCTCGGGCTGGCGCGCATCGTGTTCCGCGAGATCTACGCGACGCTCGAACGGCTGCGCCGCACGGGCTTGAGCGTGCTGCTGGTGGAACAGAACGCATCGATGGCGGTGAAGTTCGCGGATTCGGCGATCGTGCTGGTGAACGGCGAGATCGCGCTGCGCGGCCGCCGCGATGAACTCATGCAGAACGAAGCGCTCGTGCAGCACTATCTGGGCGGCCGCCCCGACATCCACGCGACAGCAGGAGACGACTAGACCATGGACTGGACCACGTTCACGCTCGGCGAGGCGCTGGCGCGCCATGCGAGCGACCGCCCGGACGCGCTTGCCGTCATCGACGGTGCGGAACGCCTGAGCTACGCCGAGCTGCACCGCCGCGCCGACGCCATTGCGCACGGCCTGCGCGACCTCGGCATTGCACGCGGCGATCATGTCGCGGTGTGGCTCACGAACTGCGCGGAATGGATTGCGTGCTGGGTGGCGTGCGCGCGCATCGGCGCGGTCGTGGTGCCGATCAACACGCGCTTCAAGACCGACGAAGTGCGCTACATCCTGAAGCAGTCCGACGCCCGCGCGCTGGTGCTGATGGACCATTACTGGAACATCGACTTTCTCGGCATGGCGCGCGAGATCGTGCCGGGTCTGAGCGGCATGACGCCCGGCCGGCTGCATGACGAAGACCTGCCGATGCTGCACTCGCTGATCGTCTGGAAAGATGCCGAGGCGCCCGGCTGCTTCACGCTCGACCGGCTCGCGGCGCACGGCGCAGCGCTTCAGGCAGCGGGCGCGGCGCTGCCCGAAGTGCATCCGGAAGACCCCATCGTGATCGTCTATACGTCGGGCACGACGGGGCATCCGAAAGGCGCGATGCACTCGCACATCCTGCTGCGCAACGCCAACAATCAGGCGCGCTGCATGCGGATCGGCCAGGACGATATCCTGCTCGGCCACATGCCCTTCTATCACGTGGCCGGCTGCGTGGCGCAAGTGGCGCTGACGCTGGTGACGGGCAACGCCATCGTGCCGGTGCCGCACTGGGTCGCCGATGACGTGCTCGACCTCATCGAGCGCGAGCGCGTGACCATCTTCGGCGGCATCCCCACGCACTTCATCGACTGCCTCGATGCCTTGCGCAAGAAGCCTCGCGACCTGCGCTCGCTGAAGTCTGCGTGGATCGGCGGCGCGCCGGTCACGCCGGAGATTGCGCTCGCCGCACGCGAGGCGCTGACGATCGAAGGATTGCAGTGCACCTATGGCATGACCGAGACCACCGCGTGCACCGCGCTCAGCGAGTGGGATGCGCCGCTGGAGGTCCTATGCGACAATAAAGGCAAGCCCATCGGCGACTTCGAACTATCCATCCGCGACCCGCAAGGCCGCGAAATGCCGGTGAATCGTGAAGGCGAACTCTGGGTGCGCGGCCATATCGTCATGCTCGGTTACTACCGCAATCCCCAGGCAACCGCCGAAGTCATGACGCCCGACGGCTGGTTCCGCACCGGCGACCTCGGCCTGTTCGACGAAGAGGGTTACCTCAAGATCACGGGCCGGCTCAAGGAAATGTTTATCGTCGGCGGTTCGAACGCGTATCCGGCAGAGATCGAGCGCATGTTGCAGAGCCATCCGAAGGTCAAGCAGGTTGTCGTGGTCGGCGTGCCCGATCAGCGGCTCGGCGAAGTCGGCTTTGCGTTCGTGCAGTTGCACGAAGCGCTGGGCCATGACGAAGACGAGGCGCAGCAAGCGCTCATCGAGTATTGCCGCTCGCACATGGCTGACTACAAGGTGCCGCGCCGTATCTGTTTCGTCGATGAATTTCCGCGCACGCCTACCGGCAAGATCCAGCGCTTCCTGCTGGCCCGCGAGGCACGCGCGCCTGCCCAGGTTCAGTCCTAGCCGCATCATTACCTTCCATGCTGACATCGTCCGATACGCCACCCACCGGCTCGCAGAACATGCGCGAGCAATTGCGCAGCTTCAAGAAGGAACGCATTCTCGAAGTGGCGCGGCAGCTCTTCTTCGAGCGCGGCTTCAAGGGCACGAGCCTCGAAGCCATCGCCGACGCCATGGAAGTCACCAAGCCCTTCGTCTACGGGATCTACGACAAGAAGACCGACATCCTCTTCGACATCGTGCTGCGCAACATCACGCTCGCGCTCGATGCCGTGAACGAATCGCTGCATGGCGAAGGCAGCGCGAGCGAACGTCTGGCGCAGGTCGCGCGCAAGCTCACGCTGATCTGTATCGAACATCGGGAGTCGGTGACCATCTTCTTCCGCGAAGAAAGCTCGCTCGACCCCGAGCACCTGCAAGTGATGAACGAGCGCAAGGGCGCGTTCGACGACGCGCTGGCGTCGCTGCTCGACATCGGCGTGAAGAGCGGCGAATTCCAACTCGACGACACGCGCACCGCCACGCTGGCGATCGGCGGCATGCTGAGCTGGACCTATAGCTGGTATCGGCCGACGGGACGACTGAGCGTCGAGGAACTGACCGATCACATGGCCCGCTATGCCCTGCGCATCGCGGGCGCGCAACCGGAGCCGCCTGCACGATGAGCATCGAGGTCACGCGTCCAGAAGCCGGCATTGCACTCGTCACCATCGGCAACGAAGCGCGCCGCAATGCGCTCGCGCCGGACGACTTCATCGCGCTGGGCGAGACCTGGCCGCGCCTGGCCGATGACCCCGAAGTGCGCTGCGCGGTCGTCACCGGCCGCGGCACACAGGCGTTCTGTTCCGGCGCGCAGCTGGGCGCGGACTTCTCGGGCATCGCCGAGGTGGACGACATGGTGTGCCGCGCGCTGCTGAAGACCGTGTTCTTCCCGAAGCCGCTGGTGGCGGCCGTCAACGGTCATTGTGTGGCGGGCGGCTTCGAACTGATGATGGCGAGCGATATCCGCATCGCCAGCGAAGACGCCCGGCTCGGCCTGCCGGAAGTGCACTGGGGCATCGTGCCTTCGGGGGGCGGCGCGATGAAGCTGATCGAACAGATCGGCCATGCGCGCGCGATGGAACTGCTGCTGACCGCCGAACTCATCTCCGCGGAGCAGGCGCGGGAATACGGCATCGTCAATCGCGTGGTGCCCGCTAATGCCGTGCTGGAGACCGCGCTCGCGCTGGCCCGGCGGATCGCGGGCAACAGCCCGATGGCCGTGCGCTTCACCAAGGAATCCGCGCAGCTGCGGCGCGCCTCCGACTGGCAGACGCTCGAAGCAGCGGAACGCCGTCGGGTTGCCGACATGCGGTCGAGCGCCGACGCGCGCATCGGCGTTGACGCGTTTCTCGCCAAACAGACGCCGGTGTATTGAACACCGGACGCTCTCCTCTCCGTTTCCGCACAGCGACTCTGACGGCCCGTTTCCGGGTCTGAAAGAACGAACGTCGCAGTTTCTGAAAAGCAGGACCAATTCACACAAAACACTCTTGTGCCGCTTCTCGCCGCGCGTGTCCTTCGCTACGATAAATCAAGCGCTGGAACCCGGTTCCAAAAAACGGAACCACAATAAGGAGAGCGAGCCACATGAGCATCCTGGACACAGCCACGACCGTCATGCGCTTCATGGCGCGGCATCAGCGGGAAGTCTGGATGATCGACCTCGTCGATCACCTCGACATGCCGAAGAGTTCGGCATCGCGCGTGCTCAAGCAGATGACCGACTGCGGTCTGCTCGAACGCGACAAGCATTCGCTGGCCTACCGGCCGTCCATGCTGCTGCTCGAACTGAGCCATCTCGTGCGCTCGGCGAGTCCGCTCATCGTCATGTGCGCGCAGGCACTCGAAACGCTCAGCGCACGCTATGGCCACACCGGCTACATCTCGGTGCTGGAAGGCAATGACGTCGTGGTATTGCGCGTGCAGCCCGGCTCGCTGGCCTTCCGCGCAACGACGCATCCGGGTCATCGTTCGGCATCGTGGGCGACGTCCACGGGCCGCGCGCTGCTGGCCCGGGAATCCGACCACGCCATCCGCGCGCGTTTTGCGGCCGGACTGCGGCCCGGCAACACGCCGCCCGCTGCCGGCCTTGCCAACATCCGCGCCGCGGTGGACGACGCGTACGCCCCGGCGCACGGCCCCGCCACGCTCGACGCGTTGCTCGAGGAGATCGCCGTGACCCGCACGCGTGGCTATGCGCTCGCGGAGAACGAAGCGCTGTACGGCGTGTGCTCGCTGGGCTGCGCGGTCGCGGATCCATCGAGCGGCGAATGCCTCGCGTTCTGCCTGAGCTTCCCGGCGGGAACACGGGACTACGCCGCGCTCGCTGAACTCGGCCAGGCGCTGCTCGAACAGGCGCGCACCATCGGCCGATCGCTCGGCGATCCGTTCTGGGTCGACGCCGAAAGATAAACGCACCTCCACGCGCACCGCAAACACGAACACGTCATGCATGGATCCCAATTACCCGAACACCGTCCGCCCAGCACAACGGCATCCTTCATCCAGACCGCGCCCTGCGCGTCGCAGAGGCATCCCTCGGCGCTAAACCCGTCCACGCTGCTGTTGCTCGCGGTGCTGGGCGTGATCGGCGCGATCATCGGGATCGAGTTGCTGGTGCGGGTGGGCGTGACGCCGAATACGTCCATCGTCGGCGCGCTGGCCGCGATGATCTGCGCGCGCGTGCCCCTGCGCTGGTTTCGCGCGTATCGCTCGGTGCATGTGCAGAATCTCGCGCAGAGCGCCATCTCCGCCGCCACGTTCGGGGCGGCCAACAGCCTGCTGCTGCCCATTGCCATTCCGTTCCTGTTCGGCCGGGAAGATCTCATCGTGCCGATGTTCGCGGGTGTCGCCCTCGGCATGCTGCTCGACGGGTACATGCTGTACCGGCTCTTCAACACCAGCGTGTTTCCCGCGTCCGGCGCGTGGCCGCATGGCGTCGCGGCGGCGGAAGCCATCAAGGCCGGCGACCAGGGCGGCAGGCAGGCGCGTCTGCTCGGCGCCGGCATCGTGATGGGGCTGACCGGCTCTTGGCTCGGCATTCCGATGTCCGCGTTCGGCACGGCGTTCATCGGCAATGTGTGGGCGCTCGGCATGCTGGGCATCGGTCTCCTGCTTCGCGGCTATGCGACGCCGCTGTTTCACTTCGACATCAGCAAGGCCCTCATTCCGCACGGCATGATGATCGGCGCGGGGCTCGTCGCGCTGATCCAGGTCGGCGTGCTCGTGCTGCGCGACCGGAATCCTCCGGCCCGCGCGACGCGCACACCGGCGATTGCGAGTTCGCTGCGCTTCGGCGGGATCGCCTACCTCGGGCTCGCGGCGCTCGTCGCGCTATTGAGCGGACTGTGGGGCGAGATGTCGCCGGGCATGCTGGCGGCGTTCGTGCTGTATGCGGCAGCGGCCGCGTTTGCGCATGAACTGATCGTCGGCATCGCGGCCATGCACTCGGGCTGGTTCCCGGCCTTCGCCGTGGCGCTCATCACGCTGTTGATCGGCATGCTGATCGGTTTTCCGGCGGTGTCGCTGGTGATGTTGTGCGGGTTTTCCGCCGCGACCGGGCCGGCCTTCGCCGACATGGGCTACGACCTGAAGGCAGGCTTCATCCTGCGCGGCCACGGCCAGGATCCGGCGTTCGAACTCGCCGGGCGACGCCAGCAATTGATCGCCGCGATGCTCGCGTTCGTCATCGCGATTCCGGTCGTGCTGCTCGCGTATCGCGGACTCTTTGCGAAAGGGCTGATTCCGCCTGTGGCGCGCGTGTATGTCTCGACCATTCAGGCGGGCGTCGCGCCCGGCATCCTCCATGCGCTGCTCGTGTGGGCGGTGGCCGGTGCGGCGCTCCAGTGGGCCGGCGGACCGAAGCGCCAGCTTGGCGTGCTGTTCGCGACAGGCCTGCTGATCGCGAGTCCATTCGCGGGCTGGGCGTTGATGGTGGGGATCGGCATGCGCCTCGTGATCGGACGCCTCAGACCCGGCGCGAAGAGCCGCATGGAAGTGTTCGCGGCGGGCGTGATCGCGGCGGACGCGCTGACCGGTTTCTGCGGCTCGCTCATCAAGTCGCGCTGATTCATTCAGCTTTTTGGTTGCATTGCCGACACGGAGAAATCCTCTATGAGCCTCGCGCAGACCCTGCAGGTTTTTGAAGCCTTCGACAGCCGTTACGCTAGCGGCCAGACCGTGATTGACATGCTCGCGCCGTTCGCAGATGTCGGCGTGAGTGTGGAGGTGCTCGAACTGAACAGCCCGAAAGGCACGACCGACTTCGTGCGGATCGGCATTCCCGGCGAGCGCGGCAAGCATAGCGGCGGCCTGGCGAAGACGCTTGGCGTCGTCGGGCGACTGGGCGGGATTGGGGCGCGGCCGTCGCGCATCGGCATGGTGTCGGACGCTGATGGCGCCATCGCGACTGTCGCTACCGCGCTCAAGCTCGCGCAGATGCGCCGCAACGGCGACCCGCTGCCGGGCGACGTCGTGCTGACGACGCATGTCTGCCCGACCGCGCCCACACGGCCGCACGATCCGGTCGAATTCATGGACACTCCCGTGGAAACCGATCGCCTTCTGGCGCATGAAGTCCGGGGCGAAATGGACGCCGTGCTGTCGCTCGATACGACCAAGGGCAACCGCGTCATCAATCACAGCGGCTATGCCCTCTCGCCGACGGTGAAGGAAGGCTATATCCTGCGTGTCTCGGAAGACCTGCTGCGCATCATGGAGACGACGAGCGGTAAACCTGCAATCACCTTTCCCGTGACGACGCAGGACATCACGCCCTACGATAACGGCGTGCATCATATAAACAGCATCATGCAGCCATCCACTGCGACAAGTGCGCCGGTTGTCGGCGTCGCGCTCACGACGCAAGTTGCCGTGCCCGGCTGTGGTACGGGAGCGAGCCACGAAACGGATATTGCGCTGGTGGTGAAGTTCGCGGTGGAGGTTGCCAAGGAGTTCGGGAAAGGCACGTGTTCGTTCTACGATGAAGTGGACTATGCGCGTCTGCTTGAACTTTATGGGTCGCTCGTGCATCTCACGGGGCGGCGCGGGTGATGGCTCTTTCATGCGCTGATTGCGCGACTTGTTCCGGATCCGGAGACTTTTGATGAACGCGCTTTTGCTGAGTAATTCCAGAAGTCCCGATGGCGCTTATCTCGTTCATGCGCTGGACGCGATTCGCGCACTTACGCCGAGCCAGGCGCAGACCACGACGCAGGCTCTGTTTGTGCCGTTCGCAGGGGTGACGATGAGTTGGGACGAATACACGGACACCGTCGCCGCCGCGCTGGCGCCGGCCAACATCGCGCTGCGTTCCGTGCATGGTTTTGCGAATGATGCTGACGCGCAGGCCGCTGTTGCTCAGGCGGAATTGATTGTGGTGGGCGGTGGGAACACTTTTCAATTGCTCGCGCAGTGTCGAGCGCGGGGTTTGCTTCAGGCGATCCGTGAGGCGGTGCAAGGCGGCACGCGCTATCTCGGCTGGAGCGCCGGCGCGAACCTCGCATGTCCCACTATCTGCACGACCAATGACATGCCTATTGTCGATCCTCGTGGCCTCGATGCGCTCGGGCTGATTGGTTTTCAGATCAACCCGCATTACACCAACGCGTTGCCGCAAGGACATCAGGGAGAGACGCGCGATCAACGTATAGAAGAGTTTCTTGTGGCTAATCGGGAAGCGAAAGTGCTTGGGTTGCCGGAAGGGGATTGGCTCGAGGTGACGTCTGCTGCTATTACCTTGCGCGGTCCGCATGATGCAAGGTTTTTCTCGCATGGGGCAGCGCCGATTGTGATGGCGCCTGGGGCGATTTTGGCTGGCTGAAGGCGGTGGCTCGCGCGGGTTGTTTTGCCCTGGATGTGCGGCATTAATTACCCAAAGCTGGACGTAATCTCCAGTTGCTAGCATGGCGCCTCTTCCACTCAATAAACCCTTAACCCATGAAGAAAGCAGTCATCGCCGTACTCGCCTCCGGCTTCGCATTCCTGTCCGTCGCCCCCGCCTTCGCAGCCCCGCCCCATCATCATGTCGTGTGCCATAAGGTACGCGTGCATCATCATTGGGAGCGGCGCTGTCATTGAGCCCTGGTTGATTTGTGGGGAAGCGCCTGGGGGTTCGGGCGCTGGTTGGTTGCGGTTGGGGCGGAGCCCAGGATTATGTGATGGTCGTGCTTTGGGTTTCGAGTTTTGCCCCGGCGGTCAGCTCTGAATCGCCGGATCAACTCTCACTGAATCATCTCGACTTTTTGCACGATTCACAGCGCTTCGCCTGGATTTGCTAGGTGGAGGTCGCGAGAGGGTTGGCTTTTGAGTCCTCTCGGCCGTTCGACGGTCGGTGCGTTGGTGCCTTTTGACCGCGTGCGACGGTTATTAGCTCGCAGCCCGTCGGGGCGTTATTCGGCCATTGCGGACGCTCGACGAGGCGGCTCTGAACGTCCGCAACATTGCGGCTTGCCGACGGCGGCGGCGCCGCAGCGGCATGGTCACGTGCAGGATCCGCGAGCCTACACTTTCGACCCGTTGCAGACGGTCATAGGCTCGCCGAGAAGGTCCGCTTTCAATACCGTGCTGCCGATGCCGTTACCCGGGTTCGTGCGCTTCGTCACGAAGATCCTGCGCAATAAAATCGACAAACGCGCGGATTCGATTTGACATCTGATGTCGTTGCGAATACACGGCGAATATATCGGCGTTCGGCGTATCGTGATCGGGTAGCACGACGACCAAAGAACCGTCAGCCAGATAATGTTTGATGTCCCACTCGGCCCGCATCAGGATGCCGTGTCCTTCAAGAGCCCACTTTACGGCGATCTCTCCATCGTTCGTTGTCAGCGTGCCATTGATACGCACAGCCTCGGTTTTGCGCGACGACCCCCTTCCCGAAATCAGACGCCACACGCCATAGGCTTCGTCGCCCTGACGGATGCCAATGCAGTTGTGTCGCGTCAGGTCGTGCGCGGTCACCGGCATCCCCCGTGATGCGATGTACGAAGGTGCGGCACACAGCAAGCGCCGGTTCGCCGCAAGACGGCGCGCGACCACGCGCATATCGGGCGGCTCGCCGAAGCGGATGCAGACGTCAAATGCATCGTCTGTCAGCGGCGGAGGCGTGACGGACAGTTGAAGTTGCACCGACACCTGCGGATATGTCGCGACGAAGCGCGAAATCGCGGGCGCTACATGACTGCGCCCAAAACCGAGCGTCGCGTTCACCCGCAGAAGTCCCTTTGGACTTTTCTTCGCGGTACCCAGCAGTTCGGCCAGTTCGTCAATCTCGTCGAGGATTCGACGTGCGTGCTCAAGGTACAACTCGCCCTCTGGCGTGAGCATCATCCGGCGCGTCGTGCGGTTGATGAGGGCAACGCCCGCACGACTCTCCATCTGGGTTAAATGCTTGCTGACGGCCGCTGGCGTCAGGCCAAGTTCCCGTGCCGCCGCGCTCAGACTGCCTGACGCGGCGAGGGTCGAGAAGAAACTCAGATCGGATGGCTGGACGGTGTCGAGCATGGCCTACACTTATGAATCCAAGTTAAAGATACTTTGAGTTTAGCACCGGTTTTTGTGTCTGGAGATGGGTAAAGTTCATTCACACCCACAACACCTGAAGGACGGAGACATGAAGACCTATCGCATCGCAACCATCCCCGGCGACGGCATCGGCAAGGAAGTCGTGCCCGCAGGCGCACAGGTGCTCCAGGCACTCGCAAAGACGACGAAGTCGTTCGCATTTGAGTTCGAAAACTTCGACTGGGGCGGCGACTACTACCGCCAGCATGGCGTCATGATGCCCGACGACGGCCTCGACTCGATCCGCGACAAGGACGCGATCCTGTTCGGCTCGGCCGGTGACCCGGACATTCCGGACCACATTACGTTGTGGGGTCTGCGTCTCAAGATCTGCCAGGGCCTCGATCAATATGCCAACGTCCGTCCGACCCGCATCCTGCCGGGCATCGACGGGCCGCTCAAGCGCTGCAAACCGGAAGACCTGAACTGGGTCATCGTCCGCGAAAATTCGGAAGGCGAATATTCCGGCGTAGGCGGCCGCGTCCATCAGGGACATCCAATTGAAGCGGCAACCGATGTGTCGATCCTGACCCGCGCTGGCGTCGAGCGCATCATGCGTTTCGCATTCCGTCTCGCGCAATCGCGACCACGAAAACTGTTGACCGTCATCACGAAGAGCAACGCGCAACGGCACGCAATGGTGATGTGGGACGAGATCGCACTCGAAATCTCGAAGGAATTTCCGGACGTCACATGGGACAAGGAACTGGTGGACGCATCGACGGCCCGCATGATCAACCGCCCCGCGACACTCGACACGATCGTCGCTACCAACCTGCATGCCGACATTCTCAGTGACCTCGCCGCTGCACTCGCCGGCAGCCTCGGCATCGCGCCGACTGGCAATATCGATCCGGAGCGACGCTATCCGTCCATGTTTGAGCCGATCCATGGCTCGGCGTTTGACATCATGGGTAAGGGGCTGGCAAATCCGGTCGGCACCTTCTGGTCCGTCGTCATGTTGCTCGAGCACCTTGGCGAAGGCGACGCTGCCAAGCGCGTGATGCAGGCAGTCGAGGCGGTCACCGCCGACACGTCCTTGCATACGCGTGATCTCGGCGGCACAGCCACGACGGCGCAAGTGACGGCCGCTGTTTGTTCGCTGATCGAGAAAGCTGCCGTCCCTGGCGCCAACGCCGCGTAAGCACGAACACATCCGCGTACTGGCAAACCCCGCGCCGCGAGCCCACCCGCCGGTGGGCTCGGTCGAAAAGCAGGGACTAAACACCTGACATAAAGACATCGCCGCAGCGCTGCGCGGTCGGCTGAACTCGTCCTTACGCGACAAATACAACGCAGGAGACAAGATGTTCACCCCCCTCAATCTCGCACCATTCATCTCTGTTCTGGCTTGTGCGTCGAGACGAGAACAGACATGAAAACGGCCGCCCACTTAAAGTCGTCGGCGGACATCGACACGCGCAACGAACTGGATATCGATCGTCTGCTGCAAGACATGTTCGGGGCCGCTATCTCCACTGCACAACCGGCACTACGCGTGCCCGACTTCCTTCCGACACCGCCTCGCGGGCGAACCATTGTCATTGGCGCAGGCAAAGCGTCCGCAGCCATGGCAAAAGCTGTCGAAGATCACTGGACAGGTCAAATCGAGGGCCTTGTCGTCACACGTTACGGATATGCCGTTGCGTGCGAGCGAATCGAAATTGTCGAAGCGGCTCATCCGGTTCCCGATGAGAATGGGCTGAAAGCTGCGGGGCGAATGTTGCAGCTTGTCTCGGGACTGACAGCCGACGACCTCGTTCTCTGTCTCATCTCAGGAGGTGGATCTTCGCTGTTGCCGCTACCGGCTGAAGGCCTGACGCTGCAGGATAAGCAGGAAATCAATCAGGCCTTGCTATCCAGCGGCGCGACCATCTCCGAAATGAACTGCGTCCGCAGACACCTCTCGGCAATCAAGGGTGGTCGGCTTGCTGCGGCCTGCTACCCGGCCCGCGTCGTCAACCTGATCATCTCCGACGTGCCCGCCGACACCGCAAGCGATATCGCATCGGGGCCCACCGTGCCGGATACGACGACTTGCGCGGATGCGTTAGCAGTGCTGCGACGCTACGAAATTTGTGCGTCGCCCGCCGTCATCGATCTACTGGAAAGCAATCGCACAGAAACACTGAAGCCGGATGACCCGCGCTTGCTCACCGTCGAAACTCATTTGATTGCTACGCCTCAACTCGCTCTCGAAGCGGCAGCAACGCGGTCACGCGCGGCAGGAATTCAAGCGTACATCCTCGGTGACGCAATCGAGGGCGAAGCCCGTGACGTAGGAGCTGTGATGGCCGGCATCGCGAAGCAGGTTAGCCGACGCGGCCAGCCCTTCGTAACGCCCTGCATCCTGCTGTCCGGCGGTGAAACCACGGTCACCATCCGCGGCACCGGCCGCGGCGGTCGCAACGTTGAATTCCTGCTCTCGCTTGCGGTCGCGCTGAATGGTGAACCTGGTGTTTTTGCTATTGCGGGTGATACGGACGGCGTTGACGGCCAGGAGGAAATCGCTGGTGCATTGCTCAGGCCCGACACCCTGGCGCGCGCCCGGGATCGCGGCATCCGGCCAACCGAGCGGCTCGAAGACAACGACGCTCACGGCTTTTTTCAGGCGCTTGGCGACTCGGTCATCACCGGGCCGACGCTGACCAACGTCAACGATTTTCGTGCCATTTTCATTGCCGCTCAGCACGGTGATCTTTCAGGGAGTAGATAAGATGCGCCGCAATCGAAATGCAAAAATTGTTGCCACACTGGGTCCGGCCAGCACTAGCCGCGAAACCATTGAAGCGTTGTTCAAAGCGGGAGCGGATGTCTTCCGGCTGAACTTCAGCCACGGAACTCACGAGGATCATCAACGTCGTCTCGAAGTCATCCGGTCTGTCGAGCAAGACGCAGGTCGGCCCATCGGCGCGCTTCTTGACCTTCAAGGTCCGAAGCTGCGGATCGGCACGTTCGTCGACGGCCCCATCAAGCTTGAGAAAGGCGCAACGTTTCGACTTGATCTCGACGCAAAGACTCCCGGTGACATCAATCGCGTCGCCTTACCGCATCCGGAAATCTTCGCGGCGCTCAAGGCGCAAACGAATCTTTTGCTTGACGACGGACGCGTGCAACTCCGGGTCGAGCGTTGCGGTCCGGACTTCGCCGAAACCTCCGTTGTCGTCGGGGGCGCGCTCTCCGAGCGCAAAGGTGTCAATGTTCCTGACGTGGTGCTTCCGCTCTCCGCGATGACGGACAAGGACCGTCGCGATCTGGAGTTCGGCCTCACGCTGGGCATCGACTGGTTGGCGCTTTCCTTTGTTCAACGCGTCGAAGACATCATCGAGGTCCGAAAAATTGTCGGCGACCGCATAGGCATCGTCGCGAAGCTGGAAAAGCCTGCGGCGATCGGAAGCCTTGATGCGATCGTCGCGGAAACAGACGCCGTGATGGTCGCCCGCGGCGACCTGGGTGTAGAAATGCCGGCCGAGCAGGTGCCGGCAATCCAGAAGCGCATCGTGCGTGCCTGTCGCAAAGCCGGCAAGCCAGTCATCGTGGCGACGCAGATGCTCGAGTCGATGGTTACAGCCCCTGTTCCTACGCGAGCGGAGGCCTCTGACGTCGCGACGGCCATCTACGACGGCGCCGACGCAGTGATGCTATCTGCCGAATCGGCCAGCGGCAAATATCCCGTCGAAGCCGTACGGATGATGGATCTCATCATCGCCCAGACAGAAGCCGATCCGTACTACCGCGAGGTGATCGCGGCCTCGCATGCGGCACCTCATGCAAATACCGCGGATGCAATCGGGTATGCGATGCGCCATGTCACAGGTCTGCTTAACGCGGTCGCGACGGTCGCCTACACGAGTTCCGGATATTCGGCGCTGAGGATGGCGCGTGAACGACCGTGTGGGCCGATTATCGGCATGACCCCACGACAAGCTACGGCCCGTCGCCTGGCTCTTGGGTGGGGTGTCCACCCCGTCCTTTGTGACGAAGTCATCGACGTACTCGAAGTCAGCGACCTAGCGTGCGACACCGTCCGCGAAGAAGGGTTTGGAGAAACAGGACAGACCGTCGTGATTTCTGCGGGAGTGCCTTTTGGGACACCCGGCACAACCAATCTTCTGCGTATCGCGCAAATCCAGTGAGGACGATATGACACGCATTCAAGACGTCAAGGGCTTCGAGCTGCTCGATTCCCGAGGCAATCCGACCGTCGCGGCGCGGGTGACACTCGACGATGGATCGAAAGGGTTTGCGGTGGCGCCGTCCGGCGCATCGACCGGCGCGCGCGAAGCGCTGGAACTACGCGATGGCGACAAGTCGCGATACGGCGGCAAGGGTGTGCGGCGTGCGGTAAGCCACGTCGATGGCGAGCTGCGCCAAGCGTTGCTCGGGCTGGATGCCGCCGATCAGCCGGGCATCGACCGCCGCATGATCGATCTCGACGGAACGCCGACAAAGGCTCGTCTCGGCGCCAACGCGATCCTCGCGGTCTCGCTGGCATCGGCGAAGGCGGCTGCGGCATCGGCGGGCCTGCCGCTGTACCGCCACGTCGCGACGATGCCGAGCGCCCGCCTGCCCTTGCCGATGATGAACATCATCAACGGCGGCGCGCACGCAGACAACAACGTCGACCTGCAGGAATTCATGATCCTGCCGCTCGGCGCGCCGAGCTTCTCGGAAGCGTTGCGCTGGGGCGTCGAGGTGTTTCATGCATTGAAGGGCGTGCTGAAAGGCCGGGGGCTCTCCACATCGGTCGGCGACGAAGGCGGGTTCGCGCCCGATCTGTCGTCGAATGAGGCCGCGCTCGACACGATCATGCTCGCGATCGAGACCGCCGGGTTCGCTCCCGGCAAGGACATTGGCCTCGGACTGGATACCGCGAGTTCAGAGTTCTTCCATGACGGCAAGTACGTGCTGACGTCGGAGAACCGCAGCTTCGATTCGCAAGCCTTCGTGGACTACCTCGCGAAGATCGCCGATGGCTACCCGATCGTGTCGATCGAGGACGGCATGTCGGAAGGCGACTGGGAAGGCTGGAAGCTCCTGACCGATCGTCTCGGCGGCCGCGTGCAACTCGTCGGCGACGATTTGTTCGTGACCAACACGGAGATCCTGAAAGAGGGGATCGAAAGGAAGGTGGCGAACTCGATCCTGATCAAGCCCAATCAGATCGGCACGCTGACCGAGACGCTCGCTGCCATCGCGATGGCGGATCGCGCGGGTTACTCGTCGGTGATCTCACACCGCTCGGGTGAGACCGAGGACACGACGATCGCCGACCTCAGCATCTGCACCGCTGCAACCCAGATTAAGACCGGCTCGCTCTGTCGCTCCGACCGCGTGGCGAAGTACAACCGTTTGTTATTGATCGAGGCGGAAGTCGGTGCTGAGGCTTTTTATTCCGGGTCTCAGGCGCTTGCGTCAGTTCGAAAGGCGTACCACGCAAGAGCGGTCTAAAAGGACCAGGTTGCAGAGCGAATCCAAACTTGAGGCCGCATAAGACGGCTGTTTATCAATCAGATATCTGAAGTCGGAGACATATCATGGATCAGGATCTCGAAAAGCGTACCTTGCGCAAAGTCACTTGGCGTATCGTGCCTTTCATTATGCTGTTGTACTTTATCGCCTATATTGACCGGGTCAACATCGGCTTTGCGTCCCTAACGATGAGGACGGATTTGGGGTTCACTGCCTCGATCCTCGGTTTGGGTGCTGGGATCTTTTTCTGGGGCTACTTCTTGTTTGAAGTGCCTTCGAACATTGCTCTGCACAAAGTGGGCGCCCGTTTGTGGATTGCTCGGGTCATGCTCACGTGGGGCATCATTTCCGCGTGCATGGCCTTCGTGAAAGGGCCCACAAGCTTTTACATTGTTCGTTTCCTTTTGGGCGCAGCCGAGGCAGGCTTCTTTCCGGGCATCATCCTGTACCTCAGCTATTGGTTCCCGGCACGTCATCGCGCAGGGGTGGTCGCTTTTTTCATGGCCGCGGCTCCGATCTCTACCGCCCTCGGGTCACCACTCTCTGCCGCATTGCTCGAAATGCACGGTGTCATGGGTTTGCACGGCTGGCAGTGGATGTTCATTCTGGAAGCAATACCAGCGGTGATTTTGGGTATCGTCGTCTTCTTCTACATGACGGACAGGCCCGAAAAGGCGAAATGGCTTAAGGACGATGAGCGCGCCTGGCTGGTCGGTGTAATGAACGACGAAAATGCAAGGAGAAGCTCAAGCGGCGCAAAGCACGGAATTATCAGTGGCCTGGCCAATCCTCGTGTACTCGCATTGTCCCTGATCTACTTCGGTACCTCCGCGGGCTTGTACACGCTTGGGATCTGGGCGCCACAGATCATCAAGCAACTGGGGGTTTCGTCGATGACGGTCGGTTTGCTCAATGCGATTCCTCCCACTGTATCCGTGGTAGCAATGGTCTTATGGTCGCGCCATTCTGACCGTACCAACGAACGCACTTGGCACGTGGTGATTGCATGTGTGGCGGCGGCAATCGGGCTTTCGGTTGCGGCGGTTTCCAGCAGTGTTGTCGGTCTGATTGCCTCCCTGACGTTGGTCAATATCGGAATCAGTTGCGCCAAGCCTCCTTTGTGGACCATGCCGACCATGTTTCTGTCCGGTGCTGCGGCCGCCACGGGTATCGCCACGATCAATTCAATCGGCAATCTCGGCGGATTTGCCGGCCCTGTGATAATTGGGTGGGTCAAGGACCAAACGGGTAGCTATGCCGGCGGGCTCTATTTCGTTGCCGGTCTCCTCGTGTTGTCCGCTGTGATGACGCTGCTGCTAGCTCGCTCGCAGAAGTCGCCAGTCACGCCTGGTAGTGCGGCGGTGCATTGAATCTCCAAATGCAGGCCCTTAAGCTCAATCCGTTGTCGTCGCAGTCCGAGCTGATCGGACATGCGACGGCAACGAGCTCCCGGCGACATTGAACATCCTGGCGAGGGTCGACTACGCGGGCAGCGTGTACGGTCAAAGTTTTCGATAGTCACAGCATCAACGGTTTAAGGCGACGGTCCGCGACGACGTCTGCCGATCCGCCGGCGCAACAGTGGCGCCGAACGCACCGGGTCGCCCGGCAGGTTCCGCTGAAAAGGAAGTATCGCCACGTTTCGGGTGTGTTTGTTTCGGATGCCGGAGCGGCTGCGGGCATTGCAATGATCAACTCGCTCGGCAATCTCGGCGGCTTCGTCGGCCCTTTGTGATCGGTTGGCTGAAGAAAGTGACCGGAGGTTATTCGGACGGGCTGCATGTTGTGGCTGCGACGTTGGCGGTATCTGCCATCGTGACGTTGATGCTGCGTCGGCGAGCACAGCAAACATACGCACCGGTTGGCGAGCGGCACGGTCACTAAACGTACTCATCGTCGGGCATCGACGCGGTCGGCATATGGATTCAATCTGGCGTTGGCCGGCCGCCGGAATCTCATTGATGTCGCAAAGGTGGCTTACTGAGGACTTCATCGAAAGCGGTCGTTCGGTGCCACGCCTCCGACCGTCCCTTCCCTGGCCGAGAGCGTAAGCTCGATGAACCTTCTACAGAGCTGTCGTTTGGGCTGCCCGTGTCAGAATTTCGATGGCGAGTCGGAACGCGAATAAACGGCCGGTTACCGACATTCGCGAACGTCCGTTATCGAGTCGCCTATACCATGCGGCAAAACTATCCTGGGCGAGCTACGCTTCATGGACTAGTCTTTTGCATGCGAGCAGGTGCTTCTGTTCCACACGCTCCTTTGGTGCAGCGCTGAAATCAATGGTTGGAGATCGTGCAATGAACGGCAAATCCATCTTCACCGGCATCTTGTTACTGGCTGGATCCTTCTGCCCCGTGTCACCTGCATTTTCTCAGTCATCTCCTCCGACGTCCGACACAGCAGCTCAAACCAAAGCGCTGGTCGAGAAGGCAGCCGCGTTGATAGACAGCAGAGGCAAAGCCGCGTTTTCCGAGTTCAGGATCAAAGGCAGTGAGTGGTTCCATGGCGACACCTATCTGTTTGCTTACGATTTGAACGCAAATGTACTGTTGAATCCGGCTTTCCCTGCACGGGAAGGGACCAACGTTCGCGGCCAAACAGATACCAACGGCAAGCTCTTTCATGACGCGATGATCCAGACGGCTGAAACAACGGGATCGGGCTGGGTCGACTATATGTTCCTGAGACCGGGGCAGACTGAGTCATCGCATAAATGGACCTACGTGAAGGCAGTCAAGATTGACGGAGTTCCAGGCTTGGTGGGGTCGGGCTTCTATGCGCAGTAGGTTCGGGCCGGCGGCGTTCGCGTGGTCATCTCCTGCAGCTTTCCGACAAGCGGCCGTTTAGCCGCCTTACCGCATGATCATCCTCATGCGGGCTTGTCTTCGCTGATGCGCGTCACATCGACAGTTGAATGTGCTTTCGGTGCGCGAATTTCACAGCTAGAACTTCCGCTCCAGGCCGTCAAGCCTCGTTCGCCGTTCCTGGAAGCCGACGTTTGATTGCGCCGCATCGCGAACGACAGCTACGTGGCGAACTGCAGCCGCACGAAGGATGAACGGGAAGGTCGCCAAAGGCCGACAAGCACCGATTGAGTATCGGCGACATATGAAGAAGTCTGGTCGTCCGAACAATAACCGCATGGCTCAGACAAGCGGCAGAACCTAGCCGGCATTTCTCACCCAGCCCCCGCCAATCCCCCCCGCGAACCCTTCCCCCACGCCGCCCTATAAACCGCATCGACAATACTTTCATACCCCGTACACCGACACAAATTCCCACTAATCCCACGTCGTATTTCCTCGTGGCTAGGCAAAGGATTCCGCCTAAGCAACTCCGCCGCCGCGACGAGCATGCCGCTCGTACAGAACCCACACTGAAACCCATTCTCCGCAATAAAAGCCTCCTGCAGCCGTTCGATTCCGTCCAGACCTTCAATCGTCCGTACATCGTTATCCGATATCGCCGCCGCAAGGACAAGACAGGACTTCCTTACTTCGCCATCGAGCAAAACGGTGCATGCGCCGCAATCACCCGTAAGGCATCCGACACGTGTGCCCTTCGCATCCAAGACGTCACGAATCAGCTCAACAAGCAGCATTCGTGAATCCGCGCACACCGAGCGCGGCTCGCCATTGAGCGTCAACCGTACCTCGATCATCTTTTCCATATCTTCGTTTCCGTGAGCAGATCGCGCAGATGCCGTTTAACGACGCCCGGCACGATGGCGCGGCGATACTCCGCATCAGCGAGTTCATCGCTCCAGCCTTCGCCAATAAGTTTCAACACGCTCGCTGCCGCCTGTTCGATAAACACCTCAGGCACAAACGCCTCCAAATCGATCACGAAGCTCACAAAAGCCGGCCGACAACCCGCCCCACCGACCGCGAGCCGCACGCTGACTTCTTCGCCGCGATGCAGCGAGCAAGCGACCGTGACGATGGGCCAGGAACTCGCACTTGCCTTGTACTTCTGATACCGGCACGCCACCAGCGTCGCGTCAAGCGGCAGAAGAATGTTCATCAAAAATTCGTCTTCACGTCGCCCGGTGCGAAAGGCGTCGACAAAAAAGTCCTGTGCGCTAACGCGACGCATGCCTGTCGAAGACCGCAATTCAAACAGTGCCTCCATCGCAGCAAGACAGCCCGGCGCGTCAGACGAAGGATTGGCAAAGCTTGCCGCTCCACCTAATGTGCCCTGATTGAGGATTGAAGCGCCGCCGGTTATCTGCGCGGCCATCGCGGCAAGAAGCGGCGCATGCCGACTGATCAACGGCGAAGCAAGCAACCGTGCATAGGTCGCCATGGCGCCAATACGCAGATAACCATCATCCAGCACCACTTCATCCAGGCCAAGCGAAGCCAGACTGATCAGATGCGCGGGTCGCACGAGATTCGCCGACATCGACGGCACCAGCATCGTGCCACCACCGAGCACAGCCGCTTGCTCACGATACGCGTTCATCAAAGCTGCGGCTTCGTCGAGATCGCGAGGCCGGTGAAATTCGAACCGATGACCAATCACGCCCGCGACTCCCGCAATGCCGCCGTCACGCGGGCGGGCGTCGCCGGCACGTGCTGCAAGCACGCGTCATCGCCCAAGGCATCCGCGACGGCATTGCTGACGGCCGCAAGCGCGCCGCCCAGCCCCGATTCGCCCGCGCCCTTCATGCCCAGCGGATGAAAAGGATTCAGCGTGACCCGATGTCCGACGCGAATCGGCGGCAGATCGTTCGCTCGCGGCAACAGATAGCTTTTGAACCGATCCGTGATCATGCGATGCTGGCTGTCGAACTTGATCTGTTCCCACAACGCAACCCCGATGCCCATCACGATCGCCCCTCTCAACTGCCCCTCGACCAGCGCCGGATTGATCATTGCACCGCAATCGTGCACCACGGCGTAATCCAGCAGCTTGCTGTTGCCGGTCGCCATGTCGAGTTCCAGCGCCACGGCATGAACCGAGTACGAGAAGGTCGGATAAGTAGCGATACGGCCCTGTGCATCGGGTTCCACACGCACGTTCTTCGGCGCGAAACTGCACGTCACTTCGAGTGGCAGTGTCACACCGGCCGCCACCGTGAAAGGTCGCAGATGAGCGCCCAGCGCCAGTTCGGCGACAGAGATCCTCTTGCCCTCCGCCTCGCGCCACGCATGGCCGTCGCGCAGCACGATCTCCTGCGCCGCTCCGCCCAGCATGTTGGCCGCGCATTGCGCAAGCCGGCCGCGCAGTTCCTGCGCAGCGAGATAGGCTGCCGTGCCGCCGTACATGAGCGCACGGCTGCTTGCGTTGCCGGTGCCCAGCGGCGTGACGTCGGTGTCGCCCTCGATGACGCTCACCTGTTCGGCTCGCAACCCCAGTTCGCCCGCGACCATCTGCGCGATGCCCGTGTCACTGCCACTGCCGGGCGAAGTCACGCCCGTCAATACCTGGACATCGCCCGAGGGCATGATGCGCACCGTCGAGGTCTCGTAACCGTTGGGGAAGTTGCCGGGACGGGCGCCGCCTTCCGGCGTGAGCTCAAACGCAATGCCGACGCCAATACGCCATTCCGAAGCACGCGCAGCCTCCGCGCGCTGTCTCCATCCAGGGAAATCGAACATCGTCTGCAACTGCGCGAGACCGCCTGGATAATCGCCGCTGTCCACGTTCAGCCCGGACGGCAGCAGACGCGGCAAGGCTTCGCGCGCAACCAGATTGCGTCGCCGCAACTCGAGCGGATCGATGCCGGTCTGACGCGCCAGCAGATCAATGGCCCGCTCCAGCACGAGATTGCCGATCTCCTTGCCGTAACCGCGAATGGCTTGCCAGGGCGGCTGATTGGTGATCGCGAGCGAGCACTCGATGTCGCAATGCTCGATCGTATAGACCGTCGGAAACACAGCCGGCGTCACGAGCGCCATCGCCCAGCTATGACCGGCGCCCATGATCCCCACGTCCACCAGAATCCGGTCGCGCCAGCCTGTCAGCCTGCCCTCTTCATCGGCGGCAATCTCGAAGCTGTGATGCTGCGAACGCGAGCCGGCAAGCAGCGTTTCACGCCGCTCCTCGACCCACGCTACCGGCCGCCGCGTAAGACGGCTGAACAGCGCGACCAGTACTTCTTCGGGATGCCCCGCCATCTTCAGGCCGAACGTGCCGCCGATGCGCGGCGCAATCACGCGTACCTGAGACTCCTTCACGCGCAACGCGCTGGCCAGCAGCCATCGGCTCGTATGGGGGTTCTGGAACGTGCCCGTCAACGCATAGCGCTCGGCGCGGGCATCCCATTGGGCGATGTAGCACAAGGTTTCCATCGGCGCGCTGGTCGATGATCCGATCGTCATTTCGCCGCGCGCTATATGCGCTGCCCGCGCAAACGCGGCATCGGCGTCACCGGAGCGGATGCGATCGCGCACCAGCAGATTGGTGTCCCAGCCGGGCTGGACAATCGGCGCATCATCACGCAACGCATCGAGCGCGTTCGTGGTCGGCGCGCGCACTTCATACGCGACGCGGATCTTCGCGAGCGCCGCCTGTGCATCATGCACCGTGGTCGCGACGAGCGCCGCCACCGGCTGGCCAAAATAAGTCGCATGGCCAAGCGCAAGACAGCGACTCTGCAAGGGACCGCGCGCGCCTTTCGCGGGGAGGTCCATCGCGGGTGGCATCGCATCGCTCATGCGGGCCGCCTCCTCGCCGGTCAATCCTGCCACCACGCCTGGCATGGCGAGGGCTTCGGACAGGTCGATGGAAACGATCGTGGCGCACGCATGAGCGCTGCGCAGTATGGCGAGATGCAGCGCGCCTGACGGGATGAGATCGGCGCTGTAGTCCACGCGTCCCGATACGAAACGCACGCCGTCGAGACGCGCCACGCTTTCCCCGATCAAGCTTCCCGGCGATGCATCCTTGAAGTGATGTTCCATGTCTGTCACATGCCCTGCCGCAGATTGATCTGTCATTCGTGGATGCGGCGCGTACCGCGCATCGCAAGCATCCCGCATGCTCCGAGCGCAAGCAAGGTCGTCATCAGATAGAGGCCGCTGTTCAACGAGCCACTCAGCGTCTTGAGCCAGCCCATCGCGAAGGGGCTCGCAAAACCGCCGAGCAGGCCGAGACTGTTGACGAACGCGATCGCCGCCGCAGCAGCGGCCGATCCCGCAAAGTAATCCGACGCCAGCGACCAGAGCAAGGGAATGGTCACGAACACGGTCGTCGATGCAATCGTCAGCAACACGATGGTCGTAGTCAGATCATGCGCCAGAAGCGGCAGCAGCGAAAGCGCGATTGCACCGGCGAACGCCGCGAGCGCACCATGCCAGCGACGCTCCAGTTTCCGGTCCGAATGACGGCAGATCAGCACCATGCCTACGGCTGCGATGCCATACGGAATCGCCGATAGCCAGCCAATGCGCTCCACGCTCGTCACGCCTGCGCTCTTCAGCACTGTCGGCAGCCAGAAACTCAACGCATAGGTGCCGCAAATGAAGGTGAAGTAGGCGAAGCTCATGAGATACACCTTGGGGTCGCCGATCACCTGCCGCAACTTCCCGGCATGTTCAGCGCCCGTTTCCTGGCCGTCGACGCGCAACGCGCGGCGCAAGGTGTCGCGCTCGGGTTCGGTCAGCCATCTGGCGCGCCCGATGTCATCCGAGAGCGTGAACCATGTAACGGCGCCGAGCAGCACGGCCGGCGCCGCTTCGACAATGTACAGCCACTGCCAGCCCGCGAGCCCCGCGACGCCGCCGAGATGCGACATCGCCCAACCCGACACCGGCCCGCCGATCATTCCGGCAATCGGAAAGCCTGTCATGAAGAGCCCGAGAATCTGCCCGCGACGGTGACGCGGAAACCACTGGCTCAGGTAGTAGACCACGCCCGGAAAGAAACCCGCCTCGAACACGCCGAGCAGGAAGCGCAGAAGATAGAACGCGGTCGGACTCGAGACGGTCGCCATCGCGCAGCCGGTGATGCCCCACAGGACCATGATGCGCGTGATGGTCTTGCGCGCGCCAATGCGTTGCAGCAGGAGGTTGCTCGGCACCTCGAACAGGAAGTAGCCGATGAAGAAGATCCCGGCGCCCAGTCCGTACACCGCATCACTGAAGCCCAGCGCATCCTGCATCTGCAGTTTGGCAAAGCCGACATTGATCCGGTCGAGATAGGCAACCACGTAACACACGATCAGCAGCGGCACGAGCCGTAACGCCACCTTGAGATAGAGCGCGTGATCCGCGTCGCCCGGGACCCTCGTTTCTGCAGGCATGTCTGCATGTAAAGCGGCTTTTCTCGACATGATGGCCCTCTCAGTAAAGATGGACCAAACGGGATGCAAACGACGGATAGCGATTCATCAACTGTCTCCTGGTCCTGCCGGCGCTCGATGTCGGCGGCGTGTGCTCTTGTCGGGGCGCGCCCGAAGGCGCCGGTTCGTCCTGATCGAAATCCCAAAAACTGATCGATCGAACAGTCAGCACAGTAGCGGACGAGTCAACGCCCGGTCAACGACGATCTCGCCCGGTATTTCCCCTGTTGACTGATCGATCAGTCAGGAATAGGATCGGCGTCTGAAGAGCCTGTTCGGATAGCGCCGGCGACAACGCCGGCACGCACCGACGCCACATCCCAACGTTCAGAGGACCCAGCCGTGACCCAATTCAACGATTACGCAGACAAGTTCGAGACCATCCGCATGACGCGCACCGACGGCGTGCTGGAGATGCACTTCCACACGCACGGCGGCCCGCTTGTGTGGAACCTGACCGCGCATCGCGAGTTCGAGCAGGCGTTCCTCGACGTGGGCCGCGATCGTGAAAACGACGTGGTGATCATGACCGGCACCGGCGACGCCTTCAGCGGCCCCCCGATCGCCCCTGGCATGCATCAGAACCGCAATTCGATGACGCCGACGATCTACGACCCGATCTACTGGGAAGCGAAGCATCTGCTCATCAATCTGCTCAATATCGAAGCGCCGGTGATCAGCATCCTGAACGGGCCGGCCGTACGGCATGCGGAGATCCCGTTGCTGGGCGATATCGTGCTGGCATCCGATACCGCGACCATCCAGGACACCGCGCACTTCCAGGGCGGCATGGTGCCCGGCGACGGCATGCACCTGATCATGCCGCTGCTGATGGGCCGCGCGCGCGGTCATTACTTCCTGCTCACGGGTCAGAACATCAGCGCCAGCGAGGCGCGGGAGATGGGTCTCGTGAACGAGGTCATGCCGGCCGCAGACCTGCTCCCGCGCGCCCGCGAACTCGCGCAGCTGATGCTCAAACAGCCGCGTCTCGTGAGACGCTATACGCGCACCTGCCTGAACCAGGAACTGAAGGCGCGCCTGCATGACGTACTGGGCTACGGACTCGCGCTCGAAGGCCTCGCCCGCATGAAGGAACCGGCTGCCTGAGGCGGCGCTTCGCAACTGCATCGCCATTCACACCGCATATCAAGGAGGCAACATGACTGTCAGCAGTATCACGAGGCCCATCGACATGGTGGGCTCGGTTATCGACGTAGTCGATTCCACCCCCGACGTTCTCGGCGAATCGATCATCTGGGACGAGAAAACGCAATTGCTCTGGTGGGTCGACGGCATCGGCCAGGCCATCCATCGCCTCGACATTTCCAGCGGCGTCAAGAAAAGCTGGCCGATGCAGGAAGAGATCGGCAGCATCGGGCTGCGCGCCAAAGGCGGCCTGCTGGTGGGCATGCGGTCCGGGTTCTATTTCTTCTCGCCCGAAACCGGCGAGCTGACCGAGATCGCGCGCCCCGACGCCGAACGGCCGAAGAACCGCTTCAACGACGGCAAGTGCGATAGGCACGGCCGCTACTGGTCCGGAACGGTGGAGGCCGCCGCCTATACGCCGCGCGGCCGCCTGTTCCGGCTCGACCCGGACCTGCAGCCGAAGCTGATCATGGAGGGCATCACCTGCATCAACGGCATCAGCTTCAGTCCGGACAACCGCCTGATGTACATGACCGACTCCTTCAGTTGCCAGATCGATGTGTTTGACTACGATTCAGTCGACGGCGCCATCTACAACCGCCGGAAATTCGCAGACGTGCCGCTCGGGCGCGGCATCTGCGACGGCTCGACCGTCGATGCCGATGGCTGCTTCTGGAGCGCGAACATGGACGGCTGGTGCGTGACGCGCTACGACCCGCGCGGACGGATCGACATGGTCGTCAATCTGCCGGTGCGGCGCGTGAGCAGCCTGTGCATCGGCGGACCGGATCTGGATACCTTGTTCATCACCACGGCGCGTCGCCGGATGAGCGAGAAGGAACTGGCGCAGCAGCCGCTCGCGGGCAATGTGCTGGCGGTGCGGCCCGGTGTGAAGGGACTGCCGGAGCCGGAGTTTCTCGGCTGATGTCACACAGTGGCCCGACTCTGCCCTGTCGGGCCACGCAGGGTTCACGGTATACTGACTGATCGATCAAATAGCCTGGAGAGGTCGCCCCGGAATGAGTGCACAACGAGACAAGTCTGCGAAAGCCGCCAGTCCGGCTCAGGAGTCCGACCGCGGATCGGGCTCGCGCCTGTCGGCGATCCTGAATGCGGCCGAGCGGGTGTTCGGCGAGCACGGCTATGCCGGTGCGAGCATGCGCAACATCGCCGATGAAGCCGGAGTCGCCCAGGCGCTCGTGCATTATCACTACGCGACCAAGGACAAGCTCTACGAGGCCGTCTTCGAGCGCCGCTCGTCGGCCATCAATCTGCATCGCGGCAAGCTCCTCGACGCGCTGTTCGCGAGCGAGCAGACCGTGACGGTCGAAGACGTACTGACTATCGCCTTCACGCCGCTGTCGGACATTTTCGACGGTGAAGAAGCTGCGAACCTTGCGCTCTATGTGCAACTGGTCGCTTCCGTCAGCCTCGGCAGCGATGAGCGTTCACGACGCATTCGCGAGACTTATTACGACCCGATCGCGGAACGGTTCATCGATGCACTGCATACGGTGTTGCCCGGCATTGCACGCGAACAGGCAGTATGGGCCTATCTGTTCTCGGTCGGGGCACGGCAACAGGCGCACGCGCTCAATGGCCGCGCGAAGCGCCTGGGTGCGCGGGACCGCGCGAAGAAGTCGACGGCTCATTACTCCGATCTCGTGCGCTTTGCGGCCGCCGGCATCCGCGAACTGGTACGCAATGGCGCGGAAACGATGGACACCGGTGGGACCTCAGGCAAGACCTCAGGCAGGACCTCAGGCAGCAAGGCGAAGGCGACGAAGACCCCACGCGCTCGCAACGCGTCGGCATAGTCGAGCACTGAGCCAGGATCCGACACAAAAGGAGCAAGGTCGCATGGTGGATGACATCGGAGCGGATGCCCAGGCACAACGACTCGTCGAATTCGACAACGTCGCCATTTCCGTGACTGACATCGATCGTTCCGCGGAGTGGTATGGCCGCCTGTTCGGATTCCGTCGCGGGTACTCGACCTACATCGAATCCTTGCATGCGCACTTCCAGATACTCGAACGGAGCGACATGCGGATCGAACTGCTTTCGCGCGCAACGACCGTTCGCAACCCCGATGCCGCTATTGTCCCTGGCCCGCATATCGACAAGACCGGTGCAAAGGCGGTCGTATTCCGCACGTCCGACCTCGAAGCCGTGACATCGCACCTCGAGAGGGAAGGCGCGATCTTCGAATGGAAGTTGCAAAACCTGTCCGAAGATGGCTTGCGCGCAACGATGATCCGCGATCCCGACGGCACCATCATCAACATCCTGCAATATCCGTAAGCATCGGATCCCGATCAAGGCCGCATTCCGCGCCCCCTCTTTCGCCTGCAAATTTTGTTGGACATCCAACATTTATTGGGCTACCTTTCTTCCTCATCGCCGCGTCGCCGTGGCGCGGTCAACCCCGCGGTCCAACCCTTTTCCCGGAGTCGAAATGAAGCCCCGAGTCATGCATATTGGCGCCTTGCTGTCCCACGTCGGCATTCATCCGGCTGCGTGGCTGCATCCAGGCACGCCGCTCGGTGGCGAAGTGGACCTTTCGTTCTGGATCAATCTCGCCCGGATCGCCGAACAGGCCAGGCTCGACTTCATCTTTCGCGCCGATTCACCCGCCAGCCGCGACGGCGACATCGAAGCCATCACGCGCTATCCGGGCCATATCGCGGATCTCGAACCTGTCACGCTGATGTCCGCGCTCGCGGCGGTCACGAAGCACATCGGCCTTGCCAGCACGGCCTCGACGAGCTTCTACGAGCCCTATAACGTCGCCCGCCTGTTTGCCACGCTCGATCATCTGAGTGGCGGACGCGCGGGCTGGAACGTGGTCACGTCGTCGGCGCCGCTTGCCGCGCTCAACTTCAGTCGCAAGGATCATGAAGACCACGCGCGCCGGTATGCGCGCGCGAACGAATTCGTCGATGTGGTGCTGGGCCTGTGGGATAGCTGGGACCAGGACGCGTTCATCCGCGACCGGGCAAATGGCCGCTTCTTCGATCCGTCGAAGCGTCGCGTGCTGGATCACAAGGGCGAGTTCTATCAGGTGCGCGGCCCGCTCGACGTACCGCGCAGTCCGCAGGGCCGGCCCATCGTGATCAATGCCGGCGGCTCGGAGGCCGGCATGGAAATGGCCGCCCGCACCGCCGACGTCGTCTTCAGCGTGGACCGCAATATCGACAAGGCGAAGGCGTTCTATGCCGATCTCAAGGGCCGCATGGGCAAGTACGGCCGCCGTCCGGAAGAGCTGAAGATTCTTTGCGCGCTCAATCCTTTCGTCGGGGCCAGCGACGCCGAAGGCCAGGAAAAGCTGGACTTGCTCCAGTCGATGATTCATCCGGCCGTCGGCCGCGAGATTCTGTCCGTGGACCTGGGCGGCATCGACCTGCGCGATCTGCCGCTCGACGAACCCATTCCCGAATCGGTGCTGCCGCCTTCGAGCAATGCCACCAAGTCCTACTTCGACAACATGGTCTGGGCCATCCGCGAACAGGGGCTGACCGTGAGGCAGCTGTATCTGGCCTGCGCCGCCTCGCGAGGCGGCATGAATGCGATAGCCGGCTCGGGCGAAACCGTTGCCAACCGCATGGAGCAATGGTTCAACGAGGGCGCGGCGGACGGCTTCATGGTCCGCGTTTCACATCTGCCTGGAGGCCTGGAGGACTTCGCCCGTCATGTGTTGCCCGTGCTGCAGGAGCGCAAGCTGTTCCGCACCGAGTATTCCGGTCCGACGCTACGCGACCAGCTGGGTCTCGCGGAGCCGGCGCGGCATCGCGTGTCGTGAGCCGTTCGAGGCTGACTTACAATACGTGATCGTCGAGTCGTGAAATGATCTGAACGGGAGACCAGCACCCATGGCGACACCTCTTTCGTCTGCCCGCAAGAAGCGCGGACCTTCGCGGATCGCTATCGAACGGCGGCGCGACCTGATCGAAGCGGCGATACGCGACATTGCGCGAAATGGCTACGCCACCGTCACCGTGGCGTCGATCTGCGCGGAGGCCGGCTTCTCGCGAGGCCTGATCGGCCATTACTTCACCAACAAGGAAGAGTTGCTGCTCGAGGCTGTCAAGACCGTCGCCACCGAGCTGGGAAGCGCCATCCGCGACGCTGCCAACGCCGCCAAGCCGGACCCCGCCCAGATGCTGCATGCGCTGATCCACGCCAGCTTCACACCGCCTGGCCTCACGGACGAAAAGATCGCCGTCTGGGTGTCGCTCGCGAGTTCGGCACGCTGGTCCGAGCAACTGGCGAAGATCTATCGGGAAATCTGGGTGGACTACCGCTCCGGCGTGGGCCGTCTTTTCGCGCGCGCAGCGGAGGCGCGCGGCGTCGCCATCAATGCGTCGCATGTCGCGCTCGCCTTTTCGCAGCTGGTGGAAGGACTGTGGATCGGACTGGCCGCCAATCGCAGCAGCATCAACGCGAACGATGCCGAGCATTGCTGTCATCACTACGTCGATCTGATCCTCGATGCGAAGACGCAATCGCCCGCAAGCGCAGCACCGGCCCCACGCAAACGCCGCGCGCTGGCCTGAAGACCGGCGGCAGGCGGCTGCACCCCGTCCGGCGTTACGGCTGCTTGAAGATGGCGTCGAGGTAAGTCAGGCAGGCCGACTCGGCGCGCTGCCGGCTGATTTCAGTGGAATCGGCAACCCAGCCCACCCATAGACCTTCGATCAAATGCGTGAACGTGAGTGCGGCCAGCCTCGCGTCGAGTTCGATGCCGCGTGTCTGCGCGGCGCGCTCGAACAAGCGTGCGAGCGCCTCGCGATACCCCGTCCATAGCTCGTGATAGAGCTGTGTCAGTTCGGGCGACCAGCCCGCGTTGCCGGCCAGTGCAGCCCACACGCAGGCATGGGCCTCGGTAAAGGCCGGCTTGCCGAAGCTCGCACGCGCCGTGGCATACAGGCGCGCGACGGCGTCTTCACCCGCCGCCGATACCGCCTTGCGAGTACTCGCGCCGATCTCCGCGGCGACCGTCTTCACCGCTTCCAGGAGCAACTGATCCTTGCCCTTGAAGTAGTGGCCAATCAAGCCACGCGAGATGCCCGCAGTCTCGCTGATGGTATCGACGGTGACGTCGTTGTAGCCGATCTCGCCGATCGACACGATGGCCGCGTCAATCAACTTGCGCTTGCGCGCCTCGGGGTCGCGCGAGCGCGTACCTTCCGCGGGTTTGACACTCATTCGATTTCTCCCACTGCTGGGCGGCGCACAGGCTGCGCGGCCCATGTTCCAGGCAGCGTCAGATATTAGCAGATGCCTCAGGCCGCACCGCGCCGCTGCTGGACGCGCGGACGTGGCAGACCCAGATGTTCGCGCAGCGTCGAGCCGCTGTAGCCGGCCCTGAAAAGACCGCGCCGGCGCAACTCCGGAATGACCAGCGTGACGAAGTCCTGAAGACCGTCCGGCAGCGACGACATGCCCAGCATGAAGCCGTCGCACGCGCCCTGCCCGAACCATTCCTGCATCTCGTCGGCAATCTCCTCCGCCGTGCCCACGATGAACTTGCCGCCGCGCGCCACCGCATATTTTTCGTAGAGTGTGCGCAGCGTGAGCGTGCCCTCTTCGGACATCGCGCGAATGTACTCGAGATAACTCTTGCCGCCTTCCGTCGATGCAGGAATGCGGTCGAGCGGCAAAGGGGCATCGACGGACAGGTCCGACAGATCGATGTTGTCCAGGTCGATCGCAAGAATCTCCCGTCCGACATCGGGATGCAGCTTTTCCTGCAAGCGCGCGAGCTTGTCCTCCGCCTCGCTTCGCGTGCGGCCTACGATGGGATTCAGCGCGCTCACGATCTTCAGGTCGTCACGCGAACGCCCGAAGGCCTCGAGGCGCCCTTTCAGGTCGGCATAGAAGCGTTGCGCGCGTTCGAGCTCGGCTTCGGACGAGAAGACCAGTTCGGCCGTCTCGGCGGCCAGCGCCTTGCCGGCCTCCGACCCACCCGCCTGGACGATGACCGGATAACCTTGCGGCGGCCTCGCGATGTTCAGCGGACCGCGTACCGAGAAATGCTTGCCGGTGTGATCGAGGCGACGCAGCCTGGCCGGATCGAAGAACGTCGAGGTCGCGCGGTCGTGGACGAACGCATCGTCATCCCAGCTATCCCACAGACCCTTCACCACTTCGATGAACTCCTTCGCCCGTTCATAGCGTGCCGCGTGACCGGCGCGCGCGTCGGCGCCGAAGTTCAGCGCCGCGGCCGCCTGCGAGGTCGTCACGACATTCCATGCCGCGCGGCCGCGGCTCAGATGATCGATCGAGGCGAACTGGCGCGCCAGATTGTAGGGCTCGTAAAAGCTGGTCGACACCGTGGCCGCCAGACCAATGCGGCTCGTGGCCGCCGAGAGCGCGGCCAGCAACGTGACCGGCTCGAACTGGTTGGCGTACAGCGGCCACTTGCTGATCGCATGGAGGTTGCCATTGCGGATCGCCGGCACGTCCGCGAAGAAAACGAAGTCCAGCGCACCGGATTCCGCCGTCCGGGCCACGTCGATGTAATGACCGATATCGTTCTCGGCTCCATCCGGAGCATCGGCCACCAGCCACGCCGCCGGATGATTGCCGTAGGGCTGGATCAACACGCCTATCTTCATCTCTGTCTTCATCAATTCGCCTCCGGGTTAGCCTCGTTGATCGACACGCACTGCATCGCTTGCGTTATTTTTTTGTTGAACGTATAACAAGATTAACACGGACAAAAGCACTGTCAACAACCGGCGAGGCGGCGGATACGAACCGGACCGCGCTTTCGTCGCACAGGAGGATGTCTCATGAACGCAAGGTCCAGACGGGTTCCACTGTCTGAAGCGGCGTCGTCGATGCGGCGCAAGATTTTGAAAGCCACCAGCGCCGGCACGCTGCTGTCCGGTTTGTCGAGTCTGGCGCCGCTTGCGTCGGCACAACAGAAGACGCTCAATATCGCGTCCTACGGCGGCAGCTACAACGATGCGCTGAGAAAGGCATGGCTCGATCCGTTCGAGCGCGAGACCGGCGTCAAGGTCAATCTCGGCGTCAACGCAAGCCTGTCGCTCGCGAAGTTGCAGACCATGAATCCGAACGGCGCGGAATGGGACATCGTCGATCTCACGGCAACCGAATACAGCATTGCACAGGCGCAGAACGTCCTTGCTCCGCTCGATCTGAAACTCGTCGACACGAGCAGGATGCTGCCGGACTATGTCGCCAGCCACGGATTCTGCTATGCGCTCTATATCTGGGGCATGGCGTGGGACCGTCGCAAGATCCCGGACGCAAGCGCGCCCAGGTCATGGATGGAGTTCTGGGACACGAAGCGCTACCCCGGCAAGCGCTCCCTGCTGGCCGTGAACAACGACGGCGCGTCCATGGAGGCTGCGCTGCTGGCGGACGGCGTAGCGGAATCGAAGCTGTATCCGCTCGACGTGCAGCGCGCCTTTCGCAGTTTCGACAAACTCGGACGCGAGAATATCGTGTGGGCCACCGGCAATCAGGAGCCGGTTCAACGGCTGACCTCCGGCGAATGCGCGCTGGCGGGCATGTACGTCGGGCGGGCCATCATGGCCAACCGCGCCGGCGCGCAGATCGGGTTTTCATTGACGCAATCGAATGTCGGCATGGACTATCTCGGCGTGATCCGCAATGCACGCAACAAGCCCGAAGCCTTCGCGCTGCTCAATTACATCGCGACGCATCCGGAGCGCGCGGCCGAATTCACGGCCATTACGTCTTATCCGGTGCCGATCAAAGGCCTTGCGTCGCTGTTGCCGCCGAACGCAGCCGACGTCAAGGCAGTCCTGCTCGACGACCCGATGGTCCGCGCCAAGGTGCATTTCAAGGACACGAAATGGTGGGTGGATAACCTGCCCCAGGTCGCGGCGGCATTCAAGCAGTGGCAGCTCATCTGACGGAAAAGCGTTTCCCGTTCCCACTCAAGTCTCAATCACACGGTCTGACAGGCATGACGCACACCTCATCGATCACTTCACGACGGCGCCGTATCGCTTTCGTTCAGGCTTGCTGGCATCGCGACATCGTCGACAACTGCAAGGCCGCCTTCCTCTCGACCATGCTGGAACTGGGCTATCAGGCCGATGACCTGCACTGCTTCGAAGTCCCCGGCGTGTTCGAGATACCGCTCTGTCTCAAGCGACTCATAGCGAGCGAGGAATTCGATGCCGTCGTCGCGGCGGGGTTGATCGTCGATGGTGGAATCTACCGGCATGAATTCGTGTCGACCGCCGTGATCGACAGCCTCATGCAGCTTCAGTTGCAGACCGGCACGCCGGTCATTTCCGCCGTGCTCACGCCGCAGCGCTTTCATGAAAGCGATGTGCACCATGCCTTCTTCCTCGAACACTTCAAGGTCAAGGGACGTGAAGCCGCACACGCCTGTCACCAGACCCTGGACACGCTGCAACGCGTCGAGGCTTCCCTGACTCCAAGAGGCACACGATGAACCTCAAGACCTGCGTAAGCGCGTCCTTCCTGATTGTCACGCAGGCTTGCCTGGCTCAGGTCAAGGTCGGCGTCACGGTGAGCTCCACCGGCCCCGCGGCCTCTCTGGGCATTCCGGAAAAGCAGACCCTCTTGCTGATGCCGGCGAAGATCGGCGCTTACGACGTCGAATACATCGTGCTCGATGACGCCTCGGACGCGACCACGGCTCGCAGGAACGTCCTGCGCTTCACCACGCAGGATCACGTCGATGTGATCATCGGCTCGTCGACCACGCCCGCGACGCTCGCCAACATCGAAGTTGCCGGCGCATCGAAGACGCCGATGATCAGCCTGGGCGCCGGCTCCAGCATCATCGAGCCGATGGACCCCAACCGGCGCTGGGTCTTCAAGACCCCGTACAACGACAAGACGACCGCGAACGCCACCGTGCGTGACATGCAGCGCAAGCACATCAGGACGGTTGCCTTCATTGGCGCCGACGACGGTTATGGCGAAAGCTGGCTGAAGGAACTGAAGGCCGCGACGGGCCCGGCCGGCATCACGCTCGTGGCGCAGGAGCGCTTTTCTTCGCGCGATCCATCGGTGGTCGCACAGGTGCTCAAGGTGATTGCAGCGAAGCCCGATGCGGTCCTGATCGCCGCATCCGGCACGCCCTCCGCGACACCGCAGATCGAGCTTCGCGACAAGGGCTACAAGGGCCCGGTCTATCAGACCACCGGCGTGCTCAACGAGGATTTCATCCGCGTGGGCGGCAAGGCCGTCAACGGCACGCTGGTCGCCGGCGCGCCGGTGACGGTGGCGGCCGATCTGCCGGACTCGCATCCGGCCAAGCAGCCGGCCATGGCGCTGACCGCCCTGTGGAAAGGCAAGTTCGGTACGGACAAGGTGAACGCATTCGCTGGTTATGCCTGGGACGCGTATCTCGAACTCAACGCCGCGATTCCCCTTGCGGGCAAGACTGCGCGGCCGGGTACGCCGGAATTCCGCAGCGCATTGCGCGACGCGCTGGAAGGCCTTCGAAACGTGGCGACGACCAACGGTCTCGTCACGATGTCGGCATCCGACCATAACGGCTATGGCCCCGACGCACCGTCCATGCTGACGGTGCAGAACGGCAAGTGGGTGCTGGCGAAGTAGGTTTCGCCAGCCGGCTCAGGCGTCCCCGTCCCATGCCTTGGGGCGGGGCAGATGCAGATGGCCTCGCAAGGTGTCCGCTTCATAAGCGCGCCTCGCATAGCCCTTCTCCTGCAGCGCGGGGACAAGGTGCGCGCAGATGGCATCGATGGAATCCGGGAAGGTCGGCGCATTGAGGCTGAAGCCATCGCAAGCGCGGGCCTCGAACCACGCGATCATCTGCTCCGCGACCGCTTCCGCCGACCCGCAGATCAGCAGATGCCCCATGGCGCTGCTGAAGTTGATCAGCAGATCGCGCAGCGTACTGCCGGGCTGGCTGGCAACCGTCCTGTAGGCGAGAATGCGCGGCCCCGACGGATGCGTCCGCCACACGTCGAAGCGTTCCGCGGGCACCGGCTGATCGAGCGCGAGGCCATCGAGAGACACCGAGAACATCGCGCGGAAACGCTCGCGCAAGTCCTGGAAATCCATGAACGCAATGATCGATTCGAACAGATCGCGTGCTTCGGCATCCGTGCGGCCAACGTAGGGAATGAGACCCGGCAGGACCTTCACGTGATCCGGGTCCCGGCCGAACCGCACCACGCGTTCCTTTTGCTCGCGGTAGTACTGGATGGCCTGGTCCTTGTCCGGCTGAGTCGTATAGATGATGTCGGCGAATTCGGCGCCGAAGTTCAGACCTTCGGCGGATTGACCCGCCTGGACCAGTACCGGATGGCCTTGCGGTGAGCGCGGTATGTTCAGCGCGCCTTTTGCCCTGAAGAACTCACCCGCGTAGTCGAGCGGCTTCACCTTGTCCCGCTGCAGCCAATGCCCGCGCTGCTTGTCGTTGATGACGGCGTCATCGCTCCAGGCAGACCAGAGCTCGCGCACGAGGCCGACGAACTCGGCCGCGCGCCGGTAGCGGTCCGACTTCGCCGGCAGCGCGATGCCATGCGCGTCCGCGCCGAACGTGGAAGTCACGATGTTCCAGCCCACCCGTCCTCCGCTCAGCAGGTCGAGCGCGGCGAGCTGGCGCGCGATCGTGAACGGCTGATTGAAGGTCGTCGAAAGCGTGCCGATGATCCCGATCCGCTCCGTCACCGCGGCGAGCGCGCCCATCGTCGAGATGGATTCATACGGGCTGCCCAGCGCGAGATCGCCGTCCAGCAGGAAGTCGGCGCCCGGAATATCCGCGACGAACACGGAATCGAGCTTCGCCGCTTCGTAGCGCTGCGCAATGGCCTTCACGATGCCCACCGTACCGATCTCTCCCGACCGGCTCGTCGGCAAGCGCCAGGCCCGCGCGTCGTAGCCGCCCGGCGCGAGAAACCCGCTCAACACCATGTTCGATCGACGCCCTCTCATGATTTCCTCGCCCCGATTGTGCTCTAGACCGCTTCGCGCAACTGCACGCTCATGTCGTGCGTCTCGCGACCGCTTCCCGCCACTTGCTTGTCGCCCGGTTCGACATCCACGCCGAGCACTTTCGCGTCTTCCCTCGACCAGCCAAGCCGGATCAACGCGCCCTCCGCAAGCCTGCTGATGCGCTCGGGCGCGTTGCCGATGATCGACGTGATCTCGACACCTGATGCCACCGTGCAGACACGCACGAACTTGCCGAGGAACGCGACTTCGCGCACGACGGCATCCACCATGATCTCGGCGCGTTCATCAGCGGCGAGCACGCTGATCTTTTCAGGGCGAATCGAAACGAAGGTTTCCGGGTGGCGGCTCAGCTGCGCCCGCTCGACATCGGACGCCGCCGGGAAACTGAACCCCGACGCGAGCGTCACTTTCACGGCGCCGCTTCCGGCCGTGTCCGCGACGCACGACAGCAGGTTCGTCTCGCCGAAGAAACTCGCGACGAACGGCGTGCGCGGCGACGCATAGAGCTCGCGCGGCGTTCCTATCTGCACGATCTGGCCATGGTTCATCACCGCGATGCGGTCGGACATGGTCATCGCTTCTTCCTGGTCGTGCGTCACGAACAGGACCGATATGCCGAGCTTGCGCTGCAGGCTCTTGATCTCGTATTGCATGCGCTCGCGCATCGACTTGTCGAGTGCGCCGAGCGGCTCGTCGAGCAGCAAGGCATCCGGCTGGAACACCAGCGCGCGCGCCAGCGCCACCCGCTGTTGCTGTCCGCCGGACAGCTCGCGCGGACGCCTTTCCTCGAGGCCCGCAAGACCGACCTTCTCAAGCATTTCGAGCGCCATCGAGCGCCTCCGCGACTTCTCGACGCCCCGCATGCGCAGCGGGAATTCGACATTCTGCCGCGCACTGAGATGCGGAAACAGCGCATAGCCCTGGAACACGATGCCGAAGTTGCGATCCTTCGGCGCCCGTCGCACGACATCGACGCCGTCCACCTTGATCGCGCCCGAACTGGGCGACTCGAAACCGGCGACCATCATCAACGTCGATGTCTTGCCCGAGCCGCTCGGCCCGAGCAACGTGACGAACTCGCCCGGTTCGATGGCGAGCGACACATCCTTCACCGCCTTGAAACTGCCGTACGCCTTCGAGACATTTTCCAGGGTGACGCGTTTGACCTGTGGCATTTCTGATCGAGACATGACTGAATCCGGAAACGAGAGTGAAGAGATCGGGCGTTAGCGCGGCACTGTCTTCGGCCGAGCGAGGCTCTGGTAGCCGTTGACGATCAACGCGACGAAACTGATGGCCAGCAAGACGGTGGACACGGCCGCGATCTTCGGCGTCAGATCGAATTGCAGCGCGGTGAACATCTGCACCGGCAGGGTCACGGCATTCGGGCCGGACAGGAACAGCGCAATGACCACTTCGTCAAAGGATCCGATGAAGGCGAAGATCGCACCGCCGACCATGCCCGTGCGAATGACGGGCCAGTAGACATCCACCAGCAGCGCGGTTGTCGTGCCGCCGAGACTGCGCGCCGCCCGATGCAGCGCGGGGTCGAGTCCCGCCAGCGAGGTCTGCACCGAGACGAACACATACGGCGTGACAACCACACTGTGCGCGAACGCAATCGACACCCAGTTCGAACCGAGATTCAGCGTCGACGAGAACAGATAATCCGCGAGCGCGAGCACGACCACCGGCACGAGCAAGGGCAGCATGATCAGCGTGGAGAAGAAGCTCCTTGCGGGCACATCGTTGCGATGCAATGCCAGCGCCCCGCCGGTGCCGGCCGTCACGGCGATCACGGTGGCGAGCAGCGCCACCTTGAACGACGTCAGTGCCGATGCCACCCATTGCGTATCGCGCAGCAGATCCGCGAATGCATGGCCGGACCAGCCGTCCGGCGGAAACATGAGGATCTCGCCGCTCGTCATCGACATCGGCACGATGATGAGGATCGGGCCCAGCAGGAAGACGAAGATCGGCAGGCACGCGATCAACAGCAGCGCATGGCCCGAGAGCCCGATGCGCGGCGCCTTGAAGGCCGGCGCGTGCAATTCAAATTTTTCCATACTGACCTTCCTTCGGAATGGAGTGATAGAGCGCGATGAGGAACGCCGTCGCAACCAGAATCACCAGGGCCAGCGCGGACGCCATCGGAAAGTCGATGATCTGATGCGTGTAGAAATCGACCAGGTTCGCGACCATCATTTCGCGCGGGCTGCCGAGCAGCACCGGCGTGATGTAGAAGCCCAGGCAGATGATGAACACCAGCAGACCGCCTGCATACAGGCCGGGCCGGGTCAGAGGCAGCGTGACGGAGACCACCGTTCGCCAGCCCGGCGCACCGAGGCTCCTGGCGGCGCGATACAGGCGCGGATCGATCGCGAGCATCGAGCTGTAGATGGGAAACACCGCGTACGGAATGACGTAATGCACCATGCCGATGACGACCGCCAGCCGCGTATGCAGCAGCGGCAACGGATGCGAGACGATCCCGAGGTGCATCAGCGCGAGGTTGATGACGCCGTTGTCCTGCAGCAGCGCGGACCACGCGAAGTTCTTGATCAGCGCGGCCGTCCAGAACGGCAACAGGATGGCCGCCATGATCCACGCCCGCGCACGCTCGCCCGACTGCGCGAGCAGCGCCGCGATGGCATAGGCGAGCAGCACGGCGACAAGGGTCGTTTCGAGAGAAATTACCAGCGTGTTCTGCGCGATGCGCAGGAAGATCGGCGAAGCGAACAGGTCGCCGAACGTGCCCAGCCCTTTCTTGAAGCTCAACTGGGCAATCATGAGGATGGGCGTGGCCGCGGCCAGTCCGTAGAGGATCAGGACCGGCGTCAGCATCAGTGACTGGGTGAGGTTGAAACGTCGAGGCATGGCCAGATTCCCTTGGTCGGTTCGTGTCACTCGCTACGACAGCTGCCACGCCTTGAAGGCCGCGGCAACCTGGGGCAGATTGCTGGCCCAGTAGTCGTCTTCCTCGTAGAACACCTTGGCGCGCACGTCAGGATTGCTCGGCAGCACGGCCTTGACATCCGCCGCACTGGCCGGCAGCAGCGCCTCGATTCCCCGGATCGGCACCGGATAGGACGTGATGGCCGTGAACTCCGCCGCGCGTTCGGGATGGGTCGCGATGTAGTTGAGCAGCGCGAAGGCTTCGGGCTTGTTGCGGGCATTGCGGATCACGCCGAGAAAGTCTCCCGCGACCGCCGCGCCGTCGAGCGTGAAGCCGATGTTCGCGCCCGAGCGGTTCGCCATGATCGAGCGCCCCACGTACATGCCGGCGAGCACGCACTCGCCCGACGTGAGCCGTTGCACCGGCTCCTGATTGGTGGAAGCCCACACGATGTTGTTCCGGCCGAGCTTGTCGAGGCTCTTGAAGGCGCGTTGAATGTCGAGCGGATAGAGCTTCGACGGCGGCACGCCGTCCGCCTGCAAAGCGGCTTCGAGCGAGTGTCCGTTTGTATTCACGGTGATCAGCGAACGCTTGCCGGGATACTTTTGCGTGTTCCAGAAATCGGCCCATGACTTCGGCGCGGATGCATCGGGGATCTTGCGGCGATCCCAGGCCATGCCCCACACATACGCCGCATAGCCAAAGCCATGGGTCTTGACGTACTCGGGCAGCAGCCGGCTCGTATCGACCTGCTTCGGGTCCATCGGCAGAAGCATGTCCTGACGGGTCGCGATGCTGAACTCCGGGCCCGTCAAGTCAACGATGTCCCATTCGGCACCATTCGGATTCATGGTTTGCAGCTTCGCCAGCGACAGGCTCGCGTTGACACCGAGATTCACCTTGATGCCCGTCTCCTTTTCGAACGGTTCGAGCCACGCCTTTTTCAATGCATCGCCGTAACTGCCCCCGTAGGACGCGATATTCAGTGTCCGGCTCTGCGCTGCCGCACTGCGGATCAACGCGCCCGACGTCGAGAGCACGAATCCGGCCGCGGCGGCTTTCAGCACGCGACGGCGGCCCGTCTGCGCGTCATTCATTTCATCGGTGAACTGCGTGCTGCTGTCTGCGGCATGGCGGGTCCGTCGGGTCATTGGACAGTCTCCAGTTGGGCGACTTGAAGCAACGGGCACGTCTGCGCGTCAGCGCGCACCGTTGCAATGAAGCGGAAAGAAAGCGCGTCGTTACTTGTTATACGTTCAGCAAGATAATGGCGCGCGGAATGCCGGCAATCCAAGCCTCCGGACGGAACACGCGCGGGTGCGCCTCCGTCCGGAGTCAGAAGGACTCAACTCGCCTGCAGGTACGAATCGATGACAGAGCGCTTCTGGATCTTGCCGGTCGGTCCTTTCGGAATCTCGTCCCAGATCTCGACCGTCTTGGGTATCTTGAAGCTGGCAATCTTGTCGCGGCAGAACGCGCGCACGTCGTCGGGCGTGAGGCTGAATCCGGCGCGCACCGAGACGACGGCGTGAATGCGGTCGCCCCACTTTTCATCGGGCAAACCCACGACGCAGACTTCACGAACGGCTTCGTGCTCGGCAATCACGTTTTCGATCTCGGTCGGAAACACGTTGTAGCCGCCGGTCTTGATGCGGAACTTGGCACGGTCGCTCAGGTAGAGGTAGCCGTCTTCATCCTGCCGGGCGATGTCGCCCGTGCAGAGCCAACCGTCCTTCACCGCTTCGGCGTATTTCTCGGGCGCGTTCCAGTAGCCCGAGGTCACGAACTCGGTCCGGATCAGCAGTTCGCCCACTTCGCCGGCCGGAACGTCGCGCATCTCGTCATCGACGATACGCACGTCCACGTACGGCAAGGGCCGCCCCGCCGATGACAGCAGGCCCGGACGCTCCCGGATCGCCAGCTCGTGCTCGGACGGAAACAGCATCATCGACATGCCCATCAGTTCCGTGGTCCCGTACATCTGGAGCAGCTTGCCGCCCAGCACGCGCGCGGCTTCGCGGACCATCGAGGGCGGCAGGGGCGAGGCGCCGTAACCCCATTGACGCATCGAGCTCAGGTCGAAATCGGACGCCCGGCCCGACGTCACCAGTGAGGCGAGCATCGTCGGCACGAGCACGGTGATGGTGGTCTTCTCCTGCTGGATCAGCGCGAGCGCCGCCGCCGGATCCCAGTCCCCGACGACGACCGTCTTGGACCCGTGCACGACATTGCGCAACAGATGCATGATGGGCACGCCGCTCGCGGGCATGGCATGCAGCCAGACATCGTCATGGTTCGCACCCTCCGCGAGCGCGATGGCCTGGGTCGAGCGCAGCATCGCCTCGTGCTGGTACACGGCGCCCTTGGGCAAGCCCGTCGAGCCGGTCGTGTAGCAGATCATCAGGTGATCGTTCGGCGTGTGCGGCAGCGGGTCGCTGCCCGCGGCCTGCGTGAGGCACTCGGTGTAGTCGAGCAGGAACGGATGGCCGTCGTGCATGCCGATGACAACCGGCTTCTGCGCGCTCTCGAGAAGCGCGGCTTCGACCATCGCGCCGTAGCGGGCATGGACGAACAACACGGCCGGCGCCGAGTCATCGACCAGCTGCGCGAGTTCCCGTGCGGCAAGACGGCCGTTGAGTCCCACGCGCAATGCGCCGATCTTCGCGCAGGCATAGAAGACCTCGGCGACTTCGACGCAGTCGGGCGACACGATGCCCACGCGATCGCCCGACGACACACCCAGTTCGCGCATGTAGCGCCCGAGTGCATCGCTGTTCAGATGGATGTCCTGCCAGGTCGTGCGACGTCGGTGATCGACGTAAGCAGGCGCACTGCCGCGCACCCGCGCGTGCCGTTGGACAAGTTGCCCGAACGTATTCATCGATTGCTCCCAAGGCTTGAATGCGTGGCCGCGCATGCGTCATGCGCGCCGGGTTGACGACTCCGCGCGGGATGCCGCAAGCGGAGTTTCGTGTGCCGCTGTCCGTCAGTCTTTCGGAACCTTTGCGATGACTGCGTCCGCAAAGGCCTGCAAGGAGCCGCGTTCGAGCTCGTCGCCGAAGTAGTTAATGTGATGCCAGACAAAAAACTCGTCTACTCCGTACTTTTCATGCAGGCGCATGACGTCGTCGAGCACGGCCTGCGGCGAACCGGTCCACACGCGGCCCATCGGCACATGGTAGGGAGGCGCATCGTAGGCATAGTTGAAGAGCTCGATGAAACCTTCCTTCATTGCACGCTCTTCAGCTTCGGTGCGGCCCATGACCAGATGTCCGCCGATCGCCAGCACGTCGCGCGGCGCGCTGTTGCGCCCGGCCGTGTGCGCGGCTTCCAGACAGGCGTCGAGCACGATCGGCATGAACTCCTCTTTCTCGGGCCGCACGAACGACACCATCTTGCCGCCTTCCGCACCCCAGAAGCGCGCGGTTTCGACCGAATAGCTGAACGGCGCGTAGATGGGCGGATACGGCGTCTGCAAGGGACGCGGAGTAATCCCGACCTTGCGCAGGATGCCTTCGCCATCGACCGCATCCGCGCCCCAGTCGCGCGTCGGATTGAATTCCCACGGCACCGGCTCCGGGACTTTCCAGAACTCGCCCTGGAACGAGGTCAGATCGTCCATCCACAAGGACTTCACGATCTTCCAGTTCTCGTACAGCGCCCGGCGATTGCGCTGGTCCGCTTCCGACCGGTCGGATTCCGCCGACAGGATGTTGAGATGCTGTCCCATCGTCGCGGTCCAGCGCGCGGTATTGCCGCGCGAGAAGCCCGCGAAGGCACGGCCGCCCGTCATCTGGTCGAGCATCGCGATATCTTCCGCGACCTTGATCGGATTCATGGCCGTCAGGTTCATGCCCAGCTGCCCGACGCGCATCTTCTTCGTGTGCTGCGCGACGAAGAGATTCCACATCAACGGATTGGTCGTGGCCTCGACGCCTTCCACCTGGAAGTGATGTTCGGTCATGCAAAAGCCGTCGTAGCCGAGTTCCTCGGCGAACACCATCTGATCGCGCACCGCGTGCATCATGTGCTGGAAGCGCTGCGGATCACGTCCCGCGAGCGCGACTTGCTCGCCCCGCTGCCGCATGAAGGGGATGGCCAGCAATGTGAATTTCATTTTTCAGTCTCCATGTTGCATTTCGAAGTCAGACGGTGGTCCCGGCGCCGAGGATCGTCGTGCACTGATGCGACAAGGTGCCCCCGTTACCGTGTGCAATCGCGATCTCGGCGCCGTCGACCTGGAAGCCCCGCGCATCGCCTCGTACTTGCCGCGCCGCCTCGATCAGACAGAACAGGCCGTACATGCCCGGATGAACGCAAGACAGGCCGCCGCCGTTCGTGTTGACGGGCAATGTCCCGCCCGGTCCGATCCGCCCGCCCTCGACGAACGCGCCGCCTTCGCCTTTCCGGCAAAAGCCCAGGTCTTCCAGGAACAGGATGGTGTTGATGGTGAATGCGTCGTACAGCTCGACCACATCCACCTCCTCAGGCGTGATGCCTGCCATTGCATAGGCGCGTGCACCGCTTTCCGTCGCGGCCGTGAGGGTCAGGTCCGGCATCTGCGAGATCTCGCGATGCCAGTGCGCCCCCGCCACACCCAGCACATAGGCGGACTTCATGCCGCGCGCCCGCGCCCGTTCCGCCGACATCAGGATGACCGCCGCCCCGCCGTCCGACACGAGACAGCAGTCGTAGCGCGTCAGCGGATCGCAGATCATCGGCGCCGCGAGCACCGTTTCCCGCGAGAGCTCCGCGCGCGAGGTGGCCTCGGGATTCAGCTGCGCCCAGCGCCGGGCCGAGACCGCCACGTCGGCCAGTTGCTCACGCGTCGTGCCGTACTGGTGCATGTGCCGGGCTGTCGCCATGGCGTAGCCGGCCATCGGCACGGGGAGTTCGTAGAGCGCTTCGAAGCGCGGCGTCTCGATCAGACCGTTCAGGTTTCCGCTCGAGCGGGCGTTGCTGCCGTACGCGATGAGCACCGTTTCGCACAAGCCCGCGTTGATCGCGAGCGTCGCCTGCAGCACGTCCGACATGAACGATGAGCCGCCGACGGATTCCGAACCCGACCACTTCGGCCGGATGCCGAGATACTCCGCGGCGGACAACGAAGGCAGGAAGTGATAGAGCGTGCTCGCGCATACGCCATCGATTTCATCCAGCGTGATGCCGGCATCGTCGAGCGCCGCACGGGTGGCCTGGGCCATCAGTTCGAGCGAACTCCAGCCCGGCACTTTGCCGAGCGCCGAATGGCCCGTGCCCACGATGGCCGTACTGCCGCGCAAGGAATCGATCACGAGCGGTCTCCTTGTGACGGTGCGGGCGGTGCAAGCGGTGTGAACGCCACGACAGGACAATCGGGCTCGGCGCTCGACCACGAGCGCGTGAGAATGGTTGCCCGAACCGGCATGGCAATGGAAACGCGCTCCGGCTCGACATCGACGAGCCGCGACAAGATGCGCGGCCCTTCATCCAGATCGATCAGTGCAATCGTGTAGTCGCCGCCGCGTTCAGCGGGGCGACGCATGTGCGTGCAGGAATAGACCACGCCGTCACCGGACGCCTCGACCCATTCGAAGTCGTCCATCGTGCCGCGGGCATGCAGCGCGCGCGGATAGAACACATGGTCGTGGCTGGTGCGGTGTCGCTGCAGCATGAACTTTCCCTGCTTCAGAAAAGCGAAGAATTGCGCTTCCGGTCCGAGTTCGTGATTCATGAGATGTCGTGTGATGGCGCGGGGATGCGTCAGGGGCGCGGCTAGCGGGCCACGGAGGCGGAGACGGCCCGTTGCAGGGGCAGGCCTTTGCCGTGGAATTCGCGGAATCCGTACAGGAGCGGATTGCCGTTCGAGAGCAGCCGGATGCCCTGCACTTCGCCGATGAACACCGAGTGCGACGCAACGGGCACTTCCTTCAGCACGCGGCAGGACACATTCGCGAGCGCGCCGCTCAACCACGGCAGGCCGTCCTGCTCTTCCCACGCGCCGCCGTTGATGAACTTCTGCTCGGCTTCGTCGGCGCTCTTGGCCGAGCGCGAGAAGACCGTGGCGACGTCCAGTTGCGAATCGGCGAGCATGTTCACCGAGAACGCGCCGCTTGCACGGATCAGTTCACAGGCGCGTGCGTTGTGGTTGATCGAGATCAGCATGGAAGGCGGCGAGTCCGACAACGAACACACGGCCGTGGCCGCAAGGCCCGCGCGCAAGCCGCCGAACTGCGACGTCACGATGGTGACGGTGGTCATGTGACGCTGGAAGCAGGCGCGAAAATCGTCCTGGATGCTCGGCGCGGTGAGGTGTTCATTGCCCATCATTTACTCTCCTTCGCAGACTCATGGCAGTGCGTGTCATCGTGGTGTTCATAGCTCCGGGCAGGCTTCGAACGGGCCCGTGAGATCCTCGAAAAGTCTGGCGAGCCGCAGCACGCCGATATCGTCATAACGCCTGCCGACGATCTGCATGCCGATCGGAAGGCCGTCCACAGTCTTGCCGCACGGAACCGATATGGCTGGTTGTTCCGTGAGGTTGAACAGAAAGGTGTTGCACCAGGGATCGAACAAACGTGTCTCGTCGGGCGCGGCGCGCTCCGCCGCGAATGCAGCGGTCGGCGTGGCGGGCAGGATCAGGAAGTCGGCATCATCGAGCAGCGCCATGGCCTGCTCGCGCAGCGCCAGCAAGGCCTGCATCGCGTCGATCACGGACTCGGCGGACTCGCCGGCGCTGGCGCGCGTCCATTCGTACAACAAGGGAGACAGCGGCTGCCGCTCCGGTGCGTGCTGGTTCAATTCCGCAAAGCAGCGCGCGCGATAGAAGCGTTCCGCGGCCTCCACCTGTTCATGCGCGAAGCGGGCGGGCCGTTCCTCGATTGAGGCGATGCCCGCTTGTTCCAGCCGCCCGGCCGCTGCCCGGACCGCTTCCACCACTTCGGCGTCCGGACTCAGCCCGAAGCCCAGATCGGTCACGAGATGGATGCGGACGTGCTCGGCCGGCTGCTTCGACGCTTCGCGGTACGACTGTCGCGCAGGCGGCAACGCGCTGAAGTCGCGCCGGTCGGGCCGGGCGATGCAGTCGAGCATGAGGGCGACGTCCGCCACGCTTCGCGCCATGGGTCCGGCGACCAGCGCGGGGCTCACTGGCGGGTAGTAGGGAACGCGGCCATACGAGGGCTTCAGCCCGACCAGTCCGCAGAAGGATGCCGGCAACCGGATGGAACCCACGATGTCGGTGCCGAGGGCGAGCGGATGCAGGCCCGCTGCCACCGCCGCCGCGGCGCCGGAACTCGACGCGCCCGCCGATCGCGACAGGTTCCACGGATTGCGCGTGACGCCGAAGCGGGAACTGACGCTGCCCGCGAGGATGCCGTAGTCGCACATGGTGTTCTTGCCAAGCAGGATGGCGCCGGACTCACGCAACCGCGCGACAGACGGGGCGTCGAACGTCGCTGTAGTGCCGCCGTCGGCTGTGCAGGCCGATCCGCGATAGCCCGGCATGCCAGCCACCGGCAACGCGTCCTTCACCGTCGTGGGAATGCCGTCCAGCGGACCGAGCGCTGCGCCGCGCCGCCATCTTTCTTCCGAGGCGCGGGCCGCATCGAGGGCTTCGTCCGCGGCCAGCCAGTAGATCGCGTTGATGCGCGGATTGAGCCGTTCGATACGCGTCAGCGCGGCCCGCGTCACCTCGACCGGCGACAGATGCTTCCGGCGATACGCTTCCGCCAGGTCGGTAGCGGACAGAAAGGCGAGTTCGTCGTTCATTCGATGACCCGCCTCATCCCTGGACGACGTTCTTGCGATACGAATCCTTCACCTGGATTCGTCCGTCCCTGAACTGGAACAGATCGCATCCGCGTGCCTCGACGCGGCTTCCGTCCCGCTTCGTGCCGGTGAAGGTCCAGTAAGAAACACCGCGGTCGCCGTCGACGAAATGCCGTGCGTCGTTCCAGCGCGCATCGGGAAAGGTTTCCCAGATGGCTGCGTAGCTGCGGCGGACCGCCTCGCGTCCTTCATGACGTTGCCCGAACGGATGCGGCCCCGCCGAGGTGTCGAATACGCAGTCGTCGGTCATGAAGCTCATCAATGCGTCGGCGTCGTGGGCGTTCCACGCAGCCGCGAAGGCTTCGAGCATCTGCATCAATGCGCCGGATTCGTTGCTCATCCTTTTCCGCTCCCGTCAGGCGGCATGACGCGCTGCCGCCTTCTCCGGCAGCCCGCCATCATCCCGATTCAATATTTGTTGAACGTATAACAAGGATATTGCCGGGTTTCGGGTCTGTCAACTGTGTCAAAAAACGGGGATGGGACAGTCAGGCGCGTGCCTGGAACGGGCAAGGCTGCAGCGAGCCGACGCGCGAGGTGAGGAAGAATTGCAGGCTTCCGAACTGCTCATGACAGCGGGAAGGCTCGGCAAGTGGCGGGGGGATGATGCGTCTCAAAGGGGATGGGGTAGACGCGTGGCCTGCTACCGGCATGAACCGGGACGCCGGCGAACGGGCGCGCTCGCCGGCCTTTGCTTTCGTGCGAATGTCCGTGAGACGCGAATTTTCGCCGTGGGATGTTGACCCGCCGGGCGAACGACATAGATCCCCGCGGCAGGCGGCGGAAACCGGCACATCACAGGCACGAGCGCACCGGAAGCGACATGTTCGTTGGTCACGCCGTCGGGGATAAAGGCAATGCCCAACCCGGCCACTGCGGCTGCAACGAGCGCGCTGGCGTTGTCGGCCTTGAAGACTGGCCGCAAGCAACTGATCGTTGCGGGCCTGTGGACAGAAATCTGCGTGGCATTGCCTGCGATCCAGGCACTCGGCGAAGGCGCGACGGTGATCAACGTCCAGGACTACGATCGCGGCGTGTTCCTGTCGTTCGTCACGCTGGCAACCGGCGAGCTCTGGCGCATGACCGGCACCATGATTGTGACCCGGCCGACAGAAAGAATCGCGGACGATCGCCCGGCGCACAACAAGGCGCTCGTGCTCGACGCCATGAAAGCATTGTTCCAGCGTCACGATCCCGCCGCAGTAGAGCGCTTCTATGCACTCGGCCATGTTCAGCACAACCCGTACATTCGCCAGGGACGCGACGAACTTCGCGCACTTGTCGCCAAGCTGTCGCCGGACGTGTGCTACGAGCCCGGCATAACGGTCGCCGAGGGCGACTTCGTGCCATTCATGATGGCATTCGCGGTTGGGCACCCACACCGCTGGTGGTCGTTGATCACTCCCGTGTCGAAGATGGCAAGCTTGCAAAGCACTGGGACGTGCTGCAAGACGAAGCGCCGGCCTCGGCAGCGCTCAGCGGCACATCGATGTTCGATCCCGAAGAGTGCGCTTCGCAAATCAGACGGGCGGAAGTTTGATTGACGTTGCCCATTTCTAGCGTCTGGAGCGCCGTGATCTCCGAACTGTCACGGCCTGTTCGAGGAGCGCTCACAACGTCGGGTTAAGGCAACGCGCCGGACAATCGCAGGCAGGCGATCGGCACGAGTCGCCCCCACCCTCTCCTCGACAACGTGACAATCGGGTTGATCGAATGGACGGACTCGCGATCCGTCATCCTGTCCTGGCGCGGCGCGACGACCGGAGACTATGCAGAGCAAGTCTGGAAGCTGAATAAAGCGAGAAAGCCGGGTCGATGCGCGTTATCGGGTTGCGCCGTGCGAAGAGGTGATCCTGTCTTTCGCCCGTCGTGTCGAAAACGGAATCTGCCCGGCAACGCGGAGTATGTCGTCTGCGAACATGCGATGCGCAGGTTCTGCATTCGGTCATCCGGCAAATAGCGGCACACTGCCGAATCGCACCACGAGCTAGTCCCGCACGCCAATCTCCACGTTTTCCGCTTCGCGGAGATGGCGCGCCCGCATTCATCCATCGATCAGAACTTATGGCGAAGACCGATACGCACCAAAGCTTGATGATCATTGCTGGACGGCGAACTCTGATTGTTGATCGACGCCACCGCCGCACGATTGCGCGAGTCTGTACCTGACGCTTTCTGATAAATGCCGAGCAGCGATATGTCGGTCCGCTTCGACAGGAAGTAATCGAAGCCGATATCGCCTTGATGATACGTCGCGCCTTCGTTGCGGCCGCTTGCCGACGTCACGCTGCCGCCATCCGTGTAGCTGTACGCCGCGCCGATCAGCAACGCGGGCGTCAGTTGATACTTGGCGCTCAATTCCGCGCTGTTGAATGTCGCGTTGCCGCTATAGCCCGAAGGATTCGGCCCGCTCGACGTGTTGCCGAGTCCCTTGAACGCGATGTTCGAATACGTCGCACCCAGCGTTACCGCGCCGATGTTATACGCCGCGCCGGCGCTGATGACCTGATAGGTATGCGCCGACAGATAACCGCTGAACACCGGATAGACCGAATTTGCTGTTGTCGCTGAAGGCGTGCCCGAGGTCGAGTTGCCAAAGAAGCTCACGTTCGGATTGCGTGCATTGATATAGCCGACGCCAAGCGTCAGCGGCCCGCTTGCGTAGCCTGCCCCAAGGGACCAGATCTGGTTGCGCGTAGTATCGCCTGCGACGCCGCCGAGACTGTACATGGCGCCGAACGAAAAGCCGCCGTACGAAATGCTCTTGAACTTGACGGCGTTGTTCGTACGGTACGCGTTGTTGAGGTTGTCCAGATCAGCCGGATGCGCGCCGATATTGCCCGCCCATTGCGCGCCCACTTCGAGCGGTCCGACGAAGTCGACGCTCAAATCGTATTGACGCCCCAGCGTAATCGTTCCAAACGGGCTCGACACGCCGACGAACGCCTGGCGGCCAAACTCCAGACCGCCCTGCCCCAGCTTGCCGGTGCTCGGATCGAAACCGTTCTCCAGGGTGAAGATTGCCTTCAGCCCGCCGCCGAGGTCCTCGACACCCTTCAAACCCCAGCGGCTGCCGGACAGCACGCCGCTTTGCATCGCGTAGGAGCGGTTGCCATTCATGTTGGTATTGAACGTCAGCCCTTCGTCGATGACGCCATAAAGCGTCACGCTGCTTTGGGCGTGGGACATCGTGGACAGCGTCATGCAAGCCGCGCCGAGCGCAAGCGTCTTTTTCATGCAAGTCTCCTGACTGTACTGATAAGAATAGTGATGGCGGGAAGCCGCGCGCTCAGCGCGCCACTTCGAGGCGACGGATCTTTCCGGTGATGAAGAGATAGGTGATCGCGCCGATCAACCCATGGGCCGCGACGAAGTACATCGCGCCGGTGAACGAGCCCGTCAGCTGCAACGCATAGCCGATGACGATCGGCGTGACGATGCCCGAGATGCTGCCGAACAGATTGAACAGGCCGCCCGCCAGTCCGACGAGATGCGGCGGCGCGGTGTCCGAGACCACGGCCCAGTTCACGGCCGCGAGACCCTTGCCGAAAATCGCGAGCGACATTAGCGCAACCACGGTATAAGGCGATGCGACGAAATTGCACAGCACGAGGCTCGACGCGAGCAGCATGCCAATCACGAACGGCGTCTTGCGCGCCAAACTGACGTCAAGGCCGCGACGCAACAGCGAGTCCGACAGATAGCCGCCCGCGATACCGCCGATGAATCCTGCCATCGCCGGCAGCGTCGCCAGGAAGCCGACTTCCACGATGTTCATCCCGCGTCCCTTGACCAGATAAATCGGGAACCACGTGATGAAGAAATACTGCAGCGACGTCAGGCAATACTGGCTGAGATACACGCCGAGCATGAGCCGGCTCTTCAGAAAGAAGCGCACCGCGCCGAGATCGACACTGCCTGTCTCGAGCGCCTTCTTCCCGTTCGTACCGAGGTTCGCACCGCCTTTGCGCAGATAGTCGAGCTCGGCGGCATTCGCGCGTGGATGCGCCTGCGGCTGATGCATCACCTTGAACCAGACCATCGCCAGCACGAGACCCAGTGCACCCATGATCCAGAACACACTCGGCCAGCCGGCCTTGTGCACGAGAAAGCCCATCAAGGGCACGAAGACGACGACCGCGATGTACTGCGCCGAGTTATAGATCGACGTCGCGAGGCCGCGCTCGCGGACCGGAAACCACGCCGCGACGATGTGGCTGTTCGCGGGCGACACCGGTGACTCGACCAGACCCAGCAGAAAGCGCAGTACGAACAATCCGGCGATGGCGGCCGCCGTCGAAAGCGTGCCGAGAAAGCCCTGCGCCACCGTACACAGGGACCACAGTACGAGACTGATGCCGTAGACCTTGATCGAATCAAAACGGTCGAGCAGCCAGCCCGCAGGCAGTTGCGCAAGCACATAGGCCCATGCGAACGCCGAGAACACATAGCCGAGCGCGACCGGTCCGATCCCAAGATCCGCCGACATCGCTGAGCCGGTGATCGACAGATTCGCCCGGTCACCCAGATTGACCGCGCTGGCGATGACCAGCATCGCGAGCACCGCGTAACGCACGGAGGTGCGCTGCGTCATCGCTACGCCCGCGGCGACGCTTTCGCTTTTCATTTGCATGTCTCCTCTGTCTTCTCTTTAAGCGCGGCGTTCGGCGAGTCTCTTCTCCAGCCGGCTCGACAGGCGGTCCAGTTCCTGGATGTCGGCTGCAGAGAGCTTCGGACCCGGTGTACGCATCGTGGCGGAACGGATCGCGCCGCGACGACGCATCATTTCCTTGCGTGCGCACACTCCCCAGAAGCCCATCGCCTCGTAGCGCAACAACGGCAGATAGATGTCGAAGACGTCGTCGGCTTCATCGAATTTGCCCGCGGCGTGCAGCGCGTAGACTTCGGACAGCATCTCGGGATACGAGAAGCCGGCCATCGGGCCATCGGCTCCGCGGCCGAGTTCGAGCGGCAGATACATCGCGTTGTTGCCCGTCAGGATCGCAACGCGACGGCCGCCGCCGGCGCGCAGGCGAGAAATCTTGTTCAGGCAAGGGAGATCCTCTTCCTTCACCAGTTCAATTTCCTTGTGCGTATCGATGAGCGCGAGCATCGCCGGCACGGACATCGCCACCTTCGACGCGAAGGGAAAGTCCTGCAGTACCGTCGGCACCCCGACGTTCCGCCGGAACACATCGGCGAAATAGCCGTGCAATTCCTCGTCGGTCTGGATGCCGGCGGGCGGGGCGATCATCACGCCTGCCGCGCCGAGGTCCATGACGCGCGCGGACAGGTCGGTGAGCTGCGCCAGGCTCGCGTTGCTTACGCCGACCACGCACGGCCGCGAACCCGCGCGCTTGATGAAGCGCGACGCGACCTGCAAGGCCTCGTCCGCGTTCAGCTTGCCCGCTTCGCCACTCACGCCGAGCACGGTGAAGCCCTGCGCACCGTGCCGGATGTAGAAATCGACGAGCGTGTCGATGCTTTCAAGATCGACCGCACCGCTCTCGTCGAAGGGCGTCTGCGTGACGATGAAAACTCCTTTTGAATCGCGCAACATGGGGAACTCCAGAGTTGAATTGCGTTGGATCACGCCGATGCAGGCATCGGCAGATCGAGTGTGTCGGACCAGGTTTTCATGCGGACGATGACGTCGTCAGTGAGCGCGACACCATCGCGTATCTGTTCGCGGCGCAGTGCGAGCGCGCGCTCGCCGGGCAGGCGCACCGGCGGCGCACCTTCGCGCACGCGGCTGGCGTGACACGCATCGGCGAGCCAGGTGGTTTCGTCCAGAAACGCATCCAGCCCGCCGAGCAGACGAGGATTCAGTACCTGGAGGAACACACCTTGACCAAACTTGTCAGGCTTCGTGCGGCGGCCCGATCCCGGCAGCGCGAGCGTCAGTGCCTCGACGGCAAGACCGAGCCCGAAGCCCTTGTAGCCGAACTCCACGCCGCCCAGCGGCAGCACCGTGCCGGGCGGCTTGGCCGTCAGGACGTGGGGATCGTTCGTCGGCTTGCCTTGCGCATCGAGCAGCCAGTCGCCGGGCAAGGTTTCGCCACGCTGCGCGAAGGCCGTGAAGAACGTATTGCTGCCGAGCGATGTGCATTGATCGATGAGAATCGGATCGCGCCGCGTCGGGATGCCGTAGGCGATCGGATTCGTCGTCAGCACTGCGTCCATGCCACCGAACGGCGCAACCGAAGCCACGCCCGCATTGGTCGCGGACAAGGTCACGAAGAGATTGCGTTCGACGAGCGGCAACAGATAGCTTTGCAGGCAGCCGATATGCGAACACTCTGCAATCGTTGCTACCACCACGGCACGCGACGTCGCGCGCGCGATGACCTCGTCGATCGCACGATGCATCACCCACGCGCCCGGCAGGCGGTTCGCGTGCCACGAGAATGCGCTGTCGGTATCGGACAGCACGCGCACTTCGCCCCGGGTTGCGATCTGACCTGCCTGCAGGCGTTCGAGATAGGTCGCGAGCAGCCAGAGACCGTGGCTGCGATGTCCGAGCAACTCGGCATCGACCAGTCTTGCCGCGACCTGATCCGCATGGTCAGCCAACATGCCGCAGCGCTGCAAGGCCTGCGATGCGTACCGTGTCAGGTCGATATGGGAATAAGTTGGCATGGCGTTCAGTGAAAGTTCAACGTGTCGGGGCAGTGATTTCCGCCCAGCACCAGCGCAATGTTGTCCAGTCCACGCAGACCGAGATCGTTGCGCGTCTGCACGGTGGCCGACCCGCTGTGCGGCGTCATGAAGACTTGCGGCAGTTCGAGAAAGCGCCTGTCGAAGTGCGGCTCGCTGGCGAACACGTCAAGTCCCGCAGCGGCAATGTGGCCGCTGCGCAGGCTGTCGATGAGCGCGTCTTCGTCGATCAGCGAACCACGCGCGGTGTTCACGACAATCGCGCCACGCGGCAGCATCGCGAGTTGACGTCTGCCGATGAGCGGCGCCGCGCCCGGATTCGCAGGAAGATGCAGCGACAGAATCCGTGCATGCGGCAACAGCTCGTCGAGCGAGTCGAAGTAGCGCGCGCCCTGCTCGATGTCCTGCGCAACGCGACGGCGGCTGTGATACAGGATGCTCATGCCGAACGCACGGGCACGCTGCGCAACCGCCTGCCCGATGCGCCCCATCCCGACGATGCCGAGCGTGCTGCCCGTCACCCGATGCCCGAGCAGCTCGCTCAACCCGAGCGCGCGGCCCCAGCCGTCCTGCATCACCTGCAGGTGTTCGCGGGCCCGCCGGCTGGCGGCGAGAATATGCAGCAAAGTAGCGTCGGCAGTGCATTCGGTCACGACCGGCGCATTCGTCACGACGATGTCCCGGGCTTCGGCCGCCTGGAGGTCGATGTGATCGAAACCGACGCTGGTCGTCGCCGCCACGCGCAGGCTCTGCGGCAGGCGCTCGATCAGCGTGCGATCCAGACGCAGCGCGCCCGAGAACAGCAAGCCTTGCGCTTCGTGGGCATGCGCCTGGCTCACCAGATCATCGACCGACAGCGGTTCGTGCGGAACGATGGCATCGAACCGCGCCTTCGCACGTTCCTCGACGGCGGGCTGCATCGGCCGCGACAGAATGATTCGATGCTTCATGCCACGACCGCCTCCGGCAACTTGAGCCGTTTCAGCTTGCCGACGATGAAGAGGTAGCTCAATGCACCGACCAGCGCATGCGTGCTGACGAAATACATCGCGCCCGTGAACGAGCCGGTGATCGCGAGGATGTAGCCGATGGCGATCGGCGTCACGATGCCCGCGATATTCCCCGCTACGCCGAACAGTCCGCCCGCGATGCCGACGATTTCAGGCGGCGCGGTATCGACGACGACGGCAAGTCCGATCTGTGCAAGACCTTTGCCGAACAAGGCAAGCGACATCAGCGCGACGATCACGGCGGTCGAATCCGTAAAGTTGCACAGCACGAGCAGACTCGCGAGCAACATGCCGGAGACAAACGGAATCTTGCGCGCGGCGGTCACGCTGCCGCCGCTCTTCAACACGCGATCGGAAATCCATCCGCCGAGCACGCTGCCGACGAAACCGCAGATCGCGGGCAAGGTCGCGACGAAACCGACGTGCAGCAAATCCATGCCCCGGCCCCTGACCAGGTAGATCGGGAACCACGTGATGAAGAAATACTGAAGCGACGTGATGCAATACTGGCCGAGATACACGCCCGCCATCATGCGGCTCCTGAGCAGCACCTTGATCGAACCGGCGGGCGGCGGGACACGCTTCTTCTTGTTCGCTTCGATATCGATCATCGCGCCGTTCTCGCGCAGATAGTCGAGCTCTTCCTGCGTCACTTTGGAACTCTTGTCCGGCGCCCGCATGACCGCGAACCAGACCCCCGCGAGCAACATGCCGAAGCTGCCCATGAACCAGAACACCCAGTGCCAGCTCAACGCGTGACTGAGCATGCCCATCACCGGGACGAACAGAACGACCGCGACGTATTGCGCCGAACTGAAGATCGAGGTCGCGAGTCCGCGTTCGCGCAGCGGAAACCACGCCGCGACGATGTAGTTGTTGGCCGGATAAATCGGCGCCTCTACGAGACCGACGAGAAAGCGGCATGCGAACAACGCGCCGATGGCAAGCGTCACTGGCAGAAAGCCGACATAGCCCTGGAGAAACGTGAAGAACGACCAGAGAAAGAGTGCCGCACCATAGACCTTGATCGAGTTGAAACGATCGAGCAGCCAGCCGCCCGGCAATTGCCCGATGACATAAGCCCAAGCGAACGCCGAGAACACATAACCCATCGTGACGCTGCTCAGGCCGAGTTCCTTGGCCATCGGTGCGCCGGCAATCGAGAGGTTCGCGCGATCGCCGAGATTGACTGCGGTGACGAGCAGAATGAGCGCGAGCACGTAGTACCGCACGTAGCGGTGCCGCGCACGGACTGCGCTGAGAACAGCCTGCGTTGACATCGAATGTCTCCTGAGTGTCGGACGGCCTTCATACCGCCCGTCGGGTAAGCGGCCCGGGCGGGCCGCCCCTGCATGTGGCTGCTCGATGCAGCTCTTTTTGCCAGGCGCCGTGCTTAGCGCTTGTTCAACTCGAAGACGTGATGCTGCTTCGTGTGACGCTTGATGTAGTCCCAGTCGTAGGTGACGCCCAGCCCCGGGCCGGTCGGTACCGGCACCGTGCCGTCGCGGTCGATGCAGTCGATCTGGTCGTTGTAGTCGCACGCATAGACCTGCGGGATGTTGTTCGCACAGTCCGGACCGACGAGCGCGACTTCGTAGTAGTTCGAGTTGCGGATCGCGCCCATCACGTGACGATGCGCCGGGCCGACCGCATGCACTTCGACATCGAGACCGAAGGCTTCCGCGAGACGCGCTGTCTTGATCGCGCCGGTGATGCCCATGTCGTATTCCGGATCGACACGCAGGAAGTCCGTACCGCCCGCCATCAGGAAGTCCGCCTTGGGTTCGAGGCCGCGCACATGCTCGGTGATGAGCAGCGGCGTCTTGAGCATTTCACGCAGCTTCTTGTGCGAGAACGCGGACAGGCCGGCATCGCGATACGGATCTTCAAACCAGAAGTAGTTGGCTTCGTCACAGGCGCGGCCGACGTAGAGCGCATCGGCGAAGGTCTTCAGATCGCAGGCGCCGTCGTACATCAGGTCCATTTCGTTGCCCACGGCCTTGCGCGTCGCGAGAATCGCGGCGGCCTCTTCCTTCGGGTTGCCGTCGAACCAGCCGTGAATCTTGTAGCCGCGATAGCCCATCTCGCGGCAGCGCACGGCGAACTCGCCATATGCTTCGGGGCTGTCGAGACCCCCGTTGCGATCGCCGTGGAAAGTGCTCGCATAGGCCTTCAGACGGGAACGATATCCGCCGAGCAGGTTCGCGATCGACGTATTCAGTTGCTTGCCGACCAGGTCCCACAACGCGATGTCGACCGGACCGTGGCCCATGTGATCGAAGTGATGCAGCTTGCGCTTGAACTCGTCGTAGAGCTCTTCGCGCATGGCGGGATCGCGGCCGAGCAGGTCCGGGGCAAGCATGATCGATTGGGCGAGCGCCGGGCGCGTGCCGCCCCACATCGCCACGTATTCGCCACGCGCGCCGTCGTCCGCTTCAATCACGACGGCGTACTTCTTCAGCTTCATCCTGCCGCCCTTCTTGTAGGCGACGTGGTTGTGCGTATGCTCGGACGCGGCGGCGAGGTTCTCGACCTCGTATTCGAAGTCGAAAATCTCGACGCGATTGATTTTGCTCATGACAAGTCTCCGGTGTTCGGCGCGAGATAGCGCTATCTGACGTGCAAGATAGCGCTATCTCATCCGGATGACAAGCAGCTTTTTGCGTTACTTTTCGAACTTGGGGTTTACGCGGAAGCGCGTCGCACGACAGAAAAGCCGACATCGACGACGCGTTCGGTCACGTCTTTCGATGCGCGCTCGACGATGAGCCGCGCCGCTTCCTGCCCGATGATCTTGCCGTCTGCGCGGATCGTGGTGAGCGGGGGATCGGTGTCCGGCGCGAAGTTCATGTCCCCGTAACCCATTACGGCGAGCTGTTCCGGCACGTCGATGCCGCGCGCTTTCGCTTCCGTGAGCACACCGAGCGCGACCATGTCGGAGGTGCAGAATACGGCGTCGAGGGGCGCAGGCCGCGACAGCAAGTCGGCGAGCGCGCGGCGCCCTTCGCCTAACGTGCTCGGCGCGGGAATCAGGACGGATTCGACGCGTGCCTTCTTGTCGTGCTCGCGTATGGCGGCGATGAAACCTTGTGCGCGCATGGCTGCGCGGTCGTCGTTCGCGCTGATGATGGCGATATGGCGCCGCCCTTCGCCGATCAGGAATTCGGCGGCCTCGCGACCCACGGCGGTCTGCGAGAAACCGACGAGCATGTCGAGCGGCTCCGGGGGCATGTCCCAGGTTTCGATGACCGGAATGCCCGATACGAGCAGCCGCTTGCGCCCTTCCTTCGAGCGCACGGCGCCCACCGTGACGATCGCGTCGGGACGGCGTGCGATCAGCGTATCCAGGAGTGCGGGCTCGAGTTGATGCCCGTAGTCGCTCTCGCCGAGAATGACCTGATAACCTTTCTTCGCCAGCGCGCTCCGCAGGGCCTGCACGAACTCGAGATAGATCGTCGATGCGATGCTCGGCACGATGACGGCCACCAGCAGACTGCGCGCCGATGCAAGTGCCCCGGCAAGCAGATTCGGCACATAGCCCGTTTCGATCACGGCGAGGCGTACTCGCTCGACCATTTCCGGATTGACGATTTCCGGCGAATTCAATGCTCGCGAGGCCGTCATCGGCGCCACACCGGCTGCCCGGGCGACATCGGCCAGCGTCACGCGTCCGCTGCCTCTGCGCGCGCGACGCTTGACCAATGAAGAAGGGTTGTCGACTGACAAAACGCGTTCCCTCGAAACGTGCGAGTAACAATGCTCGTGCTTCGACGAGCTCCACAGGCGAAGTATGCCCGAAGGGCTGTGCAGCATGGCGTACGAGAGGATCCGGAGGCGCGGCGCGTGGGGTGGCGTGCTCCAGCTGAAGTTGGCTACGTCCCGCGGCCTGCTGCCTCCTGCTTGCGCATCGGCATGGCGTCGATGGTCTTGAACAACTCACGGGATTCGATCGGCTCGTGCGAGTCCAGTTTTACGCCGCCGTCCTTGCCGACGAGAAGCACGCGAAACGTGCCGGCCTTGACTCCGTATCGTTGACGTAGAGCGCTGGCGGAATCGCCGACGCCTTGCACGTCATTCCCGATCACTTCGATCACCAGGAGATCGCGCTCCGGAAAGCCCTTGCTTCCCTCGATGGTCGCGCGCTGTTTCGACAGTGCCGCAGAATCGGCATTCCCGGCGAAGATGATGAGCAAACGCTTCTGCCATGAGTACTGTTCGACAGAGGGTGCTGTGCTTCCCCCGGCCTTCGAGATTGTGGTCATTCCCATCAGCATCGTTCCCATGATGCCTGCAAGTACCAGATACCGGTTCATTGGCCAGCCCCTCAGACAGAGTTCAAGGAGACCGGATACGACATGGCGCACCGGGTCTTTATATTCAGCATACCTCTACCCGTTGGCTTCGGTTGGGGCTTGATGAGTGTCTTGAGACGTCTGTGCGCTTGGACGGGGATAGTCGGCGCTGGTCTCGCCCGATTCCGGTCGCGGTCGAGACGCTGCCGCCGTTCGTATGCATATAGGCCGTGCCGGGCAGCAGCTGAGCGGAATCTTGAAAGGGCGCTTTCTTGCCGGTTTAAAATCGGGGCCGAACGATGTTCGTTTCCGTACGCGGGTGATCGTCAATCCAACCTTACCCCTGAAACCGGCCAGGTGCCGTCCGTGAACAATTACTGAGTGTAGTGGGTCGGGAAACAAACATGCAGTCAATCGACGGGACCGAGTAACACGTCGATTGCGGCTTGGCCGGCAATTTCGGCCACCAGATAGGCCCAACGCTCAGTAAAAGGTCCGTTGCGCAACGGGATGCGGCTTCCCCGCGCACCGAGCACTTCGAGGTTCGTGGCGCCTCTTATCTGAAAGGTCACGTCAAAGGTGTTCTCGTCAGCAGCCGAAGTCAGTTCGATCTGAATCTCGAAGCCGCGGTATGCGATCGTTCGGTGCATGAAAGCCTCCCTTTTCGTCTTCGGAGACTAACATGAGTCAGCATCGGACGGTCTCCGCAACCTTTTGGATAGGTCGTCATGCATGCGCCACCACGCGTCCTCAACTATCTACATGCCGGAACCTTCAGGACCGCAATTACCGATTGAGTGAATGCTTCTTGGAACAAACTCGTTTGCACGATCTTCAACTGTTCTATCGACCTGTTTGAAGGGCGGGAGCGCTTGGGTCGTTGCATCCCGCTGGGTCGCTGCTCTCTTCCCGCACGCGATCGTTCGGTTGCTCGCCGAAAAACGCGCGGCTCTTTGGGCAAGTGTCGATCGCTTCCTGTGCTTATGCCGTGCAAGCGCGCTCTGCATCGCCCGCGCTCTGATACCCGCTTTGGGCAGGCAGCCTGAACACGCAGCTGCGCGACTGACCGTCTTCCGCTTCCGGCTCTCTAATGCACACGGCGGCATCGAATCCGTCCTCATCGTTGTGACCGTGACCGGACATGATCCGGCTGGCGTGGAAAGACGAGCGGATAGATTTCCAGCCCACGATATAGGCGGAAATTGACTGGCATGAGTGAGCCCTCGAGCCGCTCAGGCGCCAAAGAAGACGGTGTGCAAAGCAGCTTTGCATGATGGACTTCGGTAAGTTCGTCGAAGCACTGCTGGAACACAAAGCGGCATTCTGTCCAGCCGGCACGTCCCATCCTGCCCGCTTCCCTTTGTATAGCTTACTTTGAGCGCACAACTTTGGCTGATGTTAGAAGGAAGCGCGTTATACAGCGATTCACGGGCTATACTTAAGCATTGTCCGTCAGTCGAAGCGGCGCCTGTCTGTCCCAATGGAGCGCCTATGTACCGGATCATTCCATTCCGCGGCTTCGCCACGTCCGCGGGGCGGTGTCAGCCGAAGACATGTATGACGTGACGTTTCCAATCAAAGGCAGCTCCAATCCTGGCGTGCTTGGTCGCGCCGGCCACCGCATCCAGATTCATTAGGGTCCTTTTACTCGTCAGTGGACCTATCTCATTGCAGAGAGCGCCGGGCAAGCGGCAGTCGATGCCCTCCTCGATGCGCAGCAAAAAGGATTGACAAGGCGGCTTTGCGTGGGCTTTACCGTCGCCTCTCAGTCCACTCGGTCCTGCATCCAATTATCTCGACAAGCTCGCCCTCGGAGCTTCATCCGTTGCACAGGCCTCTCTATGAACGCTAACCTTGTCGAACTGTACGTTAGCCCGAATGGCGATAGGTGGTTGTTGGTTGCCCCAGCCAACGGTCATCCCGTCGTTCGGCACGTTCCCAGCACCGCTTCGGGGGGACGCTCATCAGATTTGTCCCTGTCGGCCTTTCTTTGCACCGACGGCGCAACGCCGCAGCAAGATGCGCTGCTTCGACTGATCAGCCGACTTGCCTTGCCGCTCGCAAGCGCCTGCTCGACTGTACCGGCAGACGTCCCCGCACTGCATCGACCTACTGCAGATGAATTGCTTCTCACGGCGGCTCGTGTGAGGACCTTCGCCAGCGCACAGCATCTCACCAATGCAAGCGGCTTCTCCTTTGCCCGTGACGAGCGCCTCTTTCTCGTCACAAGCCGTCATGTGGTCAACGACGAACCTAGCAAGCACTTCCCCGATCGCCTGGACATAGAGCTTCACGTCGATCGAGATAATCTCGGTGCGTCGACGTGGTTTTCGATGCCACTGTTTTCAGAAGGCGTCGCAGCGTGGCGACAAGGCTCCGACGACGGCGGCTCGATCGATGTCGCGGTGCTGGAAATTCACAAAGCTAGGCTGCCATCAAGTGCCGTCTTCAACGCGTTCACGCCTGAGCATCTGCCGAAGTCTGGCGATGCCATGCCGATAGGCGCCTCGGTTCTCATCGTGGGGTTTCCGCTCGGCTTTCACGACTCGCTCCACCATCTTCCCGTCGTGAGACAAGGCGTCGTTGCATCGGCGTTCGGTCTTCGCTTTCAGGGTAAGGGATGCTTCATTACGGATGCGCGAACGCATCGAGGGACAAGCGGCGCACCTGTGGTGATGAGCAAGCCGTTGAAAGAACAGTCGGCGATGGGTGAGAGCTTGCCATGGACGCTTCTTGGCGTTCACTCATCCACCATTGACATGGGCAGTCGCGACCTCCAAGTCGACGAGACGCTCGGCCTCAACAGCGCATGGTACGCCGACATTTTGATGACGCTCACGGAACACTGAGGCAGTCGTTTCTCCCGGCGCCGGCAGCTACCTTCCGACAACAGCGCTGAGCGGTCCACCTTGCCATGACGACGGACGCACAAACTTACCGGCCTTCCAAGGCGGCGCTGCTTTGAAAAAGCTGCAGGAGGGCCGAGACAGGGCCGTCAGAGGCTTGCGGAAGGGCACGATTTCGCCATGGGCATCCGCGGGCCAGGCCTTGCCCTCGTGGTGGTCGTTAAGCTGCCACCGGATCAAACCATAGCCAGGCGCACGACTTACTCAGCAGATTGCCTGCTTACGAGTTGGGCACGTCATTGATTCACTAATCGGTTGCGACCGAGAAGGTCCACTCGTTCACGGAACTCATCCTGTCTGAACGCAAACGCAGGATGCTACGGACATGCGCCCCGTCGAGATGGCATGCCGCAGCCCGAGCCTCCTGCATTTTCGTGAAATGGTGCACCCAGCCGACGTCGGCAACTGCCGAACAACTACAGAAACTACCTCTGGGAATAGCCCTCTCGCCACAACGTGGCACCGACGGCCATCAGAACTTGGGCGTCTCCTTCCTCCAGACGATCCCAGGCCGACGCCAGCCACTGCGCGAGTCCGTTGCACGCGTCATTCAACGTCACGTAGTCTCTTCCCTCAGCGTTGAACTGCTCAAAGGTAGCAAGTACGTTTTCTTCTGTCGCCATGTCAATCCCCAGGGTATGTCCGTACTCGACGAGCATAGCTGCGAGTTGCTTGAAATATGCTGGACTGTCCGCGCCCACTTCTCGCACGCCTTCGTACGGGCTTCGCTGCATGGGCCTATCACGGATGTCCAGTGTAGTGACTGCCACGGGGCGTCAGCCCAAGCGACGCATGTGACATCGATAGCGCCGGTCCTCAACTGCCGTCGTCGGTCGCACGCGCCGGCGAAACGTAGATCGATTTCGAAAAAAGCGTCTCACCGCCCATCGATCGATCGAGTACACCGATCGCTCGGTTCAGCAGGCCGACCTCGGCGCCCATGCTACGCGCTTGACGCATATAGAAGTTCACAGCATCGAGCCCGTCAATGGTGCGGGCATCGCCTAGCGGTTGCCCCGGCCACCGCGCGAGAAGTACTGGATCTACATCGGGCCCGTAACTGTCCCTACTCGACAAAATGCACCCGGTGCCAATGTGCACCACTTCGCTTCGAGCACGATCTGCGTGGAACTGCGGAAGTGTCGAAAGAAACTCCAGTAGAGGATACATTTGCCCTCCGGGGCCTGTGCCTGCGATAGGTTGGGGGATCATTCAGCGCGCTGCAACGGTGGGAACACCGATCACGCAGTCGCCAGGAATACAGACGTTTTAAACGCAGCGCTATCGCACGCTTTGCGGGAGTCGCTCTGCTTTAATCCTTGAATGCCGAAAGGGCAATCGTTAATGAGATCGCAGACTGCCGCGAATCCGCTCATAGCCACGCTCCCATGATCGCTAGCGATCACATGTGGGCAGGCGCTGGCTCTGTTCAGCCGCTGAAACGGTCGCGTATATCGACTTATGGCAGACCGCCATAGTACTGCGCGTCACCTTGCCGGCAAACAGCTATGATCCGGCGATCCTATCACCGGTAGTCGACCCCCGATTTCCGGGGAGAGATGACTGGCAGGACGAGCTGACTATATGGTCAGACGCATCGGACAAAGAGGTTCCACTAAAGCGCGCCGATGCGATCGCGCAAATTGTGACGCGCGGGTGTCGACTGTAGCGACAGAAAAGGGCCGGTAGACCGGCCCTTGAACTGCGTTACAGCGGTGAGATGTTCGCGGCTTGCATGCCTTTCGGACCGCGCTTTGTCTCGTAGCTTACTTTTTGATTCTCCGCGAGCGTCTTGAAGCCGTCGCCTTTAACTTCCGAGAAGTGAGCAAACAGATCGTCCCCACCCGCATCAGGGGTGATGAAACCAAAGCCCTTGCTATCGTTGAACCACTTGACTGTACCGGTATCCATTAGAATTCCTTGAAAAAATAAGAGCTCGCGTTCGGAGCGACAAAAACTTCAAGGAAGAAGAGAGGATAGCGAGTACCGCGCCGACGACGCGGATAATGGTGATCAGCAATCGAGCTTCTTGAATATTTCATTTTTCACAATATAGTGGTGGCATGGCCTTGTCAATGCTTTTCTAGACGATTCTCAGTGGAACTGGGGCGGCTAATTGCGCCCTGATGACGACTCGAATATCGATCGGCTCTTGACATGCGGAAGTCGGCCGTGAGCCGTTGCAGCCCCAAGCCGCAACGCCGACGCACGTGCTGTCGTGGCAATCGTCCTGCCGAACGGCATGATGGTTGTACCTCGCACGATTGACGGGTTGACCACTCAACACGTTGAGCCGCTTAGGCGTCTCCTAGCGGTCTTCGTGCGAATCTCCAGGTTCGCGTTCCCATGTTTTCCGCGGAATGCTGTCGTTATTGTTCTTGTCAGCAAGATAAAAGATGAGCCATGCACCAAGGACCAACATAGTGACCGTCATCGCTATCATTGATGCACCGTTTAGTAGTTGCCGCGCCAGCGTCGCACTCCCACACGCTGAGAGCCGTGGGACAGCAGGCCTCTCAGCAACGCCAGTTGAAAACGTGATGCGAGGCACCTGCCAATGCCCACCGCAGCTTTGGTCTCGCTTGTTTCGGTGGCATTCCACAAAGCCAAGCAGATGGGCTGCCATTGGGACAATGAGCGCTAGGACTGCGGCTGCGACACGCAATTCCACGTCGGTCGTGTCCCACACGAACACTTAGATGGCCCCTAATGCTTCTCGCCACCGCTCGCTGGCACAGAACACGCTCGATGCCGGAGTCGTGCGACACGTCACAGGCTCCACAGGCTGGTCATCGCCTAGGCACTCGACGGTAGCGCACTTATTTTACTGCTCCGCTCACGACAACCTTTGACACCGGCGACGGATCGGAGTGTCCGCACCGCTTCGCGCGCTTTTGCTTCGAGCGACGCGCGCCCATTTCTTCGATCAAGTGCGTAAAGCCTCGAAGCCCACGGTGCACGGCACCTTTTTCATTCGCATTCATCAAACCTCCTTGAGCATGCACGTAGCTCATTATGCGCCCCCGGTACGAGGGGCGAGTGATTACTGCTGCAATGTCCGAGACGGCGCCTGTCACGGCGGGTCAGAAGGCGCCACGCACATCGTCGCCCTGACGTCGTGCCGGTCGAGACATGAATGACACTAGACACGAATGCCCTCAACACCGCTCGCGCAGGAAAATTCGGCCATCGGGGCGCAACCAGGATTACCGTCATCGCGGAATAGATCGTGCAACGTTTGGAGCATGCTTTAAGTCGCTCCGCAAAGGATCACCTTATGGTCGCCGTCCTGATCGCCCTTGCCCGAGAGCCGTATGGATGAAGATGGAAGCTATATGGCGGATAGCAAAGAGACGTTGGAGCGCTGGCGTGACAGCATTAAAAAAAGATCACGATCGGTGTTGGCGTGTCGACGCGGAATAAACCGATTTGCTCGTCGGAGAGGGCTTCCTGAACCGGGCTGATCTGCCGTTCTGCATTCCCGCGTCGCCTGTATCGTTGAGCGCTGTGCTTTGGCAGGTCCGAGAGAGAACCAGTCATTCGATTGGCAAGGGGACGGCACTTGCCGAGGCTGGCGAGACGGTCGCGCAAACTCGCGCGCTGCTTCGAGCCCGATCCGGCTTTACTATCGTTCAGTTAGCTGCCGATTCAAGTTGGCAATAGCGGGCCTGCTATCCAGGGAATGATTCCTACCAGTATCTTCGAACCGCTTTTCAGAGGGCAGAACAGCAATTCAAGTGACCAATCTGAGAATCTTTGACTCGGTCTGTACATAGCGGTGAGATCGTTGAAGCCCATCGGGGTGCGATTGAAGCGTAAGCGGCTCGCCTAGGCCGTGTGTAGAGGCGTCCGCGCCTGGGCGCAGGATTGCCTCAGGTGGAGCGGCTAGATATCTTGATGTGGTGAACTCGCTG
>NZ_JARUXQ010000002.1:122639-214210 GCF_031451265.1 Caballeronia sp. LZ033 | reverse complement strand
GAAGCCCTTGAAGGCGTCGAAACTGATTTCCGACGTGAGGCTCTGATCGAGCAGATACAGGATGAACGGCAGACACACGAAGAGCAGCAGGCCGCTCACACGATGCAGGATGGAGACCTTCCCCGCCAGCGGCAAGCGATACTTCGCGAGTTGGCCGATCCCGATGTTGCGGAACTCCGGCCTGGGTTTCTTTACAGCTTCAGCCACGGTAGACCCCTTCCCTATTCTGTTTTGACGTATCGCGCGAAGCCGATGCTCACCACGGGCGCGACTCGTCCTGCCTGATGCGCTCGATGAGCGACCGGCGATGTATTCGTGGGGAGACGTTCCAACCCGCGCACTGCGCGACTGGCGGTATTTTGTCGCGGGATTGATATACTGTCCAATATCTATCTCGTCTTTCTGAAATACTTTTTATAGATATCGGATGGAACTGCGTCATATCCGTTATTTTCTGGCCGTCGCCGAAGAGCGCAACGTGACGCGCGCGGCCGAGCGGCTCGGCATCGGGCAACCGCCGCTCAGTCAGCAGATTCATGCGCTGGAAGACGAAATCGGCGTGCGTTTGTTCCGGCGTACCGGTCACGGCGTCGTGCTGACCGAAGCCGGCGAGGCCTTCGCCGCCGACGCCAAGCGTCTGATGACCGACGCGCGACTCGCCGTCGAGAAGGCGCAGAGTGCGGGGCGTGGAGAGATCGGGCAGTTGAACATCGGCTTCACGGGATCGGCGGCGTTCAATCCGGTGGTGTCGAAGCTCATCCGCTCATATCGGCAGGCGTATCCGAACGTCACGTTGACGCTGACCGAAGGCAACACGGCGCAGTTGCTCTCGCATATGGACGACGGCCGTGTCGATGTCGCCTTCGTCCGGCTCGGCAGCCAGTCGCCCGCCGGGGTGCAGATCCATCACATCGCCGTCGAGCCGATGCGGATCGTGCTGCCCGCCACGCACCGGCTCGCCAGGAAACGCAAGGTGCCGCTGTCGGCGCTGGCTGAAGACGCCTTCGTGATGCTGCCGCGCGAAGCCAGCCCTACGCTGCACGATGTCATCGTCGGCGCATGCCGCGAAGCGGGCTTCGAACCCATCGCCGGGCAACAGGCGCCGCAATTGTCCTCGGTGGTGAATCTCGTCGCGGCGGAGTTCGGGGTGTCGCTGGTGCCGGCATCGGTGTGCCAGATCCAGGTCGATGGCGTGGCTTATACCGATTCGCTCGACAGCAACATCTCCATTCGCCTTGCACTGGCGTCGCGCATCGACGCCACGCCGGCCAAGACCGCCAATTTTCTCGAGATCGCGCGGCAGGTTGCTGCGGCTCGCGCTTGATGCACGCGTCGTTGTAATGCTTATGAAAGTTGCATTCGCAACTATCGCGTCGCCCACGCTTGCAAGACAGCTTTATATAAATTGGCGAAGCGAATTCGTGGGCGCCGAAAAATAGACAGTTAGTTGCTCGGTAGTCGAGTGACGAAATGCGTGTCGGTCAATTCAATGCGACCGCTGCTGCCGCGCCCACCGGTGAACCTTGGACCGCCACCGATGCGCGCCCGTCCGGACCGATCGGCACATCGCCGACGAGCGTCGTGCGATATAGCTGGCGATCGAAGTCGAGGTCGAAGATATCGGTCGGCGCGAGGTGCGCGGTCGTGCGGTTATCCCAGAAGGCGATGCTGCCCGGCTCCCACTTGAAGCGCACCGTGAACTCGGGGCGCGTGACGTGTTCCCACAGCAGTTCGAGCAAGGCCTGGCTCTCGCGCGGCGCGAGAGCCACGACATGCTTGAGAAAGCCCGGGCTTACATACAACGCGCGCTCACCGGTTTCGGGATGTACGCGCACAAGCGGATGTTCGCTGACGAGGATGTGATCGTCGACGGCCTTCCTGAATGCATCCGTCCCGCTCGCCCCTTGCGGCGGCGCAAAGCGATGCACGCCGCGCAGTCCGTCGATGAACCCACGCAACGGCGCGGACAGCTTCTCGTAGGCGATGACGAGGTTGGTCCACTGCGTGTCGCCGCCATAGGGCGGAATGGTTTCGCCGCGCAGAATGGAGGCGAACGGCGGATTCACGGCGGCCGTGACATCGGTATGCCAGCCGGTCCATGGCCGCACGAGCGATGGGCCGTCGAAGCGCGTGGCCTTGCGAAACTTGGAGATCGAATAGATTTCCGGGTGGCCTTCAACATGGCCGAACACCGGATGACCCACTGTGAGTTCGCCGAATTGCGCGGAGAACGCCACGTGCTGGGCATGCGTGAGGAACTGCTCACGGAAGAAGATGACGCGCCATTCGAGCAAAGCGGCACGCAACGCCTTCACCTGATGGTCAGTCAGAGGCCGCGTCAGATCGACGCCGGCGATTTCAGCCCCGATATGCGCCGATAACGGCTTGACCGTCACACTCGATACATCAGCGTTGGCGACTGCGTTCACTGTGATGCTCCTGTCGATAGAGCGATCAATGTACAAGCCGCCACTTCTCACGCGAACCAAGAAATCCCGCTACGGATAGCTTGGTTTGCGATAAGCGCCGGGCCGGCGCTCACGACGTTCCGGTTCAGGCTTTACCAGTGATAGTTCATGCCCGCGAAGACCTGGCGGCCATAACCGAAGGCACACCACGTTCCGTAATAGCACGATGCGACATAGCGCTTGTTGAACAGGTTTTGCGCGTTCACATAGAGCTCCGCGCCCTTCAACTGGGTAGCAGCGCGGCCGAGGTCATAGCGCAGCGTGGCATCGACGAGGAAGAAGCTCGACACCTTGAAGCTGTTGTCGCTGCTGTAGGTCGTGCCCGTGTAGCGTCCGCCCGCACCCATCGACAAGCCCGCCACCGGTCCGCGATTGATCGTGTAGTACGCCCACAGCGAAGCCTGGTTCTGCGGCACGGCAGGCAGGAACTTGCCGTCGAGCCCGCTGTTGTCCTTCGTGTACTTGGTGTTGAGGTACGTATAGCTTGCGGTGAGGTTCAGCGAATCCGTGAGACTGGCTTTCGCTTCGAGTTCCACGCCGAGCGAACGTGCTTCACCCACTGCGGACTGGAAGTTCGGGTTGCTGGCATCGACGGTCAGCAGGTTCTTGCGCGTCAGGTCGAACAGCGCAGCCGAGAAGAACGCGTTGTAGCCCTTCGGCTGGAACTTCACGCCGATCTCGTACTGACGGCCCTTCTCCGGCGAGAACTGATTGCCGTTGATGTCGGTGCCGACCTGCGGCGTGAACGATTCGGTATAGCTGACATACGGCGCGATGCCGCTGTCGAACACATACGACAGGCCGGCGCGGCCCGTGAAGGCGCGGTTGAACTGATGCGATTGCACGCCGTAGGTGGTGTTGTTCGAGTCGCTGCTTGCCCAGTCCTCGCGTCCGCCGAGCGTCAGGACCACGTGACCCCAGCGCACTTGATCCTGCGCATACACGCCGTACTGGGTGCCGCTCAGCACCTGGTGATAGCGGTCGGGCGGCGTGATCGTCTGGTTGTAGTTCGGCGCGTACATGTCGAGCGGCGGCGCGACGCCGAAGCCCGCATCGAAATTGCTCGCATAGTGCTGGTAATCGAAGCCGAACAGCACAGTGTGATCGATCGGCCCGGTCGAGAAGTTGCCTTCCACCTGATTGTCGATCGCAAAGGTGTTCAGGTTGTCCTTCGACGCCGCCGTGCCGCGATCGAGCGTGCGCAAATCGTCTTCGAGCTGGCTCGCATACACGCTCTTGTAGTCCTGCGCGACGTGCATGAAGCGCGCGTTCGAACGGAACGACCAGGTATTCGTCAGCTTGCGTTCGAACTTGTAGCCGATCGACTCCTGAACCCGGTTGAAGCTCTCGAAGTTATGGTCGCCGTCGTAGAAGTCGCTCGGCAGCTTGCCATTCGGGTTGTAGAGCACCGTGCCTTCCGGCGGCACGCTGCCGTACGACGTGGCGCGCGGATCGTGCTGATAGAACCCGAACAGCGTAAGCGACGTCTTTGCATCCGGGCGCCACGTGAACGACGGCGCAATCGCAATGCGCTTGTTCTCCGTCGACTGCACCTGCCCGTCTTCGGAACGCGCGATAGCGGTCAGGCGATACAGATAACGCTCATCGCCGCCGATCGGTCCCGAGAAATCGAACGTGGCCTGCTTGTGCGCGTAGTTGCCGAATTCGACGCCCACTTCGTGCAACGGAACGACCGTCGGCATCTTGCTTTCCTGATCCAGCAGGCCGCCCGCCGCGGCCTGACCGTACAGCACCGAGACCGGTCCCTTCAACACCTCGATACGCTCGAGCAAGTACGGATCGACCTGCGGAGTCGCGTACCACGAGTTGTCGAGCATCTTCAGCCCGTTCCAGTATTTGTCGGCGTCGAAGCCGCGCACTTTCAGCAAGTCATAGCGCGTCGCAATGCCGCCGCGCGTCTCCGGCGTCACGCCGGACACGTAGCGCACCGCCGCATTCAGCGTCTGCGCGTTCTGCTGATCCATCTGCTGACGCGTCACGATGGACACGGACTGCGGCGTTTCCAGCAGCGACGTGCCGGTCTTGAGCGCCGTCGATTCCTTCGCGACATAGCCGTTCGTCGGCCCGTACGGCTGATCCGGATTCTGCGCAGTCACCTTGACGGCCGGCAGGGTGGCGTCCGAAGGCGCGGGAGCGGAAGCGTCGTTGGCTGTGCCATCGGTGGACTGTGCGTAGGCCAGCGGTGCAACGGCAAACATCAGCAGGGCGGCGAGTTTCAGCGGCCGCATGGCCACGGCATTCCATTCAGTTTTCTTCATACTCATTCTCTTGTCGTCACGCGCAAATGCGAATCGTTATTATTTCGGCCGAATTGTCGCCTTTCATTGCCTTTTTGTAAACATTCGTTTCCGCTTTTTCTCAGTCTTCCGTTCAGCTTTTTCCGGAAGGAAATCGAAAGCAACGGGACGCGACCGGATAGTGACTAAGATGAAATCGGGCGCCTCTGAATACGCGGGCAGCCCGCATCGGATACGCACAGTCGAGGTCCGCCGATGAACTCCACGCCTTCCTCTTCCACCGCCTACGTGCTCGGCCACTCAGATCCCGAAATGGAGCGGCTCGACCATCAGGCACGTTTCATCAGCGATCTCACCGAGGACGTCCTGCGGCGCGCGGGCCTCGCTCCGGGCATGCGCGTGCTGGACCTGGGATGCGGCGCGGGCGATGTCTCGTTTCTTGCCGCGGCGCTCGTCGGGACGAACGGCAGTGTGCTGGGCATCGATCGGTCACCGGAGATCATCGACAAAGCGCGCCGGCGCGCGGAGCACGCGCATCTGAACCACGTGCGCTTCGAAGCCGGAAGCGTGACGGACGTGGATATCGTCGGCGAGGTGGATGCCGTGATCGGACGGCTGATCCTGCTGCACTTGCCCGATCCGGCCGCGACCTTGCGCCGGCTCGCCGCGCAAGCCGGCAGCGGCACGCTGTTCGTGTTTCATGAAATGGACATGAGCACCGCGCGTTCGCTGCCCGAGGCGCCGCTGTGTGCGCAAGGCACGCGCTGGATCATCGAAACCTTCCGGCGCGCGGGCGTGGACACCGAGATGGGTGCGAAACTCTTCAAGACGTTTCGCCAAGCAGGCCTGCCCGATCCGCAGATGCTGCTGTCGGCACGCTTCGAAGGCGGCACGGACGCGTTCACCTACCGCTATCTCGCGGAGGTGCTGAGAACTTTGTTGCCGCTTGCCGAACGGTTCGGCATCGTGGAAGCGAAGGCGGTGGACATCGATACCTTTGCCGAGCGCCTGCGCGATCAGGTAGTCGCGCTCGAAGGCGTCGTGCAGCCACCGGCGTTCATCGGCGCTTGGGCGCGGCTGCCCTGAGCGCGCGTTGAGGGCAACCCCGAACGCATCCCCGAGCGCATCCCGAGCGCATCCCGTGCGCACCCCGAGCCTCAGGCGCTGCCCTTCTTCCTCGCCTTGCCCTGGTTGTATTCGATCGCCGCTCGCACGAGATCCCGCAGCGCGCGCGCCTGGACCTTGCTGCCTTCGAAAAAGTCGATCGCGCGCCGCTGGTTGCCTTCGAGACCTGCGTTGAAGAGCCGGTTTGGATCCGCGAGATGCGCGCCGTTCGCAAAGGTCAGCTTGACCTTGTCCTTGTGCGCATTGCCCACCGCGATCATGCCGTCGCGATACCACACCGGACTGCCCATGTACTTCCATTCCTCGACGATCTCGCCATCCGCCGCGAGAATGGCCTTGCGCACGTTCGCCAGCATTTCGCCGCGCCAGTCGTCAAGGCCTGCAATCAGTTGATCGATTCGTTCCGAATTTTTCATGAACGCGTCTCGTTTTTTAATTGTGCAAAAACGCAGACAGCATGACGTGCGCGTCGAACGTCATCGCCGCAGTCCACGGCTGCCGATCAGGATCTTCAGCCGCTGTGCCTGATCGAGTTGCAGAATGAACGAAGGCCGCATGCGGGCGAGGAGCGTCTTGACATCGGCGTTGCCTGTCGTGCGGATGCCGTCGTCGACGGTATTGACGAGTTGGCCCAGATAGCCGGTCTCGCGCTCCAGATAGAGGTCATCGAAGTCGTACATGCTCGACGCGTCGAGCCGGGCGAGGTCCGCCTGGCTCTGCTTCGTCATCGCGTTGCTCGTCGCACTGCGTTGCGGCTGCGAGCCGGCGCTGCCGGTCAGCGCGACGATCTCCTGCTGCATCTGCCCATGCTCCGTGATGATGCGTCGCGCATACACCTGCACGCTCTTCGACCCCGATCTCTGCAAGGCCAGTTGCGCCGCCGCGATCTCGGCCTGATTGGCGACGAAGACAATGCCCAGCCGTTGCTCTTCGCTCAGATGTCCGTCCGCAGCCTGGGCGCGCGTCATGAAAAGCGGCAACGCGAGCAATGTCATCAACACACCCCGGCGTTTCATAAAAATTCTCCCGAAGTTCAATCATGTGCAATGCCGCGCGACGACGGCGTGCATTTCCGCAATCATGCCTTCAACTAAACCTTCAACTAAACCGATAGGATGAAGCGCCCGATCCCGCCACCCTGCAGTCTGCAATATGCACCACACAGACTTGAGGTACCCTCGATCCGTGTTTCGCGGCCGGCCAAAACAGCGCAGCCCAGAACGCACCCAGCGCCGCCCGAATCGTATGATCGTAACCGCATCGGAGGAACAGATGGACTCTGCCCTTGACGTGTATGCCGGCCATGAAATCTCCATTACGACACGGCGCAACGAGCGCGGCGCCTGGGTCGCCGATTTGACCGTCCGTCACGACGGCCAGTCGTCCTTCACATGGCCCGAAACCGTGCAGCCCGAATGGCGCACCTCCGACGAAGCGGTGCGCGACGGCATCGAGCGCGCCCGCCGCATGATTCGCCAGCATCTCCAGCACCCTGATGACCGCTCGTGGCTCGCCACGCGCCGTCACGCGCAGACCTGGTTCAGCGCGGAAGCCGAACGCCTGTCCGGCAATGTCTTCGCACACACGAAGTGAGCTTTCCGATCAACCCCATCAAGTAAATAATATCTTCCCCGATGCCCACACCCGAACCGCAAGCCGTCTGCAATCCGATTTCCCGAAGTGCGATCTTCCTCGTCGCCACCGTGGCGCGCGGCGAAGACAAGGCCGATGTCGTCCGCTCATGGTGCGGCGACATCGCGGCGCTGGTCCGCGCGGTCGGCACGCGCGCGCCGGCCGCGAACCTGTCCTGCGTGTGCGGCTTCGGCTCGGACGCGTGGGACTTCCTGTTCGGCGCGCCGCGTCCCGCGCAACTGCATCCGTTCATTGAAATGGGCGCGGGCGAGCGTCGCGCCATCGCCACGCCGGGCGACATCCTGCTGCACATCCGCGCGGACCACATGGACCTGTGTTTCGAACTGGCCTCGCAACTGCTCGCCAAGCTCGGCGACGCGGTCACGGTGGTCGATGAAGTGCATGGCTTTCGCTACTTCGACCTGCGCGACATGGTGGGTTTCGTCGACGGCACCGAGAATCCGCAGGGCCGCAGCGCGATGGAGTACACCATCGTCGGGGATGAAGATGCGCCGTTCGCCGGCGGCAGCTATGTGATGGTGCAGAAGTACCTGCATGACCTCGCGGCGTGGAATGGCCTGACGGTGGAGCAGCAGGAACGGATCATCGGCCGCGAGAAGCTCTCCGACGTCGAGCTCGACGATTCGATCAAGCCCTCGTGCTCGCACAGTTCGCTCACGACGATCGACGAAAACGGCCGCGAGGTGAAGATCCTGCGCCACAACATGGCCTTCGGACGTCCGGGCGCGAAGGAGTTCGGCACCTATTTCATCGGCTATGCGCGCGCGCCGAAGCCGATCGAACAGATGCTCGAAAACATGTTCGTGGGCCGGCCGCCGGGCAATTACGACCGCCTGCTCGACTACAGCCGCGCCATCACCGGCGGCCTGTTCTTCGTGCCTTCCGCGGACCTGCTCGACGAACTGCCCGACCGCAGCCCCTCTGAATCCGTAGCTTCCAACGCGGAACCCGAACCGGGCAAGCGTGGCGAAGGCTCCCTGAACATCGGCTCACTCAAAGGAACGTCACAACATGAATAACCTGCATCGAGAGCTCGCGCCGATCGCAAGCGCCGCATGGTCGCAGATCGAAGCGGAAGTCGCCCGCACCTTCAAGCGCTCCGTCGCGGGGCGGCGTGTGGTCGATGTGAAGGAGGCCGGCGGCAGCGCGCTGTCGGCCATCGGCACCGGACATCAGAGCGCGATCGCCGCACCCGCGCAAGGCGTGACGGCGAAGCTGCATGACGTGCGCCGGGTCGTCGAACTCACCGTGCCGTTCACGTTGCAGCGCGAGTCCATCGACAGCGTCGAACGCGGCTCGAACGACGGCGACTGGCAGCCCGCCAAGACCGCCGCGAGCGATCTCGCGCGCGCGGAAGACAGCGCGATCTTCGACGGCTACAAGGCGGCGGGCATCGTCGGCATACGCGAGGGCAGTTCGAACGATGCGACGATGCTGCCCACCAACGTCGCCGACTATCCCGTCGCCATCAGCCAGGCGCTGGAGAAGCTGCGGCTCGCGGGCGTCGACGGCCCCTATTCCGTGCTGCTCGGCGCGGATGCCTACACGGCGCTGGCCGAAGCAAGCGATCAGGGCTATCCCGTGATCCAGCACATCAAGCGCATCGTCAGCGGCGACCTGGTGTGGGCTCCCGCGTTGCAGGGCGGCTGCGTGCTGTCGACGCGCGGCGGCGACTATGAGTTGTATCTCGGACAAGACCTGTCGATCGGCTACACGAGCCATACCGACACCACCGTCCAGCTCTACCTGCGCGAAACGCTGACCTTCCTGATGCTGACGAGCGAGGCGTCCGTGTCCATCGCCACGGGCGAATAGCGTTCAAAGGAGCACGACCATGGCCATCAACCAGAGCGGTTTGACCGACGACTACATCGCGCAGCAACGTGCACGGCTCGAAGCCATGCAGCATGATTTGCTCGGCACCGAGGAAGGCGGCATCGCCGGCGAGCGGCGCCAGCAACTCGAGCATGGTTCCGAGGCACGGGAATTCGAAGACGAAGCGCAGCGCATGGAACAGGACGTCGCGAATCAGGCATTGCGCGACGTGAACGATCAGCGCATCGGCGACATCCAGCGCGCGTTGCAAAAAATCGCCGAGGGCACGTATGGCCTGTCCGATGAAAGCGGCGTGCCCATTCCAAAGGCGCGCCTCGATGCGATGCCGGAAGCCATCCTGACTGTCGAGGAACAGGAGCGGCGCGAAGCGGGCCGTTAATTACTTCGATACCGCCGCCTCCACCGCCGCCAGATACGCCGACAACGCCCGCTCCACCTCGCGCAGATAACGCTGCGCGAGCTGCACGTCGCCCATGGCGGGGCGCAGCTTGATCGCCAGCGCGCCGCCCGCCAGCGCGCGGATCATCTCCACATACAGCGCGCGCTCGGCGGGCTTCACATGCGGCATGCGCGCATCGAGCACGCGGCGCAGCATGTCGGACTTGCGCTTGCCCTTCTCGTCGTCGTGCGGCATCACCGACATCAGGATCAGGCAATCCGGATGCTGCTCGAAGTAGCGGATGTGCGGACTCATGATGCGCTCGATCACCGCCGCCGGCGACAACGCCTTCCACGTCTCCGTATCGGTCTGCGCGAGCTCGTCCTCGAGTTCGCCGAACGCGGCAATGTGACGATCCCACAACGCTTTCAACAAGCTGTCGCGGTCCGGAAAAAAGTGATACATCGAGCCGATCGGCGTCTGCGCCTGACGCGCCACGCCATGCATCGTCACGCCCGTGAGCCCTTTCTCGACGATCAGTTCCGCCGTGGCATCGAGCACCGCCTCGATGCGCGCACGCCCGCGCGCCTGCAACGGCGAACGGGCCGCGCTGGTCCGTTCCGGATCTTGCAGTTCGCTTTCATTGCCGGACCGGGGCTTCTTCATTCATGTTCCTTGTTTCGTTCCACAATTTTACGAACTAGACGCTGGCGTCTAGATTCATGCATACTAGACGCCATCGTCTAGTTTGGCGAGTGCAATGCAACCGGCATCTTGCCGCAGGCGCGCTCGCCGTTCTGCTATTCATCGAAGGCTACCGCACCCAGGCGGCAGCGCGAAAGCTCCCGGAGAAAACATGTCTGTCACAGCGCCCACGCACGGCGACCAGCCCGCTGACGCGGCCCAAGGCAAATCGTCACGCAAGCGCCTGCTGATCGCGGTCGGCATCGTTGCGGTCGTGGCGGGCATCGCGTGGGGTGCGCGCTGGTGGACGGTGGGCCGCTTCATCGAAACCACCGACGACGCCTATCTCAAGGCCGACAGCGTGACCATCGCGCCGAAGGTGAGCGGCTACATCACGGAAGTGCTGGTCGGCGACAACCAGACTGTCGCTGCGGGCGCGCCGCTCGCGAAGCTCGACACGCGCCAGTACCAGGCCTCGCTGGATCAGGCGCAGGCCACGCTCGATGCCCGCGCCGCCGACATCCAGCGCGCCCAGGCCGAACTCACGCAGCAGCATGCCAACGCGGATCAGGCGAAGGCGCAGGCCGAAGTGGCGCGCGTCAGCCTCGCGCACGCGGAAGACGACGTGAACCGCTATCGCCCGCTGGTGGCGACCGGCGCCGAGAGCGCCGAGCGTCTCACGAGCCTCGTGTCCACACGCGATCAGGCGCGCGCCACGCTGACCGCGAATCTCGCGGCGGCACGCGCGGCGGCGACGCAGATCGGCGCGACTGAAGCGCAGATCGCCCAGGCGCGCGCGCAGCTGGAAGCGGCGCAGGCACAAATGGATCAGACGAAGCTCGACCTCAACGACACCACGCTGTTCAGCCCGGTGGCGGGCCGTGTCGGCGATCGCACGGTGCGCGTCGGCCAGTATGTGCAGCCGGGCACGCGGCTGATGACGGTGGTGCCGGTCGAGTCGGTGTATCTCGAAGCAAACTTCAAGGAAACGCAGGTCGGCCGCATGCGCATCGGGCAGCCGGCGACGCTGCACGTCGACGCGCTGAAAGGCACGGACCTGCATGGCGTCGTCGAGAGCTTCGCGCCCGGCACGGGTGCGCAATTCGCGCTGCTGCCGCCCGAGAACGCCACCGGCAACTTCACGAAGATCGTGCAGCGCGTGCCGGTGCGCATTCGTGTCGATACCGGTCCGGAGACGCGCAAGGTACTGCTGCCGGGCCTGTCGGTGACGGTCGACATCGACACGAAGTCCGCCACCGACGACAGCAAGCGCATCGCCGACGAGAATCGTCATGAGTGAGTCGCACGCACGCGCGAGCGCCACCGACTGGATTGCGGTGACGGCCGGCGCACTCGGCGCGCTGATGGCCACGCTCGACATCTCGATCACCAACTCGGCGTTGCCGCAGATCCAGGGTGAGATCGGCGCGACCGGCACCGAAGGCACCTGGATCTCGACCGGCTACCTGATGTCCGAAATCGTGATGATCCCGCTTGCCGCGTGGCTCACGCGCGTGTTCGGCCTGCGCAACTTCCTGCTCGGCAATGCGGTGCTGTTCACGCTGTTCTCGGTGATGTGCGGCTTCTCTCATTCGTTGCCGATGATGGTCGCGGGCCGCATCGGCCAGGGCTTCACCGGCGGCGCGATGATCCCGACCGCGCAGACCATCATTCGCACGCGGCTGCCGCGCGAACAGATGCCGGTCGGCATGACGATCTTCGGTCTGATCGTGCTGCTCGGGCCCTTGCTCGGCCCCGTGCTCGGCGGCTGGCTCGCGGAAAACATCTCGTGGTCATGGTGCTTCTTCGTGAACGTGCCGGTGGGCATCGCGCTGGTCGCGCTGCTGGTCACCGGACTGCCGGCCGAGAAGTCGCACTGGGAAGCCTTCCTGAAGGCCGACTGGATCGGCATTGCGGGACTGGCCATCGGCCTGAGCTCGCTCACGGTCGTGCTCGAGGAAGGCCAGCGCAATCAATGGTTCGAGTCGAGCGAGATCGTCACGCTCACGTGCGTGACCCTCTTCGGCATGTTGCTGATCGCGATCTCGCAGTTCATCGCGAAGAAGCCCATCGTGCGGCTCTCGCTGCTGCGCAATCCGCGCTATGCGAGCGTCATCCTGATCGTGTTCGCGGTCGGCGCGGGGCTCTATTGCGTGTCGTTCCTGCTGCCGCAGTTTCTCAGCATCGTTGCGGGCTATAACGCGCTGCAGTCGGGCGCGATCATGCTGGTCTCGGGCGTGCCGGCCTTCCTCATCATGCCGGTATTGCCGCGCCTGCTGGGCAAGGTGGACTTTCGCGTGCTCGTCATCATGGGCCTGCTGTTCTTCGCGGGAAGCTGCCTGCTGGACATCTCCCTGACTGCGCAGAGCGTCGGCCATGACTTCTTCTGGTCGCAGATCCTGCGCGGCTTCGGACAGATGCTCGCGATGATGCCGCTCAATCAGGCGTCGATGGCCGCCGTCTCGCGCGAGGAATCCGGCGATGCCGCGGGCCTCTACAACATGGCGCGCAATCTCGGCGGCTCGGTGGGACTGGCGATCATCGGCACGGTGATCGACCGGCGCAACGACTTCCATACAGCGGCGATCCGCGAGTCCGTGACGGCCAATTCGGTGATCGGTCAGGAGCGCATGGCATCGAGCGCCGCCAGCTTCTTCGCGCAGGGCGGCGACATGGCGCACGCGAAGATGCAGGCACTCGGGCAGCTGTCGGTGCAGATCGGCCAGCAGGCTGTTGTCATGACCTACTCCGAGACTTTTTATATTTTGGCGATCGCGCTGCTCGCATGCCTGCCGCTCGCGCTTTTGCTCAAGACGCCGCGCGCGCAAGCCGGCGAGACGCCCTCAGCGGGCCACTGATCGTGATGAATCCTTCAACGATGTTTCCTCGCACTATCCGCTTCACTGCCCTGCTTGCGCTGACCGCGTTCGCGCTGGCCGCCTGCACGGTCGGCCCTGACTATCACGGTGCGCCCGAGATCGCGCCGGACGCCGCAAGGAACGGCGCCTTCGTGCGCGCACCGGCCGAGGGCATCGTCGCGACGCATGCGCCCGCGGCATGGTGGCAGGCGTTGAACGATCCGCAGCTGAACACGCTGATCGATGCCGCGCTCACGCACAATCCGGATCTGAAGATGGCGCAGGCACGCTTGCTTCAGGCCCGCTCGCAACTGCGCGGACAGCGCGCCAACGAGTTGCCGAAGGTGTCGGGCTCGGCGGCGGCGCTGCGCATGCGTTCGCCGGATACGTCGTTCTTCAGTTCGTCGGATGACAGCGGCGCGCCGGCATCGACGGGACGCGGTCCGGTGGACTTCTATACCGTGGGCTTCGATGCTTCGTGGGAGATCGATCTGTTCGGCGGCACGCGCCGCGCAATCGAGGCTGCCTCCGATGAAGCCGACGCCGTGCACGCCGATCTCTCGGACACGCAGGTGTCGCTGGCGGCCGAGGTGGCGTCGGCGTATATCGACTTGCGCGACCAGCAGGAGCGGCTCGCGCTTGCCGAACGCACGGCCGAGTATCAGCAGCAGATGCTCGACCTGACCGAGCAGCGCCGCGCGCGCGGCACGGCGGCACAGGTCGATGTCGAACGCCTGACGACCCAGGTCGATACCACGCGCGCCACGCTCGTGCCCCTGCAGGTGCAGATCACCGATTCGCTGGATCAACTGGCCGTGCTGACGGGCCACGCGCCCGGCGCGCTCGATGGCGAACTCGCTGCGCGCGCGCCCTTGCCGGTGCTGCCGGCGACGGTGGCCATCGGCGACCCAGCCGCGATGCTGCAACAGCGGCCCGATATCCGCGCGGCGGAACGTCGGCTGGCATCGAGCAACGCGCAGATCGGCGAGCATATCGCCGATTATTTCCCGAAGGTGTCGCTGCTCGGCGATATCGGCTTCTCGGCGGCCGACCCGGGGCATCTGTTGCGCAAGCAGAATTTCTCGTGGGTCGGCGTGCCGTATCTGCAATGGAACCTGTTCGACTTCGGGCGCACGGCGGCAAGCGTCGATACGGCTCGGGCCTCGCGCGAAGAAGCCGAAGCACGCTATGAGAAGACCGTACTCGGCGCGCTGAAGGACGCGAATTCGTCGCTGTCGCGCTATGGCAATCAGCGCGAGCATGTGGTGCGCTTGCAGCAGGTGGAGGCGTCGGCGGAACGCTCCGCCACGCTTGTGCGGCAACGCTACCGCGCGGGTGTGTCGACACTCATCGATCTGCTCGACGCGCAGCGCACGCAGTTCGCCGCGCAGCAGGACGTGGTCGCGGCGAAGGCCGAACTGCTGAAGGATTTCGTGTCGCTGCAAAAGAGCCTCGGGCTCGGCTGGCAGGACCCGCGCGGCGCGTGAGGCGCCTTACTCGTCGAACGTTCCGCGATATTCCGCTGACGCGTCCGAGCGCGTGTTCAATTCGAACATTACGCCGCCCGGCGCGCGGCAGAAGAAACGTGAACCGCGCCCATTGTTGAACACGGCGGTTTCCATTTCCACGCCGTCCGCCGTGAAGCGTTCATGCAAGGCCTGGACGTCATCGAGCGTGGGCAGCTCGAAACCGACGTGGAACGCACGCGGATAAGACGGCGTGTGATCGCCGACATGATCGATGACCACATCGAAACCGGGACGCTTGAGGATATACGACTGCTCCCAGCTGCCCGCGATCGTGAAGCCGAGATAGTGTTCGAAGAAGCGCGCGGTTGCAGCGGTATCGGACGAGGGAAAGCTGAGGTGATTGAGCTTCATGCTCTTGATCGAGTCTGTCATGGTCTGTGTCTCAAGGAGTAGAGCCGGTGCGGCCCCTTGCCGCCGTCGCTCCATGACAGTCAGAATATAAGCAAAAGCTCACATTCACTACTCGCTTTGGCGAGGCGCTTCAAAATGCAAAAAAGCCCTTTTTCGAGGGCTTTTTCTTTTGATCGAGCCGAAGCGGAGGATCGCTTGCTCACATTCAATCGCCGACGCTTCGCGCCAGATAACCGAACACCGCCGCTTGCACGCGTCGTTCGAGATCGTCGAGATCGGTTTCGCCGCGTTCGCCAGCCGCATCGACCATGCCGTGAAGCATGGCGAACAGATCGCCCGCCGCGACCTCCGGACGAGGATGCTTCGGCGCGGCGCGCTTCACCACCGCCATCACCAGGTCATTCATCTGCGAGCCGTCCACTTCGAGCTGTATCGCGGGGCGCCCTTCGGCGATGTCGAGCAGGCGTGCGAGCATCGGCCGCTGCAACTGCTGCCGTACGGCGGCCCCGATCAGATACTCGAGCGCCGCCTTGCCGCTACGCTTGGTCAGCGCGGTGAGCGCGTCCTGATGAAAGCGTCCGGTTTCGCGCCGGATCAGCGCGACGGTCAGCGCATCCTTGCCCGGAAAGTATTGATAAAGCGAACCGATGCTGACGCCCGCGCGTTGCGCCACTGCATTCGTGTTGAATCCTTCGAAGCCTTCCGTTTCGAGCACCTGCGCCGCGGCCTCGACGATGGACGCCACCGTCGCCTCCGAGCGCGACTGAGCCGGCCGCTTGCGAGGCCGGAAAGCTTTGTGCGATGGGCGCTGCTGGCTCATGAATCTCTCCTGTGAAACCGGCGTCGATTGTACAAAGGACCGGAGCGCGGCCCGTCCAAGCAGCGTTTCCGGCGACCTGCTAACCTCGCCGGAACTCATTCATCTGGCGCAGGAGCTTCGAACATGAGCGAGACCCCCGAGTACGTGCCGCCCACGGTCTGGACCTGGAACAAGGACAACGGCGGCCAGTTCGCCAGCATCAATCGTCCGATTTCCGGACCGACACACGAAAAGCCGCTTCCTGTCGGACAACATCCGTTGCAGCTTTATTCGCTGGCCACGCCCAATGGCGTGAAGGTCACGGTGATGCTGGAGGAACTGCTCGCGCGCGGTCACAAGGGCGCCGAATACGATGCGTGGCTCATCCGCATCGGCGATGGCGACCAGTTCGGCAGCGGCTTTGTCGGCGCGAATCCGAACTCGAAAATTCCTGCGCTCGTCGATCGCAGCGGTCCCACGCCGGTGCGCGTGTTCGAGTCCGGCGCGATCCTGCTGTATCTCGCGGAGAAGTTCGGCGAGTTCGTGCCGACCGACTTCAGCGAACGCGCCGAAGTGCTGTCCTGGCTGTTCTGGCAGATGGGCAGCGCGCCGTATCTCGGCGGCGGCTTCGGCCATTTTTATGCGTATGCGCCGAGCAAGATGGAATATCCGATCGACCGCTTCGCCATGGAAACGAAGCGTCAGCTCGACGTGCTCGACAAGCGTCTGGCCGAGCATCGCTACATTGCGGGCGATGACTATTCCATCGCCGACATCGCCATCTGGCCGTGGTACGGCGGGCTGGCGAAGGGCCGGTTGTACGGCGCGGCGGAGTTCCTTGCCGTCGATGAATACAAGCACGTGCAGCGCTGGGCCAGCGAGATTGACGCGCGGCCTGCTGTGCAGCGTGGCCGTATGGTCAATCGGACGTTTGGCGAGCCGTCGGAGCAGTTGCATGAACGGCATGATGCGGGCGACTTCGAGACGCGCACGCAGGACAAGTTGGCGGGGGCGGAGTAGACGGTCAATCGGCATGCGTCGCGAGCGATGCGGCATCCCCCCTGCCGCGAGCCATGGCGTCGTATAGCATGCCTACCGTTAGCGGCTCTTTGGTTGTCGAGTGGCGTTTTCGCAGAATGAATCGCGTAATGAGGTGGTAGAGAACGCCGTCGCCTTCCATCAGAAAATAGCGACGAAAATCGTAGTCGCCTTCGTCGACCTCGAATGCTTCGAAGAAACGCTGCATGAAGATATCGGCATCGTCTCCTTGTTGGCCGAGGTCGAATGCGATGGTCATATCGCGCGTAATTGGCTTTCCCAAAGCGATACACGCTTCTTTTCTGATGAATGCTTCAAGTGACGTCAGCAATGGAAGCCTCTCCGGCCATGGATCGTGCTGAAGAGTTTTACCGCACCACCGCCACCGCATAAAAAAATTTTGTATAACTACCGCCCCACCTGCCCGCCTCCCCGCACCTCCGCCGCCGTCAGATAAAAATCCCGGTTATCAGCAAGCTTTTCGATCATGAAATCGATAAAGGTTCGCACGCGCAATGGCTGCTCGGTCCGCCGTCGATAGTGGATATAGATCGCTTCGCGCTGCGTCAGATGTTTCGTCAGCAAGGGCACGAGCCGCCCGTCGCGAATTGCCGGAACCGCCGAAAAGCTGCCCAACTGGCCAATCGCCAGCCCCGCGAGCACGGTGTCCGTTTCCGCGTCGACATCGTTCGCGCACAGCGAAGCCTCGATTTCCCGATACACGATCTCGTCGCCCATCATGAATTCCCAGGGCGCCTGCTTTCCCGTATTCGCCCGCCGATATCCCGTGCAGCGATGCGCGGCGAGTTCGTCGACCGTGCGCGGCGCGCCATGCCGTTCGACATACGCCGGCGACGCACACACGATCAGCTGAATGGGCACCAGCCGCCGCGCGATCGCACCGCCCGCCGGCGGCGAGCCGCCGCGCAGGCCGACATCCGCGCGTTCCTCGACCAGATCGGTGAAATGGTCATCGAAACGGACGTCGAGCTGCACGTCCGGATAAAGCGTCGCGAATTCGAGCACCGAAGGCCATAGCGCGCGGCTCAGCGCCTTCGGCGCGCTGATGCGCAACGGTCCGGCGATCTCCTCCTTGGCGCGGCGCGCATCGGCGAGTGCGGAGGTCAACACCGCAAGCGCCGGCTCGACGCTCTGCAACAGCCGCTGCCCCTCTTCCGTCAGGCTTAGCTTGCGCGTCGTGCGATGAAACAGCCGCACGCCAAGCGACTTTTCCAGCTGCATCACCGCGTGACTCGCCGCCTGCGGCGAGATGCCCTGATCGACCGCCGCCCGCCGCAGGTTGCCCAGCGTCGCGGTGCGCACGAAGATCGAAATCGCGCGGACTTCGTTCATCGCCGTACTCCCGATTCGCAAATAAAAGTTGATTATCAGTCTAACGTTGCCTCACTAGTTTGAGCGAATCCGTCGGCCTAAGCTTCGTTACACCCTCACCACCGACACAACGGAGCACATCATGAGCAACGTCAACACCTCGCAATACAAGCGCGTCTGGTTCATCACCGGCGCCTCGCGCGGACTGGGCGCCCTGATCGCGCAAGCCGCGCTCGACGCCGGTCACGCCGTCGTCGCCACCGGCCGCAACACAGCGGCCATCACCGAACGCCTGGGCGAATCGCCCGCCCTGCTGCCGGTCGCGCTGGACGTCACCGACGAAGGCCAGGCAAAGGCCGCCGTCGAAGCCGCCATCGGCAGATTCGGCCGCATCGACGTGCTGGTGAACAACGCCGGCTTCGGCCTGCTCGCGGCCATTGAGGAATCCAGCGATGCCGACGTGCGCCGCATGTTCGACACCAACGTCTTCGGGCTGCTCAACGTCACGCGCGCCGTGCTGCCCGTCATGCGCCGCCAGCGCGCCGGACACGTGATGAACATGTCCTCGGTGGGCGGCTATCGCTCGGCGGCGGGCTTCGGCGTGTATTGCTCGACGAAATTCGCCGTCGAGGGCATCACCGAGGCGCTGCACGCGGAATTGCAGCCGCTCGGCGTGCATGCCACCGTCGTCGAGCCGGGCTATTTCCGCACGGACTTCCTGGACGCGTCGTCGCTGATGGTCGGCCAGGAGGTCATCGGCGACTACGATGCGACTTCGGGACAGATCCGCCGTCTGGCCGTCGAGATGAATCACAACCAGCCCGGCGATCCACAGAAGCTCGCCGCCGCGCTCGTCACGCTTGCCGATGCGCCCAACCCGCCACTGCGCCTCGCGCTCGGCACGGACACGCTGCGGGCGATCGCGGAGAAGAACGCGTACGTCACGGCCGAAACCGCCGCGTGGCAAACGCTGTCCAGCTCCACCGACTTCGCCGTCTGAGCGTTTTGTTGCAACGACAAGTCAGCGCGCCCCTGCTTTCGTGCACCTACGAAAGTAGGGTATGCGCCCTGTGGACACTCCATGCACCATAGGAGCTTATTAAAAGCACACAGAAAAGCGGCATGAACCGCAAAAAACAGAGACTGACCGACGCCCGCCGCCTCGCCCTTACAGACGCCGATCTGGCGCATCTGCGGCTTGCGATCGAGTCGTCCGCGCGGGACGATCACCCCGCGCTGCCGCCTGCGTACTGGCGGCAGCGTCTGAAAAAGCTTCGCAGCGCCGGGGATCTGCTGCCGAAGCAGTTGCAGCAGGTCGAGGAACTGCTCGAACGGCTCGGCGCCGACGATCCCGCTTCGGACACCTAGAACGGTTACGGCGCGAGGCCCGGTCCGGGAAAGCGTCGATCGGGGCTGATAAAATCGGCGTACGTTTTCCACAGGTAGGAAGTAATGGGCTTCGAACAACTCGCAGGACTGAAAAAACAACTCGCGCAGCAGGCCAGGCAAGCCGAGCAGGAAGCGGCACAAAGCAAGGCCGCCAAGGCGAAGAAGCCGCCTCGCGCGCGGCGCGCGCCTGCGCCCACGCCTCCTCCTCCGCCGGCTGCGCCCGCGAAGCCCGTGGATCCGGTCGTGCATACCATCGGCAAGCTGCAAAAGCGCTTCCCGCTCGCCTTCCCGAAGAACCCCGCGCCGAAGAAGCCGCTCAAGGTTGGCATCTTCGAAGATCTGATGAAACACGCCGAAGAGTTGCAGCTGAGCGAGCGCGAACTGCGCGCCGCCATCAAGGTGTGGTGCCGGGGCAATCGCTATTGGACGAGCCTCGCGGAAGGCGCGGCACGTGTGGACCTGACCGGCGCCGCAGCAGGCGAAGTGACTTCGGCCGACGCGGCGCGCGCCGTGTATCTGGAGAACAATCGCCAGGCGCGCAGCGCAGCGGCTCCGAAGGCGGCGGAAACGCCGAAAGCAACCGAAGCGCCGAAAGCGCCGGAAGCCCCCGAAGCCGACGCCAAGCCCAGCGCCTGATCCAGCGGCGCAGCGGCAGCATTGCCTGGCCGCCGCGCAATTCATTCTTGCCTCTGCCGCATTTGACTTCGTTTTAGATGATCCCTATCATCTAAAACATGCAGTCACGGAGCGGCACGCCATGCGTAAATCCAACGCCGAAACAGCTGAAACACGCCAGCGCATCGTCGATGTCGCCGCACGCGCGTTCCGCTCGAAAGGCATTCAGGCCACCGGTGTCGCCGACATCATGTCGGCCGCCGGGCTGTCGCACGGCGGGTTCTACCGGCATTTCGACTCCAAGGATCAACTGGTCGCCGAGGCCTGTGAAGCCGGCATCGGCGACGTCATCGGCACGCTCGATGCCGCCGCCGGCGCACTCGCGGGCAAGGAAGCCTTCCAGGCGATCGTCGCGGCCTACGTGTCGGAACAGCACCGCGACGCGCCCGGGCACGGCTGTCCGCTCGCCGGCATGGGCAGCGAACTGGCGCATGCGGACGACGACACCCGCGCCGCCGCCGCGCACGGCTTCGACCAGCTGGTCGACGTGATGGCGCAACACATTCGCCGCCGGCATCGCGGGGCGGCGCGATCCGAAGCCGTGTTCGCCCTCTCGGCGATGATCGGCGCCGTCACCATCGCGCGCATCATCGGCGACCCGGAAGCCTCCACGGCCGTCCTGCACGACGTACAACGACATCTCGAAGCGCTGTAACCCCGTTGGCCCGCCTGTCGGGCCTTTCATATCGCCTCAAAAGTGCATATACACTTCAACTGCGGAGAACGCATCATGCAACGACGCACCTATCTCATCACCGGCGCCACCGGCAAGACCGGCGTCCATACCATCCGTCAGCTTCTGGATCAGGGGCACGCGGTGCGCGCCTTCGTACACCAGCAGGACGAGCGCAGTGAAGCGTTGCGCGAAGCCGGCGCGGAGATCGTGGAAGGCGATCTGCTCGAACACGACGACGTGATCCGCGCGATGCAGGGCGTCGATGGCGCCTATCTGTGCTATCCGGTGCGCCCGGGTTATATCCAGGCCGCCGCCTATTTCGCCGACGCGGCGCGGCGCGCGAACGTCGGCGTGGTCGTGGAGATGTCGCAGATTTCGGCGCGGGAGGATTCGCAGAGCCACGCGGCGCGCGACCACTGGATCGCGGAACGGGTGCTGGACTGGTCGGGCGTGCCTGTCGTGCACATTCGTCCGACCTTCTTCTCCGAATGGCTGGTCTTCCCGTGGGTGCGCGACCAGATCGTGCGCGACGGCGTCATCACGCTGCCGTATGGCGAAGGACGTCACGCGCCGATCGCCGCCAAAGACCAGGCGCGCCTGATCGCCGCCGTGCTCACGCAGCCTGAAGGGCATATCGGCAAGACGGTCACCTTGTGCGGGCCGGTGGAAATGACTCAGCAGCAGATCGCCGATGAAATCGGCGCAACGCTCGGCCGCACGGTCACCTACCAGCCTTCGTCGCTCGACGACTACCGGAAGCATCTCGAGCACTACAAGCTGCCCGAATTCATGATCCAGCATTTCGTCGCGATTGCCGTCGATTATCAGAACGGCATCTTCGCGGGCGCGGACGGCGTGATTGGCGAGATCACGGGGCGTGCGCCGCAGACCGTGCGCGAATTCGTCGAGGTGAATCGCGCGGCATTCGAGTGAAGCAAGGGCGTATGCCGCCCCAAAACGCCCTACAGCGTCGCCGTCACGCCGCCGTCCACGTAGAGCACGTGGCCGTTCACGAAGCGCGACGCGTCGCTGGCGAGGAACACGGCCGCGCCGGCGAGATCCTCGACATCGCCCCATCGGCGCGACGGCGTGCGGCCGATCAGCCACGCGCTGAACGCTTCGTCGTTGACGAGGGCCTCGGTCAGTTCGGTCTTGATATAGCCCGGCCCGAGCCCGTTGACCTGGATGCCGTGCGGACCCCAGTCGATCGCCATGCCCTTGGTGAGCATCTTTACCGCGCCCTTGGTGGCGGTATAGGCGGCGATGTTCGGCCGCCCGAGTTCGCTCTGCACCGAGCAGACGTTGATGATCTTGCCTGCGCCGCGCCCGATCATGAAGCGCGCCACCGCCTGCCCGACGAGGAACACGCTGTCGACGTTGGTCTGCATCAGCGTGCGCCATTGCTCGTGCGAGAACGTCTCCAGCGGCGCGCGGCGCTGCATGCCGGCGTTGTTGACGAGAATGTCGATCGGACCGCTGTCGGCCTCGATGCGCGCGACCGCTTCAGTCACCTGTTCCGGCGAAGTCGCGTCGAACCGCGCCGCCTGCGCCGTGATGCCTTCGGCGCGGAGCTGACTGAGCGCTTCGTCGAGGCGCGTCTGATCGCGGCCATTGAGCACGACCTGCGCGCCCGCGCCGCCGAGACCGCGCGCCAGCGCGAAGCCGATGCCGGTGCTGGAGCCGGTGATCAAGGCGCGGCGTCCGGTGAGATCGAAGAGATTGAGAATGGGGTTCAAGAGGGTCTCCGTGTCAGTCGCGCGACGGCGTGCGGCGCTTGAGCAGATAGGTGTCCATGATCCAGCCGTGCCGCGCGCGAGCTTCGGCGCGCACCCGCTCGATCTCGTCCATCACGTCGCGCAGCGGGCCGGAGATGAGGATCTCGTCGTCGGTGCCGACATACGCGCCCCAGAAAATGTCGAGATCCTCGTGCGCCAGTTGCCGGAACGCGTTCTGCGCGTCGAGCATCACGACGGCGCTGTCGGCGCGCTCGGGAAAGCCTTCGGCGATGCCCCGGCCATTGGTGATCTCCACCGCGCGGCCGATCGCGTTGAGCGCCACGCGATGCTTCGCCGCCAGCGCCTGCACGCTGCTGATGCCCGGAATCACCTCATACTCGAAGGCCAGCCGCCCGCTCGCGACGATGGCCTCGACGATGCGCATCGTGCTGTCATACAGCGAAGGATCGCCCCAGACGAGGAACGCGCCGCATTCGCCGTCGCGCAATTCCTCGCCGATCAGCCGCTCGAACACGGCCTGCTTGTCGCGGTTCAGGATATCGACGGCATCGGTATAGCTGGCGGTATCGCGCCGGCGCTCGGGATTGGTCGCCTCGACGATCCGGTAGTCGCGCTCCTTCACATAGCGCTCGATGATCTCGCGACGCAGCGCGATGAGCTTCGCCTTCGCTTCGCCCTTGTCCATCACGAAGAACACGTCGGCCTGATTCAGCGCGTTGATGGCCTGAACCGTGACGTATTCCGGATTGCCCGCCCCGATGCCGATGATGAGGATTCGCTTCACTCCATGCTCCAACTTTCCGAACCGTGAGCACGGAGTGTAACGGCATTCAACGCGAGGGCCCGCCGCTCAGGCCAACGCCCAGGTCAATACACGTCGCGCAGATAACGCTTGTCGCGCGCGAGCGAGGACACGTACTCCGCCGCCCGCTCGTCCGTGAGTCCGCCATGCCGCGCGACGATCTCGCGCAATGCGGCATCGACGTCCTTCGCCATGCGGCTCGCATCGCCGCAGACGTAGAAGTTCGCGCCGTCCTGCAGCCACGACCAGAGCTCGGCGCCCTGCTCGCGCATGCGGTCCTGCACGTAGACCTTGTCGCGCTGGTCGCGCGAGAACGCCGTGTCGAAACGGTTCAACAGGCCCGACCGGCTCATGCCTTCGAGTTCCTCGCGATAGTAGAAGTCGGTGGCCGCATGCTGCTCGCCGAAGAACAGCCAGTTGCGTCCCGTGTCGCCGCGCGCGCGGCGCTCGTGCAGGAAGCCGCGAAACGGCGCGACGCCGGTGCCGGGACCAACCATGATGATCGGCGTGTCGCCCTGGCGCGGCGGACGGAAATGCGCGCTCTTCTGCACGAACAGCGGCACGTCGGCATCGTGGGCGCGGTCGGCGAGGAACGTCGATGACACGCCCTTGCGCTTGCGGCGGCCATTGTCGTAGCGCACCGCCGAAACGGTCAGATGCACTTCGCCCGCATGCGCCTTCGGGCTCGACGAAATCGAGTACAGGCGCGGCTGCATGCGCTTGAGCACGCCGAGCAGTTCATCCGCCGACAGCGACGCGGGATGCTCGTGCAGCACATCCGCGAGTTGCTGGCCCCACAGCCAGGATTTCAGCTCGTTCTTGCGCTCGTCGCCGAGCAGTTGCTTCAGCGCGGGCCCGGGCGTGCGCGCCGCGATCAGCTTCAGCGCTTCCGGACTCGGGCGGGCGATCTCGTAATGCGTGGCCAGTGCATCGGCGAGCCGCATCTCGCCTGAGCCTGAAACGTGCACGGGCGCATCGGCGTCGAGCTTCGTCAGGCTCAGCACCTCGCCGACGAGCTCGGGACAGTTGGTCGGCCAGACGCCCAGCGCGTCGCCGGCTTCGTAGTCGAGGCCGGATTCTGCCGTCGAAAACGCGAACGAGCGCGTGTCCTTGGCCGCGCCCGGATGGTTGAGCCGCACATTGCGCAGCAGCCGTGACGGCGCCGGACGCGCCTTGCTCGCGGCGCCCGGGCTCAGCACGTCGGGAATCGCGCCCTGCGCGGGCACCGCGTGCAGCGCCGCGTCGTCGTCCTTGATGCGGGCGATGATCCGCGCGAGCCAGCCATCGGCGGCGGTCTGGAAGTCCGTGTCGCAATCGGTCCGCGCCAGCAGGCGCATGCCGCCCAGTTCCGCGAGACGCGCATCAAGGTTGCGGCCGTGGCCGCAGAACGCGTCGTAGCTCGTGTCGCCGAAAGCCAGCACCGCGTAGCGCAGCGACTCGAGGCGCGGCGCATCGGTGGCCTTGAGCGCGGACCAGAAGTCCTGGCCGTTGTCGGGCGCATCGCCGTCGCCGAACGTGCTGGTCATCAGCAGCACATAGTGCGACTTCGCGAGACTCGCGACCGCGCAGTCGGACATGCACGCCGTGCGGATCTCGAAGCCGGATTCCATCAGTTGCGTGGCGTAGGACTCGACCAGCGATTCGACATTGCCCGTCTGCGACGCCCACAGCAACGCGACCTTGGGCCGCGTATGCGCGATCTGCAGTTCAGGCTCGGGCGCGTCGGTGCTGGCTAACAAGGGCGGCGCTTCGCCACGGCTGAACAGACCCGCGAGCAGCCCATCGACCCAGACGCGTGTCGCGGCGTTGAACGGCGCGTTGGCGGGCAACACGGGCACGCCGCGCGCTTCACTTCCGCCCGAACGCAGTCCGCTGACGAAGCCCGCCAGATACAGCCGGTCGGTGTCGCTCAGCGGGGGCGCGGCGACCTCGCCGATACCGAGGAGCGTCGAAAGGGCGTCGAGGCGGGACATGGCGTTTTCCTGCTGCGGAGTGGGAGTGTTGCTGTCGATGTGGACTTCTGCTTCGACGCGGCTCAGCGTCACGGCGCAGAACTTCAGTTCCGGCTGTTGCGAGAGCGGATCGACGGCATCGCTCGTGACCGCGTTGATGCACAGGTCGTCGCCGAACATGTCGTTCCAGTGCATCGGCGCGAAGCAGTTGCCGGGACGCACGCGCTCGGTCACGACCGCCGGCAGCACCGCCCGGCCGCGCCGCGAGCGGATCTCCACGCGATCCTTCTGCGTCACGCCGAGCGACGCCGCGTCGTCCGGATGCAGTTCGACGAACGGCGCCGGGTTCAGCTTGTTCAGCATCGCGACCTTGCCGGTCTTGGTCATCGTGTGCCACTGATGCTGCAGGCGGCCCGTATTCAGCACGACGGGATAGTCGGCGTCCGGCAGTTCCTTCGGATCGACATGCGGACGCGCGAAGAACACGCCCTTGCCATGCGGCGTCGCGAACCTGAGGCGCGCGGTAGCGGCGTCGAGATAACGAATCGGATTGCGCTCGCGCCCGCCTTCCGGCGCGCAGGGCCATTGCAGCGGCGTCTCGCGCAGCCGCGCATGACTCGCGCCGCGCAGGTCGTAGCCGGTCTGCGGATTGGCGAAGCGCGTGATTTCGTCGAAGACCTCGGCGGCGCTCGCATAAGTGAAGGCGTCGGCGAAACCCATCGCGCACGCGACGCGCGCAATGATCTGCCAGTCCGGCAGCGCGTCGCCCGGCGGCTCGACGGCCTTCTGCGTGAGCGTCATGTTGCGCTCCGAGTTGATCATCACGCCTTCCGCCTCGGCCCACAGCGCGCCGGGCAGGAGCACGTCAGCGTAACGGTTGGTCTCGGTGTCGAGGAAGGCGTCCTGCGTGATGACGAGCTCCGCCGCCTGCAAGCCTTCCACGACCGTCGCGCGGTTCGCGACGCTCGCCACCGGATTCGTGCAGATGATCCAGCACGCCTTGACGTCGCCGGACTTCATGCGCGCGAACAGGTCGATGGTGCCGCTGCCCACCTCCGTGCGCAGCGTGCCCGGCGGCACCTTCCACACGCCTTCGACGAACGCGCGGTCCGCCTCCGCCAGCACGGAACGCTGGCCAGGCAAGCCGGGGCCCATGTAGCCCATCTCGCGGCCGCCCATCGCGTTGGGTTGTCCGGTCAGCGAAAACGGGCCGCTGCCCGGACGGCAGATCTTGCCCGTCGCGAGATGCAGGTTGCAGATGGCGTTCGTGTTCCAGGTGCCGTGCGTGCTCTGGTTGAGGCCCATGGTCCAGCAGCTCATCCATTCGGGCGCATCGCCGATCCACTGCGCCGCCTGACGCAGATCGCCTTCCGGAATGCCGGTGAGGGCGGCGACTTTCTCCGGCGTGTAATCGGCGAGGAACGCGGGCATCTCGTCCCAGCCTTGCGTGTGCCCGGCGATGAACGCGGCGTCCGTATGGCCGTTCGCGTGCAGCAGATGCAGCAGGCCGTTGAGCAGCGCGAGATCGGTGCCGGGGCGGATCTGCATGAAGAGATCGGCTTTATCGGCGGTGGCGTTGCGGCGCGGATCGACGACGATCAGCTTCGCGCCCGCCTTCACCCGGTCCATCATGCGCAGGAACAGGATCGGATGACAGTCCGCCATGTTCGCGCCGGTCACGAAGAACAGGTTCGCGCGGTCGAAGTCCTCGTAGGAGCCGGGCGGACCGTCCGCGCCCAGCGACAGCTTGTAGCCGCTGCCCGCGCTCGCCATGCACAGCCGCGAATTCGACTCGATGTTGTTCGTGCCGATGAAGCCCTTCGCCAGCTTGTTGACGAGGTACTGCGCCTCGATCGACATCTGGCCGGAGACGTAGAACGACAGCGCATCGGGACCGTGCGTGTCGAGGATCCCGCGCAGGCGGCGGGCGGTGGCGTCGAACGCGCGTTCGAGCGGCATCGGCGTGGGATCGGCATGGCGCGCGTGCCGCACGAAAGCCTTCTCCAGCCGGCCCGACTTGCGCAGCGCCACATGCGCCGACGAGCCCTTGGTGCAGAGCCGACCGTAGTTGCCCGGATGATCCTTGTTGCCGGATATCTTGATGACCTGCTCGTTCTCGACGTGCAGCGTCATCCCGCAGCCCACGCCGCAGTACGGACACACCGTATCGACCGTTCTTGCCGTCATCGCCATCGTTCGGGTTTTCAGAAACAAAAAAGGCGTCCTCCGGATGCTGTCGGAGACAGAATCCGTGGACGCCGTTGTCGGGGTCGCGCAGCGCGCGAGCGGTCAAGCCATCGAGCTCCGGCTCGTCGTTGAACCGGAGGCTTCAGTCAAGGCAACTTCCGGGCCATGCGGGCCTAACGTGCCGGGAGCGTTGTGTGGCGGGGCTTTGAGTGGTTTTTGCGGCCATGACGGCAAGGCGCGGCATGGTGCAACGCAGCACCATCGGCGTGCATCGACCTGCACCGTGCCCTCCGATAGTTCCGGTTAGCATGAGCCAGAACTACCCTCAACCAGCCGGAGCGAAGCATGGCCTACCGCACCTATCACAAGCGCACGATCGGCGACCGCGAACTGCATCCCGAGACCCAGATGATGTCGTACGGCTACGATCCGTTCTTGTCGGAGGGATCGGTCAAGCCGCCCGTGTTCCTGACCTCGACCTTCGCGTTCCGCACCGCCGAGGACGGCGCCGAGTTCTTCGACATGGTCGCGGGCCGCAAGCCGCTGCCCGAAGGCGAAAGCGCCGGGCTGGTCTACAGCCGCTTCAATCATCCGAACCTGGAGATCATCGAGGACCGTCTTGCGCTGCTCGACGGCTCCGAAGCCGCGCTCGCGACATCGAGCGGCATGGCGGCCATCGCGGCCGTCCTGCTGGCCTTCCTGCGCCCCGGCGACTGCGTGGTGCAGTCCGTGCCGCTGTACGGCGGCACGGAAACGCTGATGTCGAAGTTCCTGCCCGAATGGGGCGTGCATTCGCATCCGATCGCGGACGGCCTCTCGCCCGAATCGCTGCGCGCCGCACTGGACGCCGCCGCGCAAACCGGCAAGGTCGCGATGTGCTACGTCGAAACGCCCGCCAATCCCACCGACGCGCTGTTCGATCTCGATGCGCTGCGCCGCGAACTCGACGGCTTCGCGCAACGTCACGGCTACCGTCCGCTTTCGGTGTGCGACAACACGCTGCTCGGGCCGCTGTTCCAGAAGCCGGCGCAGCATGGCGTCGATCTGTGCGTGTACTCGCTGACCAAGTACATCGGCGGGCACAGCGACCTGGTGGCGGGCGGCATCACCGGTCCGGCGGGGCTTATCAAGACCTTGCGCGCGATCCGCGGCACGCTCGGCTCGCAGCTCGACCCGCATTCGTGCTGGATGATCGCGCGTTCGATGGAAACGCTCGTGCTGCGCATGGAACGCGCCGCGCGCAGCGGCACGGCGGTCGCGCGCTGGCTCGCCGACAATCCGTTCAAGCCGGTGAAGGTGCTGCATCCGGAACTGATCGAAGACGCGGCGTATCAGGCCGTGTACCGGCGCCAGTGCAGCGGTCCGGGCTCGACCTTCGCGTTCGTGCTCGACGGCGGCCGCGAGCAGGCGTTCCGGCTCATCAACGGGCTGTCGCTGTTCAGGTCGGCGGTGAGTCTCGGCGGCACGGAATCGCTGGTCTGCCACCCGGCCTCCACGACGCATTCAGGCGTGCCGGCGGAGGTGCGCGCGGCGGCGGGCGTGTCGGAGGGATTGATCCGGCTGTCGGTCGGGCTCGAACATCCGGACGATCTGATCGCGGACTTGTCGGATGCGTTGCAGCACTGCTGAAGGCAAGCCAAAGCGTCAGGCGGTCAGCTTGTTGCGCCCCGTCAGCTTCGCGCGATAGAGCGCGCCATCGGCACGATGCAGCGCCGCCTGATGACCGGTCTCGCCGGCCAGGATCTGCGACACGCCGATGCTCGTCGTCCATTCCGGCATGCCTTCGGTGTATTTGCGGCACGCCTCGTGAATCTGGCTCGCGCAGGCCTGCGCATCCGGCGCGCGTGAGGCCGGCAGGATGGCGACGAACTCGTCGCCGCCCAGCCGCCCGAAGGCGCCGCCCAGCGACGCCACCTCGGCGCCCGCCAGCCGCGCGAGTTCGATCAGCACGGTATCGCCGGCAAGGTGGCCGTGGCGGTCGTTGATCTGCTTGAAGTGATCGAGGTCGATGGCGAGCACGGTCGCGCCCGCCGACGCCAGCCGCCCCGCCTGCCGGTCGAAGCCCGCGCGGTTCCAGGCGCCCGTCAGCGGATCGCGCAGCGCGGCGTCGATGAGCCGCTGTTGCGCGCGTTCGGCGGGAATCGCGAGCAGGCCGAGATTGAGCACGCCCAGCAAGAGCTGGTCGGAGAGCATCGGGATCAGCGCGAGATAGTTGATGCGCGGCGTCATCGAAAAGATGGCCACGAGCACGATCGCATAGCCCGGCAGATAACCGAGGATGGCCAGCCCCGCGATGCGCCGTGCGCGGCTCTGGTCGCGCCGTCCGCTCGCGAGCAGGATGCCGCCCGCAATGCCTGCGGAGATGGCGATGGTCACCGTATCGACCGCCTGCGTCCATGCGCCGGTGCCGGGGCCGCGTCCGGCGATCAGCACCGGCAGCACGTGGACCACGGCGCAGCCCGCGACCGGCGCGAGCATCCAGAGGCGGAACGGCGGCTTGCCGTCGAAGGCGCGCAGGCCCGAGACGATCAGCATGTTGGTCGCGGCAAGCGCGCCCATCAGCAGGCTGATGGCGAACGGCTGGCCGCGCGGCGCGGAATCGAAGCCGATCAGCACGGCCGCGTACAGGAACGCGCTCGCTGACCAGTGCATGAAGTAAGCCTCGCGGCGGCCGCCAAAACGGAACAGGGCGAAGACCAGCCCGAACGCGATGCTCGTGAGCACGCTGCACAGGCGGAGTGTTTCGGTATCGGGTGTGTGGAACATGGGGAAGCCGCTACGCGCGTGCGGAAAACTCGACCGTCGGCGACGGCGTGCCGCTCCGCCATGACGTCAACGCGTCCGGAATCGCGGCATACAGGCTCATCTGCGAGCAACGGCCGTATCATACCTGTGCGTCCTTGCCGGCGGCTTAGATGGACCGTGCAGCGGCATGCACCTTGCTCGCGCATCGGACGTTGCCGCATGCCGCGGTCACGACCCAAGGAGCCGCAATGAAACTCTATCTCGCGCCCGGTGCGTGCAGTCTCGCCGATCACATCGCGCTGCACGAAGCGGGCATCGACTTTGACCGTGTGAAGGTCGATCTGAAGACCAAGAAGACCGAAGACGGCCAGTCTTTCGACGACATCAATCCCAAGAGCTACGTGCCCGTCCTCGAATTCGACGATGGCCGGCGTCTCACCGAGAACATCGCGATTCTTGCGTGGGTGGCGCAGCGCGCGCCGCAACTCGCGCCATCGGGCGAGGACGGTCAATCGCGGCTGCTGGAGACGCTCGCGTTCATTTCCACTGAAATTCACAAGCAGTTTGGCCGCGTTTTCAAGCCGTCGTCGGATGCGGAGGCGGCAGCGGGGCGCGAGAAGATCGGGCAGCGGTTCGAGTTGATCGCGAAGATGATGAAGGGCGACTACCTGTTCGGCGATCAGGCGAGCGTCGCCGACGCCTATCTCTTCACCATGCTGACGTGGGCGAAGAAAGTGGGCATCGAGGCGCCCGCGCCCTTGCAAGCCTTCTATCAGCGCATGCGCGAACGGCCGGCGGTGAAGCTGGCATTCGAGCACGAAGGTCTCGATTGAGCGGAACGCGGCTTGCGCGTGGATGGGGACCACGCCTCGCATATCGGCGGGCGTCCCGATCCAGCGGAGACTACTCATGAACGCAAGCAGAACATTCGCGCTGTCCATTTTGATGCTCGCCCTCGCCGGCACCGCCAGCGCCGCCGACCAGACGCAACCTGGCGCGAGTCACGGACCATCGAAGGGACAAAGCGCGGCGACGAACCATTCGACCGCCTCCGCCGACGATGCCATAGGCGCCGGCCAGACGGGCATCGGCGGGACGGCCAATGGCACGAACGCCGCCGGCAAGGGAACGACGCCCGGCTCAGGCGGCATGCAGCCGCGGCTGAACGGCGGCAAGGCGAACGATTCGAACAGCTCGACCAGCCCGGCGACCGGCAATGCCGGCGCGCAAGGCATGTAAGTCAGAGGACTTCAGTCGAGGTTTCGGGCGGTACGAACCAGGCGTCGTCGGCGCGCAGTTCGAGGGAACACGCGCCGGGCGCCGACTGCGTGCCGCCGGATTGCGCGAACGCCTGGCGCAAGCCCTCCACGACCCGGCCCTGAATGATCTTGCGGCGGCCAATGTCCACCGACGAATAGCGCTCCAACTGCGCAGTCGTAAAGCGCACCGACGCGCTGCAGCGCGAATCGAGCGTCGTGTCGCGACCGCTTTCGGTCACCCATGACACGTTGATGACCACCGAGGCTTCTTCGTCGAGCACGCTGACGGCCGGTGTCTTGCGCGATTCGAACGCGCTCGATATTGCAAGCTGGAGTTCTTCGACGCGCTGATCATAGTCGGTGATTCTCATCGTTTCTCCTGGAGATGCGTGATTCACATGCGAAGAAATCAGCAAGCGCCGCGCCTGTACGGCTTCTGGCGGATTGGCTAAATGGTCAGGGAAATCGGCCACCGCTGCGCCTGCTACGTCGCTTGACGGCCACGAGCACGAGACCCGCCAGCGCAATCGACCCGCCATAGAACAGCAAGGCGGCAGCCTCCGTTCCAAGACTGGAAAACGCCAGCCCGACTGTCAGCATGCCGAGTCCGAGTCCGGTCCGCTCCACCACGTAGGACGTGCCGATGACGTAGTCGCGCGAAGCCGCCGGCGCCGACTGGAGCAGCGAGTAGTAGGCCGTTTCCGTGGCGGCGTCGAAGATGCCGGCCAGCCAGACGAATCCGAGCATGCCGGCCATGCCCTGCCATTCGAAGACGCCGAGAAAGCAGGCGAAGGTCAGCATGAGCAAGCCGATGAACCACGGTTCGAGCGACCGGTTGCGCCCTTCCAGCCGTTCGAGCATGCGCGGCGTGACAGCCGCCGAAACGAGCCGTCCGGCGCCCCATGCCGCCATCAGCCAGCCGTAGAGAAACACGGGCTGGCGCACGTCGAACGCCAGGGACTTGATCGGGAAGCCCACGTTATGCGTGCCCGAGCCGAACGCCTCCACGAAGCGCGCGCCGATCACGAGCATCACGACCGTTGACAGATGCCGCACCGCGACCGCCGGCTTCACGCTCTCGCCTTGCGCAGGCAGGGCCGGAAGGCACCGTCGCGGCATGCGGGCCACGAGCGTCACGAAAACGAGCGCGGACAGGGCGAAAGTGAGTGCGTCGATCAGAAAGACGTTCTTGTAAGTCAGCACCTGCGTGACGACGGACGCGATCAGACTGCCGCTCACGACAGCGATGCCGTCAGTGGCGCTGAGAATCGCGTTGAAGCGATGCCGGCCCGCTTGCCCGACCATCTCCGGCACCTCCGACATGATGCAGACGCGGTAGACGCCCTGGAAGAAGCCAATCAGGAACGGCGCCACATAGATCAGCACGGCATCCGCGCGCTGCGACGACACCGCCAGCACGCCGATGGCCAGTGCACTGCCCGCTTCCGCCGCGAAGATCATCGTGCGCCGCGATAGTCCGCGCAGCCGCGGCATCGCTGTTGCGCCGGCCACGGAGCCAAGCAGGCGCAAGGCCATCGCGAGGCCCAGCAGCGCGGCCGAATCCGCCACCTTCAACGCGTACGCGGCGAGCACGATGCTGATCATGGTGGAACTGATGTCGGAAACGGTCTTGAACGACAGCCAGACATACACCCGCGTCAAACCGGACGGGACGCTTCGGCAAGGCATCGGTCCGGTGCTCATGCGCGTCGCTCCGCGCCACGGAAGGACACCAGCAGCATGTCGCGGAAAGCCCGTTCGCCCGGATTCGCCTGCCGGACAGCACTGGCGCTGTGGAACAGCGCGGCGTCATCGACGATCACGGTGTCGAGGAAGCCGTCGAGCGCATGCGCCCACAACGGCGCGGCGGAGTCTTTCGACGCGTGGAGCTCCGAGACGACCGGCTGGATATTGCGGCTGCCGATGAAATGCATGCAGACCCAATCCAGCCCGTCCTGGTGGATGCCCGATGTAGTGGGACTCACTGCGCCGCCTTCCGCGAACACCCGGAACTGATGGATCTCGATCGTATAGTCGCGTTCGGGATGCAACTGGCTTTCGAGGATGGCGATATCCGCGTCGAGAATCTGCCGGAGTATCCCGCTGTGGATGAAGGAATCCTCGGCATAGGTCAGGCGGTTGAGCCCCGGCGTGTAGTCGACGTCATACACGGCGGCGGGTTTGAAATCCGGGTTCCTGTCGATTTGCAAGGGCTGTCCCGGAGCGAAGCGGTAACGCAGCAAGCGCCGCTCACGCCGCGTGTAGTTGATGAAATTCTCGTCTGTGGCCAGGCGGTCCCAATGGCGCGTGAACGCAAGCTGTTCGTCGGCATCATGGCGGATCATGCCGGCGAAGTCAGGCGCATGACAGAAGCGGTTGCGGCTCAATGTATCGATGATGGCTTCGATGGTCATGGCTTCGCGCTCCGGGATGTGCGTGAACGGCACGACGACCGGCTTCAGCGCCTCGATCAGCCCGCCGTACAGGCGCAGCGCGTGGGCACGCCCGTCCACGGCCGCCCAGCCTTTCAGCAGATAGCTTTCTTCGATCTCCGCCTGGACCTCGCTGCCTTCCGGACAGGCGACGGCGAAGTCGATGACGGCGGAATCGCCCGTCAGGACATCCAGCCCGGCGAATCCCTCGAACCGGCCACTGTGCTCCGGAAACAGCGCAAACATGGCGTAGTGCTGGCGCACGCCGGCCGCGTGGGCGCAGGCATCGCGCAAGCGATCGTGCAATCCGTCCGCGCCCGTCAGCAGCGCGACATAGAGCGCGTAGGGATCGAGGCCCGCGATGTCCCGGAACGCCGCGTCCACATACAGCCCGCCCAGCCGCGGATTGATCTCGATCACGACCGGTCCATCCGCCGTCAGGCGGAACTCCAGATGGACGATGGCGTTTCGCAAGCCCAGCGCGGTGAGACATTCCACCGCGTACTCCTTGATGGCGTGGGTTTGCGCTGCCGTGAACGTCACCGGCGGCGAGATCAGCAGGTTCTCCAGCACGGTGCCGCGCTTCTCGGTCAGGATCAGCTTTTCATGGACGAGGACCGGATAAGGCACGTCATCGACTATCACGCATTCCACGCTGCCTTCGATCCCCTCGATATATTCTTCGAGCAGAATGCTTTCGCCCGGTGCATAGCGGACCGGGGCAGCGCCCGCGAGGCGGATCTCGTGCGGCGCGCCGAAGAAGTCCGCCACCGTGACTGCATTGCGTTGCGACGTGAAGCGGTGGTAGTGGTCCGACAGTTCGCCCTCATCCCGACAGCGGGCCGTGAAAGCCGAACCCGCGCCATAAGGCGGCTTCGCAATCAGCGGATAGCCCACCTCCGCGGCCGCCTCGCGCAGCGCGGCTGCATCGCTGCACAGGGCATGGCGGACCGATCGAACGCCGTGCCGCCTCAATAGCGAGCGCATCAGGAACTTGTTGTTGCAGGCCGCAACGGCCGCCGGCTCCGAATGCACCCTGCCGGTCAGCCGGCAGACTTCCGCCACGATCGCGCCGACCTCGCCGAGCATCGAGGCTTGCCCAGCATGACAGAACACCGCCTTGATGTCGTAACGCGCATCGAGACGTTCGAGCAACGCGAGCAGCGAATCGGCCGTAAGCGTTTCGAGCGGCCAGACCTCATCGGTATCCGGCTCCGCGCCGGCCATGGACCCCGCCGGGCGCATCACGGCGGTGAGGCACGCAAAGCCCATTTTGCGGGCGGCGTCGAAGTGACGGTGCCCGTATGCAGTCACCGAGGGCACCGGGCTTTCTATCTGCACGAACAGCACCGCGGCTTGCCGCCTGGCGTCATCCGGACGGGAAATCAACTTGCTCATGCTGTATCTCCCGTTAATTGTCGATCCAGTCGCATGTTTCGCCCTGCCAGTTCACGAACCGGTAGATGCGCTGGCCGTCCGCCTCGACGAACTGCGGAATGTCGTTCTCGCTTTCGAACAGGGGCACGGTGAACTTGCCTTTGGCATGAGGCAGCACGTACTCGGGCATTGCGATGTTCGACACGCGCCGCTTCAGGCGCTTCATGATGCGGATGGCATCGCGGATGGACGCCTTGTAGACCGACGCGCCCGGCGAGAACGGCATGAAGTGATACAGGTAGTACGGTTTGACGCCGCAGCGATACAACTCGATGAACAGGCGATGCAGTGTCGCTTCGTTGTCGTTCACGCCGCGCAGGAACGGCATGTTGGAAAAGACGATGGGCACGGCCGACTGGATGCGCTTCACCGCGTGCATGAACGCCGGGCTGAGCTCATCCGGATGGCAGACATGCACGCCGAACGAATTGACCCGATGGCGTTTCAGTATGTCGATCAGTTCGTCCGTGATGCGGTAAGGATTAAAGGTCAGCGAGCGGGAATGGATGCGGATCAGGATGTCACGGTTCAGGTTCCGGAGCGCGCCGAGATGCTCATCGAGCTTCGCATCTGACAGCATCAGCGGGTCGCCGCCACTCAGAATGACTTCCTCGACCGCTGGATTGCGCGCCACGTACGCCACGCTGTCGAGGAAAGTGTCGCGGCTCGCCTTGCTCTTGTCGCTGTTGACTTCCAGCGTTCTCAGCGCCTCGAAACAAAACTGGCAATACGTATTGCAGGTATTGACCATGCGCAGAATGACGCGATTGTCGTATTTGTGCTGACAGATCGGCGTTTTCATCTCATGGGATAACTCCCAGTTCTCCGACTCACCGTCATATCCGCCCGCGGCCTCTTTATCCCAGAACGGAACGACCTGACGCCATAGCGGGTTATCGACGATGCTGGTGTACTTGTTGTTATCGAGAATCAGGCGGAGATAATAGGGCGTAATCTGGAGTTTGCGGCCCTGAAGATTATGCTGAATGCGTTGACTCAACTCTTCCGGAAAGTCGCCGCATGCGTTGCGCAGCGTCGCCTCATCGCGAATGGTATTCCTTTGATGCCAGCGCCAGTCCTGCCATTCGGAACACTCGGCATCCTTGAATTCAGGCATCGCCAGGGATATTTCAATTGCATCTGGTGTGGAAACCGACATTCTTTTTTCACGCTCTCGTTGATGTGGCGCATTGAATTTCCTATGGAAGGCCTTATGAAGGCCTGCCATGGATTAATTTCCTGTCGCCATGCTGAATTGAACGATCAAACGCCTTGCATCAACCAGGCGTCTGATTTCATTTTCACCGCCTGCGAAAAATTCTAAATTCGGGTTTCAATTACAGCAATACCCGCGAAGCAAATTGACATTCGTGGACTTATCGAAAGCCGGGATTAAAACCAATTACATTGCTTTCATATGGTTTGATAGACGGGCGCTGCATGCCGCGGGTCTGGAGATTGCTCAAATGCTTCCATTGCCGCCCACTCAGGAGGCCGACATGCCAACCCCATCCAGACCCGAACACGTGAACGCGGAAGAAATGGACGAGCCCACGGGCACGCCCACTCAGCAACGCGATCTCGATGCCCGCGAGAAACGCGGCCATGAGGATTCGGAAAACGCGCTGCCCTCGTCGCAGGAAAAGGACCGCGTGCCGCCCGATTCCACGCGTTAAACCCTGCACGAAGCTGAACGATGATCGCATGGCAAGCCCTGCTCGCCGGCGCGCTGATGGGCGCCGTGGTGTGCTACGCGCACTACGAGATCCCGCAATTCACCAGCGGCGCCGGCAAACGCCGGATCGCGCATCTGGTGCTGATCGTGGTGGGGATTGCATTCGGCGCGATGGGCGCTCTGACGCTGGATTTGCCGTTGCCGCGCTGGCTGGTCTTCGTGCTCGGCTTCGGCATCGTGCATGTGCCCGCCGCCGCCATCCTCGCGATCAAACGCCGGGGCGGCGCGGGAATGTCCTGACAGCTTGCTCAATTGCCAACATCGGAGAACGCATCATGTCTACCGAAAGCTATATGCGCAATGGCCACACCGTGAATATCGACATCGATCGTGATCCGACCGGGCTATGCACCTGGTCCTACACGATCGATGCCGATGGTTACACTGAGATGCGTGACCGCCCCGTCAAAACCGCCGAAGCCGCGTTGCACGCGGCCAAGGAGCACGCCAACGCGAAGGCGGACATGCTGCCGGCCGGTTAGTCCGCGGTTATCCAAGACGCTCCGGTGGTTGGCTGTTCGGCGGATCGCCGAACGGCTGCGGTGCATCAGGTGTGCGGTCCGGCGGCGGCGCCGGATCCGGGTCGCTGTCGGGCGTCGGAACGTGCAGGTGTTGCGCGCGTGCTTGGGTGTAGTCCATTCGATCCATCCTCGTCCAGATGACATATCCAGTCCGGCGATGAACGCATTCGCCGTGCCGCGTCATGGCAGAAGTGTCGAAGAGTCGATCTCGTTCAGCTTGACCAGCTCATCGCGCCGCGTGTCGCACGCCTCACGCACGTCCCGCGCGAACCCTGTCCAGATGGCGAACGCAGCCAGCGAGAAACTGCCAAGCACGAGAAACGCCACCGGATAGCCGTACTGATGCGCAAGCCAGCCGCCAAGCAGCGGACTCAGGCACGCACCGCCCGCCTCCACGCCTTGCACCGCACCCTGCCCGAGATTCACGCGCCCCGTGCCATGCAGCAGATGCACGATCAGCGACGGCACCGCGACGCTTTGCAGGCCCGCGCCGATGCCGTCGAAGACCTGCACCGGCAGGAGGCCCCATAACGGCGGTGCCCACGCGGCTGTCATGGCGCGCAACGGCAGCGTCGCGAGCGTGACGAGCAGGATCCACCAGAAGCCCCAGCGACGCGTCAGGCGGCTTGCATAGGCGGCCGCAGCAAGCATCACGACCTGCGAGATCACGATGTTGGCCGCCGTCACCTGACTCGGATCCGCCACGTGCGCCGAGGCGACCGCGAGACTGTAAAGCGGCAGCATCGCCGAATTGCCGAGATTGAAGAGCGCGAGCGCGGCGGCCAGCACCAGCAGCGGACGATTGCGCCACAGCACGGAGAAACCTTGCGCGCGGATGTCGGAGGCATCGTCGTCATCGTGGCGGGCGAGGCCGCGCGCGAAATGCCGATGCACCGAGCGGCCAGGAATCCAGAACGCGGTGGCGATACACGCCAAGCCGAACCCCGCGCTCAGCGCGAAGATCCACGGCATGCCCAGCGTCGCGCCGAGCCATCCCGAGAGCAGCGCCGCCGCGATGTTGCCCGCGTGATTCGCGACCTGATTGCGGCCGAACTGGCGATCGAAGTTCTGCCGTCCGACCATGCCGAGCGTGAGCCCCACCAGCGCCGGGCCCATCGCCGCGCCGCCGATCGCCGTCGAGATCTGCGAAAGCGTGACGGGCCAGAAGCCCTGCCACATCCAGATGATGAGCGCCGCAACGATGCTGAGACCGCTTGCGAGCGCGACGATCATGCGCCGGTAGGTGCTGGCATCGACGAGCGCGCCCGCCGGCGCCGTGACCAGCATGGCGACGATGCCGCCCATGGTCAGCACCGAGCCGATGCGGTCGGGCGTCCAGCCATGCGCCTGCAGAAAGATGCCGAGAAACGGCCCGACGCCCGCCTGCACGTCCGCCGCGAAGAAGCTCAGTGCGAGCAGCGGAACAGTCGGCTTCACATCCTTCACCGGAAGTCTCTTCACAGCGCGACCTGCACGCCGAGCTCGACGACATCCTCGCTCCTGAGGCCATAGTATTCCGCGCTCGATGCGGAATGCGCCGACATCGCGCCGAACAGCCGCTCGCGCCAGCGCGACATCTGGCCGTGCGAGCAGCCGGGCACGGCTTCGTCGCGCGGCAGGAAGTACGTGGTGTGCTTCGGGTCGAAGCGCCAGCCGCCGAGTTGCCCTTCGAGCGAGGCAAGCAGGCGCGGCAGATTGGGCCGTTCGGTGAAGCCGTGCCGCGAGATGACTTCGTAGCAGCCCGCGCCGAGATCGCGTACTTCGATACGTGTCTCTTCATCGATACGCGGCGCGGATTCCGAGCGGTTCGCGAACACGATCACGGTCCGGTGCAGCACACGGTTGTGCCGCAGGTTGCTTGCCAGCGCGGCGGGCGTCGAGCCGGGCATGCTGCCAGGATAGACCGCCGTGCCGGGCACGCGCGCAGGAGGCTCGGGGTCGCGGCATGCATCGCGCAGGAAGTCAGCGAGCGGCTGGGCGTGCGAAGCATGCACCACCTCGAGCGCGCGGCCGCGATGCCAGGTCGCCATCGCGACGAACAGCACGATGCCGATCGTCACCGGAAACCAGCCGCCGTCCGGGAGCTTGTGAATGTTCGCCGCGACGAGCAGCGTATCGATGGCGAGCAGCGGTGCGCTGATCATAACGATGGCTATCCACCGCCAGCGCCACAGCTTGCGCGAGAGGCTCACCATCTGCATGGAGGTGACGAACATCGTGAGACCGACCGCGATGCCGTAAGCCGAAGTGAGTCGCGCCGAACTGCGGAACGTCAGCACGAGGAACAGCACGGCGGCGAAAAGCACCGCGTTGACGGCGGGCACGTACACCTGCCCATGTTGCGACGATGAAGTTTCCACCACGCGCAAACGCGGCAGAAAGCCGAGTTCAATGGCCTGGCTCGTCATGGAAAAGGCGCCGGAGATGACGGCCTGCGACGCGATCACCGTGGCGAGCATCGCGATGACCACGGTGGGGATGAGCGCCCAAGAAGGCGCGGCGAAGAAGAACGGCTGGCTGGCCGCGCCGGGCTGATACAGGATGGCGGCGGCTTGCCCGAAGTAGCCGACGATGATCGCCGGGAACACGACGAACAGCCACGCACGCCGGATCGCACGCTTGCCGAAGTGCCCGATGTCGGCATAAAGCGCCTCGGCGCCGGTCAGCGCGAGGATCACTGCGCCGAGCAAGGTGAATGCAAGCAGCGGACGCATGCGCACGAGGTCCCACGCGAACGACGGCGACAGCGCGCGCAGCACGTCGGGATGCTGCACGATGCGATATACGCCGACCGCCGCGAGATAGACGAACCACACCGACATCACCGGTGCGAACCATTTCCCCACGGCGGCGGTGCCGCGATGCTGGAACGCGAACAGCGCGATCAGGATCAGCAGCGCGAGCGGCACGACGAACGGTTCGAAGGTCGCACTCACCTGACGCAGCCCTTCGACGGCGGACAGGACCGACACGGCCGGTGTGATCATCGAATCGCCGTAGAACATGGCGGCGCCGAACAGGCCGGCCGTCAACAGCAAACGCGGCACATGGCGGCCTTCGCGTTCGTAGCCGGAGCGCACGAGCGCCGTCAGCGCGATGATGCCGCCCTCGCCTTCATTGTCGGCACGCATCACATAGCAGACATACTTGCCCATCACGACGATCACGACGGCCCACACGATCATCGAGAGGATGCCCAGCACCACGCGCGGGTCCAGCGTGCCCGACTCGCTCACGGCTTGTCGCAAGGCATAGATCGGGCTCGTGCCGATATCCCCGAACACCACGCCGAGCGCGCCGGGAACGAGGACCTTCAGCGACCGGTGCGACGAGTCGCGGCCGGGACGCGAGGCCGTTTGCTGTCCGGCAAGATGCCCGCGGGCATCGTTCGATGTCGATGTCATGCGGCGTGTGCGCTCCCTGATGCGTGTCGATCCCGTAGCAAAGCGCGTTCCGCGAACACGGTTTAGTGAATCCGCGTAATCAAAGGTAAGCGTTGCTTACACATGCTCACGTCATTTTAGAGAAGCTTTGCGTAAAGTCGCCTCCAACGATTCGCAAGGCGCGAAAAGTGCTGAAGGTGCGCAACAAACCGCCTGAGCGAATCGGCAATTTGCAAACACGGAGAGGAAACCACATGAAAAAAGCTCGAATCGTTGCCGCGCTCATCTGCGCGAACCTTGGACTCACGACGGGCGCGGCCTTCGCGCAGCCTGCGCCCGGCGGTCCGGATCAGCATCACGACATGCATGGCGGCCCTGGTGGTCCTGGCGGTCCTGGCGCGCATCAGGCTCGTGGGCCGCAAGGCGGCGCGGATCATGGTCCCGGTCCCGGGATGAACGGTCATCAGCCCGGCGGTCCTGCCGAGCACGCGAATCAGCCGCCGCCGCATGGGGAATGGCGCAAGGGTCAGCGCCTCTCGTCGGAGTATCGCGACCATGAGTACGTGGTCGACAACTGGCACGAACATGGGCTGCGTCAGCCGCCGCGCGGGTATCAGTGGGTCGGCGTCGGCGCGGACTATCTGCTGGTTGCGGTCGCATCGGGCGTGATCGCCCAGGTCATGCTCTCGCAGTAAGGTTTATTGCACGTGTCCGCGCGGTGCGCGGATACGTGCCGACCTTCCTTGTCTTCTCGTTGTCTGCACGCGGCAAGTCATTGATTGGTCGGTTCACCCGGATCTTCGACGCCCTTCTCGATGTTCTTCTTCTGATCGCCGTAATCCTTGCGATTCGCGCCGTTCGTGATCTCCACATCACCCTTCACCTTGCGGTCCTCGTTGCCCGTGACCGTGCCGACGGCGGTATCGACCCAGCCCTTGACCTGTTCCTTGATGCCTTCACGCTGATCCTTGTTCATGCTGTCCTCACGGCAACGTTGATCGTTCCTCGACCGCAGCAACGGCCATGCCCCGCAGCGACGCCCATACATTAAAAAGCCCGCCACAATGGGCGGGCAAGGATGCGCGCAACGAGAGGGACATTGCGCGCCTTCAACACCGTGTGCCGCAAGGCGTCCGTCATTCAGGTCCGAGGTCGGGGGGCGGCGGAGCGGGCGGCTCCTTCGGCGGCATCGACTGCCGGCGCATGCGGAACAGCAGCCTGCTCGAAGACGATACCCATGGCGATGTATTCAGTTTCCGTTGAACCGCAGGCCGGACAAGTGCCATCGTTCAACGCATCGTCGGAATAGATGAGCTTGTTGCACGCAGCGCAGCGAATCAGCATCTCGACTCCTGACAAATCGAATCAAGCTACTTTGTTATACGCCATAGCGCAGCGGCTTCCAATTGTTCGATATGCTCGCGTTCCGTTCTCTTCAGCGGGACGCGTCTCCACTTCATCTCACGAGATTCCATTCGGATCCCGAAGCCCCGGCCGCCAGTGCCGCTTCGTTGAAGGCGGGAAGAAGAGGTTCGTCGGGCCGTCCATGCCAGCGTACGTTGAACTTCTCCTCGATCAACCCGTCTGCTGTCTTCACCGATGCAGCCACGCTGAACAGCGTGCAACCCGACATCCGCAACGCTTCAGCAAGTGCTTCACGCGAGAAGCGTCCGCGCTGATAGGTGATGTGCAGGTCGGCCTGGTTCTCTCGCGGTATGCGCACTTCGAGCGCCTTGAGAAACCACAGCACGACAATGCCGAGCACGAGCCCGGCCACGCCGAGTCCCAGTTGACCGCCACCGAACAACAAGCCGATCACCGTCACGAACCAGAGCGTCGCCGCAGTCGTCACGCCTTTGACGAGGCCGTCCTTGCGCAGGATCGCGCCTGCACCGATGAATCCGACGCCAGAGAGAATGCCGAGCGGCAGGCGCATCAGGTCGAGTACCGCGAACGATTCCGGCGTCTTGCCCGCCTGAAGCAGCAGCGCGTTGACCTGCAGCATCGCGAGACAGGCAGCGAGACACACGAGCAGCGTGGTGCGCAGACCGGCCACCTTGCCTGACTCACCGCGATTGAAACCGATCAGGATGCCCGCCAGCACCGCCAGCGACAGCCGCATGCACACGTCTGTCCAGTGCAATGTCAGTGGCATGAGCGCCATATCGCCTGTTCCTTGAGTAATGTTGGCGAGCGCATCCGGCAAGCGAAGCCCGGCGCGTCGCCATAGTCATGACTGTCCAGCAATCGTCGAGCCCGTATGAACGCTGACTGCACGCGTGGCCAGCTTTCCAACTTCTTTCCGTCATCGAACAAGCTCCCGACAGAAGCCCCGTCGGCATGCGGTTTGCGCTGCACGGCTTGTCTGCGGTTCGGTATCCCGCGCTTTGGTTCACGACTTTCGGAGAGCTTTCCATGACCACCACTGTCGGTGATTTTCTGATCGACCGTCTGCATGCCTGGGGCGTGCGCCGCATCTATGGCTACCCTGGCGATGGCATCAACGGCGTGTTCGGCGCCCTCAATCGCTCGAAGGGCAAGATCGAATTCATCCAGGCACGCCATGAGGAAATGGCGGCGTTCATGGCGTCGGCGCATGCGAAGTTCACGGGCGAACTGGGCGTGTGCATCGCCACATCAGGCCCGGGCGCCGCGCATCTGATCACCGGTCTCTACGATGCCCGGCTCGATCACATGCCCGTGCTCGCGATTGCCGGTCAACAGGCGCGCGCCGCGCTCGGCGGTCACTACCAGCAGGAAGTCGATCTCCCCGCGCTGTTCAAGGACGTCGCCGGCGCGTTCGTGCAGCAGGCGAGCGTGCCCTCGCAGATCCGGCATCTGGTGGATCGCGCGGTGCGCATCGCGCTGTCCGAGCGCAAGGTGACCGCGCTCATCCTGCCCAACGACCTTCAGGATCTCGACTACGAGCCGCCCGGCCGCAAGCACGGCACGCTGCATTCGGGCGTGGGTTATCGCGCGCCGAAGACCGTCCCTTATGACGAAGACCTGCAACGCGCAGCCGACGTCCTCAACGCCGGCAAGAAGGTGGCGATTCTCGTCGGCGCAGGCGCGCTCAAGGCCACCGACGAAGTCATCGCCGTGGCGGACAAGCTCGGCGCGGGCGTCGCGAAGGCTCTGCTCGGCAAGGCCGCGCTGCCCGACGACTTGCCCTTCGTGACGGGCTCCATCGGTCTGCTCGGCACGGAGCCGAGCTACAAGATGATGATGGAATGCGACACGCTGCTGATGATCGGCTCGGGCTTTCCGTATGCCGAGTTCCTGCCGAAGGAAGGCGCGGCGCGCGGCGTGCAGATCGACCTCAAGGCGGACATGCTGAGCATCCGCTATCCGATGGAAGTGAACCTCGTCGGCGACAGCGCCGAGACGCTGCGCGCCCTGCTTCCACTGTTGCAGCAGAAGACCGAACGCGGCTGGCGTGAGGACATCGAAGGCTGGTTGGCAAGTTGGTGGAAGACGCTGGAGAAGCGCGCGATCGAACCGGCGAAGAGCGGCGTGAATCCGCAGCGCACCGTGTGGGAGCTGTCGCCGCGCGTGCCGTCGAATGCGATCGTCACGAGCGATTCAGGCTCGGTCGCGAACTGGTATGCGCGCGACCTGAAGGTCAAGCGCGGCATGCTGTGCTCGCTGTCGGGCGGGCTCGCTTCGATGGGCGCGGCCGTGCCCTATGCGATTGCCGCGAAGTTCGCGCATCCGGAGCGGCCCGTGATCGCGCTCGTCGGCGATGGCGCGATGCAGATGAACAACATGGCCGAACTCATCACGGTGGCGAAGTACTGGAAGCAGTGGAGCGATCCGCGCTGGATCTGCATGGTCCTCAACAATGAGGATCTGAACCAGGTCACCTGGGAGCAGCGCGTGATGGAAGGCGACCCGAAGTTCGAGGCGTCGCAGGACATTCCTTCGGTGCCTTATCACAAGTTCGCGGAGCTGATCGGCCTGAAAGGCATCTACGTCGATGACGCCGAGCGCATGGCCGCCGTATGGGACGAAGCACTGGCTGCGGACCGTCCGGTGGTGATCGAAGTAAAGGCCGACCCGAACGTGCCGCCGCTGCCGCCGCATATCACGATGCAGCAGGCAAAGGCTTTCGCGACCACGCTGATGAAGGGCGATCCGAGCCAGGCCAACGTGATCGTCGATACGGCGAAGCAGGTGCTCGGCGCGGTGTTGCCGGGACACAAGGACAAGTGATCCATGCAGCTGTCTAAGCGTGAGGCGCCGATCGAAACGATCCGGGCGCGCGCCTACACCATTCCCACCGACAAGCCCGAAGCCGACGGCACCTTCACCTGGGACGCGACGACCCTGATCGTCGTGGAGATCGTGGCGGCCGGCAAGACGGGCCTCGGTTACACCTACAGCGATGCGAGCGTCGCGAAGATGATTGAAGCCACGCTCGCGCCTGTACTGCAGGGCGAGGACGCATGGCACATCGACGCACTGTGGCAGCGCCTGCAACAGCGCGTGCGCAACATCGGTCGCTCGGGCGTCGCGGCGACCGCGATCTCCGCGCTGGATTGCGCGCTGTGGGACGTCAAGGCCCGCCTGCTCGACATGCCGCTTGCGCGTCTGCTCGGCATGGTGCGCACACGGGTGCCGCTATATGGCAGCGGCGGCTTCACCACCTATAGCGACGACGAGATGCGCGAGCAACTCACGCGCTGGGTGCATGAGGACGGCTGCCGCTGGGTCAAGATCAAGATCGGCAGCGAGCCTGCGCGCGATCCGCATCGCGTGGCGGTGGCGCGTGAGGCGATTGGCGCGCAGGCGGGCCTGTTCGTCGATGCAAACGGCGCGCTGACGCGCAAGCAGGCGCTGCATTGCGCGCAGATCTTCGCGGAGCAGGCGGTCGAATGGTTCGAGGAGCCGCTGTCATCGGACGATATCGCCGGGCTCGCCTCGCTGCGCGGCGTGCTGCCCGCGCGCATGGAACTGGCGGCCGGCGAATACGGCTACACATTGGACGACTTCCGCGTGCTGCTCGACAACGCGGCGGTGGATGTGCTGCAGGCCGACGTGACACGCTGCGGCGGCATCACCGGCTTCCTGCGCGCGGCCACGCTGTGCGATGCGTTTCATCTACCGCTCTCGGCGCATTGCGCACCGGCGATGCATCTGCACGTCGCCTGCGCCGCTCCGCGTCTGCGGCATCAGGAATGGTTCCACGATCACGTGCGCATCGAGCAGATGTTGTTCGACGGCGCACCGCGCGCGGTGGACGGCGCCATCACGCCAGACCTGTCGCGGCCCGGCTGCGGGCTCGAATTCAAATATACGGATGCACACCGGTACGCGGTGTGAAGCACACGGGGCACGGCATGAAGCAATTCACGGCAGGCAATCTGGCAGTGGCGGCCGGACTCGCCGCGGCGGGCGCCGCTTTCATCGGCATGAGGTCGAACCGGCGCGCGGCGCCCGTGCAGACCCATATCGACACGGCGCGCAGTTTCAATCGCAGCTCGGCGCTGCTCGCGCTCTCCGTGCTGGCGGACAGCGCGATGGAACATTACCGCGGCTCCTATGACAACCCCGCGATGGTCACGCCGCTCGTGGTCTCCGCGCTGTCGCTGCTCGCGGGTGTGCATGGCGGACGCGATCACGAGCCGCAGCGGCACCCGGTGCGCGATTCGGTGTATCTGGGCGCAGCGCTCGCGGGCGTCGCGGGCACGGGCTTTCATCTGTACAACATCACGAAGCGTCCCGGCCAGTGGAGCTGGCATAACCTCTTCTATGCCGCGCCCATCGGCGCGCCGATGGCGCTGCTGCTGTCGGGCGCGCTCGGCGCGGCAGCGGAGCGCCTGCGCGACGAACCGCAACACGAGCCGCGACTCTTCGGCCTGCCCGCCGGGCAGGCGCTGGCGCTGCTGACGAGTGCGGGACTGATCGGCACAGTGGGCGAAGTCGCGTTGCTGCATTTTCGCGGCGCGTTCCAGAACCCCGCCATGTATGCGCCCGTCACCATTCCGCCGCTTGCCTCCGCGCTGCTGCTGCACACCGCGCTCGCCGCGCCGCGTCCGCGCTGGTTCACGCGGCTCTGGCTGCGCATGACGGCGGCGCTCGGTGTCATCGGCGTGGGCTTCCATGCGCGCGGTATCGCCCGCAATCAGGGCGGCTGGCGCAACTGGAGCCAGAACCTGTTCAACGGTCCACCGCTGCCCGCGCCGCCGAGCTTTTCCGCGCTCGCGCTCGCGGGCCTCGCTGCGCAGCGTTTGCGGGAGACCGAGCGATGAACCTGCCCCGCTATCCCGGTTATGACGTGACGGACAAGCGCGAAACGCCGTCATGGGACGAGGTCACGCGCGGCGTGATCGACGAACGGCTCGCAACGCCCAAGGAGCCGCGCTTCCTCGACGCCGTTGAATGGCGCGCGCTGACGGCGCTGTGCGCGCGCATCGTGCCGCAGGATCATGAACGCGAACCCGCGCCGCTGCCCGCGCTGATCGATGCGAAGCTCGTCAGGGACGTCGGCGATGGCTATCGCGATGCCCGTCTGCCGATGCTGCGCGACGCGTGGCGCATCGGTCTCGCCGCGCTCGACGCGGAAAGCCGCGCGCGCCATGAACTGCCGTTCGCGAGCATCGACGCAACCGGCCAGCACGCGCTGCTGCTTGACATGCAGCACGGCGCCCTGCACAGCGACGCGTGGCGCGGCATGCCGCCCGCCCTGTTCTTCGCGATGCGCGTGCTGCATGACATCTGCGGCGCGTACTACTCGCATCCGCGCGCATGGAGCGAGATCGGCTTCGGTGGCCCGGCGAATCCACGCGGCTATGTGCGCATGGTGTTCGACCGCCGCGATCCCTGGGAAGCCGCCGAAGCGAAGCCCGGCGCGGAAGCGCGTGCGCTGAAGGAGAATCGCCGTGTCCGATGATCCGCAACAGATCCCGCGCGGCAAGCATGGCCGCGCGCCCGATGTCTTCCATCAAGGCGCATGGCTGCCGATGCGCGAATACGATGAAAGCGAGGAAGTGGACTTCGCGATTGTCGGGACGGGGGCAGGCGGCGGCACGCTGGCCTGCCGTCTCGCCGAGAAAGGTTTCAGTGTGGTGGCCTTCGACGCGGGCGCGTGGTGGCGTCCGCTCGAAGAGTTCGCCTCGGACGAGACGCATCAGTCGAAGCTCTTCTGGACCGACGAACGCATCTGCGACGGAGAGGATCCGCTTCGCCTCGGCAACAACAACAGCGGCCGCGCGGTGGGCGGCAGCACCGTGCACTTCGCGATGGTGTCGCTGCGCTTTCGGCCGGAGTGGTTCAAGGCGCGGTCGCTGCTCGGCTATGGCGCGGACTGGCCGCTCGACTGGCGCGACATGTGGCGCTATTACGCGGAGGTCGAGCAGGCGCTGAAGGTCGCGGGTCCGGTCACGTATCCATGGGGACCGAAGCGGCCGCGCTATCCGTATCGACCGCACGAACTGAATGCGGCCGCGCTCGTGCTTGCGCGGGGCTGTGAGGCGCTCGGCATGGACTGGACGCCCACACCGCTCGCCACGCTCTCCGCGCCGCGCGGCGATGCCCATCCATGCGTGTATCGCGGCTTCTGCGTGTCGGGCTGCGCAACCAACGCGAAGCAGAGCGCGCTCGTCACGTGGATACCGCGCGCCGTGCAGGCGGGCGCCGAGATCCGCGATCTTGCGATGGTCGGCCGCATCGTCATGGGCGACGATGGCCGCGCTAAAGGCGTCGAGTATTTCCGCGAGGGTCGCTGGCGCTTCCAGAGGGCGCGCAACGTCGTGGTCGCGGGCTATGCGATCGAAACGCCGCGCCTGTTGCTGATGTCCGCCACCGACCGTCATCCCGAGGGCCTTGCCAACAGCTCGGGCCTGGTCGGCAAGAATCTGATGGTGCAGTTGAACCAGGCCGCGTGGGGCACGATGGAGGAGGAAGTGCGCTGGTACAAGGGCCCGCCTTCGCTCTCGATGACGGAGCACTGGAATTACGAAGACAAGGGCAAGGACTTCTTCGGCGGCTATTGCTACATGAGCCAGGGGCCGCTGCCGGTGGCATGGGCCTCGGTGCAGAACGGGCGCGGGCTGTGGGGCCAGGCGCTGGTCGACGAAATGCGCAAGTACAACCATCAGGCGGGGCTGAAGATCGTCGGCGAAACGATGCCGCAGGAGCGCAACCGCGTGACGCTCGCCGATCAACGCGACCAGTACGGCCTGCCGGTTGCGCGCGTCACCTATTCGCTCTGCGACAACGACAGGCGCATGGTCGCGCATGCGCTCGGCACCATGAGCACCGCGCTCGAAGCCGCGGGCGCACGCGAGGTCTGGCGGCAGGATGACGATACCTGTCATCTGAACGGCACCGCGCGCATGGGCGATGATCCCGCGACGAGCGTCGTCGATGCCGACTGCCGCAGCTGGGATATAAAAAACCTGTGGATCTGCGACGGCTCGGTGTTTCCGACCGTCGGCGGCGTGAATCCGTCCCTGACGATTCAGGCCGTCGCGCTGCGCACGGCGGACCGCATCGAGGCGCTGGCGGCGCGCGGGGAGCTTTGATCGAAGGGAGAGCACGCGATGAACACGCTCGACATCGACCGTCTGCGGCCCACGCAGATGACGCACGGCGAACGACAGATCAGGCAGAAAGCCGAGGCTTATCGGGCGCTGCATGCGCGCGACCTGAAGATGGCGATCGCAGAGAAGCCTGTCGCCATCGTGCTCGGTCCCGATGAAGCGCCGTACGTGATCGACCATCATCATGTCGCGGGCGCGTTGCTGCGCATCGGTGTAACGCGCGTGCCGTTCGTGCTGCTCCGTGATTTCTCGTCCCTGTCATCTGCCGAGTTCTGGCTGACGCTCGACAACCGCTCATGGACTTATCCCTACGATGCCGCGCGCCGCCGAGTCGCGTTCGAGGACATGCCGCACCGGCTGGCCGATGCACAGAACGACGAATTCCGCAGCCTCGCCGCCTTCGTGCGCGACGCGGGCGGCTATGACAAGACCGATGTCCCGCTCGCGGACTTTCGCTGGGCAGACTTCTTTCATGCGCAGTTGCCCTTCCCCGCGAACGACGCGGAGTTCGATGCCCTGCTCCAACCGGCACTTGCATCAGCCCGCAGCCCGAAGGCCGCGGGCCTGCCCGGCTTCATAGGGGATGCGCGGCGATGAAGTTCTTGAACGCTGCATACTCCGGCTTCTGCGTCGTGCCGTCGTTCAGCATGACGCCGTAGGGGCCCTGACCGGTCGGCGGGTCGTCGTAAAGCTCGTACATCTGCAACGACTCGATATCGTATTGCGGCGCGATGGAAAGCAGCGTGCCGAGCATGTCGCTGCTCAGGAAGGCTGCCGCCTGATCCTGCGTGCCGGGAAAGTCCGGACGGATGCCCACTTCGTTGATCCATATCGGCTTGCCGAACGACTTGAGCGTGCCGATCACGTCATGGCAACCGGAGCCGCCGCATGCATGACGCATGTCGCCCTGTTCCGAATACCAGTGCCATGCGGTGATGTCCCACGTCACGACGGGATGTCCGCCGGTGCCGTCCGGTTGCGTGCCGCTGGCGAGCATCTGGTCGAAGCCATAGTGCATCCACGTATTGCCGCCGATGATGATCTTCCCCGCCGGATCCACCGACTTGATGCCGGCAATCATCCCGCGAATGATGCCGCGCGCGATCTGGAAGCACTGGTTGTCGTAGTCGGTGGTGTGCACGCCGTCCACCCAGCCGACGAGACATTGCGGCGCCAGTTCGTTCGTTACCTCGTAGTACGCATACTTCTGCACGCCGACAATCTGCTGCGCCAGCGTGTACGACTTCTGATAGGCGGTGTCCTCGTCGGTGAAGTCCTTCACCACTTGCAGCAGCACCGGATAGACCGTCACGCCGGAGGGCAGCATCATCTGCGCGACGCTTGCCAGCTTCACCGCGTCGGCCTGGCTGGAGACATCGTTGCGATACATCGAGACGTTGAGATCCTTCAGTTGCGCAAGCTGCTGTTGCGGGCTGGAGGTGGCGTAGGCGTCGGCGGCGTTCACGTGGCCGTTCATGCCGTAGAAGATGCTGCCGGCCGGTGCGATGACGGCTGCGGGGGCGCTGGAGGTGGTGGCCGCGGGCGATGAGGCGGGAGTAGGAGACGATGCAGGGGTAGCGGACGCCGTCTGATTACCGTCGTTGTTTCCGCCGCCACCGCCACCGCATGCGCTCAGCGCGACGGTGACGGCGGTCACGCATGCAACCGATAACGATGGCAGGCGACGAGTTTGTTTTGGAATGAGAAGAACCGTAGAAAGCAGAGATGTCATGCGCATGAGTAAAGGCGGGATCCTCGTGATGGCGATGCAGGGAAGCGCCTGACGGACGCCTATTCGACTGAACAAACGGACGCTGGCGGTCCGTCGCGTGGGAACGCCATACATCAGAGAAGTTCAACCCGATTCGGTGCGGAAAGGCCCCGCGCGACGGTAAGCAAATCGTTGGGATCACGGATTGCTGAAGGTGGACAAACAGCGGACTCGGCGTCAGTGAGTTCACCACGTTCACTCATGTCGGGAGACGGCTGCGAATGCCTGCCACGCACCACACGACCCATCGTGCCGGGCGGCTGATTCGCAACACTCGCGCCGCGTCGGCAGCGCTCCTTGTGCTCGCCCGCCAAACAAGCGCCCATGCCGATGCACCGCTGAACTACTTCCTGCACGCCGATGGCCCCGCCGCCGCACCCACCATGCGACTCGGCTGGGCGCTCGCTGCATTGGCCGTCGTCGTGGCGGTGATCGTCAGCGTGCTGTTGATCGGCGGCATCCTGCGCAGGCGTCCGCCGCCCACCGAACACGATGCGCGCCACGTGCAAGGGGAAGGCGGCGGGCTGCATTGGGTATGGATCGGCACGGGTGTGTCGTCGGTCGCGCTGTTCGCGGCCCTCGCCTATGTACTGGTCACGCTCGAATCGGTGGCATCGCCGCACAGACCGCCCGCGCTGACGCTCTCCGTCACCGCCTATGACTGGTGGTGGAAGATCGACTATGCCGGCGACCCGGCAGTGACCACGGCCAACGAGATTCATATTCCTGTCGGCGAGCCGGTGAAGATCGAATTGCGCAGCGCGGACGTCATCCACGCGTTCTGGGTGCCGCGTCTTGCAGGCAAGACCCAGACGATACCGGGCGTCGTCAACGAGCAATGGATACAGGCCGACAAGCCGGGGATCTATCGCGGGCAATGTTCGCAATTCTGCGGGGCACAACATGCGCACATGGCGTTCGAGGTGATCGCCGAGCCGCGCGCGCAATTCGACGCCTGGTACGCAAGGCAGGCCCTGCCGCACGACGCGGCCACGAACCTGAGCGCCGGAGCCAGGCTGTTCGACGACAAATGCGCGGGCTGTCACGCCATCCGCGGGTCCGATGCGAACGGCAAGCAGGCGCCCGATCTCACGCATCTGAACTCCCGCAGGCTGATCGCGGCCGGCTTGCTGCCGAACACGGCAGAGAACCAGCTCGACTGGATCCAGCATGCGCAGCGCATCAAGCCGGATTCGCTGATGCCCTCGATTGCGCTCAGCCCGGCGGATGCCGCCGCGCTGTCCGCCTACCTTCGCACACTGCAATGACCGAACCCGCCACCTCTCCTCCGCCATTGCGGCGCTCGCTCAAGACAGGCCGCGTCGAGCCCGGCAGCGCCGACGAACGCGCCTTGCGCGCGCTGTGGGAGACGCCGCCCGGCTGGCGCGGCTTCTTCTCGACGGTCGATCACAAAAGCATCGGCCTGCGTTACCTCATCACGGCATTCGCGTTCCTGCTGGCAGGCGGCGTGGAGGCGCTCGTAATGCGCGTGCAACTCGCGCGGCCCGACGCGACGCTCCTGACACCCGAGCAATACAACCAGCTCTTCACGATGCACGGCGTCACGATGATCTTTCTCTACGCGCTGCCCGTGCTGTCCGGCTTCTCCAACTATCTGTGGCCGCTGATCCTCGGCGCTCGCGACATGGCGTTTCCGCGTCTCAACGCGCTGTCCTACTGGATCTTCCTGTTTGCCGGGTTGTTCCTCTATGCGAGCTTTCCGTTCGGCGAAGCGCCCAATGCAGGCTGGTTCAACTATGCGCCGCTCGCGGGACTGACCTACAACACCGGTCCCAACATCGACGTCTATGCGCTCGGCATGGTCCTGCTCGGCATCTCGACGACGGTCGGCTCGATGAACTTCGTCGTCACGTTCCTGCGCATGCGCGCGCCGGGCATGTCCATTGACCGCGTGCCGGTGCTCGTGTGGGGCACGCTCACCGCATCGGGCGGCAATCTGCTCGCGGTGCCCTCGGTGAGTCTCGCGTTCTTCCTGCTGTGGCTGGACCGGCGCATCGGCACGCATTTCTTCGACGTGGTGAACGGCGGGCGCGCCCTGCTCTGGCAGCATCTGTTCTGGATCTTCGCGCACCCGTGGGTCTACGCGGTCGTGCTGCCCGCCATGGGCATCGTCTCCGATGCACTGCCCGTGTTCTGCCGTCGGCCGCTGGTGGGCTATCTGCCCGTCGCGCTCTCGACGGTGGCTACGATGGTCGTTGGCTTCGTCGTCTGGATCCACCATATGTTCGCGACCGGCATTCCGGCACTCGCGCTGTCGTTCTTCGGCGCGGCCAGCATGGTGATCGCGATTCCGAGCGCGGTCGCCACTTTCGCATGGATCGCGACCATCTGGACCGGCAGGCCAGTGTTCCGCGTGCCGTTCCTGTACTTCGCGGGCTTCGTGTTCCTGTTCGTGATCGGCGGACTGTCGGGCGTGCTCACCGCCGCCGTGCCGCTCGACTGGCAACTCACCGACACGTATTTCGTCGTCGCACACCTGCATTACGTCTTGCTGGGCATCAACGTATTTCCGGTCATCGGCGGCATCTACTTCTGGTTTCCGAAGTTCACCGGACGCATGATGAGCGAACGCATCGGACGCATCGGGTTCTGGATCCTGTTTGCAGGCTTCAACGTCGCGTTCTTTCCGATGCATATCGCCGGTCTGCTCGGCATGCCGCGCCGCATCTACACGTATGCGCCCGACATGGGCTGGAACACCGTCAACATGATCACGTCGATAGGCGCGTTCCTGTTCGCCGCCGGCGTGCTCGTGTTCATGTGGGACCTCCTCTACAGCCTGCGGCGCGGGCCGGTTGCCGGAGACAATCCGTGGGACGCGCCGACGCTCGAATGGTCCACGTCGTCCCCGCCGCCGCCGTATAACTTCGCCGTCGCGCCGCGCATTGCGAGCCGTCATCCGCTATGGGAAGCGCGCATTTCAGGCCGCGCGCAATCGCAGCTTGCGCAGGGCTATGTGCTGAATCAGGGACGCGAGGCGCTGGGCACTACCGTGCTCGACGGCGACCCCGACGTCATCCTCAAGATGCCCGAAGACTCCTATGCGCCGTTCTGGCTGGGCGTGGCCTCGTTGCTGTTTTTCACGGGGCTCGCTTTGCAGGCGTGGTGGTTCGCGGGCCTCTCGCTGCTCGGATGCGGCGCGGCGATCGTCGCATGGCTGTGGCCGCAACGCGAACTCGGTCAGCGCGACGACGTGCCTCACGCGGAGGCCGCATCATGAGCGAACTCGCGGAAGCCTTGCCGGAACGCGCGAACCTGCCCGTCGGCAGTCCGGGGCAGCGCTCGGGCGGCTGGTGGGGATGTCTCACGCTGGTCGCGACCGAAGCCGCGCTGTTCGGCTATCTGATCTTCTCGTATCTCTATCTCGCCTCTCAGACCACCGAACGCTGGCCACCCGAAGGCATGCCGAAACTCGGGCTCGGCATTGTGAACACCGGCATTCTTCTGAGCAGCAGCGTCTTTGTATGGGCCAGCGAGCGCTTCGTGCGCAAGGGACGGCGCGGCATGGGCGTGCTGATGCTCGTCATCGCGATTGCGCTGGGCGCGGCGTTCGTCGCAATCCAGATGAAGGAATGGGCCGATCATCCCTATGGCCTGACGACGCATCTGTACGGCTCGCTGTATTTCACGATCACCGGCTTTCACATGATGCACGTGCTGGTGGGGCTGATCGTGCTCGCCTTCCTGCTGCTGTGGACCGCGCTCGGTTACTTCGACAGGGCGAGATCGGCGGCGCTGAGTATCGGCGGGCTGTACTGGCATTTCGTCGATGTCGTGTGGCTCTTCATCTTCGCGACGCTTTATCTGTCGCCCTATGTGCTGGCGCGATGACATCCGGTCAACATCCTGCGCGCCCCGGTGGCCTCTCGCTGACTTTCGGTCTGCTGCTCGCGCCGTTCGCGTGGATGACGCAGACGACGCTGGGCCAGACCTTGTCCGCGTGGGGCTGCTTTCCGCATCAACGGCCCGTGCATGCGCCCGCGCTGCCGTGGCTCGAACAGGGACTCGCGATGACGGCGCTGGGCGCACTGGTGATCGGCGGCGCGGGCGGCGTCATCGCATGGCGCAACTGGCGGCGCACGGGGCAGCTTGCATCCGAGCTCAAACAGCAGGGCTCGATCGACCGGCATGCCGCGCGCGATGCCTTCATTGCGCGTGCGGGCGCGCTGGCGAGTGCGCTGTTCGTGTTCGCGCTGATCGCCACCGATCTCGCGTGGCTGCTCGTCTCGCCCTGCGGAGGAAGGTGAACTCATGATCCGCCGCCTTCTATCCATATGCCTGACGTTGTTCGCGTGTGCACCATGGGTCCATGCTCAGACGCCGGACACGTCGCCGGGGCTCGTCGCGCGTGGCGACTATCTTGCCCGCGCCGCCGATTGCGCCGGTTGCCACACCGCCGCCCCGGTGCCGGGCAAGCCTCAGCCGCATCCGTTCGCGGGCGGGCTGCCGATGGGTTCGCCCTTCGGCACCATCTGGTCCAGCAACATCACGCCCGATCCGGTGCATGGGATCGGGGGCTATCGCTATGAGGATTTCGCGCGCGCGTTGCGCGAAGGCGTGGCGCCGGGCGGCAGGCATCTGTACCCGGCGATGCCCTATCCATCGTTCTCGAAGATCAGCGACGACGACTTGCATGCGCTCTACGCCTACTTCATGCATGGCGTCGAACCGGTAGCGCAGGCCGCGCCCGAAACAAAACTGCCGTTCCCGTTCAACCAACGCTGGGCCCTGACCTTCTGGAACTTCGCCTTCGCGCCGGGCAAACCCTTCGTTGCCGATCCGAAGCGCGACGCACAATGGAACCGGGGCGCCTATCTGGTGCAATCGCTCGGCCATTGCGGCGCGTGTCATACGCCGCGTGGCCCGGCCTATGACGAACTCGGCTACACGGACGGGTCGCCCGCCTATCTCACAGGCGGCACCAACGATCACTGGCATGCGCCGAACCTGACCGGCTTGCCGGGCGCGGGACTGGGCCGCATCTCGGCGGCGGACCTCGCCGCCTTTCTCAAGACCGGCCATGGCGCGGGACTGGCCACCTTCGGCGCCATGGTGCAGGTTGTCGAGGACAGCACGCAGTATCTCGACGATCAGGATCTCGACGCCATCGCCTCGTATCTGAAGAGCCTGCCTGCTCACGGCGAAGGGGGCACCTACGATGCTCATTCGCGCGAAGCCCGCCAGAGCGTCGCAGCGCTGCACACCGGCGAGCAGGAGCGACCCGGCGCGGGACTCTATCAGGGTACCTGCGCGCGCTGCCATCAGGCCGACGGCATGGGCGTTCCGCTCAAGTATCCCCGCCTGGCCGGCAATCCGGCGGTGCTGTCGCAGAAGCCGGATTCGCTCGTGCGGCTCGTGCTGCAGGGCGGACGCGCGCCGTCCACCGTCCATGGTCCTGAACCGAAGAAGATGCCCGCGTTCGCTGACCAGCTCACCGACACGGAGATAGCCCGCGTGCTGACCTTCGTGCGCTCGACTTGGGGCAATAACGCGCCGCCGGTCACGACGCGCGATGTCAGGACGATGCGCGAAGCGGTGGGAGGCGGCTCGACACACTGAGCCGCGCGCCAAGGCACAGCCATTGCGCCTGGCGAATGACCTGAACGACCGACACTCGATGATGCAGAAGCCTCCCCGACGCCTGCTGGTCATCTCCCCGCATCTCGACGACGCCGTTTTCAGTTGCGGCGCCCTGCTCGCTGCGGAAACCGATGCGTTGGTCTGCACGGTGTTCGCCGGAACGCCCGAGATGCCGATGGTGACCGGCTGGGACACGGAGTGCGGTTTCAGCGATGCTCACCAGGCCATGGAAGCACGTCGCGCCGAAGACATTGCGGCGCTGGAGATACTCGGCGCACGCGCCAGGCATCTCTCGTTCCTCGATTCGCAATACGCGGAGGACGGAGCGCAAACGATGCAAGCGATCGCTGACGCGCTTGCCGACGTGATCCACGCGGGTCGCCATGACGCCGTCCTGATCCCCGCAGGCCTGTTCCACTCCGACCATGATCTCGTGCACCGTGCCGCGCTCGCCGCCTGCATGGCCGATGCGTCGCAGCGCTGCATCGCGTATGAAGATGGCCTGTACCGGCGCATGGACGGGCTCGTGCAGCAACGTCTGGCGGCTCTTCAAAGCGACGGAATGGAAGCCACGCCCTGGCTCGAAACCATCGACGTAGCGGGCCTGCCTGGCTATCTGGAAGGGAAGCAGCGCGCAGTCCAATGTTATGCGAGCCAGTTGAGAGCGTTCGGTCCGCACGGTTATGACGACGTGCTCGCACCCGAACGCTTCTGGACCTTGCGAACGAAGCATCGCGATGCGTGAACCCGCAATGCTTGCCGATTCCGTGGGCACACGTCTCACCGTGGTCGTGCTGACCTACAACCGTGCCGATCAGGTGCTCGACACGCTCGCAAGACTTACCGCGCTGCCTGATCGCATCCACCTCGTAGCGGTCGATAACGCTTCCTCTGATGGCACCGCTGAACGCATCGAGGCCGATTTTCCGGATGTCGAACTCATCGTCGCGCCGGGCAACCTCGGCGCGGCGGGACGCAATCTCGGCGTAGCACGCGTGCAGACCGAGTACGTTGCCTTCTGCGATGACGACACCTGGTGGCACGCCGGATCGCTCTCACGTGCCATCGACATACTTGATGCGGCCCCGCGCGTCGGCGTGCTGAATGCGCGCGTGGTAGTAGGCGAGCCAGGCGCGACCGACGAAACCTGCGAACGCATGCGCGTCAGCCCCTTGGCGCACGATGGCTTGCCGGGGCCTGCGCTGATCGGCTTCATGGCGGGCGCTTGCGTGTTCCGCACCAGCGTATTCCGGCAGACGGGCGGATACGAGCCGAGACTGTTCATCGGCGGAGAAGAAACGCTGGTATCACTCGATGTTCTGAGCGCTGGTCATGAGATCGTCTATGCAGACGAACTTGTGCTCCACCACCATCCGTCACCGCTTCGCGACAGCGCCCAGCGGCGCAAGCTCCTGGCGCGCAACGCAGCCTGGGTCGCATGGATGCGCCTGCCGTGGCGCGAAGCGATCATGACGACCCGCGATGCGTTTCGCACCTTGCGCGCGGAAGCATCGTTAATCCGCGGGCTGCCTGAACTTCTTCGCGGCATCGCGTGGGCCGCCGCAAGACGCCGCGTCATCCCTTCACGAGTCCAGGAAATGCGCCGCATCGTCCGCGACGATGACCTGCGCCAAGTGGTTGAAACCTCATCCCGCCACGCATTCCGTTTTACACGCGATTCTTGAAAGCGCGTTCGCTGCGCAACGCACCCAACGATATTCGGTTCGTCTCCATGCGAACCGCAGATCGTTTCATAGTCCTCCGTACGTTCGCAACGAGTGGCATAGCGAATGCTGAAAGCTATCGACTGATCCACGCGACGACGCACCGCGCCCATGCGGAGAGGGATCTTGTGAAAAGGGGACATCCGTGAAGATCGCGTTGATCAGTGAACATGCTTCGCCACTGGCGGTGGCAGGTGGAGTCGATAGCGGCGGTCAGAACATCTATGTCGCCAACGTCGCGCGGCAACTTGTGCGCCTCGGTCATGATGTCGATGTATTCACACGTTGCGATCGTTCGTTGTTGCCGCTTGTCTCGCGTTTCGAAAACATCCGCGTGATAAACGTTCCGGCGGGGCCGCCGGTGCAGTTGCCCAAGGAGCAGCTTCTACCGCACATGGACGCCTTCGCGAACTTCATGATCGAGTTCATGAAGCAAGAACGACAGCCCTATTCCGTCGTGCATGCGAATTTCTTCATGTCGGGTCTGGTCGGCTTGCGCATCAAGGATGCGCTCGGCGTGCCGCTGGTCACCACCTTCCATGCACTCGGGCGTGTGCGGCGGCTGCATCAAGGCGAATCGGACGGCTTTCCCGATGCGCGCTTCGCCATCGAAGACGAACTGGTCAGCCGTTCCGATTCCGTCATCGCCGAATGTCCGCAGGATGAGAACGATCTGATGCATCTCTATGACGCCGATCCCGCACGCATTGATCTCGTGCCGTGCGGCTTCGACCGCACCGAGTTTCATCCGCTCGACAAGGCGCAGGCACGCACACGGTTGGGCTGGCCACAGGATCGCTTCATCGTGTTGCAACTGGGACGGATGGTGCCGCGCAAGGGCATCGACAACGTGGTGCGCGCAATGGGCGCCTGCCACGCCACGCACGGCGAAGCGGCCGAGCTCTATATAGCAGGCGGCAACTCCGACGAACCCAACGAGGGCGCCACGCCGGAGATCGGCAGGCTGCGCGGCATCGCGCGGGAATGCGGGGTTGAAGCGCATGTGCACTTCGTGGGCCGTCATGGACGCGGCGAGCTGAAGCACTTTTATAACGCCGCCGATGTCTTCGTGACGACGCCCTGGTACGAGCCCTTCGGCATCACGCCGCTGGAAGCCATGGCGTGCGGCACGCCGGTGATCGGCGCGGACGTGGGCGGTATCCGCTATTCCGTCGCGCATGGAGAGACCGGCTTGCTGGTGCCGCCGAGGCATCCGGACGCGCTCGCAGAAGCACTGGTCACCTTGAAACGCAACCCGGCCCTGGCCCGCAGGATGGGCGATGCCGGCCTGGCACGCGCCCATGCCATGTTCACGTGGTCGAGCGTGGCGCAGGCGCTTGCGCGGGTCTATGCACGCGTCAGCGGCGAAGATACGCAGACCGCCACGGCGCTCCAGATGAGCAGGGCCGCCCGATGATGCCGCCCGCAAGACCCGCCGTCTTCATCGATAAGGACGGCACGCTGCTACACGACGTACCGTGGAACGTGGATCCGGAACGGATGCGGCTTACGCCCGGCGCGTTCGACGCACTGCGCCTGTTCACGTCGCTCGACCTGCCGCTGTTCATCATCAGCAACCAGAGCGGCGTGGCGCTCGGCAAGTTCAGCCGCGAAGCGCTCGATCCAATGGAAGCTCGCCTGCGGACGCTTGCTGCCGAAGCGGGTGCTGCGTTCGAAGGCATCTACTGGTGTCCGCATCATCCGCAAGGCGTCGTACCCGAATATGCGATGCAGTGCGACTGCCGCAAGCCCGCGCCCGGCCTCATCATGCGGGCCGCACGCGAGCATCGCATCGATCTGGCGCGCAGCTGGTTCATCGGCGACATACTCGATGATGTGGAAGCTGGACATCGCGCGGGCTGCCGCTGTGTGCTGATCGACAACGGCAACGAAACTGAATGGCTGCGCGGTGAAGGGCGTGAACCCGACATCGTGGTGCGTGACATGCATGAAGCCGCGCTCGCGATCGTGAACGCGGAGTGCCCCGCATGAAGCGCGACACGGAACAGCCGGTGTCCATGACGCCGGTCATCGCAGCGCACGCCCGCAAGAGCGCGGCGAACGCTCCGCGCGAATGGGGCGCGGACGTGAAGCGCATTCTCTGCATCCGGCTGGACAATCTCGGCGACGTCCTGATGACCACGCCCGCGCTGCATGCGTTGCGCAACGCGCAGCCGGGCCGCCATCTGACCTTGCTCGCTTCGCGTTCGGGCAAGGCGGCGGCGCCGTTCATCGATGCCATCGACGATGTGATCGAATACGACGCGCCCTGGGTCAAGCAGGATGCGCCCATCGACCCGCTCGCTGACCTGGCCATGCGCGCGCGTCTCGACGAAGCGCGTTTCGATGCGGCCGTGATCTTCAGCGTCTATAGCCAGAACCCGCTGCCGGCGGCCATGCTATGTCATCTCGCTGGCATTCCGTTGCGGCTCGCGCATTGCCGTGAGAACCCCTATGGCCTGTTGACCGACTGGGTCGCGGAAAGCGAGCCGCAACTCGGCACGCGTCATGAAGTGGAACGGCAGCTTGCGCTGGTCGCGCAGGTGGGCGCACGCGCGGACGATACCCGCATGCGTTTCAACGAGCAGCCCGCCGATGTCGCTTCGCTCGCGCAGAAGCTGCTAGCACGCGACGTGGATATAGATGCGCCTTTCATCGTCGTGCATCCCGGCGCCACGGCGGAGTCGCGCCGTTATCCCGTCGAGCGCTTTGCGCAAGTGATCGCGTGTCTCGGCGAGCAGTTGAACGTGCCGGTGTTCGTCACCGGATCGGCAAGCGAAAGCACGCTCTGTCGCGAAGCTTGCGGCGCCAGTCCGCACGCCATCGACCTCTCGGGCACGGTGTCGCTCGGCGAACTGGGCGCGCTCATCCGCCGTGCGCGCGTGCTGATATCGAACAACAGCGGCCCGGTGCATCTCGCTTCGGCGCTCGGCACGCCGGTCGTGGATCTCTACGCGCTCACCAATCCGCAGCACATGCCCTGGCAGACGCCGCACCGCGTGCTCTATCACGACGTGCCGTGCCGCTGGTGCTACCGCAGCGTGTGTCCTGAAGGCCATCACGCCTGCCTGCTGGGCGTGCCGGTGCAGGACGTCGTCGATGCCGCGCTGGCCCTGCTCGAAACCGAACTCCCACCCATCAACACGACCACACAGGTTTTCTAGTCATGTACACACTGGGTATCAACGCCGTTTATCACGACAGCGCGGCCGCGCTCATCAAGGATGGCGTGGTCATCGCCGCTGCCGAAGACGAACGCTTCACGCATGTGAAGCATGCCAAGCGGCCCGTGCCGTTCTCGACGTGGCAGCTTCCCTTCGATGCCATCGACTATTGCCTGAAGGAAGCGGGCATCGAACTGGCCGATGTGGATCACGTCACCTATTCATACGATCCGCATCTGTTCTCGGGCATGCCCAAGGATGCGAAGGCCAGCATCACGCTGCCGATGATGCCTTCGGAACAACCGCTGTCCAATCCGTCCGACTCGCCGTGGGACCCGCTGTTCCTGAGCTACATCGTCAATGCGCAGGGACAGTTGCGCGACGGCGCGCCGCATCATCTGCGCAAGCGCTTCGCCAGTGGCGGGCGTGTGCCGCGTTACACCTGGCACAACGTGGATCATCACCTCTGCCATGAAGCGAGCGCATTCCTCGCCGCGCCCTTCGATGACTGCGCCGTGCTCACGATGGACGGCCGCGGCGAAGGCGTGACGACGAGTCTCGGGCAGTTCGTCGATGGCGAATATCGCCGGCTGAAGCAGGTGGAGCTGCCTCACTCGCTGGGGCTCCTGTATGAAGCGGTGACGGACTATCTGGGCTTCCTGCACTCCTCCGACGAGTACAAGGTGATGGCGCTGGCATCGTTCGGCAAGCCCGTGCATGCGGATCAGTTCCGCGAGATCGTCAGGTATCGGAACGACGGAAGCTATACGGTGGATGCGCCGCGTCTCGTCGAACGTTTCGGTCCGGCGCGCGAACGCGGTGGTCCGCTCACGCAGCATCACTACGACGTCGCGCACTCGTTGCAGGTCGTGCTGGAGGAAACCGCACTCGAACTTGCGAAGTGGCTGCACGCGAAAACCGGCCTGTCCCATCTGGCGATGGCCGGCGGCGTCGCGCTCAATTGCGTGATGAATGCGCGGCTGCGCGATCGCGGCCCGTTTGCCGATGTATGGGTGCAGCCCGCGGCGGGCGACGCCGGTACGGCGCTGGGCGCCGCGTTGTGGACCGACTGGCGCGAGCGGAGCATCGCGGGCGAACCCGGCCGCAAGTGGCGCATGAATCATGCGTATCTCGGCCCATCCTTCGCCGACGATGACATCGAAACCCTCCTGAAGTGGACGCGCGCGCCGTATCGCAGGCTCGATGACATCGCTGCGGAAACCGCCGACCTGCTTGCGCAAAACCGCGTGATCGGCTGGTATCAGGGACGCACCGAGTTCGGACCGCGTGCGCTCGGTGCGCGTTCCATCCTGGCCTCGCCCATCGATGCAACGATGCAGGCGCGCCTGAACGAGATCAAGGACCGCGAGGACTTCCGTCCGGTTGCGCCCGTGGTGATGGAAGAACACGCCGCCGACTGGTTCGTCGATGCGCGCGTCGCGCCCTACATGCTGTTCATCTTCGACGTGCGCGAGGACATGAAGGACCGTATTCCGGCGGTGACGCATATCGACGGCACCGCGCGCGTGCAGACCGTCAACCGCTCGCAGCATGCGCTCTATTACGACCTGCTCGCGGCCTTCAAGGCGCGCACGGGCGTGCCGGTGCTGGTCAACACGTCGTTCAACACGCGCGGCGAGCCGATGGTGAACTCCCCGCGCGATGCGCTCGAATCGTTCTGGACCTCGCCGCTGGATGCGCTGGTGATCGGTCCGTTCCTGGTCGAGAAGCCGGGGTTGCGCGCATGAGCACCTGCACCGGTCTCGTCGATCACGACGGCACTGCCGCTGCAGGCGATGCAAACGCGGCGGACCGTGGGGACTTCATCCCTGAGGTATCGGTGGTCGTGCCGACCTACCGTCGTCCCGCGATGCTCGAACGCTGCGTACGCGCGCTCGCCGCGCAGCAATACGACGCGGCGCGTTACGAGATCATCGTGTGCGACGACGGCCCGGACGCTGCCACGCAAGCCTGCGTGCAACGTCTGGCGCATGAGCACGCGCCGCAGGGTCTGCGCATCCGCTACGTGCCCGTCACGGCGACCCAAGGGCCGGCGGGCGCGCGCAACGCGGGCTGGCATGCTTCGCTTGCACGGCGCATCGCCTTCACCGACGACGACACCATCCCTGATCCGCATTGGCTCGCTAACGGTGTCTGCGCACTCGACGCCGGCGCGGACGCGGTCTCCGGCCGTATCGTCGTGCCGCTGGGACCGCGTCCGACCGACTACGAATGCGATGCAGCCGGACTCGCCACGGCCGAGTTCGCCACGGCCAACGCCTTCGCGACCCGTGCCGCGCTGGAGCGCACCGGCGGTTTCGATGCACGCTATACCGCCGCGTGGCGCGAGGATTCGGATCTGCAGTTCGCGCTGATGCAGGCGGGACTGACGATCGCGCGCGCGGAAGATGCGATCGTGCTGCATCCGGTGCGTCCCGCGCGCTGGGGCGTATGCATCTCCCAACAGAAGAAGAGCCAGTTCGACGCCCTGTTGTTCAAGAAGTATCCAGACCTCTTTCGCGCGCGCATTCGACGCGGCCCGCCGCTGCTGTATTACGCGATGCTCGCGGCGCTGGCGACCGCGCTGCTATCGTTCATTGCCGGTGCGCCTCGTGTGGCGGTCACGGCACTGCTCGTCTGGGCCGCACTGACGCTAGGGTTCGGCGCGCAGCGGCTCAAGCGCACCGCCCACACGCCCGCGCATATCGCGGAGATGCTGTGGACTTCGGCCATCATCCCGACTCTGTCGATCTACTGGCGCATCCGCGGCGCGCTCCGCTTCAAGGTGCTGTTCCTATGAATGCCGGACCGGTACAACGCATCGTCATTTTTCGCGCGCTGCAACTCGGCGACATGCTGTGCGCCGTGCCCGCGCTGCGAGCGCTGCGGCGCGCTCATCCGCACGCGCACATCGCGTTGATCGGCTTGCCATGGGCCAGCAGCTTCGTCGACCGATACGCGCATCTGCTGAATGAACTGATCGTGTTTCCAGGCGCGGTGGGCTTTCCGGAACAGGAAGAAACCGACGCACATCTGCCCGCCTTCCAGCAGGCCATGCGCGAGCGCCGCTTCGATCTGGCGATTCAGCTGCACGGCAGCGGCGGCGTGGCGAACGATATCGTCAAAGGCTTCGGTGCACGGCTGAACGCAGGTTTCCTCAAGCCCGACGAAGGCATGCGCGCAGGCGTGTTCATGCCATGGCCCGACGAGCTGCCCGAATCGGCGCGCTATGCGGCGCTGCTGCAACGCCTCGGTATCGATGCAAGCGATCTGTCGCTCGAGATTCCGCTCACGGTGGAAGACGAACGCGAATGCGCCGCGCTCATCGAAGCCTGTGCGATCGATTGCAACCGCCTCGTGCTGGTGCATCCGGGCGCGCAACTGCCGTCGCGGCGCTGGCCCGTCGAACGCTTCGGCGAGGTCGCGCGTGAGCTTGCTCGCACGGGATGGCGTATCGCCGTCACAGGCAGCCCGGGCGAAGCCGCGCTCACCGCGCATGTGACGCAGAACGGAGGACCGAATGCCATCGATCTCGCCGGTGCGACCTCGCTCGGCGGACTGGCGGCGCTCGTCGGCCGGGCGCGGCTGATCGTGTGCAACGACACCGGGCTGTCTCACGTCGCAGCCGCGATGCGCACGCCGAGCGTGGTGATCGCGTCAGGCAGCGACACGCACCGCTGGGCGCCCACCGATCACGCCCGGCATCGCGTGCTGGCCGACTGGCCCGCATGCCGTCCGTGCGCGTTCCGCGTGTGCCCTTATGAACACGAATGCGCGACCAACATCGGCGTGCCCGCCGTGCTCGATGCCGCCCGCGCGCAACTCGAAACGACCTTCCGCAAGGAGACGCTGATCCATGCCCATGACTAGCTCCCGGCGCTTGCGCGTGCTGACATGGCACGTGCATGGCAACTATCTCTACTACCTGAGCCAGACGCCGCACGACTTTTACCTCGTCACGCGCCCCGGTTATCCACCCGGATATGCGGGCACGGCGGGCGCGCTGCCGTTCGGCGCAAACGTGCATGAGATTCCGGCCAGCGAAGTGCAGTCGCAGTCCTTCGACGTCGTCCTGTTCCAGCACAAGCAGCAGTGGGACGACGACCGCATCAACCTGTTGAGCGATGCGCAGCGGCGCTTGCCACGCGTGTATATCGAACACGATCCGCCGCAGGAAAATGCTTTCGAACAGAAGCACTGGGTCCAGGATCGCGACACGCTGCTCGTGCACGTCACGCACTTCAACCGGCTCATGTGGGACAACGGCGAAACGCAGACGCGCGTTATCGAGCACGGCGTGGTCGTGCCGGAAGGCGTGCGCTACAGCGGCGAACTAGAGCGCGGCATCGCCGTCATCAATCACCTGCGGCAGCGCGGCAGGCGGCTCGGCAACGATGTTTTCGCGCATGCGGCCGAGCGCGTGCCGCTCGATCTCGTCGGCATGGACGCGCAGTCTGCGGGCGGCATCGGCGAGATTGGCAACATGGAGCTCGCCGCGTTCGTCGCGCGCTATCGCTTCTTCTTCAACCCGATCCGCTGGACCAGCCTGGGACTGGCGATCGTCGAGGCGATGACCATCGGCATGCCGATCATCGGGCTGGCCACGACCGAACTCGCAGCCGTCATTCGCAATGGCGAGAACGGTTTTGTCGATACGAATCCGCTTGCGCTCATCGATGCCATGCAACGCCTGCTGCGCGACCCCGCCGAAGCGCGACGTCTCGGCGAAGGCGCGCGCCGCACTGCGTTGGAACGATTCCATATCGCACGCTTCGCCCATGACTGGGACGAAACCCTGCGCCACGTATGCAGCTGAAATTGATCTTCAAAGGAATGGCGACATGAAAGAAGCCTATAGAAAGCGGATTCTGGTGACGGGCGGTGCGGGCTTTCTCGGCTCCCACCTGTGCGAGCGGCTGCTTGCGCAAGGTCACGACGTGCTGTGCGTGGACAACTTCTACACCGGCACGAAGGACAACATTGCGCATCTGCTGGACAGCGCGAACTTCGAACTGATGCGCCACGACGTTACGTTTCCGCTGTATGTGGAAGTGGACGAGATCTATAACCTCGCGTGTCCCGCGTCGCCCATTCACTATCAGCATGATCCGGTGCAGACGACCAAGACCAGCGTGCATGGCGCCATCAACATGCTCGGCCTGGCGAAGCGCGTCCACGCGAAGATCTTCCAGGCATCGACGAGCGAAGTGTATGGCGATGCCCACGTTCATCCGCAGCAGGAAGCGTATTGGGGCAACGTGAATCCCATCGGCCCGCGCTCCTGCTACGACGAAGGCAAGCGCTGCGCCGAAACGCTGTTCATGGACTACCGGCGCCAGCATGGACTCTCGATCAGGATCGCGCGCATCTTCAATACCTATGGTCCGCGCATGCATCCCGCCGATGGCCGCGTGATTTCCAACTTCATGATGCAGGCGCTGTGCGGCCAGCCGATCACCGTCTATGGAGAAGGCTCGCAGACGCGCTCGTTCTGTTATGTCGACGACATGGTCGACGCCTTCATTCGCCTGATGAACACGCCCGACGACGTCACCGGCCCGGTGAACCTCGGCAATCCGCATGAACTGTCGATGCTCGACATCGCGCGGCGCATCATCGAGTTGACGGGGTCGTCGTCCGAGATCATCTTCAAGCCCCTGCCGCTCGACGATCCGTGGCATCGCCAGCCGGACATCTCGCTTGCGCGCGACTTGCTCGGCTGGGCGCCGTCCACGCATCTCGACGAAGGCTTGCGGCGCACCGCGCAGCATTTCCGCGGCATCATCGAAGCCGCCGATGCACGCGCCGCGCATGCCGCTTAAACGCTGCGTGCGGTGACGCCCTCGATGGTGGCAATCAGCTTCGGCGCGGGCACAGGCTTGGTCAGGTGGGCCTGGAAGCCCGCCGCCTGCGCCCGTGCGCGCGCCTCGGCCTGGGCAAAGCCCGTCAGCGCGATAGCCGGCATGCGCTCGGCCAGCGACGCGCCGCGGCTTGCCTCTTCCTCGCGTATTAGCCGCAATACGTCATAGCCGTCCTGATCGCCGCCCAGCACGATATCGCACAGCAGGACGCCAGGCCATTGCGCCGTCGGCAGAGCGCGCAGCCGCGCCAGCGCTTCGTCGCCGGACGCACATGACACGACCTGCGCGCCGACGGTCTCGAGCACGGCTTCGAGTGCATCGCGGGCTTCTTCCTGATCGTCCAGCACCATGACCGTGATGCCCGTGAGCGCATCCTCGGCGGTACCGGCATTGATGTGGGCATCGTCGAGCACGGGGCGCAGCGGCATCGTCGCGACATAGGCCACCTGCCTGTCGATGGTGCGCGCCGCGAAGCCCCCGCCAATCTCCGTCAGCGCCTTCTCCAGCCGGCGCATCTGTTGCCGCGACAGTTCCACCGGCGCGGCGCGCTGTCCCATCACCACCAGCGACGCATGATTGCCCTCGCGGAACACGCGCAACTCGACGCGTTCGCCACGTGTCGCCGTGCCGATCTGCACGCGGCACAGCTCCGCGACGATCTGCTGCAACACGCCCGCGTCGCCCGACACGCGCAAGCCTGGTTCAGTCATCACCGTGTAGAGATTCACGCCACGCGCCGCAATCTCTTCATGGAGCGCATCGATCACGCCGCTCACCAGCGTATCGAGCCCGACCGCTTCCGCCGATATCTTGCGCTGCGCATGTTCGAGTTCGCCCTGTTGCCATTGCAGCGACCACATGCGGGCATACACGCCATCGAGCGTGAGCAGGTCGTCATGCTGTCCCTGTTCGACGATGCGTCCATGCTCCATCACGAGGATCCAGTCCGAATCGACGACGGTGGACAGACGATGCGCGATCACAATCGACGTGCGTCCCTCCGCCAGCCGGTCCAGTTCGTTCTGGATGGCGCGCTCGGAACGCGTGTCGAGTGCGGACGTGGCTTCGTCGAACACGATGACGCGCGGATTCTTCAGGATGGCCCGCGCTATGGCGATACGCTGCCGCTCGCCGCCCGAGAGCCGCACGCCGCGTTCGCCTACGCGCGTGTCGTAGTGATCCGGCAGGCGCTCGATGAAGCCGTCCAGCTGCGCGGCGCGCGCCGCCTGCACGATCTCGGCGCGCGTGGCGTCAGGCCGTCCATAGCCGATGTTGTAGGCAATCGTATCGTTGAAGAGCACGGTGTCCTGCGGCACGATGCCAATGGTCGCGCGCAGGCTGTTCTGCGTCACTTGCGCGATGTCCTGACCGTCGATGCGAATGGCGCCCGACGTCGGTTCGTAGAGACGGAACAACAGCTTCACGAGCGTCGACTTGCCCGAGCCGCTGCCGCCCACCACCGCGAGCTTCTTGCCCGGATGCGCGCGGAAGTCGACATCGCGCAGGATCTGCCGCGCCGGATCGTAGCCAAACTCGACATGCTCGAACTCGATCTCGCCCGCCGTCACGACGAGCGGCTTCGCACCGGTCTCGTCGATGTCCTCGCGCACGCGCCCGCGCGACAGCAGGATGTTGAACATGCGCTCGACGTTCACGATGGCGTCGTTGGTCTCGCGAAACACGAAGCCCAGCGTGTTGAGCGGATTGCACACTTGCACGATGTAGGCATTGACCAGCACGAGATCGCCGACGCTCATCGTTCCCGCGACCACATGCTGCGCCGCGCGCAGCATCACGGCGGCAATGCCCCCGGCGATGATCGTGCTTTGCCCTACGTGCAGCAGCGTCAGCGCGCGCTGGTTCGCGACACGCGCGTGAACCCATTGTTCGAGCACGCCCGACAGACGCCCGCGCTCCGTGTCTTCGCTGGCGAAGAACTTGACGGTTTCGTAGTTGAGCAGGCTGTCGACGAGGCGGCTGTCCGACTGCGCTTCCAGCGCGTTGACGGCGCGCTGGAAGCGCATGCGATAGCGAGTAAAGATGAGCGTCCACACCGAGTACAGCACGAAGGTCACGCCGATGATGGCCATGAACTCCAGCGAGTAGCTGCTGACCATCACCGCCACGACGGTACCGATCTCGATCAGCACCGGCACGATGGTGAACAGCGACGTGCCGAGCAGGAAGCCCACGCCATCCGCGCCTTTCTGGACATCGCGCACCACGGCGCCGGTTTCGCGCCTGGCGTGGAAGCGCGCGCCGAGCGCATGCAGATGCGCGAACGTTCGCTCCGTGAACGACGCGACGGTGCGCTGCGTGACGATGCTGAAGACGACATCGCGTGCTTCATTGAGCACATCGCCGAGATAGCGCAGCAGCACATAAGCGAGGATCAGGAAGACCGGAAAGATGACGGTCGATGCCGGGTGACTGAACTCGTCGATGACCCGCTTGAGCAGCAGCGGCACGGACACCACGGCAAGCCGCGCGGCGATCATCAGCACCAGCGCTGCCGCCGTCTGATAACGCCATGCCCAGACCGCGCGCCACAGATCGCTGACGATGCGTCGGCGAACGCGCGTGCGATCCCGGTCCTCTGTAACCGGGATCACTCCTTCCAGTCCTTGCGATTGGCCGTTCCTGGACCGGATGCACCACCGTGCTGCTTCTTCACGCGTTGCTCTTCGGTTCGCTTGAGCGTGGCGGGATCGGTGCCGGATTGTCCCGCCGCACCCGCGCCGCCCGCAATGCCTGCGGACTTGCCGGCGCCATCGTCGCTGGGCGCTTTGTTGCCGGGCGGTGCGCCGTTTTGCTGGGCCGAGGCGGCGCTGATGCACGCGCCCGTCAGTGCAGCAATGATTGCGGATTGCAGAAAGCGCTTCATAGGCCCCCTCCGTGGTTGCTGGCGAACGCGTATTCGTTAGCAACGCGTGCGCCAGCCATGGCGCCCGATGTCCGCAAATACGGCGGTCCGCAAATACCGGGTCAATCGGCAGATAAGCAGGAGCAAGAAATGCTGTACCGGGATATGCGCATGTCACGGAGACAATCATGTATTCCCTAGGCGCGTACTTCCTCGAAATCTTCCCGGAGTCCATTCCCGGCGACGGCTGGACCGGCGCCGCGCGGTTCTCGCGTCGCAGCGACTACAAACTCCATGCGGTCGTGACAACCGTTACCTTTCCCAGCCATATCTTCAAGCCGTCACGACGCCAGGCCGAAGGCGCCATTGCCGACTGGGCACGCGACTTCGTCAAGTCGAGCGGCGATGTGCTCGAATCATCCCTGCGGCTGGCCAGCAGAGTCTGAAGAGATCCCGCGAGGACCGCGCACGACGCGTTGTAACATTGGCGACCGGACGTCTTCTTGTGAGCGTCCCGAGCAGCGATTTCATCTGATCGAGGTCCGCCATGGCCCGCACGCGCGTACTGAACGAACTCAACAGGCTCAACCCGTTCATTGTCGATTGTGAAGTGCGCATCGAAGCGCAGCGGCAGCGGATCGACTGGATCAAACAAGGCGGCGGCAATGCCGAGGACTCCGAGAAGCTTCTGAACAATCTCATCTCCAGTTCCAGTGCGTTGACACGGCTTCGCCTGACGGACGTGGAAGAGCTTCGCGAGCGCGAAAACTGAGCAGCCCGGATCCATCGTCCTTTCGCGTAAAGCGTCTCTCGCGCGTCGTCGCCATCAACGCCGCGCATTCAACTCTGTTTGTCCGGCTCCGCCGCACTGCAACGCGCGGGTACATCCAATGCTGCGTCGACGTCATGGCCGCGCAAGCGGACCGCACTCTCGAACCCCAGCACTGGAGCTCTGAATGAAAGCCCTCGTTTACGAAGGACCGCGACAGGTCGTCGTCAAGGACATGCCTGACGCACGCATCGAACAGCCGAACGACGTGATCGTCAAGATCACCACCACCAACATCTGCGGTTCCGATCTGCATATGTACGAAGGCCGGACCAATATGGAGACCGGCCGCATTCTCGGTCATGAAAATCTGGGCGTGATCGTCGAAGCCGGTCCGGGCGTCACGCGCGTGAAGGTGGGCGACCGGGTGTGCCTGCCGTTCAACATCGGCTGCGGCTTCTGCAAGAACTGCGAGAAGGGCCTTACCGGTTTCTGTCTCACGGCCAATCCCGGCATGGCCGGCGCGGCTTATGGCTTCGCCGGCATGGGCCCGTATAGCGGCGGTCAGGCCGAATACCTGCGCGTGCCGTTCGCGGACTTCAATTGCCTGCTGCTGCCGCCCGATGCCGTGGAGAAGGAGAACGACTACGTCATGCTCTCCGACATCCTCCCGACCGGCTATCACGCCACCGTGCTCGCGGGCGTCGAAGCAGGCGACAGCGTTGTCATTTACGGCGCCGGTCCAGTGGGGCTGATGGCCGCGATGTCGGCGAATCTCAAGGGCGCCTCGAAAGTCATGGTGGTCGATTCGCACCCGGACCGCCTGAAACTCGCGGAGCGTCTCGGCGCCATTCCGATCGACGACAGCGACGGCGGCGGCGTGGACCGCGTGCTCGAACTCACGGGCGGCGAAGGGGCCGATCGCGGTTGCGAGTGCGTCGGTTATCAGTGCACCTGTCAAGGTCATGAAGTGCCGAATCTCACGATGAACAACCTCGTGAAGTCGGTGCGCGCGACGGGCAGCATCGGCGTGGTGGGCGTGTTCGTCGCGGAAGACCCGGGTTCGCCCGACGCGTTGATGAAGAAGGGTCAGCTCGCGTTCGACTTCGGTTCGTTCTGGATGAAGGGTCAGCGCATGGCGACGGGCCAGGCCAACGTCAAGGCCTACAACCGCAAACTGCGCGATCTGATCGAAGCAGACAAGCTGAAGCCGTCGCAGATCATTTCGCATGAACTGCCGCTCGAACAGGCGCCCGAAGGCTATCGCAACTTCGACGAACGCCGTGACGGCTGGACCAAGGTCGTTCTGAAGACCGCCGCCTGAGCTCTCGAACACTCGACCCATCAAGGAAACCGACATGACCGACAAAGACTATCCCCGTCCGCCGATGCCTCAGCAGCAGCAGGAAAGCCGTCCCGGACACACCGCTCCGATGAACCCGCAACCGGATCACGGCGAATCCAGCTACAGGGGCAGCGGCCGGCTCGCGGGGAAGATCGCGCTGATCACGGGCGCGGACAGCGGCATCGGCCGCGCGGTGGCGATCGCGTATGCGCGTGAAGGCGCGGATGTGGCCATTGCGTATCTGAACGAACATGCGGACGCCGAGGAAACCGCACGCCTCGTCAAGGATGCAGGCCGGCGCGCGCTGCTGCTGCCCGGCGACATCACGGACCGCGAGCATTGCAAACAACTCGTTGCGAAGACGGCGGAGACGTTCGGCCGGATCGACGTGCTGGTGAACAACGCGGCCTATCAGGCTACCTACGACAAGCTGGAAGACATCAGCGACGACGAATGGGACAAGACCTATTCGACCAACATCGGCGCGATGTTCCGCATCACGAAGGCGGCGCTCGCGCACATGAAGCCGGGCAGCGCCATCGTCAACACCACGTCGATCAACGCCGATTCGCCCAATCCCGGGCTGATCGCCTACGCGAGCACCAAGGGCGCGATCCAGAACTTCACGGGCGGTCTGGCGCAATTGCTGGCTGAACGCGGCATCCGCGCCAACTGCGTGGCGCCGGGGCCGATCTGGACACCGCTGATTCCTTCGACCATGCCGCCATCGAGCGTCGAGAACTTCGGCAAGCAGACGCCGATGAAGCGCCCGGGCCAGCCCGCTGAACTCGCCGCTGCTTACGTCATGCTCGCTGAGGACGATGCAAGCTATATCTCGGGTGCGACCATCGCGGTGACGGGCGGCAAGCCGATCATCTGACAGCGGCACTGCGATTGCTTTTAGAAGGATGTGACACGCTCCGCGCACTGGCGCGGGGCCTACGACCTGAAGGAGCGAGCGAACGAATCGCGGCACGCAATATCGTGGAACGCAGGCGACGCGGCGCGGTGCGTTCAGGCGTCGCGCACCTGCCACTCGATGCATGGCGCATCCCACACGCTGAACCAACTCACTCGGGCGATTCAGACGAAGAGGGCTTCGTATGCATTGCTGCACGCAACAGTTCCGCCAGCCGTTCCGCTTCATCGATGCGCGCCTGTTCGATCGCGATCTGATCCCCGTCGCCTGCGCGCTCAGCCCATTGCTGGCGTTCCCTGGCGAAGATCACGCGCTCGTGAACCGCTCGAATCGCCGACCAGATGGCTTCCTCCGAGCGCGATTCAATGCCCTCGGCCAGTGACATGCCCGTGAACGCATGCCCCGTATGGCAACGGTAGCGCAACGGGCGATCGCCGCGAACGCGCCACAATGCCCCGCCACAGTCCGGACAGGTGAGCGCGGAGCGTTCACCGACTTCATCGAGGGCGTCGAGATCCGCCAGACCGCTGGCTGCGATCAGCGCCTCTTTCTCATACATCGGTTTGTTGGCCTGCGCGATTGCCGGGGCTTCGCCTGACGGTCCGCCTTTCACGGCCTGCCGGATGCATTCCGCCAATTCCTCCTCCGTGCACAGCCTGTCCGCGCCGCAGGATTCGAGCGCGGCCCGAGGCATCCCGGTCGCCTCGCAATCGTCAGGATCCTGCACGATAGCGAAACCGCTTTGCGCGCGAATGTTGGCGAGTCCCACGGCGCCGTCGTCGAGATCGCCGCTCATCACCACGCCGATCACGCGCGCACCGTATTCCATCGCGGCGCTGCGGAACAGCGGATCGACGGCAGGCCGCGCAAAATTTTCCTTGGCGCCGTCATTGAGCCACATGCGACCTTGCGACAACACGAGATGCCGGTCCGGCGGCGCAATGCAAACCGTGCCGCGCTCAATGGGTTCGCCGTGGCCGGCATAACGCGCCGGCAGGCGTCCCCATGAAGTCATCAGTTCGGGCAGCACGCTGGCATGACGTCCGATATGCAGCACGACGAACAGCGCCGCAGGCAGGTCAGCGGGCAGTTGGCTGATGAGCACCTTGAGCCCTTGGAAGCCGCCTCGCGACGCACCGATCACTACAATATCCCGTTCCGCCATATCGCCTCCTTGCTTAAGGGAAGCAGCAATTCGCGGACCGGGACGCGGCCTTCATATTCCGAAACAGGCCGAAACAAGGCATGCGTTATGAACCCCCTGCGGCCAGCAGCGTGTCCAGCATGTGCAGCAGGTCTGCAAGATCGACCGGCTTGCTCAGGTGCGCGTCGAAGCCCGCCGCACGCGCGGCGCGCCGGTCCTCGTCCCGTCCGAACGCGGTCACCGCGATGGCCTTGAGGCCGACCAGCGCAGGATCGGTACGAACCCTCCTGATGAGCTCGTAGCCGTCGATGCCCGGCAGCTGGACGTCCGAGATCAGCACGTCCACCTTGCCCACCCGAAGCTGTTCCAGCGCCTGCTCGGCGCTCGTGACGGTCTGCACGCGCGCCTGCTCCAGTTCGAGCAACGTCGCGAACGAAGCGGTCGCCTCGATGTCGTTATCGACGAGCAAAAGGCGCGCGCCCGCCACCGGCCGAACACGGTCTTCCTGCTCTTCCGGCGACGCGTCCTGATGCGCCGCGCCCGGCAGCCACACCGACAGCGTGGCGCCATGTCCCACGCCGTCCGAATGGGCCTCGATGCGCCCGCCATGCATCTCGACGAGCTGCTTCGCGAGCGACAGTCCGATACCCAGGCCGCTCGACGTGGGATTGCGTCCGCCTTGCCGGTACATCTCGAAGATATCCGCCAAAGCCGACGGATCGATGCCCTGTCCCGTATCAACGACGTCCACACGCACCATGTCGCTTTCACGCGCGACGCGAATGTCGATGGAACCGCCGCTATCAGTGAACTTCAGCGCGTTCGACACCACGTTCCAGAAGATCTGTTCGCTGCGCACAGCGTCGGCGAAGGCATAGACCGGCTCGCCCGGCGTGCTCAGGTTCAGGCGGATGCCGCGCTGCGCCGTTTCGCTCTCCGTGGCCTCGGCGATACGCGCCAGCACAGCAGCGACATCCAGCGGCGCGATGGACAGCGCCAGCTTGCCGGTGCGCACCCGCGACAGGTCCAGCAGATCGTCGATGATCTGCGCCTGGCCACGCACCGCGCGCTTGATGGAATCCGCTGCTTCGCGCACCACTTCGATACCGCGCGTTTCGGGCAGGCGCGGCAGGATCTCCGCCTTCATGCCGATCAGGTTGAGCGGATGCTTCAGCTCATGCGACAGCACCGCGATGAAGTCGTCCTTCAGCTGGTTCGAGAGCGTTTCCTTCTTGCGCTCGGCGTGTTCGTGCGCGAGCGCCTCGCGGTTCGCGTCCTCGCGCAGCTTGCGTTCGGTCAGGTCGCGCACGATCTTCGCGAAGCCCGTGAACGACGGGTCCGAGATCGGCGTCACCACGCCGCTGCAGTACACCCGGCGTTCGTCGCGCGTGATGTGCCAGCGGTCGTCGTCGGCGCGGCCTTCGCGTGCGGACACCTCGCGTTCGCGCGCCGGAATGTGCGCCTTGCGGTCGATCGGATCGTAGATCAGCGCGATGTTCTTGCCGACCACTTCCCGCTCCGTGAAGCCGAAGATGCGCTCGGCCCCCGCGTTCCATGTGACGATCACGCCGTTCGGATCCTGCAGGATGATCGCGTAGTCGTTGGTGGACTGCGCGACCAGCCGCAGGCGCTGCTCGCCGATGCGCGCCGATTCCTCGGCCAGATGCCGCGCCGTGATGTCGATCAGGGTCAGCACCGCGCCGTCGATGCGGTCGTCCGCCGTGCGGTACGGCAGCAGGCGCATCAGATACCACTTGCCGTCCGAGCTTTCCACTTCGCGCTCGATCAGCTTGAGGGTTTCGAAGGCCTGCTTGACGTCGTCGGCGAGGGACGAGTAGCGCAGCGAATGCGTGATGTCGAACAGCGAGCGGCCAACGTCCACGTCGATCAGCTTGAACACGCGCGTCGCGCTCGTGGTGAAGCGTTTCACGCGGATCTGCTTGTCGACGAAGACGGTGGCGATCTCGGTCGAGGCAATGATGTTCTGCAAGTCGTCGTTGGCCTTCGCCGTGTCTTCCACGCGCGCCTGCAGTTCCGCATTGACCGTGGTCAACTCCTCGTTCACCGATTGAAGCTCTTCCTTGCTGCTTTCGAGTTCCTCGGTCGCGGAGCGCAACTCCTCGTTGATCGCCTGCAATTCCTCGTTCGAGGCCTTCAGTTCCTCGACCGTCGTCTCGTGTTGCTCGATGGTCGTCGCAAGCTGTTCGCGCGTGTGCTGAAGTTCGCGCTCCAGCTGCATCAGCAGCGGATCCTGGCCGCGCCCTTCGGGCAAGCCTCCGTCCGCCATATGCTCCTGCACTTCGTCGAACAGCACGAGGAAAAAGTCTGCGTTCACGCCCGTGTCATGGAACGGTCGAACGGTCATGTTGACCCACACGGTGCGCCCTTCCTGCAACAGCTTGACGCGCCGCGCCTCGACACTGCCGCCGGTCTGGTGCGCGCGAAACAGCGTCGTGCGCAGATCGAGCCGCAGTTCGGGCAGCACGAGCGCCATGATGTTCGAGGACAGCTCGCCGCCGCCGTGCCGCAGGAAGCGTCCGGCCGTCGTGGAGAGATGCACGATGTTCGAATCGCGATCCACGACCACGCTCGGCGGCGCGTATTCCTCGAGCACCCGCTGGTGCAGCGCGGCGAAGGAAAAGCTGCGGCGCTCGGGGGTTTCCGGTCCGCTGCTCAGGCTCGATTGCGTTGCCACGGCCGCGAGATCCTCGCGTGGCATGACGTTGCTGAGCCCGAGCGACGGGAACGCAACCGGCGGCTTCACCCGGTTGAGCACCGTGCGCGCGCGGTAGATGCGGCTTTTCTTGTCGACGATGGTGAAGAGGTCGTCGGCGGTATCGGCGGATTCGGCGGTGCCAAGGAACAGATAACCGCCCGCACGCAGCGCGAAGTGAAACAGTTCGAGCACCTGGCGCTGCACCGCGCGATCGAGATAGATCAGGACATTGCGGCACGAGATCAGGTCGAGGTGCGAGAACGGCGGATCGCGCAGCAGGCTGTGCGCGGCGAACAGAATGCGTTCGCGCACCGACTTCACGATCTGATAGCGTCCGCCTTCCTGCTTGAAGTAGCGGCGCAGGAGATCGTTGGGCACGTCGCTCGCAATGGAGCCCAGATACGAACCGGAGCGCGCCTGCGCGATGGCGGGCTCGTCGATGTCGGTTGCGAAGATCTGGTAGGTCGCCTCGAAGCCCGCGATCTCGCGCGCCTGCGCCAGCATGATGGCGAGCGAATAGGCTTCCTCGCCCGTCGAGCAGCCCGGCACCCAGACGCGGATCTGCGCCTCGCTCTTGTTGGCGTCCAGCAGATGCGGCATGACATCGCGCCGCAGCGCGTCGAAGGCATCGCGGTCGCGGAAAAACTGGGTCACGCCGATCAGCATGTCCGCCAGCAGTGCCGTGGTTTCGTCCGGGTGGGCGCGCAGATGCTCGCGGTATTCGCCGATGTCGCGCAGACCGTTCACCTGCATGCGCCGCTCGATGCGCCGCAGGATGGTGGCGCGCTTGTAATGACGGAAGTCGTGACCGGTGCGCACGCGCAGCTGCATGAGCACGTCGGAGAGCGCGCGCTCGGCGCCGACGACTACCGGCGAAATCTCCTTCTCGGCCAGCTCGCCGCCCTCCACGGCGGGAAGATGAATCTTCTTCGCGTTGGTCCAGAGGTCGAGCAGTTTTTCCGGCATTTCGGCCGCGGGCAGGATGAAGTCGACCTGGCGGGTGGAGATGGCATGCTGCGGCATCTCGGCGAAATGCGCGTCTTCCGGCTTCTGCGCGACGGTCATGCCGCCGCTCTCCTTGATGCGCGAGAGGCCTGCGGCGCCGTCCGATCCCGCGCCCGACAGCACGATGCCCACCGAACGCGTGCCATGCTCGGACGCCAGCGTGGCGAAGAAGTGATCGATGGTCGTGGGCGAGGTTTCCTTGCCGGCACGGTCCACGGATTGCAGCGAGGTGCCGGTCATTTCAACGTGCTGCCCGGGCGCGTTGATGTAGATGTGGTTCTTCTCGATGGTGGTCGGCCCCGTCACCTGCCTGACCGGCATGTCCGTCACGCGCTGCAGCACCTCGTCGGCGAAACTCATGTGGTCCGCCGGCAGATGCACGATCACGACAAACGCCATGTCCATCTCGGCGGGCGCGTTGTCGAAGAAGTTGAGCAGCGCCTCGATGCCACCCGCGGATGCGCCCATGCCGACGACGGCAAACTGCAAGGGCTCGATATTCGTGGAAGCCGGCGCCTGGGAACCGCTGCTCGTCATGTGCTCAGGCCCTCCGCCCGAATCTTGTGTACTGATGGGTTGCCCATGCTCGTTCGTATGGTGTCGTCTGGTTCATGCTGCCCGATGGATGTGCGTGGGGTCCTCCGCGCGCACGGGCCGTGCTGGCGTCGCGCTGCGGCTCTCGCTGCGACCGGATTGTAGTGTACGTAACATCCCTTTTCAGGCTGTGCAATGTGCACATGCCGGTGAGTGCGCCGCTCTTGCGAACGGGAAGGCGCTTCAGAGAGGCCTGAACCAGGCCAGGGCAGCCAGTTCCCTATTTGGCGTCATTGACAGCGAGTGGCTGAGGCACGGCGTCCTCTTGCTGCGCGGCATCCGGCGCCTGCCGATGGGCGTTGCGCAGACGCATGATGGTCTGGCGCGAGGTGTTGAGCGCGCGGGCAATTTCCGTCACGGTACGGCCCGCGCCCAGGGAGTCGATGGCCTGCTGCTGCTGCGCCGGGGTAAGCGAACTGGGACGTCCCTGCGCGACGCCGCGTTCCTTCGCCGCATTCGCCGCTTCGCGGGCTCGGCTGCGGCGGGTCACGCGCTCCAGGTCCTCGGCGAGCCGGAGTGCGTCGATGAAAGGCTGTCCTTCGGCGGCACAGAGATCTTGCTTGCCATAGGCGAGACACACCGTGACGATGCCGCGCCGCCCGAGCTGTTCGATGGTCGCGAGGACGTCGGAGACGCTGTTGCCGAGGCTGAGGAGCTGGGTGGTTACGAGCGTATCGCCCGCCTGCAGCCGGCGCATCGCGCGCTGGAAGGCGGGCCGCGAGGACATGGGCGCCGTGCAGCTGCAGCACTCCACGAACACCGCGCTCATGTCGACAAAATAACCTGCCGCGTCGATCTCGAAGAGGTCGCGCTCGTGCATCGGGACACCTCTGCTTTCCTCAAATACATAAACAACAAGTGCCATGGCCTGACGTTCTCTCCGGTCGGATGATGGCGCGCGGTTCAAATCACAGCGGCCGATAGGTGCAGTATGGCAGTACGAAAGGCGCGTTCAACGTACAAAATGCGACCAATCCGTACGCGTTTGCGCAAACTTTGGAATGAGCCGGTGCGCTCACTCAGGCTGCGGCGGGATGCCACAGACGGTGGTCTATTTCGTCCTTTCCTGCGGACAGCGCGAAGGCGCTCGCTTCTTCTGCGGAGTCGAAATGGCCCAGCACGCCGCTGGCGCGTTGCTGGCCGCGATCATCGCAAACGATGGCCATCGCCGCGTATAGGCCGCCGTCGAAGGCTGCCATGGGGATGACGACAAAGCCACGATATTCAAACCGGGTCTGCTTCATACGGCCCTCCGCTCTCTCATGTCGCTTTGTCTTTTTTCGCCCTTCTCTGACCGGCAACTCGGATGCCAAGGGCCATGCGCCGATTTTCTCTCTACCGAAAACGTTTGCGATCCGGGAAAACCAGCGGCCATATCTGTCCAGATCAGGTCCTTTCCGGCATATCGTGCCCGGGCTAGAGTTCAGGGCGTGCGAGATCCGCATTCACGACGGCGTCGCCACGCGCGAGAGCGGCGGCCACTGCGTCGGATTTCGTGGCGAACGGGCCAATGGTGTCAACGCCGTCGAACGGAAACAACAACCGGCCATCCGTCTTCCTGACCACCTTCAACGTGCCGAAGAAGCCGCTCGCCGTGCTGCCCCGATAGGAGGCATAGATCTGGAAGTCGTCCGCACTGGTCCCCGGCCTGGGTTCGACATGACGTGCCGGGAACAGGACCAGCTTGGGGCGCTTGCCGCTCGATTGAGTCACTGGCTCACCGCTGAGGGATATCGACGTCTCGATTGTGATTCAACGAGAGTGCACGCGTGGCGTCCTTAAGCCATGCTTTAGTGGCGCCGGAAGGGCATACGGATTGCGAACCGCAGCGGATTCACAGGCAGGAGGCGCCTGAGCGTAGCGCTCGTTACGATGTGCACCACGGCCTGCCGGGGCCACGCATTTCTTGCGAAGCACGGCGGCGAATGGGGACTGCCCGTGCAACCGGGGCACGGGCATCGAAAGGATGCCGGTGGAAGGTACCGCGGTGCGCTGGCCGGAGGGCAAGAGTCCGTTTGAAGCGGTAGCGCGCGAGGGCATGACCTTCGGTGCATGGCGCCGCGTATCACCTGTCCGCGCACTTCAGACACGAACGCAACGGCGGTCCGATGACCGAACCTGCCGCCGCGCCCGACTTAAGCAGATAAATAGGCCCGTTGTGGGCCGCCTCAATCAAGCAAGCTTGATCTTCTTTTCCTGCGGATACGCCGTCTTGCGCCAGTCGCCCGACTGCGGGATCGGCAAGCCGAGGTTTTCGCGCAGCGTGCCGCCCGTGTAGTCCTTGCGGAACAGGCCGCGACGCTGCAGCTCCGGCACCACCATGCGCACGAAGTCCTCATACGCGCCGGGCACGTGCGTCGGCGCGATCACGAAGCCATCCACGGCGCCTTCCGTGAACCATTGCTCCATCTGGTCCGCGACCGTCTTCGGTGTGCCGCAGAACACCGGGAACTCGTCGATGCGCGCGCGCTTCGAAAAGTCCACGAAATCCCGCACCGACGGATTCTTTTTGCCCGAAAGCGTCACCACGCGATCGCGGAACCCGGTCCAGCCGGAAATCGCGGCCATTTCGGCGTCGCTGAACGGATCGTCGTAGCCGCGCTTCGAAAAGTCCGTGTTGAGCACTTCGCACAGCAGCGCGAGCGAGTCGATCGGCTTGGCGAGGGCGTCGATGTATTCGCGTTCCTTCTGCGCGATCTCGTCGGACTCCGCGACGATCGTGTAGCACGCCGTCGAGATCTTCACGTCGTCGGGGTTGCGGCCTGCATCGGCGAGCGCCTGCTTCATCTCCGCGTACTGTTTCTTCGCCACTTCGAGCTTCGGATAGACGACGAAGATCAGGTCCGCCCAGCGCGACGCGAACGCGCGGCCACGGCCGCTCTGTCCCGCCTGGATCAGCACCGGATGGCCCTGTTGCGAACGCGGCACCGTGAACGGGCCCCGCGACTTGAAGAACTTGCCCTGGTGATCGAGACGATGCACCTTCGACGGATCCGCAAAGCGGCCGCTTTCCTTGTCGAGAATCAGCGCATCGCTTTCCCACGTATCCCAGTGGCCCATCACCGTTTCGACGAACTCGTCGGCGCGGTCATAGCGCAGGTCGTGTTCGAGATGCGCGTCCTGCCCGAAGTTCGCCGCTTCCGAATCGTTCAGCGACGTCACCACGTTCCACGCGGCGCGGCCCTTGGTCATCAGGTCGAGCGTGCCGAACGTGCGCGCGATGTGGAACGGCTCGTAGTAGGTCGTCGAGTAGGTCGCGCCGAGGCCGAGCTTCGAGGTCGCCATGCCCATCGCGGTGAGGATCGAGACCAGGTCCATCTTCACGGCGCGCACGCCGTGCTCGACGGTCTGCGCGTGATCGTTGCCGTAGATGTCGGGCATCGCGAGGCGGTCGTCGAAGAAGGCGAGGTGGAACTTGCCTTCCTCCAGCGTGCGCGCGATGCGCTGGTAGTACTCGGGCGTCGTGAAGTCCTGCATCGCCGCGCTGTGGCGCCACGAACCGGGATAGGTCGAGCAGTTCTGCGCCTGCAGAAAGCCGATCAGGGTCATTTGCTTCTGGGTCATGTCAGGTTCCTCGTGAATCGTGAAAGTGGTTCAGGCGCGGGCCGAGACTTCGCTGATTTCCGCCACGCTGTCGTGGTGGCGAATCGGCTTGCGCGTCATGAAGAGGCTGACGAGCGCGCCGGCCAGGGCGAGCGCCCCCGCGATATAGAACGCGTTGTTGTAGCTGTGCGTGATGGCGACGACATAGCCCGTGGCGATCGGCGCGATCATCGCGAACGATGCGCCGCCGGTGATCAGCAGGCCCGTGCCGCGCCCCACTTCCGCCGACGAAGGCAGCAGGTCGCCGATCAGTGCGATGTTCATCGCCAGCGCGGCTTGCGCGCCGGTCAGCGAGAGCGTGAAGACGGCGACCATCATCCACACGTCATCGACGAACGGCGTGACGAGCACGACGGACGTCAGCAGCATCGAGGCCGCCACCATGGTGCGGCGTCCGCCCTTGTTGATGGCATCGACAGGCAGCAGGCGGTCGCTCAGCTTGCCGATGCCGAGCGCGAGCAGCACCGAGAGCGCATACGGCAGCGCCGTGAAATAGCCGCTCTTGACGATGTCGAGATGACGCTCGGTCTGCAGGTAGCTCGGCAGCCAGGTGAGAAACAGGAACTGCGCATAGGAGCCGAAGCCTTGCGTGATGAGCAGGCCCCAGACGCTCACGGACTTGAGCAGGTCGGGGATGGAGAGCGTCGGGCCGGTAGGCGTGTCGGGCATGCCGCCGTTGCGCTCGCGCAGGATGTGCGCGCGCTCTTCCTCGCTGAGGAAGGTGGCGAGCTCCGGCTTGCGGAACCACTTGAGCCAGCAGACGAGCCAGATCGCGCCCGAGCTGCCGACCAGGATGAAGCCCGTGCGCCAGCCGAACAACTGCACCGCGAAGGCGACCACCAATGCACCGATGGCCGGGCCCGCATACGAGCCGCTGTTGAGCACGGCCGCCGCGATGCCGCGTTCGCGTGCCGGCATCCATTCGCGGATCACCTTGCCGCCCGCCGGATACGACGATGCTTCGCCGGCGCCCATCACGAGACGCGTAACGAGGATCGACGCATAGCTCCACGCGAAGCCGGTCGCGACGGTGGCCACCGAGAACACCGCCATGCCGATGGCGTTGACGTAGCGCGTGCCCCAGCGGTCGAGTGCGAGGCCCCACAGGATCAGGCTCGCGAAGTATGTCCAGATGAACGAGGACAGGAGGAAGCCCATCTGGATCGGGCTGATGCCGAACTCGTGCGCGATGGGCTGCGCGGCCACCGACAACGCCACGCGGTCGATGTAGTTGATGCTCGTGAGCGAAAACAGAAAGATGTAGATAAAGATGCGGCGATTTTTCATATGTCTCCTCCGGAAATCCGTGCGCACACTGGCGTGCGCCGGACGGTCTCGTGCCTTTTGCGGATGGGTGATGCGCCTGACTCGTTGTGGTTACGCGATGCCCTCCGCCATGAGTGCCTCGACCCGCAGCCCGTACACGCGATTCGCCGTGCCCGCGAGCAGCTTGCGGCGCGCCGCGTCCGGATAGCCCGCGCTCAGCAGCTTGAACGCGTTCCACACGGAGACGTAGTTGCAGCTGCCCTTGTCGACCGGGAAGTTGCTCTCGAACATCGCGCGGTCCGCGCCGAACAGTTCGATGCAGGTGCGCACATAAGGCGTCCAGCGTTCGACCAGCTCGACACAGCTCGCGGGCTTCGCGGCATCGGCGAAAGACAAGCCGGTGCGCGGCATCGCCAGCCCGCCGATCTTCACGGCCACGTTATCGTTCGCGGCCACGCGTCCGAGCGAGCGGCTCCATTCCTCGCGCACCGCGGCGCGCTGATCGGCATAAGGACCGATGCCCAGCGGACCGCCGCAATGATTCAGCACGATGGCAAGGCGCGGATGACGGCGCGCGAGTTCCGCGGCCTGGTCCAGTTGCGTGTGATAGACCCACAGATCGAGCACGAGGCCCATCTCCGCGAGGATCGCGCAATAGCGGTCCAGCTCGGGCGAGGCGATCAGGCGTTCATCGGCGCCGCCATGAGGCGCGGCGAAGGCCGGATCGGCATGCCATGCAGCGCGGACCCGCACGCCGCGCATGCGGCCCTGGCCGTCTTCGAGATGCGCTTCGAGCACGCCTTGCGGATTCGCGACGAAAGGATCGCCATACGCGACGATGCCCTTCACGAGCCCCGCATGACCTTGCTGCAATTGCGCGGCGGCCTGTGCCTGCGCCACCGCGAAGCGCGTCTCGCCGAGCGGCTCGAAACCGGCGGGCGCGTCGTTGTCGAAATGCGCCTTGCACTCGACGAACACCGTGGCCAGCACGCGATGCCCCGCGTTCACATCCGCGACGAGTTCCGGCGCGTGATAGAACGCGCTCTCGACATCCCACAGATGATGATGCGGATCGATGATCGGCAGTTCCGGCTCCACGGCCGGCTCGGCGACCTGCGCGAGCCATTCGGGCCGCACGCGCGGGAAGTTGGCGTGTTCGTATTTCGCGTCGAACATGCGCGCTCCTCAGGCCGTCAGCGGCCAGAAGCCGCCGAATTGCCCGCTCAGATAGATGAGCGGCGCCATCGGCTGCTGCGATTCGATCTCCAGATGCTCGACCGCGCCGATCAGGATCGCGTGTGTGCCGTACTCCACGGTGTCGTGCACGCGGCAGGTGATCGACGCAATGCTGCCGTCGAGTGACGGAAGATTGTGGTCGTTCATGCGCCATGCGCCGTTGGCGAAGCGGGCGTCGCCGTCCGGCTTGCGCGAGAAGGCCACCGCGAGGTCCGCATGCTGCTGCGTCAGCAGGTTCACGCAGAAGGTGCCGCTGCGCAGGAGGGCATCGAACGCCGATGCGTGCCGGTTCACCGAGACGACCAGCGCGGGCGGGTCCATCGTCAGCGAAGTGACGGCGGTGACGGTCATGCCGTGGCGCACGCCTTCATGCACCGTCGACACCAGCGCCACGCCGCCCGCGAGCCGGCGCATCGCCTGGCGAAAGCCGTCCTGCAAGGTTTCTTCGATAACAGGCGACGCGGCGGGCCGCGTCTGGAGATCGGCTTCGCTCATTGCGTGTTCTCCAGCTTGATGGGGATGTCGATATCGAGCATCGGCGCGTGCTGCTGCGAGCCGTACACGTCGGTATCGCCGATATCGCCCGACGAGATCAGGCGCGGCAGCGTCGCCTTGAACGCGCGTGCTGCGCGATACGGCGTGAACTGCACCTGCTCCGGCTTCACGCCATACAGGCGCGCGAAAAGTTGCGGCGTGAGCACGCCGGTGGCGGCGACGCGGTCGAAGATCTCGTCGGTTTCGAACACAATGTCGAGCGTGACCATGAACGGTCCTGCATTCTTGCTGCGGCACACGCTCGCAAAATCCTTGATGGCTGGCATGTCAGGCTCCGATGGTTTCGTAGCGGATCGGGAACAGCGACAGCGCGTTCTCCGGCTCGAGCAGATGGCACACGGAAAAGCGGTAGACCTGACCGAGATCGAGGTCGGACGGCGAGAACGGGATCGCCATGTTGCCTTCCTTGCAGAGCCGGCCCGGGAATTCCGAGTGCAGGATCGTGGTGCGCGCAATCGCCAGCACGGCCTTCGCGGTATCGCGGTCCTGCGCGACCACTTCCGCGACGATCGCCGTTTCGTGCGCATGGCGTTCGACCTGCGGCAGCGGTTCGCGCTCGCCCATCACGCCGTTCTGGCCGTAGACGCGGAAGTTGAGCGTGTAGGTGTCGGAGGGCGCGCCGAACGCGGTCGCCTTCTCATCGACAATCTCGCGCGAGCGGGCCAGATAGCGGTCCATCTGCGCTTGCAGCACCGGATCACGCGTGGCGCACAGCGAGATGACGCGATGCCCGCGCGCCTCGACGCCTTCGAGCTTCACCGTGTACTTCGCGGGCTTCCAGCGCATGCCGGACACGCGCACCGCGCGTTCCGTGACGGCCTCGAACGAACATTCGGAGGTGTCGAGCATGCCGCCCGGCTCGTGGTGATGAATCGGGCTGCTGTTCTCGTGCAGCGCGAAGTACGCCACCGAACGCGGCGTGCAGGCCTGCTCGGGGTGCATCGGTTCGAGTTCGACGTGATCCTCGCGGATGGTCGCGAGCAGACAGCCTTCGCGCTTCGGCAACGCGGGTTCGGCGCCGCATTCCAGCATCTTGCCTGCGTACCAGCCGAGCGCCGGCGAGAAACCCGCGCGGATGGCCATGGCGGCCCACGGCGCCGGGTCCGTGCTGCGGCCCGAGAGAATCACTTGCGCGCCGGCGTCGAGAGCGGTGATGTACGGCTCCGGTCCCATCGCGCCGACCACGCGCACGGCCTGTTCGACGAGTTCCGGCGTCAGTTCGGGCAGGCCGTAGAGCGGCCGTGTCTTGCCGGCGTTGACGTGTTCGAGCAGCACGTCCTTGGGCAATTCCGAATTGATCACCGCGAGCTTGAATGACAGACTTTCTTCCGCGGCGATTTCCTTGACGATATCGACCATCATCTGGAGATGCGGATCGCCGCCGGCGCCGCCGCAGGTGCTGACGATCACCGGAATGCCGCGCGGGACGGCGGCGGCCAGCATGATGCGCATGTCGCGCTTGGTCGCCATGCGCGAGGTGAAGGACTCGCCCGAGGCGAGGTAGTACGGCCCCGGGTCCGAACTGCCGCCGTCCGCGCCGATGAGATGCGGATTGCGCGCAAGCCCTGCTTCGAACGCGCTCTGCGCGAAGCCATAGCCGAGGATGGCCGTACTGCTGAGCAACCTGAGTTCTTCCATTGTGTGAGTGTCTCCGTTGTGCTTCTGGATGGAATCAAGCGTAATCAGATGGAACGGCGGCTGCTCGCATACCTGTTATGCATATCGGCCCGCTTCAGGCGACAATGCCCGGCAACAGAGGAGAACGAGGAGACCCGCACGTGGAGTTGAAGCAGCTGAGGTATTTCATGGTGGTGGCGCGCGAAGGCAGCGTCTCGCGCGCGGCCGCGATTCTCGGCATCAGCCAGTCGATGCTGACGCGCCATATCCAGATGCTCGAACAGGAACTGGGGCCGCCGCTGCTGTATCGGCACGGCCATGGCATGTCGCTCACGGAGGCCGGGCAGAAGTTCCTCGCGCGCGCGAACGACATCCTCGAACGCAGCGACGAGGCCGTGAACCACATGCAGGCCCTGCGCTCGGTGCCGGGCGGCACGGTCACGATGGGCATCCCGCCGATGCTCGGCGACTTCCTGCTGGTGCCGCTCGTCAAGCGCTTCCGCGCCGAGTTCCCCGAGGTGCGCCTGCGCATGCGCGAGGGCTTGTCCGGCTACATGCTCGAATGGCTGCTGAGCGGCCAGCTGGATATCGGCGTGCTGTACAACATCGGGCCGCACAGCACGATCAGCATCGAGCCGCTGCTGTCCGACGACCTGCTGCTCGTCGGTCCGCCGGATGCGAGCATCCTCCAGCCGGCGATGGAGCCCATCCGCTTTGCCGACGCCGTGCAGCTGCCGTGGATACTGCCGGCGCGCCCGCATGGGTTGCGCACGCTCGTCGAGGATGCCGCGACCACGCGTTCCCTCACGCTGAACATCGCCTTCGAGATCGACGCGATGATGGCGATCTTCGAACTCGTCGAGGCCGGCCTGGGCTTTTCGGTCGCGCCGTATGCGGCCGTGCGCGGCCGTATCGAGCGGGGCACGCTGAAGGCCCGGCCGATCATCGAGCCGACGCTGCCGGGCGTGCTGTCGGTGGCGTTCTCGCCGAAGAAGGAAGCCACGCTCGCAATGAAGGCGCTGTATCGCATCGTGCGCCAGGAGACCGATGCGCTGGTGCGCGCGGGCGTGTGGCGCTCGATCGCCTGAACGAGCTGGGGCATACTGTCGGCGCGCTTGCTGTCGCGCCGCCGATTCCCTGACACCCCGAGACCCGATCCGATGTCCGATGCCACGCCCGAACGACGACCCGCCACCGCGCATGACGTAGCCCGCGCGGCGGGTGTCTCGCAGTCGGCGGTGTCGCGTGCGTTCACGCCCGGCGCGAGCGTCTCGCCGGCCACGCGTGAACGCATCGTCGCGGCGGCGCGCGAGCTGGGCTATCGGCCGAACCTGGTGGCGCGTTCGCTGATCACGGGCCGCGCGAACCTCATTGGCGTGACGGTGCCGGCCAATGAAAATCCGTTTTATCACGCCGCGCTCAACGCGCTCACGGCCGCCTTCGCGCGCGCGGGCTATGGCGTGCTGATGTTCACGAGCGACCCCTTGCGCGGCTCGGATCCCGTGCTCGATGAAGTGCTGCGCTATCGCGTGGATGCGCTGGTGCTGATCTCGACCAGCCTGTCCTCGCATTTCGCCGACGAATGCATGAACATCGGACTGCCCGTGGTGATGTTCAACCGCAAGACCGACAGCCAGGCCGCGTCCAGCGTAACGGGCCAGAACCGCGCGGGCGCGCGCACGCTCGCGGCGTTTCTGCACGCCGGCAAGCACAAGCGCTATGCGTATGTCGCGGGTCTCGAGAGCTCGTCCACGAGCCGCGATCGCGAGGAAGGCTTCTTCGATTACTTGCGCGAGCAGGGCGTGAAGGCCATTGAACGGCGCGTGGGCCAGTACACGGCGGCGGGCGCGGAAGAAGCGGTGATCTCGCTGCTGTCCGCCACGAAGCCGCCCGACGCCATCTTCTGCGCCAACGACCACATGGCGCTTGCCGCGATCAGCGTGGCGCGCGCACGCTTCGGGCTGAAGGTGGGCGATGAGGTGTCGATCGTCGGCTTCGACGATATCGACATGGCGCGCTGGCCCGTGTTCGATCTCACGACCTACAGTCAGCCGCTCGACGACATGGTGCAGCGCGCCGTCGCCGCGGTGCTTGCGCAACTGAACGGCACGCTCGATGCGGCGCTTCATGACGAAGCTCCTGGCGGGCTGATCGTGCGCGGCTCGGCGCGCAGGCCGCGCCGGGGCGTCGTGACGAACGACGACGGCACGCAAACCTGGGCCATGCCCGGGTAAACCTTAGCGTCGCTTTTCCCCACTGGAACTTGCCGATCACGCCAAAAGCGACTAATCTTCGCTCGTGTTGCATACGTATGCAATGAGTATGCGCTCCCCACATCAACGAACAGAGACCAGGAGATGTCATGGCCAAGTGGCTGAAGCAAGGTGCGACTGCGGAAGTGATCAAGTCGGCGGCGAAGGAAGTGCGTGAAACGGTGGAGGCGACGCTCGCCGATATCGAGGAACGGGGCGATGCGGCCATCCGTGATCTGTCGATCCGTTTCGACAAGCTGGATCGCGAGGACTATCGTCTGACGCAGAAGGAGGTTGACGACTGTCTCTCGCAGCTTTCGGCGCGCGACATCAAGGACATCGAGTTTGCGCAGACGCAGGTGCGCAACTTCGCGCGTCATCAGCGCGACTCGATCAAGGACATTGAAGTCGAGACGATGCCGGGCGTGATCCTTGGGCATCGCAACATTCCGGTGAATGCGGCGGGCTGTTACGTGCCGGGCGGAAAATATCCGCTGCTGGCATCGGCGCACATGTCGGTGATTACGGCGCAGGTGGCCGGCGTGCCGCGCATCATCACGTGCGCGCCGCCGTTCCATGGCAAGCCGGCGCCGGCGATCGTCGCGGCGCAGCACATGGCCGGCGCGCACGAGATCTATTGCCTGGGCGGCATCCAGGCGGTGGGCGCGATGACGATCGGCACGGCGAGCATTGCGCCGGTGGACATGCTGGTGGGCCCGGGCAATGCGTTCGTCGCGGAGGCGAAGCGCCAGTTGTTCGGCCGCGTGGGCATCGACTTGTTCGCGGGTCCGACCGAGACGCTCGTGATCGCCGATGAGAGCGTGGATGGCGAGATGTGCGCCACTGATCTGCTCGGCCAGGCCGAACATGGACCGGATTCGCCGGCTATCCTGCTGACGACGTCCGAGAAGCTTGCGAAGGAGACGATGGCGGAAGTGGAGCGCCTGCTGGGCATCCTGCCGACGGCGGATATCGCCCGTAAGTCGTGGGCGCAGTTTGGTGAAGTGATCGTGGCGGAGTCGGATGAGGAGATGGTGAAGATCGCCAATGATCTCGCGTTCGAGCACGTTCAGGTGATGACGCACGATGTCGATTACTTCCTCGAGAACATGACGAACTTCGGCGCGCTGTTCCTGGGTCCGCGCACGAATGTGTCGTATGGCGACAAGGTGATCGGCACGAACCACACACTGCCGACGAAGAAGGCGGCGCGTTACACGGGCGGCCTGTGGGTGGGCAAGTTCATCAAGACCTGCACGTATCAGAAGGTGTTGACGGACGAGGCATCGGCGCTGGTTGGCGAGTATTGCTCGCGTTTGTGCGCGCTCGAGGGCTTCGCGGGTCATGGCGAGCAGGCGAACCTGCGTGTGCGTCGTTATGGCAAGCGTGATGTGCCTTACGCAAGCGCGGTGGCAGAGAGCCCGGCGACGGCGCTCTGATGCGATGAACCGCACGCCGCGCTTCGAGTGGGGCGTGGCGTGCGGTGCGGGTTTCATCTGCTTGCTGGTACGCGTGCGGTTCAGACCGCCATGCACAGGTACTTGATGACGACGTAGTCATCGATGCCGTAGTGCGAGCCTTCGCGGCCGAGGCCGGATTGCTTGACGCCGCCGAACGGTGCGACTTCGTTCGAGATCAGTCCGGTGTTGATGCCCACCATGCCGTATTCGAGCGCTTCGGCCACGCGCCATACGCGGCCGATGTCGCGGCTGTAGAAGTAGGCGGCAAGACCGAATTCGGTGTCGTTGGCCATGCGCACGACTTCTTCGTCGGAGCTGAACTTG
>NZ_JARUXQ010000002.1:0-122539 GCF_031451265.1 Caballeronia sp. LZ033 | reverse complement strand
CCGCTCCGTGAGCTGTTCGTAGGTCGCCTCGCGCAGGTCCAGCACGCCGCCCGGGCCCGTCAGCAAATCCGGACGCGTCTTCTCGTACAGCGTGTGCGCCGCCACCGAAGCCGGCGTGCAGCGCTCGCGCGGGTTCATCGGTTCGAGGTCGAAGCTGTCGCGGCGGATCGTCGCCAGAATCACCTTGCCCTTGGGCTCCGCGCAGTTCGCCCCGCACTCGACGATCTTGCCCATGTGCCAGTAAATGCCCGGCTCGATCCCGTGCAGCATGCACAGCCCCGCGAACGGCGCCGGATCGTAGGCACGGCCCGCCACGATGATGTCCAGATCGGGATGCTCGCGCAGGGCTTTCGCAAAGGGCTCAGCGCCCATCTGCGCGACGATATGCGACGACGCGCCCACATCCGACACCTGCAACTCCGGCGCCGATGCGCACGGCGTGATGCGGCCTTCGCCCATCGCATCGCGGACATACGAGGGGTCCACATCCGAATAGATCTTCGCGATCTTGAAGCGATAGCCTTCACGCTTCGCGATCTCTTCGATCACATCGACCATGAAATCCACATGCGCGCGAATGCCGGGGCCGCCCGCCGAGCTGATATAGATCGGCACCTTGCGCGTCGCGCAGGCGTCAAGCATCAGCGACAGATCGCGCAGATACGCTTCACGCGTCACCAGTGTCTTCGGCAGGCCGAGCAGATAAGGACCGGGGTCGGTAGAACCGCCATCGACGATCATCGCGTCGGGCTGTTGATCGATGCCGCGCCAGAAGTCGGCCGCCGGGATGCCGTAGCCCAGGATGCCGTTCGGCGTCAGGATCTTGATTTCGTCCTTCATGAAGTCTCCGTTCTCGACCAGCCGGGCCGCGTCGTTGCAACGCGCTTTCCGGTTCAGTCTCTAATGGCCCAATTATCGAGAACGGCCTCGCGAAACTCTATTCGCATTAGAATATCGATTTATAAGATGGCGTTATAAATCGGGAACGGAGGACACGGCGGCATGATGCAGGACGACCACTCCGCTCCGGACGAGGGCATCGACGGAATCAATCTGCGTTTCGATCTCATCGAGCTGGAAACCTTTCTCGCCGTGGCGGACCTCGGCAGCTTCAGCGCCGCCGCGAAGAAGATGCATGTCTCGCAGCCCTCCGTAACGAACCGCGTCCAGCGGCTCGAAGCGATGCTCAAGACGAAGCTCGTCGAACGCACGACCCGTCGCGTAACGCCCACGCCCGAGGGCGAAGAACTCGCGCGCCGCGCGCGGCTCGCGTTGCAGGGTTTACGCGAGTTGCTGACGGACTTTCATGCGCGTGCAGCGGCGTCCAAGATGCGCACGGTGATCGCCACCACGCCGATGCTCGCCGCCGTCGTACTGCCGCAACTCATCCAGTCGTTCCGCCAGGCGTATCCGTCGATCCAGATCCAGGTTCGCGACCTGCAATACGAGGCCGTGCTCGCGACGCTCGAAACCGGACAGGCGGACCTGGCCGTCAGCGCGTTCGATGGCGATTCCAGCAAGCTGCACTTCGAACCGCTCGCCCGCGAACCGATGCTCGTCGTGCTGCCCAAGGCGCATCCGCTGGCGGGCGCGCAGGACATCACGCTGGAGCAACTCGCCGATCTGCCGCTGATGCTGCTCGACCGTTACGCGTTGCTCCAGACGCGTCTCTCGGCCGAACTCGCCCGACGCGGCCTCACGCTCTCGACCATCCAGCACGCGACCAATGTCGGCACGGTGCTGGGGCTCGTCGATGCCGGGCTCGGCGCGACCTTCCTGCCGCGCTACATGGCGCAGCGCTACTCGCTCGAATCTCGTGCGACGCTGAACGTGCCGGAGATCGACCTGTCGCGCAACTTCGGCATTCTGGTGCGCGAAAAAGCCGATCTCAACCTGGCTTCGACGCTGTTCCTCGATCATCTGCGCGCCCACTTCGCCACGACGCTGCACGCCGGACAGACGTGACTACCTCGCGCCGGCCTTCGACTTCTTCGGCGCGCGCGGCGGCTCGGTCATCGACGTCATCGCCTCGGGCACGGGAAGGCCCAGCGAGCGAAAAGTCGTGTCGGTGATGATGCTGCGGAAGGTCTGCTCGGCGAAGTCGGGATCGCCGGACTTGAGTGCTTCGACGAACTCGTGATGATGATGCACGACGCTTTCGCTGCGCACCTCGTAGCTCGTATTGCCCTGCTGATAGAGCCGCACGAGCGAACTGATGGAATGCCAGGTGGTTTGCAGCAGATCGTTGTCGGCGAGCGTGCAGACGAGTTCGTGAAACTCCCAGTCCACCGCACGCAGCACGGCGGCATCATGGCCCGCTTCCGCGCGCTCCAGTTCCGCGAGCGACTGCTCCAGCTGCACGACGACATCCGGCTCATGACGGCAACGCGCCGCCACGAGCCGCGCGGCGAAGCCTTCGAGCACGGCGCGGATGCCGGTCATGCGCACGAAGTCGTCGTGCGAGACCTCGGCCACGTAGGTGCCCTTGCCGCGCACGGTGAAGACCAGCCCGTTGGCTTCGAGCGACTTGAGCGCCTCGCGCAACGGCCCGCGGCTCACGTTGAGCTGCCGGGCCAATTGCGTTTCGACGATGCGCTCACCCGCCTTGAGATCGCCTGAACGGATGGCGCTGACCAGCCGCGCCTCGACGAGTTGCGGCAACGAATGCTGCGGCGGCAGGGCCCATTTCTGATCGTCTGCGCTCATGGCGGTGGGCTGTTTCGTGATGACCCGAAGCGCGGCGCGAGGCTCGTCTGTCAACACGCCAGGGCCGCCGAAAAAGGATGCGCGATCATATCAGATGGCCCCTTCTTCCCTGAGCGTGGCGAGCTGCTCGGTATCGAGTCCGAGCAAGCCGCGATAGATGTCGTCGTTATGCTGGCCGAGGTCCGGTCCGAGCCAGTCGATGCCGCCCGGCGTCGCAGAGAGACGCGGCACGACATTCGGCACCGCCAGTTCGCCGATGCGCGCGTCCTGCATGGTCTTGATGTTCTCGCGCGCCGCGTATTGCGGATCTTCGAAGATCTCGTCGATGCCGTACACCGGCCCGCACGGCACCTGGAACTGTTCGCAGCGCGCGAGCACTTCGTCGCGCGTGAACTGCGCGGTCCATTCGCCGACAGTGCGGTCCACGTCGGCACGATCGCGCTCGCGGCCCGAAATGTGCCCCCACTTGCCTTCGCCCGCGAGTTCCGGCGTGCCCATCGCTTCAGCGAGACGCGCGAAGATCTTGTCGCTGGTGCAGGCAATGGCGATCCAGCGGCCGTCGCTGGTCGGATAGTGGCTGTGCGGCACCACGTTCACCGTGCCCGGACCCATGCGCTGCCGCACGAAGCCGTTCTTCTGGAACGACGGCGCGAGTTCATCGAGGATGCGGAAGATCGGTTCGTACAAGCCGATATCGACGAACTGCCCTTCACCCGTGCGTTCGCGCGCCTGAATGGCCAGCAGCGCGCCGAGCGCGCCGTAGAGGCCCGCCATGTAGTCGGGAATGGTCGCGGAGCCGGGCGTGACCGGCGGCCGGTCCGGATAGCCCGCGAGGAACGACAGCCCGCCGAACGCATTGCCGATGCGCCCGAAGCCCGGCCGGTCGCGATACGGCCCGGTCTGGCCGAAGCCCGAGATGCGCACCATGATGAGCCGCGGATTCACTTCATGCAGCACGTCCCAGCCGAGGCCCCACTTTTCGAGCGTGCCCGGCTGAAAGTTTTCGACAAGGATGTCGGCGTCCGCGACCAGCTTCTTCAGCAACTCGGCGCCACCGGGCTTGCGCAAATCGAGCGTGATCGACTTCTTGTTGCGGCATTCGGACAGCCACGGCAGCGTGACGCCCGCCTCCGTCATCGAGCCGAAGCGGCGCAATGCATCGCCCACGTCGGGCAGCTCCGCCTTGATGACCTCGGCGCCGAATTCGCCGAGCTGCGTCGAGCAGAACGGTCCCGCCAGGAAACTCGATACGTCGATCACGCGAATGCCGTCGAGCGGACGAACGTTGCGGGTGTCAGCCGATGTTGCAGTCATTGCCGTTTCTCCGATGGATGAAATGTTCTCAGCGCGCGTCGATCTGCGCGGCGAAGTCGAGCACGCGTTGCGCGCGATACGCGACCGGGTAATCGATGAAGGCGCCGTCGAGCCGGATCGACGCAACGCCTTCCGCTTCGGCGCGCTTGAACGCCTCGACGACGGCGCGCGCCTGAGTGATCTCGGCTTCGGTCGGCGAGAACGCGCGGTTCACCGCGTCGCATTGCGCCGGGTGGATGCACAACTTGCCCTGGAAGCCCATGCCGCGCGCACGGACCGCCGAGCGCGCGAGACCGTCGGCGTCGTCGAGGCGCACCCATACGGTATCGACGGGCGCCTGCAGTCCTGCCGCGCGCGATGACAGCACCAGCGCGCTGCGGTACGCATGCAGTTCCGACTCGTCGCCGCTCCATATGAGGTTCATGTCGAGGCAGAAGTCGCCTGCACCAAAAGCGAAGCGCTTGAGACGCCGCACACGCTGCGCCGCCGACGTGCACAACGCCTGAATCGCCGCGAAGCCCGCACCGGTTTCGATGATCGGCATCAGCTCGATGGAGTCCGCCTCAAGGCCACGCTCGCGCTCGAGCTGGCTCATGATCCAGTCGGCGGTATGCAGTTGTTCCACCGACTCGAGTTTCGGCAGCACGATGCCGTCCACGCCACGCGCGATCACCGCGTGCAGGTCGCCGAACGCGTACTCCGTGTCCAATGCGTTGATGCGGATATAGCCGCGCGCGCGATGCGGTGCTTGCAACGCTTCGACGACTGCCGCGCGCGTCGCAACCTTTTCGCTGGCCGCGACGGCGTCTTCGAGATCGAGGATTGCCGCATCGACATCGGCGTTCAGCGCCTTCTCGACGCGGCGCGCATGATTGCCGGGGACGAACAGAAAGGTGCGGGACAGCGCCATCGAACATCTCCTCAAGGTTTGGGGTCCAGTCCGGATTCGAGACTTTCGAGCGTCCGGCCGCGCACGTTCGGACCGAGCACGGCGAGCAGCAGCGCCATCACGACATAGGCGACGCCGACGGACGACACGACATAGAACGGGTTCTTCAACGTGAGCAACGCGGCCGCGACGGCGAACGGCGTGGCCGCCGACGCCAGCCGGCCGATCAGCGCGGCAGTGCCGAGGCCGCGCAGGCGCACGCCGGTCGGCAGGATCTCGGGGATATAGGTCGCAAAGCCGACCGACGATATAAAAAATATCGCCGTGACGAGGATCAGGCCGGTGATCATCAGTCCCTGCGGCGATGTCTGTCCCGCATAGGCGACGCCCGCGCACGCAGCGACCAGCGCGGCCGCCACCAGCGACCAGCGCCGCTCGATGCGGTCCGCCACCACGATGCCCAGCAGCGGCCCGAGGAAGCCGCCCATGAAGCTCACCGCAGCGAACGTGAAGGTGGAGCCGAGCGTGAGGCCGCGCGAGACGAACAGCGTCGGCAGCCAGCTGATGAGCACGAACAGGCCCGTCAGATGACAGATGTTGAACACGACGGCCAGCGCGAACCGTCCGCGCACGAGCGGCGAGAACAGCGCATCCCAGCCGAGATGCCGCGCCGGTTCGCGGGCGAGTTCGGCATCGGGCAACGTCTTGCCTTCGCGCTGCACGATGCCGGCCTCGATCGAATCGACCACGCGTGCCGCTTCCTCGTCGCGACCGACCGACGCAAGCCAGCGCGGCGACTCCGGCAACAGGCGCTTGTTTGCGAAGACCAGCAGCGCCGGAATCACCGACAGCAGGAACAGCACGCGCCAGCCGACGTTCACGTCGGTGTTCGGCACGATGAGCCGTGCCATCAGGGCGCCGAACGGCAGGCCGCCGTTCAGCAGCAACGCCACCGCCGACTGGAAGCGTCCGCGATAACGCCGCGGCGTGAACTCGTTCAGATACGCATAACCGGTGACGGTGACCGTGCCGATCGCGAAGAGGTTGATCGTGCGGAACGTGAGCAGCATGCCGTAGCTTGTCGCGAAGCCGCAGCCGAGGCTCGACAGGCTGTAGACCAGCACCGTCGCCTGGAACAGACGTCGGCGGCCGATGCGGTCACCGAGCAGTCCCGCCGCGATCGAGCCGAATGCGGCAGCGATGAGCGGCACCGAGATGAAGGTGGCCGTGGTCGCCGGCGTGAGCCAGCCGTGCTTGTGCAACGCCGGGATGACGAAGCCGGTGACGGTGAGATCGTAGCCGTCGAAGAACATCGCGACGCCCAGGATCGCGAACAAGGTCCAGTGAAAGCGCGACAGCGGCAGGCGCTCCATGCGCCCGGCGATGTTCAGCGCGGAGACATGCGCGTCGGTCCGCGCACGCACGTCGGCATCGTCGTACGAGGTCAGCGTGGCCTGCTTCATGACGTTCTCCCTTGCGCGTAGGCGGCGATGTCGAGCAGCCGCTGCATGCGCGGCACCAGATCGATGGCGACGAATTCGCCGTCGACGATGGCCGTGCCCTCGCCGCTCGCCTTCACCGCCTCGAACGCGTCGACGATGCGTCGGGCTCGCGCGGTTTGCGCTTCGGTCGGCGTGAACGCGCCGTTGACCGCATCGACCTGAGCGGGATGGAACACCACCTTGCCGCTGAAGCCCAGTTCCCGCGCGCGCAACGCGTCTTCATGCGTGCCTTGCGGATCGCGCAGGCCGTGCAGATAAGGCGCGTCGATGGCGTCGCAAGCAGCGGCGCCCGCTGCCGCGACGATCGTCGAACGCGCCCACAACAAGGCGGTCGGCGTGATCTCGGCGCCGGTTTCCATCGTGTAATCGCCCGAGCCGAAGAAGAACGCGCAAAGGCGCGGCGAGGCGTCGGCGATGCTCAGTGCGTTCAGCACGCCGCGCGGCGTCTCCAGCGTGGCGATCAGCCTGACCGGCGCATCGCGACGTGTGAGTTCGGTGTCGAGCCAGCGCAGTTGCTCGGCGGATTCGACCTTGGGCACGAGCAAGGCGTCGCAGTGCGTCAGCGGCACGACGTCGAGATCGCGCATGCAATCCGCCGTGCCCACCGCGTTGATCCGCACCACGCGCTCGCGGCCGCCGAAGTCCAGCGCCGGCATCAGCTTCGCGAGATTGGCGCGCGCTTCGTCACGGCGCACGGGCGGCACGCCGTCTTCGAGATCGAAGACAAAGGAATCGACTGCCAGCTTCATCGCGCCCGCCATGCGGTCGGGGCGATGCGCGGGCGTGATGAGCATCGAGCGGCGGATACGCATCATTGCGGCCTCCGCGTCGAAGCTCGATGAAACAGCGCCGGAAGGCGCGGAGAGAGCATGCACGTACGCATTCGGTCGTCTCCTGAAGAAGCCCGCCGGGTCACTGCCGGCGGGTCTGCAATTCATTCTGTCAAGCTGTCGACAGTCGGACGATAGGGGTAAACGCGCCGCATCCTGCTTTTCCCGCAGTACGGCACGTTTCGCTGCAAGCCTTACAGCACAAGGGTTTGCGCGCCATGAACACCCGTGCGCTATGCGGTTCCTGCATAACAGGTATTCGAGCGTTTGCGTCGGGCTATCAATACGCTCCACCGAAACAACCCGCCATTGACGAACCATCCGGGAGGAGATACCCATGAGCATCGACGCAATCGACGGCGCCGCCGCGCAGTCCGTCGACGAAGGCAAGCTGTACAAGAAGCTGTTGTGGCGCATCGCGCCGATCCTGTTCCTCTGCCACACGTTTTCGTTTCTCGACCGCGTCAACATCGGCTTCGCGAAGCTGCAGATGCTCGGCGATCTCAAGATCGGCGACTCGGCCTTCGCATTGGGCGCGAGCATGTTCTTCATCGGCTATATCGCGCTGGAGATTCCGAGCAATATCGTGCTGCACCGCGTGGGCGCGCGACGCTGGATCGCGCGCATCATGCTGACCTGGGGCCTGATTTCCGCCGCCACGATGTTCACCGCCGAACTCGCGAAACTGTTCGGCGTCGAGAACGCGACGATGTTCTACATCCTGCGGCTGCTGCTCGGCTGTTGTGAAGCGGGCTTCTATCCCGGCGTGCTGCTGTACATCAATTACTGGTTCCCCTCCGACCGTCAGACCAAGGTGACCTTCGGCCTGTTGCTCGCGCTGCCTACCAGCCTCGTGCTCGGCGGCCCGCTGTCCGGCTGGCTGATGCAGCATTCGCACGGCTGGATGGGTTATAGCGGCTGGCAATGGATGCTGCTGATCGAAGGCGTCCCGGCGATGGCGCTCGCGTTCCTCGTCTACTTCGGTCTCGCCGACAAGATCCATCAGGCGAAGTGGCTCACCGACGCCGAGAAGCGTCTGCTCGACAAGAACGTCGTCACCGAAAACGCGCACAAGGAATACAAGTTCGGTCCCGCGCTGCGTGACTATCGCGTATGGCTGTGCGCGGGGATCATCTTTACCTACGCGACCGGCTGGTACGGGCTGTCGTTCTGGCTGCCGTCCATCGTGCGCGAGTCGGGCGTGAAGGACACGTTCCACATCGGCCTGCTCACGGCGCTGCCCTTCGTCTGCGCCGCCGCGACGATGCTCTTCAACGCATGGCATTCGAGCAAGACCGGCGAGCGCCGCTGGCACGCCGCGATTCCCGCGTTCGTGGGCGGTACGGCGCTCATCATGAGCGCGGCCTGCGCGGGCAATCTGCCGGTTGCGATGATCTGCCTGTGCGTCGCCGCATCGGGTGTGCTCGGACTCACGCCCGTAGTGTGGACCTATCCGGGCAGTCTGCTGTCCGGCACGGCGGCCGCCGCCGGTTTCGCGATGATCAACTCGTTCGGCAGCCTCTCGGGCATCGCGGGATCGTGGATCACCAGCGTCATGAAGCAGGTGACCGGCAACATCAACAACGGCACCTATGCGCTCGGCTGCGTGCTCCTCTGCACCGGCATCCTCGTGCTGTGCATGCCCGCGGCGACCTTCGTGCGCGGCGGCGCCCGGAAGGCGCCTGCCGGGCCGAACGTCGCGAACGATGCGCTGACCGATTCGCCGGCTTGAGGCGCTAAGGCCGTTCGTCGATCGCGCGCCAGACGCCGTTTCGCACCAGCGATTCGGTTTCCTGGCGCACGATGCGATACAGCGCCTTCATCGCGAGCGTGGCTTCCTTCTTCGGCGAGAACGCAATCGACAGCACGCCGGACAGCGACGGCTCGCGAAGGCGCCGCGCCTTCAGCGTGCCGCGTTCGAGGCGTTTCTCGATCGCGGCAAACGGCGCGATGCTGAAGCCCAGCCCCGCTTCGACGAGATCGAAGATGCCCGCCATGGCATCCAGCTCGACGACGATGTTCAGTTGCAGTCCCTGCGCGGTCGCGGCATCCTCGGCGAGCGTGCGCAGACCATGTGGACGCGGCGGCAGGACCCATTGCAGGTCCACGGTTTCAGCCAGCGCGATGGAGTCCGCCGAGGCATTCAGCACCTCGGCATCGGGCGGGCCGATCAGCAGCATCTCGTCCGACAGCAACGGCTCCACGCCGATCGTATTCAGCGACGTCACGTTGTACAGCACGCCGATATCGAGCTTCCCGGTCATCAGCCATTCGAGCAGATAGCCGCTCACGCTTTCGCGCAGCTTGAGCCGCACGTCGGGAAACTCCGCGCGGAAGCGCCTGGTGAGCGGCACCAGCAGGAATTCGCCGAGCATCGGCGGAATACCGATCGTCACCGTGCCGCCCGGGTTCGAGCGCAGCGCCTGCATCTGGTTCAGGGCGCTGTCGGTGCGCATCAGGATGTCGCTGGCAGAGGCGAGGAAGGTCTTGCCGCCGTCGGTCAGCGACATGCCATGACCGTTACGGTAGAGCAGCGCCAGGCCGAACTCCTGTTCGAGACTCTGGATATGGCGTGTCAGCAGCGACTGGCTCACGCCGAGCAGTGTCGCGGCGCGCGAGAGACTGCCTTCACGCGCGACGACCTCGAAATACCGCAACTGTTTCAGTTCCACTTGCGCACCCTCCGGACTTGCCGGTATTGTCAGCGGCGACGGATTTCAGGTTTTGCATAACTGGTATGCAAGCGGCGCGGATGTCGCGTCGCTACGCTTGCCTCGTTCCATTCGATCAAGATCAGGAGAGTGCATGCTGCCGAAAGCACCGGGCTTTTCATTGCATGGCAAGACAGCGTTGATCACCGGCGGCGGACGCGGCATCGGCCTCGCGGCGGCGGCGGCGCTGGCTCAGGCGGGCGCGCGCGTGACGCTGGTTGCGCGTTCCGCCGATGAACTCGAACGCGCGTCCGGCCAGATCAACGAGGAAGGCGGCCAGAGCGACTTCATCGCGTTCGACATCACCGATTCGGCCGCCGTCAGCGCCGCCATCGAGGCGCGCGAGCCCTACGACATCCTCGTGAACTGCGCGGGCACCAATCGCCCGAAGCCGCTCGTGGAGGTGACCGATGACGATATCAACGCGATCATCGACCTCAATGTAAAGTCGGTCTTCCATGTGTCGCGCGCGGTCGCGAAGGGCATGCTGCGCGCCGGGAACGGCGGCTCGATCATCAACGTGTCGTCGCAGATGGGGCACGTGGGCAGCCCGGGCCGCACGGTGTACTGCGCATCGAAGCATGCGCTCGAAGGCATGACCAAGGCGCTGGCATGGGAGCTCGGGCCGCACGCCATTCGCGTGAACACGGTGTGCCCCACGTTCATCGAGACCGTGCTCACGGCAAGCATGTTCGATGCGCCCGGCTTTCGTGACTGGGTCACGCAGCGCATCGCGCTGGGCCGCGTGGGACGCGTCGAGGAAGTGATGGGCGCCATCGTGTTCCTCGCCAGCGATGCCTCCACGCTCGTGACCGGCAGCGCGCTCATGCTCGACGGCGGCTGGACGGCTGCGTGATATAGACCATAACTCAAGCGAGACAATTGATGAACGTAGCGAAGATGAAGCTGGACAAGCCCGTTGCCATCATCGGCGCGGGGCTCGTGGGCGCGGGCTGGGCGATTGCCTTCGCGCGCGCCGGGCTGAACGTGCGCGTGTACGACGCGAATCCGCGCACCGCCGACAACGCCATTCCGTGGGCCGCGAACCAGTTGGCGGCGTTGCACAGGCACGGTCTCATCGACGAAGCGCCGGAGACCATCGCCGCCCGCCTGACGCTCGCCGATTCGCTCGCGCAAGCCATCGACGGTGCTGCGTACGTGCAGGAGTCGGTGCTCGAGCGCGTCGATGTGAAGCGCCAGCTGATGCTGGATCTCGACAAGGTGGCGGACGCCGATGTGATCATCGGCAGTTCGAGTTCGGGCATCAAGGCCTCCGACTTCGCCTGCGACCTCGCCATCTCGCCGCGCGTGCTAATCGCGCATCCGGTCAATCCGCCGTACCTCGTGCCGGTCGTCGAACTCGTGCCGTCGACGCAGACATCGTCGGCGACGGTCGAGTTCACCGATGCCCTGATGCGCGGCATCGGGCAAAGCGTCGTGCATGTGCGCAAGGAGATCGAGGGCTTCGTGCTGAACCGTCTGCAGGCGGCGCTGCTGCGCGAAGCGTGGGCGTTGCAGCGCGACGGCATTGCGAGTTGCGAGGATATCGACAAGACCGTGCGCGACGGCCTCGGCTGGCGCTGGTCGTTCATGGGCCCGTTCGAGACGATCGACCTGAACGCGCCGGGCGGCGTGGCCGATTATGCGAACCGGCTCGGACCGCTGTACCACTCGATCGTCAAGTCGCGCGTCGATGACGGTCCGTGGGATGAAGCGCTGATAGCACAGGTCGAGAAGGACCGTCGCCAGCATCTCTCCGCCGATGACCTCGCCGCGCGCCGCGACTGGCGCGACGAACGGCTGATGCAGTTCGCGGCGCAGCGGGCGAAGGAAGACGGCGAGCGTTAAGCGGCTTTAACGGCGGGCTTCGGTCGCCATTCTGAGCGCGAGGCCCGCGAGCACGGTGCCCATCAGCCAGCGCTGGATGAGCAGCCACGCAGGCTTGCGCGCGAGAAACACGGCGATGGAGCCCGCGGTCATCGCCACCGACGCATTCACGGCGATGCTCAGCGCGATCTGCACGAGGCCGAGCATCATCGATTGCGCGAGCACGCTGCCGTGTTGCGGATCGATGAACTGCGGCAGCAGCGACAGATACAGCACGGCAATCTTCGGATTCAACAGGTTGGTCACGAAGCCCATCGTGAAGAGCTTGCGCGGGCTGTCGACGGGCAGATCGCGCACCTGGAACGGCGAGCAGCCGCCGGGCTTCACGGCTTGCCACGCGAGCCAGAGCAGATACAGCGCGCCGCCGAAGCGCAGCGCGTCATAGGCGAACGGAATGGCGATCAGCAGCGCGGTGATGCCGAAGGCCGCGCACAGCATGTAGAACACGAAGCCCAGCGCGACGCCGCCGAGCGAGATCAGGCCGGCCGTGCGGCCCTGGCAGATGGAGCGGGAAATCAGGTAGACCATGTTGGGCCCGGGCGTCAGGGCCATGCCGAGCGCGACCAGCGCGAAGGCGATGAGGTGGGATGTCTGGGGCATGAGGGCGGGCTCCGGTGGGACGGGTGGAACATTGTCCCGTGCCAGGAGGTGGCGGGACAGGGACACATGCTGTGCGTGCCTTCGATACACTTGCCCACGGGTTTCAGCGCTTCAAGTCCGTGAAATGAGTTCCTGCACCAGCTTGCCGAGCCGCTGGCCCGTGTCCGCGAGCGCGGCTTCCTCCACCGGCGCGCCGGACGCCAGCAGCTTGCGCAAGGGCGTCACGTCGCCCCCGCTGTTGAGCGCGACCGCCGCCACTGGGCGCGCATCCCGCAGTCCGATCCACACCGCGCGAGCGCTGTTCTGCGTCGAGCCATCGCGCACGATCCAGCGCATGTCCGGCGCGAGCGGATCTTCCAGTCCCAGAAACTGCATGTTCCAGTCGGCCTGATCGGTCCAGAACCACGGCAGCAGCGTATAAGGCGTCTCGATACCGAGCGCGTTGGCCGCCGCCGCGCGGCTCTGCTGCTCGGCGTTCTGCCAGGACTCGACGCGCACGCGCCGCCCGGTCTCGCCAAACGGAAAGCTCACGCAATCGCCGGCCGCATACACGTGCGGCGCCGACGTGCGGCAAAGCCGGTCCACCGCGATGCCCGTATCAGTGACGAGCCCCGCCTGCGCCGCGAGTTCGACGTTCGGCAACTGGCCAATGGCGATCAGGCAAAGATCCGCGTCACAGGTCTCGCCGTCACGCAGTGAGACGCGCAACGGCTTTCCCGGTTCGTCGACGATCTGCTTGATCTGCCCGCCGAAGCGAAAGCGGATGCCGCGCGCCTCATGACGCTTCAGCAATTGCGCGGAGAGCGCGGCGGGCAGCTTGTCGGGCAACAACGAATGGCGCGATTCGATCACGGTGACGTCGATGCCCTGCGCACGTGCGGCGTCGGCACATTCGAGCCCGAGAAAGCCGCCGCCGATCACGATCAGCGAGCGCGCCTGTTGCAGGCGTTCGCGCAGCACGCGTGCATGCGCGAGGCTGCGCAACGTGAGCAAACGGGCGCCGTCGCCGCGGATGCGTCCCGGCCACGGGCGCGCGCGGCCACCGGTCGCGAGAATGCAGCGGTCATAGCGGAGCGTGCGGCCGTCGTCGAGATCGATGGCGTGTTCATCCGCACGCAGCTGCAGCGCGCGCGTGCCGAGCAGCAGGTCGATCCGCGCGTCGTCGTAACGAGCGGCTTCGTAGAGGTGTACGCGCGTGGCGCCGGCCTGCGCGCCGAGCATCGCCTTGGAGAGCGGCGGGCGTTCATAGGGCGCGTCGGGCTCGTCGCCCACCAGCGATACCGCGCCGTCGTAGCCGAACTCGCGCAGCGCATGCGCGCACCGCGCGCCCGCCTGCCCGGCGCCGACGATCACGACATGCGCCGGCGCGTTCATGCCGCGTCGCCGAGTTCGACCAGCACCGCGCCCGCCTCCAGCGCCACCCGATACACGCGCAGTCCGCGATCGACCGGGCCGCATTGCGCCGCGCCGGTGCGCACGTCGAAACGCGCCTGATGCAGCGGACACTCGATGCAGCCGTCCTCGAGATAGCCCTCGCTCATCAGCGCGTATTGATGTGGGCAGACGTTCTCCGTCGCGAAGTATTCCTCGTCGATGCGGTAGATCGCCACCTGCCGGCCGTCGATCTCCACGCCAAGCGGTTCGTCGTCCGGTACGTCGGCGGCATTCACCGCGTATACAAAGCCTTGCTCCATCCATTCACCTCGCGTGAGACGTTATTCATGTCCGCGTGTTTCAGCTTGTGCTTCAGCGCCTGCCCGCCGACGGCACCAGCAAGCTCAATCCGATCCAGCGCTGCATCACCAGGATGCCGGCCGCCGACAGCACCACGACGAGCGTCGAAAGCGCCAGGATCACCGGCTCGAAATCGAACTGCAACGACTGGAAGACCTGGACCGGGAACGTCACGTTGCCGTCGCTCGCGAGAAAAACGGTGACCGGCACGTCGCCGAAGGACACGATGAAGGCATAGAAGAAGCCCGCCACCACGCCGGTTTTCATCGCCGGAAAGACCACGCGCCAGAAGATGGTCCAGCGGGTCGCGCCCAGGCTCTGCGCCGCCTCTTCCAGCGCAGGATTCAGGCGCGTCAGCACGGCGGCGACCGTGCCCACCGCGTAGGGAATCGTGAGGAACACATGCGCGATGATGAGGCCGGTGAGCGTATCGATGAGATTCACGCCGCTGTCGGACAGACGGTAATAGAACTGCAGGAACACCACGCCCGTGACGACCGAAGGCACTTGCAGCGGCAGCCGGAAGAAGCTCTGCAAGGCGCCCTTGCCGCGATACGTGCCGCGCACGATGCCGAGCGCCGCCATGCTGCCGATGACCGTCGAGATGAGCGCCGCGCTCAGGCCCACGATCAGGCTCGTCTGCAACGAATGCAGATACTTGACGGGCAGATGCCGGTACCAGTGCAGCGAGAACTGCTGCGGCGGGAAGCGAAAATAGAACGTCTGGCTGCCGTCGAACGACGCAATGGCCACGGCCAGGATCGGCGCGAGCATAAACGCGTAGACGAGCGCGGTGATCGTGGTCAGGACGACGCGACGCGACGTGCGCCAGTGACGGTCGGCCAGCCGCGCGAGCGGAAGAGGCATGGACAGGTTCATCGCGGCTCCCTGCGGCGGGCACGGAAGAAGAAGGCGAACGCAGCGTTCAACGCCAGCACGAAGACGAGCAGGATGGTCGACAGCGTCGCGCCGGTGCCGTAGCTCACGTCCTGCACGATCTTCTGCTGGATCAGCAACGGCAAGGTCAGCACCTTGCCGCCGCCCAGCAGGACCGCGGACGTGAAGGCGCCCATGTTCATGTTGAACGTGATCAGCGCGCCGTTGATGATGCCCGGCGCGGCGATCGGCAGGACCACGCGGCGCAGCGTGCCGAGCCAGCTCGCACCGTGGATCTCGGCGGCTTCCTCCAGGCTTTCGGGAATCGTCTGGATCACGCTCAGCAGGATCATCACGAGCAGCGGCAGCGTGTACTGCACGAGCCCGATCACCACGCCCACGCCGTTGCTCGTCAGCTGCAAGGGCTCGTCGATCAGGCCGATACCGCGCAGCGCCGCGTTGATCAGCCCTTCGCGGTTGATCAGCAGCGACAGGCCCAGCACCTTCACGACCAGCGTGATGAACGACGCCATCAGCAGCAGCGCGAGCAGATGCGAAGCCCAGCGCGCCTTCATGCGCGCGAGAAGATACGCGCACGGCAGCGCGAGCAGCAGGCCCACGACCGTACCCATCACTGAAAGATAGAAGGTCACCCAGATGGTCTTCAGGTAGAAGACATCGGTGAGCACGCGCGCGTAATTGCCGAACGTGAACGCGGTCCCGGTCTGCCCCATGCCGAGATCGCGATGGAAGCTCAGCCAGACATAGAAGGCCTGCGGCACGACCAGCAGGAGCGTGGCGATCACGAGCGGCGGCCACAGCAGCGTCGACCAGCCGGACGCGCGCGACAATCCGGCGGGCCGTCCGCGCGTTGCGGTCTCGGCACTCATGGGCGGAGGCGGCGTAAGCGGTGCGCGGCGCTCGGCGTTCGGCGGCGAGTCGACGGCGTTCATGCGCGCGCGCCTTGTGCTGAAACATGCGCTGGATCATGCGGGCGCGCGTCGAGGGCGAAGCAGCGCTCCTGTCCGGGCGGCCACGCAAGCCCGATCCTTTCGCCGACCTGCGCGAGAATCTCATCCCCGCTCCGCTCCACGACAATTTCCCCGCCCGCGCCGAGATCGACGTGATAATGCACCGCGTTGCCCAGGAAGCGCCGCTGCGTCACCACGCCATCGAGACGGTTGCCCGTGGGCGGCGCATCGGGCGGCAGCGCGCGCAAGGTCTCCGGACGCAGCGCGAGCGCGACGCGCGCACCCAGAACCATGTCCCCGTGCCGCGCCGCGGCAATCCGTGCACCGCCGACATCGATCATGCAGCCGTCCCCCGCCACATGCATGACCGTGCCCTCTATCAAGTTGACCTTGCCGATGAACCCCGCCACGAACGGATTCGCCGGCCGCAAGTAGATGTCCTCGGGCGTGCCGGTCTGCTGCACGCGGCCGCCGTTCATCACGACGATGCGATCCGCCAGGCTCATCGCTTCCTGCTGATCGTGCGTCACCATGACCGTGGTGATGCCCAGTTCGCGTTGCAGGCGCGCCAGTTCCGCCTGCATCGCCTCGCGCAGCTTCAGGTCGAGCGCGCCGAGCGGCTCGTCCATCAGGAGCACGCGCGGACGCGTGGCGAGCGCGCGGGCCAGCGCGACACGCTGCTTCTGGCCGCCCGAGAGTTCGTCCGGATAACGCTGCGCCAGATCGGGCAGCCGGATCATGTCGAGACATTCGCCGACGCGCCGCGCAATCTCGCGCGAGGGCACCTTGCGCTGCTCGAGCCCGAACGCGACGTTCTTCCATACCGTCATGTTCGGGAACAGTGAATAGTCCTGGAACACCATGCCGACATCGCGCTTGCGAGGCGGCATCCAGGTAACGTCCTGACCATCGATGCGAATTTCGCCCGAGGTCGGTTCGACGAAACCGGCGATCATGCGGAGGGTCGTCGTCTTGCCGCAGCCGGACGGACCGAGCAGCACGAGGAACTCGCCCTCCGCGATGGAAATGTCCACGTCCGACACGACCGGCCCGGATGAATAGCTCTTGCACACACGCTGCAACGAAACGTTCGCCATGCTTCTGCTCCGACTTTCATCGCGGCCCGGCGGATGATCCGGGCCGAAGTTCAGACGCCAAACACTCAGGACGTACTACACACGCCGGATAAGCCCTAGCGCGTGATGTCGCGTGCCCAGCGGTCGTGCCAGGCGGCCAGATCGATCTTCGAGTAATCGACTTCCTTCATCGCGTTGATGTCGGCGTCCGAGAACTTGAGGATGTCCTTCACCGACGCTTCCTTCGACATCCGCTCGCGCGCCTGCGGGTTCATCGGCAGATCGCCGACGGCCATGCCGAAGCTGAACTGCGTGTCGGGCGCGAGGTACTGGTTCAGGAAGGCCTCGGCTGCGGCCGTGTTGGCCGTGCCCTTGACGATGTGGTACAGGTTCGGCCAGATACAGCCGCGCATCGTGTCGCCGAACTGCATGTAGGACACGGCGATCGGCAGGCCGGAGCGCTTCAGGCGCAGCGCCCACGCCGCCGACCATGGCGCGGCCCAGATCTCGCCGGAGCCGAAGCGCGTCGCCAGTTCGGTGGAGGCCGCGAAGTAGTAGGCGGGCTTGATCTTGTTGACGAGCGGAATGGCGCGCGCGATGGAAGATTCGTCGCCGCCCGCGTCATAGGCCAGGCCGACGATCGCGCCGAGGTGCTCGGTGTGATCGACGTCCGGGAAGGCCACGCGGCCCGCGAGCTTCGGATTGGCCAGATCCGAGTAATGCGTGGGCGGTGCGATGCCCGCTTCCTTGAACTTGTCGGCGTTGTAGACCACCACGTCGAGCAGCGCGAAGGTGGTCACCGCGTACGGCTTCACGGCGATGGCCGGCAGCGGCTTCATGTTGGGCACGTTGGCGGCATCGATCTTTTCGATAAGACCCGCGCTGACCATCCGGTTGACGAGTTCCGGCGCGCCTTCCATCGCGTCGAACGGACGGGCGCGGCCGCGTGCCGCGATCAGCTTGGCGAGATTGCCGGTCGGCGAATCGATCACATAGCCGACATTCGCGCCGCGCGCCGCCACAGGCTGGCCGACGAACTTGTCGAGGTTGTCGCGCCACGATCCGCCGTAGGTGCCGACCTTGAACGCTCCGTCGAGCTGTTCCGCGGCGCGCGCCGACGGCGTGAAAGCCGGCAGCAGCGACGACGCCGCGCCCGCCAGCGCGGTCTTGAGCAGACTTCTTCTACCTTTGCTGAACGAACCCGTCGCATCCATCGGCTTTCTCCCCTTCGCTGCGCGCGTGAAAAGTAGTGAGAACTTGTCAGGGCGTCTTCGGACGCGGTGTCCTCAGATCGCACAAACGTTCATCTATGTGAACGTCTATTTCCAATTATGTACATCCAAAAAATTCAAAGTACAAACTTTTCAATAAACTGTTCTCGCGCAGGATGAGGCGTTATAAAGGTTTGCGAGAAGAATGGACAGGAACGCACGGATTGTTTGACAATCCAAATTTGTTTGAATAGATTTAAAACACGGAACGTTCATTCACATATGTGAACGAATTTACCAAGGAGATGACTTGAGCAAGATTCCGTATCAGGCCACGCCCATCGACGCCGCTGACCCCGCAGCGTCGCGCGCCAGCGAGGACACCCGGGCCAAGGCCGCCGACAGTGCGGCAGAGCCGGGCCGCGGTGCGGGCGTGAAGAGCGCATTGCGGGTGCTGACCATCCTCGAATTCTTCGCGACCACGCGGCGCCCCGCCACGCTGGCGCAGATCGCGCGTCAGCTGGAGTGGCCGAAGTCGAGCCTGCTGGCGCTGCTCGAAACCTTGCGCCAGGAAGGCTATCTGTACTGGCTCGGCCGTGACGACGGGTATTACCCGACGCGGCGCTGTCTCGACCTTGGTCAGGCCATCACCGGCCACGACCCCATCCTCGCCGCTGCGCGGCCGTTCCTCGCGCGCATCTGCGAGGAGACCGACGAAACCGCCATCCTCGCCAAGCGCGAAGGGCTCGAAGTGCTGTATCTCGAAGTGGTGGAGCCGTCGCGCGCGCTACGCTACAGCGCGCGTCCCGGCCAGCTGAAGCCGATCCACAGCGGCGCGTCGGGCCGCGCGCTGCTCGCGCTGATGTCGGCGGAAACGCGCGGCGAGCTGATCCAGCGGCTCGAGCGGCGGCGCTTCTCGGACCAGACGCTGGTGGATCCGCAGGACATCGCGAACGCGGTAGAGATCGGCTCGGCGCGCGGCTGGCACGTGGCGGTCAATGAGTATCAGGCGGAAACCACCTCGATCGCGGCGGGCTTCCGCTTCGGCGCCGAAGACTATGCGTTCGTCGTCGCCGCGCCCAATGCGCGCGTGCTGGAACGCGAAGAGGAGATCGGCGCGATCGTCGCGGCGCAGGCCGCCGACATGTACCGGAGATATGCACGATGAGTCTTTCCACCCGGCTGGTCGACGCCTGGACCCAGCTCTTCGCGCTGTGCAAGCTCAAGTCCGAAGAGAGCGTGCTGATCCTGATCGGCGACATCACGGACCCGGAACATCACGCGGCGGCGCGCTTCGCGCTCGCCCGGCTGGGCAATCCGATGATGAGCGTGGAACTGGGCGCGTCCGTGGCGGTCAAGGTGGGCGGCGACAGCACCGCGCACTACGGACCCACCGCGCTGTCCGGCAACCGGCTCGCCATCGAGGCGATGAAGCGCACGGATCTCATCGTCGATTTGATGGGCATGTATCGCGGCTCCGAACAGGAAGAGATTCTCGAGTCCGGCGCGCGCATCATCCTCGTCAAGGAACCGCCCGAGATCTTCATGCGCCTGCTGCCCACGGAGACGGACCGGCTGCGCGTCAAGCGCGCCGAAACGCGCATGCGCGCGGCGCGCCGGCTGGACGTCACGTCGGCGGCCGGCACGCGCTTCAGCGCGCGCTTCGGCGAGTATCCGCCGCTGGTCCAGTACGGTTTCGCCGACGAACCCGGCCGCTGGGATCACGCGCCGAGCGCGTTCATCGCGCGCTGGCCGGACGAGGCGTCGAGCAACGGCATCGTCGTGCTCGACGAAGGCGACACCATCCTGCCGTTCAAGGACTACGTGCGCACGCCCATCCGCCTCACCATCGAGAACGGCTTCGTGACGGGCATCGAAGGCGGCCTCGACGCCCGCTACCTGCGCGATTACATCGCCTCCTTCAACGATCCCGACGGCTACGCGGTCTCGCATCTGGGTTGGGGCCTGCTCGACCGCGCGCACTGGACCATGCTCGGCATGTACGACAAGCGCCAAACCAACGGCATGGACGCCCGTTCCTACGCCGGCAATTTCATGTTCTCCACCGGACCGAACGCGGAAGCGGGCGGCACGCGCCATACGCCCTGCCATCTGGACATTCCGATGTCCGGCTGCAGCGTGCAGATCGACGGCGTGCCGGTGGTGATCGACGGACAAGTGATCGAAACCGCGCCGGATACCGTCCGCGCCTGACGCAACCAAGCACGTTCAAAACAAAGGAATCGCACCATGAATTCAGTCATGCAGACGTTCGACGACGAACCGGCGCACCGTACGCTGCATCCTTGGGACGGTGTGATTCCCGACGCGGATCTCGCTGCGTTCGACGCCGCCGGCTTCGACGGCCGCAGCGGCACCGGCCAGCGTCCGGCGCTGCTTGTCATCGACATGCAATACCGCTCCTTCGGCGAGACGCCGCGCCCGCTGCTCGACGCCATCGCCGAATATCCGACGAGCTGCGGCGAATACGCCTGGTCGTGCGTGCCGCACATGGTGCGTCTGCTGGCCGCGTTCCGCCGCAACCGCTTCCCGGTGATCTTCCCGCACGTCGCGCCGAAGGGCGTCCACGACGCCGGACGCTTCGGCGACAAGGTGCCCGGCATCATGGAGATCGACCGGCGCGGCTATGACTTCGTCGAGGAAGTGGCCCCGGCGGCGGCCGAACTGCGCATTCCCAAGTACCACGCGAGCGCCTTCTTCGGCACCGCGCTGACGAGCTATCTGATCGACCAGCGCATCGACACGCTGTTCGTCACCGGCGGCACGACGAGCGGTTGCGTGCGGGCCTCGGTGGTCGATGCGTCGTCGCTCGGCTTCAAGGTGGTGGTGCCGCACGAGTGCGTTTTCGACCGCTCGCGCATCTCGCACGCCGTGAACCTGTTCGACATGCACAAGAAGTATGCGGACGTCGTCGATACGGACCATGCGCTCGCGTTGCTGAGCGAGGCGAACGCGCTCGCGCAGCGCGGCGTGTGAAGGCTTTGTCAGACCCATTCGGCGCGCGGGGGCGAACGCCCGCGCCAGACGGTATTCCGGAGATCCCCATGAACGCCAATGTGCCGCTGCAATTCATCGACCTGCAAGACCGCTTCGCCCGGACCCGCGAGCAGCTCGCCGCCGCGCGTCATCTGCCCGGCGAGGTCTACGCCAAGACTGACGTGCTCGCCCTTGAAAAGCAGAAGATCTTCCTCGACACCTGGCTGTGCGTGGGCCGCGAGGAAGAACTGCCGAACGTGGGCGATTACCTCACCGCAAGCATCTGCGACGAACCGTATGTGCTGACGCGCACTACGTCGGGCGAGATCAGCGCGTTCATGAACATGTGCCTGCATCGCGGCGTCGCGATCGCGGAAGGCCGCGGCAATGCGCGCGACTTCAGTTGCCCGTATCACGCCTGGCTTTACGATCTCGAAGGCAAGCTGCTGGTCGCGCCAGGCATGGGCAAGACGCCGCTCGACATCGCCGGCAAGCGCCTCAAGCCGCTCGAAGTGCGCACCTGGCGGGGCTGGATCTTCATGAGCTTCAACCGCGAGCCGATGCCGTTCGAGGAATTCATCGGCGAATTCGCGGAGAACACGCCTTGGTTCCGCACCGACGAATGCCGGATGGCCGAGAAGATGCAGATCGAAGTGGCCTGCAACTGGAAGCTGCTGGTCGAGAATCTGGTCGACATCTATCACGTTCCGGTGCTGCATACCGGCACATTCGGGCGCTTCAACGACTACCGCAACCTCGATGTGAAGCTGCATGCGCGCGGCAGCTGGACCTACGACCAGAAGGCGCGTTCCCACTCGAAGACGGGCAAGAGTCTCTTCCCCACATTGCCCTGGCTCGAAGGCCTGCCGGACGACACCTCCTCGCGCGGCGGCCTGTTCCCGAACGTGACGCTCTCCATGCGCAGCGACAGCCTGCGGCTGTGGCAGGTGTGGCCCATCGACGCCGAACGCACGCGGCTCGACATCTACCTGATGTTCCCGCCGGTCGCGTTCGAGCAGCCCGATTTCGAAGCCAATCTCGCCGAATACAAGGCCTTCGTCGCGAAGCTCGTAGCGGAAGATGCGTCGATGGTGGTTTCGTTGCAGAACGCCATGAAATCGCCCTTCTACGAGCCGGGTCCGATGTCGTCGATGGAAGTCGCCGTGCATCACCTGATGAAAGCCTATCTCGACGCAATCGAACGCTGAGCCGTCATGTCCACCGCACGTCTGCCTCAAGGAACCTCTCAAGTGAGCCGTCCCGTTATCGAAACTTCGGTGCTGATCGTCGGCGCCGGTCCCGCTGGTCTTTCTCTCGCGCTCGACCTCGGCTGGCGCGGCATCGACTGTCTGCTGATCGACCAGCAGCCGTCCGCCGACGTGGTCCTCCCGCGCGCATCCGGACTAAGTTCGCGCACGATGGAGTTCTTCCGCCGCTGGGGCATTGTCGAGGATGTCGCGCGCGCGGGCTTCCCGCAGGACTATGCGCTCGACATCGTTTACTGCACGAGCCTCGCCGGACACGAACTGGCGCGCGAGCCCTATGCGCCGCTCGGCGGCCGGGAAGCACCCGACTTCACGCCGCAGGACCGGCATCGCTGCCCGCAGAAACTGCTTGATCCAGTTCTTGAAAAAGCGCTCGCACGCTTTCCTTCCGTCACGCTGATGCGCAGTCTGCGGCTCGCCAGTTTCTTTGATGACGGCCAGGGCGTGCGCGCGTTCGTCGACCGCCTGCCGGGCGGCAAGCGGCATCAGTTCACGGGCGAGAACATCGACCGTGTGTTCATCGGCGAACGGGCGGAGCCGCCGCAATCCGGTGTGGAGACGCTCGAGATCCGCGCGAAGTACATGGTGGCGTGCGACGGCGTGGACAGCGGTATCCGCAACGCGCTGGAGATTCCGCTCGAAGGCACGCCGGTCCTGAACTACACGATGAGCCTGCTGGTCGACGCCGAGCACCTGCAGGACAAGCACAAGATGGGCGCCGCCGAGCGCTACATGATGATCGGGCCGGAAGGCGTGTGGGGCAATCTGACCGTGGTGGACGGCCATACGGAATGGCGGCTGTCGCTCTCGGGTTCGGCGCAGAAGCTCGATCTCGCCAATCTCGACACGGACGCGCTCGTGCGCCGCTGCTTCGGCGACGACACCATTCCGTTCAAGGTCCGCGCAATGTCGCCGTGGCGGCGCCGCGAAGTGGTGTCGTCAAAGGTGCGCGCGGGGCGCGTGTTCATCGCCGGCGATGCGGCGCACGCGATGTCGCCGACGGGCGGCTTCGGCATGAACACGTGCATCGGCGATTCCGTCGATCTCGGCTGGAAACTGGAAGCCGTGCTGAAGGGCTGGGGGGGCGAGGCGCTGCTCGATACCTACGAATGCGAGCGCAAGCCGGTCATGACCCGCTTCGTCAAGGCCGCCGCCGATCTCTTCAAGCCGTGGATGCTCAAGCTCGACTACAGCGCCGTGCTCGACGAAACGCCGGAAGGGGAAGCCGCGCGTCGGCATGTCGGCGCGACGCTCAAGGACGCGATGCTCGCGGAATGGGAGATCGCGGGGACCTCGATGGGGTATCGCTATGACCGCTCGCCGATTGTCATCGGCGACGGCACCGAGCCGGTGCCCGACGAACCGATGGTATATATCCAGAACGCGCGGCCTGGCTCGCGCGCGCCGCACGCCTGGCTCGACGACGGCCGCTCCACGCTCGACCTGTTCGGCGAGGGATTTACCCTGCTGTCGTTCGCCGGCGATGCGCCGTCCACGCAGGCGCTCGAACGGGCGGCGAGCGAGCGCGGCATGCCGCTTTCGGTGGTGCAACTCGACCGCCCGGATATTGCGGCGCTGTACGAGCGGCGTTTCGTGCTGGTGCGTCCGGACGGTCACGTGGCGTGGCGCGGCGACGCGCTCGACGCACCGGACGAACTGCTCGACACCGTGCGCGGTGCACGCTGCGTGGCGCAGGCCCAGGCCGCGGCATGACTCACACGCCACCGGCGACGCCCATGTCCAGCACCTTCCAGTACGGCGCGCATGTCAGCGCGAACGGCATCCGCCAGCATTACCTCCGCTTCGGCGGACGCGGGCCGGCGCTCGTTATCGTGCCCGGCATCACGAGTCCGGCAGCCACATGGGATTTCGTCGGCGAGGCGCTGGGCGAACAGTTTGATACTTACATCCTCGACGTGCGCGGACGCGGCCTGTCTGAAGCGGGTCCGCATCTCGAGCACGGCACTGCGGTCTATGCGGCCGATGTCGCCGCGTTCGCCGGCGCCATGCGCTTCACGCGCTTTCACGTGCTGGGACATTCGCTCGGCGCGCGCGTCGCGGCTCGTCTTGCAGCCAGCGCTCCGGGCGCGCTGGAGCGGCTGATTCTCGCCGATCCGCCGGTCAGCGGACCGGGGCGCCGGCCGTATGTGAAGTCGCTGCCGTTCTATCTGGATGCGATTCGCGAAGCGCAATGCGGCGGTCTCGATCACGAGGCCATGCGCAAGACCTACCCGACGTGGTCGGATGCGCAACTGCGGCGCCGCGCCGAATGGCTACATACGTGCGATGAAACCGCGATCGCCGCGAGTTACGCGAGCTTCCAGGACGACGATTTCCATGCCGACCTGCCGCGTATTCAGGCGCAGACGCTGCTGATGGTCGCGGGAAGGGGCGACGTGATCCGCGAGGAAGAACTGCTCGAGATCGAGGATCAGGTGCTGGATCTCAAGGTGGCGCGCTTCCCGCATGCCGGACACATGATTCCATTCGACGATGCCCGCGGGTTCACGTCATGCGTGCTCGAATTTCTGGGCACGGACTGAAGGTGTCATCCGGCGGCGCTGTCGAGACCCAACGCCGAAGCCAGCCCGCGCGACTCGCGCCAGGCGATTTTCACGAACGGATCGGTGGCGTCGTAACGTCCTTTGCCCGTCGACATCACCAGATTCGCATCGGTGAGCGCCAGTAGTGCGTTCTGGATCGCACTCTGCGAGACCGGCATGCCAATCTCAACAGTGAGCGCCTGATTGGTTTCAGAGGAATAGAACCCGCCGGTGGGTCCGTCGCTCAGGCAGATTCGATTGAACAGGGTCGTGGCAAGATCGCCCAGGCTCTCGGCTCGCGAGATTTCGACATCGGCCGCGGCATGGCGCAACGCCTGCACGATGATCGGCAACTGGGCGTCGGGCGCGAGGTCGGAGGGGCTGTCGCGCAGAGCAATCAGAGCCTTCAACAATTCTTCCGGCCGGCTGCCCAGCTGCTGGAAGGCGTTGACCGCAGCAGGCAATGTGGTCAAGCGTTCGCCGAGCTGCTCACGCGTCAGGTCCAGCACATGCATCACGTAGTCCTGGCCCAGCAGCGGGAACGCCTGCGACCATGCACCCTGAAACGCCTGATTGCCGCGCATCACCATTTCCTGCACCTGCGCCCGGTGCGACCCGGTGCCGATGATGAACAGCCGCCCGGGCATGCCGGGCTCCAGATTGACCGCGTCCCGGGCCGCCTTCAGGGCCAGCAGCAGTTCGTTGCCGGCGACGCTGCCCATTGCGTGCTGAATTTCGTCGATGATCAATACGACATTGGCACGTGTTTTCTCCACGACCTCAGTGAACACGTCCGCCAGAGTCGGTCCGGTTTTCTTGCCCAACTGATCCAGCCTGAAGCCGAATTCGAAGCCGGCGCCCCCTATGTCGATTTCTGAAACACGCTTGAGCTGCCGGGAAATTCGGCCGAACAGGTCGGATGCCGGCGTCTGCAGGTCCGCCAAGGTTTGTTCCATGGCGCCCGTGACCAGATCCGCAGGATCGGCCTGTACCTGACTCCACAAATCGGCATACATGACGATGGCGTCCTGACGCTGCAGCGCCGGCATCAGATCCTCCCGGATGAAAGTCGTCTTGCCGATGCGCCGCGGCCCGGACAGAAACACGCCGGCCTCGAAGTGCGGATCGAGCGCTCGGGGATGAAAGATCTGCCAAACCATTTCTTCAGCCAGCTCCGTGCGGTGGTAGGCCATGGCAATTATGAAAATTATTTACTTGGGGTAATTACCCCATCCAAATAATTTTGGTTAAAGGCCGCCCGCGCCTCTTCGCTGTCAAAGAAAGTGCCCTCCTCAACCCCGCAAGGCCAGCCCGATATAATCGCCGGACCATTCCACGAGGATCCGCGCATGAAAATTCTTGTCGCCCTGAGCACTGCCCTGGCCCTGTCGAGCACCGCGTTCGCCGCCAACACCACCGAAAAGCTGCCCTCCGGCGTCGTGGTCGAGCACCTGAAGCAAGGCACCGGCGCACAGCCGACGGCCAGCGACGTCGTCCGCGTCAACTATCGCGGCACACTCGCCGACGGCACCGAATTCGACAGTTCCGCGAAACACGGCGGCCCCGCCACCTTTCCGCTCGGCCGCGTGATTCCGTGCTGGACGCAAGGCGTACAGAAAATGAAAGTGGGCGGCAAGGCCAAGCTGACCTGCCCGTCCGCCACCGCCTACGGCAGCCAGGGCGTTGGCCCCATTCCGCCGAACAGCGATCTGACCTTCGAAATCGAACTGCTCGGCATCGGTCAGTAAGCCATCGCGCAGTAACCATCGCGCAATGAAAAAGGGCGCCGCAGGAGTTCATCCTGCGGCGCCCTTTCTTTCGCGCCGTGGCGCGTCAGCGAATTACATCGTCACGGTGTCGGCCACTTGCTTGAAGTCGTCGATACGGTCGAAGTTCAGGTACTGATAGATCTTGTCGCCATTGGCGTTGATCACGCCGATGTCGCTCATGTACTCGTCCTTGGTCGGAATCCGGCCCAGACGCGAGCAGATGGCCGCCAGTTCCGCCGAGCCGAGATACACGTTCGTGTTCTTGCCCAGACGGTTCGGGAAGTTGCGCGTGGACGTGGACATGACCGTGGCGCCCTCGCGCACCTGCGCCTGGTTGCCCATGCACAGCGAGCAGCCCGGCATTTCGGTACGCGCGCCGGCCGTGCCGAACACGCCGTAATGGCCTTCTTCGGTCAGCTGCTTCTGGTCCATCTTGGTCGGCGGCGCGACCCACAGCTTGACCGGAATGTCGCGCTTGCCTTCCAGCAGCTTCGACGCCGCACGGAAGTGGCCGATGTTCGTCATGCACGAACCAATGAACACTTCGTCGATCTTCGCACCGGCAACATCCGACAGCGTCTTCACGTCGTCCGGGTCGTTCGGGCAGGCCACGATGGGCTCATGCACGTCGGCCAGATCGATCTCGATAACCGCCGCATACTCGGCGTCCGCATCCGGCGCGAGCAATTGCGGATTGGCGAGCCATTCTTCCATCGCCTTGATGCGGCGCTGGAGACTGCGCGGGTCCTGGTAGCCCTCGGCGATCATCCACTTCAGCAGCGTGATGTTGCTGTTGAGGTATTCGATGATCGGTTCCTTGTTCAGGTGCACCGAGCAGCCTGCCGCCGAACGCTCGGCCGAGGCATCCGACAGTTCGAACGCCTGCTCCACCTTCAGATCCGGCAGCCCTTCGATTTCGAGGATGCGGCCCGAGAAGATGTTCTTCTTGCCTTGCTTGGCGACCGTCAGCATGCCCTGCTTGATGGCGTACAGCGGAATGGCATTGACGAGGTCACGCAGCGTGACGCCCGGCTGCATCTTGCCCCTGAAGCGCACCAGCACCGATTCCGGCATGTCCAGCGGCATGGTGCCGGTAGCGGCCGCGAAGGCCACCAGTCCCGAACCCGCCGGGAAGCTGATGCCGATGGGGAAACGCGTGTGCGAGTCGCCGCCGGTGCCGACGGTGTCGGGCAGCAGCATGCGGTTCAGCCACGAGTGGATCACGCCGTCGCCGGGACGCAGCGCGATGCCGCCACGGTTGCTGATGAAGTTCGGCAGGGTCTGGTGCGTCTTGACGTCGACCGGCTTCGGATACGCGGCGGTGTGGCAGAACGACTGCATCACCAGATCGGCCGAGAAGCCGAGGCACGCCAGGTCCTTCAGTTCGTCGCGGGTCATGGGGCCCGTGGTGTCCTGCGAGCCGACCGAGGTCATCTTGGGTTCGCAGTACGTGCCCGGACGCATGCCTTGGCCTTCCGGCAGGCCGCAGGCGCGGCCGACCATCTTCTGCGCCAGCGAGAAGCCCTTGGCCGTGCCGGCCGGCTGTTGCGGCAGACGGAACAGGTCCGACGGCGCCAGGCCCAGCGCTTCACGCGCCTTGGCCGTCAGCCCGCGGCCGATGATCAGCGGAATGCGGCCGCCGGCGCGCACTTCGTCGAACAACACTTCCGACTTGACCTGGAATTCCGCGATGACCGCGCCGTTCTTCAGCGCCTTGCCTTCGTACGGACGCAGCTCGACGACGTCGCCCATTTCCATCTGCGACACATCGAGTTCGATGGGCAGCGCGCCCGCGTCTTCCATCGTGTTGTAGAAGATCGGCGCGATTTTCGAGCCGAGGCACACGCCGCCGAAACGCTTGTTCGGGATGAAGGGAATGTCTTCGCCCGTGAACCACAGCACCGAGTTGGTGGCCGACTTGCGCGAGGAACCCGTGCCGACGACGTCGCCCACATAGGCGACCAGGTGGCCCTTCTCCTTCAGCGACTCGATGAAGCGCACCGGGCCGCGCTTGCCGTCTTCTTCCGGCGTGATGCCGGGACGCGCGTTCTTCAGCATGGCCAGCGCGTGCAGCGGAATGTCCGGGCGCGTGGTGGCGTCCGGCGCCGGCGACAGGTCGTCCGTGTTGGTTTCGCCCGTCACCTTGAAGACGGTCACGGTCAGGCTGTCAGGCACTTCCGGACGGCTCGTGAACCATTCGGCGTCCGCCCAGCTCTGCAGCACGGCGCGCGCGTGGGCGTTGCCCTTGTCTGCGAGTTCCTTGACGTCGTGGAACTGGTCGAACATCAGCAGGGTTTTCTTCAGCGCGTCCGCGGCGACGGCGGCCACTTCGGCGTCAGAGAGCAGTTCGATCAGCGGCGCGATGTTGTAGCCGCCCAGCATCGTGCCGAGCAGTTCGGTGGCGCGCTGGCGCGAGATCAGCGGGCAGGCGGTTTCGCCCTTGGCCACGGCGGCCAGGAAGCCCGCCTTGACGCGTGCAGCCTCGTCCACGCCGGCCGGCACGCGGTTCGTGATGAGGTCGAGCAGGATCTGCTCTTCGCCTGCGGGCGGATTGGTCAGCAACTCCACCAGCTCGGCGGTCTGCTGAGCAGTCAGGGGCAGAGGCGGAATGCCGAGCGCGGCGCGTTCGGCGACATGAGCGCGAAAATTTTCAAGCATGAGGGGACCGTTCGTTTGCGTTTCAAAGGACGACTTTCCAGTCGCGCCGAGGCTGCTCCCGGCATTGCTTCGAGCGCAATTTTAGCGTTTTGACCGTGTCGCGTCAATTATCTTATGTCTTATGTCTTATACAAGACTCAGGCTCAAAGCCTGTTGCGACTGTCGGTTTTCATGGTTCGACGGCATGCCTGACTGGCGCCCCGCGCTCACGCCGAAGCCGACGGCCACGAAGCTTCGATCGCCTGCAACGCACTCGTCACGATGGAACGGTTCAGTGCCGCCGCCAGCACGCCGTCGCGTTCCTCATAGGCTTCGCACAGGCGTTGATGATCGGAGCACGAGCGTTGCAGGCGTCCGGGCAGCGACGTACTCAGGCGGCGCAGTCTATTGATACGCATGCGCATGGATTCCAGCACCTCCTTGAAGATGCCGTTGCCGCACACGCGCAACTCTTCATCGCGGAACGCGACGTTAGCCCAGAAGTAGGCATCGACGTCGCCGCGCGCGGCGGCCTCGGCAAGGTGCCGATGCGCGTGCCAGAGCCGCTCGATGTCCTGCGGCGTCGCCCGCTCGACCACGCCCAGCGAGATCTGCGCGTACAGCAGCGCGCGCAGTTGATACAGCTCGCGCGCGTCGTCGATCCTGATGGCCGAGACCCTCGGACGCTTGCGCGGCGGCCAGTCAACCAGTCCTTCGCGGCTCAGGACGAACAGCGCTTCGCGCACCGGCGTGCGGCTGACCTCGAAGCGCCGTGCGAGTTCGACGGAGTTCAGATCGTCGCCGGGTGCGAGCCGCCCTTCGATGATCCCGCGCGCGACCCAGTCGATGATCTCTGCGGTTGCGGGATTGAATGTGTCGACACTTTCGCTCATGACGATCATTCCAGATGTCTGGTAAGGTGCCTAAGGTGCAATAAGACGCTAATAATTCTACCTTCGCCGCGATGGAGTTCGGCATCAGATACTCCATCTGTCGACACTTGGAAGAATTTCCACTACGAGGAGACAATGCATGTCCGAGCGCCATCGGCCTCAACGTCGCAGGCTGTTGCAATCCGCCGGCGCACTCGCCGCGCTGTCGCTGGGCGGTTCGCGCCTCGTCTTCGCTGCGGACGAAAGCGCGAGCGAAGCAGCGAGCACCGGCGCAGACAGCGAGCACATCACCGCGCAACTCGCGCGCTACATGGCGCAGGCCCGCACGATGCCGCTCCCCGCTCCCGTCGTCCTCGCCTGCAAGCACCGGATTCTGGACACCTTCGGCGCGATGGTCTCCGGATCGCGCATGCGCCCCGGCATGCTCGCGGCGAAATACGTCGGCACGCTCGGCGGCGCGCCGCAGGCGACGGTCATCGGCACGCACGTGCGCACGAGCATCGTCAATGCGGCGCTGGCCAACGCCATGTGCGCCCATTCCGATGAAACCGACGACTTCGAACCGGTGACGAAGGCGCATCCGGGCAGTTCGGTGGTGCCGTCGGCGCTGGCCATGGCCGAGCACGGCGCGCAAAGCGGCGAAACGATGATCCGCGCGGTCACGCTCGGCTATGACCTCGCCTGCCGCCTGCTGATGGCGCTCGGTCCCGATCTCGTGCGCGGCTCGCATCGCAGCGCGGAAGGCACGGCCTCGACCTTCGGCGCGCTCGGCGCGGCGTCCGCCCTTGCGGGCCTCGACGAAACCGCGATGCGCTATGCGATCTCCTATTCGGCACAGCAGGTGTCGGGACTGTGGAGCTGGGTCAAGGACAAGGACCACATCGAGAAAGCCTTCGACTTCGCCGGCATGGGCGCGCGCAACGGCGTCATGGCGGTGAGCATGGTGCAGTCCGGCATGACGGGCGTGCGCGACGTGCTCGACGGCACGCACAACCTGTTCATCGCGCTTTCCACTCAGCCTGATCCGCACGCGATGATCGACGGGCTCGGCTCGCGTTTCTACGTGACCGAGACGGCGATCAAGACATACTCGGTGGGTTATCCGATCCAGTCTCCGCTCGACGCGCTGCTCGCCCTGCGCAAGCAATACGGCCTGACGCCGGACAACGTGAGCCGCATCGTCGTGCGGATTCCGCCGGATGCGGAAGGCATCGTCGGCGATAGCGCGATGCCCGACGTCAACTGCCAGCATCTCGTGGCGCTCGCGCTGGTGAAGGGCGCGGTGTCGTTCCGCGACAGCCACGATGTCGCCCTGATGCGCGATCCCGCCATTCTCAAGGAACGCGCGAAAGTGACGGTGCAGCCGGACCCCGCGTTGCACGATCCCGCCGCGCCGCGCGGTGCGAAAGTGCAGGTCACGCTGACGGATGGCAGCACGGTCGAGCACTTCACGCGCTTTGCACCCGGCACGAAGGAGAACCCGCTGTCGAGCGAAGCGGTCGCGGCCAAGGCGCGCGACCTGATGGCGCCCGTGCTGGGCGCCGCGCGCACGGCCGCGCTCATCGAGAAGATCGAGCATCTGGAAACGCTCAGGGATGTGCGCGAACTGCGCCCGCTGCTTACCGCCTGACGCCCGACACACTACAAGGAGACGAACACATGGCCAACATCGACCGGCGCTACTTCCTGAAGACCGGCGCGGCGGGCGCACTCGCGTCCGCCACCGTGGGCACGAGCGCGCTGGCGCAAGGCAACAGTGCGGCATCGCGGCCCGGCGCCACGAATGCGCGCCCGCCGAAGGTCACGCGCATCCTTGCCGAATTCATCGGCAAGACGCGCTACGAAGACCTGCCCGCACCGGTGCGCCGCGAAGGCGTGCGCACGCTGATGAACTGGGTCGGCGTGGCGGTGGGCGGTTCGCACGACACGACAGTCGATCGCGCCGTGGCCGCGCTCACGCCTTTCTCGGGGCCGCCGCAAGCGAACCTGCTTGGACGCACGGAGCGCTTCGACATCATGAACGCGGCGTTCATCAATGGCGTCAGCAGTCATATCTTCGATTACGACGACACGCACCTGAAGACCATCATTCATCCGGCCGGTCCAGTGGTGTCCGCGATTCTCGCGTATGCGCAATACCAACCCGTGTCGGGCAAGGACTTCCTCAATGCGCTGGTGCTGGGCGTGGAGACCGAGTTGCGCATCGGCAATGCGGTGTACCCGAATCATTACGATGTCGGCTGGCACATCACCGGTACCTGCGGCGTGTTCGGTTCGGCGGCGGCGATGTCGAAGCTCATGGGCCTCACCGTGCAACAGACGGTCTGGGCGCTGGGACTGGCGGCGTCGCAGCCGGTCGGCTTGCGCGAGTCGTTCGGGTCGATGAACAAGAGCTTCAATCCCGGCCGCGCCGCTGCCAACGGCATGTTCGCGGCGATCCTGGCGAGCAAGGACTACACGAGCTCGGACGGCATGATCGAGGCGAAGCGCGGCTGGGCGAACACGATCAGCACCAAGCAGGATTATCGCGAGATCACCGACGGGCTCGGCACGCACTACGAGTCCACGCTCAACACGTACAAGCCGTTTGCGTGCGGCATCGTGATTCATCCGGCGCTGGACGCCGCCATCCAGCTGCGCGACCAGAACCATCTCAGCGCCGATCAGATCGAGCGCATCGACTTGCGCGTGCATCCGCTCGTCATCGAACTGACGGGCAAAAAGACGCCGCAGATCGGCCTCGAAGGCAAGTTCAGCATCTATCACGCGGTGGCGATCGCGATCATCGACGGCGCCGCCGGCGAGAAGCAGTTCAGCGACGCCAAGGTGCGCGATCCGCAGACCGTCGCGCTACGCGAGAAGGTGAATACGATCGTCGATCCTTCGATCAAGCCGGAACAGGTGGACATGACCATCACGCTGAAGGATGGCCGCAAGCTGCACAAGTTCATCGAGCATGCGATCGGCAGTACGGAGGTGCCGATGAGCGATCAGCAGCTGGAGAAGAAATTCTCCGGTCTCGCCGACGGTATTCTGCCGGCGGATCAGACGCGGAAGCTGATCGACACGTGCTGGCATGTCGAGGCGCTGAAGAATGCGGGGGATATTGCGGTGGGGGCGGTGAGGCGGTGACGTCAAACGCCGGCCTTAGCGCATCTCGTGCCCTCTACATCGAAATACTTGGGCCAGGGCCGTGTTCTACGCAGTCAAACTAAGGCCGCCAATTCTGACGCTCTACGCGCTCGTCCTCGCGGCGCCCAAGATCCTCATAGTGTTGCGCCAGTTCTTCAAGGGACTGTGCGGTGCGAGGATATTCATAGGCGATCGCTTTCGCCCATTCTCTGTACTTCGCCGCCTCAACTCGTTCGAGGTCGCCACCGTCACCGTATGAACGCGTGGTCGCACCTCGTCCGTTGATCTTGCCGACCCAGAAACCTTCGATCATCGGCTTGCTGCGAAACAAGTCGATTACTTCCCGCACCGCTTCGGCGGGCCAATTGTTATCCGTTCCCATCGGTGATGCCGATAGCATTCTTCCGATGCGATCGTCAGCGATATCTTCAAGTCCGACTTCTTTAGCAAGCGAGCGCGCCTTCTTGATCCAGTCCTCCAGTTTCTCCGTGTCGATCGAACCGTCATCGCGAGTGCCCGGCAGGACATCCCATAGTTCCAGGAGGTTATATGCCTGAGTACCGATATCGCGAGCGTGTTCGAGACTCTGCGTTTCGACTTTTGTCTCGTCATCTTCTTCGATCGTCCCGAACGCCGCTTCGAGCATCTCGACAAACAGAGCGGGCTGTTCCGCGAGCGTTCTCGGCAGTACTCTGGCTGGTCTGCGCGAATATTCCAGCAGCGGCAGATAAACCCATTCAAGCCTGGCGAGCGTCTCACTGCTGACATCGTCACGCTCGTCGAGCACTTCGAGTATTGTGGTCACGAAGTGCTCAAACATAGTTGTGTCATTCACATCGTCCGCGCCCTCGCTGGGCTGACGCACAGCCTGAAGCAGCACACGCATAAGCAAATCGGACGGAAGAAGCTTCCCGCGACGATGCCCTGCAAGCCATAGCGCAGATCGAGCCCGGCCCACGTCGATAAGTCTCTGGACAGCGAACTCGACCTCGTTCTCGTCTTCACTCGCCCAGAAAACCGAAACCTGACGCCAGTACGCCTCTTCGATCTCGCCGCCCGCTTTAGCAACCTCACTCCATGTCGACCGGTCGAGCGGAAGAGCATGCAGAATGGTCAATAGGGCTGCGCCCCCCCAGGATTCTGCTTTCACCCTTCCAATCAAGGCCAGGACCCACGGCAACTTCCCGTCGCGCAATGCCGCAACGATCAGGCCCTGGGCGACGTCGCGCTCGCGCGAGTTGTCACTTCGAAGCGCGCCTGTCACAAGCGTATCGAGATCAGACTCGGCAAGCCTCTGGTGATAGAGCGCGTCTCCGATAAGAGCGGCACGCTCCACCAACCTCGCAAGCGCCAGGATAGCCGTTGCACTACCCTCATTGAACAACGCTTGCGCTGCCTGCTGCCGGGCGGAATTGACGTCGCGCTCATCCGTCTCCCAACCGCTCGAAACTGCCGGAAGACTCACTGACGGTGCGAACAACCAAGCCACCCGCTGCATCGGATCCAAAGGCGCAAACCGCTCGTAGATGATGTCGAGGCGCGCAAGCACCTCTGTCGGCATCGACCATTGCTGATCAGGCGCTATTCGATGGTGATGAATAACACGCCTCAAGCTTTCCCATAGCACCGCGCGGTCAGCTTCATCCGACATTGCCCGTTCGGCCGCCTCCAGCATGACCAGCGCCGACTCCTGGTCCGGAGCGAGATCTCCAAACCGATCGAGCAATTGTGTCCAGCGTTGCGGGTCAACGCCCACGTCGTGAATGAGCCGCTCGCTGATGGCAACCGCACCCCGTTTCATCAGACCCCAGGTCACCACTTCAACAACGTCGGCGCTGAAGTCACGCCATCTTGGCTTTGGAGAAGGCGTCGCTGTGCCATGGCCTCGAGGAAGCACGCCCAGCATCAGCTTCCAGGCAGCAGCGCTTTCTCGCTTCCTGATCGAGTCAAGCGCTCGAAGCCGTTGATCAAACGTTGCATAGGTCTGCGGGTTCCAAAGAATATGAATCTCACGAAGGCTGTTTGCCGGCCGGTTCGAGAATCTTCCGGGCGAGAGATCGAGCCCATCGAGGCGAGCTAGAACGAGGCTCACCCGCGGCATCAACTCAGCCGACCAAGCCAGAGATTCCAGCGCCCACAGCAAATCGGAAAGATGCTCGGTACCAATCACACCGCCCTCGTCAACGGCGAACAGCGAGCGAATAGGAGGATCACTCTGGTCAAGACTGTCTTCAATGACCTTCAGGAAAGTCTTCGGCGCAGCCTCAGCCAGAAGCCGGAAATCCCTGGAGAGCGACCACCATCGCTGCCGGTCTGCGTGCCCCAGAAGCTTCTCGACGATTGAGTCGACGCGCCGGCCGGCATCTGGAACGGTCTTGATCTCGTTGCCCCAGAGGGCAAGCAAGATGAGAACTTGCGCGATTCCGTGCCGAAGCATGCCGGAATACGCTGGATGAACGTCCAGCACCGGCGCCATCCAGCGCTTTTCCGGATCCATGTCGAAGCGTGGATCGGCAGAACCGAGCACGTCATGCGCCACAGCCTCGAAGCGAGCAAGATCGGGGGTGGTAAGGTGACGCGCCAGCAAAAACCACGCGTCGAACGGCGACGCCACGCGCCAGGTCATTCCGATCTTGTGCAGCGCGCTGTCAAACCTTCCGACATGTTGAGCAAGCGCGGCAATGACAGTCTCGAAGGGTTGGTCAGCTATTTCGGCAACCTTGGCGCGGTCCGCTTCCGAATTTTCGTCCCAGCCTCCGACCAGCAGCGCTGCAAGCAATGCACGAGGCGGCACTTCGGCTGCCCAAGTCGGAAGTCGTCCGGGCGCACCGGGAATGAGACGACGAAGAACTGCCAGATTTCGGGCACAGTCGCGCGCGAGCGCCCGTGCTCTTGGCTCGGAAATGCCTGCGGCAGTCAATCCGCTGGCGATTCCATCGCGTGAAGGACGCGCCAGGACGCGGACCTCGCCACGAGCGCGCGGGCGTTCGTCATAAACCTGCAGGACAAAGTGGCCGCGCTCGGACAAGGTTAGGGCCAGGCCCGGCTCAGGGTCGGTCAACAACACGATCAGCGGCGTAGGCGCGCTCGCAAGCGCACGTGCACTCACGGCGGTGGTTGCGACGAGAGACCTCGCCCGGTAGCACGCCGCCACGTCATCGGGAAGCATATTGACCGTGGCATGAAAGAACGCCACGACTTCCTCGACCGTGGTCGCCTGCAGTGAGAGAACGGACGGCTCGCCGCGCAACCAGCGAAAGACCGCTGCCGAATCCTGGTCACGATCGCAGAGAACCAGGTCCTCCGTAAGTGGCCATTGCGTCGCGCGAGACCATTCTTCCCAGAACCCCTCAAGTTCGCGCGTACCGTCTGGCCGTTTGCCGAGACGAGTCGCCAGCCAGAGGCCGACCGCAGGCGCTTGCTCAATCCAATGAACAAGATCATCGGCGTCGTAAGCGCGCACTTCTCGCCAGACGCGTTCATCTGTTCTGGCTTTGGCCCATGCGTCCTTATCCGGCCAGTGCCGCGGCGTGACAAAGATATATGTCGAAGTGTGGGGGTCCAGAGGAGCGGGATTCTCAGTACGCTTTTTGTAGTCCTCGGTTGCTTTGCGCTGAATGTTGGTCCGTTGGGTTCCAATCTCCCAGCCCGCTTCCCCTTGTGGCACATAGATGCTTTTGCCTTCAGTTTCCGTGCGGCCGTCCCAGCCAGGATGCAGAACGCCTTCGTCGGAGGGAAAACGGAGCCGAACCGCCGTGCCGTGGACCGCGCGAACCAAAAACTCAATCAAGGTCGGCAGACTGAACGCCCCATCGACTCGATTTGCCCAATCGGACAGATCTTCAGCGTCTACCCATCGGATTGGAATTCCCGGGCGTTCGGTCGAAGTAGCTAGCGGAACGGGCGGCCCAATCACCGCCCCGGTAGGCAGGAAGTGAACTCCGGCGCCTTCAAGTGCATCCCGGATAGCCTGCGTGTTGTTGGGTATCGGCGTTCGATGACCTCGTTCGAAATCTGCAACAGTCGAGCTTCCGACCCCTGCCGCCTTGGCCAGATCCTGCTGAGACCATGCCAGAAGGGCTCGGGCGGCACGAATATGTTTTGGTGTCAGAGTGGACAAAGGAGTAGACTGGCTCATGGTCATAGAAAATATATGACATCAGTCTTTTTTGCGCAACCGTTACTTTATGTAGACTTGTTTCAGAACTTACCATCAATTAGTAACATCGATGATCGACACGCCCACGACATTCCGGGATCTCGCGCTTAGTCTCATTCGGGAGCTTGGGATCGCGCGCGCCCGCGACTTCAAGGCCGCGGGAATCCCTTTGACCTATCTGAAGCGCATGACCGACTCCGGCGACCTGGTCAGGCTTGCCCGTGGCCTTTATCAGGATCCAGAACGCGTCGGTGAGCATGTGGCCCATGACCTGGCGGAAGCAGCCCGTCTGGTTCCGAACGGCGTTGTCAGCCTGCTGAGCGCACTTCGACACCACGAACTCACCACACAACTGCCGCACGCGGTGTGGATGACGATACCCCAGAAGGCCAGAGTGCCGAATGCACGCGGCATACGTCTTGAGATCGTTCGCGCGTCCGGCGACGTCTTGATGTCTGGCATCGAACACATTCAGGTAGAAGGCGTGCAGGTACCCATCTTCAATGTCGCCAAGACCGTCACTGATTGCTTCAAGCATCGACGTCATGTCGGAGAGGATGTCGCCATCGAGGCGCTTCGGGACGCCCTGCGCCAACAAAAAACCACCGCAAGCGACCTTTTGAAGTACGCCGCAATCAATCGCGTCACTGAGCGGATCGAACCGTACCTCAGGGCGATGCAATGAAGATAGCGGTTCTGAAAGATACCGCCGCCTCTATCAGGGCGCGCCTGCTGGAACACGCGAAGCGCAACGGCGACGATTACCAGCGCGTGCTGACGCGCTATGCAATCGAGCGCTTACTTTTCAGACTCACCCAGACCGCTGCAGCCGAACGCTATGTCCTCAAGGGCGCCATGTTGTTCGTTACCTGGCCCGAGCACATCTTTCGACCTACCGGCGATCTCGATTTGCTGGGTAATGGTGATCCGAGTCCTGACGCCATCCACCAACTCTTCACTAGTATCTGCCGAGTCGAGGTTCCTGACGACGGAATCATTTTCGCTCCCGACTCGCTTAAAATCGAACCGGTGCGAGAAGCGGACAAATATCGCGGTGTTCAGCTTACCCTCAAGGGTGACGTGGCCAAGGCGCGTGTCCATGTACAGGTAGACATCGGATTTGGAGACCACGTTTATCCGCGGCCTACGCTGCGAATCTTCCCAACGTTGCTTCCGGATCTACCAGCGCCACTCATCCTGATGTATCCGCCCGAAACGGTAATCGCAGAAAAATTTGAAGCGATGATCCGCTTCGGAGAGTCCAACGGAAGACTGAAAGATTTTCACGACATATGGATTACGACCCGCACGTTCTCCTTCGAACTTTCCAGTCTGGTTGAAGCGGTTGGGGGCACCCTGAAACGTCGCGAGACAGATTTTCCGCGGGGTATACCAGCAGGGCTTGATCAGGGCTTTGCGCTTATCGTCGAACAGCGAGGACTGTGGCGTGCGTTTCTGCGTCGGAGCCCGCCCGTCTTTCAGCCGCCTTCCTTCGAAAACGTGCAACTTGAGTTGAGGCGCTTTTTCGGGCCAGTGATTGCAAGTCTTGCCCACCCGGAGGCCGCCAAAGGACGCTGGGATCCACATGGCGGACTTTGGCAATGAGTTCGGTGTCGCGTTGAACCACTGCGTCGCCATCGATGCAGCAAACGCAAAGAACGACCACTCATCGTGATCTCCCGAGCGCTGCAGCTCGGGAGACGCCTCGATTGTCCACGCTCTCCAGCGTGGCCAACACTTCCCACTCAGCGCATCCCGCCACTCGCAATCAGACTCTCACCCGTCAGCCACCGCGCATCGTCCGAGGCAAGAAACACCGCAACGGCCGCAATATCATCCGGCCGCCCAACCCTGCCGAGCGGCGTTTGCGCCAGCGCCGCCGTTTCGAATTCCGAACCGATGACGCCCGCCGTATGCGTGCCTTCCGTCACCACGACGCCCGGATTGATCGAGTTCACACGGATCTTCCTCGGACCGAGTTCGCGCGCCAGCGAACCGGTGATGGCATCCACAGCGCCTTTGGTGCCGCTATAAACGGCAGTAGTCGCCGGCGTGATGCGGCTCACGACCGAACTCACATTGACGATGCTCGCGCCTTCGCCCATATGCTTGACGGCGGCCTGCGCGGTCAGCAGCGTGCCCAGCACGTTGACATTGAACTGCTTGTGGAAGTGCTCTTCGGTGATCTCTTCCAGCGCCGCGAATTCATAGACGCCGGAATTGTTCACGAGAATATCGAGGCGGCCGTAGGTTTCGATTGCCGCGTTCACGATGCCTTGCGCATCCGCCGCCTTCGATACATCTCCGCCCACTGCAACCGCACGGCCGTTCGCCGCGGTGATCGCGGCGACGACGGCATCGGCGCCTTCCTTGCTGCTGGCATAGTTGACGACCACCGCCGCGCCTTCGGCTGCGAGCGCCTTGGCGATGCCTGCTCCGATGCCCTTCGATGCACCCGTGACCACCGCGACCTTGCCTGCAAGTTTGCTCATGATGTCTTCCCTGAAAAGTTGACTGGGCGGTAGAGGACCGGCTGCTTTGTTGTCTCGCTGGGTCGGCCCTGCCATGGTGACAATGTAGTTGGGCTGTCACCACCGATAAAGCGGACTAAAGTGAATTGACATGCAGGCAAACGCGAATAATGAACCGGCGCCATGGAGGCAGACCGCATGAGCATGCTTCGAAGCGATGCGAACTTCGCTGGACCGATCGCCGGGCTGTATGAACAATTACTCGTGCCGATGCTCTTCGCGCATTACGCCGATGACCTCGCCCGCCGTATCGCCGCACTTGATCCATCGCGGGTACTGGAAACCGCCGCGGGAACCGGCGCATTGACGCGTGCGATGTCGCGCAGGCTGCGTCGGCAGGTTACCATCGTCGCGACGGACCTGAACCAGGCCATGCTCGACCACGCAGACGCAGTAGGGACGCCCGCGAACGTCACGTGGCAACAGGCTGATGCGCAAATCCTGCCGTTCGCCGATGCAGGCTTCGATGTCGTCGCCTGCCAGTTCGGCGCGATGTTCTTTCCCGACAAGCCGGCTGCCTTCGCGGAGGCGCGTCGCGTGCTGCGGCCGGGCGGGACGCTGTTGTTCAACGTGTGGGATTGCATCGAAGAAAATGCTTTCGCCGATACGATCACCACCGCGCTCGGCCACGTGTTCCCCGATGATCCGCCGCTGTTCATGAAACGCACGCCGCACGGCTATTTCGATGCGCACACGATCTCGACGGACCTCGCCCGCGCAGGCTTCGATGCAACATCGCGCATCGAAACGGTAACCGCGCAAAGTCATGCGCCATCCGCGCGGGCCGTCGCCGTCGCGTACTGCCAGGGAACGCCTTTGCGCAATGACATAGAAGCACGCAAAGGCGCGACGCTCGACGAAGCCACGGCCGTCTGCGAAGCTGCAATCGCGGATCGCTTCGGCACCGGACCCGTGCACGCGAAGATGCAGGCGCACATGATCGTCGTGCGCCGCTGAAGCCTCACGCGCGATCCAGCACCCGCGTGAGCCATGCGATGAGCGCCTGCCCATCGCAAGACGCGCTGCGGTAGCCCAGATGACCATCGGGCCGCACCGCCCACACCATGCCGTTGCGCGCGCCGAACTGCGCCGCGAACTCGCCCTGGAAATCGCTCAGCGTGCGATAACGTTCGTTCGCGCCGTTCATGATCGAAGGGGACATGATCAGCACCACGCCGCCCGTGAGGCCGAGCGCGGCGCGCCATGCATCGACGGCTTCATCGAACGCGGCGCCGCGCGCGCCATCCTCGTCATCGTCGATATAGCCGAGCAGCGTATGCCGGCCACGCCCGATGTGATCCTGCAAACGCTGCACCTGGCCGACGAACGCCTGCGCCAGACCGCCCACTTGCGGCACGCGGTCGCCGGGCGCGGGCAGTTCGGATGCCATGTCCCGGCATTCGTCGACGACAGCGGGACTGCCGCGATAGCCCACCAGCAACTGCGTCTCGCGCATGCCGGGCCGCATCTCGCCATGCGCGAGCACGGTATGCATGGCGCGGCTCGTCGACTCGACCACATCGAGCCCGACGGGCCGCCGTTCCGCTTCATAACTGTCGAGCAGTTTCGGGCCAGCCATCCCGCGCGCCGTCAGGCCGATCTTCCAGGCGAGATTGTGCGCATCCTGCAAGCCCGTGTTCATGCCCTGCCCACCGACCGGCGGATGGATATGCGCGGCATCGCCGGCAAGGAAGACGCGGCCCCGCGCATAGTGCTGTGCAATGCGATGACTCACGCGATACACCGACGACCAGCGCATCGACGACAAGCGTGTGTTGCGCGGCAGGATCGGCAGCATGATGCGCTCGACTTCATCGAACCCGGGCGCCGAGTTCAACGCGTGCAGCGCGGCATCGTCGGGAAGCAGCACCATCGACAGGCGATAGCGGCGCTTCGACCCGCGCACCGGCAACGCGGCAAGCGTGGTGGATTGGGGCGCGGCGCCTTCTTCCGTGCCCTGAACCTTGCCGGAGAGATTGAAGCGGTACATCGGTCCACGCGGCAGATTCCAGTCCACGTCGACATCGGCGAGCATGAAGGTCTGCGGGTATTGATCGCCTTCGAAAGGCACGTTCAACTGATGCCGCACGCTGCTGCGCGCGCCGTCGCAACCCACCAGCCAGCGGCAGCGAACCGTGCGGATCTCGCCGCCCGCCATCTGCACGCGGGCATCGACGGCGTCGCCCGAGTCGGTGAAGTCCACCAGCGTCGCGCCATAGTCGACGTGCCCGCCATGCACCGCGAGCGCCGTCTCCAGCAGGCGCTCGGTTTCGAACTGCGCCAGCGAAAGTGCGCCGTAGGGCATGCCTTCGCGCGGAAACTGCGCGCTGAACACGGGATCGCCGTCCTGGAAGGTCTCGGCGCCCGTGAGCCAGACGCCCGTGTCGATCGCATCGCGCGCGATGCCCAGGTCTTCGAAGATTTCCAGCGTGCGCGCTGTCACGCCCAGCGCCTTGACGAAGAAAGCACGCGTTTCGTGCGCATCGATCAGGCACACATCAAGCCCGTCGCGCTTCAGTTCCGCGGCGAGCAGCAGGCCAACGGGGCCGGCGCCGGCTATCAACACATCGGTCGTATCGTTCATGATGCGATTTCTCCCGAGGAATGCGATGCGTGCGCGTGTGACGCGCGAGATCGTCGTCCGGCGAAAGGGAGAATAACCGTTGTGCCTATGCTTGTGCCGCCATTCGATCGCCCGATCCGTCAGCCGGCGAGCGGACCGAGCCGCACGCCGAGCACGCAGCCGGCCGCGATCACGGCGAGCACGGCGGTGGCGAGCGCGGCGTAGAGCGTGTTGCGCTGCCGGGCGAACACCGCGAGCAGCAGCGCGACGCGCATGACGGGAAGCAAGACGAACAGCGCGACGCCCGCCGTCATGGCCTGCGCGGCCCACGGCACGGGCCACGCCTGAAGCACCAGACCCGCGCCGATCAAGCCGCACGCGATCCACGTTCCGGCCTGAAGAAACACGGCGAGCAGGCGGTCGAGCGAAACATGCGCGGGCGACTTTGTCATCCGGCGAGTTCCGTGAGGTTGATGCCCATGCCTTGCAGCACCATCTGGCCCGCGACGATGACGAGCACGGAAAGAAACAGCACGCGCAGGCGTTCGCTGCGCACCTTCATCAGCACCCGTGCGCCGAGCACGGCGCCGAGCACCGAACCGAGCGCGACCGGCGCGGCCAGCGCGCTGACGATCTCCCCGCGCAGCAAGTACGCGCATCCGCTGGCGGCAGCCGTTACGCCGATCATGAAGTTGGAAGTGGCCGTTGAAACCTTGATGGGCAGCCGCAACGCATTGTCCATGGCGGGAATCTTGAGGATGCCGCTGCCGATCCCAAGCAACGCCGACACCATCCCGGCCACCACCATCAACGTGAGACCCAGCGGCACACGCTGCACGCGATAAGCGACGTCGCGATGCAGCCGATGATCCGGATAGCTCGAATGCAGTTCGAGCGCGGCGGCGAGCCCATGCGAAGGCGCGGTGGAGGTAGCCGACGCCGGATCTTCGCGCCGCACGAACATCTGCCATGCCGACACGAGCAGCACGCCTGCGAACAGGAAGTCCAGCGCCGATACCGGCACGACGCCCGCCAGCAGCACGCCGCAGAGCGCGCCGAGCGTCGTGCCGGTTTCGAGCACGAGGGCCAGCCGTACATTGGTCAGCCCGCCGCGCAGGAACGCGGCCGCGCCGCCGCACGAACAGGCGATGACCGACACGATGCTGGTGCCGATGGCCGCATGCATGTCGACGTGAAAGAACATGGTCAGGATGGGCACGATGAACAGGCCGCTCGCCATGCCGAGCATGCCGCCTGCAGCACTTGCGCCGAGGCCTGCGCAGAACAGCCACAGCGTTGTCTGCAAGCTCATTGGATCCGCTCTGAGGAGATCAGTGAGCTTGAACTATAACATGTCATAACAAGTATGAAAATGCATGACGGACAGCCCGTCATGCATCCGGCTACACCAACTTCACTGGAACTTCACCGGCACCGGCCGCGTGAGCAGATCGACATAGAACGCGAAGAAGCGGTTGTTGTCATAGCGCGTCACATACGTGATCTTCTGCGGCGAAGCGCCGGCCGCAGGCGCATCGGGATAGACCATCACATGCCCCTGATCTTCTCCAGGCGTCGTGTCGATGTCGAGATACGCGCTCTGCGTCTGCGTCGCATAAGTGGGATCAAGAAAGTATCCGATCGTCAGCGTGTCGTAGATGTCGGTGTTGTTGGCGAACGCGCCCGCATTCTCGATGGCATATACCTTCGTCACGGCGGTCTGTCCCGTCGGCGGATTGACGATCTGGTTATAGACGGTCTCGGTCAGCGGAACGGTATTGGTGACGTCGAGCGGAATCACCTTCTGCGGGATCGTGGTCTGCAACAGCGTGCGCACTGCGACGGGATCGAACCACCAGTTCAGTTCGCCCACTGCGTTCGCGTTACCCGGCACGTTCATCGCACCGCCCATGTAGACGATCTGCTTGATGAGCGGCACGATCTCCGGCGCCTTCTGCACGGCGGTCGCGAGATTGGTGGGCGGCCCCACTTCGATGATCGTCACCTGGTTCGGATAACGCTTGATGGTGTCGATCATGAAGTCCGCGGCGGCCTGCGCTTGCAGCTTCGTCGAAGTTGCGAAGCCGTCGGGCGGCGCGGTCAGTTGCGATTGCTGAGTGGGTTCGGGACGCATCCACGCGCCGAAATAGCCATTGGGATTGGCGGCCTGCTGCGCGCGAATGCTTGCGACGTCATATTGCAGCGGATAATTCGCGCCCGCATAAACGCCTACCTTGTCCTGCACGCCCATGCGCTCGACGGCCTTCAGCGCATCGGCCTCTTCTTGCAACAGCCAGTCGTTGCCGGTCACGACACACAGGCCAAGCAGATTGACCTTGCCCTGCCCCATCAACTGCGTGGTCATCGCGAAGAGCTGGCCGTCGTCGCCCATCGTGTTGAAGTCCGAGTCGATGATGATCTTCGGTGCATTCGAATAGGCAGGCTGATTATTGTCGGACCCGCCGCACGCGGCAAGCGCGACGACACACGGAATGATCAGGATTACCGCTTTGCAACGCTGCATGGTCGTGTCTCCCGAATCGATATAAGTAGAGTGGGCGCACCGCCGCAATGCAGGCAAGGCGCCACTCATTCTACGTTCGATCCGGGAACCGCATGGACCGCGTACTCACTCGTTCCAGTGCCCCGCGCTGCCCGCGAAAGCCGGCACGCCGAGCTGGTCGCGCTGTTGTTGCGCTTCACGCGCCTCGTCGGCCTCGACGGTCTTGCTCGTATCGATGAACAGCGCCGCGACCGCACCCACGCCGAGCAATGCCGCCGAGATCGTGAACGGCACGTTGTAGCTGCCGGTCTGCTGGATCAGATAGCCGAACACGACGGGCGAAGTCATCCCCGCAATGCCGAAGCCCGTGTTCATCATGCCGCCGGCCGTACCCGCATACTTGCCCGCGATGTCGAGCGGCAGCGTCCACAGGACCGGATTCGTGATCTCGAGGAAGAAGAACGAGCCGGTCAGGAACCACACGGCGGCCACGGGACTGGGGGCGTTGACCATCGGCAGGAGGAAGGCCAGCGAGCCGCCCATGCCCACCACGAGGATGCTGCAGCGCGCGAGCCGCAGACGGCCGGTCAGTTTGTAGATGCGGTCCGAGATGACGCCGCCGAGCGTGTCGCCGACGACGCCCGCCAGCAAGGGCAACGCGGTGAAGAGCGCGAGATGCTTGAGGTCGAAGCCGCGCGACTCCTTGAGATACGACGGCAGCCAGGTCAGATAGACCCACAGCAGCCAGCCATAGCAAAAGTCGACGAAGGTCACGAGCCACATGCGATGAATCAGCTTGCGCCAGGGCGTCACGCTCTTTCGGGCACGCGCACAATCGCCCGCGCGATAGCCGATCTCCGCGGTCTCCTCCGGCGTGATGCGGCGATTCTCATCGGGCGAATTGGTGAACACGAAGAAGTACAGCACCGTCCATGCAAGGCTTGCGATGCCCAGCAGGATGAACGCCTCGCGCCAGCCGCTCGCGGCTACCACGGCCAGCACGAGCGGCGGCGTGAGCGCACCGCCCAGCCGCGAGAAGCTGTGCGTGATGCCTTGCGCAAAGCCCCGTTCATGCACCGGCATCCAGTACGTGAAGGCGCGCGTGGCGGTCGGGAACGCGCCGCCCTCGCCGATGCCGAGCGCCAGGCGCAGCACCACGAGCATGCCGATGCTGCCCGCAAAGCCCGTCGCCAGCGTGGCCGCGCCCCAGATCAGCGAGAGCACGATCAACACGAGCTTCGGACCGAACTTGTCGGCCAGCCATCCGCCGACGACCTGCATGACCGCATACGGATACGCAAATGCCGAGAACACGAGTCCGAGCTGCACGGAGCTCAGTCCCATCTCCTGACGGATCAGCGGACCCGCTACCGCAATGTTCACCCGGTCGATGTACGAGATGAAGTACATCAGGCACATCACGCCGAGGATGATATGGCGCGTCTTCACGCGCTGACGATGCTGGTTCATTGTGTCTCCCATGTCCATCTGATGTGGAATGTGCAAGTCCTGCCGTGAAGCGCGCGCCCGCTTATCCCGCCGGCTGCGGCTTCTCGACGAGCTTCAGGCGCTGCACCTTGCCCGAGGGGCCGCGCGGCAAGGCATCGGTGAAGCGGAATTCGCGCGGTGTCTTGTAGCGGCCGAGTTCGCGCAGGCAGTGCTCGCGCAGATCGGCGGGATCGGGAGGAGGCGCGCCGACATGCGGCACGATGAACGCGACGATGTCCTGCCCGTAGGCCGGATCCGGCACGCCCACGGCAGCCGCTTCCAGCACGCCCGGATGGCGCAGCAGCGCTTCGTCGATCTCGCGCGGCGCGATGTTCTCGCCGCCCTTGATGATCAGTTCCTTCGCGCGGCCGTTGATGTAGAAGAAGCCGGCTTCGTCGCGATAGCCGAGGTCGCCGCTGTGCAGCCAGCCATCGGCGGTGAAGGCGTTACGGGTCTCCTCGGGCCGCTTGTAGTAGCCGCTCATCAGTTGCCCGCCGCGCAGCACGAGTTCGCCGGTCTCATTGGCCGCGCATTCGCGGCCTTCGGGATCGACGATCTTCGCCTCGCCGCCCGACGGCAGACCGATGCTGCCGATCCTGCGCAGCGCCGGGTCATACGGGTTGCTGAAGGCGGGCGCGGCGGTCTCGGTCATGCCCATCGTCTCGATCACGCCGATGCCGAAGCGCGCCTCGAACGCGCGATGATGATCGGCAGGCAGCGCCGCCGACGCACTGCGGCAGAACTTGAGCGCCGACAGATCGAAGCCTTGCGCGCTTTCGCCGTTGAGCAGATAGGCGACGATGGTCGGCACCACGTTGATCCAGGTGCAGCCGTGCTGCGACGCTTCGCGCCAGAACGTGCGCGCGGAAAAGCGCGGCGTCATCACGGCCGAGCCGCCGTGTTGCAGCGGCGTGAGCAATGCGACGACGAGGCCGTTGATGTGATACAGCGGCAGCGACACGAGCACGCGGTCGTCCTCGCACAGGCGATGTTCGGCGCTGATGTTGCGCATGTTCGCCAGCAGGCTGCGATGGCTCAGCAGCACGCCCTTGGGTGCGCCGGTCGTGCCCGAGGTGTACATGAGCAGCGCGGTGTCGGCGGGGTCGGCGCCTTTCGCGACGATCTGCGTGGCATCGTCGCCAGGCGGCGGCATGGTGCTGGAGGCAAGCACGGGTATCGCGGGCAAATCCGCTGCATCGGGCGATGTGCGCACTACCGCGATATCGCGCGCCACGCTCTTGAGCGCTTCCGCGACGGTCTCGTGCGTATCGTCGGCCACGAAGATCAGGCGCGTATCCGAATGCTCGACGATGTAACGCACCTGCGACGGCTGGCACAGCAGGTTCAGCGGATTGGCGACGAGCCCGCTGTACATCGCAGCGAGCAACAGCCGCGCGGTCTGGATGCCGTTGCCCATGAACACCGAGACCACATCGCCAGGCTTCAGTCCCGCCGCTTCGAAACGCGTTGCGAGCGCACGGCAGTCGTCACGCAACGCGCGGAACGAGAGTACGTTGCCGCCCTCGGCATCGAGCAGGAACGGCTTGTCGGGAGCATGTTCAGCGCGCGCGTCGATCAATGCGCGCAAGGTCGTTGCATCGAGCGGCGCGTGCCCGGAAGATGCAATGCGATCAGCGAGCGTGCTCATCGTCCGATCCTCCGGAAGTAGTCGCCGAGCAACGCGTCGACTTCCGGCACGCGTTCCGCAATCGGGTACGCGACGCGCGTCACGTTCATGTATTGCCGGTAGCCGAGGTTCGCCGAGAAGTTGTTGCCGCCCCAGGTGCCGCAGCCCATCGAGAGCGAGAACGGCAGGCCGTTGTCGAAGTTGCCGCCGGTCGCAAGGCAATGCGCCTGATTCACGATCACGCGCGCCACCGGCAACTGCGTGCCGAGCAGAACGGCCAGCGCATCGTCCGCGCCATGCACGCCCACCGAATGTCCCGCGCCCATGTAGCCGTAGATGCCGCGCACGATGTCCATCGCGTGTCCGGTATCACGCGCGCGATACACGGTCAGCACCGGCGAGAGCTTCTCTCCCGAGAAAGGATGGTCCTTCCCATAGCCGGTTTCCTCGACCATCAGGAACCTCGGCTCGCGCGCGGCGATGTCATCGAGGCCGGCTTCACGGGCAATCGCCGCAGCGGAGCGCGCCGTGCAGCGCGCCGACAGCTTGCCGTCCTGCCACAGCACTGCCTGCAAGCTTGCCTTCTGCGCGGCGTCCAGCAACACGCCGCCCTGCTTGCGCAGCGCATCGAGCATGCGGGCATGAATGGCGTCCTCGATCACGACGCTGTTCTCCGACGAGCAACTGGTCGCGTTGTCGAAGGTCTTGGAGATGGCGATCTTGCGCGCCGCGTCATCGGCATCGGCCTGCGCGGTCACGATGGACGCCACGTTGCCCGCGCCCACGCCGAAGGCCGGCGTGCCGCTCGTATAGGCCATGCGCACATTGGCCTGCGAACCGGTGGCGACGACCAGATCGGCGAGGCGCATCAATGCGGCCGTCGCGGCCTTGCTGGCGGGCGGCGGCAGCATCTGCACGAGATCGGGATCGAGACCGGCCTTGGCGAACTCGGCGTGAATGAAGCCGATCAGCAACGCGCACGACGAATAACCCTTCGGCGAAGGCGCGACGATGATCGCGTTGCCGCACTTGAGCGCATTGATGATCTTGTTGGCGGGCGTCGCGCCGGGATTGGTCGAGGGCGTGATGGCCGCCACCACGCCCACCGCGCGCGCGATCTCGACGATGCCATGTTCCTCGTCCCGCGCGATCACGCCCGTCGTCGCGACGCCATGCAGGTCGCGCAACAGGCCCAGCGTCTTGCGATGGTTCTTGCGGAACTTGTCGTCGGCGTTGCCGAGTCCCGTGTCGCGCACGGACAGGTCCGCCAGTTGCCGGTTGCGCGCGGGCTCCATGATGGCCCACGCGGCGGCGGCCACGGCCGTATCGAGCGTGTCCTGCCCCGCGTGTTCGAAGCGTTGCTGCGCCGCGCGCGCCCGCTCGACGAGCGCGCCGACCGCGCGTTCCGCTTCCGCCTGCTGCGCGGCCTGAGTGGAGTCCGGCGTGGAGTTCGGCGCGTGTGCGCGTGAACGCACGAGTGTTGCGCCGCTTGCCATGTCATTCATGCGATGAACCTCGGCTGATGATGGATGGGAGGTGCTATCCAATCTAGTCAGCTCTGTTCGTCGCGCGGTCCCGTTTTCCGGAGTAACGCATGCAGCGACGGCGCGTGCATCGGAAAGTGTCGATTTCGGGACTTTCCAGAGTCCCGAAAAACAATGTTTTCGACGCACAATGAAATAAAAACGCAAGCGACACATATAAAGCAGGAGACAGCGTGACATCGAATCAATCGAATGCCGCCGCCGTGCGCGCGTTCCGCGTGCTGGAAACCCTGGCGGAAGCGAACCGTCCTCTATCGATGACCGAACTGGTCGATGCGCTTGGCCTGCCGAAGCAGACCGTGCACCGCATCCTCGTGCAACTGATGGATGCGTGGCTCGTCACGCGCGGCGCCAGCGACAGGCTCTATGAGTGCTCGCCACGGGTGCGCACGCTCGCCATCAACGTGCTGATGCACGCAGGGCCTGCTGCGGCGCGGCATGCGTTGCTCGAACAACTCGTCACGCGGGTCGGCGAGACCTGCAATCTGACGATGCTCGCGGGCAACGACGTCGTGTATGTGGATCGCGTGGAAACGGGCTGGCCGTTGCGCATGCATTTGCAGCCGGGTTCACATGTGCCGCTGCATTGCTCGGCGAGCGGCAAGCTGCTGCTGAGCTTCCTGCCGAAGGAGCGGCGCGAGCGCATGATCGAGCGCCTGCCGCTACGGTCTTACTCGGAACGCACCATCACCGACCGCGACGTGCTGCGCCGTGAGCTCGCCTTGACGCGCCGCCGCATGCTGGCCATCAACAATCAGGAGCATCTGCAGGGGCTCGTTGCGATTGCGGTGCCGGTGATGCTGGACCGCAATCGCGCATGCGCCGCGATCGCGATCCAGGCGCCGGTGGGACGCGTCGCGCTCGATCAACTGCTTGCCTTCGAGCCCGACCTGCGCCGCACGGCTGAAGAAACCGCGCGGACTTTCAGGGAAGAATGAAGCGGTTCAACGTTCGGCGGTTTGCAGATGCTGCGCTGCGTGCTCGTCGGCGTGCACCTCGACCTCGTTGCGGCCGCGCTTGAACACGAAGTACGCGACGATCAGGATGCCCAGACTCACGACGCCGAGCCACAGCGGCTTGCGTTGATCCGGGATGAACGCCATGGCGATGAGAATCGCGAGCATGCCGACGATGGCGAGCCAGGTGAGATAGGGAAATCCCCACATGCGCACGCGCAGGTCGTTCGCCTCGAAGCTCGTCATGCGGCTGCGCAGGCGCAGTTGCGAGAACGCGATCAGCAGGTACACGAAGATCGCGACCGTGCCATACGAGTTGACGAGGAACGCGAACACCGTATCCGGCGATACATACGACATCACCACCGATACATAGCCGAACACCGTGCCCAGCAGGATGGCGCGCGTCGGCACGCCGCGCTTGTTGACCTTCGCGAGTCCGAGCGGCGCATCGCCATGACGCGTCAGTGCGAACAGCATGCGCGACGCTGCGTACAGACCCGAATTCAGCGCCGACAGCACCGCCGTCAGCACGATGGCGTTCATCACGTTCGCGGCAGCGGGCATGCCCATGACCTTGAGCGCGCTGACATAGGGCGTGGCCATCTGATGCGAATTCCACGGCACCAGCGCGACCACCAGCGCCACCGACCCCACATAGAACACGAGCACACGCGTGATGACCGAATTGGTTGCCTTCGCAACTGCCTTGGCCGGCTCCTTCGCTTCCGCGGCTGCGATTGTCACGATCTCCGCGCCGAAGTAGAAGCCTGTCGCGGCCACCGCACCTGTCAGCACCGGTCCGATACCCTTCGGCATGAAGCCGCCGTGCCCGAGGAAGGTCGTGGCGACGTCGGTCGTATGCATCGAGGCGGGCCACAGGCCGCACACATAGAGGCCGCCGAGGAACAGGAACACGATGATCGCGCCGACCTTGATCGACGAGAACCAGAACTCGAACTCGCCATAGCTGCCGACCGAGATGAGATTGGTCAGCGTGAGCACGACCAGCAGCACGAGACTGATGATCCACGCGGGCACGTCGGGGATCCAGAACTGCACGAGCTTGGCCCCGGCCACCGCTTCCAGCGCGATCACGATGACCCAGAAGTACCAGTACATCCAGCCGGTAAGGAAGCCGGCCATCTTGCCGGGCCCGCGCTGCGTCCTGAAGGCGAGCCGCGCGTATTCATAGAACGAGCCGACGGCCGGCATCGCGCAGGCCATCTCGCCCAGCATGCGCATCACGAGCACCACGAGCACGCCCGTGATGAGAAAAGAAAGAATCGCGGCGGGTCCGGCCTGCTGGATCACCACGCCGCTGCCGACGAAAAGTCCGGCGCCAATGACGCCTCCCAACGCGATCATCGTCATGTGGCGCTGCTTGAGGCCACATTTGAGATCGCCCTTGTCCGTGCTCGATTGCATCTCGTCTCCTGATTTGCTGTGTTCTGCCTGAGTCAAATCCCGCCTCGCCGGCCGATACGTTGCCGGACGGTCGAGGCGTTTCCCTGCGTCACGCGATGCCGGTTTCCCTCATGCGTCAGAGGGCGGGGCGGTCCTTGCGGAAAGCGTTCTTCACCGCGATCTTGCCGCAGCTGAAGGTGAAGACATCCACCATGCGCGCCTCGATGCGCGAGCCGTCCGCCTTCGTGCCGCGAAACGTCGATTCCGACACGCCGCGCTCGCCGCTGACGAAATGCTCGCCTTCCTTCCACGAGGCATCGGGGCAGGTTTCCCAGGCGAGCGTGAAGCCCTTGCGCACTTCGTCGCGACCGCTGAAGGTGCGGCCCAGCACGTCGGGGCCGGCCACGCCGTGAAACTCGCAGCGCTCGGCCATGCAGTCCATCAGCGCGTCGATGTCGTGGCGGTTCCAGGCATCGTTGAAGGTCTCCAGCAGGCGAAGATAGTCGTGATTCGTCTCAGTGCTCATGTATCGCTCTTGTCCATAGGTTCGAAAGGGTTAGCGCTTCTCGTCCTGCGCCAGGTACTTGTGATACAGAAAGCGTTGCCCGACCCGGCGGAACGGCGCAAAGCCCTTCCAGCGCACCATGTTCAGCACGTTCGGGTATTCGAGCGCGGATTCGTAGATCGGCAGGGAATCGCGGCTGTGCTGCCACTTGCCGGCGACGCGCTCCGCGAGGCGGCGCCCCGCGTGCGCCGAGAACGACACGCCGTTGCCGCCATAGCCGACCGCATAGAACAGGCTCTGCTGCGGATCGGGCTGCGCGACGCGCGGCATCATGTCGTGGCTCACGTCCACCCAGCCCCACCACGAATAATCGACACGTATGCCGCGCAAGGCCGGGAACTTGCGATGCAGCCCTTCCACGAGCACCTCCATGTGCCGGGGATTGGCGGCGTCGGCGCCGGTGATGGCGCTGCGGCTGCCGATCTGCAAGCGGTCGTCCGGCAACAGGCGGTAGTAGAAGCGCAGGGTGCGGGTATCGGTGATGACTTCGCGCGTCCTGAAGCGGGTTGCCTCGAGTTCCTGCCTCGTCAGCGGGCGCGTGACCAGCGAGTTCGACAGGATCGGCATGATCTTCGCGTTCAACGCGCGATGCATGTCGTTGCGCGTATAGCCGCCGGTCGCGAACGCCACGGCCTTGGCGCGGATCACACCGCGCGGCGTGCGCACGTGATGCACGCCGCGAATCGTCTGAACGTCCAGCACCGGCGTGCCCGGATGCACCTTCACGCCCAGCGAGCGCGCCATGCGCAGGTAACCGAACGCCAGTTTGAGCGGATGCACGCCGATGCCGTCCGGTTCATGCAGCGCACCGCAGCTTTCCTGGTCGTCGACGTAGGATTGCGCCACTTCCTGTGCGTTGAGCATGCGTGCGTCGTAGCCGAAGACATCGCGCATCACCTTGCATTCGTTGCTGAGAAACTCGAGCTTGCGCTCGCGATGCGCGATATACAGATGGCCGCCCGGCTGCGGATCGCAAGCGAATTCGCTCACCAGCTTGCGGAAGGTGTCGAAGCCTTCGCGGATCTCCGCATCGAGCTTCAGCGCTGTCTGCTTGCCCCAGCGCTCGATCCACTGCGAACGGTAGAGCCGCCCGCTCGCGTTCTGGCCTTGCCCGCCATTGCGGCTCGTGCAGCCCCACGCGGTGAGGTTCGCATCGACGACGGTGGCGCGGATGCCATGCTCACGCGCAAGGAACAGCGCCGTGGACAGTCCGGTGAAGCCGGCGCCGACGATCAGCACGTCCACGTCTGCATCGCCGGGCAAGGGTCCGTCGTCCCCGGGCGGCGTGCCCGCCGTGGCGACCCAGTAGGTGGGCGCATAGTCCATGGCCTCGCGCTTCATCGGCGAGACGAGCGGGTCGTAGAGTGGATCGTATGGGGCGCACGCGCCACCCTGGGCCGGCGCAACGAATTCGAGAGTAGCCACCGATAACTCCTTGGAAAGTGGCTTCATGTTGCCCCGAACCCCGTGCGCGGCTTAGTGCCAGCCAAAAACCTTCGTTGGTGCCAGGGGACGGGCCGGACAGCGGGCTTGCTGGACCTAGCGATTGCCCTGCTCTGGCACTACGGCCAGCCATTTTTGTCTGGTCATACTGCACCGAATTCCTTTCTCTTCCGCGCGATGCAAGCCCTGCGCGGGCCAATGATCATACGGAGTAGACCATGCTCAAAGTCTTGATCGGACTCGGTTTGCCGTTTGTCGGCGTGATCGGCATGCTGCCGTGGGCGGCATCGAACGATATTTATGTGTTCGGCATTCCGTTTATTTATGCGTGGATTTTCGGCTGGTTCATAGCCACCTCGGTCTGCCTGCAACTCTGCTGGGTCCTGTTCGACAAAAAAACGGAACGGCGCGAAGCGCGCGGCGCATAAGGAGAAAACCGACATGGCTTCCACCGTATTTCTCGGCTTCATCGCGCTCTCCATCTGGCTCGCCTTGCGTGCAGGCAAGGGACGCGGTGGCCAAAGCGTGCATGACTTCTTCGTCGCGTCACGGCAGTTCGGCGCGTGGCTGGTGTTCTTTCTCGCTGCGGGCGAGATCTACAGCATCGGCACGATGGTGGGCTTTCCCGGCGGCATCTACGCCAAGGGACCGACTTATGGCGTCTGGTTTCTGGGCTACATCCTGCTTGCCTACCCGATCGGCTATTTCATCGGCCCGAAGATCTGGGAAGCGGGCCAGCGCCACAACGCCATCACGCTGCCCGATCTCTTCAAGGGCCACTTCAGCAGCCGTGCGCTCGAACTGATCGTCGCCGTTTCATCGCTCGTGTTCCTGCTGCCCTGGGGACAGCTGCAATTCACGGGTCTCGTCGCGGCATTGAAAGGGCTGGGATGGAACCTGAACCCGGTCTTTCTCATCATGATCTCGGCGCTGCTCGCGTTCACGTACATCGCCATCGCGGGCGTGCGGGCGTCGGCGTACATTGCGATTCTCAAAGACCTGCTGATGGTGGCCGCCATCGTCATCACGGGTCTGGCCGTGGCATGGGAAGCCGGCGTCGAACCCGTGTTCAGGGCCGCCAGCCAGCATGTGTCGAATGCGATGAACGCGCATCAGCTGACCTTCTCCATGAGCACCATGCTGTTCCAGTCGCTCGGCTTCTATGTCATGCCCTTCGCGATTCAGAACTTCTTCACCGCGAAGAGCAGCAACACCATTCGCCGCTCGCAAGTGGTCATGCCCCTGTACATGCTGATGTACCCGTTTCTCGTGGTGGCGTCGTACTACGCGATTGCGCAGAACGTGCCGCTCGGCTCGCCGAACGAAGCGTTCTTCACCGCGGTCGTGCATCTGCTGCCGTCGTGGCTCGTCGGACTGGTTGCGGCGGGCGCTTCTCTGTCGGGCCTGCTCGTGCTCGCGGGCATCTGTCTCGCCATCGGCCCGGTGGTCACGCGCAATCTGCTGCCCAACATGCCCGAGACGCGCCAGAAGGCGAGCGCCAAGGTGGTGATCGGTTTGTATCTGCTGCTGTCCATCGGCATGACGCTCGCAACGCCGAACCTGATGCTCACGCTGATCAACATGACCTACTACGGCGTCACGCAGTTCTTTCCCGGCGTGATCGCGATCATCTTCGGCCTGCGGGTCGGCGCGCGCGCGATTGCGTCAGGCATGCTCGTGGGACAGGTGCTCGCGGTCGTCCTGTATGTGCTGCATGTCGATATCGCGGGCCTGAATCTCGGCCTCATCTGCCTGGCCGTCAACGTGCTGGTCGTGTTCCTCGCGAATCCGAGCGCAGGCCGCAAGCACGTCCACGCCGATCTGATCCACTCGAACGACTCATGACCCAAAACTCAATCGATAGCCAGGCGGTGAAGGTGTTCGCCGCCCGCAAGATCCTGACCATGAATCCGCGCCAGCCGGTCGCGACGCACGTTGCGATCCGCGAGGGCAGGATTCTCTCGGTCGGCACGCTGGACGAGATCCGCCAGTGGACCGACGCCGAACCCGACACGACCTTCGCCGACAAGGTGCTCATGCCAGGTCTCGTCGAAGGCCATTCGCACCTGATGGAAGGCGCGATGTGGAGCGCTGTCTATGTCGGCTACTACGAGCGGCGCGGTCCCGACGGCACGCGCTGGCCGGGCCTGCAATCGCTCGATGCGGTGATCGCGCGCTTGCAGGAAGCGGAGCGCGCGCTGGACAGCACGGACGCGCCGCTGCTCGCCTGGGGCTTCGATCCGATCTTCTTCGGCAGCGAGCGGCTGACCGTGACGCAGCTCGACAGGGTATCGGCCACGCGGCCCGTCGCTGTCCTGCATGCAAGCGTGCATCTGATGAACGTGAATTCGCCGATGCTCGCACTCGCGGGCATCGACGAAGACACCGATGTCGACGGCATCGTGAAGGACGGCGAAGGCCGCCCGACCGGCGAACTGCAGGAGTTCGCGGCCATGTTCCCGGTGTATCGCGTGATCGGGCCGAAGCTCTCGATCTCCGCGAGCGACAATCCTGAAGCGATCCGCGCCTTCGGCAAGGTCGCGCAGCTCGCGGGCGTGACCACCGCCACCGACCTGCTCAACGACCTCTCCGACACGGGCATGCGCAATCTCGTCGAAGTGACGCGCGACGCGCGCTTCCCGATCCGCCTGGTGCCCGCGTTCGGTCCGCAGCGTAATCCGGAAGGCGGCCCGGACCGTGTGCTCGAAGCGATCAGGCTCAATGCGGACAAGCTGCGTTTCGGTCCGGTGAAATTCATCGTCGATGGTTCGATACAAGGCTATACCGCGCGCCTGCGCTGGCCGGGTTATGTGAACGGCCATGCCAACGGCCTGTGGCTGATTCCGCCCGAGCAGTTTGTCGAGACCTTCCTGCCCTATCATCTCGCCGGCCTGCAACTGCATATCCACACGAACGGCGACGAGGCCACCGAGCTCGTGCTCGATGCCATCGAGACCATTCTCGCGCGGCATCCGCGCCCGGATCATCGGCATACGCTGCAGCATTGCCAGATGGCCGATGCGCGGCAACTCGCGCGCGCCGCGCGTCTCGGCATGTGCGTAAATTTTTTCTCGAACCATATCTACTACTGGGGCGACGCGCATTACGCGCAGACCATGGGCGCCGATCGTGCGAACCGCATGAACGCGGCCGCCACGGCTCAATCGCTCGGCATCACGTTCGGCATGCATTCAGATGCCCCGATCACGCAGCTCAACCCGCTCTTCACGGCGTGGTGCGCAGTGCAGCGCAAGACCGCCTCGGGCCGCGTGCTGGGCGAGACGGAATGCTTGAGCGTGCCTGACGCGTTGCGCGCGATCACACTCGGCGCGGCGCATACCATCGGCATGGATGATGCGATCGGCAGCATCGAGGTGGGCAAGTTCGCGGACTTCGCGGTGCTCGATGAAGATCCGCACGAGGTGCCTGCCGAACGTCTCGGTCAGTTGCGTGTGTGGGGCACGATTCTCGGCGGACGTGTGTTCGAGGCGCCGGCATGAAGCCGCCCATTCCGCTGGCCGTCATCGGCGGCTATCTCGGCGCGGGCAAGACCACGTTGATCAACGCGCTGCTGACCAACACCGAAGGCCGCCGCGTCACGGTGCTGGTCAACGATTTCGGCGCGATCAACATCGACGCCGCTTTGATCCGCGAGCGCAGCGACGACGTCATCGGACTGGAGAACGGCTGCATATGCTGTTCGATCGGCGGCAAGCTGATGGAGACCTTGATCGAGATCAGCGCGCGCGAGACGCGGCCTGATCTGCTCGTGATCGAAGCGAGCGGCGTGTCGGACCCGTTGCGCATCGCGCAGGTCGGCATGCTGGATCGTGCGTTTCGTCTGCAAGGCATCGTGGTGGCCGTGGATGCGCAGCGTATCGATGAAACGCTGGCCAATGCGTATGTGGGCGAGATGGCGCGGCGGCAGATCGAGACGGCGACGGCCATCGTGCTGACCAAGACCGATCTGCTCGACGATGATAACGCGCGACGAGCGCGAGCACGGGTGCAGGAGATAGCGCACACGTGCATCGTGTTCGACGGCGATCAGGGCAAGGTACCGGGCACGCTGTTTTTCAGCGATACGGCGGCGTCGGCTCCGCTTGGACTTTCGCGATCCATCGTGCCTCTGCATCAACTTGCGGCTGGCTTGCGGAGCGTGATGTTCCATTCGAACGAGCGCTTCGACAAGCGCAAGCTCAAGGCCGCGTGCCTGTCTTTCTCAAACAAGCTATTGCGCGCCAAGGGCTTCGCCCGCCTCGACGACGGCTCGTGCATCGAGCTTCATGTCGTCGGCGCGCGCTGGCATGCCACGCCATGCCGCGACGTCGCGCATACGGAGATCGTCTTCATCGGCATGATCGACGACAATGACATACAGCGCGCGCTAGCTGCTGCTCCTGCGGCGCGCGCCGAGCCAGCCTGCGAGCTTCGCGAAGAGTGTCATGTCGGGCGGCACGGATAGATCCACGCCGAAGCTGTGCCGATAGTACGGGCTCAGATCGAGTCCGACACCGAGCCCCAGCACCTCCACACCCTGAAACGCCTCATGACGCTCGACCACTTCGCGCAGGTGCTGGTCGAGATAGTGGGCGTCGTTCGCTTGCGCGGTCGCGCTGTCCATCGGGCTGCCATCCGACACGACGACCAGGATGCGCCGCGGCTCGTTACGCGCGAGCAAGCGCCCGCACGCCCAGTCCACCGCTTCTCCGTCGATGCCTTCGCGAAACAGATCCGCCTTGAACAGCGCGGCGATGTCACCGCGCGCGGCACGCCATCCCGCATCGGCTTCCTTGAAGATCATGTGGCACGCTTCGTTGAGCCGTCCCGGCGTGGGTGGACGTCCTTGCGCCAGCCAGTCCAGCTTCGCGCGCCCGCCGTTCCATGCGCCCGTGGTGAAGCCCAGCACTTCAGTGGTGACGCCTGCCATGCCGAGCGCACGCACGAGCACGTCGATCATCACCGCGACCGGTTCGATACTCGCCTTCATCGAACCCGAGCAGTCGATCAGGAAGCTCACCGCGCAATCCGCCGTGGGCGTGTCGCGTTCGCGCCTGAACACGCGTCGCTCAGCCGGTGACGCGATCACCTGCGCCAGACGCCTTCCGTCGATGCGCCCTTCCTCTTCGCCGAACGACCAGCCGTCGCGATGCGGCACGGCAATGGCCGCCTGCAACATGCGCGCGAGGCGTGCAACGTTGATGTGGCGTGCGGCGATGAGGTCGTCGAGACGCTCGCGGTATTCGCGCAGCAACGCGGCGCGGATCAGCGCGGCGGGATGGATCGTCTTGTCGTAACGCGTCGTGAAGATGCGATAGCCGTCGCCCGACGCATCGCGCGCGCTGCTGGCGCCGCTTGCGGCAAGCGCGAGCCGTTCCGCCTCGCCCTCTTCGTCGTCGATGTCGAACCAGGTGCCGAGCATCGTGCGCGCGGCGTCTTCCTCGGTGTCGTCGGTTGAAGCGTGATACTCGACGAAGGCGTGACGCACGTCGCGCACCATCTCGCCGATGCGGTTCGCAATGGCAAGCGCATGGTTCGCATAGGCGCGCTGATCGGCGCAGTCACGCCGCAATCCCGCCAATGCCACGCCGAGCAGGGGCGCGAGCGCCGCACGCGTCGCCTCTATCAGCCCTTCGGTCTGTTCGACCACCGCTTGGCCTGAGAGACGCGACTCGGCAATTTGCGCGACCGTATAGATCAGCAGACCGATATCGCTGTCCAGCAAGCCGCCCTTGTAGCACGCCAGCGACCACGTTTCGAAGCGATGCCGCACGTTGCGCCGCACGCCCGCCATGCCGTCCGGCACGCGCGCTTCACAGCGCAGTTGTTCGAGCAGGTCGAAGACCATGCGGGCGACCGGTTCTTCCGGTGCGAGGCTGTCGTGCAACGCCGCATCCGAATACACGATGCGCAGCGCCGATGCATCCGCCGCGCCGCGCGTGGAATCGAGATCGTCCGCTTCCCTGCCTTCGCCACGCAGATGCGGTGCGTGCAGCGCGACCGGCCGCAGATGCCTGAACAGACGTCCGCCGCGATAGTGCAGCGTGCCGTCGCCGGTCAGCGCGCGCACGGTCGCCGCGCACAGCGCGTCGCGCCGCGTAAGTTCGCGAGCGTCGTTTCGCACGGCGTTCATTTGCTGCGCTCGTCGTGCCACTGCGACGGCGTTTCCAGTTCCTCGCCGAACGCGCGCTGAAAATATTCCGCGACAACCGGCCGTTCCGCTTCGTCGCATTTGTTCAGGAAAGTGAGACGCAACGCGAGCTTCACGTCGTGAAACAGCTCGCAGTTCTCCGCCCAGTTGATGACGGTGCGCGGCGACATCAGGGTGGACAGGTCGCCGGCCTGGAAGCCGCGCCGCGTCAGCCCCGCCATGCTCACCATCGATGCGACGAGCGCGCGCCCACGGTCGTTTTCGAGTTGCGGCACGCGCGCGAGCACGATGCGCGTTTCTTCCTCGCGCGACAGATAGTCGAGCGTCGCGACCACGTTCCAGCGGTCAATCTGCGCATGGTTGAGCATCTGGGTGCCGTGATACATCCCGTTCAGGTTTCCGAGACCCACGGTATTCGTTGTCGCGAACAGACGAAAAAAAGGATGCGGCTGGATCACGCGATTCTGATCGAGCAGCGTGAAGCTGCCCTCGCGTTCCAGAATTCGCTGGATCACGAACATCACGTCGGGACGGCCCGCGTCGTATTCGTCGAAGACCAGCGCCACGGGCCGCTGCAACGCCCAGGGCACGATGCCTTCCTGAAACTCGGTGACCTGCACGTCATCGCGGACCACGATTGCATCCTTGCCGACCAGATCGAGCCGGCTTACGTGACCGTCGAGATTGACGCGCATGCACGGCCAGTTGAGGCGCGCCGCGACTTGTTCGATATGCGTGGACTTGCCCGTGCCGTGCAGGCCTTGCACCATGACGCGCCGGTTGAACGCGAATCCCGCAAGAATCGCAAGCGTGACCTCGGGATTGAACCGGTACGCATGATCGATTTCCGGAACATGCGGATCACGGCCGCTGAACGCGGGCACCAGCAGGTCCGAATCGATGCCGAACAGCGCGCGCACCGGCACGCGCTGATCCGGTTCTTCCATCCACGTGTCGCGCATCATGATGCCTGCCTCCGTGCTTGCCGCCGTTTTCGAGCGACCATCTTAGCTTCAATTGTTTTTCGGAACAAATCATTTCGTTTATTTGTATCCATTCGGCCGATGGCGGCGGGACTGAGGCCCCATTTACAATAATGTCGAACGAAATCAAACGGAAAACGCCGATGGACAAGCCCGACACGCCCACGCTGCGCGCCTTCGCGCTGCTCGAATATCTCGTGCAGGCGGGCAATCCCGTGTCGCTCACGGACATGGCCGAGGACATGGGCATGCCCAAGCCTTCGCTGCATCGCATGCTGGCTTCGCTGGAGGCGGGCGGTCTGGTGATCCGCGAGCCGGGCGACCGCAATGCCTATGTCGTGGGCCCGCGTCTGGCGCAGCTGGGTCTGAGCGTGATGACGCACGCGGGTGCACGGCGGCTGCGCCACGCCATTCTCACGCGGCTCGTTGCCGATCTCGGCGAAACCTGCAATCTCACGATGCTGCACGAGAACGAGGTGCTGTATCTGGACCGCGTCGAGGCCCCCTGGCCGCTGCGGCTGGACCTCAGGCCGGGATCGCACGTGCCGGTGTGGTGCAGCGCCAGCGGCAAGCTGCTGCTCGCCATGCTGCCGCGCGAGGAGCGCAACGCGCTGGTGCGTGCGATGAAACTCGAGCGCTTCACGGCCAACACCATCACGGATACCGAGATGCTCGAAGCGGAACTCGATCGCACCGCAAGGAAGGGCGTCGCAATCGACAACGAGGAATTCGTGCAGGGCATCGTGTGCGCGGCGGCGCCCATCGTCGACACATATGGCTCGTGTATCGCGGCTATCGCGGTCCATGCGCCGGTCTCGCGCTCGCCGCTTTCGCGTGTGCTGGAGATGCTGCCGCGCCTGAAGGAAGCCGCCGAGGACCTGAAGAAGACGTTCTGATAGCGTCGAAGTTCAAAATAAAAACGCAACTGTACGTTCCGAAAAATGTAGCGCGCGACGCCCGAACCCGCGTAGAGTACCCGTAATCCGAAACCATTCGTTCCGATTCCGGTTCATGCGCGACGTCACTCATCTCGATCCCGCCGACCTCGCCGGCGACGAAGCACGGACGCTTCGTCCGCTTGCGGTGCTCGAACAACTCGCCTCCGCTGGCCAGCCATACACGCTGTCCCAGCTTGCCGCCCGCGTGCGGATTCCCAAAGCCACGCTGCTGCGCCTCGTCGAGGCGCTGGAATCGCAGGGCTACGTGACCCACATGCCCGATTCGCGCGGCACCGACCGCGGCATCGCGCTCGGTCCGCGCGCCGCCCAGCTCGCACTGGCGACGCTCGCCAACAACTCGTTCACGCGCGGGTGCCGTTCGCTGCTGCGCTCGCTCGTCGACGTGATCGGCGAGAGTTGCAACCTCACCGCGCTGGACGGGGATACCGTGCTCTATATCGAGCGCGTCGAAACGCCCGAGCCGCTGCGTCTGCACATGCAGGCCGGCATGCGCGTGCCGCTGCATTGCACGGCCAGCGGCAAGCTGTTCCTGTCGCACATGACGCTTGCCGAACGCCGCCAGATACTCAGCCGCCTCACGCTGACACGAAGAACGCATCGCACGCTCACGGACCCGGCGTTGCTCGAGGCCGAACTCGACCGGCTCGCCGCGCGGGGCCTCGGTATCGACAACGAGGAATTCGTGCTTGGCATGGTGGCCGTGGCGGTGCCCATCACGGACGCTGCCACGGGTCGCGTATTGGCGTGCCTCGCCGCCCATGCGCCGACCGCGCGCGCCAATCTCAACGATCTGCTGAAAGCCGTGCCGCAACTCCGCGTGACGGCCGAGAAGCTGGCGACGCTGATCGATACGTCCGAAGGTCTGACGCTCATGGCGCGGCAGCGCCAGGCTGCGCGCTAGCCGATTCCGCGCCCTGCAGAACCCCGCCGCACAACGCGCGCGGCGCCGGATGCATTTATTCGTCGCAGCGCGTTATAATTTTTTTAGAGACGATTCATTCCATTTATTTGAAAAACCGGTTGACGTCCTGATCGACCAGTCCTACGATGTCTCCACGATACACATTCCGGAACCAAACGTTCCGTTTTTCATTCGGAGACATCTCATGAGCGAGCACGACCAAGCCCGTCCTTCCAAGACCACCGCCGCAGCAACCGCGGCCCCGAGCGGTCCGCAGGCGATGACCCCCTCGGAAGCCTTCGTCGAAACGCTCGCTGCCAACGGCGTGACGGAAATGTTCGGCATCATGGGATCGGCCTTCATGGACGCGATGGACATCTTCGCGCCGGCCGGCATCCGCCTGATTCCGGTCGTGCACGAGCAAGGCGCCGGTCACATGGCCGATGGCTATTCCCGCGTGTCGGGCCGCCACGGCGTCGTGATCGGCCAGAACGGGCCGGGCATCAGCAACTGCGTGACGGCCATCGCGGCGGCCTACTGGGCGCACAGCCCGGTCGTGATCGTTACGCCGGAAGCCGGAACGATGGGTATCGGTCTCGGCGGCTTCCAGGAAGCCAAGCAACTGCCGATGTTCCAGGAATTCACCAAGTACCAGGGCCACGTGACGCATCCGGCACGCATGGCCGAATACACCGCGCGCTGCTTCGATCGCGCGATGTCCGAGATGGGACCGACCCAGCTCAACATTCCGCGTGACTACTTCTATGGCGAGGTCAAGGTCGAGATTCCGAAGCCGCAGCGCCTCGATCGCGGTCCCGGCGGCGACCAGAGCCTCAACGAAGCGGCGGATCTGCTCGCCGAAGCCAAGTTCCCGGTCATCATCTCGGGCGGCGGCGTGGTGATGTCCGACGCCATCGAGGAATGCAAGGCGCTCGCGGAGCGCCTCGGCGCACCGGTGGTGAACAGCTACCTGCACAACGACTCGTTCCCCGCGAAGCATCCGCTGTGGTGCGGCCCGCTCGGCTATCAAGGATCGAAGGCCGCGATGAAGCTGCTGAGCCAGGCCGATGTCGTGATCGCGCTGGGCTCGCGACTGGGACCGTTCGGCACGCTGCCGCAGCACGGTCTCGATTACTGGCCGAAGGAAGCGAAGGTCATCCAGATCGATGCGGACCACAAGATGCTCGGCCTCGTGAAGAAGATTTCGGTCGGCATCTGCGGCGATGCCAAGGCCAGCGCCATTGCGCTCACGCAGCGCCTCGCGGACCGCAAGCTCGCCTCGGACGCGACGAAGGAAGCCCGCGCGAAGACCATCGCCGATGAAAAGGCCGCCTGGGAGAAGGAACTCGACGAGTGGACCCATGAACGCGACGCCTACAGCCTCGACATGATCGAGGAGCAGAAGGGCGAGAAGCCGTTCAGCGGCGGCCAGTTCCTGCATCCGCGCCAGGTGCTGCGCGAACTCGAGAAGGCGATGCCGGATGACGTGATGGTCTCGACCGACATCGGCAACATCAACTCGGTGGCCAACAGCTATCTGCGCTTCAATCAGCCGCGCAGCTTCTTCGCGGCGATGAGCTGGGGCAACTGCGGTTATGCGTTCCCCACGATCATCGGTGCGAAGGTTGCGGCGCCGCATCGTCCGGCCGTGTCGTATGCAGGCGATGGCGCATGGGGCATGAGCCTGATGGAAACCATGACCTGCGTGCGCCATAACATTCCGGTGACGGCCGTGGTGTTCCATAACCGCCAGTGGGGCGCGGAGAAGAAGAATCAGGTGGACTTCTACAACCGCCGCTTCGTCGCGGGCGAGCTCGACAACCAGAGCTTCGCCGAGATCGCGAAGGCGATGGGCGCGGAAGGCATCGTCGTCGACAAGCTGGAGGATGTGGGCCCGGCGCTCAAGAAGGCTATCGATCTGCAGATGAATCACGGCAAGACGACGATCATCGAGATCATGTGTACGCGTGAACTCGGCGACCCGTTCCGTCGCGACGCGCTCTCCAAGCCGGTGCGCATGCTCGACAAGTACAAGGACTACGTCTAAGTCCCGCGTCACGCCGCTCCGCGCCCACGGGGCGGCGTTTTTCCTTTGCATCTCACCGAGCGCCCCCATGAAAGCCATGCATCGCATCATCGATCAGGCTCGCGACCTGCCGATGCGCATCGTGCTCTCCGAAGCCGAGGACCCGCGCGTGTTGCAGGCCGCGCAGCGCGCGCATCGGGAAGGCATCGCGCGCATCGTGCTGGTCGGTGCGAGATCGCGTGCGCATCAGGTCGCCGATGAAGCGAACCTCGATCTCGACGGCATCGAGTTGATCGATCCGCGCGAATCGCCACTGACGCAGCGCTTTGCTGAAACGTTGTTCGCCTTGCGCGAAAAGAAAGGCATGACGGCCGATGCGGCGCGCGCCGCCGTGCTCGATCCGCTGTGCTTCGCCAACCTGATGGTACGGCTGGGCGAAGCGGACGGCTCCGTGGCGGGCGCGGTCAACACGACCGCCGACGTGGTGCGCAATGCCATCCAGATCATCGGCGTGCGGCCTTCCTTCAAGCTCGTGTCGAGCTTCTTCCTGATGATGCTGTGCGAGCCCTTCCATACGATGAAAGGCGGCCTGATCTTCTCGGACTGCGCGCTCGTCGTGCAGCCGGACGCCGGGCAGCTCGCCGAAATCGCCATGGCCGCCGCCGACAGCGCGCGCAGCCTGCTGATGGAAGACCCGCGCGTCGCGATGTTGTCGTTCTCCACCAGCGGCAGCGCGCATCATGCGGCCGTGGACAAGGTCATCGAGGCGACCCGGCGTGTGCAGGAAGCGCGCCCCGGCCTCGCCATCGACGGCGACGTGCAGCTCGATGCCGCGATCGTCGCCGAGATCGCCATGCGCAAGGTGCACCACTCGCGCGTCGAGGGACATGCGAACACGCTGATCTTCCCGAGCCTCGAAGCGGGCAACATCGGCTACAAGCTGGCTGAACGGATTGGCGGCGCGAGGGCCATCGGTCCGCTGCTGCAAGGGCTTGCGAAACCCGCCAACGACCTCTCGCGCGGCTGCAGCGCCGACGACATCTATTACGTGATCGCGGTCACCTGCGTGCAGGCGCAGGCCGCGCGGCACGCGACGACGTGAGGCCGCATGGATATCCGAGTCGACACCGCCACGCCCGGCCTGACTGAAGCGGCGGAGAGCGCCGCGCTCAACGACACCCACCCCCACGCGCGCGCCGAGACGCCGACGCTGCGCGCCTTCAGCGTGCTCGAACATCTCGTCGCCGCACGCGGCGCGCTGTCGCTTGCGGACCTGGCGAATGCGCTCGACCAACCCAAGGCTTCGCTGCACCGCATGTTGCAATCGCTGGAAGCGGGCGGCTTCGTTGCGCGCGAGCCGGGCCAGAAGAACGCGTATGTGGTCGGGCCGCGGCTCGAACAACTGGGCGTCGATGTGATGATGCACAGCGGCGCGCGCCGCCAGCGTCACGCGATCCTCCAACGTCTCGTCGCCGATCTCGGCGAGACCTGCAACCTGAGCATGCTGCACGACACGGAAGTGCTCTATCTCGACCGCTGCGAGTCCACCTGGGCGCTGCGGCTCGAACTCAAGCCCGGCTCACATGTGCCCGCGCATTGCAGCGCGAGCGGCAAGCTGCTGCTCGCCACGATGCCGCGTGAAGAACGCGCCGCGCTCATTCGCGCGATGCGGCTGGAACGCTTCACGCCCAACACCCTCGACGAACCCAATCTGCTCGAAGCCGAACTGGATCGCATCGCCCATAAAGGCATCGCCGTGGATAACGAGGAGTTCGTGCCGGGCATCGCCTGCGTGGCCGTGCCGGTGCTCGATTCGCGCGGCAAGAGCATCGCCGCGATCGCGGTGCATGGACCCGTGTCGCGCATGAGCCTGGCGCGCGCACTCACTTTCGTGCCGCGTCTGCGGGAAGCAGCAAGCGAGCTGTCCGCTACTTTCTGATGCGCCGCATCAGCGTTTTTTTTCGGAATTCCAGGCATTAAAAAACGGCTCCGGGAGAACCCGAAGAGCCTCATTTTTTTGAATCGGATTTGGCACTTTCCGTTTCACTTTCGCGTTCTCGCGCGCTTTTCTCTTGGCATCGTCCGCAGCTTCTTCCACATTGAACGTACAGGAAACGAAACGCTTCGTTCCAGAAGAAGACTCCAGGAGACAAGTCTCATGCAGCAGGAAGTCGATTACGTCATCGTCGGAGCGGGCTCGGCAGGCTGCGTCCTCGCCAATCGCCTGAGCGCCGATCCGTCCAACACCGTGCTGTTGCTCGAAGCCGGCGGACCCGATGCGAATCCGTGGATTCATATTCCCGTCGGCTACTTCAAGACGATGCACAACCCCGAACTGGACTGGTGCTACCGCACCGAGCCGGACCAGGCGGTTGCCGGGCGCAGCATCGACTGGCCGCGCGGCAAGGTGCTGGGCGGATGCAGTTCGCTGAACGGCCTGCTGTATGTGCGCGGCCAGCGCGAGGACTATGACCGCTGGGCGGAGCTCGGCAACGCAGGCTGGAGCTATCGCGACGTCCTGCCCTATTTCAGGAAATCGGAAGATCAGGAGCACGGCGCGAACGAATATCACGGCGTGGGCGGCCCGCTGAAGGTCTCGGACCTGCGCCTGCGCCGTCCCATCGCCGATCACTTCATCGCGGCGGCGCAGGAGACAGGCATCCCCTTCAACGACGACTACAACGGCGCCACTCAGGAAGGCGTCGGCTACTTCCAGCAGACGGCCTACAAGGGCTTGCGCTGGAGCACGGCGAAAGGCTTTCTCAAGCCCGTGCGCGACCGGCGGAACCTGATCGTCCAGACGCGGGCGCAAACCCGCAAGGTGCTCTTCAAAGGCCGCGAGGCGGTCGGCATCGAATATATGCATGAGGGCGCCGTGAAGACGGTACGCGCGCGCGTCGAGGTGATCCTCGCGGCCGGGGCCATCGGTACGCCGCAGATCCTGCAGAACTCGGGCGTCGGTCCCACCGATGTCCTGGACCGCGCCGGCGTACAGGTACGTCATGCGCTGCCGGGCGTGGGCCGGAACCTGCAGGATCATCTGCAAGTGCGGCTCGTCTTCAAGACCCGCGAGCGCACCCTGAACGACGAAGTCAACAACCCGCTGAAGAAAGCGCTCATCGGTCTGCAATATGCGATCTCGCGCACCGGTCCGCTGACGCTCGCAGCCAGTCAGGTCGTGATCTTCACGCGCACGTCGCCCGATCTCACACGTCCCGACATCCAGTTCCACATGCAGCCGCTTTCCGCCGACAAACCCGGCGAAGGCGCGCATCCGTTCTCGGCGTTCACGTCGTCGGTGTGTCAGTTGCGGCCTTTTAGCCGAGGCAGCGTCGAGATCCGTTCGAACGATCCGCTGCAATATCCGGCCATCCATGCCAACTACCTGTCCGACGAACGCGATCATCCGGTGGTCATCGGCGGCATCAAGGTGGCGCGCCGGATCGCCGCCGCGCCTGCGCTTGCCAAACATATCGTGTCGGAATTCATCCCCGGCGCGGCCTATCAGACCGATGCCGACCTGCTCGAAGTCGCGCGCAAGTTCAGCCAGTCCATCTATCACCCGGCGGGCACCTGCAAGATGGGCAGCGACGCGCAGGCGGTAGTGGACGAACGTCTGAAGGTGCGCGGCATGGGCCGGCTGCGCGTGGTGGATGCGTCGATCATGCCGGAGCTCGTATCGGGCAACACGAATGCGCCCGTCATCATGATCGCCGAGAAGGCAGCCGACATGATTCTCGAAGACCAGCGTTATCAGCGCGTCACGCACGTGGAGGAAGCACCCGGCGGCGTCATCGAGACGCCCATGGCCCATGCAGGACAGAGAGACTGAACACAAGTCTCGAACACACGCAGACATACGGAGACAACCATGAATGCACTGCCCCGAACCGATGGCAAGCAGATGAGGAAAGTCGTCGTCGCCAGTCTCATCGGCGCGACGATCGAGTGGTACGACTTCTTTCTATACGGTGTCGTTGCCGGCATCGTCTTCAACAAGCTGTACTTCCCGAGCGGCGATCCGCTCATCTCGACGATGCTCGCCTATGGCACCTTTGCGGTCGGCTTCCTGAGCCGTCCGCTGGGCGGCGTGATCTTCGGGCACTTCGGCGACCGCATCGGCAGAAAGAGCATGCTGGTGATGACGCTGTCGATCATGGGCGTCGCGACCGTGCTGATCGGCATGGTGCCCACGTATGCGCAGATCGGCATCTGGGCGCCTACACTGCTTCTGCTTCTGCGCGTGCTGCAAGGCATCGGGCTCGGCGGCGAATGGGGCGGCGCGGTGCTGATGGCCTTCGAATATGCGCCCGAAAACAAGCGCGGCTTCTATGCGAGCATTCCGCAGATCGGTCTCGCGCTTGGCCTGTGCATTTCGTCCGGCGTGGTCGCGCTGCTCTCGCTCACGCTCACCGATGCGCAGTTCCTCGCATGGGGCTGGCGTCTTGCGTTCTTCCTGTCGTTCGCGCTCGTTCTGATCGGCATGTATATCCGCCTGAACGTCATGGAGACGCCGGAGTTCGCACGCATCCAGAAGACCGGTGGCGAAGCACGCATGCCGATTCTCGAAGTGCTCACGAAGTATCCGGGCAACACGCTTGCCGGCATGGGCGCACGTTTCATCGACGGTGTGTTCTTCAACGTGTTCGGTGTGTTCTCGATCTCGTATCTCACCGGCACGCTGCATCTTGCGCGGACGGATGCGCTGCTCGGCGTGATGGTCGCCGCCTTCGTGATGATCTTCACAATACCGCTTTTCGGACGGCTTTCGGATCGCGTGGGCCGAGCGCGCATCTACTTCTGGGGCTCGCTTGCCACCGGGTTGTCCGCCTTCCTCGGCTTCTGGCTGATGAAGAACAGCGGCGGCAATACGATGATCGCGTGGCTGGCCGTGGTGATCCCGCTCGGGGTCGTCTATGCCTCGATCTACGGGCCCGAGGCCGCGCTCTTCTCTGAACTGTTCGACGCCAACGTGCGCTACTCGGGCATCTCCTTCGTCTATCAGTTCTCGGGCATCTTCGCGAGCGGCATCAGCCCGATCATCGCGACGTGGCTCCTGCAACGCAACGGCGGCGACCCGTGGATGATCGCCGGCTACTGCCTCGCGGCGGGCATCGTGAGCGCGCTGTCGGCGGCATGGGTCGGTTTGCGGCAACGCCGTTCGCTCGCCTTCTCCGTGAGCTGAGCGCGCTTCTTCGAACGGTTCGCAGCCGCCGCGCCGATCCTCCGGCGCGGCGGCTTTTTTCACCCGCTGGCCAAGCGTGCAAGGCGCACGTAAGATCGCTGCATCACCATGACTTTGCAGGAGACAGGCAATGCCCACCCGCCCGACCGCCACGCTTTGGGCGCAGCTCTTCGAGCGTTCACGGGTCTCGGGAATGAGCCTGCAGAACCAGATCCGCCAGATGATCGTCAATGCGATCCTGAGCGGACACATTGCGCCCGACAGCGCCCTGCCATCGAGCCGCGAGCTTGCGGATCAACTGAACGTGTCGCGCAATACGGTCGTGCTCGCTTATCAGCAGCTGATCGAGGAAGGTTATCTCGTCTCGCGTGAACGCAGCGGCCACTTCGTCAATCCCGCAACCGAAGAACTGCAACGCGGCTTCACCGCCACGGGCATGCGCGCGACGACGCCCGCCGTGGAGACCCAGCACGGTCATCCGGACTGGAGCGCGCGCATCCGGCATGCGCCTTCCAATCAACGCAACATCGTCAAGCCGTCGAACTGGCAGAGCTACGAATATCCCTTCATTTACGGGCAATTCGATACCGAGCTCTTCCCCACCAGCGACTGGCGCGAGAGCTGCATGCACGGCCTCTCGGTGCTGGAGATACGCAACTGGGCGCCGGATCTCATCGAGCGCGACGATGAAACGCTCGTCGAGCAGATCCGCACACGCGTGCTGCCGAGACGTGGCGTGTTCGCGATGCCGGATGAGATCGTCGTGACCAACGGCTGTCAGCAGGCGTTGTATCTGATCGCCGACCTGATGTGCGGACCGCAGACCAAGGTGGGCATGGAGAACCCCGGTTATCCCGATGCGCGCAACATCTTCCAGCATCGCAACGCGCAGATCGTGCCGCTTGCGGTGGATGACGATGGCGCCGTCATCGACGACGAAGAGCTGATGGCGTCATGCGACTACGTGTGTGTCACGCCGAGCCACCAGTGCCCCACCACCGCGACCATGCCGATCGAAAGGCGGCGCGCGTTGCTGGATCTGTCGGTGCGGCATGATTTCATCATCATCGAAGACGATTACGAAAGCGAGAACACCTTCTCGGGCACACCGCATCCGGCACTGAAGAGCCTCGATACGGCGGAGCGCGTGGTGTATATCGGCTCGCTGTCGAAGACTTTTGCGCCGGGGTTGCGTCTGGGTTATATCGTCGCGCCGCGCGCCTTGATCCGCGAATTGCGCGCACTGCGCCGGCTGATGATCCGACATCCCGCTGCGTATATTCAGCGCGCGTTCGCCACGTTCCTCGCGCTGGGTCATCACGACACCCTGCTGCGCAAGCTCGCGCCGGTCTACAAGGAACGCGCCGAGGTGCTGATGCGCGCGCTCGCCACGCATCTTCCCGAATTGCGCGCGTCGAAGATAACGGGCGGCGCGTCGTGCTGGGTCGAAGGTCCGCCCTGGCTCGATGCCACGCGCCTCGCAAAAGACGCGCTGGCGCTGGGCGTGCTGATCGAACCGGGCAACGTCTTCTTCGCCGATCTCGCCGATGGTCAGCGTTGCTTCCGCATGGGCTTCTCGGCGATTCGCGCGGAACTGATCGAGCCCGGCGTGCGTGCGCTGGCCGAAGTGGTCAAGCAGCAGAAGCCGTGATGCGCGCGGCTTACTTCCATGGCGCCATCGCGTGAAAGACGCCGTCGCGCCGCACGAGCGCATGGAACAGCGCGGCCGCCAGATGCACGACGATCAACGCAAAGAAGCACAGGGCCAGAAAGCGATGCGCGTTCCACAGCAGCGTATGCAATGAATTGCTATGCGGCAGCAGCGACGGAATGCGCATGCCCGCCACGACGACCGGATAATCCGCCGCCGACAACATGCCATAACCCAGCAGCGGCAACGCGATCATCAGCGCATAGAACACGTAGTGCGAGAGCTTGGCCGCGAGTTTCATCGGCATGGGCATGTCGGCGGGCAAAGGCGGCGCGCCGCGCGTGATGCGCACCACCAGGCGGATCAGCGCGAGGATCAGTATCGTGACGCCGAGCGGCTTGTGGATGGAAACGAGCGTCAGATACTCGGGCTTCACCGTCGACACCATGCCGACGCCGATGAACAGCATCGCGAGGATGCAGATCGCCATGACCCAGTGCAAGGCGCGTTGCAGCGGCGAGAACCGCTCGTTGATCGCGTTCATTGCCGGGCTCCTTCGGCGGGCGTGTGCGGATAGTCCTTGTCTTCGGCGGTGCGCCGGTTGAACGAGACCGAGTACGCAGCCGAGCGCGCGGCCGGGAAAGGATCGTCGGACACGTGCATGCCCGCGGGCAGCACGGTGGGATCGAAGTTGAGATCGCGGCATGGACCGTCGGGCTCGGGTTCGATCTGCTTCACGACGAGCGTGCCCACTTCCACCGTGTGGCGGTCTTCAGGCCAGGCCTTGCTCGGGTCCGCCGTGGGATCGCCGGGATTCGCGACGGTCACGACCAAGGCCCAGCGTTGCGGCGCGCTCTGCACGCGTTGGGTGATCTCGGCATCGAGGAAGTTGGCGCCCTTCTCCTTGAGCTGTGCCGCGCTGATGTTCTCGACCTTGGCCGCCGGAACGAAGGACCAGCGCACGACCTGATCCTGTCCGTCCGCATTCGAGAACACGAAGCTGTTGAGACTGTTGAAGCGCTCCTCCGCATAGGAGGACGTCCAGGGCGCGCTGCCTGCCCACGCGCCGAACGCCGCGATCTCGGGATGCGCGGCGGAAAACTTCTGCATCGATTGGGGATCGGCCTTGTTCGCGAGTGCGAGTTGCAGCGCGTAGAAGGCTTGCGGCGTGGCGACTGGAAAGACGGGCGCATCGATCATCGCAGAACGCCATTCGCTGCCATCCGGCGTGACGATGCGCAAGCCGAGACCACGCACGCGCGCCATGGCATCCGAGGCCTTCGGGTCGGGCGTCGCGAGATTGAAGCGTCCTGTGACGGCGTAGGTGCCCGGCGCGAACATCTTGGCTTTGGAGAGCGTTGCGCCCGAGCCATTGGATTCGAAGTCGCCGGTGAAGCAGATGCCTTTCGCGTGATTGCGCCTGAAGCCAGGCACCGCGCCGCCGGGAGGCGCAAGGCTGCCGACTATCTTCGCGGGCGTCAGGCGCTTCGGCGACAGCCAGCCTGCCGTGTACGCGAAGGCCGCGACCAGCACGGCCACGACGGCCGCGATAAGAATCAGCGAAGGCACTGCGGAGCGTGGGGATGCGTTCTTGTCGGTCATCGAAGTCTCACGAGATCTACGATTCGGCAGCAGGGGTAATCTAGCAGCGTCAGGCAAATCGTGCCAGAGACGTCTGAAAATCGCAGTTATCCATCCTCTACGTGGACGGTATGCCGTTCGCTCGCGCTTTCTCGCTGATGTTCTCGACAGGCAGCCTCGCGCTTGGCCCCAATGCTTTGCTCATATAAATAGCCGGATCGAGTAATAACGCCTTAAAAATGTTTCAGCGGTTACTACTTTCCTACCGAAACCGCGTTTACATTCTTACGATGAGAAAGTAATCTTGGCTCCGTCGCAGGCAATCCGGAAAGTATTGAATTCTCCGCCGAGCAATTCGGCAATTAAAACCTTATAGATCATCAGTTCCGAGCCAGCGTTGCTGGCTTCGTTTCGCCGTTCCTTCAAGTCGTGAACATGTGCGGGCAGTGTGCCCCGGGCTTCGCCATGCTCGCGTCCTTTCGTTCCATCGTGAAAAGACTGCACCGCGGAGTGCATTGGAAACGCTCGCCTGTACGCCGCATCCGCGCAACAGCGCACTCGTCGCGATGAACCGGATAACGTCAGTACGTCGCCATCAATATGAATAATAAAAGTTCGAATCACCTTGCCGTCGCAATGAAAGCAGCGTCACTCGCGAGCACGCTGACCATGAGCTTGCTGCTCGCGGCCTGCGGCGGCGGTGGCGGCGGTGGCAGCACTGCCGGCGATACCGCATCCAGCATCGCCGCCACTTCCAGCGCTACGCCCGCTTCATCGGCCAGCATGACCAGCGCGGTCAGCACAAGCGCCGCGGCTTCTGCGGACATCGCGGGCAGCACATCGAGCAACACACCGAGCAACACCGCGGCCGCAACTTCGAACCCCGTCACGCCATCCACGGCCGCTGCATCGACCGCCAAGCCCATCTTCTACGGCGTCAACGGCCATAACAACGAAGGCGGCGCCTACGACATCTCCAGCCCCGCCTTGCAGCTCTCACAACTGCAGAGTCTCGGCGCGAGGCTCTATCGCAACGAGGTCTATAACCAGGCGAGCGCAAACAAGCTGGCCGGCATTGCGAAGACCATGGCCGCCGGCGGAGTCACCGTCTTCCCGATTCTTCTGTCCGGCATCGACTACAACAGCGAAAGCGACGCCTACAACGCCGGCTATACGCTCGGCAAACTGACGGCAAGCGCCTACCGTTACGCGTACTACGAGGTTGGCAACGAGCTGGGCGCGGATGCGCTCACGGGTAATGTGGACGGCGTCTATCCGCAGCACTTCGACAACACGAAGTTCCAGAAGGCGCGCGGCGTGATTCGCGGGATGATCGACGGGATTCGCTCGGTGGACTCAAGCGGCAAGATCGTCATGGGCGGCGGCGCGTGGATGCATTACGGCTTCGACCAGATGCTTGCCAGCGGCACGCAGCCCGACGGCTCCGGCGGCCATCCCGTGCTGAGCTGGGACATCACGGCATGGCACTGGTATTCGGACCAGGGCGACATCACGCATGCCTGCGGCGGCACGGGCTGCCATGATGTGCTCGCCGCACTTCAGCAACTCGGCAAGCCCATCTGGCTGACGGAATTCGGCGTACGCCCGGAATACGGCAACGATGACCAGATCGCCGCGTATCTGGTCGGCGGCACGATGATGGCGCAGTTCGCCGCGGTGGCGTCGAAGTACAACCTGCAAGCCATTCAGGCTTATCAGCTCTATGACGATCCGGACGGCGGCGAAGGCGCATACGGTCTTCTGAAGAACGACGGCAAGACGCAGAAGGCCAGCTACTCGGCATACCAGCGCTTTGTGGCAAACAACCCGCGCTGACCGGCGATCCCGCGAAACATTGACAGACGGTCCGCCCCCCCTTCAGACTGCGGTCGTTCATTCACGCACCCCTGAAGTCAATGCCGATTTCCCAGCTATCCGTGTACTTCTTCGCGCAGGCCGCCGTGATCGTCGCCGCAAGCCAGCTGGTGGGACGACTCGCGGGGCGCGTGGGACAGCCGCAGGTCGTCGGCGAGATGATCGCGGGCGTGCTGCTCGGGCCTTCGCTGTTCGGGCTGCTGTTGCCGCACTGGCAGCAGGCGCTGTTTCCGAAGGCCACCATGGGCATGCTGTACGTGGCGGCACAGTTGGGCGTCGGTCTCTATATGTTTCTCATCGGCACCGGGTTTCGCGCGGAACATTTCCGCGCACGCGTCAGGAGTGCGCTGAGTGTATCGCTCGCCGGCATCGTGGTTCCCTTCGCGCTGGCATTCGCGCTCGCGCCCTGGCTGCTCACCATCCCCGGACTGTTCGCCATCAAGGCGCGGCTGTTCGAAGCTTCGTTGTTCCTCGGCGCCGCTATCGCCATCACTGCTTTTCCGATGCTCGCGCGCATCATTCATGAACGCGGCCTCGCCGGCACGTCGCTCGGCACGCTGGCGCTGACCGCCGGCGCATGCGACGACGCCGCCGCCTGGTGCATTCTCGCCATTGTGCTCGCGAGCTTCGGCGGCTCGTGGATGGGCGCGTATACCGCCATTGGCGGCGGCGTCTGCTTCGCGCTGTTCATGATCTTCGCCGGCAACAAGCTGCTGCGCCGCCTGGCGGAAGGCCTCAATCCGGACGCGCCCTTGCCTTCCAGCGTGCTCGCCATCGTGCTCGTTCTGTTCTCGCTGTGTGCGTTCGCCATGGACGCCATCGGCATTCACGCGGTGTTCGGCGGCTTCCTGCTCGGTGTCGCGCTGCCGCGCGGCCCGTTGACGGAGAAACTGCGCGACATGCTCGAACCTTTCGTCGTCGTGTTCCTGCTGCCGATGTTCTTCACTTATTCAGGCCTCAACACGCGGCTCGACATGCTGATGGACCCCGCCATCATGCTTGCCGCGGTAGCTATCCTGCTGGCCTCGTTCGGCGGCAAGGGCATAGCGTGCTGGGCGGCGGCGCGTCTGAACGGCGAGCCTTCCGGCGATGCCATGGCGATCGGCGCATTGATGAACGCACGCGGCCTGATGGAACTCATCATCATCAACATCGGGCTGGCAGCCGGCGTGATCCTGCCGGGCCTGTTCTCCATTCTCGTGTTGATGGCCGTGCTCAGCACGCTGATGGCCACGCCGCTGTTCAACTGGATCGTGCGGCGGCAAGAAGGCATGCGTTCGGCGGTGGCGCGCTAGCGGCGTACCCGGTTGCGCGCCGCGCGCTGCGGCGTGGCGGCCGGCAGTTCGCCGACGAAGGTCTCCACCGACGGGTTGCGCGTGTCGGCCCGCCAGCACACGACCATGTCGATCTCCGTGTCCTTGTCCGCGAGCGGCCGCACAAGCAGGCCGCTGCGCTGAACATTGCGGATGCATTCGGGATAGACGCTCACGCCGGTATTCGCCGCGACCAGGCCGATGATGCCGTCGCTCGTCGAGGCCTCCTGCGCGATGGCGGGCGCGAATCCCGCGCGATGGCAAATGGAAAAGAAGTGGTGACGAAAGGCTTCCCACGAATGCGGCGTGCCGAGCACGAACCGCTCGTGCGCGAGATCGGCGAGACGCAGTGTCTTCTTGCTGTTCAGCGGATGCGCCGCCGGCAGCAGCGCGACCATCGGCTCCCGGCCGAACACGCGAGTCTCCACGCCGGGCGCCGCGAACGGCCCGATCATGAAGCCCACGTCGATGGTCGAATCGAGCATCGCTTCCTTCTGCAAGGTGCTCGGCATGTGGACGAGATCGATGCTGATCGATGGAAACTTCTTGCCGAACGCCTCGATGATCGCGGGCAAGGTGCCGTTGATCGCGAAGTCCATGTACGCGATCCGCAGATGCCCGAGGTTGCCCGCCTCCGCGCGGCGCGCGAGCGTCACGGCCTGATCGATATGCGTGAGCGCGAGCTGGCAGTGCTCGGCGAAGACGCGGCCCGCGTTGGTGAGCTCGACGCGCCGCGTGGTGCGCGCGAGCAGCGCCGCGCCCACCGATTCCTCCAGCGCCTTGATGATGCGGCTCAGCGCCGGCTGGGTCATGTGCAGCCGCTGAGCGGCGACGCTGAACTGGAGCGCGTCCGCGACCGCGAGAAAGGCCCGGATGTGATGGACATCGATACGCATGCTGCGGCGGGCCTCCCTGCGCGCTGAACGAGCGCACTATCTTACCGGCCGGTCCACCGAACGCAGCGTGACCAGCGTGCCGATCACCAGCAAGGCCGATACGACGAACAAGCCGTTGTTGAGACTCCCCGTCATGCTCTTGACGAAGCCGAGCATGCTCGGGCTCGCAAAGCCGCCGAGCAGCCCAAGGCTGTTGATGAACGCGATGGTGCCCGCCGCCGCGCGCGTGCCTGCGAGGAAGTCGGTGGTAATGGCCCAGAAAAGCGGCTGCAGCGTGAAGATGCAGGCGGTCGCCACGCTGATGCAGGCGAGCGCCAGCGTCAGGTCCGTGCCCGTGCCGCTGATGGCCGACAACGCCGCCGCGCCGATCAACGCACAGCCGGCCGTGTGCCAGCGGCGCTCGCGGGTGCGGTCCGAGTGACGGCTCACCAGCACCATCGTGACGGCCGCGACGCCGTAGGGAATCGCCGAGAACAGGCCGATCGACCATGCATCGGTGACGCCCGCGCCGCGAATCAGCGCAGGCAGCCAGAAGCTGATCGCATAGACGCCGCAGATGAACGTGAACCACACGAAGGCCAGCGCATAGATGCGCGCGTTCTTCAGCGCGCCGCCGAAGCCGTGCCGCTCGAACATGGATGCGGTGTCGCGTTCACCATCGAGTTGATGCTGCACGAGCGCCTTTTCGGTGTCACTGAGCCAGCGTGCATCGCGCGGCTTGTCATCGAGATAGAAGAACGCGGCGATGCCGAGCAGGCACGACGGCAATCCTTCCACCAGGAACAGCCACTGCCAGCCTTGCAGACCGTGCAGGCCGTCGAGATTGTTCAATGCCCAGCCCGATACCGGACCGCCGAGCACGCCTGCCATCGCCACGGCGGTCAGGAACAGCGCCATCACGCGTCCGCGACGCTCCGCCGGATACCAGAACGTCAGGTAATAGATCATGCCCGGGAAGAAGCCCGCTTCGAAAACGCCGAGCATGAAGCGCATCACATAGAACGCCGTGGGCGACTTCACGAACATCATGCCGGCCGATGTCAGGCCCCACAGCAGCATGATCCGGATCAGCGTCTTGCGCGCGCCGATGCGTTCAAGAATGAGATTGCTGGGCACTTCAAAGAGAAAGTACCCGGCGAAGAAGATGCCCGCGCCGAGCCCGTACACCGCGTCGCTGAAGCCGAGGTCGGTGCGCATCTGGATCTGCGCAAAGCCGATGTTGATGCGGTCCAGATAAGCCGCCACGTAGCAGATGAACAGAAACGGAATCAGCCGCCATGTGATGCGACGATACGTGGCGTTGACCATCGCGGAGGAATGCGGCGCGCTATCGTCCGTGAGGATTGCGCCCGGTAAAGCACTTTCGTTCATTGCCCGTTCTCCAGTAATGAGTCGCGTCAAACCGAGCACTTGCGCGCGGACACGGCCGGCGAACCGGTCCGCGTCCGCGCCATGCTTAGCCCTTCACCGAATGCAGATAGTCCACGCAGCGGTCCACCGATTCGACATCCGCAAACTTCGCGTCGATGTCGAACAGATTCCATTCGACCGCGCCCGGCACGCGATCCCCGATGCACTCGCGCACCGCAATCGTGCGGAAACCTTCGGCGAGGCCATCGCACAGCGTCGTGCGCACGCACGCCGATGCGGTGACGCCGGTGACGAGGATCGTGTCGACGCCCGCGGCGCGCAGGAAGCCGGCGAGATAGGTGCCGTGGAACGAGCTCGCGCGCTTCTTCACGAGCACTTGTTCGCCCTCGATCGGCGCGATGCGCGAGTCGATGGCCCACAGGTTTTCATCGGCCTGGGAGACGACGTCGACGGGGATCTTGTTGTGCCACAGCCCCATGTCGGTATGCGGGTTGTTGCGGTCGGTGACCTGATAGCACGTGGTGACGTGGATCACCGGATGACCGTTCGCACGGCATGCAGCGAGCAGGCGCTGCACGCCCGGAATGATCTGCTCATCGATGTTTTCGCACGTGAATGGATTGCCCGGGCGGGTCCATGCGTTCGCGAGATCGACGTTGACCAGCGCGGGCTTCTTGCCGAACCCCACGCGCCGCTGAAAGCCGCGCTGTTGATAGAGTTCGGTGGCTTCCGCAAAGGCTTGCGCCAGCATCTCGTTCAATCCTGCATTCATGTCTTCAATCTCCGAAAGTTTCTCTGTGACGCATGTGCCATGTGTGTCGGCAGAAAAACTATAGGAGCGACATTATTACTAGTCTATTTACTGTTTTGCTGGGTTTATTACCTCTTCTGGTATGAATTGCGCGGTGCCTCAGCGCACGATGCCTGCGACGAAATCCTCGAAGAGTTCCGCACCGCCCATCTGCCCGCCCTTCAGCATCAAGTCGATGCGGTGCGTCGCCGGGTCATCGGAGTGCACGCGGCACACCGTGACGCCAGAGGCCAGTGTCGCCAGACACGACAAACCCCACGCTTTCAACGCATGCACGCCGAGGCTCGACGTATCGCCTCCCGCGATGCCGATGCGCCGGGGCGCGGCGCGTTCGATCACTGCGCGCAGCAGTGCCGCGCAGGATTCGGCGAGCGGTTCGCCCTCGGAGTGTTCGTGATGCGGCGTGCGGCACGTGAAGGCCAGTACGTGCATGCCCTTATGCAGCGCTTCGACAATGCGCCCACAACGTTCACTTCGATACGACGGCGAAGCCATCTCGCGCGGGTCGAGTTCGATGCGATGAAACGAACGCGCGGCATCGATCTGCGCTGCGGTCATCGGCGAGAGACTGCCTGCGAGAACGAACACAGGCGATTGAGCCGGACCGAACGCAGCCACCGCTTCCCCGTCGTGATCTGAAGCCGAAGCAAGCGTCCAAGCCTGTGCGACACTGCTCGCGCCCACTGCCAACACGGGTTCACTCGCCGCCCGTTCATGCATCTCCAACCCGATGCGGCGCAGATGCGTGTCGTCGAGCACGTCGAAGAGCAGCGGCGTGCCCGAGTGCATGTCAATCACCTCTTTCAACGCCGCATCCGGCAACGCGTATGCACGCCAGTCGATCGCGCCGATACGCATGCCCAGCCGCTCGAAATGCAGACGAAGATCCGCTTCGTGCATCGGCGTGACCGGATGACGGCTCATGGCCGGGTGACGATCGATGCGATGCACCTCCGCGCCGCCTGCCGTCGCGAACAGCGTCCCGAACGCGCAATAGCGCCCAAGGTTCGGCTGCCCGCCGATGATCGGCACGAAAGGATTCGTGAAGCGTTCGCGCAGACACGTCATCGCGACTGCGATGTTGCCGGTTTCAGGCGCGCTGTCGAAGGTCGAACAGACCTTGTAGTGCATCACGCGTACGCGCAGCGCCGAGAAAATTTCAGCGGCTTGCCGTATCTGCGCGCGCAGGGGCGACGGCGCAAGCGTTCGAGCCGCGCCCGCGAGACCGATGGCATCGAGCGGTCCAAGCTTCGCGAGACGTTCGGACGTAGGCGGCTCGACGAACAGCATCGCGCGCAGCCCGGCGCGATGCAGCGTGGCAAGCGTATCCGTGGCGCCGGTGAAATCGTCGCCATAGAAGCCGTAGGGCGCGACGCTCATGCGCGGCTGCCGAAGAAAGCGAGCGCCGCCGAGAGTTCAGGCGCATGCCGCGCGTAGTCGTCCAGCGATATGCCCTGCCGCACCGCGTCCCATGCCTGCCGCACGCTCGCCACGCCGGCCGCGACACCGCCCGGATGCCCGAGCATGCCGCCGCCCGACATGAAGAGCAGATCGTCACTACGCATGGCATCGAACGTAACGGGCGCGGTGCCGGCCCATTGACCGGATGAGAATGCGGGCAGCACGGCATCGTCGAGACCTTCGGCCAAAGCTTGCGCGCACGCGCGCGCCGAGGCGATGACTTCCTCATCGGCTTGTGCGAACTTGCCCGCGAGTCCATGCACATGCATATGATCGACGCCCGCGAGACGCCACAGCGTCTGATACGCGGCGAAGGACATGCCGAGCGCAGGATCGCGCGACATCATCCCGTAGCCGTTGCGGTGCGCGTGCAGCACGAGGGGCGTTGAGCGCCGCAAGGTCTCGATTGCCGAGAAGCCGCACCAGTTGATGCTCGCCATCACGCACGACCCGCCTTCGCGTTCGACGAGATCCGCATGACGGCGCATTGCATCGACTTCGTCGGTGATGTTGAACGCGATCATCACGTTCCTGCCAGTCTTTTCGCGGTAGGCACGCACTTCCGCCATGACCGCGCGCACGCGTGCTTCGATCGGCGCATGCAACGGATTGGCGCTGATCTCGTCGTCCTTGATGAAGTCGACGCCCGCTTCGCACAGACTGCGTACGAGCTGCGCCGTCTCGTCCGCCGTGAGACCGACGTTCGGCTTGATGATGGTGCCGATCATCGGTCCGCTTGCGACGCCGGTCAGCTTGCGCGTGCCCGCGACGCCATGCGGCGGCTGGGGGAATTGCGTGCGGTATCCAGCCGGCACGCGCACGTCGAGCAAGCGCAGCCCCGTGGTCTCGCCGAGATCGTAGAGATTGCCGGCGACGGTCGCCGCCAGCGTCGGCAGATTGACGCCGATGTTCGCGACCGGAAACCGCAACGTGATGCGCGCCCTTCGATACGGCCCGCCGATGTGCTGACGCTCCAGCCACGCGCTGCGCAGCGAAGGCTGCGCGAGTGGCTCCTCTTCACGGATGCTGAGCACCACGGCGCGACTGCGCGCCCGCAGTGCATCGCTCTCACCCGCCACGCGCACGAAGGTGCCGCTCGACTGCTCGCCCGCCATGATGTCCGCGACCTTCGCGGGATCGAGCGGCGTCTCGACGAGGTAATCGGCCTCGATGAATTCGTCCGCGTTCATAGGCTGCTCAGTGCAGGAAACGGACGCACGGCCTGCTTGCCGTCCCAGTCGAGCGAGGCCTGGCGGATCAGGTCGAACAGCTTGCCCTTCGGCCCTGCAATCTCCGACAACTCGATCACCGTGCCCGGATGGGTTTCGGTATCGAAGTAGACGAAGCGGCCGTTCTCGCCTACCTTGCCGCTCATCGCCACTTCGAAACCTTGCTGCGTGAGGCGTTCGAGATCGGCGTCGAAATCGGTGGTCCAGTAGGCATTGTGTTGCAGGCCGGTGTGACCCGCCGCGAGGAAGTCGCGATACATCGAAGGCGCGTCGTTGCGCGTCTGGATCAACTCGACTTGCAGGCTGCCCGAGTTCGCGAGTGCAACCGAGTTGTGCACCTCGTACGATTGCCCGCGATAACGATAATCCTCGATAGGCACGCGTTCGTTATAGAACCACGGCCCGACGCCGAGCACGCGGCTCCAGTAGTCCATGGCGGCCTCGATGTCGCGCACGACGTATCCGGCCTGGCGAATCTCGCCAAAGAATCGGCTCATTGTGTTGTTTCCTTTTTGATGATGCGGCGGCGAGGGCGCGCGAACGCCCCCGCCGGCGCGCAGTACGCGCCAGCGCCGCCGATAGTTGTCATTGCAACTGGTGCTTCAGAGAAAACCGGTGGAGATCCAGGGCACTGCAGCGATCACGATCAGACCGATGACCAGCGCGGCCATATAGCCTGCGATCGGGCGAATGCCCTTGTCGGGATCGACTTTCGCGACCGCGCACGCCGAGTAATAGCCGACGCCGAACGGCGGCGAGAACAGGCCGACGCCCATCGAGAGAATCACGACGATCGCATAGTGAATCTCGTTGACGCCCGCCATGCGCGCGATGGGGAACAGCAGCGGGCCGAACAGCACGATGGCCGGAATGCCTTCCAGCACGCTGCCGAGCAGGATGAACACGATGATCGAGATGCCGAGGAACGCATACGCGCCGCCAGGCAGCGCGGTCATCAGCTGCGCGAGGTCCTGCGAGAAGCCGGATTGCGTGAGCGCCCAGGCCATGGCCGTGGCGCAACCGATGATGAAGATGATCGCGCCGGAGAGCGTCGCTGCTTCCACCAGCATGCGGCCGAGTCGCGACCACTCGAACCGCCGGTACACGAGCAGGCCGACGATCATCGAGTAGACGATGCCAATGGTCGAGACTTCCGTCGCGGTCGCGATGCCTTCCACGACCGCCGCGCGAATCACGAATGGCAGTGCAAGCGCGGGCAGCGCGATCACGAAGAGCCGGCCGATCTGCTTGCGGCCAAGACGCGGAGCATGGCCCACGTTCTCCTTGCGATAGCGCAGCCACACAACGAAGCACAGCATCGCGGCGAGCACGGCGGCGGGCAGCAGGCCTGCCGTGAACAGCGCGGAGATGGAAAGCCCGGTCACCGAGCCGATGGTAATCAGCACGATGCTCGGCGGCACGGTCTCGGTTTGCGCGCCGGCTGTGGAGAGCAGCGCCACGAGATCGCCTTCCTGTGCGCCGCGCACTTTCATTTCGGGGAACAGCACGGGCGCGATGGCGGCCATGTCGGCGACCTTTGAACCCGAGATGCCCGAGACCAGATACATCGTGCCGATCAGCACATACGACAACCCGCCGCGCACGTGCCCGACGAGGCTCGCGAGGAAGTGGATCATCGCGCGGGCCATGCCGGTCATCTCGATCATGAGGCCGAGGAACACGAACAAGGGCACGGCGAGCAGCACGAGATGCGACATGCCTTCGTCCATGCGTCCGACGATGACTTCCAGCGGCGTGAAGGTCGTGAGTCCGAGATAGCCGAAGGTGGCCAGCGCAAAGGAGAAACAGATGGGCACGCCGGAGAAGATGCCGACCGCCACCACGCCCACGAAGAACACGATCAGATTGGCCTTGCCGATGCTCTCGAACCAGGGCGCGAGCCACACGAAGGTACCGGCGACGACAGCCGTCATCAGGATCGCGACGAGCACATGGCGCAAGCGAGCCACGCTGGCGAGCCGGATGAAGCCGACCAGCAACATCAGCGCCGCGCCGACCGGCAAGGCAAGCGCGCGCCACGCGCCGCTGATTTCGAGCGCGGGCGTGACGATCGCCATTTCGCCGGATGCGTAGCCGTATGCGGGCACGAGCACCAGACCGAGACAGCCGAGCGAAAGCACGATGGCGAGCGTATCGACGAACGCACGGCGCGCCGGCGAGAGCCGGCTGACGAGCGCCGTCATGCGCATGTGCTCGCCGCGCCGCAACGCGAGCACGGCGCCGAGCATGGACAGCCACAGGAACATCATGCCGGCGAGTTCATCGGACCAGACGAGGGGCGCGTGCATTACGTAGCGGCTGATCACGCCCGCCAGCAGCACGACGATTTCCGCCGTCAGCAACAGCGCGCATGCGCCTTCGACGAGTGCGATCAACGCGCGGTCGCAAGCACGCAGCAGACGGCGCGCGCCGACGGGTTCGAGATGTCCTTGCGTGGAACTCAAGGCCGGGTTCGCCATGAAGATGTCTCCGAAACGGACGGCATGATCGGGGGCAGTGTCAGGCCAGCTTGCCTGTATAGCCTTCGAGCAGGCTCCACGCCTCGTTGCCGAACTTGCCCTTCCACTGGCCGTAGAAGTTCGCCTGGCGCAAGGCGGCGCGGAACGTGTCCGGGGCGGGGCGGTTGATCGCGAGGCCTTTCGACTGAAGATCGGCCACGGCGGCGTCGTTGAGCTTGCGAACGTCTTCGCGTTGGCGGATGGCGGCCTGGTTGAACGCATCCGCGACGATGCCTTGCAGATCCTTCGGCAAACGCGCCCATGCGCGCTGGTTCAGCACGAACCAGTAACCGTCCCACATGTGATTGGTGAGCGAGCAGTACTTCTGCACTTCATAGAGTTTCGCGACCTGAACGATGGGCAGCGGGTTTTCCTGTGCATCGACGATGCGCGTCTGCAATGACGAATACACCTCGCTGAATTGCAGGCTCGTGGGCGCGGCGCCGAGCCCCTTGAACATGTCGACGGACAGCGGACTCACCGGCACGCGGATCTTGAGACCGCGCATGTCGGCGGCGCTGGCGATCGGGCGCGCGCTGGAAGTCGTCTCACGAAAGCCGTTGTCCCACATCTTCTCGAACGATTCGAGCCCGGCCTTTTGCATCGACGCACGCACGAATGCGCCGAGCTTGCCGTCCATCGCGCCCCAGACCTGGTTGTAGTCGGCGAAGGCGAAGCCCGTGGCGTTGATGGCGGCCACGGGCACGAGCGTCGAGACCACCAGCGCCGATGGCGTGAACATCTCGATGCCGCCGCTGCGCACTTGCGCGAGCATGTCGGTATCGCCGCCGAGCTGATTGTTCGGAAAGATGCGGATTTCCATGCGGCCCTTCGACGCTTCCTTCACCTGGTCCGCCGCTTCTTTTGCGCGGATGTTCAGCGGATGGGTCATCGGCAGGTTGTTGCCGTACTTGAAGACGTATTCGGCGGCAGCGGCGCGGGTGATGGCGGGAAAAGCCAATGTGCTTGCTGCACCTGCGGCTGCTGCGCGCAGCAGCGTGCGTCGGCGTGAATCGATCATGCTCGTCTCCTTGCTTTTATTTGATGCGATTTCCAGGTCCATCAGAAACCGTCATAACGCGGGTTTGTACTGATCGCCGGGGTTTGCTGTCTGGCGTTAGCTTCGCTACGTTGGTGAACAAAGACTACGGGTGAGGGGTGGTGGCGTCAAACTCATAACTTGATGGTTTCTGATGGCTTTGCGGTTTTCTTGAGGAGTTTGGAGTGAGTGCGGTAACGCCGTTGTTTCCACCACGCGCCCGCGTGGCCGACATTGCGCAGGCTGCGGGCGTATCCAGTGCAACCGTCGATCGCGTGTTGAACGGGCGGCCCGGCGTGCGGGCGAATACGGCCGCCAGAGTGATGCAGGCCGCTGCGCGGTTGGGGTATTCGATCGAGGCGCCGGAGAAGATCGCGACGGGCAAGCCGATGCGGATCGCGTTCCTGTTGCCTTCCGGGACAAACCGGTATTTGCGCATGCTCGGAGATTACATCGAGTTCGCGCAGAATCAGTGGACCGCGCAAGGCATGAAGTGCCGCGTCCACTACGTCGAGAGCTTCAATCCGGATGAACTGGCGGCGCGGTTGCTGCAGTACGGGCGCAAGGCGGATGGCATCGTGTTCATGGCGCTGGAGCATCCGGTGGTGCGCGATGCGGTCAATGCACTCGCTGACGAAGGCGTGCCGGCTATCACGTTGATTTCAGATCTGTCGAATTCGCGAAGGCTCGCTTATGTCGGGATCGATAACCGGTCAGCGGGACGCACTGCGGGCTTGCTGCTCGGGCGCTTCATGGGTCCGCGGCCGGCGGGGAAGATTGCGATGCTGGCAGGGAGTCTCAACTATCGCGGGCATGAAGAGAGGGAGATCGGTTTCCTGCATTTGATCGAATCGACGTTTCCTCTGCTGCGTGTGATCGGCTTGCGCGAAGGTCATGACGACAGCGAACGCAATTACTTGCAGACACGGAACCTGCTGCAGCAGCATCCGGATCTGGCAGGGGTTTATAACAGCGGCGGCGGGTCAGATGGGGTCGCGCGGGCGATCGTCGAGGCGAAGACGGAGCAGAAGATTCTGTTCGTCGGGCATGGGCTGACACCGGATACCCGGGCGCTTCTGATCGACGGGACCATGGACGCGCTGATTACGCAGACGCCGCAAGCCATGGTGGGGAATTGCCTCAGGATCTTCGACAACGTTCGGCAAGCGCAGGATGCGATGGATGGGGTCAAGCCGGTGATGTTCAGTATCGTGCTGCGGGAGAATTTGCCTTGAGGGGTGGTGCTCACGTTCGGAGGATTTGAAGATGACGAAGTATCTGATCTCCTTTCCCGCATCGGCGATGGTCGTTGCCGATGAAGACATGGCGGCGGTCGGCGAAGCGGCGCGCTCGGTCATCAGGGAAGCGAAGAGCGCCGGCGTGTATGTGTTCGGCGGCGGGATCAATGCGGACGTCGCTCCGCTGATGGTGGCTGCTGACGGTGCGGTCACGAACGAGACCTACCCGCAGACCAGAAAGTTCGACGGCGGCTTCTGTGTGCTGGAACTGCCGTCGCGCGAAGCCGCCGTGCAATGGGCCGCGAAGATCGCCAAGGCTTGCCGATGTTCGCAAGAGCTTCGCGAGTTCGGGTATGACAGGGAGAGTTGAGGCGTTGACGCCCAAGCCGTCGAGCCGTTGGAGTGCAGAGCGAGCGGAATCAGAATTCCGCCCTCCCGAACTCAATAACGCGGCCGTACGTGACCTGTCTGCCCGGTATAGGGATTCAGATTACCTTGTGACGAGTAGTTGTTGTACATCGTATTGTCAGGCGCGGTTCGGTGATAGGGCTCCACGTAGGTCCCGTTGCTACGTGTATAACCGCTGACTTGTTGATCGCTACCATACAAGCCACCGTTGTTGCCATAAGCGGAATGCGACGGTTGATTGCCGTAGTATTGCGCGAACGAAGGTACGCTGATGCACAGCGACGCTGCGAGCAAGGCGAGTTTTTTCATTTTGGTCTCCAGGTTGGGGGTCAATGCGCTTCCACCGCGCCAGTATGGTATCGGCACGCTGCTGCCAAGGGCTGAGCACATTCCGCTTGATCTGCAAAGCTCCCGCAAGGTTGTCGTGAAGATTGACTTCAGTACGGCGCAGCAACCGCGGCTCATAGTGCTTGCCTCAAGCGTTTTCGAGCCGTTTGAATAACGCCTCATGCTCGAAATGGATTTTGGCGATACGCGTCCGATAATGCTCTTCCGTAGGTCCCTGCGTTTCCGCGGGCGCTCTGCGAGCCGCACGCCGCAGCGCTTGCCGCTTTGCTGCGAGCTTGATCCGTGTGCGCTGTCTCATGAGCTGGACGAGACGGCGGCCAAGCTTCCCGTACCTTCCACCCCGCCGAAAACCGTCGGGTTGTGATGCGTCGTTTGAGATATAACCTCGAGCAACTGCTTGCGGGCTGCTTTCGCGGCCCGCGATCTTGCTGACGGATGTTGAATCCGGTAGCACAAGAACCTTCCGTGAAGTTCGAATTCCCATAGTTGAGTCCGCGGAATGCCCGCTTCTTCCCAGTGTCGGCGGCCCACGCAAACCTTCCCATCACCCGCGATCGGGAAGAACTCACGCCTGATGCCAACCGTATCCATCCCGTTCGCGAAGATGACGACATCGGGTCTGAAATGATCGAGTTGTACGTCCAGCAACTGTTTGGAGAGGCGCTTGACGAGTGAGAAGTGCTCCGAGTTGCGAGGAGACTTTCCGCCCGAGTCGAAGCAGAGCAGGTTCGAGTAAATGAGCCCTCCCTCACTGCCGACACTTCGCGCCAAGGCGCGCATGAAGTTGAAGAAGGTGTCGCCCCTATCCTGACCTTTCTTCGCCATGGCTCTGCCGAAGAAATCCCGATGCTTCGAGAGTGCCTTCGTTACATATACGCTGGCCCCTCCACCGTCGTGCATGACATTCCAGCCGTTGCCACCATACTCTCTGCCGATGACCATGATGCGCCGCGCGTCGGGATCGCTCGGGCCGTTCACGAGAAAGGGCGTCGAGAGCCTGCGCTCTTTTGCCTCAACGTGATTCAGGAACGCCGGGTCCAGCGTCTCCAGAATCTCGGAATAGCGCTTTTCAAGTATTGCGTCCATCGTTTCGCTATCGGCTCCAATGTGTGCTCTTTGATTTTCGATGATTCTTGCGCTCACGTTCAACGACGGAAATTGTACTGACCCGTTAATGGATGATGCGCCATCCATCTCCTTGCCAGAAAAAAAGCCCGCCAAAAATGGCAGGCTCCTTCCTACCCAGCGCACACTCCCGCGCGCGCCTTCCCCCTTACCACTTCCAGTTCACCCCCGCGACGCCGCTGTAGTCCTGCTCATGCTTGCCAAAATCCACGGCAGCACGCGCAAACACCGAAGCATGCTTCCCGATCTCCCACGACCCACCCGTCGCCACATGCCCGACGGTGCGCGCCAGCGGCGTACCCGACACCTGGTACACCGACCCCGGCGCCGTCGCGAACGCGGCATTGAGCTGCTGGTCGAGACTGCCGAAACGCTGCTGCACGTTGACATCCACTTCCCACGTGTTGCTCGCGCCGCTCGCCCGCTTCTGCTTCAGCAAGTAACGCACGCCCGCGATGCCCGTCGTCGCGGCCTGGCTGCTGCCCTGATAGACGAGATCGAAGTCGTTGCCCTTGCCTTCGCCAAAACCATCCTGGCTGTAACGGCCCACACGCATGCCGAGATACGGCTGCACCATCATGTCGTCACGCAGATGCAGGTTGAGACCGCCTTCCGCATAAGCCGTCGTCGAACGCGTCTCGACGCTGCCTTGCGGCGTGCCCGACATGCCATCGATCGCCACCACGCGGTTCACCGAATTGCTCCAGCGTCCGATGCCCGCCATGCCGCGCGCAAAGAAGGGCTGCGCCGCCGGTTGCCATGCGCCATAAACCAGCGCCTGCCAGCCGTTAGCATGACCGCTCGAACCCGGCGTGTTGAAGCCCAGGTCGCTGTAGTCCGCATCGACGGCCACGCCCGCGCGCACATCACGCAGTACTTCGCGGTCGAAGCCGATCGCAAGCGAGCTCGTACGCGCATCCAGCGCATGGCTGCCGAGCGCTGCATCGCCCGAGGCGTGCGACTGGCCGTAACGCACCGTCGCCCACACATCGTTCGACGGACGCTCCAGCCCCGCCTGCGTCAGACGCTCGCCCACCGTGTTGCCGAACGCCTCCGTGCTCTGCCGCGTGATGCGCAACAGGCCGGTAGCTTCGTCGCCGGTCATCTGCGACAGCGCCGACTGCGCACCCGCCTTCGTCGCGTAGAGCAGCTTGTCGGTCACGGCATTGCCGCCGGCCGCGAGAATGCGGTTCAACGCGCTCGCCACCTGCAACTGGTTGCGATTCTGGCCAACCATGCCGAAGCCCGCGAACTCGCCCGTCTGATAGAAGATCGACGCGATCTTCAAGGTCAGATCCACTTCCTGCGGCGCGTAGCTGAGCGTCGGCACGAGGTACGCGTAGTCCATCGAGACGCCCGCAAACGAGCCGGTAAGCGCGCCCGTGTAGCTCAGGATCGTGTACTTCGTGTTGACCTTCCACGCATCCGGCACGGCGTTCACGACGACCGTCGCGCCGCCGTTCGCCCCGCTCTGCGCGATGCTGACATCGCCCGTCACCGCGACGCTGCCCGTCTGGCCCGCCGCATTCGCGCCGACCGCGAACACCGAGCCGTCGTTGAACGCGAGGTTGCCGTTCACATGCAGCGTCTGGCCCGGCGTCGTCGCGGCGAGCGTGCCGCCCGCGTTGATCGACGCATTGCCGGTCAGCGTGCCGCTCCCCTTCAGCAAGCCGCCGCTGTTCACCGCGACGTTCGCCGCCGTGACCGTATCGACCTGCACCGTACCGCCGTCATCGACGATGCCGAGGCTCGCGCTCGCGAGGTTCTGCACCAGACCGCCGGCCGTCACGTGCACGCCGGCCACGTCGCCGTCGCCGGTCAGCGTGGCGCCGCTGTTCACCAGCGTATTGCTGACGAGCGCGCCCGCGTTCACACGCTGCACGCCGCCCGCATTCAGCGTCGTGTCCTGCGCCGTGCCGCCCGAGCTGACCACCTGCGTGCCGCCGTTCACCGTCGTGCCGCTCGCGATGCCGTCCGCCTGCACTTCCTGCAACGCACCGCTGTTGATCGTCGCGCCGCCCGCGTAGCCGCCGAACGCCACTTGCTGAACACCGCCGCTGTTGACCACGGTGTTGTACGCATAGCCTTCGATCGCGCCATCGACGTATTGCAGGCCGCCCGCGTTGACGGTCGTGTCGTTCGCCACGCCGCCCGCGAGGATGTTCTGCGTGCCGCCCTCGACGGTCGTCCAGCGCGCGGAGCCGCCCGCGCTCAAGGTCTGCGTGCCGCCGGAAGTCAGCGTCGTGACCATCGCGACGCCGCCCGAACTCACGTTCTGCGCGCCGCCGTTCGACACCGTCGTGCCCTGCGCCACACCGCCCGAGGTCAGCGTCTGCGTGCCGCCCGAGATCGTCGTGTTGCTGGCGACGCCCGCGACCGTCTGGCTGCCGCCCGCGGCAATCGTCGTGTCGAGCGCGTTGGCGCCCGATGCAACCTGCTGCACGCCGGCCGCACCGATGCTCGCACCGGTCGCCGAGCCGCCCGCCGACACGCGCTGCACGCCGCCGACGATGACCGAGCGCATCGACGCGCCACCCGACGACACACGCTCCGTGCCGCCCGAGCCGACTTGCGTGCCGCTCGCGACACCGCCCGCCAGCACGTCGAACACGCCGCCGTTCTCGACCAGCACGTTCGATCCGACATTGCCCGCGACCTGGAACGCGCCGTTTGCATTGCTGCCGCTCACGGTCGCCGAGGTATTGGTGACGATGGCCGCGCCGGATGCCTGGCTGAGCGTCGCGCTGCCCGCGCTGCCGACGGTGGCCTTGCCGCCGCCCTCGACCACGATGCTGCCCGCCGCGCCGCCGCTCGATACCGTCAACGCGCCGCCGCTGTGCACCACGGTGCCGCTGGCCGTGCCGCCCGAGGCGACCGTCTGCTGGCCGCCGTTCGACACCACGGCTTGCGTCGAACTGCCGCCCGACGAAACGGCTTGCGTACCGCCGCTCGAAATGTTCGTGCCGCTGACGTTGCCGCCCGCGAGCACGGTCTGCGTGCCGCCGTCCGTCACCGAGACGCCGTTGGCCGCGCCGCCCGAGCTCACGTACTGATTGCCGCCGCTGCCGAGCGTCACCGAGCCGGCATTGCCGCCCGACGACACGCGCTGCACGCCGCCCGCGCTGACGACCGTGCCGGTGGCCGTGCCGCCCGACGCCACGTCCTGCACGCCGCCGCTAGCCACCGTCGTGGTCAACGCGGTCGCGCCGGTCTGCACGGTTTGCAGGCCGCCGCCTTGCACCAGCGTCGATACCGCGCTGCCTCCGGCCGCAAGGTTCTGCACGCCGCCCGAAAGAATCGACGTCGCCGAGGCCACGCCGCCCGATTGCACCAGCTGCACGCCGCCGCCCGATACCGCCGTGCCGCTCGCCTTGCCGCCCGATGCGACGCTTTGCGTGCCGCCGCTCGTGACGCTCGCTTGCGTCGACAGTCCGCCCGACGCCACGGTTTCGACACCGCCCGCGCCAATCGTCGTGCCGCTTGCCTGGCCGCCCTTGCTCACGACCTGCGATCCGCCCGCGCTGATCACGCTGCCGCTGGCCACGCCCGCCGATGCCACCGTCACCGCGCCGCCCGAGCCGATCTGCGTATCGAGCGCCTGTCCGCCGGAGCCGACCGACACCTTGCCCGCCGAGCTGACTTGCGTGGCGTTCGCGGTGCCGTTCACGACCTGCTTGCCGCCGGCGACCACGGCGTCGTCAGAAACGCCGCCTGCCGCAACGGTCTGCGTGCCGCTTGCGAGGACCGTCGTGCCGCTGGCCGTGCCGCGCACGGTCTGCGTGCCGCCGGACACCATCGTGCCCGACGCGACGCCGCCCGATGCCACGGTTTCAAGACCCGCGCTGCCGACATGCGTATCGAGCGACTGACCGCCCGACAGCACCGTAAAGCTGCCGCCGTTCTCGACGAGCAGGCCCGAGGCAACGCCGCTCATCACGCCAAAGGTGCCGAGCGTGTTGGAGCCGTTGAGGATGGTCGCGGACGTGTCCGCGACGAGCGCGCCGCCTGCCTGCTGCATCACTGCGCTGGCATAGGCGCCGCCGGATACCGTCAGCTTGCCGCCGCCATCGATGAGGGAAATCAAAGCGCTGCCGCCCGACTGAACGGTCTGCGCGCCGCCCTCGCCGATGAAGGTAAAGCCCGCGGCGCCCGACGACGCGACAGTCTGCGTGCCGCCGCTGCTGATCGTCGTGAAGCCCGCGATGCCGCCGGACTGCACGTTCTGCGCACCGCCGCTTTCGATGGTCGCGCTCGTCGCCGAGCCGCCCGCCGCGATTTCCTGCGTGCCGCCCGAGATCACCGACCCGAGCGCCCAGCCCGACACGCTCTGCGTGCCCGAAGTCCCCACCGTGACGCCTCGGGCAAGACCGCCCGACTCGACGGTCTGGACCGCACCGCTCGCCACGCTGCCGGCCGATGCCAGGCCGCCGCTCGAGATCATCTGCGTGGCATTTGCGCCGGTAAGCGTCGTGTCTTCCGCCGTGCCGCCCGAAGCGACCGTCTGCGCACCGGACACCACGGTGCCGCTCACGTTGCCGCTGACGATCTGCGTACCGCCCGCGTCGATCGTGCCGCCCGATGCGTAGCCGCCCGCATCGACCGTCTGCTGGCCGCCGCTCGCGACGTGCGTGCCCGAGACCGTGCCGTCAGTGGAGACTTCCTGCACGCCGCCCGCCTGTACTTCGGTATCGTTCGACGTGCCGCCGAAGGCCACGATCTGCTGTCCGCCTTCGCCGATCTGCGTCCCGCTCGCCACGCCCGCCACCTGAACGACCTGCAGGCCGCCCGAGAGCACCGTGCCCAGCGCAGTGCCGATTTGCACGTCCTGCACGCCGCTGGTCGTGACCGTCGTGCCGCTCGCGACGCCGCCCAGCACGTGCTGCACGCCACCCGAGCCGACGTTCGTGGCGGTCGCGGTCGCGCCATTCAGAACGTTTTGTTCGCCGCCCGCCGTAACCACCGTGCCCGTCGCGCTGCCCGCGACCGATTGCGCGCCGCCCGAGAGCACCGCGCCGCTCGCAAGGCCGCCTGCGCTGATTGTCTGCGAGCCGCCCGCGAACACCGTCGTGCCGCTGGCGCTGCCGCCCGAAGCCACGTTCTGCGCGCCGCCGCTGGACACCGACGTAGCGCTTGCCACGCCGCCTTCCGTCACCTGCTCGACACCGCCCGAGCCGACCTGCGTGCCGCTCGCCGTACCGTTCGACGCCACCGTGAGCTGGCCGCCGTTCTCGACGAGCACGTTGGACGCGAGGTTATCGATGATCGAGAAATCGCCGTTGGCGTTGTGACCGCTGACGGTCGCGCCGGTGTCCGCGATGAACGCGGCGCCCGACTTCTGGTCGAGGCCCATCGCGGTTGCGCCCGCGGACACGGCGATCGTGCCGCCGCTCGATACCGTGGTCATGCTCGCCACGCCGCCCGACAGCACGGATTGCAGCCCGCCCGACAGCACCGAAGCCGCATTCGACACACCGCCCGCGTCGAGCACCACCGCACCGCCGGAGGAAATCATCGCGTCATTGAGCGTGCCGCCCATCGATGCGCTGACCAGACCGCCCGCGCTCACTTGCGTGCCGTCGGCCTGGCCGCCGTCGCTGACGCTCTGCACGCCGCCCGCATACACCGCGGTCCCGGTCGCCACGCCGCCCGATACGTTCTGCACGCCGTTCGCCGTGACCTGCGTGCCGCTGGTGTTGCCGCCCGATCCGACGTTCTGCGCGCCGCCGCTGACGACCGTATTGGTCGCCGAGCCGGAGACGTTCTGCGCGCCGGATAAGATCGTCGTGCCGTCCGCATTGCCGCCTGCCAGCACCGTCTGCGTGCCGCCCGAAATCACGGCGCTCGTGGCCGTCGCGCCATCGGCGACCGTCATCGAACCCAGCGCCTTGATGATCGTGCCCGACGCCGTGCCGCCGAGATTCACCGTCTGCACACCGCCCGCCGCGACGACCGTGCCGCTCGCGACGCCATCGACGTCCTGCTCGCCGGCGACCGTCGCGTTGATCGACGCTGCGCCAACCGCGACCGTCTGAACACCGGATGTCTTGACCTGCGCGCCGGTCGTCACGCCGCCGGTCTGCACCGCTTCCTGCCCGCCGCTGCCGACAATCGTGCCCGTCGACGAACCGCCCGCCAGCACGGTGAGACTGCCGCCGTTCATGACCGTCACGCCCGACGCCATATTGCCGCTGATGCGGAACGACGAGCCGTTCGGACCCGTGCCCGAAAGCAGGCCGGCGGTATCGGCGGTGAGGATCGCGCCGTCCTGCTGATTGACGTTGAGCGCCGAACCGCCCGCGCTCAGCGTGAGCGCGCCGCCCGAATTCATCGTCAGGCCGCCGACGACGCCGCCCGCATCCACGGCGACCGTGCCGCCGCTGCGGACCGTGCCGGCGCTCGCGCTTCCGCCCGACATCACTTCCTGCTGACCGCCCGCGACGGTCGTGAAGTTCGCCACGCCGCCCACGCCGACTTGCTGCGTGCCGGCTGTGATCGTCGTGCTGGTGGCGGTGCCGCCGCTCGACAGCACCTGCGTGCCGCCCGCGACCGACGTGCCTTGCGCCACGCCGCCGCTCACGTTCTGCGTACCGCCCGACGACACGATGGTGCCGCTGGCGAGCGCAGCCGTCGCGACGGTCTGCGTGCCGCCCGCGAGCACGGTCGCGCCGTTCGCCGTGCCACCGCCCGAGATCGTCTGGGTGCCGCCGGAAATCGTGTCCTGCGAGGTCACGCCGCCGTTCGCGACGGTTTCCGTGCCATCCGCGCCGATCGTGCTGTAGCTCGCCGAGCCGCCGCCCAGGACGGCGAGCGTGCCGCCCGCCGAGACTTCGGTGCGCGTCGCCGAGGTGCCCGCCGACACCTTCAGCGTGCCGCCGTCCACCTGCGTGCCGTTCGCCGTTGCGCTGTTGGTCAGCGTGATCGTGCCGCCCGTCAGCACCGTCGCCGAGGTCGTGCGGGCGCCGCTGCCATGAACCGCCTGGCTGCCGCCCGCCGACACCGTCGCGGCCACGCTCGAGCCGCTCACGTCTTCGACGCCGCCCTGGATCTGCGTGCCCGAGGCATAACCCGAGACGGCAATCGTCTGGGTCGCGCCCGCCGAGATGACCGTGCCGTTCGCATGGCCGCTCGTGACCACCTGGCTCGCGCCCGCCTGCAGTTGCGTGCCGGCCGTCGTGCCGCCCACCACGTTGACGACCGTGCCGTTCGCCGCCACCGTGCCGCTGGCCGTGCCGCCCGACACCGTCAGCGTGCCGTTGTTGAACTGCGTCGCGAAGGTCGTGCCGCCGTAGATCGTCTGCGCGCCGCCCTGCACCACGGTGCCGCTCGTCTGGCCGGTCCAGACTTCCTGCGTCGCGCCCGCGCCGACGGTCGTACCCACCGACAGCCCGCCGTTCACGCTCTCGTAACCGCCGCTTTGCAACTGCGTGTTGCTGGTGACGCCGCCGCGCACGTAGACGTCGCCGCCCGCGGTGACGATCGTGTCGTTGGTCACGCCGCCCGAGGTCGTGAGCACGCCCGAGTTGGTGACGGTCGCATTGTTGAGCACACCGCCGCTCACGACAGCGTTACCGCCGCTGTTGATCGTCGCGCCCTGCGCCACGCCGTCCGCGACGATCAGGCTGCCGCGGCTGTTGACGGTCGTCGCGCTGGCGAAGCCGCCGGAGAGCACGGTGAACTGGCCGCCGTTCTCGGCGATCACGTTCGATGCGTAGTTCCCGCTGACGATGAAGTCGCCGATCGAGTTGTGCGCGTCGGTGATCGTCGCCGAGGTGTTGGTGATGAGCGCACCGCCCGCGTCCATCGTCACGGTTTGCGCGTTGCCGCCCGCATCCACCGCGAAGGTGCCGCTGTTGGCGACCGTCGTGGAGGTGGCGATGCCGCCGCTGTTGACCGTCACGCGGCCGCCCGAGCCGACCGTCGTCGAAACGGCGGAACCGTCGCCGAGCACCGTGAGATTGCCGGTGTATTCGATCACCAGGTTGGTTGCGACGTTGTTCGCCACGCTGAAGTCGCCGTGCGTGTTCGAACCGTTCGAGATCGTCGCCGACGTGTTGGTGATGAGGCCCGCGCCCGCGCTCTGGTTCACGAGGTTCGCCGAACCGCCCGCGTCCACCTGCAACGTGCCGGCCGAGAGCAGCGTGTCGTTCGCGAAGCCGCCTTCGTTGACCGTCAGCTTGGCCGCGCGGCCGTCGAGCATCACGCCCGAGGCAACGTTGCTCTGCACCCAGAACATGCGGCCGTCCGCCGTCTGCGCGTCGGTGATGTTTGCCGAGGTATTCGTGACGATCTGGCCGCCTGCGCCCTGCACGATCGTATCGGCCGTGCCGTTCGCATCGACCTGGAAGATGCCGCCCGCCGAGTACACGGTGTCGTGCGCCGAGCCGCCCGCCAGCACGGTGAGATGACCCGTGTCGGTGAGCTGCATATGCGTGGCGAGGTTGTCGGCGATCGTGAAGTCCGTGCCGTCCGTACGCGTGTTGGTGCCTGCGAGCACGGTCGAGGAGGTCGTCGCGACCAGGCCGCCGCCCGAGTTCTGCACGATGCCCATCGCCGTGCCGCCCGATTCCACTTCGAACGTGCCGCCCGAGTTGATGGTGCCCGACGTCGCGCTGGCGCCCGCGGCCACGTCGATCCGGCCGCCAGCCGCGACCGTCGCGTTGTTGGTCGCGCCGCCCGAATTGACGGTCTGCGTGGCATACGTGCCGCTGACCAGCGTGTTATCGGCGATGCCGCCCGACAACACCGTGTCCTGCGCCGCGTAGCCGACCGTCGTGCCGCTCTCGACGCCGGCCACCGTCTGTCTTGCAAAGTAGGCGGCGGTGCCGCTCAGCACCGAGTCGTTGGCCGTGCCGCCCGCGAGCACGCTTGCGTTTGCGTTGTTATTGATGTGCGCGTTCGACAGCGTGCCGCCCGCCGACACGGTCACGCCGCCGCCGGAGTTGACGATGGTGCCGTCCGCCGCGCCGCCCGCGACGATCTGGTTGCCGCCAGAGTTGATGGTTGCCGCAGTCGCGCTGCCGCCGGCCGAGACGACCTGACTGCCGCCCGAGGTGACGGTCGCGATGTCCGAGTAACCGCCATTGGAGATGGTTTGCGTGCCGCCGCTCGTGATCGTCGTGTTGGTGGCGAGGCCGCCATCGACGTTCTGCGTACCGCCGCTCGTGATGAGCGACGAAGTCGCCCGGCCGCCGTTCACATTCTGGGTACCACCGAGGACTTGCGTGGCCGTGCTCTGGCCGCTGGTCAACACGTTTTCCACGCCGCCCGCGCTGACCACGGTGCCCGACGAGCGCTGTCCGGAGAGCACGTCGAGCTGGCTGCCGGCGCTCAGTACGAAGCCGGTGGCGGTGCCGCCTGCCACGTTGAAGGTGCGGTTGCCGGCATCGGTGCCGGTGAGCGAACCGGAAGTCGTCGCCGAGATCACCGAACCCGAGGACAGCACGATGCCGCTCGCCGTCGCGCCTGCTTCGAACAGGGCGGTGCCGCCCGCGGAGACCGTCACGCTCCTGGCCGTGCCGCCCGCCTTGACGTCCTGCAGGCCGCCGTTCAGCACCGAGGTGCTCGACGCAACACCGCCGCTCAGCACGTTCTGCGTGCCGCCGCTCTGGATCGTCGATCCGCTGGCGACGCCCCCGCTCACGTTCTGCGTGCCATACACGGTCGCTGCGTTCGCCGCGCCGCCCGTCACGTTCTGCGTGCCGTCCGTGTTGATGCGGGTCGACGCCGCCGTGCCGCCCGTCTGGACGGTCTGGATGCCGCCGGAGTTGATGGTCGTCGACGTGGCCGTGCCCGCGACGCTCTGCAAGCCGGCTGCGTTGACCGTCGTCAGCATCGACGTGCCGCCCGAGGCGAGATGCTGCTCACCGCCATCGCTGACCGTCACGCCCGACGTGCGGCCGCCCGCGGCGACCGTCTGCACACCGGATGTCACCGACTCGTTGGAGACCGTCGAGCCGCTGGACACGGTTGCGGTGTAATCGGTGGGTTGCGGCGTGGCGGGCACGGCGAGGGCCGGCGCGGCGATGAGCGCCTGCAAGCCCAGCATCGAGAACAGACCGGCGAGCAGGCGCGAGGCGCGCTGTCTGCGGCTGCCGAAAATGTGCAGGCAGAATTTACGGCGATAAGTAAGCGGCTTCATTTTTTTGTATTCGTATGTGCGTGACGCGCGCCCACAAGAGACGGCGCGCGACCAGAAATTCGATCAGGCTTGCAGCGCGACAGGCTCGAGGCCCACGCCGAAGCCCGGGATGCGGCGCAGCGTGCGTCGGACCTGTTCGGGTGTGATGAGGCGCGTGCATTCGAACTGACGCGGCGTGTCCTTGTGGCGCGGACACCAGAAGAAATCCTGGTGGTCGAAGCGGTGGCGCACGTCGTTCCAGCAGCCGTTGCAGGCGTGGTAATTGATCACGCGGAAAGGCGTGGCGAATTCGTTGTTTTCGTGGGTGAAGCCGCTGATCATCGCGACTGGAATGCCGCACGCCCACGCGAGCCAGGCCAGTCCGCTCGACAAGCCGACGAAGAAGTCCGCATGCTTCAGCCAGCGCGCGCGCTCTTCCAGCGAACGGTCGCCGGTCTGGTCTTCCGCGCCGTGCGGGATGTGGTTCCAGACGAGTCCCGAGCCGTGCGTCGCCTTCTGGTCGATGCAGATCACGCGGTAACCCGCTTCCTTCAGGAACGTGACGATCTCGCGCCAGCCGGTCGGGTGGTTCCAGTACTTGCACTGGGTCGAGCTCTGCACCGCGATGCAGACATAGCGCTCTTCGATCGGGCGCGATTCGTCGGCGAGGACCATCCCGGGGCGCATCTCTTCCGGATCGACACCGAGGATGTGACCCGCCGTGCGATGCAAGCCGACATGCCGGAAGTCGACCGGCTGATGGGTGTGCGCTTCGTCGTCGAAGAACAGGCCGATGTTGTAGGTCGCGTAGTAGCGCGCCGGATCCACTTCCTCCGGCGTGATGAATTCGATTTCAGGGTAGGCGCGGCGAAACAGCGGCGCGATCAGCGCGGACATCGAGCACGTCAGGCGGCAGCCATGCTTGCGCTGGAACTTGACGGCGTAGGGAAACCAGCCCATCAGGTCGCCGAGCGTGCCGACCGGAAACTGGATCAGCACTTCACGGTCCTTCGCGTCGTAGCGATGCAGGATGGCCGCGTCCGCATCCTTGCCGCGCTTCTGCACTTCGAGTTCGAAGGGCACGAAATATTTCTTGCCGCTCGTCACCGCGCCCGCGCCGATGTCCGTCTCGAACAGCACGTTGCCGGTTTCCGTGTCGCGCAGGACCACATGCCATTCGCCTTCGGGCAGCGTCACGCGACAGCCGTCGTTGAAATCGAAGCGCACGCCCTGACCCGCGTCCTGGGTCGGTGTGGGAGCAGGCAGCGGAAATGGCGGCTTGAGCGTGCCGTTGGTGGAGACGAGGCGCACGGGCACGGCCGCGACGGGCGGCGTGTCGCCGGCAGCGGGGACGGCGAGGATGTCGTGGGGGATCGAGGCGGTCATCGAAGGCAAGGAGTCGGACATGAACCGCAGGCCTTCTTAAAGACCTTCGGGACGATGGCTCCTGACCGGTACAACACGTTGAATCACTACGCGGCGGTACAGCACGAGATGCGAGATGTCTGGGCCTGGCTTGCAACGGCGTCGCAAAGGAAGAACTCGGGAATTCGTGACCGCCTCGCGACGCCGTGCACCGGCTTGGAACGCTAGGCCAGTTTCTTAACGGCAGGTAATTTGGGTCCTGAAGAATGTTTTCTGGTTTTATTTAAAATTACTTTCAGTGACGGTAAATCTTGCTCAGGTAGGAGGGCGGGGGTTCGGGGCGCGAAGCCGTCTTTGTTGTTACCAGAGCGATTACCCGACGCTGCGATCAGCGGCGCACGAACACGAGGCGATGCCGGCGACCTTCTACGCTGACGTGGTAAATTGTTCTCCCATTGCCTCGCCCGTCACTGCTTGTATCAACGCGGACGCGTCTGCTGAGGCTGCCTGGCAAACGACGTTGCTTGCACAGGACAAGCCATGTCTTTCCACACAGTCGTACAGAGCGGAGCCGGTAGTCCATCATCGGGCGCCTGCCGCGCCGGTTGCCATGAATTCACATGATTAATGATTCAAAGAAGCGCCATGCCGCTTCGGGACTCGCCAATGAGGACCGCCTCGGCCGGGAAGTCGCGTGGGATGTCAGCCATGACTTGCACGTCATCGTCGATTTGCGGGGTTGGGTAAAAGACGTCAATCCCGCGTGGCAAGACAAGCTCGGAATCGCTGCAGCCTCCGCCATCGGAAAACACTTGCCGATGCTCGCTCACCCTGAGGATGCCGGCGCCGTTGAAACCGCAATCACAGGGCTCGATACGGATGGCTCCACGGCCGAGTTCGAATGCCGGATCGCGGCATCCGACAACAGCTACCGCCTGATCAGCTGGTCTGCCACGCGTGTGCGCAATCACATTGCGTGCGCCGGACGCGACATCACGGCCGAGCGGCAGCGCCAGATCGCGCTCGATGATTCCCGCGACTTTGCGCGGCTGGCGCTGTCGGCGGTCAGTGGCGTCGGCGTGTGGACTTACGAGGTGTCGAGCGACTGCTTCTTCTGCGATGCAGCTGTCTCCGAGCTCTACGGGATCAATGCGGAGCAGGCGGCCAAGGGCATCCGGCGCGAGTATTTCCTGGCCAATGTCCATCCCGACGACCGGGCCGCCCTGCGCAATACGATGTCGGGCGGGCTGCTGCATAGCGGCGACCTGGAACTCGAATATCGAATCTGTCACCCCGATGGATCCGTGCGGCACGTCCTGTCGCGGGGTCACACCTATTTCAACGAGCAAGGGCTGCCGGTGCGGCGTACGGGTGTCGGCGTCGACATGACCTCGCAACGTGAACTCGAACAGCAGCTCAGGCAAAGTCAAAAGATGGAGGCGGTGGGTCACCTGACCGGCGGCCTCGCGCATGACTTCAACAACATGCTGCAGGGCGTGATCGGGCCTCTGGAACTGGTTCGGCATCTCGTCGCGCGTGGCAAGACCGAACAGCTCGACCGGTTTCTCGGCATGGCGATCTCGTCGGCTCATCGGGCCGCTTCGCTGACGCATCGACTGCTCGCGTTCTCGCGCAAACAGCCGCTTGCACCGAGGTCCGCCGACGTGAGGGAACTGATACCGTCCATCGAAGACCTCATCCGGCAGACCGCGAACAAGGACATCGAGATCGCGTTCGACATGGCCGCGCAGCCGTGCCATATCCGCTGCGACACCAACCAGCTCGAAAGCGCATTGCTCAATCTTTCGATCAACGCCTGCGATGCCATGCCTCGTGGCGGGGTGCTCAGGATTGCGGCTTCGGTCATCGAGGTCAGCGAAGTGGAAGCGGCCGCGAACGAAGGCGCAAGTCCTGGCGCTTACGTGCGCATCGCGGTATCGGACACGGGATCGGGCATGCCGCAGGAGGTGCTGAGACAAGCCCTCGAACCCTTCTTCACCACGAAGCCGCTGGGACGCGGCACCGGGCTCGGCCTGTCGATGGTCTATGGCTTCGTGAGACAGTCCGGCGGCTTCGTGACCATCGAGAGCGCGCTCGGCCAGGGAACGACCGTCGCGCTGTTCATGCCCGAGGCCGTGGTGGCGGATGAGGCGCCACGACAACCGAAAGCACTGGCTGCCGGGCCGGCTGGCGGTGCGGGCGAGACCGTGCTCATCGTCGACGATGACGAGACCATTCGCCAATTGCTTGTCGAGTTGTTCGGACTCTCGGGCTATACGTCGATCCAGGCTCATGACGGACCGTCGGGGCTTGCGGTGCTCAAGTCGGAGGTGAAGATCGATTTGCTGGTGTCGGACGTGCGCCTGCCAGGCCTGAACGGGAAGCAGATGGCCGACGCCGCGAGAGTCGGCCGGCCCATGCTGCCCGTGTTGTTCATTACAGGCTATGCCGAGGAAGCGGTGTCCGACGGCTTCCTCGACGACAACATGGCCATGTTGACGAAACCCTTTTCCATCGAAGCGGTGCTCGCGCAGGCGAGTGAGCTTTTGCGCAGGGGGTGAAGCTCATCGTGCGGTAACAATTGCCTGCCGCACACTGCGGCGAGTGTCGGGCATTACCGAACGTTCCTTCTCAACAAATCTTCGTGCCTCCCTCTTGAAACCAGCCTGATACCATCCACATGGATGGTAATCGGAGAACTTTTCAAGATGAACAAAGAGACACTGGAACGCTCGCGCGGCAGCGAGACCGAGAAAATCACGATCAATCTCGGCCCTGTCGACCTGGGACAGATCGACCTGCTGGTCGAAGAAGGCTTTTATTCGAACCGTACCGATCTGATTCGCACGGCCATCCGCAACCAGCTCGCAGTCCACGCTCCGGCCGTGAAGGAAACGGTGACTCGCCGTGAACTGGTCCTGGGCCTCCAGCATTTCTCGAAGCTGGACCTCGAAGCAGCGTGCGCTGCCAATCAACGGCTGAGGATCCAGGTTCTGGGCCTCGCGAGCATCGCATCGGATGTTTCGCCTGAACTCGCGCTCGCCGCGATCGACTCCATCCTGGTCCGCGGCGCGCTTCATGCGTCCCCTGCGGTCAAGGCCGCATTGGCGGATCGCATCCGCTGATGCTCTCCAATTTCCTGCTAACGGAAGAACAATGAAACTCAACGACGGATTTCTGGATTCGATGAAAGAGGCCTTCGCACTCTTTCGCAGCAATGATCCCGCGGCGGCCGCCGAGGTCGTCAAGCGCGCCATGCATGGTGAAAAGACGGACGTGGCAGACGCGCGTGACAAGACCGGCACGACAGCTTTCGCCGACCTCTTGCAACCCCGGTGCCGCGCCGGCAACGAGCAAGCCGGACAGCAAGGGCAGTTCAGCACGCGGCGCTTTGTCGGCGCCGCCGGTCAGCGTGATTACAAACTCTACGTCCCCGCATTACCTCGCGGCGAACCCTTACCCCTGGTAATCATGCTGCACGGCTGCACCCAGGACGCCGACGATTTCGCGGCCGGCACCCGGATGAACGCGCTTGCGGACACGCACGGCTTCATCGTCGCTTATCCGGTTCAGCCGCAGAGCGCGAACGCATCGAAATGCTGGAACTGGTTCAAGCCCTCGGATCAGCAGCGCGATCAGGGTGAACCGTCGCTGATTGCGGGCATCACGCGCGAGGTCATGGCGAACCACAGCGTCGATCCGAAACGGGTCTACGTGGCGGGCCTGTCCGCCGGTGGCGCGATGGCAGCGGTCCTGGCGCACGCCTATCCTGACCTGTACGCGGCAGCGGGCGTTCACTCGGGCCTGCCGGTGGGTTGCGCGCACGACTTGCCGTCGGCGTTGGCGGCGATGCGCGGTGGCAAGCCGCGCGCCAATGCCCGAAGAACCGGCCCTTCATGCCCGCTGATCGTCTTTCACGGCGATGCCGACGCAACCGTGCATCTCGCCAACGCCAGCGAACTGGTACGCGAGTTCTCGGCAAGCGAAGTGATGATCGATGGCGCATCGAGCGCAAGAAAGAACACGGTCCGGATCATGACTTCACCCACGGGCGTCGATGCCGAACTATGGGTGATTCACGGGGCGCCGCATGCGTGGGCCGGGGGCTCGTCGAGCGGCAGCTACACCGATCCGTCCGGCCCCGACGCCAGCGCCGAGATGATTCGCTTCTTCCTCAATCATCCGCGAAAGCCTGAGTAATGCTCGTGCTCTTCGCATCATGAGCAACGCGACAGGCAGCACGCGCTAGGTCACCGCTTCATCCGCGAGCACCCGTTCGATGTCGGGAATCGCGGCTGGCTTGACGAGATGATGTTTGAAGCCCGCCTCGGCCGACAGCTTCTTATCCTCCTGCTGGCCATAACCGGTATGCGCGATGAACACGGCGTTCCGCGTGCCGGGAAGGGTGCGCAGTTCGCGAGCGAGATGATAGCCGTCCATATCGGGCAGTCCGATGTCGAGCACGCAGCGGTCAAACGACTCCCGTCTGGCCCGCTCGATCGCACTGCGTGCGTTGTGCTCGATGGCGACATCGTGTCCAAGAATCTCCAGCACCATGCCCACCGAGTCCGCGACGTCGACATTGTCCTCAACCAGGAGAATGCGATGTCGATGAGCCTCGTGCATCGGCTCAGGCGTCGCGGGCGGTGTTATCGGGTCCGCCCGGCTAGCGACGAGCGGAAACCGCACGGTGATTTCGCTGCCCTTGCCTTGTCCTTCGCTTGCCGCCGTCACGGTCCCATGCTGGCGCTCGACGAGCCCTTTCACAAGCGCGAGTCCCAGTCCCAGACCGCCTTCAGTTCGCGCGGCGCTTCGCGTGCCCTGCTCGAAGAGCTCGAATGCCCGTGTCAGCAGTTCCGGCTCCATGCCGTTGCCATTGTCCTTCACCTTGAGGACGGCCTCACCGTTCTCTCGCGATACCAGCACCGAGATGCTTCCGCCGTCCGGCGTGTACTTCGCCGCGTTCGTGAGCAGATTGCTGAAGACCTGGACGAGGCGATTGTGGTCGCCGCACACGCAGACGGGCTCGACCGGCAGATGGATGGCCAAGCGGTGCTTGTGCGCTTCGACGAGCGGACGCACCTGCTCGGATGACTCATGCACGACACGCTTCAGATCGACGGTATAAGTCTCGAGCGAGACGCGATTCTGGTTGACGCGCGAGGCTTCCAGCAAGTCGTCGATGAGTGTCGAAACGTGCGCCACCTGGCGGCGGATCATGTCGCCGACGTGGGACATGCGCTCGTCGTCCTTGCCGAGTCTTGCCATCATCTCCGCGCCCGCCCTGATCGGCACGAGCGGATTGCGCAGTTCGTGTGCGAGCATCGCGAGGAATTCATCCTTGCGCCGGTTCGACACGTGGGCTTCCACCTCGGCCAGCATGCGCGCGTCGATGTCGGTGTTGCTGCCGACCCATTCGATGATGTCGGCGCCTTCCCGAACCGGCATCGCGCGCACGAGCGTCCATTGGTAGTCGCCAGTGTGGTAGCGCACGCGGAAGGTCGACTCGTGCGGCGTTCCTCTTTGTATGCTTGCCTGCCATTCCTGCTTGGCGCGCTTCACATCGTCGGGATGAACGAAGTTGATCCAGAGCCCGTCTTTCGCCGCTTCCGGTTCAGCGCCCATGAACTCGCGGAATCGCGCGTTGTAGAAGTCCACGTATCCGTCCGGACGTGCCGTCCACACGCAGTGCGGAAGCGAGTCGACGATGCGTTTGTAGTCCGGCTCGCGAGCCGCGTCGAGAGAGATGTGCTGCGCACTGGACAGCTTCTGGAGCCAATGCACGATACACAGAAGCTCACCTTCATCGGTCAGGACCGGTCTTTGTACGGCCCGCCATGTCGAGGCGCCTTCGTCCTTGTGCGCGGAGATCCTGAAGCGTTGATCGGCGCGATCGCTGGCCGACTTCCAGGTCGCTATCGAAGTCAGCGCCGCATGGAGATCCGCCGTCTCCGTCGAGTTGAAGGGAAACGCGCTGTGAGGGTAGACATCGAGAATCGATTGCCCGACGACTTCGGCGCGCCTGCTACGCGTCTCGCTGAGATAGCCCTCGCTCGCCGCGGCTACCGTGAAGTCCTTATCCGGGAGCAGGATCAACAGCGGCACCGGCAGCGACTCGAAAATACCTTTGGCACTATCGTTGTCGCGCAGCCTGATCTCTTCAGGATCCGCATCCGGCTCTGCGTCCCTATCGAAGCCGTCGACCATGTCAGCCAGTCCTCAACGTATTGGGTGTACGCACCGGGGCCGACGGCGTGGTTCGAAACAGCCACGCCTACAGGCGCCTTGATTCTTTTTCCGTCAATCCAGCTTAGCAGTTCACTCATGCCAGAACTGGACTTTGCGGCCGTCATCAAGCGGTGCTTTCCGGACGTTCGACAAGAGCTAGACGTGCGAGATCGAACGGCTCCACCGCGCTGTAGTCGTTCCTCACGGCCGTCACATAGTTGACGATCATGAACGACGCGACCACGAGCAGCATCGGGATGATGCCCGCGATGAACATCGTGCCCACCGAGACGTTCGCGGTACAGGCGTAGACGAGCATGCTCATCGACACGGGCGACAACAGCCCGAGCGATCCCGCCGCCGATTGCAACGCCACCGCGATGGTCGCCGCGATGCCGATGCAGATGGCCACCGGCACGCCCAGCCCGAGCAGCCCTGCTCCAAAAGCGATTGCCCACATGATGTTTATCCTGGAAATCTGGAGATGATCGGACACGCCTTCGACCAGCGTCGCATCGGACTGCGCCTGCGGCGCCAGATGCGACACCACGATGCGCACCAGCGAATGAAACGCGAGCAACGCACCGCATAGCGGTATCGAGAGATACGGATAGACCATCGAAATCGGCACGGACGTAGCTGTTTCAGTGCCCATCAGTTCGAGCATGTCGGTGCCGTACAGCACGAACACCGCGCCGAGCGCGAGGATCGCGCAGTCCGTGAAGTCCTTGAGCAAGGGCGCGACCACGGCGGAACGCGGTCGGCCAGCACGCGCACTTCCGGATGCGCGCGCAGCTTCACACCGGCCGCCGCGTCCAGACACGTGAGCCACACGAACAGGTAGGCCGATACTTCGTCGGACCATGACAAGGAATCGTGCAGCACGAAGCGGAAGATCACGCCGAGACCGGCCACGATCACCGCCTCGAGCAGCAGACAGCTACAGACGAACAGATTGAGCTTCAGCACGATGTCGTCGATCCACATCAGGCCGCGCGCGAGCTTCTCCATGGGTGTCGCCTCCGATGCCGGGTTGGAGTCACTGCCGCCGTTCGCATCCGTCATTTCGATGCAACCGCCGAAGCCTGCTTGGCCGCGTTGATTTACTGATAGAGCGCGGGACCGTCGGGAATCTTCGCGACCAGTTCGTCGCGCGCGGCCTTGGTGGCCTGCTGCCACGGCGCCGTATCGACCACCGTCACCTGGATGCCCTTCGCCTTCATCGTGGCAATGGCGGCGTCGTATTCACGCTTGTATTCCTTCAGGTCGAAGTCGGCGGCCACTTTCGCCGACTCCTGGAACGCCTTCTGATCGGCGGGCGAAAGCTTGTCCCACGATGCCTTGCTCATCGTCAGCACCACCGGCAGATAGTTCACGTGCGTCACGTAAAAGTGCTTGGCGACATCGGAGAACTTGTCCTGCACGAACTGCTCCGGCGAGGTATCCGCGCCATCCACCAGCCCTTGCGACAGCGCGAGGAACAGCTGGTTATAGGCGAGCGGCGTCGGATTGACGCAAGTATTCGTGATCGCTGCAAGGGTGCGTCAGGACCAGTCTTCGGATTTCCTGGACTTTTTAACGGCCCCCCCGGGCGTTCGCGCGGCGTGCTGCAAAAAAGTCCAAAAGATCGCGTGAACCGTCCTACCCGTCGAATGAGGCGCCTCTTTAAAGTGACTTCCACGCTGACGGCGCCGTAGCGCAACGCATGACGCCGCGTTCAGCCAACCATTCAAGAAGACCCATCGACATGGCCAAACGCCCCCATATGGCGCGCGCGTGCGCGGCTATACCTTCCAGGGCGCGTTCGATGAATCCGCATGGAGCCGCGGCCAGGCATGGGCGATCTATGATTACGTGAACTCGGCGCGCGAGACCGGCAAGTGCGCGTATCTCGATCTCGCGGAACGGCTCGCGGAATACTATCTGCGCCGCCTCGAAGGACGTCAGGTGCCGCGCTGGGACTTCGACGCCACCGGTCGCGACGCCGAGATCAAGGACACGGCGGCGGCCGCGATCGTGGCGTCGGCGCTGCTGGAACTGGCGCGTCTGCATCCCGATGCGCAGGCCGCCGCGAAGTGGCAGCGTCATGGCATCGCGATGCTGGAAGCGCTGTGCCGCGACGAGTTCACGAAGGGGAGCACGGGCTGTTGCATAACTCGTGCTATTCGAAGCCGCATGACATCGGCGTCGATGGCGCGACCATGTTCGGTGATTTCTTCTTTGTGGAGGCGCTGTGCCGCGTCGTGCATCCGGGCAAGCTGCGGCCGCTGAATGAGCCGCGTATCACGCTGGAGTGAAGCCCGTGAAGGCCGGTTCCTCAGCCGGTCTTCAACACCCTCAGCGCCGCCCCTGCCGCCTCGCTTTCCACGGGCTGCTTCGCCTCGCGCATCGACAGATAGCGCAGACAGCACACCCGCAAAAACGATGCAAAGTTGGTCGGCACCTCGCCGCGCAGCGCGATCAGTTCATCGTAGAGCTTGACCGCGAACTGGCTGGTCGTCAGGTTCTCGCGCCCGGCGATTTCCTGAAGCACGTCCCAGAACAGGTTTTCGAGCCTCACCGTGGTAATCACGCCATGAATGCGCAGCGAACGCGTGCGCGATTCATAGAGGATCGGATCGGCGTTGATATACACCCTACACATGGCGTCATCCCCCAGGAAAGGGCCGCCGCGCGTTCGCACGACGGCCATGGCTCAAGCTACCCCTCCACGCTCACGCCGGCAATGGCGTCAAACCCTGCGCTGCTTCATCTGGCCCGCAATGTAGTCGGCCTGACGGATCGCCAGCGTGACGATGGTGAGCGTCGGGTTTTCCGCCGCGCCCGTCGTGAACTGGCTGCCATCGGAGATGAACAGGTTCGACACTTCATGCGCCTGACCGTAGCCGTTGCAGACGCCGTCGTCGGCCTTCGCACTCATGCGCGCGGTGCCGAGGTTATGCGTCGAAGGATACGGCGGCACGATGTACGTCGCCTTCGCACCCGCCGCCTCGTACACGGCGCTGCCCTGCTTGTACGCATGCTCGCGCATGGCTTCGTCGTTCGGGTGATCGTCGAAGTGGACGTTCGGCACCGGCATGCCGTACTGGTCCTTCACGTCGTTGTTGAGCGTGATGCGGTTCGACTCGCGCGGCATGTCCTCGCCGACGATCCACATGCCCGCCGTGTACGGATAGCGGTCCATGGCCTCGGTGAAGTTCGGGCCCCATGCGCCCGGATCGAGAAACGCAGCATAGAACGGCAGGCCGAGCGAGATCGTCTCCATGTGATAGCCGCCCGCGAAGCCGCGCTTCGGGTCGAACTTCGCCTCGTCCTCGATGATGCCCGCCATCGTCGTGCCCTTGAACATCTCGACCTTGTCGTCGAACACGCCGTACACCGAGCCCGTGGTATGCCGCATGTAGTTCCGGCCCACCTGACCGGAGCCGTTCGCGAGGCCATCCGGGAACTTGCTCGACTGCGAGTTCAGCAACAGGCGCGGCGTTTCGATTGCGTTGCCCGCTACCGCGACGGCACGCGCCTTCTGCCGCTGGATCTTGCCGTCCTTGTCGTAATAGACGACGCCCGACACTTTGCCGCGTGCATCGTGCTCGATCTTCACCACGTGCGCCTGCGGCCGCAACTCCATGTGCCCGGTCAACTGTGCATGCGGGATCTCGGTATAGAGCGTCGACCACTTCGCGCCCATGCGGCAGCCCTGGAAACAGAAGCCGCGCTGGAAGCAGTGCGTGCGGTCGTCGCGCACAGTGCTGTTGATCGCCATGTGACCCGTGTTGCATTCCTTGTAGCCGACCTTCATGGCCCCGGCCGACATCACCTTGAAGTTGTTGTTGCCGGGCAGGCCGGGCAAGCCATTGGTGCGCGTCACGCCCATCTTCTTTTCGGCGCGGCTGTAGTACGGATCGAGGTCCGCGCGCGTCACCGGCCAGTCGAGCAGGTTGGCGTCCTTCATGTCGCCATACGTGGTCTTCGCCTTGAACTCGTACGGCTGGATACGCAGGCTCGCGCCCGCCCAGTGAACGGTTGTGCCGCCGACCGTCTTGCAGATCCACGCGGGCAGGTTCGGGAAGTCCTTTGCGACGCGCCACGAGCCGGAGGTCGTGCGGTTGTCGAGCCATGAGAGCTGCTTGAAGGCGTTCCATTCTTCAGTGGAGAAGTCGCCCTGCGTATGCATGGCGCCTGCCTCCAGCACCACTACGTCGATACCCTTCTGCGCGAGCTCGTTCGCCAGCGTCCCGCCGCCCGCGCCCGAGCCGATGACCACCACGACGTGGTCGTCGCTATGCTTGAACTGCACCTTGTTCTCTGTGTACATGTCTGTCTCCGTTGTCCCATCGACCGAAATCAAACCGACTGGATCAGCCGTCTTTCGGAATCGGGCCGCTGTCGGCCGCGGGTGGATCGGGCAGCCATGAAAGGTTGTTGAAGCCCTGATAGAGATAACCGCCGTCGCCCTGTGCCGCGCCATAGCCGAAATGCTGGTAGGCCAGCGCGTTGCTGTACAGGGACACCACAGCCGTGCTGCGTACCGTGTTGAAGAACGGCGTGCCGGCCAGCGCGGCGATGTCGTGCGCCTTGTCGGCGGGGCCGCGCCGGGTCCAGTCGGAGCCGGCTTGCGCGTCGAGCTTCGCCACGCCGTCGGCGAGTTGCTGGCGCACGGCGGGATCGGCTTTCGCCTTCGCATCGAGGTCCTTCACGACGAGCGCGTACACGGCGTCATCGAGCGTGGCATGCGGATAGATCTCGCGAGTGACCTGCAGCAGCACTTCGCCCTGATGCGTACTGAGCCCCTGCATTTCGAGCGCCCAGACACGGCTCGGCGCAAGGCTTGCGAAGATGGACGAGGCGGCGATCGTGCCCACCAGCACGCCGGTGCCGCGCAGAAACTCGCGCCGCGTCAGCGCGATCCGGGGTGGAGCGGCGTCAAGCCCGGCGTGTCCGTGTGGATGTCCGTCGTCGTGCGCGCGCCGTGGCGCGACGATCGGGATGATCGTGTCTCGCATGTCTGTCTCCTTGTGGGGTGCTGCAACAACTTATGGTCGTGCGGGTCCTGCTTTCGGATTGCCGGTGCGTCATCTGCGTGACGATCGGGTGCTGCGAGACGCGCTAGCGGTAATGTCCATGCTTCTCCAGCACTTCGATCCTGTACCCATCCGGGTCTTCGATGAAGAAGAAGCGCGCAATCAGTTCGCCCTTGCCGTCCTTGAATTCCTTCACGTCCTTGGGCGTCAGGCCGAGGCCGACAAGGCGTTCACGCTCGGCATGAACGTCATCGACGACGACGGCGAAGTGTCCATAGCCGTCTCCATGGGTATAGGGAATATCGCGTCCCTTGTTCCAGGTCAATTCGATCTCGGCTTCGGTTTCGTCGTTGCGCAGATAGACGAGCGAGAAGTCATCGAAATCGAGCCGGTGACTCGGTGTCAGGCCGAGCGCGGACGCATAGAAGCCGAGCGACCGGTCCAGGTCCTTCACGCGAATCATGGTATGAATCAGTTTGGCCATCGATCCTCCTGTGCTGAACATCGCTGCGAACCTGCATGCCGCAGCGTTCGTAGTGAATTTAGCGACCGGTGCGCAGGCCGAGGTAATAGCTCGTTAAATCCGGGCGTTAACCCTGTCCGGGCATCGAAGGCCAATTGAAGGGCCCGCATGGACTTCATCGCCATGGGTTTTTTGACACGCTAAGATCCGGGAAAACCCGTACCTTCCATCCGCCGGCGATCCCGCGTGAATGGCATGGCACGGCAACTTTCCTCGATGGACTCCGGCCACAAGCCGCGTCCGTCATCGCCCGGATGTCGCCCTGATGATTGCAATGCTCTTCACGCGAGCGGCCGATCGCCTGCTCGTCGCGGACCCTGGACTCGCGCGCTTCGTCACGGCCCTGCGCGCGACGCTCGCCACGTTTCTCACCGCGGCAATCTGCCTGCCACTGGCCGCGCGGCTCGATGCGCCGCCGACCGTCGCCGGGCCCGGCATCCTGTTCGTGATGGTCGCGCCTCTGTTCCTGCGCGACGGCACGCTGCGAGGCTGGCTCGCATCCCTGCTATCGCTCTATGTCGTTGCGCTGACTTCCTTCGCGTTGGCGAGCGCACTGGCACCGTGGCCCGCGCTCGCCGATGCCACGTTTGTCGCGCTGCTGTGCGGCGGCATGCTGATCCAGGCGTGCGGTCCGCGAGCGCTCGGCGGTGCGTTGCTGGCGCTCGTGGCCTTCTATCTCGGCTTGTATCTTCATCCCACCATGCCGATGACGCAGCTCGCGATGGCAATGTCCTTGATTGCGCCATGCGTGACCGTGTGCATCGCGCGCTGGATCATTCCGCCTCGTCACGACGCCGCGCTCCGGCTCGCAGTCCGGACCGTGACTGCCCGCGCGAGAAGGCTGCCCGCCACTGCGCCCCGCGCGGCCTCCTTGCACACGGCGCTCACCGCGCTGAACGAAGCCGCGATCTCGCTCGAAGACCGGCTCGCGCTGCTCGAACCCGGCGATACGGACGAGGTCCGCGACGCGCTCATCGCGCTGGAAGTAGCCGCGAATCAATATGTGTTCGATGCATCCGCACGCGCGGATCGCGAAGCGCGCTTACGCAGCGCCATTGCGGCGCTGGAACGGATGGTCGAGTCGAGGCAATGGGAAACAAAGCGTGTTGACGCCGCGCGCGCTTCGGGGCAAAGCGCACTCGCCAGCCTGTCATGGTGGCCGGCCGCGCGCATGGCGGCAGCGGCGTCGATGGCGCTGTTCGCCGGACATTGGCTCTCCTCCGAGCGATGGTTCTGGGCCGTCATCACCACCTTCGTCGTGTTGCTCGGCACACGTTCGCGCGGCGATGCCGTGCATCGCGCGATGCAACGGATTGCCGGGACACTGGCGGGCGCGCTGGTCGGCGCGCTGCTCGTGACCTCGCTGCACAGCGAGCCGGTCGCGATTGCCTGCGCGATGCTGCTGTGCGTCTTCGGCTGGGCGTATTTCATCCTGAGCGCGTACGGGCCGGGCGTGTTCTGCATCACCGTGCTGGTGAGCCTCGTGTACGGCATGCTCGGTCATGCGGTGCAACCGCTCGTCGAACTGCGGATCGGCGAAGTGGCGATCGGTTGTCTCGCGTCGCTGGTGGCCGCGTTCACGATCAAGCCGCTCGAAACAAGCCGGCATATCGAGGCGCGCTTCGTGGAAGTCATCGACGCGATGATCGCCGGCGTGCGCAGCGCGGATAGCGTACAAGCCGGAGCGGCGGTGCGCTCGTTGGACAGCCATTGGCAAGCATTCCGGCTGGCACTGCGGCCGCGGCGCGTGTTCGTGTGGGCAACCCACGATGATCTCGTTGCCGGCGCTTTGTCGTGCTGCGTTCACAACGTGCGCACCTTGTTGCGGCAACCTCACGCCATGCAGGATCAAGGCGGCATCGAAGGCATTCTGGAACGTCTGGAAGCGATTCGCGCGGGCTGCGCTCGCGCAAGCATGAAGGGCACGAAGCGCATGAAGGGCATGCCGGCGGCCACAGGGATGGCCGCCTCGCTCGACGGCGCGGTCGCGTTGCTCGCGCAGCGCATTGGCGGATTCAGCGATGCAGCCCCTTCGTTGCGCGAACGTGCTGCTTGACCCGACCCGCTATTCGATGCGCCGCCGCGTCGAGATGGCCGACGCAGTGGAGATCACGAGATCGGCGAAGCGCTTTTCGTCGCGGTCCGCGTGCCAGCGCGAACGCGCCACCGCGATGTTCACCGCGCCGATGCCGCGTCCATGCGCATTCGTAATGGCCGCCGCCGTGGAGATGTCGCTGACGAAGTACTCGTCTTCCGTATGCGCATAGCCCTGCTTGCGGATCTGCGCAATGCGCTCCTTGATCTTGCGCGGCTGATACACGGTCGATCCCGTATAGGGCACGAGGTTCGTGCGCGCGAGGATGTCGTCGAGCTCGCCGTCGTCCAGCGTGGCGAGAATCGCGAGTCCGGGCGCCGTACAGTAGGCCGGCAGACGCGAGCCGACGATCACATGCGCGTTGAACACATTGCGGCTCACGATACGCAGGACGAAGACGATGTCGGTATCGTCGAGCACGGTGAGATTGGTCGCCTCCTCGGTCTCCGAGCCGAGTTGCTGGAGATAGGGCGTGGCGCGGCTGACCAGGTCGTTCGACGTCAGATAGTGATACGTGAAGTCCAGCAGCCGCGGCGACAGTTCGTACTTGCGGCTGTCGGGGTCCTTGAAAAGATAGCCGAGCGCCGCGAGCGTATAGGCAAAGCGCTGCGTCGCGCTCATGTCGAAGCCGGTCAGCGCGGCGATTTCGGACAGCGAGAGCTGGCGCTTGCTGCCGTCGAAGGCGGTGAGCACTTTCATCGCCTTCTCGACCGACTGCACATACAGCGAAGACGCGCTCGGGTCCGCCGCCTCGCCGCGCGCCTTCGCTGCGGGGCTCTTGCGCTTGCGCGGCTCTTTGGGCTCTTCGATCATCACGTGGTTCATCGTTTTCGATTGTCGACGAATTATCGCATAGCCCTAACACGCTATCTTTAGGCGATATTCATGGCGTCATCATGCCTGCGCCTTCTCGAGCCGATCCCATGCATCGTCGGTGCTGCGCGGCAGAAGATGCTTCTTGATGCGCTCGCTCGCGGTCAGCTCGAAGCCTTCCACCGCGCGGTAATAGCGCGGCAACTGGAAGCTCGCCAGGCGCTCGCGCGCCCACGCGTGCATGCTTTCCCACTCCACCGGCGCGTCCTTGAACTGCACGTTGAGCAGGATGTCCTGCTCGCCGATCGGCGATGCCACGCCAATCGCCGCACTCAGGCGCACGGCCGGATGCGCGGCGAAGATCCGTTCGATCTCCCATGCCGACACATTCTCGCCACGCACCCGCATGCTGTCCGTCTGCCGCCCGATGAAGTAGAGATCGCCATCGGCGTCGCGGCGCGCGCGGTCGCCGGTATGCAGCTTGCCGTTGCGCAGCGCGGAAGCCGTCGCTTCGGGATTCTTGAGATAGCTCGGCAGAAAGGTGCCCTCCACCTTGCTCGACAACACGATCTCCCCCGCTTCGCCCTCTTTCACCGGCTGCGCTTGTTCATCCAGCAGTTCGATCTCGATCCACGGCAACGCGCGGCCAATCGAACCCGGCTTGCCCGTGGCATTGGCGGTGGCGAAGCTCGAACACTCCGTCATGCCGTAGCACTCGCGCAGCCGCACCTTGAGGCGGTCCTGAATCGGTTCCCATGCAGCGGCGCTCACGCCCGCGCCCCAGGCGACGCGCAATGTGTGCGCGCTGGGCTGGGCATCGAGCGGCAGTTGCATCAGGATGTCGAGCACGCCGCCGAGATAATGCAGTTGCGTCGCGCCCGCGCGTTCCACCTGCGACCAGAACTGCGAAGCCGAGAAGCGCGGCACCGCGTGCAGCGTGATCGTTTCGAGGAACGGCAGCAGCAGCATCTGCGCGCCGCCGATATGGCACAGCGGCTCCCACAGGAACAGCCGGTCGCCCTCGCGCACGTCCGCGACGCGCAACGCCGCCTCGCTGGCAATGCGCATCATCCGCTGCGTGAAGACGACGCCCTTCGGCGCGCCCGTCGTGCCCGATGTGTAGATGACGCACAGCGGATCGTGAATGCCGATGACTGGCGTCGTGAAAGCGGTGGTGTCATCGCGCGGATCGAAGGCGGGCAGACGCACACGCTGCGACTCGCCGCAATCGAGGTTGGCCGTCACCGCATCGAATTCGTCTTCGATGATGAAGCGCTTCGGCTCGGCGTGGCGCAACAGGTATTCGAGGCCCGCCGCGCGCAGCTTCGTGTTCACCGGCACCCATACCAGGCCGCTCAGCACCAACGCATAGATGAGGTGAACGTGTTCCGCGCTGTTGCCCAGCATGACGGCGACGCGGTCGCCGGGCACGAGGCCTTCCTGTGCGAACCAGCGCTGCAATTGCACGACGCGCCGCATGACGTCGCCGCAGGTGATGGCGTGACCGTCGAAGTCCGCGACGATGCGCGCGGGATCGCGGCGCAGTCCTGCCGCGAGCAGGGGAACGCAGTCGAGTTCGTCGTCCGCGTGGCGATGGGCAAAATATTCCGGGTAGCGATGCATGGGTTCAACCGATTTGAGAGCCCGGGGTTCAGCGCGCACGGCGCTTGAGCCAGGAGGAAACCGCGACGACGAGCGCGATCAGGATGATGAGCGTGGTGGATACGGCAGCGAGCGTTGGCGTGATCGCCAGCTGGATGTCGTCCCACATTTGTTTCGGCAAGGTCGAGTTGATGCCGCCGCTCACGAAGATGGCGATGGTCAGATCGTCGAAGGAGACGAGGAAGGCGAAGAGGAACGCTGCCGTCACGCTGGCCATCAGCAGGGGCAGGACAACCGACGTGATGCGCCGCAGCGGCGAAGCGCCCATGACGCGCGCGGCATCGTCGAGACGCCAGTCGAAACGCTGGAAGCCCGCAGCGAGCGTGACGACCACATAGGGAATCGCCAGCACCGTGTGCCCGATGACGAGGCCCAGGTTCGTGCCCGTCAGTCCGAAGCGCCCGAACAGATACAGCAGCCCGACCGCCACCACGATGCGCGGCACGATCAGCGGTGCGACGAGCAGCGCGAACAAGGGCTTGCTGGCGCGGCGCGGCATGCGCGTCATCGCAAGCGTGGCGCCGAAGCCGAGCAGCAGCGAGAGCACCGCCGTGCCGAAGCCCACTTCGAAGGACCGGATCACCGCGCTGCGCCACACCGGCGAGTCCATGAAGGTGCCGAACCACTTCATGCTGAAGAGCTTCGGCGGAAAGCCGATGTAGTCGCTCTTCGTGAACGCGTACGGAATGACCGAGAGCACCGGCAGGACCAGCAGCGCCATGATGATGCACGTGTACAGCCCGAGCGGACTGGCGGCGCGCGCCACCGGCTCGGCATGCGCGCGGCGCCGCATCATGAACGGCGCGCACACGCGGCCCGCCGTCATCAGAAACGCCAGCCTGAGTCCCGCCGCACGCGAACCGCGCGTCTTCTCGCTGGTCTCGCCGGTCAGCGAGGTCAGGCCCACCATGCGGTCATAGACGAAGAAGATGAAGATCGAGCAGATGAGCAGCACCGTGGACAGCGCGCCCGCGAAGTGCATGTCGAACAGTTCGAGCACCGACGAGATCACGAGTTGCGCGATCATCGTTTCCTTCGGCGAGCCGAGCAGCGCGGGCACGATGAAGAAGCCGAGACTGGAGATGAACACCAGCAGGCCCGCTGCCGCCACGCCCGGCGACGACAGCGGCAGGAACACCGTAAAGAAGCTGGTGCTGCGTTCCGCGCCGAGCGTTTCCGCCGCTTGCGCAAGACGGTCGTCGATGCCGCGCATCACGGGCAGCATGGTCATCACGGCGAGCGGGAGCATCGAATGCACCATGCCGATCAGCACGCCCGTCAGCGAAGGAATCGTGCCCGTGGTTTCACGCACGAGGCCGAGCGAAAGTGCGATGGTCGACAGCACGCCGGTCTTCGAGAGCAGCAGCATCCATGCATAGGTCTTGACGAGATAGCTCGTCCAGAACGGCAGCATGATCCACAGCAGCCAGCGTTCGCGCACGCGCTCGGACAGGCGGCTCAGCATGTATGCAACGGGATAGCCGAGCAGGATGGAAAGCGCGGCAGTCAGGAACGAGATGGCGAAGGTGATCCACAACACCTTCGCATAGACCGGCGTGCGCGCGATGCGCTCGAACTGCGCGAAGCCGAACTGGCCGTCGGCGCTGACGAGACCGCCTTGCAGGATCTCGCCCACCGGCACGATGAAGAACACCAGCAGGAACAGCAGCGTAGGCACGACCGGCAGGAAGCGGACGCAGCGCGCCAGCGCGACGGACCAGCCGCGGCGCGCGCCTTCATGCTCGCGCTGGGCGTGTAGTGCAAGAGTCATGACGATTCCTCAGGCGTGCAGCAAGGTGGTGCGATACGGGTCCCACGTCAGCCCCACCTTGTCGCCGATACGCGGCGACAGGCTGCGCTCGCAACGCACGGTGAGTTCGCTGCCGTCGTTCATCGCGAGCTGCACGCGCGTGTCGCTGCCGAAGAACACGACATCGGAAATCGTGCCGTCGACATAGCCGCCCTGCGGTTCGACGAGACGCGGCGCCTCGGGCCGCACCAGCAACGTGTGACGCGCGGCAGGCGCGATGGATGCGCCCAGCGGCAGCGGAATACGGCCGCCCGCCGCCAGCAGGATGGGTTCGCCGCGGGTGCCACGGGTGGCTTCGAGTTCGCCTTCGAGCAGGTTTGAATGGCCGATGAAGCCGGCCGCGAAACGCGTCGCGGGCCGGTCATAGAGATCCGCGGGCGTGCCTACCTGTTCGATGCGCGCCTGGTTCATCAGGCAGATGCGGTCGGACAGGGTCAATGCTTCGTCCTGGTCGTGCGTGACATACACAAAGGTCGCGCCGAGTTCCTTGTGCAGGCGACGAATCTCGGACTGCATGTGCTCGCGCAGTTTCTTGTCGAGCGCGCCGAGCGGCTCGTCGAGCAGAATCACCGAAGGCCGATATGCGAAGCAGCGCGCCAGCGCGATGCGCTGTTGCTGGCCGCCCGAGAGTTCCTTCGGAAAGCGCTTCGCGTATTCGCTCATGCGCACCATGGCGAGGGCATCGTCCACGGCCGCGCGCACTTCATCGCGCGACTTGCGGCGCATGCGCAGGCCATAGGCCACGTTGTCCCATACGCTCATGTGCGGAAACAGCGCATAACTCTGGAACACCATGCCGATGCCGCGCTTGCCCGGCTCCACATGCGTGACGTCGCGGCCATCGATCTCGATGCGCCCCGCGCTCGGCGCAACGAGCCCGGAGATCATCTGCAGCAACGTGGTCTTGCCCGAACCCGAGGGACCGAGCAGCGTCAGGAATTCGCCCGCCTGCACGGCGAGATCCGTCGGTTCCAGCGCAACCGCATCGCCATAGCGCTTGGCGATGCCGATCGCCTCGAGTTTCGAGCTCATGATGTCGTCCTCAGGAGAGGATCCACGAATTGAAGCGCTCAGTGACCTTCTGGCGATTCTCTTCCCACCATTGCGGGCTCGGCAGCTTCATGTCCTTGATGTTGTCCGGGGCCGTCGGCAGCAGCGTCGCGCGCTCCTTCGTGATGCTCTCGAACGACTTCTTGTTGGTCGGACCGTAGGCCAGCGTGCGCGTGAGCAGCGCCTGACGTTTCGCGTCGGCGCAGAACTTGACGAACTGCTTCGCGGCATCCGCACGCGGCGTGCCCTTCGGAATGCCCCAGCCTTCGATCGAATACAAACCCTGATTCCACACGATCTGCACCGGCGCGCCACCGTCCTTCGCTGCCTGCGCGCGGCCGTTCCAGGTCGAGATCATGTCGACGTCGCCGCTCTGGATGGCCTGCATCGCCTGTGCGCCCGAGGTCCACCAGATGTTGATGTGCGGCTTGATCTTGTCGAGGCTCTTGAACGCGCGGTCCACGTCGAGCGGATAGAGCTTGTCGAGCGGCACGCCGTCGGCGAGCAGCGCCTGTTCGAGCGTGTCGAGCGGACTGCGGCGCAGGCAGCGGCGGCCCGGAAACTTCTTCACGTCCCAGAAGTCGGCCCACGACTTCGGCCCGTTGTCCTTGAACTTGTCCGTGCGATAGGCGAGCACCGTCGAGTACACGTCCACGCCGAGCCAGTTCGGCGTGATCGCCTCCGGCATGATGTCGGGATAGTCGCTCGCCTTCAGGCCGATGGGTTCGAGCAAGCCTTTCGATTCGAGGTAGGGAATGTCGGCGGACAGCGTCAGCGTGGTCACGTCCCACACGTAGTTCTTCGTCTGCACCATCGCCGCGAACTGCGCGACCGGCTGCGATTCGCGCGCGACGCTCACCACCTTGATGCCCGTCGCTTTCTCGAAGGGATCGTAGAAGGCCTCGCGATACGCCGTCGTGTAAGGACCGCCCGGGTCCGAGACGACGATCTGCTTGCTCTGCGCACGCGCCGCCAACGGCATGGCGCCGGCGACGGCCAGCGCGCCCGCGCCGTGAAGCATCCGGCGTCGCGCCGGGTTGAATTCTTGGGTCATGATTCAGGTCTCCCGCACTGGGTAGGTGGATGAAGAGGGCTTACTTCGCGCGCTTTTTGAAAAACTCTTCCATCATGCGTGCGGGTTCACCGGAGTCGTACGCTTCGCGCTGAATGCGCATGCCCGCCTCGATGCAATCCACGAAACCCGGCTCGGTCATCTCGCGGAAACGCTGCTTGTCCAGACGCATGGCGACAGAAGGCTTCGCGGCGAGCTCGGTCGCGATCTCCAGCGCCTTTTCGAAGACCTTGCTTTCATCGACGAGGTGATGAATCAGCCCGATGCGATGGCACTCGTCCGCGTCCATCAAACGTCCGGTGAGCGTCAGCTCGATGGTGCGCGACATGCCAAGCATCGAGTTCATGATCCACGGGCCGGTCGTGCTGGCGATGCCCGCGTTGATTTCCGGCTGCCCCATGCGCACGCCCGGATGACTCACGCGGATGTCGCCGAGCAGCGCGACCTGGAACGCGGAGCCGGCCGCCGTGCCGTTGAGTGCCATCACGAGCGGCTTGGAGAGGTTGCGCAGCGCCGCGTAATAGATCTGCCATTCCTTGACCCATGCGACCGCGCGCTCGCCGTCGAAGTCATGCGCTTCCGACAGATCCTGTCCCGCCGAGAACGCGCGATTGCCCGCCCCCGTCATGATGATCGCCGCGACTTCGTCGTCGGCATTGAAGCGGTCCAGCGCCTCGATGATCTTGTTGCGCATCGGCGTGGTCCACGCATTGAGGCGTTCAGGACGATTCAGCGTAATGACCGCCACGCGGCCGTGGTTCGAGAACAGGACGTCTTCGCTCATGTCTTATCGCATAGAGATAGTTAATGGTGAAATTTAATATAAGACTGTCAAAAATGTGTTGCAAGCGGGTTTACGCGAATTCGTTGCGAGTCGGCAGGAAAACTGCGGCGAAATGAAAAAAGACCTCGTGCCGAAAGAGGCAACGAGGTCTTGAGAATGCAGGTTTTACTCGACCCGACGCGTTCGCTTTAGTTGAACGTCGGGTTCAGCGAAGACGCCGCTTCAGGGCGCCTCGCTGTTCGACGCGTTCTTTGGCGCGTCGGATGGCTTCGTCGAAGGACGGTTCGGTCGCCACGTGGCGGTTGTCGACGCTGACGAACCATCGGTCATCGGCCTGGCACCAGCGCACGCGCCGGTCCTGCATGAGCAGCGAGAACCAGCGCCAGACCTCCGCGTCCTCGGCGTTCGCGTCGGCGGCAGCCGTGGCGCGGTCTCTTGCGTTCAGATGCATGGCCGTGAGTCTATGCAAGGCTCCTGCGCCGCAGACGGTCCGCCAGCGAGATCAGAATGGAGATGAACACGAACAGCAGCGTCGAGACAGCGGCGATCACCGGCGAGATCTGCATCGTGGTCTCGTCCCAGAACTGCTTGGGCAGCGTC
>NZ_JARUXQ010000001.1:3340853-3352557 GCF_031451265.1 Caballeronia sp. LZ033 | reverse complement strand
CTTTGACGACTGCTTGCTTGAATCGTGCGCTGTGCTTGCTCATGAAAAAACACCCCAAATCGTTGGACTGGTGTCCAACTTTTGGGGTGCAGTTCACTTGCCGGGCGTTTTTTATTTGGGTGATGGCTTGTTGGCGATGAATCAGAGACGCTTGTCCACGATTGCGCGCAGTGTGCGGATGACCTGCTGCGCTTCGTCGATCAGCGCGAGCGCTTGCGCACGGGGCTCGCGAGCCCCGTAGGGTGCGGGAGGCTGTGCGGCTTCCAGTTGCGTCAGCGAAGTGGGGTCTTCATTCTCCCAACCTACGAGCCACGCCTTGGATTTACCGACGAGCCTCACCAGAAGTTCAAAGTTCTGCGGCGACGGCAGACTTTCCCCGTTGATCCATGCTTGTGCAGTTGCCGGCCGGATCGCAACGCCGAATAATCTCAGCCATACATACGCGAGATCCGTTCCACTGCTTACGTTGAACGGCCGTCGCTTGAACGCCGGCAGTCGCCGAAGTTCGGGCTGCACCTTGGTAAGCGCCAGTTCAATGCGCCGCGCAAAAAGCTGAAGGTCGATATAGCGTTTCATGGACGAAAGGTTCGCCCAAAACCTCGGACGCGCGAGCAATCAGGCACTGAGGGATTCCAAGCGGCTACCGTTCCTCCGGAGCCGTGCCATCGGACTCGAAGCCGCGTGCAGCAAGCGAAGCGAGCGGACCAAAGCCCTCCCCGGATTTATCCTAATTTCTTAAAACTTTGCCCAAAGAGGGGATGGGAAGCTCACCGCTTCATCGACCCATAGAACTGCTCGATAAGTTCTTCGAGCAAATACCGATGATGCGGCGACAGCGACTCGATCTTGGTCGCCAGCTCGAGCGTCTCGCCCGACGCCGGATATTTCTCGTCACGGGCCAGCGGCTTGGGCGGACCCTTCGGACTGCCGCTCGGCGGCGGGCCGTAGTGCAGCCAATGCTGATCGACCTTGAACCATTCCGAAAGCGTCTTCAGCTTGTCGGCGGTTGGAATCGACCGCGCGGTCAACCATTTGTGCGCCGTCTGAGGCGAAACCGATTCGCCCCGGTAACGCAGATTGAAATGCAATGCGAGATCGGTCGCGCCGCGCATCTTTTCAGGTGCGCGGGTCATCGAGAATTTCAGCCGCTCAGAAAAATCGGCCTTTTCTTGTGGTGTAGGCATGACCGAATTGTGCGAAATATCCGCTGACTACAAGTCAACCAGTTACGCTATATATGGCTTGTTTCATCCGCATTTATCTTGCTCACGTTGATCAAATTACTGCTTGTCGCCAACATCATTTCATCAACAATGCCTTTCATTGTTGACTTATACGCCGATCCGCTCGTCAGTGCGGCCTGGTGGAGCGATACAGTCGAGTATCTCAAATAAGATAGCGCAAGAATCGTCCTATTGACACGGCAAGTGGTTCGGATTTGTCGTCGCGATACAATGCGCGCACCCTTCATCCCCCGTTTTGACTGCCGTCATGTTGAGCAACGACACCGATCCGATCGTCGCAATCGCCACCGCGCCCGGACGTGGCGGCATTGGAGTGGTGCGGCTGTCGTTAGGACGAGCGGGGGCGTCGGCGGCGCAACAGGCGATGCTCGCGCTGTGCGGCGAAACGCTGTCGCCGCGGCATGCGAGCTACGTGCCGTTCCTGGATGCGGGCGGCGAGGCGCTCGATCGCGGCATCGCGCTTTACTTCCCTGCGCCGCACTCGTACACGGGCGAGCACGTGCTCGAATTGCAGGGGCACGGCGGGCCGATCGTGCTGCAACTGGTGCTGCAGCGCGCGATCGAAGTGGGCCGGGCGTTCGGCCTTCGGCTGGCCGAGCCGGGCGAATTCACCCGGCGCGCGTTTCTGAACGACAAGCTCGATCTCGCCCAGGCCGAAGCCGTCGCGGATCTGATCGAAGCCAGTACTGAAGCGGCTGCGCGTTCAGCCGGGCGGTCGCTGGAAGGCGCGTTTTCACGCGAGATTCATGCGCTCGTCGAGGACGTGATCAATCTGCGGATGCTGGTGGAGGCGACGCTGGATTTTCCCGAGGAAGAAATCGATTTTCTTGAAGCCGCCGATGCGCGCGGCAAGCTTGCGCGCATCCGGCAGCAACTCGACACGGTACTGGCCGACGCGCGCCAGGGTGCGCTGTTGCGCGAAGGTCTTTCGGTGGTGCTGGCGGGACAGCCGAATGTCGGCAAATCGTCACTGTTGAATGCGCTGGCCGGCGCGGAACTCGCCATCGTCACGCCGATCGCCGGAACCACGCGCGACAAAGTGGCGCAGACGATTCAGGTCGAGGGCATTCCGCTGCATATCATCGACACAGCGGGTTTGCGCGAAACTCAGGACGAGGTGGAGCGGATTGGCATCGAGCGGACGTGGGGCGAGATCGAGCGTGCCGACGTGGTGCTGCACCTGCTCGACGCACGCGAGGGGTTGAGCGTGGCGGACCGCGACATTGCCGCCCGCTTTCCGCAGGGCGTGCCGGTCGTGCGGATCATGAACAAGACCGATCTGGCCGGCATGCCCGCCGCTGCGCACGATGCCGAAGGCCACATTCGCGTCGTGCAGCTCTCAGCGAAGAATGGCGACGGCATCGCGCTGCTGCGCGACGAATTGCTCAAGATCGCCGGCTGGCAGGCGGGCGCCGAGAGTGTCTATCTGGCACGCGAGCGGCATCTGATCGCGTTGCGCGAGGCTCGCGAACATCTCGCGCTGGCTGCGGGACACGCCGATCAACGGTCGCAAGTGCTCGATTTGTTTGCCGAAGAGCTGCGGTTAGGGCAGGAGAAGCTCAACGCAATTACCGGAGAGTTCAGCTCCGATGACCTGCTTGGCGTGATCTTCAGCCGCTTTTGTATAGGCAAGTAAGCTCACAGTCCGTGCGGCTTGCCGACTCCGCGCAGTTCTTCGCTGAACCTTTCGCCCTCCTCCGGACGCCCGTGAAACGCTGCGGGCGTGTTCTGGAACATTTCGATCTGATACGCGCCGTCGCAGAGCGACAGCACGATGGTCTGGATGGCGTTCAGCTTCGGATCGAGCGCGGTACCGCCGCGCGGCCACATGCCGGCGATCGCGCGCACGAGCAGCGTCTGCCCATTCGCCATGCGCCGCACTTCGCGCACTTTCGCGACAAAAAGCGGCGTTGGATGTTGTTCGAAGATGGACCGCAGGTGTGCTTCGATGCAGGCGCGGCCATCAACCTGACTGCCGTCGAACCCGACGAGGCTGCCGCGTTCGGTGAAGCGCGCCGCCAGCGCGGGAGCGTCTTGGCGGTTCCAGTCTTCCAGCAACCCGAAATACGCGCGGCGCGCAGTCGTGCTCCAGTTATCCGCCTGGCTCATGCTGCCTTCTTCCATGCCGCGGCGAAGATGCCCGCGCCCATCAGGAGCGTTCCGCCGGTGCGATTCACGGCTCGCTGGACGGATGGCTTGCGAATCGCCTTGCGTGCGCCGGAAGCGAGCAGCGCGTACGCGAACGCGTTGGCTGCCGCCAGACCGACAAAGGTGGCTTCCAGAATCGCAATCTGCGACACGCTCGCGACATGCGGATCGACGAATTGCGGCACGAACGCCACGAAGAAGATGATGCTCTTCGGGTTGAGTGTCGTGACGGCATACGCGTGCGCGATGATGCGGCCCATGCGCACTTCGTCGGTGGGTTGAGCGGCGTCGGTATCAATGACCGGCGCTCGCCACAGCTTTAGGCCCAGATAAACGAGATAGGCCGCGCCGATCCATTTGACGAGCATGAACCATTCGGCCGAGGCCGCGAGCAGCACACCGAGTCCAAGCATCGACGCGGTCATCGCGGTGAGATCGCCCAGGGCAACGCCCAGCGTGGTCGCCAGCGCGAACTTGCGCCCGTGGCCTAGCGCGTATGAGACGACCAGCAACACGGTGGGCCCGGGGATCGCGACGAGAATCGCGGAGGCGATTGCAAACGGCAGCCATTGAGCAAGGGACATGCTTTCTCCTGAAGTCGAAGCGTCGATTTATCCATGAACGCATGGATGTGGCAATAGGCCGCCTGGCCAGCTTGACGGGTCGATGCGGTTGCGCTTGGCTGTCGACGCGCGAACGCACGCGAAATCGTGCAGTGCAATATTCATTACTTCGGGCGGTTTTCAGCGGCTTAACGCCGCAGCTTGAAAGCTTTCATTTCCGATTGGCCGCCTTTCAGGTTTTTTCGGTTAATTACCGCGATTAGACGAAGCGATTTACCCACGCCGCGACATTCTGCCGTGTTGCGGACGCACACAAGTTGTGCTTGCAAGTTTTTCTTACTCCACTAGCATGACTTTTGCTGTCATCCGCTTTTAAATACGTAGCTAATTTCGAGTGATCAGTCGTTCGGAGGCTAAATATATGCAGAAACGCGCCAGTGCTCTTTTTGCAATGGTCGGCCTGTTCGCCATCGCGTCCACCGCGCAAGCCCAGGACAGCGTTGTTCAGCCTCAGCAGACATTCACCTTCCGGCCTAATTCGTATGGATGCTTGTCGAAAGACAAGTTTGATTCGGCCGATCAGCACCAGAAAGCCGGAGAGCATCAGAAGATGCAGCAGTATTTCGAAGGCTTCGAATGTATCTCGACGCCAGTCGATTCCCACTTCCGTGTATTACGCGTCGTCGGCCATGACGTCGAGTTCGTCAATGCGTCGAACAGCGATACGCAAGGGATGTGGACGGCAGATCGTTTCATCGATCAATAATCCGGTCTGTATTTCAATCGCATTTGATTTGTCCGGCGCGATTTTCTAATCGCGTCGGTTGGTGTGTTTTGCTTCGGATTTCAGCCTAAGTCTTCTTCTTTTCTCACGCGCCGGACTTTTTGGTGCGCGTGCGTCGTCACGTCTTCCCATTTCCCTCGGATTCCCCGCACAATACCGGTCGCGCGTGCTCGTGTGTGTCGCACCGACCGCTTTTGCTCACCTGATTCGCCGGCCGAGCAGCCGGCGCCCGACGCTGAATGGCTCTCAAATCCACCATCTATAAGGCAGAGCTTCAGATTGCCGACATGGATCGCCACTACTACGGCGATCACTCCCTGACCATCGCGCGCCATCCGTCCGAAACGGACGAACGCATGATGGTTCGCATTGCCGCCTTCGCGCTCTTCGCGAGCGAACGATTGGAATTCTGCAAGGGCCTTTCCGACACCGATGAGCCCGATCTCTGGCAGAAGGATCTCACGGGGCAGATCGAGACGTGGATCGAGGTGGGGCAGCCGGACGAACGGCGTATTGCCAAGGCGAGCGGCCGCTCGGGGCGTGTGATCGTCATTGCCTATGCCGGAAGGACGGCGGACATCTGGTGGCAAGGGGTGAAGGGCAAGATCGACCGATTGCGCAATGTGACGGTCTGGTCGCTCGAGGAAGGCGTCGGCGACGCGCTAGGCAAGCTGGCCGAACGGACGATGCGGCTGCAATTGATGATGCAGGATGGCGAGGCTTCGCTCGGTAGCGAGACGGCCGATGCGGTTGAGCTGCGGTGGAGCGTGCTTAAGGGGTGATCGGTTTGTCGGCTGACGCTTCAGGCGGTCCCTTGAGTTCGATCATGTTGCCTTCGGGGTCGAACAGGTAGAGGGAAGGGCCGAAGCCTTCTGCGCCGTAGCGGCGCGCTTCTTCGCCGATTTTTACGTTGTGGTTTTTCAGGTGGGCGCGGAGTGATTCGGCGTCGAAGGGCTCGACGCGGAGGCAGAGGTGGTCCATGTTGCGGCCGGCGCCTGGGTTGCCGCTGTCGGGTCGGTCGATTTTTGCGCCGACGCTCAGGAGGTCGATCAGAGAACGGCCTGCGCGCATCTGGATCAGGCCTAGGTCGCGCTGCTCCTTCTCGATCGGACAATTCAGCACCGTGCGGTAGAAGGTCACCATGTTGTCGAGGTCAGCGCAGCGGATCACGACGTGATCGATTTCGCGGATGGTGAAGGACATGGTGGGGCGCTCGCGGTGGGGTTGCGAGGGAGTTTAGCGCGGGGAGAGATGGGAATGAGAAAGGCTTGGCGGGTTAGGCCAAGCCTTCAGGATTCGTAGTCGAGGAGTCGAGCATCGGAACCGCCCCTTCCCGGCGTCATTTTTCCTAAAGGTAACGTCGCTAGTATCCAGCGAATTCGCGTAGGCTTTTCTCAGGCCATCAGCCTCAGATAGGCAGGCTGCGCATCCAACCGGTTCATGCAGTCTTTGCAACCTGAGGAGCATTAATGGCGAAGGCTCCCGCATTGCAGCGTCCGGCATATGACGTTGTCGCACGCACAATGCACTGGCTAACAGTCCTGTTGATCGCAATGCAATTTGTGATCGGCTGGACAATGCCGGACGTCCACAGAGACACACAGCCGGTTAATCTGATCGCGTGGCATCTTGGGGTGGGCGCGACGCTCGTCACCCTTATGGCGGTCCTGGTGATCTGGCGATTGACGCATCGGCCCCCGCCAGATGACCTGCCGCCGCTATTCAGCATCGTCTCGCGCGTAACGCATTTTCTCCTCTACACCGCCCTAGTGCTGGTGCCGCTGCTCGGCTGGATCAACGCATCCTCACGAAGTTGGGCAGTCCGCTTGCTGGGCCTGGTGGCCCTACCCAGCGCTGAGCGAACCAGGCTCGACATTCGGCCACGCAAAGGGTGATGTTCACGGCATCCTCGCATGGGTACTCTTCGCTTTGATTGGACTGCATGTCGTCGCAGCGCTGTTCCATCGTTACGTTCAAAGGGACCATGTGCTGCAAAGGATGCTCCCCCGCGCAGGGCTGTCGCATGATCCAGCTCGACACCGCTAGCGTCCGCAAAAGCCCAAATCACACAACGAGCCGCATCCAATCCGCTTTGCAGATTCCGCATGCTCGAAGCCTCTCGATCAGTCACTCAGCGTCGAGACCTGCGCGCCTGCTGCAATTAGCTCAATGGCGCCGACGCGGCAGCGGCAGAAGCGGCCCTCGCTTCCTTGGCGGCTTTGTGGTGACCGACTGCGCAACCCAAAGCGGCGCCTGTCACACCATGGTGTCCTGCTACGTGTCCGACAACGCCGCCGACTGCGGCACTCTTGATGCATCCCTTGGCGAATGCGGGTGCCGCACAAAGCGCGGCGATCAGAACAAGTACGTAGACCATTTGCTTCATCGTTTGCGATCTGAACGGTCAGACACTTGCCGCATAGAAGGAAAACTCAACGCCTCAGATACGCTGCGATATCAGGCGCTCTCGGCCTGGTCGCGCTGTAGGGGAGGTTGATCGTTCTTGCGGACCCACCGCAGACCCAGCAGTCCGAACAGTGCCGAGATGGCTCCGCCCAACACCAGGACGAGTGCTGCCGCCCATGCGACATGACTCACGCTCGCCGACGCCGCGTTCCCGGCCTCACGCGCTTTTTGTTCGCCGACCTGCTTAAGAGATTGAATTTTTGCGATCGCTTGGTTGTAGGTTTGTTCGTAGTTGTCCGCGATTTGCTGCGCTTCGACCCGCGACTTTCCTGTGTGAGCAACGATGATATTGACAAGCGCGTCGCGATCCGCGGCGTTCATTGCCGGCTGTGCCTTCTGCTTAAGACGGTCGAGAAATTCCTGTAGGTCTGTCGATGCGCTCTGAGGGTTGGCAGCCGTCCTCTCCGCGCTCGACGCGCCATCTGCCGTTGCGGCGCTAGCGGCGGAAGCAAGTTGTTTCGGCGACAAAGCAGATTTCCCGCTCTCCTGTAGCAGCGTCTTCAGACGGTTCTCGAGGTCGCCCATTTGCGGTGTCAAGCCATTCTGGTCAAGCACTGCCTTGACACCCGACGCGACCGTTGGCGTCACCGCAGCGAGCCCCTGACCGGCTAACGATATTCCTTGCCCGGCCACGCCTGCAGCCGCACCGACGACGCCGCTCGCCGCGCTTGACACGAAATAGAGTGTCGCTAGCGTGGTCAATGCCCATGTCAGCATGCCGTGAAGCGCACCGTGCTGAGGAGCGGTGCGGCCCGCGAAGAACCCTCCGACCGCTAACGCCAGCAACGTAGACACACCTACCCATATACTCGCGGCAGTGCCAAATCCGCTGAACGGATTTCGGTTGGTGAGAGGATCGAAAGCGCCAGCGCCTATTGCTGTGCCGATCACCGCGAGAAAGAGGTATGTCATCAGAGCGACCACGAAGCCGACGAAGGCGGCGGACCACGAAATGTGCGGCAGGCGGCCGCGCTCTTCAGCGAACGTTGAATTAAACGTTTTCATTGATTCTCCTAAAAATTACGTGATAGCCGACCACACGCGGCGATGGAGCACGCCGCTCGATGTGGGCCTCCTCGCGGCAGGCAGGGCTAGTCGTCAACCCTGATCCAGTTTCTCCAGAGCCTCGCGCACCATCGGGTCGCCGCATGCGAGGAACTGTCCATTGATGGGCAAACCCACGAGCATGATCAGGAAGTCATCTTTCGTTGTTTGCCCGCTTGCTCATCCGCTCCTCGCTAACTCCTCGTCGCTTGCGAAGGTGCAGACAGAACGCAGCAGGGGTTCTCGCCAGACGTCATTCGCTTGGATGCAGAGTTTAGTGATCGAGCGAAAGGACGCCATGGTGCATCCGCATCAGTACAGATGAAGCATTTGCTTCTGGAAGGCGATGGTTTTCATGCTAAGACTGTCGAAGCGACCGAAGTGTCAGACAAGCGAAGCATAAGAAGAAGGGGAAAGCAAAATGAGTCAACGTAAGGATGGGGCAGATCAAGACGCTCAGACGGCAGCCGACGACAAGGTCCTACGCAAGCAGACTGACCGGCGTCAACTGCATCAGATCATCAGTGGCTTGACCGAAGGTGTCATCCTGGTCGAGCCTGATCAGACCATCGTATGGGCGAATCAGGCAGCGCTGGAAATGCACGGCGTGACGGAATTGACCGAGCTAGGCACCGATGTGACTGAATACCGCGAGCGCTTCCGCCTGCGATATCGAAACAATCATCCGGTCCTCCCGGGAAGCTACCCGCTCGACCGCGTGATTGCTGGCGAAGAATTCAGCGATGTCGTCGTTGAGGTCGAGCGCACGAACGCAAGCGACTCGCAGTGGGTTCATCGAATTCGAAGTCTCGTGCTCACCAATTCGGACGAAGAGCCGGACTGTCTGGCTCTGATCTTGCACGATGCCAGTGACTGGGCAAGTGCCGAACAACGTTTTGAGCGAACGTTCAATGCCAATCCCGCACCCGCGCTCATCTGCCGGCTGCAAGACCAACGCTATATCAAAGTGAATCAGGGCTTCCTCGAGATGACAGGCTACGTCAGGGAACAAGTGGTCGGTCGCTCTGTGCTTGAGCTTGATGTTTTAGAGGGTGCGGAGCGACGTGACCTTGGCATCGAGCGCATTCGACAAGGCGCGACAGTCCCCCAGATGGAAGCCGTGTTGCGGCTCCCGGAAGGCGCCACGAAGTTCGTCGTGGTCGCCGGTCAGCCAATCGAGATTGGCGACGAAGCCTGCATGTTGTTTACGTTCATGGATCTCGAACCTCGTCGCCGCGCCGAGACGGCGCTCAAACAAAGCGAGGAACGTTTCGAGCGGTCATTCCGCATGAATCCGGTACCGACGGTTCTCTACTCGTCGGAAGGAAGAATGACCCTCGACATCAATGAAGCGTTCACAACAACAACTGGATTCACCGCGGAACAGATCGTCGGCCGCCCAATTGATGAAACAGCGTTGTGGAAGAATGACGCTCACAGCAAGATCACGGAGCTGCTCGCGCAAACGGGCAGTATCCGGAACGTCGAATTCCAGATCGAAACGGCGAGCGGCGACATACTCAATTGCCTTGTCTCCGCAGAGCCTGTCACGATCCATGGAACAGATTGCGTATTGATTGCGTTGCTGGACATCACTGATCGAAAGCGCTCCGAAATGGAACTGGTCTCGGCCATTGAGACCGTGATGCAAGATGCCTCCTGGTTCAGCCGCACGCTCATCGAGAAGCTGGCTAACGTCCGCAAAGCAAATGCTCCTGACGCAGGAGCGCACCTGTCTGACCTGACTGCGCGTGAATGCGAGGTATTCAAACATCTGTGTCGTGGCTTGTCGGACAAGGAAATCGCCAAAGCACTCGAACTGTCTCATGCCACCGTGCGCAACCATGTCTCGACGATTTATGCCAAATTGGACGTGCATAGCCGCGCGGAGGCAATCGTCTGGGCTCAATCGCGAGGACATTTCGCGTCGGAGCGTTGATACGTCAGCGGCTTCGGCAGCAACGACTGTGAGCATTGGCGAGACGGTCCACGACTCGAAGACGGGCGGCATGCATTTGCATCACTCAGGCTAGTACAAACGAATCTGTTGTTGACCCCTGGCCAATGGCATGCTGACCGCATGAGACGTGATGAGCATCTCTTTGCGTCGAGAAAGCAGTGACCGACCATGCGCCGACCTTTTTTCAAGGAGAACATGATGGACAAAAACCGTGTCGATGGGGCAGCCAAGCAAGTCAAGGGTTCCATCAAGGAAGCCATTGGCAAAGTGACCGGCGATCGCACGACGGAAGCCAAGGGTGCCGCAGAGAAGGCCGAAGGCAAGGTGCAAGCGAGTGTCGGCAAGGCTGCGGACAAGGTAAGAGACACGCTAAAGAAGTAACGTTCAGCGGTGCTGATCGCTGGCCGATTGCATCCACCCAGCGATCAGCTAATCATTGGCGAGGACAAAAAATGTTTGAAAGAACAGAAGGCACGATTCAGAAAGCTGCGGGCAAAGCTCAGGCAGCCCTCGGAGATGCGACAAACGACGCGTCGACTCAAGTTGAAGGGCTTGCGCGGCAAGCTGCGGGCGCTGCGCAGCAGACCTACGGCGAGGCACTTAGCACCGTTCGGCATGTCACCAAGGAGAATCCCGTCATAAGCTTGGGTTGCATCGCTGTCGCGGCCTTCGCGCTTGGAGCGCTCTGGGCGCGACGGTAGGCATTTTCTCTGACAGGTTGCTGCAGATGAGCTGCGAGGGGATCTGGTTGGTCGGCTTTGGGCCGAATTGCTGAGAACATTTTGAGCTTCTGCCCCTAGCTCCGTCGATCCCTGAACAACACACAAGCCCGCCATCGCGCAGATGATTTGGTTCCGCAACACTCAGCGGGGAAATCACGCTTGAGACAGTGGTCCGCTGATTGCCCTGCCGCGCCCTGACGCCTTGTAAAGCTCGCGCCGAGCAATCCAATCACCGAACGTCAAAGCGATCGTAACCATATGGCTTACTCTTCTCGCGGGTTATAGGCGTGAATCGCGCTAGCTAGCTGATCGCGAAATACAAGTGCCACGGTTCGGCCTCGCAGGTCTGGCTTGGCACTTGCAGCCGTTTCGCGGTTCATTCAGTAGGCGCATCCCGGCTGGCGAAGCACTCTCTTTTGGACCAGCGGTATTGGCGCCGCCATGAGGCATATTGCTGTTGCCCTCTTCTCCGATCCGCGTGAAACAGGCGTCTATTGGGCGAAGTCCCAAAGCAAAATTTGATTTATCAAACGCATTCAGCGGCCTCAGACATTCATGCGCAAGTGCGATACTGTCAGTGCCCGCTCCCGCCACTGCAACGTCAAGAACACGGCCCAGCTCTGGCACGGTAAGTAAGCTGCGTCAGCATCTTCATAAGGACGCGCAATTGCTCTGTAAGCGGCTCGCCTAGGCCGTGTGTAGAGGCGTCCGCGCCTGGGCGCAGGATTGCCTCAGGTGGAGCGGCTAGATATCTTGATGTGGTGAACTCGCTG
>NZ_JARUXQ010000001.1:3067217-3340753 GCF_031451265.1 Caballeronia sp. LZ033 | reverse complement strand
AGAACTCTGACAAAGTGGTGTCCATCAATCGAAAGTGATGGACATCATTGTGCTGCGTACTGAGGTCACCCCCTACAACGGTCGAGACGAGCCGCTTACATTGCTCTCGTCACTTCACTGAAAAGAGCTGAACCCGAGTTCGATCGGTATCGCCCGGTAACGAGGCCAATTTGGTGGGAAAAAAGAGAGCCACCATGGCGTTGTGCAGAAGTTCGCACGATGGCTCAAGCTTTTTTCCAGCAACAACTCCTCCCTCTGCCATCGGCGGCGGGTTAAGCGGCTGAAGAATCCTGCGTCGGTTCGAACTACTGGCTGCCTCGTCCGGTTATCTTTTGAAGTTCATCAATACGCCGCGAGGCGTCGGCTTTGTTCAATGTGTCGTCGAACTGTTCCTTTGCTTCTTCACAAAGCGTTTTCAGATACGACGCCTGAGCACCGGTCATAGGCTCGTTGCCCGTTGTCCAGTCTCCCGGGTCCTTTTCCGCGTTTGAGGTCGGATGCGATTTGGGGTTTTCTTGCGAGTCGTTAGCACTTTGTGTCATGAGGAATCTCCTTAAGCCTGGGTTCTGGCGCAATGACCGTGCCGGGGACAAATATCGAGACGCTCGCCCAAAGGACACACTGCAATTTCCCGCTATGCTTTGCAGTTCCCTCATCTACTGCAGCGCAGATGACCGCGACGCGGGTTGTTGAAGCGTGCCGTTCAGGCTCTCAGCGCTCATCATTTACCCAAGCGACCCATCATGCGTCTAACTGCTCCCTCTCCGATATCTTTGGCGCCATCAGAGCCGATTGTCATCGCCACCTCCGATCGCCATCGAGAGCGCTGCGGGGTTCCTGATGCAAAGTAAGTGATTCAGCGCAAGCGTTTCCTGCGCATCTCGCAGAGACCGCCGGCTTTCTGGCAAGGCATCACTGCCGTTTCTTCCACGCTGAAACGCACATCGGCCAAGCGCGCCGCTTCGCCAGACGTTCGCTTCTGGCGCTGTACTGAACATTCTCACATTCAAGTTGGGCGCTGTCCGTTCATCTGTTCGCAACCTGCCCAGGCGCAGCATTCATTGCCCTCCGAAACTCAAGCGCAGCACCCTTTAATCGCGCTTGCGATACCTTGGTTCGCAGCTGCGAGCGGTTCCTTTCGCCAAAGAGCAACGCGAAAGACAGCCCCACGGTGGCTACGGGATTCATAAGGAAACGCACTAGGTCTTTGCTCGACGTATCTACAGAACCGGCAAGCATTAGCGACGGATACAAGCTACCCCCGCAAAAGTCCCAAATTGGTCCCCGATGACTCGCGATGTAATCGGATGACACTGGAAACAAAAAACCCCGCGAGCCTTGCTGGCTGCGGGGTTTCGGGACTTCATCGGACGTACTAGGAATGTTGGTTGGTGGAGAGGAGGAGGATCGAACTCCCGACCTTCGCATTGCGAATGCGAACAAGTCCAAATTGATCGGAGTGGATTCACGCTTATCAAACCACATATTCCAATGAATTCAAACGGTTTTACTGAAATCATCATTCTTTTCTGTTGATCGAGATTCCCTCGCTAACGCATAATCTGGTTACATGGCGGTTACACGGAATCGCTGACTTATGGGCAAGGGGGTTCGGTGGCGAAGGTCAACTTCACTGCGGCTCGTGTAGAGGCGCATCGCTGCGAAGAGGGTAAGTCGCAGTCTTTTCTTTGGGACAGCAAGACGCCCGGGCTCGGCTTGCGAGCAACTCCTAGCGGCGCCAAGGCTTATATCTATCAAGGGAAGATCCATGGCTCGACGGTTCGGATGACGATCGGAGATCCGAGGAGCTGGACGATCGACAAGGCTCAAGAGCGCGCTCGCGCTCTCCAGACGCTTATCGACGGCGGAGTTGATCCGCGCGAGCGAGAGGCCGAGCAGAGGGCCGAACACGAAGCCCGCCAAGCAGCGAAGCACCGTCAGGACGTGACTGTTGGCGAAGCGTGGCAGCATTACTTGGAGCATCTGCGAACGAAGATTTCCCCCAAAACGAAAAAGCCGCGGTCAGAGAGATACATCCTCGATCACATCAACCTCTCCTCGCCCGGCGGCGGTATTGCGAAGCGCGGCGGCAAAGAAAAGGTGCGCGGGCCATTGGCCCCGCTCATGCCGCTCCGGTTGACGGCGATCACGGCGAGGTCCATTTCGGAGTGGCTGGAGGCTGAGATACCGCGAGGACCGACAAATGCCGGCCACGCGTTCGGTCTGTTCAAAGCGTTCATTCGATGGTGTGACAGTGATGAGGCATACGCGGGCATCATTCCCCACGACGCATATTCGTCACCGAAGGTCAAGGGCATTCTCCCCCGCAGCTCAGCGAAGGACGACTGTCTACAGAGAGAGCAGCTTTCTGTTTGGTTTAATGCCGTGCGTGGCATCGCGAATCCTGTCATCAGTGCGTACCTGCAGGGCCTCCTGATCACAGGAGCCCGCCGGGAGGAGCTAGCCGCCCTGCGCTGGAATGATGTGGACTTCCGATGGAGGAGCTTGACGATGAACGACAAAGTGGAGGGTACCGGCGGCCGGACGATTCCGCTCACCCCATACTTAGCGAGCCTACTGCGCTACCTTCAGCGTCTCAACGAGATGCCCCCAAATAGACGCCAAGCTGCTCGTCTCTTAGAAAGGGGGGAACGGTGGGAGCCTTCCGAGTGGGTGTTCGCCAGTAAAACGGCGGCGGACGGGAGGATTGCCGAGCCGCGTCATGCGCACAATCGAGCGCTGACTCCGACGGGTTTGCCTCACCTTTCCCTCCATGGCCTCCGCCGCTCCTTTGGCACGCTTTCAGAGTGGGTCGAGGTTCCGGTCGGCGTCGTCGCGCAAATCCAAGGGCATAAGCCGTCCGCGCTTGCTGAGAAGCACTATCGCCGCCGCCCTCTCGACCTGCTACGTGTATGGCACGACAAGATTGAAGCCTGGATGCTCGAGCAGGCACAGATTGAGTTCGGACCGTCAAAGTGATGGTCTACGCACGAGTGCATCGACTGAACACCAATCAAAGGGTTGGTGTTCAGCCTCAGCCATAAATCGAGGTCCATCATGCCTCTTACCGATCTGGAAGTTAGACGTGCAGCGCCACGCGAAAGGACATACCGGATCTATGATGGTCGCGGTCTGTATCTTGAAGTTGCGGCCACGGGTGGAAAATACTGGCGGCTAAAGTACCGAATTAATGGCCGCGAAAAGCGACTTGCGTTGGGTGTTTATCCTGACGTAACGCTAGCTCACGCACGCAGGAAGCGGGACGAAGCACGGGCCATGCTGGCCGATGGAATCGACCCAAGCCAAGCCAAGAAGGAAAAAAAGCGTCTCGCCAAATTGGGCCCAGCAAATACATTCAAGGTCGTTGCGCTGGAATGGTTTGAGAGACAGGCGCCAGGATGGACCGACAGCCACTCGGAAAAAATTATGGGGCGCCTCATGAAGGATGCGTTTCCCTTGTTGGGGCCGCGCCCGATGGCAGAGATAACTGCGCCTGAAGTTCTCGAAGTGTTGCGCCGCGCCGAATTGCGTGGCGCAAACGACACCGCACATCGGCTCCACCAGACTTGCGGGCAGATCTTCCGTTACGCGGTTGCAACTGGACGGGCGATGCGCGACGTGAGCGTTGATCTCCGTGGCGCTTTGCGGCCCAATAAGCACACACACTTCGCGGCTCTTACCGACCCGAACAAAGTGGGTGAAATGTTACGGGCGCTAGACGGATTCGCCGGCACCTTCGTTGTTGGCGCTGCATTGCGACTAGCGCCTCTGTTGTTCGTCCGCCCCGGGGAGCTGCGTCAGGCGGAATGGTCACAGTTTGATCTGGATCGTCGCGAGTGGCGCTACATCGTATCGAAAACGAAAACTGAACATCTTGTCCCACTTGCGACTCAGGCTGTGGACATCCTGAGAAAGCTGCATGGCCTCACTGGAAACGGGCGATTCGTATTTCCTGGCCGAGATCGCAGGAAGCCAATGAGCGCAGCAGCAAGAAACGCCGCATTGCAGCGACTAGGATTTGACACAAAAACCGAGATCACTGGGCATGGCTTTCGCGCTATGGCGAGAACGATTCTTCACGAGCGACTTCGCTTTCCGGCGGAAGTCATAGAGCATCAACTTGCGCATCGAGTTCCGGGTATTCTCGGCACTGCTTACAACCGAACGAGGTTCCTTGATGACCGAGTCAAAATGATGCAGGCTTGGGCTAACTATCTCGATCTACTGAAAACGGGACATGAAAGGAAGAGTGAGGAAGTCGGAGACATGGAGGCCCCGACGCTCCATGTAACCGAAGGTGTCCACAGCCCAAATTTGCTTAAGGCGTTTCTATCCGGCGCTGATCTCGGTAGCGATGGTTCCGATAATAGCGCCCATCCACTCTCCTACTTGGCTGTCGCGAAGCTTCTCCGCTATTTCGCGCACGCATTTGCCATCGCGCACTATGCCGATAGACTCAACCATAAAGCCACGGCGCGTTAACGCAGTCTGTGGCCCGAACGCAAACCGCCAAGATTTCCACGAGATCGCCTCGCCGTTTTTTACATCAGCTCGCGCCCGCAACCGAACTACATGACGCCCGCTCTCGATCTCACCTGCGCCACGCTCACATCCGTTAGTTGCGCATAGCACTGCCAGCGGAACACGGAACGCGCGCACGGAGCGCCTGACAACTGACAAAAGTCTCCAGTTGCGGCACTTCACGCACCCCAATTTTTTTGTCAGCATTGCCGTTTGAACGAATCGACGCGTATCCCGAAGAGATTAACTACTGAATTTCAGCGACAATTTAAAAGACCTATCCCCTCTGCAACCTTACCGAACTGGTGGATTCCACCAGTTCGGCTAAAATGACGAGCATGATGCCCGACCACAGCGCTCCCAAAACCACGCCCGCCCACTTCTCCGGCCACGAGACGTTTCCTTTGCGTCAGATGTGGCTCAAGAAGGTTTGCCATGAAGCGGTCAACGGCCAAATTAGCAAAACTGTCTTCACCGATGTCGACGCTATTGCGACCTTTGGGGTTGGCAAAAACATGGTGGCCTCGATTCGGCATTGGGCGTTAGCTTGCGGTGTCACTTCCGAAGCAGGCGATCATTTCAAAATGAGCAGTCTTGCCTACGAAATTCTTAAGGACGGTGGGCTTGATCCATACGCCGAGAACCCGTCATCGGCATGGCTTGCACATTGGCAACTTGCTGGTCGATGCTATCGCTCGACGACTTGGTATTGGTTGTTCAATCACGTAACGGCTCCGTCGTTTACGCGTCAGGAGCTTGAAGAGCCGTTGGCGCGCTATGCGCGTCAACTCGATCCCAAACATCGTCTTTCCGCGTCGACGCTCTCTAGAGACTTGGAGACATGTCTACGTAGTTATGCGCCGCGTGCGGCTGGGGGATCGCCCGAGGATTTCGCCGAACCGTTGCTAGGCGAGCTAGGTCTGCTGCAAGAGGTTCACAAAGGCCAATATGCATTTCGACGCGGCCCTAAAGCTTCTTTGCATGACGGCATCTTTGCCTACGCCTTAGTCGATTTCTGGAACCGCGAAGCGGGTGGGCAAAGTTCGCTAGCTTTTGAGACCATTGCTTACGCTGATGGCTCCCCCGGTCGCGTTTTCAAACTTGACGAGGAGTCGATCGCCCAACGGCTGATCGCGCTCTCGGACTTCACCGATCGCAAACTCGAGTGGACCGACTCTGCCGGCCTTCGACAAGTCCACCGAAAGGACCTGACGAAGGACGACCACAAAAACATGATCAGACGCGCCTATGACTGACAACAAGCAAGTGGCTCTGTCGGACATCGTCCAAATTTCGCGCCAATATCAACGCTCTATCCGCGTCGACGCCGATATTGGACGCGTAGACGCCCTCTCCGGCTACATCTGCCACACCACTGCCGGCGCCGTGGTCGATAGCATGTGCGTGCAACTCTCGGGGACCAACCAACGCAGCTTTACTTGGACCGGTCCCTTTGGCGGAGGCAAGAGCTCACTGGCCGTCGCGCTGGCGAGTGCGCTACATCCCGACAAGAACCTACGGGTGAAAGCGCGCGAAGCCTTGCACTTGAATTCCAAGCCCGCCTTCGACAAGGCCTTCCCGGTCCGAAAAGGATGGTTGATCGTGCCGGCCGTGGGACGGCGCGGGAGCGTCGTCGCAGCGCTTAATGCAGCCCTTCGGCAAGCGCAGGGCAAGACGGTTGACGGCCGCAGCAAGCCTAACGGCCAAACCGTTATCGCGGAATTGCTCGAGGAAGCGCAGGCCCGTCCACATGACGGTGTGCTGGTCATCATCGACGAGATGGGAAAGTTCCTGGAAGCCTCAGCGCTAGGTTCCGGGGATGATGTCTATTTTTTCCAAGAACTCGCCGAAGCCGCCGCACGCTCAGACGGTCGCTTGGTGGTAGTCGGCGTACTGCATCAATCCTTCGCGCAGTATTCCGCTCGGCTTGGCATCGACACTCGTGAAGATTGGGTTAAGGTACAGGGCCGGTATGTCGACTTACCTTTCGTGGCAGCCAGCGACGAAATTGTAGAACTTATCGGCCGCGCGATCGAAACTGATCGACAGCCGGACTGGATTCCCGACGCGTCAAAAGCGATCGCCGACGCTATCCGCTCGCGCCGCCCCGCTGCAGGGCAGCGCCTCGCAAGCGCGTTGGCCGGCTGTTGGCCGCTCCATCCGGCCATGGCTGCACTTCTTGGACCAATCTCCAAACGTCAATTCGGGCAGAACGAGCGCAGTACATTTGGTTTCCTGTCATCAGTTGAGCCGAATGGCTTTCGCTCCTATCTGAACTCGACCGCCGTCAGTGAGGCAACTTGGTATCGCCCCAGCGACTATTGGGACTACCTTCGCTCAAATCTTGAGCCAGCCATCCTCGCCTCCCCTGACGGGCATCGTTGGTCGCAAGCAGTCGAAGCGGTCGAGCGAGCCGAGGCTAAGACCGGTGATCCACTGCTAGTGTGTCTGATCAAGAACATCGCGATCATCGATCTCTTCCGTAACGGTTCTGGCTTGGCGGCCGACGCCGCCGTCATCAAGGTCCTCTTTTACGACAAGACACAAGAGGAACTCGACGCCGCGCTGCAAAAGCTTTCTGCTCTCAAAATCGCCCTTTACAAGAGCTACACGGGCGCTTGGTCGGTGTTCGAAGGCAGCGATTTCGACATTGACTTAGCCATCGCACAAACTCTCGCAGCCTCGCCTGGCGTTGACTACGCGCGCCTCGCGCAGCTCATGGGATTACATCCGGTGGTCGCCAAGCGTCATTACCACGAGACGGGTTCCATGCGTTGGATGGAGCTGTCTTTGTGCAGTATCGAGCAGGCAGAAAAGATCTCCGCTGACTTCCGCCCACGCAAGGGCGAGTTCGGAACCTTTATCCTAGCTCTGCCCGACAAGGGCATGAGTCCGAGGGCCGCGCGCCTTCGTGCGCAAGCGTGCTCGAAGCTTCGCCCTTGGCCAGTGCTGGTCGGTATTCCGGACAACCATGCCCGTATCGGCGAGCTCTCTGCCGAACTGGTGGCATTAGAACAGGTGAAAGATCGCCATGAACTGTCCGGAGACGCTGTAGCTCGCCGCGAGGTCTATGCGCGGTTGGCCGCAACTCGTGCGAATCTGGAAGACCAGCTCCAAGCCGCGGTGTCGTTGGCGAAATGGCACGACGGCACAGACCGCATCGTCGAACCCGGGTCGAAATTATCGCCTGTGGCGTCTGAGCTTGCCGACGAGCTTTTCCGCGCATCGCCGCAGGTATGGAGCGAGCTAATCAACCGCGATAGCGTTTCTAGTAACAGCGTGAAAGCACGCCGCGATCTGCTGCATGCGATGATCGACTCCGAAGACCGAGAGGCACTCGGCTTCGAGGGCTTCGCTGCCGAACGCGGCCTCTACGAGACACTGCTTAAGAGCACCGAGTTGCATCGCCAAGATGCCTCCGGCGCGTGGCGTTTCATTGCTCCGTGCGATGGATCGGGAAGCAGCTTCGAGCGCCTTTGGTGGGAAGCCCGTGCGCTCTTCTCGGACGGCGACACTCGAGTGGGTGCCCACGAGATCTACGCACTCTGGAATGCGCCCCCTTTCGGAATGAAGCAGGGCATCCAACCGGTGATCCTCACAGCGTTCATGCTTGCTCATAAGGCAAATATCGCCGTCTACAAGGACGGGATGTTTGTGCCCCGACTCACAGATTTCGATATCGACGAATGCTTGCAAGACCCCGATCGCTTCTCGTTGCGTTGGGTGGCAATCGACGAGGACAAGAATCGAATCCTCAATGGCATCGCGAAGCTACTAGCAGAGATCGGTGAGAATGCGGAGGCGGCCGATCCGCTCGAAGCCGCTCGCGGCTTGGTAGCCATGGTGTTCAACCTGCCAGAATGGGCTCGACGGACGCAACGCTTGGGCGAAACAGCTAAGGCCATGCGCGACATGCTCTTGAAGGCCAGCGACCCACACAAGGTTCTGTTTGTCGATCTGGCGTCGTTGCTGAACGCCGTCGACGGCAAGTCCTATGTAAACGCTCTTCGCACACCTTTGCAAGAGCTAGCGAACGCCTATGGAAAAATGCTCGCTGAAGTCGAGGGCAAGATGCTCGACGCACTCGACGCGCGGATGGGCGATCTCGAAGCGTTGCGCCAACGCGCTCGGTCCGTCTCTGGCATTTCTGGCGACTTGAGGCTGGATGCGTTTGCGACGCGCCTAGCCAACTTCGATGGAGGCAGAGCCTCGCTTGAGGGTATCCTCAGCCTTGCTGCCGAGAAGCCCCCCCGTGATTGGGTGGATCGGCACATCGACGCGGCCATCTTGGAGCTGACAAAGTTCGCCAGACGTTTCCGTGAAGCGGAGGCTTTCGTGGCAGTGCAAGGTCGCGAGGCACACAGCGAAGCGATCGCTGTCGTCATCGGCGCAGGGTCAAATACTGAGACAATTTCGCGCTCGTTCGCGATCTCCGACCGCCATCGTCAGATCGTGGAGTCCAAGGCTGACGAAGTCGCCTCAATGCTTGAGCGCCAAGGTTTAGGAACCGATGTATTGCTGGCAATTCTGGCCAAGGCTGGAATGAAGCTAGCGTCTGTCGATAAGGAGGCCGCCAATGGCTGAGCGTCATGTTCTGGGGATTTCCGGTGGCAAGGATAGTGCGGCACTGGCGGTCTACATGCGCGACCGTCATCCCGAGCTCGATATTGACTATTTCTTCACCGATACCGGCGAGGAACTGCCCGAAGTTCATGAATTTCTCGGCAAGCTCGAGGGGTACTTGGGAAAGCCCATCGCACGACTCAACCCTGGTCGAGACTTCCGATTCTGGTTGCGCCAGTACAACCATTTCCTACCCAACCCACAGAGCCGTTGGTGTACGCGTAAGTTAAAGCTTGCGCCATTTGAAGACTGGGTTAGGCCTTGGCTGGCAGCCGGCGACGAGGTCACTTCATACGTGGCTATCCGCGCGGATGAAGACTATCGCGAGGGATACGCAGCTAAAGCCGACAATCTGTTTGTGAAGCTGCCGTTTCGCGAAGCCGGCATTGACAAGGCGAAAGTAATCGACATTTTGGAAAACTCCGGCGTCGGGTACCCCAAGTACTACGAGTGGCGCTCTAGAAGCGGCTGTACGTTCTGCTTTTTTCAGCAGAAGATCGAGTGGGTCCGCCTGAGAGAAAGGCATCCTGACGCTTATGAGGCAGCGAAGGCGCTTGAGAAAGACGCCTTGGAGCACGGAGCGCCCTTCACCTGGTCGAAAGGAGAGTCGCTAGTGGACATGGAGCAGCCGGAGCGCGTCGCCGAGATCGCGGCGGAATATGAAATCCGCCGCGCCCGTGCCCGCAAGAGTATTCCCATTAACCCCCTGCGGCCGGTGAGAACCTCGCCGGAGGACATCGACGATGTCTACGGGGAGGATGAGGGCAACGGTGCCTGCAACGTCTGCCACAAATGACAGTAAATCGCCGCCAGTCGGCGGCGATTCCTCAGGGATTTAACCAAGAGCCATAAAGCACGTTCCATACTCGGCCAAGCATAGCTGAAGACCGCGCCTCAATCTCTGCCTGACCCCACGACGCGTGCGCAGCAATATCGACAAGATGAGGCAACGCCGACGACGTTGCATCATTGATGAAATCCTTCGCTGCCTTGTGCACGGCACGTCCAGTACTCGCGTAGTGAGTAGACGCCGCTGGAGCCTTGTGCGGATCCGCTAGCCATCCGTAGACCTCCATCTTCTCTTCCCAAGGTGCGTCTTGCAACGACTTGTTCACTTTGCTCGGCAAAAAGGTCAGGTTGCCGATACGGTGAACGCTTGCGGGCACGGGAGCCAATGCGACCGCGTGAATGTGCTCCACGTCGTCCACCGATGTCCATGGGTCATTTGGCACGAGGTTCGATTTGATGGTTGCGCCGATGTCGATGAAGATGAACAGGCGGCAGAGCGTCTTAAGCTCGTCGTAAGTCAGATTCGTTTCGATGAGCCATTTCTGCTCGATCGTCTGCTTGGCGGCGAGGGCGCCAACCTTCTCCGATAGTTTTCCCTTAAAATACGCGGCCAGATCGGGCGGCGATTTCAACGGCTGCCCTCCAGCGATGGATAGGTCATCCACCGAACCTTTATTCAGTAGAGCCCGATAGGTCTTCGGAAGAGCGTTGGTCGGGTATGCAGCTCGCCACAAGCTGTAAAACGCGACCACGATCTTGAGCACCTTTCCAACATCAGCACGCTGGGTGAGGTAATAGCGTAGCAGCAGCGGAATGGCGATGTCATGAGACATCGCCTTCAAGAAGCGCACACAATTCTTGGCTTCATCGTCGAACCAAGCATCCGTCGCGGTCTGATCAAGCCAAACCGTTCGGAAGAAATCGGCAGCGTCCTCGAAATGGGCGATGAACTGCGGAGTGACATTGCCGTCGAGGTAGTGCTTGAGCGGCACGAAATGGATACGCGGACGATCTCCCGAGTAAACTTGAGCCATCGAGAAGATCAGCGTGTTGGAACGCGAGATCACCTCGTCGCGCTTACTCGCATCATAATCCAGCAGCAGCTCCGTCTTAGGGAACTGAGCGCTGAACTGCCGCACCGCCTTCGAACGATACACCTCGAAGGCAGTCAGAGGCTCACTGGTGGAGTTCAAGGGTTCGAACATCGTGAAAGCTGTGTCCTGATCGTCGGCGACGACTTGAACAACAGTACACTTCGACAGGAAGTGATCGCTAAACCTCGCGAAATTCTCTGCTTCCAGCTCCTCGTTCACCCATTTGACGATGGCGTTGCGAGTATCAACGAGCCGGTGCCCGGCACCCTCTAGCCACTTACCATGGCCGGCGAATGCATTAAGCATCCCGGCCAAGTCCGATTGAAACCCCGTATCGTAATTGTCGCCGTCACGAATCAGGACCGGGACCGTCTTTCCAGTCCGCGTACGTGACGTCGAAAAAAGCATATCGAACTCAAGCGGCGGCGAATAGACCAGGCCTTCTTTGACCAACGTCTTGTGACGCTCATTCAACGCATACCCGATGATCGCGAAGACGGTTAGGCGCTGTTGCCCATCAACGATCTCCCACATAGTCGATGGAGCAATCGTGGTCGGGGAGTTATTGCCGAAGGGATTCGCGTCGCGAATGTCGCAAAACAGCAGCGTGCCGAGCGAGGTGATCTTGGCATTATCGGTAGCGTCTTGAAGAACAGCTTCCATCAGCTCTTCGGCCTTTCTCGAATCCCACGCGAACGGCCGCTGATAAATCGGAATGACGTATGCCTTGTTTACGGTCTCGTAAAGCTTGAGCACCGGGATCGCATGTGCATCCATATTTTTCTCTTCCTCTTTTTTTAGTTAGTGTTATCAGCCCGGATAGCGGCGACCGCCGCTTCGATGTCTTGATCCGATAGGAACGGAGCTTGAGCGAAGACCAGACCTTGCTCGCCGTTAAGCTTGGCGGCTAGGTGTCCGCGACCCAACAGCAATTCGGCTCCAGGCCTGTCGAGCGCGATCTTGGACGTTGCTTCGCTGGACACCTTCAAAATCAAACGGTTGCCGAGGTTCTCACGCAGTTGCATGGGCATCACGTCCTTATCAGGGCGCTGCGCCGCGAAAATCAAATGGATTCCGGCCGCGCGGGCCTTCACTCCTAAGCGCTGAACTGCGGCCCCCACCGCGGACTTATAGGCGTCGTCCAGCATCCAGTCGGCGAACTCGTCGTGAACCAGGAAGACCATTGGAAGCCGCTCCTCAGCCGAAACCTTCGAGTTATAGGTCGGCAAATCGCGAGCCCTAGCCTTGGCGAAGGCCCGATAGCGGTCCTCCATCTCTTCAACCAAGGCCCCGAGAACTTCGGATGCTCTCTCTTTGGTCGTGACGATCTCTTCGCGCATGTGTGGCAAGTCAGCCAACGGGGCATAGTCCACGCCCATCTTGGGGTCGATCAAGATGATCTGAGCCAGCTCTTTTGGGTTTGTCGCTGCAATGTCCAACAGCAGCGCCTGGATGAGCACTGACTTGCCGCTGCCCGTCGCGCCGGCCACCAGTGAATGCGGCTCATGCGATGAGAGGCCGCCGAATTCAGAACCAAGGTTCAAATACAGCAGCGCACCGTTGATCTCCTGTAGTCCGAGCAGGAAAGAAGTGTTTATGCCAGCGACGTTGCGATTGAGCTCGCGGCGGGACCACAATTCCCACAACGACACCGCCTGCCTCTTCGCTCCTGCGACTGTCACCACTATCTCGCCTGGTTTCGGCTGAACCGTCACCAAGTTGATTGCGTGAGTAGTCAGTAACTGCGTGCGCTTGTTCTCTATGTCCTCAACACGCATCCTGTCTGAACCCGCCAATCGAACTAAGCAACCATTGGGCGTCAAGCGTACACCCAGAATCGCAGCCTGCAGACCATAGCTATTCAGCGCTGCCTTCAGCTTCTTTTTCACCTCTTCTGCCCAAGCCTCACGCTCGGCGTCCCCTTGCCCTCCGCCCGCGAATTTGGTAGCCACCAGAGCAGAAAGCGAAGCGCCAAGATCGATTGGCGCCGCAGGGACTGAGGCTGGCGCCGATGCCTCAACGATTTTTGACACTTCGGCCTGATCTTGCGCGAACGTCTCGTGCTCGGTCGTCGGGTCACTCGATTGGCTCAGGCCGCCGGCATCCGAAACAACGATTGAAACCTCATCTTCGGAAGACTCCACGGGGCCGCTGGCCAGCTGTCCTATCGCCGCGAGCCACGGTACCCGAGCAGCAGGCTTCTTGAAATCGTGCCCAGCCCATGGTTGATGGGGCCCAAGTCCAGCACGAGCCTCGAATCCGCCGTCCCCCTTCGCATAGGCCTCGCCAAGCTTTCGAAGATCATGTCTGTCAAAAACCTCCTGCCAAGCTTGAACGCCTTCAGTGTCGTCGAGCAGCTCTTGGTCGGAGGCAGATGCGGAGCCTGCATCCGAGGTATGAACATAGACCTGCGAGTAGCCACGGAGAGAAATCTCCACGTCGCCTTCACGCAGCTTCGCCCTCGCCCGCTCCATCAGATCCGTCATGTTTGGTGGGATATCGGCGTCGATAAGCATATCCGCCAGGCGAGCGAGCCACACGTCGCGATCCAGGCGACCCGGGTCGCCGAACAGAGCCTCGCGGAACATGCCCAGCGTTGCCAAGAGCTGGTCCTTAGAGTCACGGCGGGCCTTAGCCAATCCGTCTGCCCCAACATACTTCGATTCGACGATCGAAATAACGACACGGATTCCATCGTCTCGCTCCTCGACATTAAGCGCGAGGATGTCGGCGATGCGACTTTCAGGTTGCGACAGCCAACTCGCATAGTCGTCGAGCAGAAAATACGCAGTCAGCACCTGACTACCAGCAGCGGAAGCCTTGAACTCCTCCGCAAGCAAGTAGCGGCTGAGGACCAAGCCGATCATTTCGCCTGCAGAGACACCGCGCTTAGCCGCGCGAAGCACAATGTCACCGGAGACAGAAAGCGCATCGCGCCGCGCCTTGGCGACGGTAGCCTCAAGTTGTTCGGGATCGAGCTGCAGATTCAGCTCTTCCAAGCGACGGCGCACAAGCACGCCGAGTAGCCGTAGCTCGGAGGTCGAGCTGACGATCATGTTGCGGCCGTTAGTCGAGCCACGACGGTAGCGCACCACCGTAATGTCGTTGTGTTGGAGCTGACGCTTATCGAGCAGCTCATCGTAGGTCGCCACCCATTCTGCTAGGTCGTGCGCGTCCTTGATCATGCCAGCCAAGGCGGCGCTTTGAAGCGAGATACGACGCGCGGGCAGGTATCTCTCGTCGGGCGAAGCATCAGTTTCGCGGTCGACAGCCGCAACGGCGGAGACATAAGCCCAGCCCGACGCGGTCTGCCAAGGGCATGTCAAATATGTCGTCGATTTGAGTTCGTTCTCGCCCGAGACACTACGATAGGACCATCGCGATGGGGCATGATCCAAATTGGGTCGGTCATTGGTCCAAGGAACCGGAAGCCATTCCGATTGTGCCGCACGGGCGACCACGTCATGCAAGAAAGCCACGTCGAAGGCTTTAAATCCCTGCTCACTTTCGCCGGGTGTAGCCGAGATCGGAGTTACGGAAATGCGCAACTTCGAGAGGAAATTATCGCTCGTCTCGCTAACCACTGGCAGATCAGGATCATCGCCAGCCTTGTTCACCAGTTCGCCATAAACCGTTCGAAGCTTTGCCGGATCCGAGTGGCGCACCGACACGCTGCATCGGAGCTTTCCATCGGCTTGAATCGACGACAGCTCCCGTACAGTCGCAAGGGGCAACTCCGCGGCATCGGCGTTGTAGAGCACTACGCTCAGATTGGAAGCCTCATGCGGCTGCAATCCGACGTAGCGCTCCAAAAGCTCACGTGCTTGCTTTGCGGCGGCGGCTGGTTCGACATCGGTCATCGCGTCTTCAGTACCGCGTGTGGGCGACTCCAAAAGACTATAGCCGTTGACCGTGCTGCTTTCCGAGACGAGCGCTGAGGTACTCGTGCGCTTGAGGATAGCGATCTCGGGATAAAACGGGTGTGCAATCTCGTCGGAGAGCTCCCGCATGAAGATTTCGCGGTCGCCATAGAGGATGCTGTTGCTTGACAGCAAGTGAGTGGCAAAGCCCGCCACGCGCCGGGACTTCACCGCTAGCGCCTTCATGCGCTCAGGATGCCACGGAGGGATGATCAACGCCGGATTGTCACCAGCCACGCGGACTGTACCAACCGAGAGGACCTCGGAGACCAAGCGCGAACGGCAAACGTCACCGCGAGCATGAGCCATCAAGGACGTCAGCAGTGCGCCAAAGGACTCCGCCTGACGCATAACGGCCTCACCATGGACGCCAGTGGACACGAAGTCCTCCATCGCCTTGATGTACTGGCCTTCGAACTCGTCCCACGCGCCTCGAATCTCGTCTCGTTGCTGTGGCGTGATCCGGCCATCCTCCGAAAGCTCCTTGATTCGCCCCTTTATATCCAAACGAAGGCTGCGCAACTTGTTGGCCGCGGGGACTAGCGAACCGGCATCCGTTGAATAAGTAGCCTCCAGGGTCCCTGTGTCGAGCAGCGAGACGTTCTGGACGCCGCCTTTCTTGCTCACGAGCCTGCGAGAAACCTCAGTGCATCCGACGCCCCCCTTCTCAAGGAGGCGGCGCATGTCGGCAACCATCGATAAGCCTATCGAAGTTGGTTTGTAGCTCCACAAGAGTTGGGTCTTGGCCAACATCGTTTCTTTGCCGCTCGCGGTCTGCACCAACGCGACATCGAACTTGATCTGCAACGCTGCCCGTGAAAGCGAGGCGTTCGGTCGAATCTTGTTCTTCTTGTCGCCGCGCAGTTCCTTTTCCTTGGAGAAAAAGGCTTCGTAGTCAAAGAGCGGGTCGGGCAAATTCGCGTTGCCAAGCCGCTCGACCTTCCAATCCGCCCTGGAACCCATCAGCTCCTTCAAACCGCGGTACATCGCTGAGAAGTACGTTCCAGCGTCGTAGTTGAAACGCTCGCGCCACTCCTTACGTCCCTTGGTGACAGTAAAGCGCAAGATGCGCTCACCCTCTGGATCACGAAGGCCCGCATGTAGGCTATTGACCACACGTGCAAAGCCGTCAAAGAAGTCATTGCACTCGATGGGTTTGCCATACAAGGCCTTTTCCCAACGAGCACAGAGCTTCGCGTCTTGCTCGAGCAATCGGCGATGCTTGACGAAGAACTCCTCGTCTTCCTCATTAAAGTCAGAACGGCGTTCGCGCGATTTCAGATCATCCAAGAGTGTGCGACTCTCGGCATCGAGGGAATGTTCCTGATCGCAGTCGTGATCGAAAAACCGGATCGTAGAATCTGCCAAACCAAGCTGCTTTTCCTTAGGCTTGTCGAAGGCCAAGTAAACGCCGTCACTTTCCCATTCGAATTGCGCCAGTGTCGTGGCCGCCTCTTGATCGCCAGCGGGAGCGGCAGCGAATTCCTCCAAGGCTTGCCGCGCGCCATCGGTAATATCCGACTCGTTAGCTTTGATACGCTCTAAAAGCTCTTCAGCATCGAGCAACTGGCCGTTCTGCCGAAGCTTCTTGAGCAGTGGCGCACGCTGCGCGAAAAGTTTGATGAAGGCCTTCTGCCACGGCTTGCGTGTCATCCCAAACGTCTTGGCGTTCGAAAAAAAAGAGCTATCCCTAGGAAGCCCCGCTCGAGGCAGGGCGAAACCGACTGCGTCGCGAATGGCCAAGCCGCGACTAGACAAAGCTTCGACAATGTCAGAACAAAACTCGCCAAGCTGAATAAGCGAAAGTTCGGAGGAGGAAAGCAGTCCGCCAATCGCAGCGTGAAATACTGCGCGGTCGTCCGGGACCGGCGAAAGGCCGCCCGCATACAACGCAGCCTCCACCCACGGCTCGGGATCGGCGCGCATCTCTTTGGCGCCAATGGCCATTACATGGCCCAATGTGTCTGCGAGGTTGTGTTCATTCCCATTGGCGGTAAGAATCGCCGCCTTGGAAGTTACAGCGTTGTTGCGCACATACCCTGCGTTGTGAGAGATCAGGATCTCTGCTGGGAGGCCTTGGCTTTCGACCAATGCCTCCGGGATCATAAGCTCCACGCGCGCGACCAGATCGGGATTGGCCAACACTGCCCGCGCCACTGCGGCGATTTGGCCAGCAGAGAGCTTGTCAAGCCGAAAGAGCGCTGCCGAATCTCCCGGCTGGTCCGGATTCGAAATGCGCTTGGCGAGAATGTATGCGCCGACGCGCCCAATGATGCGATCGGTCAGCATTCCGCCTCTCCCTTGAACGCGAACGGATTTTCAACAAACGAGCAGGAATCAGAAAGCCTGCGGACCAAACCCAATCCAACCAGTCTGGCTTCGAGGTTGTCTCGGTTCTCGCTGAGCTCCTCTTGGTCAACCAACTTGGCATCGACCAAGCGCGCACCTTCTGCGTCACCCAATACTAGACCATAGCGCCGCTTGGCTTCGGCGAGAAACTCATCAAATTGCATGCGATCTTCGACAATGGCAACCACAATCGACTTCAGCAACCTGTCATTGGGCGCGTACCGTGTTCGGCGAGATAGCCGTCGCGAACTGAGTCCGATCGCGCGCGACCAAGACGCGTGAATCTTTCCGACGTGCTGCTCGTGGCGTGCAAGTGAGAGTTCAACGAGATCCCCGACGAGGGCGTCTGGACTCTTTCCGGTGTAGTCCTCGTCGTCGCCCCCATCTAATGACGGCCACTGGAAGCGTTCGCGCATAAGCTTCACTCGCTCAGCGTCCGGGAACTCATTCGAGCCAGCGTCGTTCCAGAGTGTGTCCTGCCGAATAGACTCGACATATGCGCGCACTGCCTTAGCGGGCAACCCCTGGTTGAATTGGTAGCTATCGCCCGAGAGTGCTCTAACCTTCGTGCGCTCCTTGGAAACGATCTCGCAGACGATCTCAACGGGATCATCGTCGCGCGCGATCCGCTTGGCCCGCTCCAGGAAGTAAAGAAGCATATTGAGGCCAGAGATGGCAATTAGGTGCTCCAAGGCATCGTAGATCGGCATGTCCCTGCCGAGAATGGATAGCCAGTCTTCACAAATTCGGTCAAACCGTGCGTTAGCAACCTCGGGCAAATAGCCGGAAGACCGCGGGTCGTCGGCTAGCTGAGGTGCACCTTGCAGTGCACGCGCGAGTCGATTCATTGGAGCTTCGCGGTCGAATAGGCGCCTCGCCAAGGTGTCGCCGAGCTCTGCGCCCCGTTTCGCTCGCGTGAGCATTAGATAGAGCAACTCGCCAGTGCGCGCGAAAAAGCGGCGGTCGTTACTCATCTTGCCGCGCGAGTCAATTTCCAAGTCCTCGTAGAGGGCATCGGGACCGAAGGGGAAGACGAACTTCGAACTCCAACGCTTGTTGCTACGGGACTCGAAGGAGGAGGAGCGCAACAGCTCGATGGCCTTGGCAAAATCGTCGAAGTTTGAGAACGAGTGACGCAGGTAGACCATGTCGTCGTCGCCGTTACCCGTCTTGCCCTGATCAAACTTCTCAAACCACTGCTTCCATTTCTCCGCGTCTGGCAGGGCGCTTTCGGCAATGGATTCGACGTAAGGGTTGTTGAAGAGCAGGCCGCGCAGCCGGATTTGACGTTGCGGTTGAAACTTGACCGCGCCACCCAAATCTTCTTGAGGGCGTAGAGGCTTGCCCAGGTTCGAACCGAGCACGCCCAAAAACTCAAGCACAGTCAAGTGCGGAAGCTGCTCGTCGTACAGGCGGTGGCCCCAGATGTTCTCGTCGACGCAAAAATCGACGCTTTTGATCTCTGGGCGCTTGATGATCTCGCTCATGCTGGGGCTCTCACAGTTACGGGACGAGCGAAGCCACGGCCTCCCGGTTCGATGTCAATGAAATTCAGCGTAAGCGCGGACGCTTCCCCACCGACTTCGTCGTCGTCGCCGGCGAGCCTTGCGATGCGAACAATCTCCGCCTTTCGCAGCAATTTGGCCTTAAAGGCCAACAGATCTTCGAGGCACTCATTGGAGAAGCTCGCTGGCAACGCGCCGGCCGCTACAAGCGACAGGAACTCGTGACGGATAGGAGTGAGGTCAAACGCAACGGAATTGCCGGGACCGGGCGAGAGCGAAACATCGAGCTGCGGGCGGCCAGTCACTTCGTCGAGCTTGATTGCCATGCCAACCCCGCCCTGCCGGCGGGACGGCGTCTCATGGTCGCAGAGCACGCTAACGCGGCTTTGCGTGAAGCCTCCGGAGCTGGCAATGAAGATACGGTCGACATTTTCCAACAACAAGCCGGTCATGACGCGATTAAGCCCTTTGGCGATGCGCCCACGGACCGTTTCGCTGACTGGTTTCTTAGACTTCAACGATTCGATCATGTCCAAGTAGTCGCCAGCGAAGTGGAAAGCGGTCATGGACCAGCGGGGATAGCCGGCCTCCGTGTCCGGCACGGTGAAATAGAGCCGGCGGCGCTGGGCCTCGAGCATTTCCAAGAACTCGGATGAGCCGCCTTCAAGACGAGCACCCTCGTACCCCTCCAAATACGCGTTCTGGGCAGCACGAAAGCTTGGAGTTGCTCCGTAGACCTGGTCGCCACCAACTAACCGATCAAAGTCGGCTTGAAGCCGAGAATCGTCCTTTCCGTAGACTAAGAGGCCGTCAGCGGCGTTGGTGGTTTCCTCGCCTACGCCGAAGCTGGCCATTGCCTTGAAGACGGGACGATCAAAAGCTCTCCGCTTCGGCAGGTTTGCCCCGAATGCATTGGCATAGATGCTCGCTTTGCCGATGTCGCCGCAATCCACAATTTTGGCCACATCCGCGCAAGTCATCAGGTTCTCCTTGGCATCTTTAGCATCGGAGTAGCCCAAGACCATATTCGAGCACAGAGCAAGGAGGTCGCGAACGGGAAGATGAAGTCCGTTGAGCCGCGCGATCTCGATCAAATCACCTAAACGGCGAGCGAGCTGCCCATCATCGGCCTCACCGAGAAGCCTGCGGCGGTTTTCATCGATGGGGCAGACCTTACCTGCTGCCTTGAGCGAGCAACGCTTGCAGTTTTCCCACTCGGTGTGACCCGCTACCGCCTTGGCGACTTCTTCGAGCGTCTTTCGACTCGTTGTGCGGCTAAGGTCGAATACAGCGAGCCGAAGGGGTGACGGACCCGCTTGCAAGAATCGCTCTTGCAGGGGCTTGCGAAGCGGGTGTATCCGGTCTTGCCGCTTTCCCAAATCACGCAAGCGGTCGAGCAATTGGCCGTGGTTTGCAGCCAGGATAACCACCTCGGAGTCGTCGCTTCCCAATACAGACTTTTCAAGCCGCTGCAGCGGCAGATCGCTCTCCTCGCCGTTAAATTCGGAGAGGTCCTTTATAAAAACAGCTAAGCGACCGTCCGCAATTCTGAGCTCCTTGATGTTGCCCTTGCTCGACCACTCTTTCGGATCGCCTCCCAATCGCGTCCACAACGCGCGACAGTGATAGGTTTTGCCGTCGCCTGCAGTACCAGCGATCAAGATAGAGCCCGGAGTCCTGGAAGCCACATGCTCCACCATCGCTTCCAGCAACGGTGTCGACAAACCGATGGGTTGTACTTTGGCCCTTGCAAGCGCACCTGTCACATACTCATCGAACATCGTTAAGTTGTTCGGTGTCGGGCCATAGCTTCGAAGAAATCGAACCCAGGCTGCTGAAGGCAGTGCGTACGAGCTACCATCCCCCTGCTGTTCAGAATCAGTCATGTTGGTCTCCCTCGGGTTACCCGACGCAACGCCGGATACAGACGCGCCTGTGCGGCCGCGGACCCATGAGCGCGACGGGGTATACGTTGTAAATTTCGACCGGTAGATGTGAAAAGGGCTGCCAATGGACATCCACTAAAAGGACCTCAGGAGCCCCCGAAGCATCCTGCCGGCGCCGAAAAGACGGCGGTGCAAACAAGATCTTCTTATACATTTTGCCCCCCGAAGTCGTATCTTATTATCGGCAGAAAATGGCAATTCTTTCATAGGTTGCCAGCCTTGCACAGCATCCGACGCGCAAATGCTACTGGCTCAGAGGCCTTTTTTTTGGCGACGAGGCATGATGATCTAGGGAGACGCAACGGCACGACACCGTCATCGTTCCGATTCAGTCCTACTCGTCCTCGACGGGCCCCATCAAATGCCGACGCGGCGGCGCCTCGGGACCAACCTGCCCTCCGACGTCTCGATCATATCGATCACCTGTCGAACTGGCGTCGGACTATAACTAATGTGGATGGGCCGCTTGCTACCGTAAAAATACAGACGGTCGAACTTCACGTTACCTATGATCCACTCGACAACGTCAGCCATATCCTCGTCCTCGATAAGGAAATCACATGCCGCGCCGAGACGGTCGCAGATATGTCCGCCACGACGCGCTCGCTCGTGCGCAGCGTGTTGATCTAGCTTTGGCGCAATCCGCCCATTTATCTTTGATGCCAATACTGGCGAACAAAAGCCGAACGTCAGTTTGATCATGCCAAAGTACTCGATGACTGGATCAATCACAAGGGAAGCCAGATCAAAGATCGCGTTAAAGCTTTCCGGCTCAAGTGGAATATTTTCGACACCTAATGCTGCCTGCGTTTCACCGCATTCAATTAAATCGCGAAACGTTAAATAACGCCCACAATTCTGATCCAATGACGGAATCGATTTAGATCGAATCAACCTATAGCCATCTACAACCAATCGCATTTCATCGATTTTCTTGTTAAACGCCTCAGCATTCGGTCCGTAACCATCAAAATCGAACACCCCTAACTCATCCAGCGCGGACTCAAACAACACTTGCTCAGCAAAAAAAGGCGACTCCTCGTTAAGGAAGCGAGATTTTCTATATAGATACGGTTCAGGATAAGCATCCCCGTAGTCGAAAATTGTCAACTCCTGCTTACGCAAATTAATCTTTACCCGCTGAATCATTCGAGGCAATGGCGATCCAAAAAAATCGTCAAATTTCATCATCGTCAGCTTCCCAGACGAAATATGAATCTTCAAGAGATCGGCGCTCGTGACATCGCCATAAAGAACCGTACCGCAACCAATATAGGCACGAAGAATTGGAGGCAGTCGCTCGACGAGGCCCGTATGGAGCTGAAGAGATACACCGTCCTCCAGCCATCCTAGACCTTGCTCCGCCGCCTGAATGCACGCACTAGATATCTGCGCCACATCCGCCAAGCTGAACAGTAGCTGTTTGCCGGCGAAGAGTGCATTAGGATAGCTGCCGAAGAATGCTTTCACGTCAGTCTGGAGTTGGCGCTCGAGCCTGCTGTATGGGGAACGCTTGTCGAATTCCAGTAACGCGAAGTAGACACGGAGATCATCCGTGCGCGAGGACGCCGCTCGCTCAAGGAGCAGCGTGGCATCGTCCTTTGTCTCTTTGAGAAACCTGATAGCGGCAGCTAGCGATCCGAACGCGCCAACCTCTTGCTGCAGCCCCTGCAATTCGTTTCTGACCGGATCGCGACCGAGCGTCAGGCAAAGTCGCCAGAGTTCATCGAGAGACTCCCGATGACGGTCATACAACAGCTCGAGGCGATTTGTCCGGCGCTTAGCAACAGGATTTTCTGCTGTGCTTCGAGGCGCCGGACGCGCCGAGGACGTGGGCGGGACGATTCGGCGCTTACTTTTAACTCGAGCAAAACGAAAGCGCTGCTCGTGATCCTTATCCTTGAAGACGAAAAATACACCCGGGCCGACCGCTATGGCATCGTTCCCCGTGACGCGTTCTATGAAAGCCTTCAATTCCGCTTGCGAGTAGTATTTCTGGAAGGTATTTCTCGAAGTTAAGACGCCGTCACCATAGGGGACACCGCGGACAGAATCCTGATTTGAAAGCATGGCTGAAACGACAAGGATTTCGTCCGATAGAGAGTACGACGTCTTAATAGCGAATTCACGCTCGGCCACGTTCTCGATCACATTTACGACAAATCCAAGATTAACGATGGAAGCAGATACAATCGGCTGCTCATTCGCGTAGTGAGGATCCCAGCCTGCGGCGTCAATTCCAAGCCCCTTGAGTCCTCTTATGTCGTCTCCCCGGCCGCAACCGTAATCGAATATCGAACGCGTTCCGTCGAGAAATCCAAAGCGTGAAAGCATTTGTATCGGTGCCGAAAAGCTGTAGCGGCACAACGCAGTGCGATGACGTTCTATTACGCCGAAACTGCTCTTGTCCTGCGAGTCCTCTGGCTCGTTGTTGGCAATCGGGACAAGATTGTGTTCCACCAAGAGATAGCCATGCTGCTTTATAAGAGCATCGAAAGTCAGCCGAAAGCCGATACGCGCCGGGTCATCGAATAAACCAACCTGCTCTGCCGCCTGCGTCAACTTTGTGAAAGCTTCCCGGCGTGGATGATCGCTCGCTAGGAGAAGCTCTTTACGATGCAGGATCGGGGGGTTGATTGACGATTCATAGCTCCGATATCGATACTTCTTCTGATCGAGATCAATAGACCAGCTGCGGAACAGCGCTGGGAATGCTTCGTCAAAAAACTTCGGATAGTCGAGCAACGACATATCCGACATAGAGTGCCGCAGCCGAATGACGTTGAAATCCCTGCCGGCAGTGAGCGTCGTCAGCGATATGCCTTCGTCCACAGTGTGCCGCATCGTATCCGGAAGGAATTCTAGAAGCGACACGTGGAAATATATATCCCGTGAAACGACCTTTCCGATATGAGTCTCAGGATGAGTCGGATGAATTTCCCGAGTCGTTGTCAAATTCATGTCCTTGCGCTCTCGATATCGACACAGCGGTCCGGGCGCCTGACGCCACCCACTCCCATAAAGAACCGCCGATTTTCGGCCAGACAACAGGATAACTCGCATCCAACCCGCGTGAAACTTCGAGCGCTCTGGGGCCGTCAAACCGACCGTCGCCGGCGTCCGTCAGCACCTCGGCTGTTCTCAGGCTAGAACTTCCGCTTTGCGCCGCCAGTTCGCCGACCTTACGGCATAAGCCGGGCGCGTCCTGCGCCCGGTCCGTTTGTTATTTCACGCGATCACGTCGTCCGGTTCTTCCGGAGGCCCGTGGTCGCGTACCTGCGGAGCAACTCATTCATGAAACGAACTTTGTGCATCTTCCGCGTCCCGGTCCTGTAACAAAAGGACTCGGCGTCGTGACCGGTATCACAGCCATCAGCAGTAAGCGACTGGCCTGTTGCGGTTGAGCACCGCCACGACACCATCCTCGGCGTGCTCGATAACCAGTTCGGGTTCGCTTGGAGCTCTGAAATCCCGACCACTGACCCGCAAGAATCGCTTCCATAGTTGCCTCTTCCGAACCTGTTACTTGACCCAGTACCAGAGCTTCTAACAGGTCTCGTTAATCTGCCCGTGGCCGGCTGTAAACGGGGATAGGGCGTTGACCATTCCTCCTCCTTCGCGTAATGTTGAAATTTCAATCCTTTGTTTCTTAACTGGAAAATGACAGAGGACGAACTCAACGCGATCCGGAACGACATCCTCATACGGATGGACGATCCCGATTACGTGGTGCCATCTGAGTGGATCGATGATGAGATAATTTCGATCAAGTACCGCGAGATGCGAGATCCGCGACCAAGTGCATTTACCGTGGACGAGGTCATTAAGGCGCTCGAGAGTATGCGCGATGCGCCCCTCCACTCTGAAGAGGAGCACAAGGCATGGTCTAAGCAACTGATCCGCGATATGGAGGATCAGGTTGCGGAGATTAAGGAGGCGCGTAGATTGCTCGAGGAAAACAAGGACCTTAGTCCGGCGGAGCGCTCCCGTCTCGAATTGCTGGCTGACACGAAATCCAGCATTGCGCGCTGGCGTAAGCGACGCGAATTGGCAGGAAGAGAGTACCCCGTTAAAACGGAGAACCAGAACGACGACGAAGCTTGACCCGCTCATTTTCGAATACGACACGAAGGAAGACGCGGAAGCCTACGACGTGTGGTTCAGAAAGAAGGTGCCGGAAGAACTCGATGATCAAGGCCCGGACATTCCGCACGAAGCGGTGATGGACGAGACGGACCGGATCATCCAGGAAGCTGAGGGGAGGCAGAAGGCAACCAAGGGATGACGCGTAAAGTTCGTTGGTCGCGCCCGAGCCCGCTAATTTGCGCTGAATCGTTCCCTACATCGCAGAAGTCAACTCGGCCGCTGCTCGCGACATGAACAGTCGGATCGAAGCATCGGCCACCATTGCCTCAAGCTCCCTTGTTCTCCCCCGCGAAAGTCGCGTAAAAGCCACACGCGAAATGGCCCACTGCTCAAGGGAGGTGCGGCCCCTGCACTGCTCAAGGCGCAGTTCCTATGGTACTGCCCGTTTGCTGGCGAGGATGTCTTGGTCAGCTGAGAGTTCGTCGAGCTCGAAGTCATTCCACCGACCCCTTTGCACTATTCAAGGTGCAACATCGCTGTCAGACGCGTGCCGGCAATGTCATGGAATTTTCACAGAAGGCCTTTCGGGGTGGGCACGAACTAGGCAATCAGATCGTTAGGCCGTCCGTGCTTGGAAAGCAGAATGTATTAGTGGTTGTGCAGATCGGGCGACTCGGTTCATCCAGCACGAGATGACCGGCGAACCGCCCGCCATACGTGCCTTCCAGTTTCCAGCCCGAGAGTTGCGTAGCGAGGATCTCCGGCCACGCCCATTTCTGCGAAGGCCCTCAGTTTCCCGCTGGGCGTTTCTCTTTCCGCGTCAGCTTGTGGCCTTGTGGTTTGCAATGCAATTATCAATGGAATCAAAGGGTTAAGTTTTTTGTTCCGCCACGAACGATTCGAGCGTTCGTTGATAAGCGTCCTGCACTGCCTCGGCAACCGTCTCGGAACGGAATTCGAGCCGCATGACATTTCGGGCGCGACGTCCATCACACCACGTGCTCTTGCTATCCTTTACTTTAATTGACGCCGCTGCAGGAGTAGCTGCCGTCCTCGTACGAAACGGCTCGCCGGCCGTCGACTGACTGGGCTCCGGGATTTGATGTCTTCAATCTTTTCACTGAGTCGCAGCGCGCATTAGACCTCCATCAGGGAGGTCGACATGCGTGTGAAAGCGGGAATCGATGTGCCTCACGAACTGATCCATCGGATCCTTGAGCCGCGTGTATGCCGCAACGCTGCCCTCGGGCTCAGTGCGTATAGACGGTTGAGAGTTGAGCGACGCGCTCTGCAACATGAGGTGAGCGCTTTCAACGCATAGTGTCCGCACTGAGCGATAGTTGCGCCTTGATCAATTCGATCGTAGATACGGGCAACGCACGAGAACCGCGAGTTGCCCGTCAACGTTCACCCGAAATTTACGCTTCGGTCAGTCTATCGGACTGCCGCGTCACACCATCTCGATATTGCACGGTAATCTGCGAACTTGGTACGTCCGTATGACAGCACGGGCACTGGGCACGCTCAATTCTCCGTTCGGCACGGATCTTCGACATCATAGTCTTGAGGGTCCCTGCTTTGATGTCAAAGTCGGGACTCTTCATTAGCTCGACGAGTTCTTCGTACTTGCCACCAGCCTTCAGTTTCTCATCGAGCAGATCGAAAATCTCACGGATGATGTCCAGATTCGACATTGCCCGCTTTGGTTGATATTCCTGCATCTTTGCGCGCAACATCTCCAGCACATTCTTACTCGATCTTTTCGCATCATCTATACGAGTTTCCTGACAGTTAACCCGAGCCGAAGCAAATGCAGCCCCCATCGACGTATTCTCCTGTCCCATATTCATCCTTCCCGTGAAAATTTTTACACGCGGTGTAGCTGCCGCGAGCAGGCTGCGCTACCCAGCGGTGATAACTCGTGGAGGCAGGCCGATTCAACGGGCCCCCAAGCCTTCAGATTCCCGTCGCGGCTAGCCGAGGCACCGCATGAGCGGGGTATGAAGCCTGTCAGCCAAGATCCATGCGTTGGCCCGTCTGGCGCAGCGAAGAGCTATTTGCGATATGCCAAGAGCTACTTTGCATATCCCCGTTGTCCCCATGTCGGCATCCTTCAGACGCGCCTATTAGGCCTCCGCCACCCGCCTTGCGCGGACGACCGGCGGCCGATCTCGCACTCGGCATACGACCAGTACCGAAGCATTTGCATTTCACCGAGGGCTTCACGTACACGTACTGGCTACGCTTCGCCAGATAGCTCAGCGCGCACATCAGCTTTCCGCGCTTGATCGTGTCGCTGTGACCAATCTCACCGATACCCCACCGCTCGCCGTGCTTGTGCTTGTCGCGGTTGCAGTTGTGGTACAGCCCACGGCCCTGGGTAATGGTGTTCACCCAGTACTGACCAATCTGCTCACCGAGCCATTCATGCTTCTTCACCTTCGAGCCATCGAAGATGAACGCGGCGTGCAGGTGGTAACCACTCGCGCGAGACCACTCGATGCGCCAGACCTTACCGACGCAGTGCCGAAAGATTGACGGCTTGGAGCGCATGTTTTCGAACAGGTGATCACGGTCCGCCATCACCTCGGAAACGTCGAAACGCGCTTGCGTTTCCAGCACTTCACCGGTTTCCGGCTGGCGGCCATACAAGCGTTCTATACGGAGCATCGACTCCTTTGCTAGCGCACGCTTCGCGGCATCAACCTGCTTCGCATTCGGGCATGCCACCTTGTACTCAAGATCGATACGGACCACTACCAGGCGTGCGTATCGCTCGAACAACGCATCTATGTAAACTTTCAGACGCGCAGCATTATCATCAATGCCATTCTGCCAATCCTCAATCTGTTTCTTTATGTTGACGCGCACGCCCTGTTCATACATGAACGCCAGGAAATTATTGAATACCTCGGCTTCGCTGCTACCGTCAGCCGTCTTATCGTTCGGATTCGTAAAGCGGCATTCCACGATGTCGTGATTCATAAAGCACTCGAAGAAATGCCTCAACAGCGGTGCAAAATTCTCATGATGCCGATAGAGATCGGTCATATTCGGCATCTGACGGTAGTAGTTAGCCAACGCAGAGGCTTCGACAGCAGCCGACTTACCCATCCGTTTATCGAACTTGAAGGCGACTTGCTTCTTCTCTATCACTCTGTACATTAAGTTCACAAGTGTATGCAGGCTCTTGGTACTCTCACCTAGCAAGACACGACTCCCTTTCTTATCTCGAGCGCCATCGATTCGAGAACCTAGATCGATTGATTCTGCTGCCAGATTTCCTAGACGCTCGCCTACGAGCTGCTTCCATGTTTTTTTTTCTTTCATATCTCTTCCACTGACGATCGTGAAATGGTCAGTGGTTCATCCTTGCCTAACACGTTCAAGACGCCAGGTCCTTGTTCACGTCGATGTAGCCGGTATCGTTGTCGATGTTCGCCATCATTTCTGTTACTTTTTTTTCATCTACTATATTTTCATTCCCTATATGTTCATTTACTATATATCTCAGTAATAACCAGAATTCCCTATGTGTGATGCGCCCACTCCAGCGACAAAAATGGCATTCCATTACCGGCGTGATCGCAGCCTTTCCGCCGCTATGGGATATACAGAAACGTCCCCGCGTTAGCATGCGGATGGTTTGAGGTCATCGAGGGCGTTGATTGGCTGCTGACCCAGCCATATAACGAGATGGATACTCGGTCTAACGCGACTCGATCCGGCTTACCTGCAGAAACGGTTAATCGCGCGGCAGATGCGAGCAGTAGCGATAACAATTCATTCCGCCTCCGCGATATTCGCAAGGTTTGACGAGTCGAACAGCTTCGTGATTTCAGCCAAAGGCCATGCAAGCTTGCGATTCGGTAAGCGCACGGGGCGAATACCGATATAGTGGCCGTTTACACTATGGGACTTCAGCAGCGTTTCGGGCAAAACAAGCAGCCTCGACGCCGCGGCCTCGGTGTCAATGTGTGTGTGTCGATGAATCAGATAGCAGGCCTTCGCACAAGCCAGATGCAAATCGCCATGGTTGGAATCGACGGGCATCGATCTCCCGGACAATGCAACCGGGTGGCTCGCCGTCACTTGAGCCAACATCGCCGAAGCGTTTTCGCGATGGGGGTCGATCGAGGAAGTTACCGAATTTTTGCTCATCGCTTGCTCTCCTTTCTGGGTGAAAATAATCGGGGACCGCGCCGCGGAGCGCCTGGAGCCTGACGGACGTGTCCATTTCAAAGATCCCGGATCACGACAGATCGCGGAGAAGCAAGGTTAAGCGTAGTTATGACGTATTTGATCGTTCCGTAGACTTATGCGATATACGCGGATTTATGCGTGGGTATTGTTCGCAGGGGTATCGTCAACCAACTGGCTCCTCGACGGCTTCTCCCACAATCACTAGCTCGTGTATCTCGGATACTGGGCACAGCCACTTGGTGGCGTTATCAAACGTGAAGATTCTGTGCCCAAAGCGGGCCGCTCGCCAGGTCGGTTGCGCCATACGTCATCGCGTTGATCGGATCGCTGTTTGTTGCCGATCCGCGTCGAGCACAGTGGAATCGGAGAGTCCGCTGGCAGTTCGATTCACCGCCCATACTCTTCATCATCGAGCGCATCGTCGCACGGTTGAGCGCGCCTGGGAGTGCGCTGAGATACATACGCGGGCCGTGGCCCCAGCTGCTTTCCCCGGTCTAACCAGAGCGACACTGGCCAATCTCGAACAACGCCGGAGCGGGAGCTCAATACGGCTGTTTGTCGATATGGTTGCCGGTCCTTCGGCTAGCACCAATCCGTGTTCGCTCGTCGAGACCTACAGCCCAGGGGTTGAGCCATAACGGTACTCGACACGACTGCCGACGAGTACGCGACCGAATTACGTTGGGCCCTCTCTGAGCGGATTCAGAGAGCAGCACGGGTTATTGGTTAGTTACCCTTTTCAGGGTTCTTAGCCGAGAGGTCACGTCGTTCACGGTGAAGTCCCGTTCTGTCGCAGTTTTGTCCTTATAGGTAAGGACATGTCCGTCCTCCGACACCTTGACGACGGGATGAGGATGTGGGTCCATGCGAGCTATGGCTAAAAGTTGGCGAAAAATCGTTTGGGCGTTGTCGCTTCTGCCGCTACGCTCCCAGGCCTGCATGATGATGTCCGCCATCTCTCCGCGTAGTACTGGGAGTTTTTTTTGGGCGTCGGTTTTGCTGTGACGTGCCGCAAGGCTGCGTTCGCGATCGCAAAGTTCCGGATATATGAATCTCAGGTGAGAGGTCGATTCATCGATTGACGTTGCCGCGCCACTCCCGGTAGCTAGATTCTCGGCACCGGCGCAGCGGCGAATGCGAGATCGAACTAGCTCATGCGAAACGTTTTGGCAATCCAGAAAATCGATCAGTGCACCGCGCTCAAAACCTAAACACTCGACCCAATGGCGATCGACGCGATGAAACAATGGTGGTAGACCACGAGGCTGTTTCAGACCTGCATCGAATTTGCCATTCAGATAAGCCATCAGGCGCTCCTCAGAATCCCGAGACATAAGCTCAAGAAAAGACATGGCGCGCTTCGATTCCTCTGGATCAAGCCGAACAGGCCTTCCCGTACTCACCCAGTTGCGCCACACGGGTCTTTCGTCGCCTGCCTCGCTCAGACAGAAATGCAAGTCGGCGGCGGCGTTCCAGCGCCTGTAGGAGCGGGCAAGGCTAGCGGCCAATAACGCGGCTTGGCTACGGTGGATGCGGTTATGCTCCGGATCAAATCCACAATAGGGCAAAGTGGAAAATGCGCAGCGCTCAATGCTTCTCTCCCAATGCGAGGGTAGATCGATACGTTTTGCAATCCCGTCGATCGCTTCTGATAGCCCGACAGCCATGGAAGGTTGATCCTGCGAAAGTTGCTCACTCTTTTCGCTCGCTGCTATGATCTGACCCGCATTCTCGGATGACGTTGATTTAGCCTAGTACAGCGTCTGGAAGCCGGGATCGTGGCCTACAAGTCAAGGCGCTGTAAGCAACGTCGAGACAATATCGTCGCGCTCGGCCAGTGTACCGACCGTCACTGCTCGCACTAGGAATGACATGGATCCGGGTGGACCGAATCCGGTTACACAAGGGTTACACGGACCGCAGAAACACAAATGGGTTACAGGCGATCTGCCTGTAACCCATTGATTTTCCTGGTGGAGAGGAGGAGGATCGAACTCCCGACCTTCGCATTGCGAACGCGACGCTCTCCCAGCTGAGCTACCCCCCCAACGAAGCAAAATAATATCACAGCGGATTGGCTGAGGTGCAAGCCATCGGACGATAGCGGCTCACCGGCTTACTTGCCAGGCGCCCCAGCCAGCACCCAAGCCACGACCGTCTTGATATCCGCATCATTCATCCGCGGGTGGGAAGGCATCGGAATCGATCCCCAGACTCCCGCCCCACCGTTCTTCACCTTCTTCTCAAGCTGCACGCTAGCCTGCGGTTGCCCCTTGTACTTCTCCGCAACTTGCTGAAACGAAGGCCCAACCAGCTTCCGATCAACCGCATGACACCCCATGCACGCATTGCTGCGAGCGATGGCCATCGCATCAGCGGCAGAAACAGCCTGCTCCGCCGCCTTAGCATCGATCGCCACCACAACCATCGCAACAACAACCACCAATCCGCGCATTCTCATTTCACCGCCGGAGCAGAGCCTGAAGAAGAAGCCCCCGGATGCACATCCGAGTTCTTCACTGGCGCAGGCGCTTGCTGATCGAGCGGACGCGACGTCACCCCGGAATCAGGCACCGTCCCCACCGTAGCCTCCGCTGGAGCCGGCGCGCTCGCCGCCGACACCGCGCTCGCATCCGATGCCGCCGCCGCCTCCAGCGCCTGTGCCTCTTCCGGCTTGATGTACTGATACACCTTCACCACCTGCTCCACGCCCGGCACCCGCGCCGCGACATCCGCGCCATGCGCACCTTCATCCTGCGTCACAAGCCCCATCAGATAAACGATGCTGCGCTCGCACACCACCTTGTAGTAGTTCGCGCGCAGATCCTTCTCGCCGACCATCGCCGTCTTCACGCGCGTCTCGAGATATGAGTCATTGGCCCGCGACGAAAGCGAGCTCGCCCCCTGCACCGACAGCTCATTGACAATGCTGCCCACATTGTTGATATCGCGCACCACGGCCTCGGCCTTCTGCTTCGCGGCATCATCCGGAACTTCGCCGGTCAGCAGCACACGCCGATTGAACACCGTCACGTTCACATGCGCGGTATCCGGCAGGTTCTCGTTGATGCGCGAAAGCGCCTTCACCTGAATCTCGCGATCCTCCGTCTGGGCACCGAGCGTGCGCCGGTCGGTCGCGATCAAGGTTCCCCCGGCCGCCGCGCCGACCACCGCAAGCGCGCAGCCCTGCAACGTCAACGCAACCCCCGACAACATGCTCAGCACCAGCGTGGCATTGGCCAAAGTCGCCTTGACGCGTGTCTTGTTCATCAACTCCGTTCCCCCTTTGAGTTTCAATCGTCGCCGAGCAGCATCGCATCGATGCCGTCGCACAGACAGTGAATGGTCAGCAGCTGGACTTCCTGGATCCGCGCCGTCCGCTCCGACGGCACGCAGATATGGATGTCGGTTTCGGCCAGCACGTCGTTCATTGCGCCGCCGCCGTCGCCGGACAGCGCGATCACGAGCATCTCGCGCCCATGCGCCTCCTGGATGGCCGCGAGCACGTTCACATCATTCCCCGACGTACCGAGCGCCAGCAACACGTCTTCCGCCTGCCCCAGCGCGCGCACCTGGTTCGAGAAGATCTGCTCGAAGGCGAAGTCGTTGCCGATGGCCGTCAGGATCGAGGTATCGGTGGTCAGTGCAATCGCCGGCAAGCCCGGACGCTCCCGCTCGAAGCGGCCAATGAGATGCGCCGCGAAACGCTGCGCATCGGCAGCCGAGCCGCCATTGCCGCACACGAGAATCTTGTTGCCATTGGCGAGTGCGCCAAAGAGCGTGTCGACGGCCGCCGCGATCGGGACCGCCAGCGCATCGAGTGCTTCGAGTGTGAGCGACGCGCTGTCGCGAAAATGCTGCTGGATACGTTCGACTGACATCGCTCTCGATCATCGGCCGCAACCTGCGGCGCCGTGCGGCATGTGAGGGTAGCGCCCGAAGCGCTGCCCGGACGAAGGTTGTTGCGCAGTTTACCGCATGCATCACGCAGCACGACGCTGCTTCAGGCTTCGTCCGCGCGAAAGGCGTCGGGCAGCCAGTGGATGCGGCCGGCATCGAAGGTGACGACATCAAAACGGCAGGCCGGCAACGCGCCGCGCCATGTCGCCAGGAAATGCTCCGCGGCACGCACGAGCCGCGCACGTTTCCTGGCATCGATACTCGCCGCCGCCTGCGCGAAGCGTCTGCTCCGCCTCGCCCGCACTTCGACGAACACCAGCGCGCCGTGCGCATCGAGCATCACGAGATCCAGTTCGCCGCCGCGGCACGTCACGTTGCGCGCGACCAGCCGCATGCGCCGCCGCTGCAGATAGTCGAGCGCGTGAGCTTCGAACGCATCGCCGAGCGTCTTGGACATGGCTTCTCCACGAAAGTTGTCGACGGGACGGCTACATCGGGCGTGGCAAAATGACGTCCTTTCCCCCGATGCCCGTCACATGTCGTCACTTCCCGCGTCACTCTCCGGCCTCGCCGATGGACAGACCTATCCGACGGGCGCGCTCTACGTGGTCGCCACCCCGATCGGCAATGTCGCGGACATCACGCTGCGCGCGCTGCATGTGCTTGGACTGGCGGATCGCATCGCCGCCGAAGACACGCGCAACACCTCGCAATTGCTCGCGCGCTACGGCATCTCGAAACCGTCGATCGCCGTACACGAGCACAACGAGAACAGCGCCGCCGAACGCGTGATCGCGCATTTGCGCAACGGCGAGCGCATCGCCTGTGTCTCCGACGCCGGCACGCCGGGCATCTCCGATCCTGGCGCGCGTCTCGTCGATGCCGTGCGTGAAGCCGGACTTCCGGTGATCCCAATGCCGGGCGCCAGCGCGCTCACGACAGCCTTGAGCGCGGCCGGCGCCTGGGTGAAGAGCTTCACGTTCATCGGCTTCCTGCCGACCAAGGCAAAGCAGCGCGCCACGCATCTGCGGACGCTCACTCATCATCCGATGGCACTGGTCTTCTACGAAGCGCCGCACCGCATTGTCGAGACCGTGCGCGCGCTCGCCGAGGCCTTCGGCGGCGACCGGCAGTTGTTGATTGCCCGTGAGTTGACGAAGTTACATGAGAGTCTGCATCGCTGCACCCTGGCCGAAGGGCCAGCATGGCTCGAAGCCGATGCAAACCGTCAACGCGGCGAGTTCGTGCTGGTGGTGGAAGGCGCGCCCGATACCGAGGACGCCGATGACGCCCACGACGGCCTGCTTGGAACCTTGCTGGAGGAGTTATCGGTGAAGAGCGCGGCGCGCATCGCCGCGACCTTGACCGGCGCGTCGCGCAATGTGCTCTACGAGCGCGCGCTCATGCTCGCGAAGCGCGCAGGGCACGAGAGCCATGAAGCCAACGACAAATAAAAAAACGGGCCGTCGCAAGACGGCCCGTCATGGTTCCGGAACGAAGCAACGCGTTCAGGCAATCACTGAAACCCGCGCGATCAGTTCACGCTGTCGTCAGCCAGCGACTGCGCCTGTTCTTCACGAGCCTCGCGCGCTTCCTGCTGCGTGAGCCCTTCGATCTTCACCTTCTGCGTACCCGTGCCGCGCATGCCGAGCACGGCCGCGGCGGCATAGGACAGGTCGATCACGCGTCCGCGCACGTACGGGCCACGGTCGTTGATCTTCACGACGACCGTCTTGTGATTCGCCTCGTTCGTCACGCGAACCCACGAAGCCAGCGGCAACGTACGGTGCGCGGCGGTCATGGCGTTCATGTTGAACTTCTCGCCACTGGCAGTCTTGCGGCCATGGAACATGCGGCCGTACCACGACGCCTTGCCCTTCTGTTCGAAGCTGCCGACGTCCGGACCAGTGGTGATCGGCTCGGCGTCAGACAGCGACTGCGTCGGTTGCGCCGGCTTGTCCGCCGGAAGCGCGGACAGGTGCGAATCGAAGGCGAGCGGCCCGACCGGGCGGGCACTGCTCGTGCTGAGAGACTTTGTAGTCTGAGGATTGGATGCGACATCGCCCGAACCCGGCGCGGCGCAACCAGCCAGCACACCAACGGCTAGCAGGCTCCCGACATGTCGAATAAATCGAGCATTCATAGACGTGTACCAACGATAAAAGCGCAGCCGCGCTGCGCTGGTCGGCGCGCGCAAGGCTGCACGAGGCATGGCCGCGCCAAAGCACAAAGCCGCTCGGTCAAGCGAACGGCTGGCCCTGCACGGATGCGGCGTACTCGTGCCGCAAAGCCCGGTTATTGTTCACGTCTGGCGCAACCTGTCCCCGGCAGCCTGACCAGACCCCACATGCCGCCATCGAACATGGCATCACGCTCGTGCGCTGGACAAACCAGTAAGGCGCAGGAACGGCGGCGTAGGCCCCATCCGGCGTGACGGCAGCAAGGCCATCTGACAGACGCGCGGCGTCTGGCCGGACAAGACGTGTGCACCTACGGAAGGTGCTTGAATTGCGATTGCGAGGCTTTTGGCCCCCAACAGCGTACTGAAGGCAATTGTAAAAACGCGCTAGCGTCTGAACATTCACCTGATGACAGCATGGTGACTCCCATGCACAAGTAGTGCCATTATACAAAAAAACCGGGGTTGAGCTCACCGGACTGTGCAAACCGTCATTGATTTTCACTATGACCGTAAGAATTGCCGGTTCCCGCCTCGTTTTCCGTCATTAACCGAGGCCCATCGCTCCCCAATGCGGCTCGGTACAATGGACGTTTTTACAGCCTCACTGGTACCCACGACAGTCATATGAAAGTCATTCTCGTTCCCGTGACGCCGTTCCAGCAGAACTGCTCCATCGTCATCTGTGAGACGACGCGGCGCGCGGCGGTCGTCGATCCAGGCGGCGACATCGAACGCATCATCGCGGCAGTCGAGCAGCAAGGCGTAACGGTCGAGAAGATCCTGCTGACGCACGGCCATCTCGACCATTGCGGCGGAGCGAAAGCGCTCGCGGACCACTACGGTGTACAGATAGAGGGCCCGCATCGGGAAGACGCGTTCTGGATCGACCAGTTGCCAGAGCAGACGCAGCGCTTCGGGTTTTCGAATGCCGAAGCCTTCACCCCCGCCCGCTGGCTCGACAACGGCGACACCGTGCAGTTCGGCGACGAAACCATGGAGGTCTATTTCTGTCCCGGCCATACGCCGGGTCATGTGATCTTCTTCAGCCGGGCTCACGAGGTGGCGTTCGTCGGCGACGTGCTGTTCGCGGGGTCCATTGGCCGCACCGACTTCCCGCGCGGCAATCACGCCGATCTCGTGCGCTCGATCCGCGAAAAGCTCTGGCCGCTCGGCGACGACGTCACCTTCGTGCCAGGCCACGGCCCAGCCTCGACGTTCGGCGAAGAACGCCGCAGCAATCCCTACGTCGGCGATGGAGTCCCCGCGTGAATGCCATTCCCGAAATCTACGTCAGCACCGACGTCGAAGCCGACGGCCCCATTCCCGGTCCGCATTCGATGCTAAGTTTCGCGTCGGCCGCCTTCACTGCCGATAAGCAACTCATCGCCACGTTCTCCGCGAATCTCGAAACGCTCGAAGGCGCAGCGCCGCATCCGGTGCAGGCCGCCTGGTGGAAGACGCAGCCCGACGCGTGGGCCGCCTGCCGCAAGGACCTGCAGAAACCCGAGCCGGCACTGCGGGCCTATGTCGAATGGGTGGAAGCCCTGCCGGGCAAGCCGGTGTTCGTCGCTTATCCGGCGGGCTTCGACTTTACCTATATGTTCTGGTACATGATGCGCTTCGCCGAGCGCTGCCCGTTCTCGTGGTCGGCGCTCGACATCAAGACGCTCGCCTTCGCGATGACGGGCCTGCCGTACCGCAAGGCCATCAAGCCGCGTCTGCCCAAACACTGGTTCGACGAATTGCCGCATACCCACGTCGCGCTCGACGACGCCATCGAGCAAGGCGCCCTCTTCTGCAACATGCTGGCGGAGTTGCGCGCCACGCAAAAGGCGGCTGGCGTCACGGCCGGGGCACCCGGCGACACGGAAGGTAAAACCGCGCAGTGAGGCCAGCGAGTTAGGGAAACTCCCTCAGTGCAGCCGCATTGCATTGCGTTTCTTTTCCGAGGCCTCTACCATAAGAGTCAGATCGCGACCGAACGGAGGCGCAGTTGACTCTCGATACATTCTCACAAAAAATCCTGCGTCTTCTGCAACTGGATGCACGACGCTCCGTTCAGGAAATTTCGGATCAGGTCGGGCTGTCGAGTACGCCATGCTGGCGTCGCATCAAGGACATGGAGCAATCTGGTGTGATCCAGCGCTACACCGCGCTGCTCGACCGCGAAAAGCTCGGCCTGCACGTCTGCGCACTTGCCCATATCCATCTCACACGGCACACGGAAGGCGGCGTCGAGCAATTCGAGCGCGAGATCGCCACCTGCCCCGAAGTGACCGAGTGCTACAGCACCACCGGCGAATCGGACTACATCCTCAAGATCGTCGCGCCGGACATCAAGGCCTACGACGCATTCCTGCACGACCGCATTTTCAAGATTCCGGCTGTCGCGCAGGTTCGCACCAGCGTCGTGCTGCGCGAGATCAAGTTCGATACGCAGTTGCCGCTTTGAGTCGAAACACCGGCGCTCTGGCCTGACGCTTCAGGTTGCGCGGTCGGGATGCGGAGCGCGGGAAACGTCGAGCGCCTGTGTCAGGCGAATTTCACGCGCGCCGATCCGTCGGGCGAGTGCCTCGAAGTTAATCGCACCGAGCCTTGCTTCGGTGTCATGCGCGGCCGGCGCCGGCAAGACGATCTCGACGGCAAAGCCGCCGCTCAAATAATGCAGGCCCAGCGACTGAACCGTTAAGCCATGCTGAGCAAACGCACTGCGCACGGCTTCGCTGACCACCGACCGCAAGGGGAAGTTGCCCGGCAACGGATTGAGCTCATCGCTTTCCGGATCGACGTGAATGAGCGCATCGAGCACGCGCGGGTCGGCGCGGACATGGGCGCGCGCCGATTCCGCGATGAAATGACCTTCCGAAACCGATATCAGCGGATCCACGAGAATATGAGCATCGACCATGGCGAGATCGCCCATTTTTCTCGTGCGTAGTTCATGCACTTCCCGCACGCCGGGCGTGTTCAGCAAAATCACACGCAAATCATTCGTGGTGGTTTGATCGAGCGCGCGATCGGACAAATCCTGCAACGCGTCCCACGCGAACGTCCATCCCATTTTCGCAATCAGAAACCCCACAAGCGCTGCGGCAATCGGGTCGAGAATACGAAATCCCGCCAGACTGCCGACAATTCCCAACGCAACCACCAGCGAAGAAGCCGCATCAGAGCGCGCATGCCATGCATTTGCGACCAACATGGCCGAACGAACTCTTTCCGCAGCACGGAGCATGAATCGAAACAATGCTTCTTTCGAAATCAATACAACGATTGCCACCGGCAAGGCGATGGCGTGAACCGGCGGAATATCCTGAAGGTTCACGAGTCGGGTTCCCGCGCGCCATAACATGCCGACTCCGACCGCGATCAACAATCCGCCGAGGAATAATGACGCAACCGTCTCATAACGGCTATGCCCGTAGTTATGATCGAGGTCTGGCGCGGCGGCCGCATGCCGATTGGCGACCAGAACAATGAAATCAGACACAATATCGGCCAGAGAGTGAATGCCGTCCGCAATCAAGGCCTGGGAGTGAGCAAGAAAACCGACGACGAGTTGCGCAATCACGAGTCCGCTATTCAGCCCAATGCTCGCCCAGGTCGTCCTGCGGGCAACTGCCTGCTTTTCAGCAACACTCGAACTCGAAAGTGACATGTGATTGCGTCCTGCTTGTTCAGACGGTCACTTTAACGCGCCGCGCGCAAATAATGCCGGGTTCGCATCGTATGTTTGAAGCTGGCCTGCAAGAATTTCGGACAAGTCTACTGCGGCATTCGTCGCCGCAACAAAACCTGCGCCACAAAAACAGAAAGGCCGTGTCCCTGCGGACGCGGCCTTTACCGACAATCTTGACGCAAAAAGTTACTTGCTGATCAGGAAGCTGTCGCGGTCCTGTCCGGCAATCCATTTCGGCGGCTTGCCGCGGCCAGACCACGTGCTGCCGCTTTCCGGGTCGCGATACTTCGGTGCGACGCCCGAACGGCTGCGCGATGCCTTTGACACCTTTGCACCCCGGCCGCCAGCGAGTTCCTGAAGCGTGATGCCGTAATCCGCCATTTTCTGCTTGATCTCATTAAGTACTTCGGCGTATTCGCGCGACTTTGCTTCTTCAATCTGGCGTTCAAGAGACTCGCGCTGTGCGAGCAGTTCCTTGTATGAAGGCATGGCAATTCCCTAAGTGGTTTGCTGATTTACGAATCGACTCGCTCGCTTGCAGTTTTCGGTATAGCCTCGGACTGGCACGCAGATTAACACAGTTCCGATTAACGCGGCACGTGCGGTTTGCCGCTTAATAAACTTTTGCGACTTTCTTCGTAAGATTTGCCGATAATTCCGAGCGCCGAAGCACTGTCCATTAAGCTTAAAAAGATGCAGCGCAAACAAAATACCCGCGTCGTGCTGCCATCGCATGATAACAATCCGCCTGTCACACCTCGAACGTTTCATGGAATGACAGCTTGGTGAGCTTCTCGCTGGATTTTGTAATGTCCATGAGAAGCCTCCGGCTCTTTTACCATTCAGTGGGAATTCAGACGTTTCGCTCGAAACAATCGATAAGCGCAAGCTTCAGTTCATCTCTTGTTTCCTTGGGCTTATCGAATGTAAAACGATTGCGACAGTCTTCATGCTGCAAATCGCATCCGTAACGGTCAATCCCCATTAATCGGGTTCCGGCAGGCCGGCCGGGATAAGCGTCGAAATATTCACACAACGATGATTCGTCATCGTATGAAAGCGGCTCGAGCGGATCCAGCTGGTCTTCGCCGAGCCAGCCCATCGCGCCAAAGCCGCCGATATAACGCATCCGCGCCAGTTTCATCACCCAGAAAGAGAAGTCGCCCAATTCCAGATAACGCGCCGCTTGCGGGTGATAGCGCAGATAGCGTCGGGCGAGCCGGTCGCTCTCTTCCGGCGCCGCGGGCGAGAAAGCGCCGAGCATCGTCAGACGCTGTCCCTCCAGCACGTCGCCGTGTCCCGCGTGAGTGACCAGAAAGCCCGCCTGTGCATTGGCTTGCAGGTTGCGCGTGTGTTCGGCGAGACGGCTGATCAGCAGCATCGGCAGGTGCTTCGCGGTCAGTGCAAACGGCAGGGCGGTCGGATACGGAAAGCCCTCGGGTTCGCGCGAATGCGTGGCGAGCGTGCCTTCCGCGACGTGATGCAGCAAATGAAGCGGGGCTTGCGACGGAATATGCATTGAATCCTCGTACGGCTGCGATATGTCCACGCGATGGTAATGCAGCGCCCTCAAGCGTGTCTCCTGGCCGTTCGATAGAATCGAAAGCCTTCGCGCAAGCAGGCAAGCTGTCAGGTTGCCCTGCGTTGCGCCCCACTCCAGAAGCCCTCCCGTGTCAGATTCGACCACCGCCTCTTCCGCCGTCCGCGAAACCAGTCCGGCGCTCGCGCTGCATCGCAGCCTTCCCTACGCCACGCGCGTGCGCGCCCGCTACGCGACGATGGCCATCTTCTTCATCGCCGGCATGATGTACGCAACGTGGGGCGTCCACGTGCCGACGGTGCGCGACAAGTTCTCGCTCAGTCCCGGCATGCTGTCCCTCGCGCTGTTCGCGGTGGCAGGCGGCTCGATTTTCGCGATGCTCACCGCCGGCTCGTGGATCGCGCGCGCCGGCACGCGGACCGCGTGCATGACGGGCGGCGTCCTGATGATGGTCTGCGGCGCGCTGGTGCTCGTGACGCCGTGGTTTTGGCTGCTGCTGCTCGTGCTCGCCCTGTTCGGCTTCGGCATGGCCACGCTCGACGTCGCGATGAACGCCGAGGCCAGCGCGGTCGAAGAGGCTCTGGACCGGCCGATCATGTCGTCGCTGCACGGCATGTTCAGCATCGGCGGGATGGCGGGCGCGGCGGCGGGCGGCGCGCTGCTCGCCCACGGACTCGCGCCGGCGGCGCATTTCGCGCTGGCCTCGGGCGTGAGCCTGCTGGTGCTGCTCGTCTCGATCCCCGCCACGCTGCCGCACGTGCCGCATCACGATGAACACGCGAAGGCGTCGTCGTCGAAACGCTGGCGCTCGGGCGCGCTGTGGGCGCTCGGCGGCCTGGCGCTGATCGCGCTGATCGCCGAGGGCGCGATGTACGACTGGGCCACCGTCTACATGCGCGACGTGGTGCAGGCGACGCCCTCGGTATCGAGCGCCGCCTACGCCGCCTTCTCGGGCGGCATGGCGGCGGGCCGCTTCGGCGGCGACGCGGTGCGCGCGCGCTTCGGTGCGCCGCAACTGATCTTCGGCAGCGCGGGGCTCGCGTTCGTCGGCATGGTGATGGCGCTCGTGCTACCGAACACCGTCTTCACGATGACCGGCTTCACGCTGATGGGACTCGGTCTCGCGAACATGATGCCGGTGCTGTTCGCGGCGGCGGCGCGCGTCGAAGGCGTGACGCCCGCCGAAGGACTCGCGCAGGTCGCGGGTCTCGCGTATTTCGGGCTGTTGCTCGGGCCGGTGCTGATCGGCGGCGTTGCACAGGTCACCAGTCTGCCCATCGGCCTGTGCGTGGTCGCCGCCTGCTGCGCGATCATCACGCTGATCGGACCGAAGATCCTCAGACGGCTGAAGATATAAAAAACGCGCGGCCCTTGCGGCGCCGCGCGTTTCTCAGGACCGAAGTCCCGTGTGACTTACATCTTGACGACGTCGAGCAGGGTCTTCTTGCCCTTCTTGTAGTCGTACAGCGAGATCACGCCGTGCTTCAGGTCGCCCTTCGAATCGAAGCTCGTCTGACCGATCACGCCCTTGTAGTCCGTGTTCGGCATCGCAGCGAGGATCTTCGCCGGATCGGTCGAGTTCGCGCGCTTCATCGCGTCGACGATGATGTACACCGCGTCATACGTGAACGGCGCGTAGATCTGGATCGGCTGGCCGAAACGCTTCTGGAACTTGGCCGCGAATGCCGCGCCGCCGTCCATCTTTTCCAGCGCCATGCCGGCTTCCGAGCACACGACGTTGTCGGTCGCGTCGCCGGCGAGGTCAGCCAGCTTCTCGGTGCAGACGCCGTCGCCGGCCAGAACCTTCGCGCGCAGGCCGAGCTGCTTGGCTTGCTTCGCGAACGGGCCGCCGGTTGCGTCCATGCCGCCGTACATCACGGCGTCGGGGTTTTCGCCCTTGATCTTCGTCAGAATCGCGCGGAAGTCGACAGCCTTGTCGTTCGTCGCGTCATGCGAGATCACCTTCAGGCCAAGCGACTTGGCCGTCTTCTCGAACTCGTTCGCGAGACCCTGGCCGTAAGCGGTCGAGTCGTCGACGACGGCAACCGTCTTCACCTTCAGGTTCTTCGCCGCGTAGTTGGCGAGCGCCGGGCCCTGTTGCGCATCGGTCGCGACGACGCGGTACGTCGTCTTGAAGCCTTGCTGCGTGTAGGCCGGGTTCGTTGCCGACGGGGAAATCTGCACGATGCCCGCATCGCTGTAGATCTTCGACGCCGGGATCGAGGTGCCGGAGTTCAGGTGGCCGACGACGGCCACGACCTTGTCATCGACGAGCTTCTGCGCAACCTGCGTAGCGGTACGCGGGTCAGCGGCGTCGTCTTGCGGGTCCAGTTGCAACGTGATCTTTTCACCGCCGATCGTGAGACCCTTTGCGTTGATCTCTTCGACTGCCAGCCGCGCGCCGTTTTCGTTGTCCTTGCCCAGGTGAGCAATGCCGCCGGTCAGCGGAGCGACGTGACCGATCTTGACGACCTGGTCGGCTGCTGCGGTCGTTGCCAGCGTGGCGAACAAAACAGCCGCGGCGCTGATCGGCAACAGTTTGTGAAGCTTGGTGTTCATGTAAGTCTCCAGTTTCGGTCCCAAAAACAACGTAATCGCCCTGTGCCCCGTCTTTCATCTCGATCGCTCAGTCCCGTGGACGACCACGCCGGATGCATCGTCATGCACTTGGCAAGTCCTTCCGGCGGGCCGTTCGTGGCGGCCGCCATCCGCACTGCGCGCAAGTGTAGGGTTGTCAAATTAATTTAGGGAAGTTTTTTAGGATACTGGTGTCACTACCGATTAACGGCCAGTTGTGAGCGCCGTCGGTTTGTGCTGGCGTTTGCGCGAAGACGCCCTGTTCATGCGGGTTTCCGCGACATCGGCTTACAGTCTTTTGAGCGTCATTCAAGTTTCATCACACGACGCCGATAATCTCCGGCCGTCAGATCATTAGCCCGTTTTAAAGCCTCGCTTTTAGCCGGCGATTAGGCTCGCCGCTCTAAAAATGCTTCACGTGGTCAAGCATCGTGCCAGGCAGCGCCGAACCGGCACAGGGCGGCTGAAAGGGAAAGCTGGCACACTCACCCGCCTCGGCATCTCACACACAAGGAGCTTCGACGTGACCGTACCCGTGACATCCCGCTGGATCGACATTCCCGCCGATGGCGGCAGCTTCCAAGGCTATCTCGCCCTGCCCAAGACGGGTAGCGGACCGGCCGTCATCATCCTGCAAGAGATCTTCGGGGTGAATGGCCACATCCGCAGCGTTGCGGATCAATATGCGGCCGATGGCTATGTCGCACTCGCACCGGACGTCTTCTGGCGCACGCAGCCGCGCGTCGAGCTGGGCTACGAAGGCGCGGATCGCGAGAAGGCGATGGAACTGCTGCAGAAGACCAAGGTGGAAGCCGCGGTCGCCGACGTCGGCGCAGCGGCCAAGGCGCTGCGCGCATTGCCGGAAGTGACGGGCAAGGTGGCGGCGATCGGTTACTGCTTCGGCGGCCGGCTAGCCTATCTGGCGGCGGCGCAGGGATCGTTGGATCTGGCAGTGGCGTATTACGGCGGCGGCATTCAGAACGCGCTCGATCAGGCCGACCAGGTCAAGGTGCCGATGCAGTTCCACTACGGTGAACTCGACGCTCACATCCCGGCGGACGCGGTGGATGCCGTGCGGCAGAAGTTTGCCGCACGCAAGGATTCGGAACTGTATGTGTATCCGCAAGCCGATCACGGCTTCAACTGCGGCGATCGCGCTTCGTACAACGCGAAGGCATCGGCGCTCGCGCACGGACGCACGCTGACCTTCCTCGGCGAACACCTGTAAGCACTCGACGGCGCGCGCACGAAAGCGCGCGCCGGTCAGGCGTGGAACAGCCTGCGGGACTGCCGGGCCGGCGCTAGATCAGCGCGGGCAGTCCTTCGACCAGCAGGAACGCGGCGAGCACGCCGAGCAGCGCACCGCACACGCGCAAGGTGTTGTTCTTGAAATGCGTTGCGCAGGGAATGGCCCCGAGGAACAGGGCGCCGGCGAGCGCCATCGGAATGATCAAGATGAAGTCGCCGATCGTGAAATACGTCATGGTGCGTCTCCCTTCGTCCAGCTTGTACCTGGGTTGTCGCGCGCTGAAGTTCTGTTCTGTGCGTCGACATTTCGAGTATAGGCGGCGCCTCGAAGGGCGTCGGGCCTTCTTCGTTCGGCGGGAGACAAGCGCAATCGTAAAACCCTTGCGCGACAAGGGCTTGCAGTCAACTTTTTTAAGCGCCCGCGTAAAAACCCTTACTTTCTTCGTATTTCAACTGGCTTTCTGATTGACGCGTGGCCTATCGCGGGTGCAGTTCCGATCTTCCGCTCCCTGCGATCGAGATACACCGCAGCCGCCAGCCCAACCAGCAGCAGCGCGCCGATGAGTCCGGCCACGCCCGGCCAGCCGAACGCGGTCCAGAAGTGGCCGCCATATGAGCCGATCACGCTCGAGCCGATGTAATACGCGAGCAGATAGAGCGCCGCCGCCTGACCTTTCGCCTGCGCGGCGAGCCGTCCGACCCAGCCGCTCGCCACCGAATGGCCGGCGAAGAAACCGAACGTCAGGCAGGCGATGCCCGCGATGATCACCGGCAGCGACATCGACAGGGTCAGCGCGATGCCGAGCATCATCAGCAGAAGACTGGCGATCAGCACACGGCCGCGCCCGAAGGCATCGGCCAGCTTGCCGGAACTGGGCGAAGCGATGACTCCTGTCAGATAGACGGTGAAGATCGCGCCGATCTGGGTCTGATTCAGGCGGAACGGCGCGCCGAGCAGGCGATAGCCGACGTAGTTATACAGCGTGACGAAGCTGCCCATCATGACGAAGCCCAGCAGGAACAGGAACGGCAGGCCGCGATGGCGCACGTGTCCGGCCAGCGAGCGTCGATGCTGCGTGAAACCGACGCCGCGCCGGGGCTGAAAGCGTTGCGACGGCGGCAGCAGCGCGCGAAAGATCAGCATGGCGAGCAGTCCTAGCACCCCGATTCCGCCGATCGCCACGCGCCAGCCGAACAGGTCCGCCAGCACGCCGCTGATCACGCGCCCGGCCATGCCGCCAATGGCCGTTCCGCCAACATAAAGTCCCATCGCGAGGCCGAGACCCTTCGGATGCACTTCCTCGGCGAGATAGGCCATTGCGACGGCGGGCACGCCGCCGAGCGCAAAACCGGCCAATGCGCGCACGATGAGCAGCGCGTGCCAGTCCGGCAGCACGGCCGCGAGCACGGTCAACACCGACGACGCCAGCAGCGAAAGCGTCATCAGCCGATGACGGCTCCAGCTTTCAGAGACGAATCCCGCGATGAAGATCGCGATCGCCAGGGCGGCCGTGCTGACCGACACCGCCAGCGCGCTGACTGCCGCCGAACGCCTTCGTGAACTCCGGAAGCAGCGGCTGCACGCAATAAAGTAGCGAAAAGGTGGCGTAGCCGGCGAACAGCAGCGCGAGCGACGCCCGCCAGTAGGCCCGCGAGCCGCGTTCGAGATACGGGGGCTCATCGACATCGCCTTCCGGAGTTTGCCCAGCCGAAGCAGCGCTCATTTTTAAGTATTCTCTGACAAACCTTCAACGATACGCCGCCCTGAGGGTTTTGCCTAATGCGCGGAACGGTTTGGCGGAAGATCAGCGAGTAATTACTTCCAACCGTCTGCGCTCGACAACATAAGACGGCAATTGGCGTCGCGTCGGCGCGCCGCGATGCGCTAAAGTAAGCGCACAATCGTTCATGATCGCCGCGCGCCGAGCCCCTTCGCGCAAGGCTGACGCAGCGAAAGTGTGGTGCACGAGCCGTCAGAAGCCTGTGCTTGTTGCGATATTTTTTGACCGGCGCGTCATCCTCAGCCGGCGTTGAAACGGGGATTCATCATGCAAATCGGTTCGATTGTCCGCTCAGTGCATATCGCCGTGCCTCAGGGCGCGCGCGGCATCGTCATGCGCATCCTTGGCGACATGGCCATGGTCGCCTGGTACGCAGGCGAGCCCGGCGTCACCCAGCTCCTCAACACGGAGCCGTTCTTTCTTGAAGACCTGATCGACACCGGCGACATCGTGCGGCCGGCGAACACGGTCGTTCACTGAGTCTCACTGAAAACCCGCCGTGCTGATGCCGTCCGCGCGCCGGCGCGGCACAATGCCGGGATGAACCCGATCGATCCCGACTCCCACGGCGCGCCCGTTCCCCGCGATGGCGACGCGCCCCCCTTCGCCGGCCTCACGCCCGAGCGCGTGCTCGATGCACTCGACAGCGTCCTGATTCCCGCAGGCACGCGTACCGACGGCCGCCTGCTGCCCCTGAACAGCTACGAGAACCGCGTCTATCAAGTGGGCGTGGAGGACGGCCCGCCGGTTATCGCGAAGTTCTATCGGCCGGAACGCTGGTCGGACGGCGCGATCCTCGAAGAGCACGCGTTCGTCGCGAGCCTCGTCGCACGCGAGATTCCGGCCGTGCCCGCGCGCGTGCTCGAAGGCGCCACGCTGCACGCGTTCGGCGGCTTCCGCTTTTCCGTGTTCGAGCGGCGCGGCGGACGCGCGCCTGATCTCGATCGCACTGATACGCTCGAGTGGCTCGGGCGCTTCATCGGGCGGATTCACGCGGTGGGCGCAATCGAGCCGTATCGCGAACGTCCGACGCTCGACATCACCACCTTCGGCTACGAACCACGCGACTATCTGCTCGCGCACGACTTCGTGCCCGCCGACGTGCGCGAGGCATGGGAAACGGTCGTCGCGATGGCGCTCGAAGGCGTCGCGCACTGCTTCGAGCGGGCGGGCGACGTACAGCATCTGCGCCTGCACGGCGACTGTCATCCGAGCAACGTGCTGTGGACCGATTGCGGCCCGCATTTCGTCGATTTCGACGACAGCCGCATGGGCCCCGCCATCCAGGATCTGTGGCTGCTGCTGCCGGCGGGCCGCGCGGACGCCTCGCGGGCGCTGACGGACCTGCTCGCCGGCTACGAGGACTTCTGCGAGTTCAATCCACGCGAACTGCATCTGATCGAAGCCCTGCGCACGCTGCGCCTGATCCACTATTCGGCGTGGCTCGCGCGCCGCTGGAACGATCCGGCCTTCCCTGCCGCGTTTCCGTGGTTCAACACGCAGCGCTATTGGGAGGAGCGAATCCTCGAATTGCGGGAGCAGGTCGGCGCCATGCAGGAAGGGCCGCTCTGGCCCGTCTGAAATCTTTCGTGACACCCCGGGCGTTTTAAACAATCACAAACGATTGCAAAGCCTTTTAGCGCGTGTAACGATAACGATTCTCATCTTCCCGCCTCTTTTTGATCGCCGCGCCTGCGATCGGGGGCGGGCTTGTGCATCCGTTTCGAAATCCTGGAGAGACGCTTGAACGCGCCCGACACCCTCAATCCGCAGCCGCCTGCAGCGAGCGGCCCGGCCCACTATCGTCCGCATGGCCGTCTGATCGACGACGCCGAGCAGTTCGTGCGCAAGAACCGCTCGCGCCGCTCAACTTTTCTCAAATGGCTGCGCAAGGTGCATGGCTGGATTGGTCTGTGGGGTGCGCTGCTCGGTCTCCTGTTCGGCGTGACGGGCTTTCTGCTGAATCATCGCGCGCCGCCGCTGCGCATCTCGACGGGCGAGCCGCAGGTGTCGCAGCTGCAAATGCCGTTGCCGGCAGAAGGCTTCAAGACGCCGCGCGACATGGGCGCCTGGCTCAAGCGCGAACTGAAGCTCGACGGCAATCTCGGCCGCACGCGCCGCGAACCGTCGCATGCCGTGGGCTGGGGCGACAAGAGCACGATGCAGCCGGAACAGTGGTCGGTGATGGTGGCTTCGCCGGGCGGCAACGTGATGGCCGAATACTGGGTGGGCAACAACTTCGTTTCGGTGAAGCGCACCGACAACACCTTCCTCGCGATGATGACCAACCTGCACAAGGGCGTGGGCCTGAGCGTCGGCTGGATCCTGCTCATCGATACCTTCGCGGGCAGCATCGTGCTGCTGTCGCTGACGGGCGTGCTGCTCTGGACCGAACTCAACAAGAAGCGCACGGCAGGCGCAGTGATCGTGGCGGCTTCGCTGATTGCGGCGATCGTCTGCGGGCTGATCTGAGCGCTCCGTCACGCGATGAGCGTTCTCACGACGCTCACACGCCGCACACCTCTCCTTTGCCCGCCACTTCACGCGCCGCCTTTGCGCCTTCCACCTGCAGCAGTTCCGGCAGCGAGACGCCGTTCTTGGCAGCGGTGACTTCGGCGAGTATCGACACCGCGATTTCCGGCGGCGTCCTGCTGCCGATATAAATGCCTACGGGCCCATGCAGCCGGGCCAGTTCGGCTTCGCTGAGATCGAACTCCTTCAGCCGTTCGCGCCGCGCCGCGTTATTGCGCCGCGATCCCAGCGCGCCGACATAGAACGCCGGCGTCTTCAGCGCTTCCATCAGCGCGAGGTCGTCGAGCTTCGGATCGTGCGTCAGCGCGATCACCGCGCAGCGTTCGTCGAGCTGCATCTCCATGACGGTGTCGTCGGGCATGGTGCGGACGATCGTCGTGCCCGGCACGTTCCACTCTTCCGTGTATTCCTCGCGCGGGTCGCACACGGTCACCTGATAATCCAGCCCTACGGCGATGCTGCACAGATAACGCGACAACTGCCCCGCGCCGATCACCAGCATCCGGTAACGCGGGCCGTGGATCGTCAGCAGTTGCTGGTCGTCGAAGAGGACGCCATCGGTGGCCTGGGCCGGTTCGAGACGCGCGGCGCCGGTTGCCATGTCGAGCGTGCGCGCCACCAGCCTGCCGCTTTCCACGGCCGCACACAGCTCCGCGATGCCGCTCGCGCGCGTGAGCGGCTCCAGCACGAGCTGGATGGTGCCGCCGCACGGCAAGCCGAAGCGATGCGCCTCTTCGGCGCTGATGCCGTATTTCACCGCCTCGGGCGCGGTCTGCTCGATGCCCCGCTGCCGCACCCGCTCGATCAGATCATCCTCGATACACCCGCCCGATACCGATCCGACCACGTGTCCATCGCCGCGCACGGCGAGCATCGCGCCTTCGGGCCGTGGCGACGAGCCCCATGTTTTGACGACCGTGACGAGCAGTGCGCGATGGCCTTCTTCGAGCCATCGCGCGCTGTTCTTCAGGACTTCGAGATCCACGCTGTCCATGATTTCTTTCCCTTTTGCTGCACGTCCTGTTCTTCGGGCGCATCCGGCGCCTCGCCGCTGCCCTCGGCTGCGGCATCCTGCGGCGCCTGACCGCCCTGAAGCTGCGCGCCGAAGCGCTTGAAAAATTCTGCCGCAATTTTGCGCGCCGCGCCGTCGACCAGACGCGAGCCGATCTGCGCCAGCTTGCCGCCCACCTGCGCGGTGGCCGAATAGCTGAGCTTGGTCGAATCGGCTTCGTCGCCGGGTTCGAGATGCACCGTCGCGCTGCCCTTGCTGAAACCCGCCGCGCCGCCCTGCCCTTCGAACACGATCGTATAGGTACGAGGCGCGTCGATGTTCGTCAGCTCCATTTTGCCCTTGAACCGCGCCTTCACCGGACCGACCGCCGCCGTCATCGCAACGGCGTAGGTGTTTTCGCCGTCGGCTTCGATGCTGTCGCAGCCCGGAATGCAGGCTTTCAGGATCGACGTGTCGTTCAGCGCTTCCCACGCGCGTTCCTGCGTGACGGGCAAGATGTGCGTTTCGGTCAGTTCCATCGCGGGCCTCCGGAGGGCGGATGTTGCGACAAGGCAGCAAGCTCGCGTCCGACGGCCGCGAGACTGTCGAGGTTATGCGCCGCGAGCATCGCATCGACGTGCGGCAGGATCGCGCGCGCACCCCGCGCGCGCGGCGTGAAACCGGCGTAGCGCAGCAGCGGATTGAGCCACACGAGCCGATGTGCGAAGCGCCTGAGCCGGTGCATCTCGGCATCGAGCACGTCGATGGCTTCATGATCGAGGCCATCGGTCACGAGCAGCACCGTTGCGCGTCCCGCCAGCACGCGGCGCGCCCAGCGGCGGTTGAACTCCGCGAGCGCCGCGCCGATGCGCGTACCGCCCGACCAGTCCGCGACGCTCTGGCCGAGCGCCGCGATCGCGATATCGGGATCGCGTTCGCGCAGCGCGCGCGTGGCGTGAGTCAGGCGCGTGCCGAACAGGAAGACCTGTAGCCGTTCACGCGACTGCACGAGCGCGTGGCAGAAATACAGCACCGCGCGCGAATAGGCGCTCATCGAGCCCGAGATATCGAGCAGCAGCACCAGCGGCGGCCGGCGCTCGACGACCGCGCGATACTTCCACACGGTCCAGTCGCCGCCTGAACGCACGGCATGCCGCGCGCTCGCTTTGAGGTCGGCGTGCGTGCCGCGCGACGCAGCCTTGAGCCTGCGGGTCGGCTCGGTCGCGAGCGGAATGCGGTGCGCGCGAATCTGATGCCGCAGTGTGCGCCATTCGTCGGCGCTGAGCGTGTCGAAGTCGCGGTGACTCAGGCGCTCCTGCGCGCTGAACGTGATGCGCGCATGCGCCTGCTCCGGCTGCGCGTCGGCAGGCGGCGGCTGCGGGGTCTGCACTGGCGCGGCGCGCGCCGCCAGCGCATCGGCGAGACGGTTGTTGCGCTTCGGCGGCGGCATGCCGTTCGTCACCTTCGGCAACAGCAGCGCGCGCAGCTTGCCTTCCCAGTCGGGATCGCGCCAGAACAGATCGAAGGCTGCGTCGAAGATCTCGCGCTCGTCGCTCGCGTGCACCAGCAGACAGGCGAGCGTCGCGCGGACATCGTCGCGCCGGCCGAGATCCACATGGCGCAATGCGTCGAGTGCATCGACGGCCTGCGCAGGCGACATGCCGAGCCCCGCGCCGCGCAGCAGCCTCACGAAATGCACGACATTGCGCGCGAACGGTCCCAGCGTCATGGCGCCGCCGCGAGACAGCGCGCGAGCGTATCGGCGTCCATGCGCGCGAGATCGTCCTGGTACTTGAGCAGCACGCCCAGCGTGTCCTGCACCGATTGCGGATCGAGCTCCGACACCGACAACGCCGCCAGCGCGCGGCACCAGTCGATCGTCTCCGCCACGCCCGGCGCCTTGAACAGGTCCAGCGTGCGCAGCGCATGGACGAAGGCAACGGCGCGCGCCTGCAAGTCTTGCCCCGCCTCAGGCGCGCGCGCCGCGACGATCGCCAGTTCCACGTCACGCGCCGGATAGCCGATCCACTGATACAGGCAGCGGCGCTTCAGCGCATCGTGGACTTCGCGCGTGCGGTTCGACGTCATCACGACGAGCGGCGGCCGGGCGGCGCGTACGGTGCCGTACTCGGGAATCGACACCTGGAAGTCCGACAGCAGTTCCAGCAAAAAGGCCTCGAACGGTTCATCGGCGCGGTCGATTTCATCGATCAGCAGCACGCGGCGCGCTTCCGGATGCGCGGCGTCGGGCAGCAAGGCCTGCAGCAGCGGACGCTTGAGCAGGAACTCGCCGCGATACAGCGATTCGTTCGACGGCGTCTCTCCCGCCGCTTCCGCCAGCCGCAGCGCCATGATCTGCCGCGGATAGTCCCATTCGTACAGCGCGCTCGCGGTGTCGAGTCCTTCGTAGCATTGCAGCCGCAGCAGCGTCGTGCCGCACACGCCGGCCGCCGCCTTCGCGAGCTCGGTCTTGCCGACGCCCGGCTCGCCTTCGAGAAACAGCGGGCGCTGCAGCTTCAGCGCGAGGAAGAGCGCCGTCGCGAGTTCGCGGGTCGCGAAGTACTGCTGCTCGCGCAGGCGCGCGAGCGTTTCGTCGATGGAAGCGGGGTCGTCCTGCATCGCGGCTAGAAGGACAGCGCACGTTCCACCGCGCGGCCCGCGAGCACCGGTATCAGGTGCGCGCGGTATGCGGCGCTGGCGTGCATGTCGGCGTTGAGTTGATCCGGCGCGATGGTCACGCCGCGCGCCGACGCCACCGAAAAGTCCCTCGACAACGCCGCCTCCAGCTCGGCGGACCGGAACACCGACGGCGCCGCGCCGGTCACGCCGACGCGCACGCCATCCTTGAACTTCGCGACGAACACGCCGACCAGCGCGAAGTGCGACGCGGGATTGCGAAACTTCTCATACGCCGCGCGCTCGGCCAGCGGAAACTCGACCGCGGTGATGAGTTCATCGGGTTCGAGCGCGGTCTGATACATGTCGATGAAAAAGTCGTCGGCGGCGATGCGCCTGCGGTCCGTCACGACGGTCGCGTTCAGCGCGAGCACGGCGGACGGATAGCACGCGGCGGGATCGTCGTTGGCGAGCGAGCCGCCGATGGTCCCGCGTTCGCGCACCTGGCGGTCGCCGATCCGGCCCGCGAGATCCGCGAGGCCCGGCAATGCCTGCTGCACGTCGGGGTTCGCCGCCACGGCGGCATGGCACACGGCGCCGCCGATGGTGAGCGTGCCGCCATTCAACGTGACGGCTTTCATCGACGCGATGCGCGTCACGTCGATCAACGCCGACGGCTGCGCGAGACGCAGGCGCATGGTCGGCAGCAGGCTCTGGCCGCCGGCGAGGAACTTGGCCTCGTCGTTTGAGGAAAGCGCCGCGACGGCTGCCTGCGCTTCGCCCGGCCGTTGATAGTCGAATGAGTACATGGCCGGTCTCCTTATGCGGGTTGGGCGGCGTGCATCGCGGTCCAGACGCGGTGCGGCGTCGCGGGCATCTGCAAGTCCTTCACGCCGAGCGGCGCGAGCGCGTCGAGAATCGCGTTGATGACGGCGGGCGGCGAGCCGATCGCCCCCGCTTCGCCGCAGCCCTTCACGCCGAGCGGATTGTGCGTGCACGGCGTGCCTTTCGCGGTCTCCACGGTGAAGTTCGGCAGATCCACGGCGTGCGGCATCGCGTAGTCCATGAACGAGCCGGACAGCAACTGGCCGGTGCTGTCGTCATACACGCAGCGTTCGAGCATCGCCTGCCCGATGCCCTGTCCCAGCCCGCCGTGCACCTGGCCTTCGACGATCATCGGATTGATCACGTTGCCGAAGTCGTCGACGGCGGTGAACTTCTGGATGCGCGTCTCGCCCGTGTCCTGGTCCACTTCCACTTCGCACACGTAGGCGCCGGACGGATAGGTGAAGTTGGTCGGATCGTAGAACGCGTTCTCGTTGAGGCCTGGCTCCATCTGGTCGAGCGGGAAGTTGTGCGGCACGTAGGCGGCCAGCGAGACATCGACAAAGGTCTTGGTGCGGTCCGTTCCCGCGACCCGGAACACGCCGTTCTGGAACTCGATGTCCTCCACCGCCGCTTCCAGCAGATGCGCGGCGATCTTCTTCGCCTTCGACTCGACCTTGTCGAGCGCCTTCATGATCGCCGAGCCGCCGACCGAGATCGAGCGCGACCCGTACGTGCCCATGCCGAAGGGAATGCGTCCGGTATCGCCGTGGATGACCTCGACGTTTTCGATCGCGATGCCGAGCCGGTCCGCGACCACTTGCGCGAAGGTGGTTTCGTGGCCTTGGCCGTGACTGTGCGAGCCGGTGAAGACGGTGACCGAGCCGGTCGGATGCACGCGCACTTCGCCTGCTTCGAAGAGACCGGCGCGCGCGCCCAGTGCGCCCGCCACGTTCGACGGCGCCAGTCCGCACGCCTCGATGTAGCACGAATAACCGATGCCGCGCAGCTTGCCGTTTTGCTTCGATTCCTCGCGCCGCGCCGCGAAACCTTTCACGTCGGCGAGTTCCAGCGCGCGATCGAGGCAGGCGTCGTAATCGCCGGTGTCGTAGGTCAGGCCGACCGGCGTCGCATACGGAAACTCGCGGATGAAGTTGCGGCGCCGCAGTTCCACCGGGTCGATGTTCAGCTCGCGCGCCGCCGTTTCCACCAGCCGCTCGACCACATACGTCGCTTCCGGCCGGCCCGCGCCGCGATACGCATCCACCGGCACGGTGTTGGTGAACACGGCTTTCACTTCGGCGTAGATGGCGGGCGTCGTGTACTGGCCGGCGAGCAGCGTCGCGTAGAGCACGGTCGGGATCGACGAGGCGAAGGTCGACAGATACGCGCCCATGTTCGCCGTCGTATGCACGCGCATGCCGATGAACTTGCCGTCCCCGTCGATGGCAAGTTCCGCCTTCGTGACGTGGTCGCGGCCGTGCGCGTCGGAGAGAAAGGCTTCGGAACGTTCCGCTGTCCACTTGACCGGCCGCCCGACTTTCCGGGAGGCCCACGTCAGCGCGACATCTTCCGGATACAGGAAGATCTTCGAGCCGAAGCCCCCGCCGACGTCCGGCGCGATCACGCGCAGTTTCGACTCCGGCAGTTGCAGTACGAACGCCGCCATCAGCAGACGTTCCACGTGCGGGTTCTGGTTCGCGACGTAGACCGTGTAGCTCTCGTCGTGCTTCGAGTAGCTCGCGTTGACGGCGCGCGGTTCGATGGCATTCGGCACGAGACGCTGATTGACGATATCGAGCGTCGTCACGTGCGCGGCCTGCGCGAAGGCGGCGTCGGTCCGGGCCTTGTCGCCGTGGCCCCAGTTGTAGCAGATGTTGTTCGGCACGCTGTCGTGTACCAGCGGCTGGCCGGCGTCGGATGCGCTGCCGGTATCGACCGTAGCGGGCAGCTCGTCGTAATCCACCTCGATCAGTTCGAGCGCGTCCTTCGCCTCCTTGACCGTCTCCGCGATCACCAGTGCCACCTGATCGCCCACATGCAGCACCTTGTCGTGGGCGATGACCGGGTGCGGGGGTTCGTGCATCGGTGAGCCGTCGGTGCTGTGGATCAGCCAGCCGCACGGCAGGCCGCCGACGTTCTCGCCCGCCAGATCCCGGCCCGTGAAGATGCCGATCACGCCCGGCGACGCCTTCGCCGCCTCGATATCGATGCGCGTGATCCGCGCGTGCGCATGCGGCGAGCGCAGGAACACGCCATGGCTTTGCTGCGGCAGGACCACGTCGTCCGTGTACTGGCCCGCGCCGGTCAGGAAGCGATAGTCTTCCTTGCGCTTGACGCCGGCGCCGATCAATTTCTTATGCTCAGGGGCATTCATCGCGGTCTCCTGTTCAGGCGCGATTCATCGTTTCGGAGGGGGATCGGAACCGGGATCAGGCGCCCGCTTTCATGTCCTGCGCGCCCTGGAGCACCGCTTTGACGATGTTGTGATAGCCCGTACAGCGGCACAGGTTGCCGTCGAGCTGCTCTCGGACTTCTTCCTCGGACAGGTTGGCCGACTGCGCGGCCAGCGCGCTCGCACTCATCACCATGCCCGGGGTGCAGAAGCCGCACTGCAAGCCGTGACAGTCCTTGAATGCCGCCTGCATCGGATGGAGCTGGCCGTCTCGCGCCATGCCTTCGATGGTCGTCACGTCCATGCCGTCCGCCTGCACGGCGAGCATGTTGCACGACTTCACCGCGCGGCCTTCGAGGTGCACGGTGCATGCACCGCACTGGGCGGTGTCGCAGCCGATGTGGGTGCCGGTGAGGCGGAGTTGATCGCGGAGAAACTGGACCAGCAGAAGATGCGGTTCGACGGTGGCGGTCACGGGCTTGCCGTTGACCGTCAGGCTGATGCTGAGCGCCATTTCACTGTCTCCATGTGAGGACGGACCCGCTTCACGCCGTTGCACCTGCCTTACTGCCGCCGTGAGCGTTCAGCTGGGTTGGGTGTTGTGTTTGTGACGTCGAGTAAAACACAAATCGACGGGCGTCGCCATCCGCGCGAACGCCCGTCCGGTTCAGGCCGCCGCACTGCAAAACGCCGCCCGGAGGCGGCGTTTGGAAACCTGTGCAGAGCGTTCAGTGCGTCGCGGTTTCGCGCTCATTCAAACGGGCAGACGCGCCCGACGCTTCAGACGGCGCGCGGCCCAGCAGCGCGTGACGGCGCGAATAGGCGAAATAGATCGCCAGACCGGCCACCAGCCACACGAGGAAGGCAATCCAGGTGGTCGCCTGGAGGTTGGCCATGAGGAAGAGGCACGAGGCGACGGCCAGCACCGGCACCACCGGCACGCCCGGGCAGCGGAACGCACGCGGCAGGTCGGGGTGCGTACGGCGCAGGATCAGCACCGCGACGGACATCAGCGAGAACGCGGCCAGCGTGCCGATGTTGATGAGTTCCGCCAGCACATTGAGCGGCACGAGCGCGCCGATCAGCCCGAAGACGATGCCGACGAGCCAGGAAGTGAAGAAAGGCGTCGAAAAGCGCGGATGCACCTTCGACAGGCGCGCGGGCAGGAGACCGTCGCGCGACATCGCGTAGATGATGCGGGTCTGGCCGTAGCTCATCACGAGAATCACGGTGAGCATGCCGAGCACCGCGCCGAGATCGATGAAGCCGGCCACCCAGTTCTGCCCCGCCAACTGCAGCGCGAACGACACCGGATGCGGATTGTTCGCAAACTGCGCCGACGGCACGATCCCCGTCACGACGCCCGCCACCGCTACGTACAGCACGGCGCACACGACCAGCGACGAGATGATGCCGATGGGCAGATCGCGCTTCGGATTCTTCACTTCTTCCGCCGCCGACGACACCGCGTCGAAGCCGATGAACGCGAAGAACATCACGGCGGCCGCGCCGAACACGCCGGACCAGCCGTGCGGCATGAACGGATGCCAGTTCGCGGGCTTGACGTGGAACACGCCCACGGCGATCACCAGCAACACGACCGTCACCTTGATCGCGACCATGAGGTTGTTGACGCGCGTCGATTCCTTGATGCCGACCGAGAGCAGCGTGGTGATGGCCATCATTACCAGGAACGCGGGCAGGTTGAACCAGGTGACCTGGCCGGGCAGCGCACCGGGCGCGGCGGTCAGGACGGTGGGCAAGGCGACGCCGAAGCCGGACAACAGCGATTGCAGATAGCCGGACCAACCCACGGACACGGCTGACGACGCGAGCCCGTACTCGAGCATCAGATCCCAGCCGATGATCCACGCGGCCAGTTCGCCGAGTGTCGCGTAGGAATAGGTGTAGATGGAGCCGGCGACGGGAATCGTCGATGAGAATTCGGCGTAGGCCAGCGCGGCGAAACCGCAGGCGACTGCCGCGACGATGAACGAGATCATCAGGGCCGGGCCTGCTTGCACGGCGCCCGTGCCGGTCAGCACGAAAATCCCGGTGCCGATGATCGCCCCGATGCCGAGAAAGGTCAGATCGAGGGCGCCGAGTGTTTTCTTGAGCGAGGTGCCGGACGCGCTGGCCAGCATGTGCTCGACATTCTTCCTGCGGAACAACGACATTGCGATGAATCTCCTTCTGGCACGCGGGCGCCCTGCTGCGGGAAACCCGGCATTTTATCGGAGACTCAAAGATTGCCCTGAGATGGGGCACGTCACGCATGCTGTGGCGAAGTTTTACGAATTTATCTCGAGAAAGATAAATTATCAGCTGGCGATGCCCGGATTCATGTCGACGAGACGGTTGCTCATGACGTAGAAGGTCAGTTCCGCGTTGTTGGCGAGCTTCATCTTCTCCAACAACCGCGCGCGATAAACACTCACCGTTTTAACCGAAAGCGATAAGGCGTTCGCAATATCCGTCAGGCGCTTGCCGGACGCCAGCATGCACAGCGTCTGGAACTCGCGGTCCGACAGCTTTTCGTGCGGCAGCCGTTCGGTATCGAGCGAAACGTAGGTTGCGAGCGCTTCGGCCATTTCCGGGCTCACGTATTTCCGGCCCTCCGCCACCTGGCGGATCGCGCCGAGCATCAGCGCGGGATCGGCCGTCTTCGACAGATAGCCCGCCGCGCCCGCCTTCAGTGCCCGCACCGCGTACTGATCCTCCCGGTACATCGAGAACATCAGCACCGGCAAGCGCGGCGCGTCGCGCTTGATGCGCTTCAGCAGGTCGATACCGTTGACGTCGGGCAGCGAGATGTCGAGCATCGCGACATCGAACGGACGGCGCGCGACAAGCGCGAGCGCCTGCATGCCGGTTTCGGCCTCCGACACTTCAGCGGCGACGCCGCGCTCCACCAGCAATTGCGCGACGCCGCGGCGCACGATGGCGTGGTCGTCGGCGAGCAGGACCTTGAGCATCGGCGGCCTCAGGCGCTCATGACGCCGACCGCGAACAACGCCGGCCGCGCCGCGGCCCACGGCAGGCGCGCGCGCACGATGGTTCCCGCCGGTTTTGCCGCCACGACGCGCAGGCTGCCGCACAGCGACTCGCAGCGCGCACGCATGCCGGACAGGCCGAAGCGCCCGCTCTTGCGACGCGCGGCCGTGCTGATGCCGATGCCGTCGTCCTCGACGGTCAGCGTGATGGCGTCGTTGTCGGCGTCGAGGGTGACGTTCGCGCGCGTGGCGCCGGCGTGGCGCGCGACATTGCCGAGCGCTTCCTGCGCCACGCGAAACAGCGCGAGCGACATGTCATCGGACAGGCGGTCGAGATGCGCGTCTCGCGCGCAGACGAACGTCACGGCAAGCGTCGTGCGGGCTTGGAAGCTTTCGATCCAGTTGAGCAGTTCGGCGCCAAGACCGGCGGCGAAGGTCGGCGCATGCAGACCCTCGACAATGCGATGGCTCGTTTCGCTGACCTCGGCCAGCGCGGCGCGCGCCTGATGCAGCGCGTCGTCGAGTGCGGCGGGGGCATCGGCGGGAAGCCAGTGTCCGGCGCGCGCGAGCGCCAGATTGGCGATGGTGAGCGCTGCGCCGGTTTCGTCGTGGAGATCCTGGGCAAGCGCCTGGCGCGCGCGTTCTTCGGTGGCGGCGAGCAGCGCGGCCAGTTCCTGCACGCGCGCGGTGAGACGCTGGATCTGCCGATCGCCCTTGAGCTTGGCGTCGATGAGCGCGGACCACGGAGACGAAGACGGAAGGCTAAAAGACGCGCCGGGACATTCCGGCGGCGGTGACGACACCCCGCGCAACGGGGCGCGACGAATCGGAGTCTCGTCGAGCGAGATCTTGGCCGGCGGGTTCATTCACATTCCTCGCTTTGAGCGCAACTGGAGCTACGTCCCCGGCTGACCCGCGAGCGGCGTAACTGAATTTACACTCTGTAACATCGAAGATGGGGCGCGCGGCGCGCGCGCCGTCTCAGGCGTAAACGGATCATATCTCAAAAATATGATAAATCCATGTCTGACAAGGCCTGGAACGGTGAACTTCATGTCGTTTGCCAAGTCCGGCGCACACAATGCGTAGGAAAAACACCTACGACACGCTGGCGGCGACGGCAAATTTGTAACTGCGCACTGTGAGTCGAGGCGAAAAAAAACCGGAGCGCGTGGCTCCGGTTCTTGCCCAGCGAATGCGGCGCAACGATCAGCCGACGAACGCCTTCTCGACGACATAGTGGCCAGGATGATTGTTGCTGCCTTCCTTGAAGCCCATGGCGTCGAGCAGTTCGCGCGTGTCGCGGAGCATGTGCGGGCTGCCGCAGAGCATGACGCGGTCGTTTTCGACGGAGAACGGCTCAACCGCCAGATCCGCGAACAGCTTCTTCGTTTCGATCAGATCCGTGATGCGGCCGCGGTTGGCGAATTCCTCGCGCGTGACGGTCGGGTAGTAGACCAGCTTCTCCGACACGATCTCGCCGATGTGCTCGTGCGCCGGCAGATGCTCGGTGATGAAGTCCTTGTACGCGAGCTCGTCGACGAAACGGCAGGTGTGCGTGAGCACAATCTTCTCGTAGCGGTCGTACACGTCCGGGTCCTTGATGATGGACATGAACGGCGCGAGCCCCGTGCCCGTCGACAGCAGCCACAGCGTCTTGCCGGGCAGCAGGTTGTCGGCCATGAGCGTGCCCGTCGGCTTCTTGCCGATCAGCACGGAATCACCCACCTTCAAGTGCTGCAGGCGCGAGGTCAGCGGACCGTCCGGCACCTTGATGCTCAGAAATTCGAGATGCTCTTCGTAGTTGGCGCTCGCGAGGCTGTAGGCGCGCAACAGCGGCTTGCCTTCGACTTCGAGGCCCACCATCGTGAACTGGCCGTTCTCGAAGCGGAACGAGCTGTCGCGGGTGCAGGTGAAACTGAAAAGCGTGTCGGTCCAGTGATGGACGCTCAGGACGGTTTGAGAGTTAAGGTTGCTCATGGCTTCTTGAACTGTGCGAAAACGGTGGCGCTCCGACGATCGCGGCCGGCTTGCGGCAACCATCGCCACGCCGGGGCCGCGCTGCAAACGCGCGCACGACGAAGGCGCTGCGCTGCGCGAAAGGACGATCGAGTGGTGACGGCCGCGGATCGGTACGACCCAGGCGCTTCGGTACGACTCAGGCTACGACTCGGACTACACCCAGGCAGCGCGACAGCCCGGCGGAGTCGTGCATTTTAACCCGATAGCGAATCCGCGTCGTCCGGGGCCGCGCGGGACGCCGCTGCGGCAGAGTCGCGCACGTCTGTCTCCAGACGTAACGCGCGGACGAAAAAGCGCGCTGAACGGATGTCGCTGGCTGGCGTGTGGCTGGCGGGCGGCGGGCTTCAGCGGGCTTCCTGGCAATGATCGAATCGCCGGAAGCCGCCGAGCCCGCATGATAGCAACGGAACCGTCGCCGGCTGGAAAAACCCCTTTCCGCAGAAAGGCTTGGACGCGTTTGCGCCGGTCAGATGCGCTGATCGGTGGAGGGCTTCTCCCACAGATTGATGCCGCCTTCCTGCGCATGCCGGTCGATCTCAGCGAGTTCCTCCGCCGTGAACTCCAGGTTCTTCAGCGCGGCGACGTTCTCCGTGACCTGCTCCGCGCGGCTCGCGCCGATCAGCACCGAAGTCACGCGCGAACCGCGCAACGCCCACGCCAGCGCCATTTGCGCGAGGCTCTGGCCGCGCTTCTGCGCCAGTTCATCGAGCTTGCGCACGTGCGCCAGATTGGCGTCGCTCAGATGCTCCTGCTTGAGCGACCCACCGCCCGGCTTGTTGACGCGGGCATCCTGCGGCACGCCGTTGAGATACTTGTTCGTCAGCAGACCCTGCGCGAGCGGCGTGAACGCAATGCTGCCGGCGCCGATGTCGTCAAGCGTGTCGAGCAGTTCCTTCTCGATCCAGCGGTTCAGCATGTTGTAGGACGGCTGATGGATCAGCAGCGGCACCTTGTGTTCGGCGAGCAGCTTCGCCATTTCACGCGTCTTCGTCGCCGAATAGGACGAAATGCCCACGTACAGCGCCTTGCCGGAATGCACCGCGGTGGCGAGCGCGCCGGCGGTTTCCTCGAGCGGCGTGTCGGCGTCGAAACGATGCGAATAGAAGATGTCGACGTAATCAAGGCCCATGCGCTTCAGGCTCTGATCCAGGCTCGCGAGCACGTACTTGCGCGAGCCGCCGCCCTGGCCGTACGGTCCCGGCCACATGTCCCATCCGGCCTTCGACGAAATCAGCAGTTCGTCGCGGTACGGCCGGAAATCGTCCTTGAAGAGGCGCCCGAAGTTGGTTTCGGCGCTGCCGTAGGGCGGGCCGTAGTTGTTGGCGAGATCGAAATGCGTGACGCCCAGGTCGAACGCGGTACGCAGGATTTCGCGCTGGGTGGAAATGGGCGTGGTGTCGCCGAAGTTATGCCACAGGCCCAGCGAAAGCGCCGGCAGCTTCAACCCGCTTCTGCCACAGGTGCGGTACTGCATCTGCGTATAGCGCTCGGATGATGCGTGGTAAGCCATGACGGATTTCCTCTGCGGATTTGCATGTTGAACGGACTTGCGACCGGCATGGCAGCGTACGCCGTGCGGGCACGCGACCTGCCAAGGGCGTCCATGGTAAGCCGATCGACGGCGGGCGTGCAGCGTCCTTCCCGCCGTCCCGTTATTTGGCACCGCCTTTCACCGGGACGCTGCCAGCTACAGTGAACGTTCGCCGGTCCAGCCGGACCAATGCTCATCCCGTTTCTGGAGCTTCCCATGGATTCGATCGACCGACTGCGCCCCGCCTACGACTCCTTTACCGCCATCGCCGTGACGTACGGCATCGACATCTTGCTGGCCCTGTTGATCCTGCTGGCCGGATGGTGGATTTCCAATGTCGTCGCCAACGCGCTGCGCCGTGCGCTGGCCCGCACCAATGTCGACGCGACGCTCACGCCGGTGCTCGCCAGCATCGCGCTATGGGCGATCCGCGTGGTCGCCATCGTCGCGGCGCTCGGCAAGTTCGGCATCGCGGCGGCCAGCATCCTCACCGTGCTCGGCGCCGCGGGCCTGGCTATCGGGCTGGCCTTGCAAGGCACGCTGCAGAACATCGCGGCGGGGCTGATGCTGTTGCTGCTGCGGCCGTTCCGGGTTGGCGATTACATCGAAGGCGTCGGCACCACGGCGGGCACCGTCAATGAAATCGGACTTTTCACCACGCGTCTGACGAAAGCCGACGGCATCGTCATGTATGTGCCGAACAGCCTGATCTGGGCGAACGCCATCACCAACTACAGCGCGAACGACCGCCGGCGCGTCGTCATCAACTTCCAGGCGCAGCACGGGCTGAAAGTGGATCACGTGCTCGGCGAACTGCGCCGGCTGGTCGGCGAGGATGCGCGCATCGTGCAGGAAGGGCCGTCGGCGCCGTGGATTGCGGTGACGGATTACACCGATACCGGCGTCAAGTACAACCTCGGCGCGTGGACGAGCCGGGGCGATCACGCCAACGTGATGGCCGATCTGCTGCGCAAGATCCAGCCGCTCACGCGCGAGGAAGCGCAGGCCGCCTGAATCGGTTGGCCAACGGGCGGGTGGACGCCGGCTTGCCAACCGATTAACCTGACGCGCCTTTCAGTCACGAGACCAGACCATGACCCGAGCGATTTCCGTTGCGCTGCTTGTCGGCGGCATTGTGCTGCTGTACTTCGGCGGCCAGTCGTTCCATTCGCTGTCCAACGACGTGGCCCGTTTCTTCACAGGCTCGCCGACGAACAAGACCATCTGGCTGATCGCCGGCGGCGTCCTGGCGTGTCTGGCCGGGCTGATCGGACTGGCCATTCCTTCGCGGCGCTGAGCCCGCCGGATCAGGCGAGCGCCACTTCCGGCTTCGATGCCGAACGCGTGCCCGGCAGCGGCGCGTTGCTCGCCCCGCGATAGGTGTAGACGAGCGAGAACTTCACCTGGTCAGTGAGGTTCTTGCCGGCCGAATGCAGCGTATTGCAGTGGAAGAACACGACGTCGCCCGGTGCGAGTTCCGGCGACACCGCCGTGCGAATCAGGGCGGCGTTTTCCGGCACGTCGGAGCGGAAGAATTTGGCGTCGTCGAAACGATCCGACGTGAACGGCAGCTTGTGCGATCCCGGCACGAACCACAGCCCGCCGTTATCCACCGTCTCGCGACCCATCGCGATCCACGCCGACACCAGGTCGTCCCGTTCGAACGCCCAGTAGCGCACGTCCCGATGCCATCCGGTCAGGCTGCCGTACGCCGGATGCTTGGTCATCATGCAGTTGTGATGCGCGCGCGAGAGATACGGCGTTTCCCCGAAGTACAGTTCCATCCAGCCGCGCACTTCCGGCGATGTCGCGAACTCAGCGAACAGCGGATGCCGCGCGTAGGCGTCCAGCAGACGACGCACCGTGTGGCCGCCGGGCGCTTCCTTTGAATCCGGCGCGCCCGGATACCTGAGGTCCGCTTCGAACTCGATGGGCGCCGCGGCCTCGGCGAGTTGCTGACGCGCGACGTCGCGCATGGCGTCGCAACGTTCTTGGGAAACGAGTCCCTTGACGATGACGAAGCCCGTTTCGCGCAGTTCACGCACCTGTTCTTTTTTGGATTTCAGCCAGTTTTGATCAGACATTTCAGTTCCGCGTGCCTTGGCTCGATCATTCATGCCAATGACGCTATATCCGGAATTGGTTCGAATTCATCGATTGTAATTCCGTCGCGGCGCCAAGGCCCATGCGGTGGAGCTTTACCTGATTCTTGTCAGCGAACGCTACAGAAAATTACAGGGAAAACGCGGACTTACCCGGGTCACGAAGCTCTTGTACATTGGCCGCATCAATTCGGTGCAACTTGATGAACAGAGTTGGATCGAAGGCTTGAACGTTATTTTTGAGACGACTACCGTCAGGTTTGCCATCCAGCAAACCGACCTCCCGCCGACATGAACTCCCGAATCGCCATGGGCCTTTCCCGTGCAGCATCACGCGCGGCGCGTCCTGCCCGCCGCGGCATGATCCGCGCACTGCGCCATCATTCCACCCGCACTCGCCTGCTTGCGGAGCAATTGAAGCAGGTCCATCCCGTCGATGGCATTCGCTCGTGGTTCCGCGGACTTTTCTTCAATCTTCGGGTACGTGCAGCATCGCGCCGCGTGTCGTTGCGAGCCTTGTTGCGACGCCCGGTGTCATTGCGCGCACCCACGCCCAAACCCAAACCCAAACCGGCTGCATTGACGAGCCGCCGTCCGCGCCGCCTGTCGACGAGCAGCGCCGGCTGGTACGCATTCGCCGCGCGCTAGGCGCTCTTGTCGTTCAGCGCCGCGTAGTCGGTATAGCCCGCCTCGCCGCCGCCTCGAAGGGTTGCGGGATCGGCCTCGGCCAGCGGCGCGTTCTCCTTCACCCGTTCCACCAGATCCGGATTCGCGACGAAGGCGCGGCCGAATGCCACGGCATCGGCGGCGCCGCGCCCGATCAGCGCGCTCGCTTCGTCGATGCGCCAGTCGCCGGCCGCGATGAGCGCGCCGCTATACGCATCGCGCACGCTGTGAAGCAGGGCGTCGTCGAAATCGGCCAGCTGCAGATACGCGATGCCGATCCGCTCGAGTGCATGCGCCAGGTACGTCGCCGATTCGCGTGCTTCGGCATCCTCGATATCCGCGCCTGCGAAGAGCGGCGACAGCCGCAAGCCGATACGATCCGCGCCAAGCACGCTTGACACCGCCTCGAGCACGTCCACGACGAGCCGCGTTCGCTGCTCGACGCCGCCGCCGTATTCGTCGCTGCGACGGTTCGTGCCGGTCGCGATGAACTGATGCAGCAGCGCGCCGTCGGACGCGTCAATTTCGAGCAGGTCGAAACCGGCCCGATCGGCGCGGTGCGCGGCATCGACGTATTGCAGCACGACGCTCGCGATCTCGTTCGTTTCCAGCGTTCGGGGGTCATCGGCATCGATCAAGGCGAACGCGCCGTCGTCGTCGCGCACGAGGAGTTTTGCGTCGCGCGCCCGGATCGCCGAGGGCGCGACGGGCGGCGCGCCGCTTTCCTGCAAGCGCCGATGCGACAGTCGCCCGGCGTGCGCCAACTGCAGCGCAATGCGACCATGCCGGGCATGCACCGCGCCCGCGACGGCTTTCCATCCCGCTTCCTGCGCATCCGAAACCATGCCGGGCGTGGCATAGCCGCCGCGTCCCGCGGGTGAAATCTGCGCGGACTCCGTGATGATCAGGCCCGCGCTCGCGCGCTGCGCGTAATAGCGGGCATTCATTTCGACGGGAACGTCGCCGGGCTGTGCGGCGCGATGCCGCGCGAGCGGCCCCATGACGATGCGATTCGGCAATTCAAGACGGCCGATGCCGAGCGGCGAGAAGAGCGTTTCATGCGACATGGCGGCTCCGGAAGTTCCGAGAATCCGCTCATTGCAGCGCAAGAAACGTGCGCAAAAAAAACCGGCAGGCGCGCTGCCTGCCGGTCCCTTGACGACCTGTACTACGGTGCGGCGAAGCGTGTTACGCGACGCTCGCGACCGGCTCGGTGCCTGCCGCTTCGGCCAGCACGAGCGCCTTGTCGGCGGCTTCCCACGAGAACTCCGGCTCTTCGCGGCCGAAGTGGCCGTAGGCGGCGGTCTTCTCGTAGATCGGACGCAGCAGGTCGAGCATCTGGATGATGCCCTTCGGACGCAGATCGAAGTGTTCCTGCACGAGCTTGGTGATCTCGGCGTCCGAGATGCGACCCGTGCCGAACGTGTTGACCATGATCGAGGTCGGACGCGCCACGCCGATCGCATAGGACACCTGGATCAGCGCACGCGACGCGAGGCCCGCCGCGACGATGTTCTTCGCCACATAGCGGCCCGCATACGCAGCCGAACGGTCGACCTTCGACGGATCCTTCCCCGAGAACGCGCCGCCGCCGTGCGGAGCCGCGCCGCCGTACGTATCGACGATGATCTTGCGGCCCGTCAGACCGCAATCGCCCTGCGGACCGCCGATCACGAAGCGCCCCGTGGGGTTCACCAGGAACTTGATGTCGCCCTTGATGAGTTCCTTCGGCAGCGTCGGCTTGATGACCTCTTCGATCACGGCTTCACGCAGCTGCGGCAGGTCGATGTCCGGTGCGTGCTGCGTGGAGAGCACCACGGTGTCGATGGAATGCGGCTTGCCGTCCACGTAGCGCACGGTGACTTGCGACTTCGCATCCGGACGCAGCCAGGGCAGGCGCCCGTCACGGCGCAGGTTCGCCTGACGCTCGACCAGACGGTGCGAAAGATGGATGGGCAGCGGCATGAGCTCGGGCGTTTCGTCGCATGCGTAGCCGAACATCAGGCCCTGGTCGCCGGCGCCTTGATCGAGGTTGTCGTCGTGCGCCTTGTTCACGCCTTGAGCGATATCGGGCGACTGCTTGTCATACGCGACGAGCACCGCGCAACCGCGATAATCAATGCCGTAATCGGTGTTGTCGTAGCCAATGCGCTTGATGGTTTCGCGCGCGACCTGGATGTAGTCGACATTGGCCGTGGTGGTGATTTCACCGGCGAGCACGACGAGACCGGTGTTGCACAGAGTTTCCGCTGCGACGCGCGAATACTTGTCCTGAGCCAGGATGGCGTCGAGGATGGCGTCGGAGATTTGGTCGGCGACCTTGTCCGGGTGGCCTTCGGAAACAGATTCGGAAGTAAAGAGATAGTCGTTCGACACGCTTCAGACTCCAGTTTGAGTACGGTTGGTATTCACGTAGCCGACTTCGTTTGGAGTCTGAAGCGGCGACGCTTTAGCGGATATCCTTACCAGGCCGGCAACTCCATGACTGCAAGACTGCATGAAGCCCCGCGCCCGCTTCGCCCCGCAAGTTGTCCATTAACTCGGCGAAGGTTTTATTATACCGGCTTCCCTTATTTTTTCAGAGCCGACCGCTTGACGCCAATCGCCCCGCATCAATCTTCCGTACCTCGCGGCCACCCGTATGTTCGCTGGAGCACATCATGCTAGGGCGTATCGGGGTAGCCCTTGCGATTGGCTTTCTCAAGTTCCTCGCGATCATTCCATACGGCATCACCGCGCGTTTCGGCGACGGTCTCGGCTGGCTGCTCTATCAGATCCCGAGCCGCCGCAAGCGCATCGTCCACACCAACCTCAAGCTGTGCTTTCCGGAGTGGTCCGACGAGAAGCGCGAGGACATCGCGCAGAAGCATTTCCGCCACGCGATCCGCAGCTACGTTGAGCGCAGCGTGCAGTGGTTCGGCTCGGCCAGGAAGCTCGAAAAGCTGATCCAGCTCGACAGCGCCGTCGACCTCACCGACCCCAACCTGCCGCCCACGCTGTTTCTCGGACTGCATTTCGTCGGCATCGAGGCGGGCTCCATCTTCCTCAACTCCTCGCTGCACCGGCAATGCGGCTCGCTCTACCAGCCGTTCTCGAACCCGCAGGTCGAGGAGATGGCGAAGAAGCAGCGCGGCCGCTTCGGCGCCGACATGGCCAGCCGCGCCGACAGCGCGCGCATCGTGCTGCGCTGGCTGCGCGACCGCAAGCCCGTGATGCTCGGCGCGGACATGGACTATGGCATGCGCAACTCGGCGTTCGTGCCGTTCTTCGGCATTCCCACGTGTACGCTGACGGCGGTCGGCCGGCTCGCCAAGACGGGACGCGCGCAGGTAGTGCCGTTCATCGGCGAAGTGCTGCCCGACTACAAGGGCTACCGGCTCAAGATCTTCGCGCCGTGGGACAACTATCCGACCGGCGACGACGAAGCCGATGCCCGGCGCATGAACGCGTTCCTCGAAGAGCACATTCCCGACATGCCCGAGCAATATTATTGGGTGCACAAACGCTTCAAGACGCGGCCGCCGGGCGAGCCCGGCTTCTATTGAAGCGGCACTGAAGCGGCACTGAAGCGGGCGCGGCAGGAAACGCCGCGCGACGCCTCACATACAATAGCGGCCATGAAACTCAAATTCACCAAGATGCAGGGCGCGGGCAACGACTTCGTCGTGCTCGACGGCTATACGCAGGTGCTCGACCTGAGCGCCGCGCAGGTGCGCGCGCTCGCCAACCGTCATTTCGGCATCGGCGCGGACCAGCTGCTGCTCGTGGAGAAGCCGACCATCGGCGGCGTGGATTTCAAGTACCGCATCTTCAATTGCGATGGCGGCGAAGTCGAGCATTGCGGCAACGGCGCCCGCTGCTTCGTGAAGTTCGTGCGCGAGCGGCGGCTGACGGATGCGTCGAGCGTGCGCGTGCAGGTGCAGAACGGCGTCATCACGCTGACGATGCAAGACAACGGCGAGGTCGTCGTCGACATGAGCACGCCCGTGTTCGATCCGCCGCTGGTGCCGTTCGACGCGCACGGGCTCGAAGGCCGCCGCGAGCACGACGACACGCTCTGGCCGCTCGATGTAGCCGGTGAAACGCGCTGGATCTCCGCCGTCTCGATGGGCAATCCGCACGCGGTGCAGATCGTCGCGGACGTCGAGGCATATCCGGTACTGACTGAAGGACCGCTGATCGAACGCCACGCGCGCTTTCCGAAGCGCGTGAACGCGGGCTTCATGCAGGTCATCGACCGGCATTCGGTCAAGCTGCGCGTCTTCGAACGCGGCGCGGGCGAAACCCTCGCGTGCGGCACGGGCGCCTGCGCCGCCGTGGCGGCGGGCATTCGCCGTGGCGTGCTGGACTCGCCGGTGCGCGTCGAGACCCACGGCGGCACGCTCACGATCAGCTGGGACGGCGCGCGCGACACCTCCGCCGCGCTGTTCATGGCGGGCCCGGCCACGACGGTCTTCGAAGGCGAAATCGAGCTCGATCGCATCGTCTAACGCAACCCTATCGACCATGAATCCACGCGAAGTCGCCGACTACCTGCTCGACAATCCCGATTTCTTCGCCGAGCACGCGGAACTGCTCGGCAGCATCCGGCTCTCGAATCCGCATGGCAAGGCCGCCGTGTCGCTGCAGGAGCGCCAGATGGAAATGCTGCGCGACAAGAACAAGCAGCTCGAACGGCGCCTCGCCGAACTGCTGCGCTACGGCCACGAGAACGACAGCATCTCGACCAAGTTCAACCGCTGGACCGTGCGCGTGATCTCGCAGCGCGATCCGTACGCGTTGCCCAAGACCATCAGCGCGGGCCTGTGCGAAGTCTTCGACGTGCCGCATGCGGCGCTGCGCCTGTGGGACATCGACGAAGCGTATCGCCAGGCGGACTTCGCGCGACAGGTGGGCGAGGAAGTGCGCATCTTCGCGAACAGCCTGACCGTGCCGTACTGCGGCGCGAACACGGATTTCGCGGCGGCGCAATGGCTCGGCGTCGAGAACTCGGCCTCGGCGACAGTCGCGCCCGGCGACGGTCTGTCCGACATCGAACGCAAGGTGGAGTCGGTCGCGCTGGTCACGCTGCGCGACCCGCAGGCTGGTCCGGATGCGCCGAGCATCGGCTTGCTGGTCATGGGTTCGCCCGACCCGCGCCGCTTCCATGACGGCATGGCCACCGACTTCCTGATGCAGATCGGCGCGCTCGCGAGCGCGGCCGTGTCCCGCCTGCTGCCGCACTGAGCCATGGACACCGCCGAGGCCATCGCCACCTATCTCGCGATGCTCGAACACGAGCGGCGGCTGTCCGAGCACACGTTGCGCGCCTACGCCTACGAGCTCGGTGAACTGCGCGCGCTGGCCAAGGAGCGTCCTCTGCAAACGCTCACCGCCGCCGATATCCGCGGCGCCGTCGTGCGGGCGCATTCGGGCGGACTGTCGCCGCGCTCCATCGCGCACCGGCTGTCGGCCTGGCGCGCGTTCTATCGCTGGCTGGCCGAACGGGTCGAGATGCCGGCCAATCCGGTCTCGACGGTGCGCGCGCCGAAAGGCGAAAAAACCTTGCCGAAGGCGCTTTCCGTCGACGACGCCATGGCGCTCATGGACGCGCCGCAAGCCGGCACGACCGAAGCGCTGCGCGATCACGCGATCCTCGAACTGTTTTACTCGTCGGGCTTGCGGCTCGCGGAACTGGTGGGACTCGACGTGCGCTTCGTCGAAGAGAACGGCTACCGCTCGGCAGGCTGGCTCGATCTCGAGCACGAGGAAGTGACCGTGCTCGGCAAGGGCAGCCGGCGTCGCTCGGTACCGGTCGGGCGCAAGGCGATCGAGGCACTGCGCGCGTGGATCGCCGTGCGTGGCGAATTCGTCAAGCTCGATCCCCACGCGCTCTTTCTCTCCGTGCGCGGCAACCGCATGGCGCCGGGCGTCGTGCGCACGCGCGTAAAGCGGCTGGCGTTGCTGGCGGGCATTCCGTCGAACGTGCATCCGCACGTGCTGCGCCATTCGTTCGCCACGCACGTGCTGCAATCGAGCGGCGATCTGCGCGCCGTACAGGAACTGCTCGGCCACGCGAGCATCACCGCGACGCAGGTCTACACCTCGCTCGACTTCCAGCATCTCGCCCGCGTGTATGACTCGGCGCATCCGCGCGCCAAAAAACGCGACTGAGCGCACGATTAATCCAGCCGCGTCCACACGCGGCTCATCCGCATGGCCATGAACACCATCACCCTCAAACCGGCGAAGGACAGATCGCTCGCCCGCCGTCATCCCTGGATCTACGCCAACGCCATCGCGCGCATCGACGGCGATCCGGCGCCGGGCGCCACCGTGACCGTGCGCGCCGCCGACGGCCGCTTTCTCGCGCGCGCTTCGTACAGTCCGCAGTCGCAGATCCGCGCGCGCGTCTGGACCTTTGATGAAAGCGAACCCGTCGATCACGCGTTCTTCAAGCGCCGCGTGCAGCGTGCGGTCGAGCATCGGCGCACGCTGGTGAAGGACACCGGCGCGACCCGGCTCGTGTTCGGCGAGGCGGACGGCCTGCCGGGCCTGATCGTCGATTACTACATCGCCGATGACGGCGCGCACGCGCAGCTCGTCTGCCAGTTCATGGCGACCGGCGTCGAAGCCTGGAAGGAAGCGCTCGTGCAGGCGCTGACCGGCGCGACCGGATGCCCGAACGTCTATGAACGCTCGGACGTGTCGATCCGCCAGAAGGAAGGACTCGAACAGATCACCGGCGTGCTCGCCGGCGCCGCGCCGCCCGAGACGCTCATCACCAATGAGTGCGGCGTGCGTCATCACGTGGACGTGCGCCACGGCCACAAGACCGGCTTCTATGTCGACCAGCGCGACAACCGCGTGCTCGTCGCCCAGAGCGCGGCGGGCCGCGAGGTGCTGAACTGCTTCTGCTACACGGGCGGCTTCTCGCTCGCGGCGCTCAAGGGCGGCGCGACGCACGTGACCTCGGTGGATTCGTCCGGCGATGCGCTCGCGCTCGCGAAGGACAACGTCAAGGCGAACGGCTTCGACGCCGACAAGGCCGAATGGCTGGACGCCGATGCGTTCAAGACCCTGCGCCGCCTCCATGACGAAGGCCGGCGCTTCGACCTCATCGTGCTTGATCCGCCGAAGTTCGCGCCGTCGAAGGAAACCGTGGATCGCGCCGCGCGCGCGTACAAGGACATCAATCTGAGCGGCTTCAAGTTGCTGCGTCCGGGCGGCCTCCTGTTCACGTATTCGTGCTCGGGCGCGATCGATTCGGACCTGTTTCAGAAGATCGTCGCGGGCGCGGCGGCGGACGCCCGCGTCGATGCCCGAATCCTGAAGCGGCTGGGTGCCGGCGTCGATCATCCGCTGCTGACGGCGTTTCCGGAAGGCGAATACCTGAAGGGCCTGATGTTGCAAATCGCGTGAACGTCTCCACCTACGCGCGATTGACGGCCGCGCGGACCGCTGCGGCGTCCGCTTGACAAATATGTTTCAATAAACAGTTCGACGCGCCGCCGCGCATCTCCCGAACACAGACAAGGACACAGGCGACTCCATGATTCCCGTAACCATCCTGACCGGCTTTCTGGGCAGCGGCAAAACCACGCTGCTCAAGCGCATCCTGAACGAGCAGCACGGCATGAAGATCGCCGTGATCGAGAACGAGTTCGGCGAAGAGAACATCGACAACGAAATTCTCGTGCAGGAAACGAACGAGCAGATCATCCAGATGAGCAACGGCTGCATCTGCTGCACGATCCGTGGCGACCTGGCGCGCGCACTGGAAGACCTGGCCAACCGCAAAAAGGCGGGCACGCTGGATTTCGACCGCGTCGTGATCGAAACCACCGGCCTCGCGAACCCGGGTCCAGTGGCGCAGACGTTCTTCATGGACAACACCGTCGCCGACGAATTCCTGCTCGACGCCATCATCACGCTGGTGGACGCCAAGCACGCGAACCAGCAGCTCGACCAGCAGGAAGTGGTGCAGCGCCAGGTCGGTTTCGCGGACCGCCTGTTCATCACCAAGTCCGATCTCGTCGATGCCGCCGCGCTCGACGCGCTCAAGCATCGCCTGCTGCACATGAACCCGCGCGCGGCGATCAAGGTCGTCAATTTCGGCGAAGCGGACATCAAGGAAATCTTCGACCTGCGCGGCTTCAACCTGAACGCGAAGCTCGAGATCGACCCGGACTTCCTCGCCGAAGACGAGCACGCGCATGATCACGACCACGCGCACGACCATGATCACGACCACGCGACCTGCGGTCACGATCACAGCCATGATCACGAGCACGGGCACCACCACAACCATCATCACGCGCATCACGACGACAAGATCAAATCGTTCGTGTATCGCAGCGACAAGCCGTTCGACCCGAACCGCCTCGAAGACTTCCTCGGCGGCATTCTGCAGATCTATGGCGAACGCCTGCTGCGTTACAAGGGCGTGCTCTACATGAAGGGCGTCGATCGCAAGGTCGTCTTCCAGGGCGTGCATCAGATGATGGGCAGCGACCTCGCGAGCAAGTGGCTGCCGATCGAGAAGAAGAACAGCAAGATGGTGTTCATCGGCATTGAATTGCCGAAGGATCTGATCATCGACGGTCTCGACGCCTGCCTCGTCAAATAAACCGGCATGCATCTCGCTTGACCTGCGCGTGTTCCGCGCGGCGCAAGCAGCCTTGAAAGACCAGACGCCGCCGCGGGCATTCGCGCGCGGCGTTTTTTTCGACATCGGCTTTCGGCACGGTTATGTAGTCGCGGGCACGCTTCGGCATCGCTTTTTGAACGACCAGGCGTTATATTTTTGGGATTCCGGCACTAATCGACAGGGTTTTCCTCGGTTGTCGTCGGAAATTGCGGTTCAGTTACAATACAGCCCCACTGGAGAAGGGCAGTTTCGTTGCACGCACATCTTCGGATGTTCGGTCAGCGGACCAGGAGAAAGGATGTCCCGTCGGGACGATGCCTCGATTTGCCGGGGGAAGGCAAATCAAGTCAAAGCACCGGGGCCGGTCATGTCGGGCCTTGCAGCACACGCCAGTCAGTCCGGAGCATCATCCAGAATCGGTTTCCAGAGGAGTTCGGCCCCGCATGGGCGTGTCGCCTGATGCTCGCGCGTACCGGTGCGTTGCATGCGGGTAACGCAGTTGCGGGCGTTGCGAAGACAGCGCCTCACATTGAAGAAGCAAGCAGATGACAACGAAACTCTTGACCGAAGCCGAAATCCTGAAGATGAGCGAGAAGGACTACATGAATGCGGAGCAACTCGCCTTCTTCAAGAACCGGCTCGAACAGTTGCAAGCGGACATTCTGAAGAATGCCGGCCAGACAACCGAAAATCTCCGGGAAACGGTGATCGTGCCGGACCCGGCGGATCGCGCGACCATCGAGGAAGAGCATGCACTGGAACTGCGCACGCGTGACCGCGAACGCAAGCTCCTGAAGAAAGTGCAGCAATCGCTCGCGCGCATCGAGTCCGGCGACTACGGCTGGTGCGAGGAAACGGGCGAACCGATCGGCATTCCGCGTCTGCTCGCGCGTCCGACCGCCACGCTCTCGCTCGAAGCCCAGGAACGCCGCGAACTGCGCCAGAAGCTCTTCGGCGACTGATCCCGCCGCAACCGGGCGCTCGTTGCGGGACCGCCCGCAGCGGGGAACACGCCGCCGCGAAAAGCCGGACCACGGTCACGCGCATCACCAAAAAGGCACACGTCGAACGTGTGCCTTTTTTGCTTTCTGCCAGTAAAAAGCGGATGCATCGCCCCGCACGTCTTGATTATTCCTCCCTCGCCCTAAAATCAATCCGACGCGCCTCGCAAACGCACGGTACGGCATCCGTGCGGCCGGGCGCGTGCGCGGCGCCGTTCGTCCGTGACCACTCATAGACGGAACCCCGCGCCGTGCACTCCATCGAATTCTCGACTGCGTGGCGGCCTTCTAAGACACGAAACCGCCCCGCGTTCATCCGGTTTTCTTAAGGAACGCACATGGAACAATTTCACGGCACGACCATCGTTTCCGTGCGCCGCGACGGCAAGGTCGCGCTGGGCGGCGATGGTCAGGTGACGCTCGGCAACATCGTCATGAAAGGGGGCGCGAAGAAGGTGCGCCGCATCTATGGCGGCAAGGTCCTCGTCGGGTTCGCCGGCGGCACCGCCGACGCGTTCTCGCTGCTCGACCGCTTCGAGGCGAAGCTCGAGAAACATCAGGGCAACCTGACGCGCGCCGCCGTCGAGCTCGCCAAGGACTGGCGCACCGACCGCATGCTGCGCCGCCTCGAAGCCATGCTCATCACCGCCGACGCGAATGCCACCCTCGTCATCACCGGCAACGGCGACGTGCTCGATCCCGAACACGGCATCGCGGCAATCGGCTCGGGCGGCGCCTACGCGCAGGCCGCCGCGCAGGCGCTGATGGAGAACACCGACCTCTCGCCGCGCGAGATCGTCGAGAAGGCGCTGACCATCGCCGGCGACATGTGCATCTATACCAATCACAATCGCGTCATCGAGACGATCGAATAAAGGACTATGACGATGACCACCATGACTCCCGCCGAAATCGTCTCGGAACTCGACAAACACATCATCGGCCAGGGCCGCGCGAAGAAGGCTGTCGCCGTCGCGCTGCGCAACCGCTGGCGCCGTCAGCAGGTGGCCGAGCCGCTGCGCCAGGAAATCACGCCGAAGAACATCCTGATGATCGGGCCGACCGGCGTCGGCAAGACCGAAATCGCGCGGCGTCTCGCCAAGCTCGCGGACGCGCCGTTCATCAAGATCGAAGCGACCAAGTTCACCGAAGTCGGCTACGTGGGCCGCGACGTGGACAGCATCGTGCGCGACCTGATCGAAATCTCGGTCAAGCAGACGCGTGAGTCGGAAATGAAGAAGGTGCGCACCAAGGCCGAAGATCGCGCCGAAGACCGCATTCTCGACATCCTGCTGCCGGGCGCGCGTCCGGTGGGCTTCGGCACGGCGGATGCGTCGGCCGGCGCGTCGTCGGGCGAAGGCGACAACGCCACGCGGCAGACCTTCCGCAAGCGTCTGCGCGAAGGCGCGCTGGACGACAAGGAGATCGAACTCGACATCGAGATGCCGCAGACCGGCATGGACATCATGGGGCCGCCGGGCATGGAGGACATGACCGAGCAGATCCGTTCGATGTTCGCAAACATGGGCGGCGGCAAGAAGACGCGGCGCAAGGTGAAGGTGAAGGAAGCGCTCAAGCTGCTGACCGACGAAGAAGCCGGCAAGATGCTCAACGACGAAGAGGTCAAGAGCCGCGCCGTGCAGAACGTCGAGCAGAACGGCATCGTGTTCCTGGATGAGATCGACAAGATCGCGTCGCGCAGCGAGGCCGGCGGCGCCGAGGTGTCGCGTGCGGGCGTGCAGCGCGACCTGCTGCCGCTCGTCGAAGGCACGACCATCAACACCAAGTACGGGATGATCAAGACGGATCACATTCTGTTCATCGCGAGCGGCGCGTTCCATCTGGCCAAGCCGAGCGACCTGATTCCCGAATTGCAGGGCCGTTTCCCGATTCGCGTCGAGCTGGATTCGCTGTCGGTGGGCGATTTCGAATCGATCCTGAATTCCACCGACGCCAGTCTCGTCAAGCAGTACAAGGCGCTGCTCGCGACGGAAGGCGTCGAACTCGATTTCACCGGGGAAGGCATCCGGCGTCTCGCCGAGATCGCGTTCTCGGTCAATGAGAAAACGGAGAATATCGGCGCGCGGCGGCTGTATACGGTGATCGAGAAGCTGCTGGAAGAAGTGTCGTTCGCGGCCGGCAATCACGCGGGCCAGCCGGTGCGAATCGACGCGGCGTATGTGGATCGCGCACTCGGCGACGTGGCGCAGGACGAAGACCTGTCGCGTTACGTGCTGTGAGGAATTGAGCGGCCTTTCAGGAAGCTGATCCAGCCAAGCCGGGCCAGTGTGCCCGGCTTTTTCGTGGGTGCTCGGAAGGGCGCCAGACGAAACGTACGGACGAAAAAAAGCCCGCCTAGGTTGGCGGGCTGAATCCATATCAGGAGGAGACATGGAGGAGACAGTTCCAATAATACACAGCCCCTTGATGCGACGCAATAGAAATTTTAGTAAAAACCCCTATGGCGTCACTATGTGGTATCTGCCCCTGAGATTCCGCGCCCGGCCATGCAATGACAGCGCAAGAATCGGCGCGTAACCTCATCGGCACGGCTCTACAGTGGTCGCATACCCACTGCGCCACCGAGGCTTGTGATGAAAACCGAAACCGCCCCCGTTTTTTCCTCTGACGACAGCCGCTGGCAAGCCGTCGTGCAGCGCGACGCCCACGCCGACGGCGTGTTCTTCTTCGCCGTGCGCACGACCGGCGTGTTCTGCCGGCCGTCGTGCGCGTCGCGGGCGCCGCGCCGGGAGAACGTCGAGTTCTTCGCGACGACCGACGCGGCCGAAACCGCCGGCTATCGCGCCTGCAAGCGCTGCCAGCCGACTCGTCTGCCGCGCGACCTGGCCATCGTCGAACGTGCGTGCAAAGTGCTCGACGCCCATCCGCAGGAGCGCATGACGCTCGCCCAGCTGAGCGATGAAGTACACGTCAGCCCGTTCCATCTGCAACGGCTGTTTTCGCGGATCGTCGGCATTTCGCCGCGCCAGTATCAGGCCGCGCAGCGCGCCGGGGTGCTACGCGACGCGTTGCAGCGCGGCCGCGACGTCACGCGCGCCACCCACGATGCCGGATTCGGCTCGCCGTCGCGCATGTATGACGCCGTGCCCGCCGAACTCGGCATGACGCCCTCCGCCTACAAGCGCCAGGGCGCGGGACTCACGGTGCGTTACACGACCGCCGCCACGCCGCTCGGCATCGTGATCGTCGCGGCCACGGACAAGGGCGTGTGCAAGATCGCGTTCGGCGACGACGCCGCCACGCTCGTCGATCAGCTGGCCGCCGATTTCTCCCAGGCCGAGCGCCTCGAGGACGCCGCGCGGATGGAACCGTTCGTCGCGCAGATCCGCGCCTATCTGCAAGGCACGCGCGAGCGCTTCGACCTGCCGCTCGACATCGGCGCGACCGCGTTCCAGCGACGCGTCTGGGATGCGCTGCGCCACATTCCGTACGGGCAGACGCGCAGCTACAGCGACATCGCGGAAACGCTCGGCTTGCCGCGCGCGGTGCGGGCCGTCGCGAACGCGTGCGCCTCGAATCCGGTGGCGCTCGCGATTCCGTGTCATCGCGTGATCGGCAAGGACGGCGCGATTGCGGGCTATCGCTGGGGCGCGTCGCGCAAGGAAACGCTGCTCCACACCGAGCGCACGCAGCACGCCGCCGACGAAATCGCCTGACCGTTCCTGACGCGCTCGTCATCATTGGAACCGAAGCGCCCGTCGGCGCTTCGTTCTCCTCGCGAGCCGCTCCAGACGGCTCCGACATCCTCCGCGAAACCTCGCGCGAATACCCCGAAAAACCCGCAAACCCTTGCTGGTCTTGCGCTCAAGCACGCCTTACACCGAGATGTTAAAGTGCCCGCTACCCTAAAAATACGACCCGGGCTTCATCGCTCGCGCTCCTCGCAGATTGCTTCATGGCAAACCAGAATCCCGCTGATCCCCAAGCCGGCGCCTATCAGCGCAGGCTCGCCGCGCTCGCGTCGGGCACGCATGCCGACGCCTTGCGTCAAGGCTTGCGCGGCATCGAGAAAGAAAGCTTGCGCGTGACGCCGTTGGGCGAACTCGCGATGACGCCGCATCCGCGTGCATTCGGATCCGCGCTCACGCATCCGCTGCTCACAACCGATTACTCGGAAGCGCTCGTCGAGCTGATCACGCCCGCTGAAACGGATGTGTCGATCACGCTCGAACGGCTCGATGTGCTGCATCGCTTCGTGTATTCGCGCATGGGCGACGAACTGCTGTGGAACAACTCGATGCCCAACACGTTGCCGCCGGAAGACGAGATTCCGCTCGGCACGTATGGCACGTCGAACATCGGCAAGCTGAAGCACGTGTACCGGCGCGGCCTCGCGTTGCGCTATGGCCGCACGATGCAGTGCATCGCCGGCATTCACTACAACTATTCGCTGCACGAAAACGTCTGGCGTGCCTGGCAGGCGCTCGATCCGGACAGCACGTTATCGGCGAAGGACTTCCAGTCCGAGCGCTATTTCGCGCTGATCCGCAACTTCCGCCGCACGAGCTGGCTGCTGATGTACCTGTTCGGCGCATCGCCGGCGTTGAACCGGCGTTTCGTCGAAGGCCGCGCGCATCATCTCGAATCCTTCGACGCCGACACGTTCTTCCTGCCGCACGCCACCAGCCTGCGCATGAGCGATCTCGGCTACACCAACAACCCCGCACAGGCCGACCTGCTGCCGAGCTACGACAACCTCGGCGCCTATCTGCGCGTGCTCTCCCGCGCGGTCAGCCAGCCGTATGCGCCGTACGAGGAGATCGGCACGCAGCGCGACGGCGAATGGGTGCAGATCAACACCAACGTGCTGCAGATCGAAAACGAGTTCTACTCGACGATCCGCCCCAAGCGCGTCACGCATTCCGGCGAGCGTCCGCTGCATGCGTTGTGCGAGCGGGGCGTGCAGTACATCGAGGTGCGCTGCCTGGACATCGATCCGTTCGAGCCGACCGGCATCGCGCTCGAAACCGCGCGTTTCCTCGATGCCTATCTGCTCTACTGCGCACTGGAAGAGAGTCCGCTGCTGCCGCCCGACGCGAATCTCGAAGCCAACGCCAACTTCAGCGCGGTGGCGAAGGAAGGGCGCAAGCCGGGTCTGGCCTTGCAACGCGGCGGCGCCAGCGTGCCGATGCGGCAATGGGCCGAACAACTGTTCGATGCCATCGAGCCCGTGGCAAAGACGCTCGACGCCCTCGCGGGCCGTGACGATCACACGCGTGCACTCGCGGCGTTGCGGCCGCGGCTGGCGGATGCGTCGCTCACGCCGTCGGCGCGCGTGCTGCGCATCATGCACGACAAGCAGCAATCCTTCGACGCATTCGCGCTCGAACTCAGCGCGCGCCACGCAGCGGCGTTTCGCGAACGACCGCTTAATGCGGACGAGGAACGCAGGATGGAAGAGCTCGCGGCGAAGTCGCTGGTGGAACAGGTCGAGGCCGAAAGCCGGGACAGCGAATCGTTCGAGGCCTTCGTCGCCGCCTATCAGGCCTACAAGCCGGACACCGAAAGCGTCTGAACCGGCCGCTCGCCGTTCACTGGCAGAATTGCCACGCCGGTGTCAGGCGCCGACGGCAACGCTTACCGGCGTGTGCAACAGTGCGCAACGCAGCGCAACATCGGCCGGTCTGGCGGGTCAAAATGTGGCTCATTTTTCGACGATCGGGGGAGCAATGAACAAGAAGTTCTTCGGCGCGGCCGCGCTGGGGGCTGCGTCGCTCGCGTTACTGGGCGGCTGCGCGGTGCAGGATCAGGTCAGCAGCACGACGATGGAGCAGGCCACCCAGCCGCTCACCTGCATGAGCAAGCCGGAATGCGACGCCTGGTGGGCCCGTGCGCAGGTCTGGGTCACGAATCATTCGGAATACCGCATTCAGACCGTCACCGACTCGATCATCATGACGGCCGGTCCGTCGAGCGGCAAACGCGCGCTTGCCTACCAGGTCACCAAGACGCCGACCAACGAGGGCACCGCGACCATCGGTTTCGCTGCGCATTGCGACAACCCGCTCGGCTGCGAGCCGAATCCGTGGCAGGCGGGCGCGGATTTCAAGCAGTTCATCCGCAATGGTCCGGGACTGCGCAAGTCCGCGACGCCGCAAGCCGTGCAGTCGGGCGCAACGCTGCCCGCACCGGTGCCGGCTCCCGTGCCGGGCGGCGTGCAGGTCAGTCCGCTCGACACCCCGCCGCCGCTCAATCTCGAGAGCCAGCCGGGTCAATCCGCGACTCCGCTCACACCGCAGTAACGCCCTTCAATGCCCCATCGAGGCTGACGCGCCCTTTCTCGGCCGCGTCAGCCAGACCATCACGGCCAGCACGAGAAACGCATAGTACGAAATGCGGAAGAAGTCGTTGGTCGACATCATGTACGCCTGCGCCGACACCACGCGATCCAGTTGCGCCGTGAGCGCCTGGCCGCCCAGCCCAAGCCCCGACAGCAGATCCGAATAGGCCGTCGTGCCGGTCGCATACGGCGTGACCGACTCGGTGAGCCGCGCGTGATGGCGGATCATGTCGTTCTCCCAGAAGGTCGTGCTGACCGCCGTGCCGATGGCCCCCGACAGCGTCCGCAGGAAGTTCGACAATCCCGCCGCGCCCGCGAGCCGGTCGTCGGAGACGCTGGAGAGCGTGATGGTCGTCATCGGCACGAAGAAGCAGGCGACGCCGATGCCCTGGATCAGACGCGGCATGATGATCTGATGAAAGGGCGTGTCGAGCGTGAAGGTCGAATTCCAGTGCGACACGAACGCGAAGGTCAGGAACGCGAAGCTCGCCACCACACGCAGATTCAGGCGATGCATGTTCTGCCCGATGAGCGGCGACAGCACGAGCGCAAGCACGCCGACCGGCGCGGTGGCGAGACCCGCGAGCCACGGCGTGTAGCCAAGCACGGTCTGGAGCCACAGCGGCAGCACGACGACCGAACCGAAGAACGCCAGAAAGCCCAGCGACGTGATGAGCACGCCCATCGCGAAATTGCGGTCGCGGAACAGCGAGAGGTCGATCACCGGTTCCTTCTCGGTCAGCTCCCACGCGAACATGAACGCGAGCGAGATGGCCGAGACGATCGCCAGTGTGGTGATCAGATGCGAGCTGAACCAGTCGCGGTCCTTGCCGAGGTCCAGCATCATCTGCAGGCTCGCGACGCCGATCACGAGCAGCGTGAGCCCGACGCCGTCGATGCGTTGCGCCGTCGTTTTCGTTTCATGACCGCGCAGCAGGAACCACGCGAGCGCCGCCGACAGCACACCGATCGGCACGTTGATGTAGAAGATCCACGGCCAGGTGAAGTTGTCGGTGATGTAGCCGCCCATCATCGGGCCGAAGATGGGGGCGACGATCACCGTCATGGCCCAGAGTCCGAGCGCGAGGCCGCGCTTGTCGGGCGGATAGCTGCGCATCAGGATGGTTTGCGAGAGCGGCACCATGGGTCCGGACACGAGCCCTTGCAGCAACCGGAACGCGATCAGCGATTCGAAGTTGTGCGCGAGGCCGCACAGCGCGGAGGCGACGGAGAACAGCAGTACGGAGATGGTGAACAGCTTCACTTCGCCGACGCGCCGCGCGAGCCAGCCGGTCAGCGGCACCGCGATTGCCGACGCCACGGAGTACGAGGAAATGACCCAGGTGCCTTCGCTCGTCGCCACGCCGAGACTGCCGGAGAGGGTGGGCACCGCGACATTCGCGATGGACGTGTCGAGCACCTCCATGAAGGTGCCGAGCGCCAGGCCCAGCGTCAGCAGGGCCAGGATGCCGCCCTTGAGCGGCATGGGCGCGGGTAGTGCGGAGGTTGTCGTTGTTGACATCGTCTTTAGCTTCAGCAGCGGGGCGAGGGTGAAGGCTCGCATCGCATGCAATCTTTCTCTTGTCGCGACATTCTCTGCCCAGACAGCGATATGGGCATTCAAACGCCTTGATTTCGACTCGCTGCTATTCGTCGCCGAGTGGACAGGGGGGACAGTCGCCCGCTGCCGCATTGCCGATGAAGCGCGCCAGCAGTCCGGTCAACTGATCCAGTTCTGCACGGCTGAAGCCGTCGAGTTGCTCATTGAGCACGGCGGCGCCGATCGCCGGAAGCTGCCCCGCCGCGGTGCGCCCGCGCTCGGTCAGCGCAAGTTCGACGATGCGGCGGTCCGCCTCGCTTCTCGACCGGCTGACGAAGCCCTTCTTCTCGAGCCGGTCGATCATGCGTGTCATCGATCCGCTGTCATACGACATCTCGCGCGACAGCTCCAGCGGCGTACGCGCGCGGCCCGAAGCCAAAGCCAGCATCACGCCGATCTGCTGCGCGGTGAGATCGAGCGGCTTGAGCGCCTGATCGGTCCGCGCGACGAGCACGTTACGCGCTTTGGCGAGCAGATAGCCGAGGCTCGTTTCGAGCCGGATGGTCGATGGATCGTAGAGCGGGTCGCGGTTCATGGAGGCCTCGAGCACGCGGCTCATGTCTTGCTAAGAGTGCAAAGCCCGCGATGCTGCACCGCGTTACAAAGGGGCCACATTCACAAAAAAGCCGTCGGAAGTATCTTGAAAAATACTTGCACAGTCAATATTATTTCATGCAACGAGTTACGCGCTTCCCGCGCCACCCGAGACCATGTTCTGATCGCCCGCAGCGTCGCCCGCCGACGCCCCCAGGATCCCTCCCATGACCCGCTTCGTACGCACCGCCCGCCGACGTTTCGGCACTCTCAGCAGCACGATCGCCCACGCTTCCCGTCACTTCGTCCCGCCGAAGCTGAATACGTGGAAATTTGCGCTGTATCTGATCGTTTTTCTGCTGCCGGGCGGATCGTTCATTGTGCTGGGCATGGGCTGGTACGAGAACCGGCATCGGCGCAAGGAAGCCGCGCCTGCGAAAACTCCTGCAGCGTCACCCGTGGCCGCCCGGCCGCTGCTCCAGCCGCCCTGCGCGCCCTGCCCTGGAAACGGCGGCGCCACCGGCGCCTGAATCCAGGCCGTCACGCCAGCCGGTAACGCGTCGTAACCGATTTCCTCAGTCGCGTAACACCCGGCTTACGGCGAACCCGGTACGCTAACGTCTGCCCGACACGCCCGCCAGGTCTGTTCAGGCGCAGAAAGCGCCTTGATCGCGCGCCGAGCGCACGGCGTTGGCGTTCCACGAGTGCTCCACTATCATCCCGGCTTGCCGCGTCCGTCGTTTTGAACGGCGCGGCGCCGACAGGACTTCCGACCCGCAGATGCCGCACCGTACCGCCCTCTCCGCTTCTCTCAGCCCGCGCCGGCTCACTGCCACGGCGCTCGCCGCCACGCTCGCGATGCTGATCGCCGGGTGCGCGGTCGGGCCCGACTATCAGCGTCCGTCCGTGACGCTCCCGGCAAGCTACAAGGAAGCGCCCGAAGGGTGGAAGGTCGCGCAACCGGCGGATCAGTCGGATCGCGGCACCTGGTGGACCGTCTACACCGACCCGCGCCTCGACGCGCTCGAAGCCCAGCTGAATCAATCGAACCAGACCGTCGCGCAATATGCCGCCGCCTATCGGCAGGCGCGCGCGCTCGTCGGCGAAGCGCGCGCGGCCTATTTCCCGACCATCGGCGCGTCCGCATCGGGCTCGCGGTCGGGTACCGGCGCCGGCAACCGCTCGACCAGCAGTTCCAGCTTCGGCCAGCAAGGCTCCGTGAACAACCAGTTCAGCGCTTCGCTCGATGCTTCGTGGGAGCCGGACCTGTGGGGCAGCGTGTCGCGCACGGTGGCATCGCAGAAAGCGGGACAACAGGGCGCCGCCGCCGATCTCGCCAACGCCCGGCTCTCCGCGCAGGCCACGCTCGCGCAGACCTACTTCCAGCTGCGCTCGCTCGACGCCCAGCAAAGGCTGCTCGACGACACCGTCGCCGCCTACGAGCAGTCGCTCAAGCTCACGCAGAACCAGTACGGACAAGGCATTGTCGCGCGCTCGGACGTGATCCAGGCGCAGACGCAGTTGCAATCGGCACAGGCGTCGGCGATCGACAACGGCGTCGCGCGCGCCCAATACGAGCACGCGATCGCCGTGCTGGTCGGCGAGCCGGCCTCGACTTTCTCCATCCCGCCCATTCCGCTCGACGCCACCCCGCCGACCGTCCCGGTGCAGATGCCGTCGGCCATTCTCGAACGGCGTCCGGACATCGCGTCCGCGGAACGCAAGGCCGCCGCGGCGAACGAGCAGATCGGCGTGGAAATGGCCGCGTATTTCCCGACCCTGACACTGTCGGCGCAAGGCGGTTTCGAGAGTTCGGTGTTGTCGCAGCTGCTGCGCGCGCCGTCGCGCTTCTGGACGCTCGGGCCGGATATCGCAGCCACGCTGTTCGACGGCGGCCTGCGCTCCGCCCGCACCGACGCCGCGCGCGCCGCCTACGACCAGAACGTCGCGACCTATCGCCAGACCGTGCTCACGGCGTTCCAGGATGTCGAAGACAACCTCGCGTCGCTGCGCATCCTGGAGAAGGAAATCGTCGTGCAGCAGCAGGCGGTCGAATCCGCGCAACAGGCGCTGGCGATCATCAACAATCAGTACAAGGCGGGAACGGTCGCGTACATCAACGTGCTGACCGCGCAGACCACGGCCTTCACCGCACAGCAGAAGCTCGCGAACATCGCGGGGCAGCGGATGGTGTCGTCGGTGGGACTCGTAAAGGCGCTGGGCGGCGGCTGGGACGTCGCACAGATGGACCACGAAACCGGCGACGTGCAAGCGCCCGCGGCTGCATCGGCTCCGGTGGCCAACGCGGCGGACGCAAGCCGCACAATCGCGCGCTGAACGCTACAACTCCAGCTTCAGCCTCAGCGCACGAACACGAGCGCGACGGTATCCGGATCCGTGTGACGGCCGAGCAGGTTGAGCAGCCCGGCCAGATTCTCGCGCTGTTCGGGCGTGGACGTCGCGGTGCCCTGGAACGACGTCGATTCCTGCGAGATCGAGCCATTGCCCTTGAGGATCAGCGGGCCCTTGCTCGTGGACAGATCGATGCTCGCCTGCCCGCCCTGCGCCTGCAACGCCACGCGATATGAACCGAGCGGCTTCACGCGTGAAACGCTCGACGCCATGTCGTCGAGCGTCACCACCACCTGCCCGTAGGCATTACGGTTCAACAAACGCAGTTCGGTCCAGGCGAGCCGCACGTTGCCGTCGAAATTCAGCGTGTTGAACGGCGCGCCCAGGCCCGACAGCAGCGTCGCCGGCACGGCAATCTCGCTCGCGCTGAGCGTCGCCCCGCGCGGACTGGCGTCGACGATCACGGCATCGGGCATCGCCTGCGTCTGGCGCATCGTCATGTGCACGCGGCCGGTGAAGAGCGGCCAGAACGCCGTGCTCCACTCGATGCGCCCCGGCAGCAGCGTCGCGCCCGAACCATCGCTGCCGGCGGCAAGCATCAGGGTGGCGGAACCGCGCCACAGCGAGCCGGACGGATCGACCAGGTTCACGTGTCCATCAGTGGCCTTCGAAAACTGCGGCACGATCCACGCGGCCGGCATCATCACGAGCAGCGTCCCGCCGATCGACACGATCATCACGAGCAACGCCGGCACCGCCAGCCGGATGCGTCGGGTCCAGTAGCTCATTTCACGCCGGCCGGTTGCAGCGACGCCGTCAGGTCCACCTGGCCATCCGGCTTCAGCGCGGTGATGTGCGCCTCCGACACCTGCACCTTGAACTGCTTGCGCGCGTCGTCGAGCCACATCGTCCAGTTCGGGAACGACGCGTTCTTCAACTGGATCTGCACCGCCGCGCCGATCACCTGCACCTGCGTCGGCTGCATGCCGTTGTCGGCGAGCGATTTCTGCAACGCGTCGCGCAGCGCGCCGCCGGTTGGCGTCACGCCTTCCGCGGCCGGCGCGAGCGAGCGCGCTTCATTGGCCTGCGCGTTCATCGTCGCAAGCTGGCGCTGCATCCCGGGCAGCGTGTCGCGCAGCCGCGCGCGGCCTTCGAACGCCGGCGCCCACAGCACCAGATACACGAGCAGGATGCCGAGCGCGAGGCCGCCCCACATCAGCATGGTTTTTTCGCGCGGCGTGCGCGCTTCCCAGAATTCCGCCAGGGAACGGAGGAGTTCCGCTTTCATTGGCCGCTCCCGATGGTCCATTTGCCGGTGTTGCTGTCGATCGAACCGCTCAGGCCATTCGCGGCGAGGCGCTTGGTGAGATCGGGATCGACCTTGGTGTCGGACTTGAAGGTCACTTCCAGATGACGGTCGCGATAGTCGAGCCCCGCGATGCCGTTCACCGGCACGGGACCGAGCGAACGCGCGAGCCCGTCGGCCAGCGACAGGAAGTCCGCCGGCGACAGTTCCCCCGACGCCGTGCGCAGGCGGTCGAGGTTGCGCGTCATCTGATCGGGCGCATCGAGCACGACGGTCGTCTTCGGGAACGCGTTGAGCAGCAACTCGGTCATCTGCGCGTTGATCGCATCGCGCTGGCGGGCGAGTTGCAGCCACTGCACGTTGATGCCGATGATCGACACCAGCACGGACAGCGCCACGAGCGCGATCGGCACGCGCAGCCGCCGCACGGTCGCGCGATCGAGTTTCCACGGCTGCGCGGCGAACTCGAACTGACACAGGTCGAAGCGGCTCGCGAGCGCATTGCGCGCGAGCGTTTCGAAGGCAATCGGCTGCGCGCCCGGAATGTCCACATGGCCCGCGACGGGACGTACGCTCGCAAGACGCGGCTCGTCGCCGGGCAGGTCGACCAGCGAATAGAGCGTCGCCGGATGGTCGCCGGCGAGCGCCGTCAGCGTCGGCACGATGGATTCGGCGGACAGCGCGAGGCCTTCGCCGAGCGCCGCGCGTTCGCCGCGCGCGATCGCGATCTCGATGCGCGGCGCGCCGAGCGACGCCGGCGTGGGCGCGGCCATCTCGCCGATGAGCGCGGGCGCGGTCGAGATCACCGGGCCCAGCAGGCCGGCGATGAACGGCGTCGAGGGCAGCGCGCCCTCATCTGCGTCGGCATCGAGCGCGGCATCAGGCTCGACAGGCGCAGCCGCAGCCGTCGGTACCGGCAGGCAGCGCATAGCGGGCACCGCCTTCAGGTTGCGATGCCCCGCACCCGCGAAGGCGCCGACGACAAAGCGGAACCAGCCGCGGTCGATCACGGCCACGACGCGCCGTCCGTCCGCCAGCGCAACGGGATCGACGGCGATATGACACGTCTGCGGATCCTGGATGAGCTGGTCTTCGACCACGTTCGGCAGCGCCTGCCGCAAGCGCGGACCCTTGAGCGGCGGCACGGTGGCGGCGAGCAACAGCGTGTCGCGCGCGGCGACGATCAGCACCGTCGCGCTCGCGCGCGGCAGAAGCCCGAGCGCCGCGCGGCCGATGCGTTGCGGCTCGCCGCGCTTGTCGAGCAGCAGAAAAGGCAGATCCGGCAGATGCCACTCTTCCGAGCGCACCGCGGGATCGCGCGGCGGTAATGAAACGATCAGTGTGCTCAAGCGACACTTCCCCTCAACAATGACTGCGACACGACCATCAGGTCGAATCGCGCGTATAGACGATGCGCGTCGCATGCGTCGTCGGATCGCGATAGACGAGCGTCGTGCGCTCGAGCTGCGCGCGTTCATGATCGACGCGTCCGTGAATCACAAAGTATTTCGTCGTGACATCGAGTTCGTTCGGATCGATCGATGTCGTCTTCACGCCCGCGCCGGACAGCGCGAGCTGCACGTTGCCGACGTCGTGAAAGAACACCGTCTCGCGGCGCGCGACGAACGCCTGCGCCTGCGAGAGACTCATGCCCTGCACCATCGCCGCCACCACTTCCGCCGGCGCGGTGTTCATGTTGACGGCCGACGTGGTGGGCAACACCGTCACGAACGGCCGCAGCTTCGCGACCGCCTCCGGCGAGAAGCCCGGCACGTCGAGCAGCGAATCGACCGTGATCATCTGCAGCGGTGCGACCGGCGAGTTGTCATCCGAGTCCTTGAGGCCCGGATCGTCCGTGAAGTTGCCGCCGCCCACGCCGCCGCCCTGCGCGAGCGCGGCAATCTGCGCTTCCGCCGTCGTGCCGCTGGTGCCTGCGGTGGTGCCGGTCTGCGTCTGGAAGCGCGTCGCCGAACGCTGCAGGCCCGCGCGCATCTGCAGCGCGACCGTCTTCGCCAGCGAGCCGTTGATGCCGAGCATCGTCAGGAGCCGCTGGAACGCCTGGATCTGCTCGACGTTGACGGTGAGCACGCCGGGCGTCGGCGTGGACACCAGATTGCGCAGGTTGAACTTCGCCTGCGCATCCTCGATCGAGCCGGACAGATAGGTCGATGCGCCCTGCTGCGCGCGCACCTCGCCGATCTGCCCGAGGAAGTCCGACAGCTTGGTCCGTGCGATCGGCACGCCCCAGACGCCGCCGAGATAGGTGACGGTGGGCGAGGTATCGGCCTCCGAGCGCAGGATGAGGCGCGTCCAGTCGAGCGCGCTGCGCGAAATCCATTGCGCCTGCGCGAGCAGCCGCTGGTTCTCGATGCGCCGGATCTGCACCTGCTGGCGCCACAGCAGGCCCGACACGAGGATGGCTGTCAGCGACACGACCAGCAGCGCGGTGATGATGGCCACGCCGCGTTGCTTCCTTTCCGGCCGACGGTTCGAACGATGGCGCATTGTCATTCTCCGACCAGGAACACGCGTGTGAGCGGCGCTTTCAACGTCTGCGCGGCGACCGCCACCTGAATGCCCGACACCGCGCGCGGCAGCGGCGCGTTGCCCAGTTGCGGCACCTTCAGGTTGTTGTCGTTCTGGTTGATCTGCGCGAGCACGTCGCTCATGCGCGTCGTCCAGCCTTTCTCCGGGATGAACACGCGCGTCGCGAGCGACCCCACGCCGCCCATCAGCGGAATCGAGCTCCAGCCGCCGGTGTCGCCGGACAACGCGCGCCGCACTTCGCCGACGTTCGCCAGCGGCGGCGACGCATAGCGCACGATACGCCCGTTCGACAGCCGGTAGCGCACCACCTGCAGGCGCGGCGGCACATTCGCCGCGAACACGCCGCGCACGATCTGCAGCGAGCCGTTGCCGATCTGCACGGCGGGCTGGCCGGCTTCGTCGTCAGTGGCGGCCTGGCGGGCGTCGATACGCATCTGGTCGAACAATTGCGCCACGATGCGCTCGTCTTCCATCGCATTCTCGATGGTCGCGCGGGCACGGATCACGGAGTCCAGTCCGCGCCACGACAGCACCGCGATCACCGCGAGAATCGCGATGGCGATCAGCATTTCGAGCAGCGTGAAACCGCGCTGCCCGCGTTTGCCGGTCAGCGGCCGGCGGTCAGAGCGAGCGGTTCGTTTCATTCGCCACCACCGTGACCATTTGCGCGAGATTGCCGGAGCGGCCCGGCGTCGAGACGAACATTTCGACGCGCCGGAAAATCGGATTCGGCGTCTGGCTCACGCGCTGCGTGCAGGTGAGCTTGAGATTGCCTTGTGAACAGTCGAAGCTGCGCGAACCGAGCGGCGGAAACTGATGCGAGAGCCTCAGCTGCGCGAGTTCGTTGTCCGCGCTCCAGCCCGCCAGCAGACGCCGGTGCAGGTCGGCCTCGCCGGTCGCGAGCGAACCGACCGCGCGGATCGACGCCGCCAGGGCCACGCCGATGATCGCCAGCGCCACGAGCACTTCGATCATCGTGAAGCCGCGTTGACCGGTTCGATGACTTCGGTGCCGCATCATCGCACCTGAAAGCGGCCGTTGCCGCTGCCCACGATGGTCGCGCGGCCCGCGGCCGAGAACAGCGTGATTTCCATCGGCGTGTCGATCGCTTCGGTGCCGAACACGAGCCGGCTCACCGACTTGTCCGAATCGAGAAACTGGATGCTCACGCCGGTCACGCCGCCTTCCCAGTGGCGCGCGCGCAGCAGGTCGTCGCGCAACGGGCGCCAGCCGTCTTCGCTGCGGATGTCGAAGCGAAAGCCGCCGTCCTGCGGCTGCCACGCAATGGGCCGGGCACGCACCTGGGCTTCGTCGCCTGCCGCTTCGAACAGCAGCGCGAGCCGCTGCGCTTCCTCGTTGAGATCGGTGCGCGGATTGCGCGTCAGCTGCAGCGACGCAAGCGACACCAGCAAACCCGCGATCACCAGCACGACGAGCATCTCGAGCAGCGTGAAGCCGGCGTTGCGCCGTGCGTCGATGTGCCTGCCGTGCCTGTTCACGCTGCGTTCCTTCCTACCGCCGGACGGTCATTGCCACGAGCCGACGTCGGCATCGTTGCCCTCGCCGCCCGCCTTGTTGTCCGCGCCGTAGCTGAAGACGTCGATCTCGCCGTGCACGCCGGGATTCAGATACTGATACTGGCCGCCCCACGGATCGGCAGGCAGGCGCTCCAGGTAGCCGCCGTCCTTCCAGTTGTTCGGCACGGGTTCGGTGGAGGGCTTCTCGATCAGCGCGCGCAGGCCCTGCTCCTGGGTCGGATAACGGCCGTTGTCGAGGCGATAGAGTTTCATCGCCTGCATGATCGTGCCGATGTCCTGCTTCGCGGCGACGCGGCGCGCTTCATCCGGACGGCTCATGATTTTCGGCACGATCAGCGCGGCGAGAATGCCGAGAATCGCGATCACGACCATGATTTCGATCAGCGTGAAGCCGCGCTGGCGACGACCTTGCGCCTGGGCTTGCTGAAGCCGCATGCGGCGTTGGGTCAACATATGCATAACACCCTCTTCAATTGAAAATAACGTTCCGGACTCTCGCGTCCGGTGTTCTGAAACAATCGCGCGGCCGTGCGTGGGACGCCGCCGCCGCTCATTCTATCGATCCGCTTTCATCATGCGTGGCCGCCGCATGCGGGCATCGCGTCGCAGCGAGCCGGACCGCGCCGCGTTCAGCGCACCCAGATGGTCGGCCCGGGCGGATTCTGCGGCAGGAAAATCTCCGATTTCACGCCGTTGCGCTCGATGATGATCGAGCGCGCGCGCACCTCCGACAGCTTCACGCCCTGCGTGAGCGGCCCGCCGAGCGACACCGCCTTGGCCGGCTCGCCACCGTAGCTCACGATGGCCGCGGCGCCGCCCTGCAGCGCCAGGATGCCGAACAGGTGGACGTCGGAGTTGGCCTGGCGTTCGAGCCGTCCACCGAAGATGGTCGCGGCCTGCTCGACCGAAGGCGTGCGCGTCGCGGCCGCGCCGGGCAGCGGCGTGGTCTGGCGCGCGGTCAGCGTGACGACCCAGTAGGTGATCGTCACGCAAAAGAGCGCAAGGGCGGCCAGCGACAAGAGTCGGGTTTGCAAGGCGTTCATTACTGCACCAGATTATTCAGTTCGATGATCGGCAGCATCACCGCGAGCACGATCACCAGTACCACACCGCCCATCGCGAGGATCAGCAGCGGTTCGAGCAGGCTCGTCAGGAACATCGTGCGGCGTTCGAGCTCGCGCGCTTCGCCTTCGGAGGCGCGGTCGAGCATCGTGGTGACGTCGCCGGTCGCCTCGCCCGAGCGGATCAGATGGACCAGCACCGGCGGAAAGGTCTTCGTGTTGCCGAGCGCCCGCGACAGCGACGAGCCTTCGCGCACGCGCACGATGGCGTCGTCGACGTTGTCGCGCATCGCCGTGTTGCTGAGCGTTTCGCCGGCGGCCTGCAGCGCGCGCAGGATCGGCACGCCGGCGGCGGTGAGGATGGCGAGCGTGCTGGAGAAGCGCACCGTGTTGTAGCCCCGCACCAGCTTGCCGACCAGCGGCGCGCCGAGCAGCCAGCGGTCGAACGACATGCGCGGCCCGGGCCTTGCCAGGATGCTCTTCACGATCCAGGCGAACAGCGCCACGCCGATCAGCATCGCCCACCAGTAACTGCGCACGAAGGCGGACAGCGCCATCATCATGATGGTGAGGAAGGGCAGTTGCTGCTTCGTGCTCGCGAACACGTTCACGACCTGCGGCACGACGTAGCTCAGCAGGAAGGTCACGATGCCGAACGCGATGATCGTCACGATGCCCGGATAGGTGAACGCCAGGACGATCTTCTGCTTGAGCGCGTTGCGCTGCTCGATGTAGTCCGCCAGGCGCGACAGCACCAGACCGAGCTTGCCGGTATGCTCGCCCGCCGCCACCAGCGCGCGATAGATCTCCGGGAAGTCTTTCGGATGCTGCGCGAGCGCATTGGCGAACGAATGGCCGCCGAGCACTTCGGCGCGGATCGCGGCCATCAGTTCGCGGATGTAGTCGCGCTCGGACTGGTCCGTCAGCACGGCGAGCGTCTCGCCGAGCGGCAGGCCGGCGATCAGCAGGCTCGCCAGCTGGCGCGTCAGGATGGCCTGCTCGCGCTGCGACAGACGGCGCCCGAGCGACAGCCGCTGCTGCCGTTCGCCGCGCGTGCGCGATCCCGCCGCTTCGACGACGAGCGGCGTCAGCCCTTGCGTGCGCAACTGGCTGCGCGCGGCGCGGGCGCTGTCGGCGTCGAGCACGCCTTTCTGGGTCTTGCCCGCCGAATCGATGGCTTCAAAACGAAAAGCCGGCATACGTTGGTTCTCCGCGCTGGTTCGCTCTTAATCGCCGCCGGTCACGCGCAGCACTTCTTCGAGCGACGAAACGCCTGCGGCCAGCCAGCGGTCGCCGTCCTCGCGCAGCGTGCGCATGCCCTGCTTGCGGCCGGCTTCGAGAATCTCGGCATCGGCGGCGTTGCGGTGGATGAGCGGCCGGATCGTGTCGTCGATCAGCAGCAATTCATAGACCCCGCGGCGGCCCACATAGCCCGACTGGCCGCAGCGCTCGCAGCCCACCGGATGCCAGTGGCGCACGCCGTCTTCTTCCACGCGCTCTTCCTTGCACACCGGACACAGCTGCCGCACGAGCCGCTGCGCCAGCACGCCCAGCAGCGACGACGCCAGCAGATACGGCTCCACGCCCATGTCGGTGAGACGCGTGACGGCGGAGGCGGCATCGTTGGTGTGCAGCGTCGCGAGCACCAGGTGGCCCGTCAGCGACGCCTGCACGGCGATCTGCGCGGTTTCGAGATCGCGAATTTCGCCGATCATGATGATGTCCGGATCCTGACGCAGGATCGAGCGCAGCGCCCGCGCGAAGGTCATGCCGATGCGCTCGTTCACCTGCGTCTGGCCGATGCCCGACAGGTCGTACTCGATCGGATCCTCCACCGTCATGATGTTGGTGGTGGTGGTCTCCAGCCGCGACATCGATGCATACAGCGTGGTGGTCTTGCCGGAGCCGGTCGGCCCCGTCACGAGCACGATGCCGTGCGGCCGGCCGATCAGCTTGTCGAAGTGGACGAGCGTGTCGCGCGCCATGCCGAGGGTTTCGAGATTCAGGCGCTGTGCGTCCTTTTCCAGCAGACGCAGCACCGCGCGCTCGCCGTGGCCGGTGGGCAGCGTGGAGACGCGCACGTCCACCGGACGTCCGCCGACGCGCAGCGTGATGCGCCCGTCCTGCGGCAAACGTTTCTCCGCGATGTCGAGCTGCGCCATGATCTTGATCCGCGAGATCAGCGCGCCGTGCAGCGCCTTCTTCGGGCGCACGACGTCGCGCAGCGTGCCGTCCACGCGAAAGCGCACCACCGAGGCATTCTCGAACGGCTCGATATGAATGTCCGACGCCTGCTCGCGCGCCGCCTGCGTAAGCAGCGCGTTGATCATGCGGATGATCGGCGCGTCGTCCTCCGACTCCAGCAGGTCCTCGACTTCCGGAATGTCCTGCATCAGGCGCGACAGGTCGACCTCGCCTTCCACCTCGCCCACCACCTGCGCCGCGCTGCCGTCATTGCGCGCATAGGCGGCGTTGATGGCGGCGGCGAGTTCGTCGGACGACTTGCGCACGATCGACAGCGCGCCGAAGTTGCGCGCGACCTCGGCGAGCGCGGCGTCGCTGGTGCGCTCGCTGATCCAGACCTCGATGCCGTCCGGATGCTGGTGCGCCAGCAGGATCTGTCCGCTGCGCGCGAAGCCGTAGGGCACGAGCCGCGCCGCCAGCGGCGACGCCGCCGTGCTCGCGTGGTCGTGCGCGCCTTCTGCGCCGTTCACCGTGCTCACGGCCGTACTCCGGTCTGGCCGTTGCCTGTATTGCCGCCTGCGCCGGCGGGCGCCGGATAGCTGTTCTGCGACGGCAACGTGGACTGCGGCGCTGTCTGCACCGGTTGCGGCGCCGGTCCCGCATCGGGGTTCTGCGGCAGCGTCGTGCTCGGTCCCGGTCCGCGCGCCATGCTGCTCCAGTCGAGCAGGTTGTCGGCCGGCGCGCCGCCGCCTTCGCTCGGGCCGAGCGGCTTCGGCGGAATCATCGGGACGTTCTGGTCCTTGATGAGGCGGTTGTCGGAGGTCGCGCCGTATTGCTGCTGACGCATGTAGTCGTAGCGCGTGTTCGCGATCTGCGAGGACGTGGCCTGGTCGCGCACGATCACCGGCCGCAGGAACACCATCAGGTTGGTCTTCGTGCGGACCTTGCTTTCACTGCGGAACAGGCTGCCGATGAACGGAATGTCTCCAAGCAACGGAATCTTGCTGGTGCTGCTGTCGTACTCGTCCTTCATGAGGCCGCCCAGCACGACGATCTCGCCGTCGTCCGCCATGATGGTGGACTGCACGGAACGCGTGTTGATGGTCGGCCCGGACACGTTGTTCACGGTCGTGGCGTCGACGCTCGAGTCTTCCTGGTAGACCTGGAGCTTCAGCACGCCGCCGTCGGTGATCTGCGGCTTGACGTGCAGCACCACGCCGACGTCGCGACGATCGTACGTGTTGAAGGCGCTGATCCCGGTGGTCGTATTCGCGGTCGGCGTGGAGTAGGAGCCCGACGCCACCGGCACGTTCTGGCCCACGATGATCTTCGCTTCTTCGTTGTCCAGCGTGATGAGGTTAGGCGTCGAGAGAACGTTGGCGTCCGAGGACGTCGCCAGCGCCTGCAGCAGGCCGCCCAGTCCGAACAGGCTGCCGAAACGGTGCAGCAAGCCGACGTTGAGGCCCGGAGCGAGCAAGCCGGTCGCCGCCGTGAGCGCGGACGTATTCTGCGCGGCCGCACCGCCCGCCAGCGTCAGATCGACGATGTTGTTGCTCGTGCCCGAGACAGTCGGAAAGCCCGTGCTGCCGTAGAGCGCGTTATTGCCGCTGTTGGACAGCAATGCGCCCTGCCACTGAATGCCGAGGCTTGCATTGGACGTCGCATCCAGCTCGACGATCAGCGCCTCGATATAGACCTGCGGCCGGCGCACGTCGAGCTGGTCGATCACGGCGCGCAGGTTGCGGTACATCGGATCCGGCGCGGTGATGATAAGCGAGTTCGTCGCCGAATCCGCCTGGATCATGCCGCCGCCCTGATCGTTGCCGTTGTCGCTGTCCTTGTTCGACGAGAAGCTCGAGTCGCGGTTGCCGCTGCCGCCCGTCAAGGGATTGTTGCCGCTGCCCGAGCTGGACGAACCGAGGCCGCCCGGCAGCGGGGGCACGCCGGACTGGCCGGTGGACAGCGACGAGTTGCTGCCGAGGCCGCCGCCGCTGTTGCCGTAGCCGTTATTCGAGTTCGAGTTCGACGAGCTGGAATTGTCGCTGGAGCCGCTGCCCTTGCCGAGCATGCCACGCAGCGTCTTGGCGAGGCGCGTGGCGTCGGCGTTGCGCAGCGTGACGACGTGCATGTTGCCGGGCTGGCCGGTCGGGGCATCCAGCTTCTTCGCGAGCGCCTTGGCTGCCTCGAGCCGCGCGCTGCTCGACGCGCGGAACATCAGCGAGTTGGTGCGCGCGTCCGGCGTGACGGTGACTTTGAGCGTCGCGTCGGTGCTGCCGATCGTGCCCGGATCGAGCAGCTTGTTCATCTGCTCGGCGACATCGATGGCGTTCGCGTTCTTCAGCGTGACGACATCGACCTCGCGGCCCGCCGCCGTATCCACGCCCGCGATGATCCCCGCGATACGGCGAATGTTGTCGGCGTAATCGGTGACCACCAGCGTGTTGTTGGCCGGATAGGCCGCGATGGTGTTGTTCGGCGAGATCAGCGGGCGCAGCACCGGCAGCAGGTTGTTGGCCGATTCGTTGCGCAACTGAAAGACTTGCGTGATCACCTGGTCGCCGCGCGCGCCCGGCGTATTGCCGACGTAGGTCGGCACGCCCTGCAGCTTGGCATCGGCTTCGGGCACGACCTTCAGGACGCCGTGATCCTGCACGAGCGCGAAGCCCTGCATGCGCAGCGACGACTGTAGCGTCTTCAGCGCCTGATCTTCGGGAACCGGATTTTCCGAAACAAGGTTCAGTTGCCCCTTGACGCGGGGATCGACGATGATGGTTTTGCCGGTGGCGGCGCCGATCGCCTTGGCGACCTGGTCGATATCCGCGTTGACGAAATTCAACGTCACTTGCGCGTGCGCGACTTGGGCGACGATGAGTCCCGCCGCCAGCAGTGCCGTCGCGATGCGACGCAGTGCCATAGGTTGTCTTCTCATGGATGTGATATCAGAGCCGGATCACCGGGAAGCCGGCCAAGGCAGCGCTGCCCGTCAGCGGGATGCGCTGCCGACCGCGATCGGACGCGCGGGGCGCACGGTCTCAGTCGGGTAAAAAAATATGACGATAACAGCTTTATGTAACGAAATTATGCCAATTCGTACCAGATCGCAATCTGTCTGAAGCTGCATCGCGCGATGCATTCCAGCGCTCAAGCCTTCAAGGAACTTGCCGTCAGACCATGCTCGTAACAGGTTTCAGGAACGAGCCGATTTGCGCGGGAGCCGAATTGTAGCGCGTCCAGAACTCTTAATATTCATACATTTAGCGCACAGCCAACTGCAGGTCTGGCACACTTGCACGCGAACGGCCTTCTCGCGCGCGCATTGGCGTATGTCTGATAGCCAACTTAGTACCAGAAACATCAGCCGGTATGATACGGTCGGTTCCGCTTGACGGGCTGTCTCGAAAAGGGTGGGTTTTCCCGAAACATTGGTTCCCTTCGAGCCTGCGAACCCGGCCGCGGACGTGTGTTGTTTGGCGTTGGCGCCAAGGCGCCGCAACGGCGGCATGACGTTCCGCATGGGCGGATGGAGCAGAAAGAAGATGAAGAGAATCACGCGCAGACTTGTGTCATGCGTCGCGTTATGCGGGTCGCTGCTGGCGGCCGCTTCCGCACACGCGGACTGCTTCGACGAAGCCGCCAAGTATCAGAAGGTCAATCCGCTCATCCTGCGCGCCATCGCCTGGCAGGAGTCGCACAACAGGCCGGACGCGATCAACAAGAACGCCAACGGGTCCACTGATTACGGCCTGATGCAGATCAACTCCATCCACCTCGACACACTGGCTCAATACGGCATTTCCAGCGGCACGCTGATGCAGCCGTGCAAGAGCGTCTACGTCGCTGCGTGGCATCTGCGCCAGAAGATGAACAAGTACGGCAATTCATGGCAGGCGGTCGGCGCTTACCATTCCGAAACGCCTGCGCTGCGCGACAAGTACTCGGCCCAGATCATCGAGATCCTGCGCCGCTGGAAGCTGGTCGAAGCCAAGCGCTGAGCGGGCGCGCGGTCCCTCATCCCTGACATCACCCGCGCCCGCATCCGCGTCCGGCGCAATTGATGCAAAATCCCCTCTTCGATCGTCCGCGCCGCGCGCAGCGCAGCGGACCCGCGCTTGCGCGCCTTCTTCCCCGTCCGGTCCACTGCAATGAACCAATCGCCCCTTCCGATCACCGTGCTGTCGGGATTCACAGGCGCGGGTAAAACCACGCTCGTCGATGCCTTGCTTGCCAATACCGAAGCCGTACGCATCGGCGCGATCACGTGCGGCAAGGCCCCGCCGGCCGCCGACCAGGAAACGACCGAGCTTCCCAACGGCGGACTGCTGCTCACCTTGAGCGATCAATCCATGTCCGCGCTGGAAGGCGCCATCACCTGGCTTGCCGAACAGCAGCGTTTCGATGCGATCCTGGTCGAGACATCGCATGCCGCGGATCCGATGACGATCGCCGAGAACCTCGCGTTCGGCGACGACGATGACGCCACACTCGCCGGCCACGCGGCGCTCGATACCTTCGTCACCGTGATCGATGCCGCGAATTTCCTGCGTGACTACATGTCGTCGGACTCGCTGGCCGAACGCGGACTGCAGACAGGCGCGCACGATGAGGAAGACCGGACGGTCGTGGAAACGCTGATCGCGCAGATCGAGTTCTGCGACGTGATCGTGATCAACAAGACCGATCTCGTCGATGCCGCGGAGACGGAGAAGATCGCGCGAATTCTTCACGCGCTCAACCCGCGCGCGCTTCAGATCACGACGCAATCCGGCATCGTTTCGCCGGGCGAAATTCTCGACACGGGACGCTTCGATCTCGATGCAACGGCAAGCGCGCCGGGCTGGCTTGCCATCCTCGACGAAGCGCCATCGACGAATCCGGACGATGCAGCGGACGTCACTGAAGTCGGTCATGTCGTGTATCGGGCGCGTCGGCCGTTCCATCCGGAGCGTCTATGGCACCTGCTGCATCGCGAATGGACCGGCGTGCTGCGCGCCAAGGGCTTCTTCTGGCTCGCGACGCGCAGTGAAGTGGGCGGTTCGCTGTCGCAGGCGGGCGGCACGTGCCGGCATGGGCCGGCGGGCGTGTGGTGGGCGGCGCAGGATCGCAGCGAATGGCCCACCGATGATCCCGAGCTCGAAGCAGAGATCGTCGCGGAATGGGTTGGCGATCCGGATGACAACAGCATCGGTGACCGTCGCCAGGAGCTGGTGCTGATCGGCCTGGATCTCGATCCGGCGTACTGGCAGGACACGTTCGACGCGTGTCTTCTCACCGACGATGAATGGGCGCTCGGCGCGGATGGCTGGAAGCATCTGGCCGATCCGTTCCCTGCGTGGGATATCGAAGACCACGATCACGATCACGATCACCACGACCACGATCATGGTCCCGACTGCGGTTGCGAGGATCATCGGCATTGACCGGCACTGACCGGCAAGACGGCACGCCTGCGGCGTGTCGTCGCCGGGCAAAGCATCAATGAGCGCAGACAAAAAAAACCCGCCAAAGGCGGGTCATGTATCACTGGCTACCACGGGTAGCCGGACAATCGGCAAGAAACTTACCGCTTGTTCACTGCATCCTTGAATGCCTTGCCAGCCGTGAACTTGACCGTCTTTGCGGCCGGAATCTTGATGGACTCGCCAGTCTTCGGGTTGCGGCCGGTGCGCGCTGCGCGCTTTCCCGAACCGAAGCTGCCGAAGCCGATCAACTGCACTGCGTCACCTTTCGAGACAGCCTTCTTGATCACTTCGAGCAACGTGTCCAGCGTTTCGCCGGTTTGAGCCTTGCTGGCGCCGGTCTGAGCGGCTACGGCGTCGATCAATTCCTGTTTGTTCATTAAGGTTCCTTTATCAGTTTAGGTTGACACGAACAGCGCGAACGCGCCGATTATACGTGCGCAAGCCGTGCCGTCGAGTAGGGACGGCCTTCTGACAGGCCCGCCCGACGATTTGACGTTCTCCGGCGTCACTTCACGGACGTTGCTCCACATCGTCGCCTTCACGCCGCCTCTGTAGGCAGCGCTTGGTATGATAGCGCAGCGCAAACCCAATCAGGATAAGGGTTTCAAAGATTTACCCTTATATTTTTCGGGCTTCCGGCGGGGTTTTTCAGCGTGGGACATCGACTTTCGACGCTTGTGGCAAAAACGGATCCCTCATCACAAGATGCCGTTGGTTTTTGCCAACGTTCCCGCCCACTTCCCCCGCCCTCGCTCTCAGCCTTGCCCACATTGGGTTTGACGGCTGCGGCCCAGGGCCGTGCAGCGCTCTTGCAAGCACTTTCATCAAGGCCATGGGTCCGGTCGTCGGTCGGTCCCAGTCTTCGGGAAGGTGCAAGCGCGTCGCAAGCCCAAGGCGAGCCGCACAACCCATGCCGCACTTGATCTCCGTCGAATCCTTGGCTCGCCAACGCGCCTTTCCTCCATCCCCATGACCGAGCGCATGACTGGGCCTTCGCTTCTCCCGTCGCACGACCTGCCCGCACGCTGGCGCGGCCGGCGCGTCTTCACGGTCGTCGATCTGACCTTCACGCCTTGCAAAAGCTTTCTTGCCGCGTGGCAAGGCTGGCTTGACGACGAAGCGCGTTGCGAGCGTCTCCATGTCGTTGCCGTCGCACCGCTCGCCGCGCTCGATCATCCTCCGGCGAACACGGGTTCGCCCCTTGAAGCCGAGCTGCAGCGCGCTTGGCCGATGCGCGTGCCGGGCCTGCATCGCCTGGAGTTTGCGGACGGCCGGGTCGTGTTGACGCTTGCGGTCGGCGAGCGCCAGGAGATGCTGCCGAAGCTATGGCTGCGCGCGGATGCCTTGCACGCCGATGCGAGCGACGCAGACGTGCGTGATGCGAGAACGCTGTGCAAGTCGCTCGCGCGACTCGCCAGCGACGACGCGACCGTTTGCATCAACGCGTCCGTCGATATCCATGCGACGTTCGAACGCGCGCTCAAAGCGGCCGGTTTCGTATGCCATGCCTCGGGCGCCAGCCAGCAAGTCAAGGGACGTTTCGCGCCGCGCTGGCGCGTGCGTCGGCATGAACCGCCGCTACCCGACGGCGACGGCGCGCGCGAGGCCATCGTCATCGGCGCGGGACTGGCCGGCTGTGCGGTGACATCGCGGCTGACCGCGCGCGGCTTCCGCGTGACGCTCATCGACCGGCATGAACAGCCGGCGCGCGATGCATCGGGCAATCCGGCAGGCGTGTTCCATCCGATCGTCTGGCGCGACGACAGCGTCGCCGCCCGCCTCACCCGCGCCGGCTTTCTCCACGCGCTGCAGCGCTGGCGCCCGCTCGAACACGCCGGACACGACTTGCGCCGAAGCAGCGCCGGCCTGCTCCAGATCGCTGATACGCCCGCAGACGCGGAGGCCCTCGCGGCCGCCATCGCGCGCTTTGCGTATCCATCGGAGTATGTGCAGCCGATGACGCAAAACGAAGCTTCGCGCATGGCAGGCGTCGAGGTTGCGCGCGGCGGCTGGTTCTTCCCGCAAGGCGGCGCAATCTCGCCCGCTGCGTTATGCGCCGCGCAACTGGCCGGGTCTGCCGCGCAAATGGTCATGCGTATGAATATCGAAGTGGCGCGCATCGCTCGTGAAGACGGGCTGTGGCGAGCCTTCAACAGCAGCGGCAACGAGATCGCCCGCGCGCCGGCGATGATCCTCGCCAATGCGCGCGATGCCGCGCGCCTGGCCGGTCTCCACGGGCAGCCGACGCGCATCGTGCGCGGCCAGTTGAGCATGCTCGAGTCACCCGACTTCGATGCGCTGCGCGTGCCGGTGATCGGCGAAGGCTATGCGGTGCCGCTCGGCGCAGGCAGCACGCTGATCGGCGCGACCTACGACATCGACGATCCCGATCCTGAGTTGAACGCGGAAGGACATGTCGAGAACCGCGCACGCGTCGCCGGCATGCTCCCTGGGCTGAGGTTCACCGAAGACACGGTTCGCGGCGGGCGCGTCGCCTTCCGTTGCGTGACCAGCGACCGCATGCCGATGATCGGCCAGTTCGCCGATGAAGCCGCCGCCCGCCGCGACGCGCGGCGGCTGTCCGGCGCCTGGCCGCTGGACCTGCCGCGCATGCCGGGTCTATACGGCGCGTTCGCGTTCGGCTCGCGCGGACTGATCTGGGCAAGCCTCGCCGCTGAGCTCGTGGCGGCGCAGATCGAAGGCGAGCCCTGGCCTATCGAGCGCGACCTTGCCGAGGCCGTCGATCCCGCCCGCTTCCTGCTGCGGGCGCTGCGCCATGGCGAGATCGACCCCGATGAGTTGTCCCCGCCGGTCTGTGGATAACGCGGCGGATTGCCGGTGAAACGCGTGTGAACTCGTTGTGCATGTAAACGGGACAACCCGCGGGTTCCGGTTTACTCGCCCAAAGTTGTTCCAGGTTAACCGCCGCGGACGAACATGTTTACCGCGCCTTTGTGCTTCTCCCAATTCATTGTTTGAAAAGACAAAATTGCGGTTATCCACAGCGCGCGGCAGCGCTTGTTAACTACTACTACTTGTATATACAGTAAACCTGTAAACACCTGAAGGCGGAGCTGTCCGACGGCAGCAAGGCAAACCATTTCACCCCGTCGCTTCATGTCTCCGGTCAGCATTGCCAATCCGCTTCAGCATATGGCAGTCGCTTTTACCTCAAAGGAATCATGAGCTTGGTCTTTCTGTCAGGGACATCCAGGTATGGCACAATCGCGCTTCTTCCTGCGTCGCGCCGTGCATGCGGCGAGCGCTTTCAACGGAACGATGGCCGCGCGCCAAGAATCTGATCAACGAAGCCGCGTCGTCGTTTTCTGTGTCCGGTCGGCAATCGTTCGATTGCCGCATGTAGGCTCGGTGTCTCACTGAACCGCACGCGGCCTGCAGCCTCACACCGGACACGTCGACCAACTCGTGCACGGCCAGACCGTGACACCGTGTTCGTTCGCATTTCGTGTCGCCTGAATGAACTGACGTCCGCTCACGGGAGCGGACGCGCGCCGCCTGCGAGCGCGGCGCCCTCAGGCGAGGTGACGCTACGGACGCGCGCCCGGATAGCAGCAACAGATAGCAGTAACGAAGGAGAAGCCAATACGATGAACTCGGCGTTTTCATTTCTGCCCGCGTGGCCGCTCGAACCCGACGCCATTCTCTGGGCCGGTCTCGCGCTCGTCACGGCGGGCCTGGCCGGTGAACTGTTGTGGCGCGCCTGGCGCCTGCCGCGCATCACCGGCTATGCGGTGATCGGGCTGATCGCGGGGAATGCGGGTCTCGGCGTGATCGACTCGAGCGCAGCCGGGCTGTCGCGGCCGCTGCTGGATGTTGCGCTCGGCTTGCTGCTGTTCGAACTCGGCGGCCGGCTCGATCTGCGCTGGATCCGGCGCAATCCGTATCTGATCCTGTCGAGCATCGCGGAAGCCACGCTGACCTTTGGCCTCGTGCTGATCGCGCTGACCCTGCTCAAGGTACCGACGATGCCTTCGGTCGTCGTTGCCGCCATCGCCATGGCCACGTCGCCCGCGATGGTCATCCAGCTCAAGATGGAACTGCGCTCGGAAGGCCAGGTCACGCAGCGGCTGCTCACGCTGACCGCGCTCAACAGCATGTATGCGGTGATCGTCGAGAAGCTCGCGGCCGGCGTGCTGCATCAGGAGATCTACGGCAATACGCTCGCCACCATCCTGCAGCCGCTGTATCTGCTGATCGGCTCGCTGGTGCTGGCCTTCCTGCTCGCGCGCGCCTGCAACCTGCTCGTCCGGCGCCTGCCCGCCAACGACGAGCATTCGTTCGTCGCGCTGTTCGGTCTCGTGCTGCTGGCGATCGCCGTCGCGCACATCTTCAAGCTGTCGACCATCCTCGCGCTGCTCGCGGCCGGCATCATCGTGAAGAACGCCGACGAACGTCCGCAGCTATGGCCGTCGCACTTCGGCTCCGCCGGTTGGCTGCTTACCGTCATTCTGTTCGCGCTCACGCTGACGTCGTTTCACTGGCGCGACATCGCACTGGGCGGCATCGCGGCGCTGGGACTGATTGTCGCGCGCTTCATCGGCAAGCTTGCCGGCGTGCTGATCTTTGCGAAGCCGAGCGGCCTGAACTGGAAGCAGGGTGCGGCGCTGGGCGTCGCGCTGTCGCCGATGTCCGCGCTCGCGTACTTGCTGGTCGACGACATGTACGTGCTCTATCCCAACTACGATCCCACCTTGCGCGCGATCGTCATGTGCTCCATCGTGCTGCTGCAGATCGTGTCGCCGTTCGTGGTGTACCGCAGCCTGTCGGCGGTCGGCGAGCGGCGCGAGTAATCGATTTTTCCAGAGGCGCCATGGCACTCGAACCCTTCATCAACTCCGAACCCTTTACGTTCGGTGTCGAGCTTGAGATCCAGGTCGTCAATACGCACGACTACGATCTGACCCGCGCGGCGTCGGACCTCATGCGTCTCATCAAGGACGAGAAGATTCCGGGCGACATCACGCCCGAAATCACCGAAAGCATGATCGAGCTGTCGACCGGCATCTGCACGACGCACGAACAGGCCGTCACCGATCTGCGCACCATCCGCGACACGCTCGTCGCGGCGGCGGACCAACTGAACGTGGGTCTGGCGGGCGGCGGCACGCATGCATTCCAGCAATGGAGCGATCGGCAGATCTACGACGCACCGCGTTTCCAGTACATCTCCGAACTCTACGGCTATCTCGCCAAGCAGTTCACGGTGTTCGGCCAGCACGTGCATATCGGCTGCCCCGATCCGAACAGCGCGCTGTTCCTGCTGCATTCGATGTCGCGCTACATTCCGCATTTCATCGCGCTGTCGGCTTCGTCGCCGTACATTCAGGGCGTCGATACCGGCTTTCATTCGGCACGCCTGAACTCGGTGTTTGCGTTTCCGCTGTCGGGCCGCGCGCCGTTCGTGCTGACGTGGGACAGCTTCGAGGAGTATTTCTCGAAGATGGTGCATACCGGCGTCGTCAACAGCATGAAGGACTTCTACTGGGACATCCGGCCGAAGCCGGGTTTCGGCACGATCGAAGTCCGCGTGATGGACACGCCGCTGTCGGTAGACCGGGCGGCCGCGATCGCGTGCTATATCCAGACGCTGTCGCGCTACCTGTTGCTGGACAAGCCGCTCACGCCCCACGAGGACGACTACCTCGTCTACACGTTCAATCGCTTCGAGGCGTGCCGCTTCGGCCTGGAGGGCACCTGCATCCATCCGCAGACGGGCGAACGCAGGACCATCGGCGAAGACATCCTGGCAACGCTCGACGTGCTCGCACCGCACGCCGAAGCGCTCGGCTCGCAGGCGGCGCTGGCACAGGTCGCCGACATAGCGCGCGGCATGAACGACGCCACCTGGCTGCGCAGCGTATTCGACAAGGAGAAATCGCTGCACGAAGCCGTCAGGCAACAATGCTTGCAATGGCGTCAATGACGCCAATGACGCGAGACGTAGCATGTTGCTTACCGTAAGGCTTGCCTTGGTAATCGGCATTCATGAACAGGAAAGGCTGCTGCTTAAATATGCATGCAGCCTTTTTCTTTTGCGCTTTATGAAACAAGGACGTGAGCGTGAATCGGGAATAACTGTCTCATGCCATCGTTTGAAGCAGGTTCAAACTTCCGCTTCTAAGGTTTGCCTCAAACAAACCGTATACCGCCGTAATGGTTGCGCGTCATGCGCGTGGCCTGGGCTACGCAAGCAAACTCTGGCGGAACTTTCAGTGACGTGAAGACGACTTACGACTCGTACAGAGTTAATCAAAACGAGTCGGCAATCAGCGAGTGAGGCGATTTCGAGAGTTATCCACAGTCTGACACGGACAATTAAGGTGTACGTTTGTTCCATGTCGCTTAGAATGGCGACTTTGCCGGCGGGGCGTTATAGTCGGCAAATACGTAGCGCCGCAAAGCAGACCATAAGAGGGCGCATAAACAAGAGGGTAGCAGTGTCCCCATTCAGGTGTCGCCGTGAGGCTTGGCACGCCTGAATTTTGAGACGGCGGGGACCGGGAACGAGCGTGTTCCGCAAGGGGTTGCAAGTCGTTTTCTGCGGAAGCGTTTCGGGAACGGTGTTCGCGTGGTCACGTGAACATGCCGTCAAAACACATAAGCGGAACAACAAGCGAAAGACTATGAATGAAGGCGTTTACGGAGAGCAGGCGACGGGGCGGGTGACCCACGGTCTGCTGCGGCTGAGCACGGCGATGCGCAGCCAGGCTTGGGAATGGGCAGAAGGCGTGGGGCTGACGCCGACCCAGGGTGAAATTCTCGTTTTGCTGATGCAGCGCAGGGGGCCGATGCGCCTCGGCGAGATCGCACGTGAAACGGCATTGACGGCTGCCACGACGAGCGATGCGGTGAGCACGCTCGAAGGCAAGGGGCTGGTCGAGAAGCGCCGCGCGCTCGACGACGGCCGCGCGCTGGCCGTGCGCCTGACCGCACGTGGCCGCACGGCCGCGAAGAAGGCGGTGCAATGGCCGGACTTCCTGGCGAAGGCGGTCGGCACACTGCGCGAGGAAGAGCAGGTGGCGTTCTATCGCACGCTGCTGAAGACCATCCGCCATCTCGAGTCGCAGCAGCAGATGCCGGCGCACCGTATGTGCCTGTCCTGCTCGCACTTCCAGGCCAGCAAGAATCTGAAGAAGGCGCCGCATCATTGCGCGCTGTTGCAGATCGACATGGCGGATACGGATCTGCGTCTCGACTGCTCGGTCTACGAAGAAGCCGATCCCGCGACGCAGAAGAAGAGCTGGAAGGTCTTCGCTCAGCTTGCCTGACATCGGGCAAACGGAGTGATTCATCCGGCGGCAGCAACGCTGTGAGGCCGCGGCGAGTCGGTTAGACTGTGCCCGTCGCGCCTCCCCGCGAGGCGCGGCTCGTCAACACTTGCCCGACACGCACAGCCCGCTCACGGAAGCCGCTGATGAAAGATGAAGTCCTGGCGATTCGCCACGTCTATTTCGAAGATCTGGGCAGCCTCGAACTCGTACTGGGCGATCGCGGCCATCTCGTGCGCTATCTGGATGTCGGACGCGGCCGCATCGATGCGCCCAATCCGCTCGATCCCTCCCTGCTCGTCGTACTTGGCGGGCCGATCGGCGCCTATGAGGACGCGGCGTATCCCCATCTTTCTCCCTTGCTCGCGATGCTGGAAAAGCGCATTGCGGCGGGCTTGCCGACCATCGGCATCTGTCTCGGCTCGCAACTGATTGCCCGGGCGCTCGGCGCACGGGTCTATCCTTCCGGCTCGACCGAACTGGGCTGGTCGCCGCTCACGCTGACCGACGCGGGACGTGCTTCCGCGCTGCGCCATCTCGAAGCCGACGGCGCGCCCATCCCCGTGTTCCACTGGCACGGCGATACCTTCGATCTTCCCGCCGGCGCCACGCTGCTCGCATCGACTGCGCAGTGCGCGCATCAGGCCTTCGCGTGGGGCGAGCATGTGCTTGCGTTGCAGTGCCATCCCGAAGTCCTGGCCGATCGCTTCGAAAGCTGGCTGGTTGCCTATCCCGGCGATGTCGCGCGCAGCGGCACCACCGTCACTGCGTTGCGCGAGGACACCGCGCGCCACGGACCCGCTCTCGAACGCGCTGCGCGCGCGATGTTCGGCGAATGGCTCGACCGTTTTGCCCGCGAGGACCCGCACGCCTGAGCGTGGCGCAAGCATTCGCGGCACGTCCTGCAGCGTTGAAAACGCGATGCTATTCTCGACCGCATCCTTCCTTCCCCGAGCCCACGACATGAGCGCGTTGTTCACACCCGCGACCCTGCGCAGCCTGCAGCTTCCCAATCGCATCATGGTTTCGCCGATGTGCCAGTACTCGGCCGAGCGTGGCGAAGCCACGGCGTGGCACATGATCCACCTCGGGCAGCTCGCGCTGTCCGGCGCAGGGATGCTGTTTATCGAGGCCACAGCGGTCGAGCCCGACGGCCGCATCACGCCCGGCGATCTCGGCCTGTGGGACGACGTCACGGAAGCTGCCTTGCGCCCGGTGCTCGCCGCGATCCGCCAGTATTCGGACATCGCCGTGACGATGCAGCTGGCGCACGCGGGCCGCAAGGCGTCGAGTCACGCGCCCTGGGACGGCGGACAGCTGATCCCGGTCGCGGAGGGCGGCTGGATGACCTACGCGCCGTCGGCGGTGCCGCACAAGCCCGACGAGACACCGCCGCTCGCGCTCGACACCGCAGGACTCATGCGCGTGAAGGAAGCCTTCGCAGCATCGGCGCGACGTGCGGCGCGGCTCGGCATCGACGGGATCGAGGTGCATTGCGCGCACGGTTATCTGCTGCATCAGTTCCTCTCGCCCATCTCCAATCAGCGCACCGACGAATACGGCGGCTCGCGCGAAAACCGCATGCGTTATCCGCTCGAAATCTTCGATGCGGTGCGCGCCGCGTTTCCCGCCGACAAGCCGGTCGGCGTGCGCGTCTCGGCGACTGATTGGGTCGATGGCGGTTGGGGCATCGAGGACACGATTGCGTTCGCATCCGAGTTGCAGAAGCGCGGTGTCGACTGGATCGATGTCTCGTCGGGCGGGGTATCGCCATTGCAGAAGATCCCGCTTGCCACCGGTTATCAGGTACCGTTCGCGCAGGCCGTGAAGGAAGCGACGGGCGTGAATACAATCGCGGTCGGCCTCATCACTGAAGCGAAGGACGCGGAGAAGATCGTGGCCGGTGGCCAGGCGGACTTCGTCGCGATCGCGCGCGGCATGCTCTACGATCCGCGCTGGCCGTGGCACGCTGCCGCCGAGCTCGGCGCGGCCGTCACGGCGCCGCCGCAATACTGGCGTTCGCAGCCGCGCGACCAGAAGAACCTGTTCGGCGAGATCACGATCGGACAACGTTGAAAAGTATCGAGCGTCATCGAGACGGTTGAGCATTCGCGCGCCGGGAGTGTAGGATACCGGTGTGTTGGACCTGTGAGCGTTCAACCAAGCTAACGCGGCGCCTCGAAGGCCACCGCGTTTTTTTTATCCCCGATGTTCATCCCGAGCGCGCGGGAGCGAAGCGTCATTCAAGGATTCAGTCGATGAGTTCACGCAGGGTCACCGTTCGCCGCTCAGGCGTGCACGGCAAGGGCGTGTTTGCTGTGAAGCCGATCGCCGCCGGCGAGAAGGTGATGGAATACAAGGGCGAGCGCATCTCGTGGAAGGAAGCGTTGCGACGCCATCCGCACAATCCCGACGAGCCCAATCACACCTTTTATTTCGCCCTCGACGACGGCCGCGTGATCGACGGCAAGATCGAAGGCAACAGCGCGAAGTACATCAACCATTCGTGCGCGCCGAACTGCGAAGCCGAGGAAATCGAAGGGCGTGTCTTCATTCACGCGCTGCGCGATATCGAGGCGGAAGAAGAGCTGAATTACGACTACGGCCTCGTCATCGAAGGCCGCATCACGAAGAAGCTCAAGAAGGAATACGAGTGCCGTTGCGGCGCGAAGAAATGCCGCGGCACCATGCTGGCCGTGAAGAAGGAAAAGGAAAAGAAAAAGAAGTAGCGGGTCCGGCAACAACGATTGTCTTCGAGAAGAGCCACGGTGATCTTTACCGTGGCTCTTTTCACGACTGCGCTACGGCTTCCTGCTTGAGCGGAATGCGCACGATGAAGCGCGCGCCGCCTTCGGGCGCATCCTCGTAATGCACCGAGCCGCCGTGCAGCACGACGATGTCATGCACGATCGCGAGACCCAATCCCGCTCCGCCCTCGACGTTCTGGCCATCGCCACGGAAGAAGCGCTTGAAGAGATCGGCTTGCTGGTCGGACGGCACACCGGGTCCATTGTCCTCCACCACCACTTCGGCGAAAGCGCGCCGTTCCTCGTCACGCCATTCGCTGACCGTCAGCGTGATGCGCGCGCCCTCCGCGCGAAACGGCGGAATGTACTTGAGCGCGTTGTCGATCAGGTTCGCAATCACCTCGCGCGTCAGCACGATATTGCCGCGCACGATCAGCGGATGTTCGTTCTCGGGATCGTCGAGGCGCTGGAAGCCGAGATCGACATTCGATGCGAGTGCCCGTGGCACCCACTCGGCGCCGGTTTCGAAGGCGAGCGCGGCGAAATCGAAATCGGTGAAGCGCGCGGCCTGCTCGCCCGGTTCTGCCCGCGCCAGCGAAAGCAATTGATTCGACAGCCGCACCGCCCGGTCAGCCGAGGCGCGCAGCTCCTTCACCGCTTCCACCGCCTTGGCGGGATCGCGTGAGCTGAGCGCCTGTTCCGCGTGCAGCTTCACCGCCGTCAGTGGCGTGCGCAGCTGATGCGCAGCATCGGCGATGAACTTGCGCTGCGCATCGAGCGCCGTCTGCAGGCGCACGAGCAAGGCGTTCATCGCGCTGGTGAGCGGACGGATCTCACCCGGTACGTAGGTTTCGTCGACCGGTTCTAGCGAGATGTGGGTCTGCTGGTTGAGTGCGTCGGCGAGGTCGGTCAGCGGGTTCAGTTGCTGGTTCACGACGCGCCACACGATCACCCAGCCGGCGAGCAGCAGCAGCGCGAGCGGCATCATGATCGCGATCAGGAACTCCACCGCGATGCGATAGCGCGACCCCACGCGCTGCGCCACTTCCACGACGATCGGATTGCCGGTCGGTTGCGGCACGCGCACTTGCGCCGCGCGCACGCTCACGCCCTGAAAGTGCGTCTCGAAGACATACGCGTAGTGAATGCGCCGGACGTTGCTGCCCGTGAGCGGCAGGTCGCGCTCGCCGGCGATTTCCTCGTCGCCCGTGCTGATGCGGTAGATGAGCTGCTCGACCGGGTCGGAGAACATCGCCTGCGCGAGCGGCGGCACGGTGACAGGCGCATCGACGCCCGCGAGCTGGATCTGCTTGGAGATGGCGGTGGCCAGATCCGCGAGCGAACGGTCCACCACGTGCTGCGTGTATTGCCAGGCAAGCCAGTACGCCATCAGGCCGCTCATCAGCGCGAGCAGCGACAGCGGCGCGGCAAGGCGGCGCAGCAACGTGCGCCGCAGGCTCGGCGGCGTCGGTGTCTCGGGGGCTTTCGATCGCGCCAGATCGAGCCAGTCTTCGCGGGCGAAACGCTGGTCGCCCGCGCGCCGGGTGGGAAATCGCAAGGCAGTCTGCTTCGGGGCAGCCGACGCGGAGCGTCAGGCTGCCTGACGGATTTCCTGGAGCAGATAGCCGAAGCCGCGCACCGTCACGATCTCGACGCGGGTGTTCTCCAGCTTCTTGCGCACGCGATGCACATAGACTTCGATGGCCGTATCGCCGAGATCGCCGCCGAAGTGCGTCAGGTGATCCTGCAACTGCGCCTTGCTGACCACGCGGCCATGGCGCAGCAACAGCATTTCCAGCACGGCGAATTCGCGCGGCGACAGTTCGAGCGGACGCTCGTCGTTGAAGATGCGGCGATCGACGCCCGACAGGCGCAGGCCGCCCAGCGAGACTTCGGGACGCGGCACGTCGCCGTGCGGGCCGCTGCGACGCATCACGGCACGAATGCGCGCTTCGAGTTCCTGCGGCTCGAAGGGCTTCAGCATGTAGTCGTCGGCGCCGCTGTTGAGGCCTTGCACGCGGTCATGCAGTTCGTCGCGCGCGGTGAGGATGATGACCGGCGTATGGCGGTTGCTCTGGCGAAAACGCGCGAGCAGCGTCATGCCGTCGATGCCGGGGAGGCCCAGATCGAGAATGACGAGTTCGTGGCGGTTTTGCGCGAGGGCCTGTTCGGCGAAGATGCCGTCGTGCACCATGTCGACCGTGAAGCCGGATTGTTCGAGGCTGCTTTGGATGCCGCGCGCGATGGGGCGGTCGTCTTCGATCAGAAGGATTCGCATGGAGTCGCTCAAGTACAATGGGTTGAGCTCAGGCCGGCGGGGGCGATCGGTGGCATGTTCTGTCATGCATGACGCGGCGGCAGGCTCGAGCCAGTTAAAACTCACATCTCATGCGGCGTTGCGCGACCCTGCTTTGAGCCGCGAGCGGCCGTACATCGATTGTCTTTCTTCCCGGACATGGCGCTCATCCCGATCAACGAACTCGAAGCCGCGATCAACTACTGGCGCGGCCGCTCGCCGTCGAGCGGCGATGAACTCGCTCTTTGCAAGGAGGCGAGCGCACTGTCCAGGCCTTATGCGCTGCTGATTGTACAGCGTCGGTCAAGTCTGCCTTCCGAACAGCTGGACGAAGACGCCCGCGCCGCGTGGGAAGCTTACGTGCGCTTCAACAATGGCATGCGCGACTGAAAGCTTGGGCGCATCCTCGCTTTCGGCTTTCTTCAGTTAAGCTTCCAGCCGCCAAAAAATCACGCGCTTTGCCGTGTTTTTCTGCCTTTCGGCGCTGTCATCGTTCGTAACATGCACGTTACCTTGTTTTTACTGTAAGGGTCGGATTCCTGCGCACGGAACGGCCCTCTGCCGCAAGGGTTAAGAGAGCCAGGCCGCGTTAATGCGATAAAGTCGCATCCGCTCCCGCTTACGCGCACATTCACCTCATGCTCGATCTCGACCATTTCGACCTCGCCCTGCTGGACGTCCTGCAACGCTTCGGACGGGCCACGCATCAACAACTGGGCGAACAGGTGCCGCTTTCGCCGTCGCAGATCGGACGGCGTTTGCAGAGGCTGGAGGCGGTGGGGGTGATCGAGGGTTATCGGGTCATGCTGCGGCCCGAAAAGCTGGGACTCGGCGTGACGGCCTTCACGAGCCTGAAGCTCAAGCATCATGGCGATTCGGTCATCGAGCAGTTCCAGCAGCAGATCGACCTGCTGCCCGAAGTGCTCGAATGCCATGCCACGGTGGGCGACGCGGATTACCTGCTGCGCATCGTCGCGCCGGACCTGAACGCACTGTCAGGTTTCGTGATGAAGAAGCTGATGCGGGTGCCGGGCGTGGACAGCGTGCGCTCGAACATCGTGCTGACGACCTTCAAGCGCAATGGTCCGTTACCGCTTGCTCATCTGGCCGCCGACGCCTCTTAAGCCGGAACCTGAGCCGGGTTCAGCAGATCCACATACGCGAGCGGCACCAGATCCGTTTCGCCTACGCCGAGTTGCGCGAACATCGCGTGCGCTTCCTGTTCGCCGCCGGCTTCATCGTCGTCCTGGCCCAGAACCACTTCCAGCTCGATGAAATCACCGAGGCCATCCACGCGGTCCAGATGAATTCGCGTGCGCCCGACGAGATACACGTGGCGCTCCTTTGAAACAATGCCGCGCGTCGTCAGCGCCTGGGCCAGCAGCGCGTGCATGGCCTCGGGATTCGTGACCGGGCTGCGCGAGTAATACGACACCTTCGGGCCGTCGCGGTCGTCGCGTTGATAGAAGATCAGTTCCGATGGCGTGCCGTCGTCGAACTGGCGCAGCTTGAGACGGCCGGTGGGCACGTCGTAGAAGAAGTCCTGCTGGCGAAACACAAGCGGCGCGTCGGTGGCGAGCGCGGCCGCGCGCTCGCGCAATTGCTCGAACTGATGCGCGCGCGCCTTGATTTCGATGTTGCGTGCCATGAAGACTCCTCGAACACAAAAGGTTGGGTTAAGCGAGGACTCAGACTAGCAAAGTTTCGATGAAGCCCGCTTGAAACCCTGCGCAATTTTCGGGCATGGCCGCCGGACGGGTCGTCACACGGCCCATTGCGCGTCGATCAGCCGCAGCGCCGCCGCGATGGCCGGCTCGTCGCACCGCTCGGCGAGCACGATGAACGACAGCTGCGTCGGCACCGACACGCCTTCGACGATCGTCAGCGCGTGCGCATGCGCCTCGCCGAGCGCGATCGAATCGCGCACCAGCGAAAGCCCGATGCCCGACTTGACGAGATCGAGCATCGACGGCTCCTGATCCACTTCGGCGACCACCGTCGGCATTGCGCCCGCTTCGCGGAACAGGCGCGACAAGAGCCGGTTGTGCGCGGATTCGGCCGGCGTCCAGATCCACGGCAGCTTCGCGAGCGCGGCCCAGCTGCGCTTGCCCTTGTTCACGCGGTTGTGCCAGCCTGCCGGCGCCAGCACGCGATACACGAAAGGCGTGAGCCGCACGACGTGGAAACGGTCGCTGTCGCGTGTGCCGTCGCTGGCCGGATCGCCGATGTAATAGCCGACATCGAGATCGCGCGTCCGCACGCGTTCCAGCACCCAGCCCGACATGCCATGCCGCAGCGAGGTCTCGATGCGCGGATACGTCTCCACCAGCTGGCGCAGGAAGCCGCCCAGGCGCAGGAACTCGGGATCCAGGATCGAACCGATACGCAAGGTGCCGCTCACTTCGTGACGCAAGGCGGCAGCGGCGCGGCGGACGTCGGCGGCGGCGGCGAGCGCGCGCTCGGCATGGGGCAGCAACGCTTCGCCATCGCGCGTCAGCAGCAGGCCGTGCGACGTGCGCGAGAACAGCACGACGCCGAGCATCTCCTGAAGGTTCTTGATCTGCAGGCTGACGGCTGGCTGCGTGACATGCAGTTGCGCCGCCGCGCGCGTCAGGTTGCCTTCGCGAGCGACGGTGAGAAAGGCGCGCAGCAGGGTGTAGTCCATCCGCTGATATTAACGCTTCTTATATCGCAGTTGAACATATCTGATTGGATTCGGAGACGTGACCGGCAGTACGCTCGGTGTCGTACGCATCGCGCAACAAAACAACGACAACGAAAGACGATATCGGAGACGGCAATGAAACAGGACGCGCGCAGGCTCGAAGGCGAATTCGACTACATCATCGTGGGTGCGGGCACGGCCGGATGCGTGCTGGCGAATCGCCTCACCGAAGATCCGGACGTCAAGGTGCTGCTGCTCGAAGCCGGCGGCAAGGACGACTATCACTGGATCCACATTCCGGTCGGCTATCTGTATTGCATCGGCAATCCGCGCACGGACTGGCTCTACAAGACCCAGGCCGAGCCCGGGCTCAACGGGCGTGCGCTGTCGTATCCGCGCGGCCGGGTGCTCGGCGGCTGTTCGTCGATCAACGGCATGATCTACATGCGCGGCCAGCGCGAGGACTATGACGACTGGGCGCACATCAGCGGCGATCCGAACTGGTCATGGGACTCTGTTCTGCCGATTTTCAAGCGCAGCGAGGATCATCATGGCGGCGCGAATCAGTGGCATGGCGCGGGCGGCGAGTGGCGCGTCGAGAAGCAGCGTCTCAAGTGGAAGATCCTCGAAACCTTCTCGCAGGCCGCGCAGCAGACCGGCATTCCCGCTACGGAAGATTTCAATCGCGGCGACAACACGGGCGTTGGCTATTTCGATGTGAACCAGCGTGGCGGCATCCGCTGGAATGCGGCCAAGGCCTTCCTGCGCGAAGCCATGAAGCGTCCCAATCTGACGACGATCACCGGCGCGCATACGCAACGGCTCGTGTTCGAAGGGGCGCGTTGTGTCGGCGTCGAGTATCGCGGCGGCGATGTCGATTACCTTGCGCGTGCGCGCTGCGAAGTCTTGCTGAGCGCGGGCGCGGTGAACTCGCCGCAGATTCTCGAACTGTCGGGCATCGGCAATGGCGCGCGTCTGCAGCGGCTCGGCATCGACGTGGTGAAGGATCTGCGCGGCGTCGGTGAAAACCTGCAGGATCATCTGCAATTGCGCATGGCCTACAAGGTGACCGGTGTGCGTACGCTCAACACCTTGTCCGCGCACTGGTGGGGCAAGCTGTTCATCGGCATGCAGTATGCGTTCATGCGCAGCGGCCCGATGTCGATGGCGCCCTCGCAGCTTGGCGCGTTCGCCAAGTCCAATCCCGACGACGTGTCCATCAAGCGGCCCGACCTCGAGTATCACGTTCAACCTTTGTCGCTCGAACGCTTCGGCGAGCCGCTGCATGCGTTCAACGCCTTCACCGCCTCAGTATGCAATCTGCGGCCGACCTCGCGCGGCAGCGTGCATATCGAGTCGCCGGATGCGCATGTGGCGCCGCTGATCGCGCCGAATTATCTGTCGACGGACCGCGACCGCGAAGTCGCCGCCAATGCCTTGCGACTCACGCGGCGCATCGCCGCCGCGCCCGCGCTCGCGCAATATGCGCCGCAGGAGATTCTTCCGGGCATCCAGTTCCAGACCCAGGAAGAACTGGTCGAAGCGGCGGGGCAGGTCGGGACCACGATCTTCCATCCGGTCGGCACATGCCGCATGGGCACCGACAACGATCCCGCCGCGGTCGTGGACAGCCGCCTGCGCGTGATCGGCGTGCGCGGCCTGCGCGTGGTCGATGCCTCGGTGATGCCCACCATCACCTCGGGCAACACGAACTCGCCGACGCTGATGATCGCCGAGCGCGCGAGCGAGATGATCCGCGAGGACCGGCGCGGTCTTGCCACGGAAGAAGCGATCGCGACTGCCTTCGCATGACGGTGCGAACGAGCGCACTTCACATGTTGAGATGACAGAGGCATGGCGCACGGATGACATCGCACGCGATGCATCCGATGCGCCTGCATGCGTTGCAGAAATACCGCTTCGCATGCCCTCGAAGCGTGCATGCAGCGCGCCTTCCAAGCCATTCGTTAGTTAGTGCAAATCCCAATGATTGCGCTGCATCATTGGCGCGACAATGGCCCCGGATCAAGTGATGCTCGAGGACACTCGTGCGCACTTTGTGCGGACGCAACAGCGCTGTACGAAGCGAAGCAGTACCGGAATGGAGACACCGCCCGGTGCGCGCGGATCAAAAAAACAAGGCGCAGACCCACCCGCTGTCTAGCGCTTCACTTCGCATGGAAGGGGACATGATTCTCGGCGACACCATTCTGGAAACGCGAGGGCTCACCAAGGAGTTCAAAGGCTTCACGGCCGTGAATGACGTGAACCTGCGCGTGCGCCGGGGTTCGATCCACGCGCTGATCGGACCGAACGGCGCAGGCAAGACCACCTGCTTCAATCTACTCACCAAATTTCTCGATCCCACTGCGGGCCAGATCGTTTTCAACGGCGTCGACATCACACGCGAACGTCCCGCGCATATCGCACGGCGCGGCGTCATCCGCTCGTTCCAGATCTCCGCGGTGTTCCCGCATCTCTCGGTGCTGCAGAACGTGCGCATCGGCTTGCAGCGGCAGCTGGGCACGTCGTTTCATTTCTGGCGCAGCGAACGCTCGCTCGACCAGCTCAATGACCGCGCCATGGATCTGCTGACACAAGTCGGCCTCACCGATTTCGCCGACACGAAAACCGTCGAGCTGTCCTATGGCCGCAAGCGCGCGCTGGAGATCGCGACCACGCTGTCGATGGAGCCGGAGCTCATGCTGCTCGACGAACCGACGCAAGGCATGGGCCACGAAGATGTCGACCGCGTGACGGCGCTGATCAAGAAGGTGTCGGCGGGCCGCACCATCCTGATGGTCGAGCACAACATGAACGTGATCGCAGGCATCTCCGACACCATCACCGTGCTCAAGCAAGGCGAAGTGCTCGCCGAAGGCAGCTACGCGGAAGTGTCGAAGAATCCGCTCGTGATGGAAGCCTACATGGGCAGCGCCGATGCGGCGCTCACCGGAGCGCATGCATGAGTACGATCGTGGAAGAACGCCGCTCGCTCAACGCGAACGGCGGGGCCAGCAACGTGCCGGCGCTGGAAATCTCGGGCCTTCAGGCGTGGTATGGCGAGTCGCATATCCTGCACGGCGTGGACCTCAAGGTGAACCGCGGCGAAGTGGTCACGCTGCTCGGACGCAACGGCGCGGGCCGCACCACCACGTTCCGGGCCATCATGGGTTTGACCGGGCGGCGCACGGGTTCGATCCGCGTGAGCGGACACGAGACCATCGGCCTGCCTACACACAAGATCGCGCATTACGGGGTCGGCTATTGTCCGGAGGAGCGCGGCATATTCTCGAGTTTGTCCTGCGAAGAAAACCTGCTGTTGCCGCCGCTGATCGGCGACCCGAAAGATGCGATGTCGCTCGACGAACTCTATTCGATGTTCCCCAACCTGAAGGAACGCCGCGCCAGCCAGGGCACGCGTCTGTCGGGCGGCGAGCAGCAGATGCTGGCCGTCGCGCGCATCCTGCGCACCGGCGCGAACCTGCTGCTGCTCGATGAAATCTCGGAAGGCCTCGCGCCGGTCATCGTGCAGACACTCGCGCGCATGATCCTGATGCTCAAGTCGCGCGGCTACACCATCGTCATGGTCGAACAGAATTTTCGTTTCGCGGCGCCGCTCGCGGACCGCTTCTACGTGATGGAGCACGGCAATATCGTCGAGCATTTCGGCGCGGGGGAACTCGAGGCGAAGATGCCGGTGCTGCACGAACTGCTCGGCGTGTAATCGGGCGCCGGCGTGCCGCACCGGAATGGAAAGGGCATCACCAGTAACACCGCATCAAATCAAAAACTCATGGAGACTGGAATGAAAAAGAAGACCCTCGCGCGCCTCTCTACGTTGTGCTTTGCGGCTGCGGCGGCGAGTGTGGCGGTGATGAGCAGCAGCGCATACGCCGCCGACGGCAACACCGTGAAGATCGGCTTCGTCACCGACATGTCGGGCCTCTATGCGGACATCGACGGACAAGGCGGCCTCGAAGCGATCCGCATGGCCATCGCGGATTTCGGCGGCAAGGTGAACGGCAAGCCGATCGAACTGGTGTATGCGGACCATCAGAACAAGGCGGATATCGCAGCATCGCGCGTGCGTGAGTGGATCGACCGCGACGGGGTGAATGCGATCATCGGCGGCACGAACTCGGCCACGGCGCTCTCCAGCGCGCAGGTCACGGCCGAGAAGAAGATTCCGTACATCAACATCGGCGCGGGCGCGGACAACCTGACCAACGAGCAATGCTCGCCCTACACGGTTCACTACGCCTACGACACGATGGCGCTCGCCAAAGGCACCGGTTCCGCGGTGACCAAGCAGGGCGGCAAGACGTGGTACTTCCTGACGGCGGACTATGCGTTCGGCAAGGCGCTCGAGAAGAACACCGCGGACGTCGTGAAGGCGAGCGGCGGCCAGGTGCTGGGCGAAGTGCGCCATCCGCTGTCGGCGTCGGACTTCTCGTCGTTCCTGTTGCAGGCGCAGGGTTCGAAGGCGCAGGTGCTCGGCCTCGCCAACGCGGGCGGCGACACGGTCAATTCCATCAAGGCGGCGAAGGAATTCGGCGTCACCAAGTCGATGAAGATCGCCGCGCTGCTGATCTTCCTGTCCGACATCCACTCGCTGGGCCTGGAAACCACGCAGGGCCTCGTGGCGACGGACAGCTGGTACTGGAACAAGGACGACAAGACGCGCGCCTGGGCCAAGCGCTATTTCGACAAGATGAAGAAGATGCCGGGCAGCCTGCAGGCCGCGGACTATTCGGCGACCACGACCTATCTGAAGGCCGTGCAGGCGGCGGGCACGACCGACAGCGACAAGGTCATGGAACAGCTGAAGAAGATGAAGATCGACGACTTCTACGCGAAGGGCTACGTTCGCGAAGACGGCGCGATGATCCACGACATGTACCTGATGGAAGTGAAGAAGCCGTCGGAGTCGAAGGAACCGTGGGATTACTACAAGATCACCGCCACGATTCCGGGCGACCAGGCATTCGGCACGAAGGCGGAATCGCGCTGCAAGCTCTGGAAGTAAGCATTCGGCAGTGATTCAGCGCGTTCGCGCGGCGGGCGTCCGGTGAGGACTTCCGCCGCTGCAACCGCGTCAACACGTTTCTGACGGCAGGTTCAATGGAAATTTTCGGCATTCCACTCGCCGCAATGCTGAGCCAGCTGTTGCTGGGGCTGGTGAACGGCTCGTTCTACGCGATCCTGAGCCTGGGTCTCGCGGTGATCTTCGGCTTGCTCAACGTCATCAACTTCGCGCACGGCGCGCTGTTCATGCTGGGCGCGATGCTCGCGTGGATGGGCTACGCGTACTTCAACATTCCCTACTGGGCGATGCTCGTGCTTGCGCCGGTCATCGTCGGGCTGTTCGGCATGGTCATCGAGCGCTCGATGCTGCGCTGGCTCTACAAGCTCGACCATCTCTACGGGCTGTTGTTGACCTTCGGCCTGACACTTGTGGTCGAGGGCGTGTTCCGCTCCATCTATGGCTCGTCGGGCCAGCCTTACGACGTGCCCTCGCTGCTGTCCGGCGCGACCAATCTCGGCTTCATGTTCCTGCCGAACTATCGTGCGTGGGTCGTGGTGGCGTCGCTGGCGGTGTGCTTCGCGACGTGGTTCGTGATCGAGAAGACGCGCCTGGGCGCGTATCTGCGCGCGGGCACGGAAAACCCGAAGCTGGTCGAGGCGTTCGGCGTCAACGTGCCGCTGATGATCACGTTGACCTACGGCTTCGGCGTGGCGCTCGCGGCCTTCGCCGGCGTGCTGGCCGCGCCCGTGATCCAGGTGTCGCCGCTGATGGGGCAGTCGATGATCATCACCGTGTTCGCGGTCGTCGTGATCGGCGGCATGGGTTCGATCATGGGCTCGATCCTCACGGGTCTCCTGCTCGGCGTGATCGAAGGTTTCACGCGCGTGTTCTATCCGGAAGCGTCCGCGACGGTCGTCTTCGTCATCATGGCGATCGTGTTGATGATTCGCCCGGCAGGACTCTTCGGCAAGGAAAAATGATGCAGAGAAAAGCGCTCTACGGCCTGTTGCTGATCGGCCTGATCGTGGCGCCGTTCGTCGGCGTGTATCCGCTGTTCATGATGAAGGTGCTGTGTTTCGCGCTGTTCGCCGCGGCCTTCAACCTGCTGATCGGCTATACCGGCTTGCTCTCATTCGGCCACGCGATGTTTCTCGCGACCGCCGGTTACGTCGCCGGCTATTCGATCCAGACCATCGGCTTGACGCCGGAACTCGGCGTGATCGCGGGTACGGCGGCGGCGACGCTGCTCGGACTCGTCGCGGGGCTGCTGGCGATCCGCCGCCAGGGCATCTACTTCGCGATGGTCACGCTCGCGCTCGCGCAGATGGTGTACTTCGTGTTCCTGCAGGCGCCGTTCACGCACGGCGAAGACGGCTTGCAGGGCGTGCCGCGCGGCAAGCTGTTCAACATGATCGATCTCGGCAGCGACATCACGCTCTACTACGTCGTGCTGGTCGTGATGCTGCTCGCGTTCGCGCTGATCGTGCGCATCGTGCATTCGCCGTTTGGCGAGGTACTGATCGCGATCAAGGAGAACGAGCCGCGCGCGGTGTCGCTCGGCTACGATACGTCGCGCTACAAGCTGCTGGCCTTCGTGCTGTCGGCGGGACTCGCGGGACTGGCGGGCGCCACCAAGACGCTCGTGCTTGGCTTCGAGACGCTCGGCGACGCCTACTGGACCATGTCCGGCCTGGTGGTGCTGATGACGCTCGTCGGCGGCATGAGCACGATGTTCGGACCACTGCTCGGCGCCGCGATCATCGTCGCGCTGGAGGACCGGCTCGGCGACATCGGCGGCGGTCTCGCGCGGCTGACTGGCATGACGTGGTTCAACTCGCTCGGCGAATCCGTGACCATCGTGACCGGCGTCATCTTCATTGCCTGCGTGCTGGCGTTCCGGCGCGGCATTGTCGGGGAGATCGTCGCGCGGGTCCGTCCGCTGCAAGGCTGAAATCCGCGGAGCCACGCACCGAGGCGTGTTTTATTGCAAGAAGTACGCCCTTTCCGGGTGCTTTCATGCACCACTAGGGTAAATGCTAGGTTGTCGTGCACTGTTGCGTTCTTTAACATTCGGTCTAGTTCTGTTGCACCCAGATTTTTGAGGTGGAGAACGAGGAGACATGAGGCACGAAGTGCCCGACCGAAAAGCGCTGTTGGATGAGTCCAACAGCGCTTTTTTTATTGCCCGCTGATTATGTGATTAAATTCGGCGGGCGATTTTAAACGGGGTTTTCCCTGAGGCTTCCCAGCTTGCGCGAAGTGATTGCGCAAGGCCTTGAAAAACAATGCGAAAAGCCACACGGGAGAGCCTTCAAAACGCTTGCTGCGCAGCGCATGCCTCGCTAAACTGCATTTCCCGACCCACTGGTCGGGAATTCGCGGCGAGCGCAATTCAGGGGCATTTTCGCGAGCAGATCATCACGAAGAAACACGAATTACGGGGCGCACATCAATGAAGTTGGCTTCACGCATCAGCGCGGTCGCAATGGCCGTTGTCGGGTTTTCGGCGGTATTCAGCACTCAGGTTTGGGCGGACGTGAAAGTCGGCGTGACGGTCTCGGCGACCGGTCCGGCCGCGTCGCTCGGCATTCCGGAAAAGAACACCATTGCCTTGCTGCCGAAGGAAGTCGCTGGTCAGAAGATCCAGTACATCGTGCTGGATGACGCCACGGACTCCACCCAGGCCGTGAAGAACGCGCGCAAGCTGACGAGCGAAGATCATGTCGATGCACTGATCGGCTCCACGGTGGTGCCCAACTCGCTCGCGATGATCGACATCGCTTCCGAAACGCAAACGCCGATAATCTCGATGGCCGCCGCCGCGAGCATCGTCGAACCGATGGATGCCAAGCGCGCGTGGGTCTTCAAGACACCGCAGAATGACATCCTGATGGCCACCGCCATCGCGCAGCACATGTCGAATCATGGCGTTAAGACGGTGGCGTTCATCGGCTTCAGCGACGCCTATGGCGAAAGCTGGTTCAAGGAATTCTCGAAGGCCGCCGACCTCGCGAAGATCAAGGTCGTCGCGAACGAGCGCTTCGCGCGCAACGATGCATCGGTCACGGGCCAGGTGCTCAAGATGATGTCGCAGAACCCGGATGCGGTGCTGATCGCGGGCGCGGGCACGCCGGCCGCGCTGCCGCAGAAGACGCTCAATGAGCGGGGCTACAAGGGCAAGCTCTATCAGACGCACGGCGTCGCGAACAACGACTTCCTGCGCGTGTGCGGCAAGGATTGCGAAGGCACCTTCCTGCCGGCGGGTCCGCTGCTGGTCGCGGAGCAATTGCCGGACACCAATCCGGTGAAGCAGGCCGCGCTGACCTACAAGAAGGCCTATGAAGGCGCGTATGGCGCGGGGTCGGTGTCGACCTTCGGCGGTCACGCGTGGGACGCGGGCCTCATTCTCCAGCGCGCCATTCCGCTTGCGCTGAAGAAGGGTCAGCCGGGCACGCCGGCGTTCCGTGAAGCGCTGCGCGCCGCTATCGAAGAGACGAAGAATCTGCCGGCCTCGCACGGGATCTTCAACATGAGCGCGAACGATCACTCCGGACTCGACCAGCGCGCCCGCGTGATGGTCGAGATCGTCGGCGGCAAGTGGAAGCTCTCGGGCAACTGACGGAATCGTATGTGAACTGATTCGGAAACCAAGGCGCGTCGAAGCAGAACGCGCCTTTTTTCTGTGTGGTGCAGTTGGCGGGAAGCGACGGAAAGAAGAGGGCGCAAAGCCTCGCGGAATGCTCACGTGCAGTCAGGGCAACACGTCGCGCAACGGTCAGGGAAAACCACCCTTGGCATGCAGTATGGCGGTAAATAGATTGGGGCGGCCCTTTGCATGGCCTGGCTCGATTGGCCCACAAGAGGCGGCATCGATAACAACTCGCAGCAGCGCACCGCTGGGGTGCGTGTTGGCAAAACGAGCACGTCGCGTTTGGAGACAGCAATGAAAACGAAGAAGGCATGGATCAGGACGAGCATGGCGCTCGCACTTGCGGGCGGCGCGCTGCTCGGCACGGGTGCGGCATATGCCCAGGTGAAGATCGGCGTGACGCTCTCGGCGACGGGCCCGGCGGCATCGCTTGGGATTCCCGAGAAAAATACCGTTGCGCTGTTGCCGAAGGAAATCGCCGGCAAGTCGGTCGAGTGGATCGTGCTCGACGACGGCTCGGACACGAGCCGCGCGGTGCAGAACACGCGCAAGCTGATCGACGAGGATCATGTGGATGCGATCGTCGGCTCGACCGTGACGCCGAACTCGCTCGCGATGATCGACCCCGCCGCGTCCGGCAAGACGCCGATGATCTCGATGGCCGCATCGGCCGCGATCATCGCGCCGATGGATGCGAAGAAGGCATGGGTCTTCAAGACGCCGCAGAACGATGCCTTGATGGCCGATGCGATCGCGAGCTACATGGAGAAGCACGGCGTGAAGACGGTGGGCTTCATCGGCTTCGCGGATGCCTACGGCGACGGCTGGTACAACGTCTTCAACACGGCCGCAGCGGCGCACAAGCTGAAGATCGTCACGAACGAACGGTATAACCGCACGGACACGTCGGTGACCGGACAAGTATTGAAGACGATGGGCGCGAATCCGGACGCGGTGCTGATCGCGGGCGCGGGCACGCCTTCGGCGCTGCCGGCCAAGGCGCTGAAGGAGCGCGGCTACAAGGGCAAGGTTTATCAGACGCACGGCGTGGCCAACAACGACTTCCTGCGCGTGTGCGGCAAGGATTGCGAAGGCGAGATCCTGCCCGCGGGCCCGGTGCTGGTGACCGAGCAGCTGCCGGCGAGCAATCCGGTGAAGAAGTCTTCGGCGGCGTACAAGGACGCGTATGAGAAGGCCTATGGCGCGGGGTCGCTGTCGACCTTCGGCGGCCATGCATGGGATGCCGGCCAGATGCTTCAGCGGGCCATTCCCGAGGCGCTCAAGAAAGGCCAGCCGGGCACGCCGGAATTCCGCGAGGCGCTGCGCGCCGCGCTGGAAAACCTGAAGGACCTGCCGGTCGCGCACGGCATCATGAACACGACTCCGACCGATCACAACGGTTTCGACGATCGCGCGCGCGTGATGGTGCAGATCGTCGACGGGAAGTGGAAGTTGCTGAACGACTAAGCCGTGTGTCGCGCGTCACCGCGCGTTCATGCGTCTTAATTTCGAGATGACGGGGCGGCGCACCGGCAACGGCGCGCCGCTTCGAGCATGCGAGGCCGCCGATTCCGGTGCGCCTGTTCCACGAGAAGCTTTGAAGAGGAAGTATGGACTTATCGATTGCGGCGATTCTCGCGCAGGACGGGATCACCACAGGCGCGATCTACGCGTTGCTGGCGTTGGCGCTGGTGCTCGTGTTCTCCGTCACGCGGGTCATTTTCATACCGCAGGGCGAGTTCGTCGCGTACGGCGCGCTGACGCTCGCGGCCCTGCAAACACAGAAGCTGCCGGCGACCTGCTATCTGCTCATCGCCATGGGCGTGGGCTGCTTCGTCGCCGAAACGGCCGGCATCGTGCGTCATCCCGCGCGATATCACCAGATCGGACGCTTGCTGGCTGTGCTCGCAGGCAAGTATCTGCTGTTCCCGGTGGCCGTGTGGGCGCTGACCCAGGCGGTCGCTCTCCAGACGCTGCCGATGATCGCGCAGATCGCGCTGACGCTGCTGATCGTCGTGCCGATGGGGCCGTTCGTCTACCGCCTCGCCTATGAGCCGATCGCAGAGGCGAGCACGCTGCTGCTGCTGATCGTTGCCGTAGCCGTGCATTTCGCGATGGTGGGACTCGGGCTCGTCATGTTCGGCGCGGAAGGTTCGCGCACGACAGCCTTCTCCGATGCCAACTTCAATCTCGGCAGCGTGTCGATCTCCGGGCAAAGCCTGTGGGTGGTCGGAACGGCGGTGGTGCTGATCGTCGCGCTGTACTTCTATTTCGATCGCTCGATTTCCGGCAAGGCGCTCCGCGCAACGTCGGTGAATCGTCTCGGCGCGCGGCTGGTCGGCATCGGCACGACGCAGGCGGGGCGGCTCGCCTTCACGCTCGCCGCGGGCCTCGGCGCGCTGTGCGGCGTGCTGGTCGCGCCCATCACGACGATCTACTACGACTCGGGCTTCCTGATCGGCCTGAAGGGCTTCGTGGGGGCCATTGTCGGCGGTCTGGTGAGTTATCCGCTCGCGGCAGCCGGGTCGCTGCTCGTGGGGCTGCTCGAATCGTATTCGTCGTTCTGGGCGAGTGCCTACAAGGAAGTGATCGTCTTCACCCTGATCATTCCGGTGTTGCTGTGGCGGAGCCTGGCAACGCCGCATACGGATGAGGACGAGGAGTAAGCGGATGAAATTCCTGAAACGTTATCGATTCTTCTGGGTGTTCGTGCTGGTCGTCTTCGCGCTGCCGGTGCTGCCGGGACCGGTCGCCGTGCCGGAGTACTGGATCACGCTGCTGAACTACATCGGGCTTTATTCGATCGTCGCGATCGGGCTCGTGCTGCTGACAGGGATCGGCGGCATGACGAGCTTCGGGCAGGCCGCGTTTGTGGGCGTCGGCGCCTATGCAACGGCCTTCCTGACGACGCAGTACGGCGTTTCGCCGTGGCTTGCGCTGATTGCAGGCGTCGTGCTGACCGCTTTCATTGCGCTGTTGCTCGGGCTGATCACCATGCGTCTCTCGGGCCACTTCCTGCCGCTTGGCACGATCGCCTGGGGCCTGTCGCTGTTCTATCTGTTCGGCAACATGGAATTGCTCGGCAAGTACGACGGCATCAACGGCATTCCGGTTTTGAGCGTCTTCGGATGGCAGCTCGAATCGGGCAGGAGCATTTACTACCTGATCTGGGTGGTCGTGCTGCTGGCGGTGATTTCGGTTCAGAACCTTCTGAACAGCCGGCCGGGACGTGCCATTCGCGCGCTGCGCGGCGGCGGCACCATGGCCGAGGCAATGGGCGTGAACACCGCGTGGATGCGGGTCACCATCTTCATCTATGCGGCGGTCCTGGCGGCCATTTCCGGCTTCCTGTACGCGCATTTGCAGCGCGCCGTCAATCCGACGCCGTTCGGCCTGAATCACGGCATCGAATTCCTGTTCATGGCGGTAGTGGGCGGGGTATCGCATGTCTGGGGTGCGATTCTCGGCGCCACGATCCTCACCGTTCTGCAGGACTATCTGCAAACCTGGTTGCCCAAGCTGATCGGGGCGAACGGCAACTTCGAGATCATCGTGTTCGGCGTCGTGATGGTGTTGCTGCTCCAGTATGCGCGGCAGGGCGTATGGCCGTTCGTCGCACGACTTTTTCCGCGCGGGCCGAGTGCACATGTTCCCGAGCACGGGGAAGCTTTGCCGCAGCGCAGCAAACCGGCGACGGGAGAACGTCTGCTGGTCGTTGAAAAGGCGCGCAAGCAATTCGGCGGGCTGGTTGCCGTCAATGACGTGAGCTTCGAAGTCAAGGCAGGCGAGATCATCGGTTTGATCGGTCCGAATGGCGCGGGAAAATCGACGACGTTCAATCTCGTCACCGGCGTGTTGCAGGCGACCAGTGGTGCGATCAGCTTTCACGGCGAACGCATCGAGAAGCTCACGTCGCGCGATATCGTCAAGCGGGGTATCGGGCGAACCTTCCAACACGTCAAGATGCTGCCCGGCATGACCGTGCTCGAAAACGTGGCGATTGGCGCGCATCTGCGCGGCACGACAGGCGTGTGGCGAAGCATTGTTCGCTTGAATGCAGCTGAGGAAGCCCGGTTGATGGCGGAAGCGGCCAGGCAGATTCGGCGCGTCGGGCTCGAGAAGCACATCTACAGCGAGGCCGGAAGTCTGGCGCTTGGCCAGCAGCGGATTCTGGAAATCGCGCGTGCGCTCTGCTGTGATCCGACTTTGTTATTGCTCGATGAGCCCGCCGCTGGTTTGCGTTATCAGGAAAAACAACAGCTGGCTGAACTGCTTCGCAAGCTGCGCGCGGAAGGGATGAGCATTCTTCTGGTCGAACACGACATGGATTTCGTCATGAATCTGACGGATCGACTCGTCGTGATGGAATTCGGCACGAAGATCGCGGAAGGACTGCCGGTCGACGTGCAGAAGGATCCTGCGGTGCTGGAAGCGTATTTGGGCGGGGTGGAATGATGTCGCAGATTACGAATCCGATTCTGCAAGTGGATGGCTTGTCGGTGAGATACGGCAAGGTCGAGGCGTTGCACGACGGCAAGCTCACGGTCGGCGCCGGTCAGATCGTGTCCGTGATCGGCCCGAACGGCGCCGGCAAGTCGACACTGCTGAACGCCATCATGGGTGCGTTGCCGTCATCGGGACATGCCAAAGGCTCGGTGCGTTACCTTGGTGAAGAAGTGTCTGCACTGGCAATCGAACGGCGGGTATCGCGAGGCATGTGTCTCGTCCCGGAAAAGCGTGAGCTATTCGCCACGATGGCGGTGGAAGACAACTTGATTCTCGGAGCGTATCGGCGCAAGCGGGCCGGCGAGCGAAACTTCCTGGATCAGATCGATGAGGTCTACCGCTTGTTTCCGCGTCTCAAGGAACGGCGGAAGCAGGCGGCGGGAACGCTGTCGGGCGGGGAGCGGCAGATGCTGGCAGTCGGGCGGGCGCTGATGGGCAAGCCGCAGCTGCTGATGCTCGACGAACCGAGCCTTGGTCTCGCTCCGCTGATCGTTAAAGAGATCTTCCACATCATCAGTGCATTGCGACAGAGTGGCGTTGCGACGCTGCTGATCGAGCAGAATGCCCGCGCGGCGCTCCAGATTTCGGACTATGGATATGTCTTGGAAACCGGCGAGTTTGCGTTGGAAGGCAAGGCGGATGATCTGCAGCACGATCCTCAGGTGATTGAAACTTATCTCGGTCTGTCCAAGAAAATGGCCTAGATGCTTTGTTTCATGCTGTCGAAGAGGGGCGTGTTTCACGTGAAACACGCTTTTTTCGCGCATCGGACCTGCGTCGAAGTTGAGGAAGAGAAGAAACCGTTATAATTCAAGGCTGTTCTCTCTTCAGGATCGTGTCGTTCGCACACGAGATCCCAATGCTTTATCCCACTGAATTTGACGTGATCGTCGTTGGCGGCGGTCATGCGGGCACTGAGGCGGCGCTTGCTTCAGCACGCATGGGCTGCAAGACGCTCCTTCTGACGCACAATATTGAGACGCTCGGCCAGATGAGCTGCAATCCGTCGATTGGCGGCATCGGCAAAGGGCATTTGGTCAAGGAAGTCGATGCGCTCGGCGGCGCAATGGCAGCGGCGACGGATGAATCGGGCATCCAGTTTCGCATCCTCAACTCTTCGAAGGGCCCAGCTGTTCGCGCGACGCGGGCGCAGGCTGATCGGCTGCTCTACAAGCAGGCGATACGTCATCGGCTGGAGAATCAGCCGAATCTGTGGCTATTCCAGCAGGCAGTGGAAGATCTGATGGTGGAGGGGGATCGCGTTGTCGGCGCGGTGACGCAGGTGGGACTGCGTTTCCGAGGCCGGGCGGTCGTTTTGACGGCTGGGACCTTCCTCGACGGAAAGATCCATGTTGGTTTGAATAATTACGTCGGTGGCCGTGCAGGCGATCCCGCAGCCGTGTCGCTTTCTGCGCGTCTCAAGGAACTGAAGCTCCCTCAGGGCCGGCTCAAGACCGGTACGCCGCCGCGAATCGACGGCCGGACGATCGATTTCTCGCAGCTCGAGGAACAGCCCGGCGATCTCGATCCCATCCCGGTCTTCTCGTTCCTTGGCCGCGTTGAGCAGCATCCCCGCCAAGTGCCGTGCTGGGTTACCCATACCAACGCACAGACGCATGACATCATCCGCTCGGGCCTGGATCGTTCGCCGATGTACACCGGCGTAATCGAGGGGGTAGGGCCGCGCTACTGTCCGTCGATCGAAGACAAGATTCACCGGTTTGCTTCGAAGGATGCGCACCAGATTTTTCTCGAACCGGAAGGGCTCACGACCAATGAGTTTTATCCGAACGGGATCTCAACCAGCCTGCCGTTCGACGTCCAGCTTGACTTGGTCCGCTCGATGCGTGGTCTCGAGCATGCGCACATTCTTCGCCCCGGCTACGCGATCGAATATGACTATTTCGACCCGCGCGCGTTGAAGGCCTCCCTTGAAACCAAGGCGATCAACGGTCTGTTCTTCGCCGGGCAGATCAATGGGACCACCGGATACGAAGAAGCGGCGGCTCAGGGACTTCTGGCCGGGATCAACGCCGGACTACAAGTCCAAGGAAAGGATGCGTGGTCGCCGCGACGTGACCAGGCCTATTTGGGTGTGCTGGTCGACGATCTGGTGACACGCGGCGTGTCCGAGCCGTATCGGATGTTCACCAGCCGTGCGGAGTATCGTCTTTCGTTACGCGAAGACAATGCAGACATGCGCTTGACGGAAGCGGGTAGGGAGTTGGGCGTTATTGATGACGCACGCTGGGATGCGTTCAGTCGCAAGCGTGATGCTGTTTCACGTGAAACACAGCGTCTGCGTGTGACGTGGGTTAATCCTAAAACGCTGCCGGCAGAAGAGGCGACAGCACTCCTCGGTAAGCCGATCGACCACGAATATAGCCTTGCAGACCTGCTGCGTCGTCCGGAAGTGTCCTATGACGCGATCTGCGCCCTTCGCGATGGAGAATGCGGACCGGACGCCGGACTCGCGGACGATCCGGTGTTGCTGGCGCAGATCAAGGAACAGATCGAAATCGGCGTGAAGTACCAAGGTTATATCGAGCGTCAAGCCGACGAAATCATGCGCAATGGCGCGCAGGAAAACACCCGTTTGCCGGACGGGCTCGACTACAACGAAGTCCGCGGGCTGTCGTTCGAAGCGCGCCAGAAGCTTATGCAGCATCGACCGGAGACGATCGGGCAGGCCTCGCGCATTTCGGGCATCACGCCAGCGGCGATCTCGTTGCTGATGGTTCACCTCAAGCGCGGCGCTGGCCGTCGAGGTCGTAACTCGGCGGAAGATTCATCCTCGGCAGGCAAACCGACGGCGGTTCAATGACGGAACGCCCATCCTCGCTCGCGACGATACTGGACAAGGGCGCCGCCGATCTCTCCATTTCGCTTTCTCCTGAGCAAAAACAAAAGCTGCTCGACTATGTCGCGCTGCTCGGCAAGTGGAACGCCGTCTACAACCTGACGGCCATCCGCGATCCTGAGCAAATGATGATTCAGCATATTCTGGATTCGCTCGCCATCGTGCCGATGGTGTCTGCCCGCCATCCGTCGACGGTGCTCGATGTCGGCTCGGGTGGCGGACTGCCAGGCGTCGTGCTGGCGATCACCCTGCCGGACGTCCGCGTGACATTGAACGACATCGTCCATAAAAAGAGTGCCTTTCAGTCGCAAGTCAAGGCTCAGTTGAGCCTTGTCAATCTGTCCGTCGTAACGGGGCGCGTCGAAGCGCTGCGTCCAGGTATCGAAATACCCGAAAAATTCGATGTAATCGTGTCTCGCGCATTCGCAGAGCTCTCCGATTTCGTTACACTTTCGCGTCATCTGGTCGAAGTCGATGGGCGCATTCTCGCGATGAAAGGCATCAAGCCCGATGCCGAAGTCGCACGTCTCCCGACGGGCGCAACGGTGCTCGGCGTGGAGCGTCTGAAAGTGCCGATGCTCGACGCCGAGCGACATCTGATCGAAATAGCCGTCGCAGCAGAATGACGGTTCGCCGCACCGTTCGATCCGGCATTCCAGGCACGCTGATCTTCTGACAGCGGAATAACGAGGACACTAAACGATGGCAAAAATCTTCTGCGTCGCAAATCAGAAGGGCGGCGTTGGAAAGACCACGACGGCGGTCAACCTCGCGGCGAGCCTCGGCGGGCTCGGGCAACGCGTACTGCTGATCGATCTTGATCCGCAAGGTAACGCAACCATGGGCAGTGGCATCGACAAGGCAGCCTGCGAGAACACTGTGTACGAAGTGCTCGTCGATGGCGTGGCCGTTCGCGACGCCCGCGTGCGTCCCGGTGCAGTGAACTACGACGTGGTACCGGCCAATCGCGAACTGGCAGGCGCGGAGGTTGAGCTCGTCGACATGGAAAATCGCGAGCGCATCCTGCGCAACGCGATTGCCGAGGTAGTCGATGACTATGACTTCGTCCTGATCGATTGCCCCCCGGCGCTGTCGCTGCTGACGCTCAACGCGTTGTGCGCGGCGCACGGCGTCGTCATTCCGATGCAGTGCGAGTACTTCGCGCTGGAAGGACTGTCCGACCTCGTGAACACGATCAAGCAGGTCCATGCCAATCTCAACCGCGAGCTGACGGTCATCGGCCTGCTGCGCGTGATGTTCGATCCGCGGATCACTTTGCAGCAACAGGTGTCGGACCAGCTGAAGGAGCACTTCGGCAGCAAGCTGTTCGATGTCGTCATCCCGCGCAACGTGCGTCTTGCCGAGGCGCCAAGCTACGGGCTGCCGGGGGTCGTGTTCGACAAGTCGTCGCGCGGCGCCCAGGCGTATATCCAGTTCGGCACGGAAATGATCGAGCGCGTGCGCGCGCTGAACGTGAACTGAGCAACACCCATTCGATGCGGCAGCGAACGCCGACGGAGGAACCGAAATGAGCGCTGTGATGAAGAAGAAGGGGTTGGGCCGGGGCCTGGATGCATTGCTCGGCGGCAGTGTCGACATCACCGAAGCCGTGCGCGGTGAGGGCACGCCCTCGGTGCTGGCGCTGGACAAGCTGCAGGCCGGCAAATACCAGCCGCGAACGCGCATGGACGAAGGCGCGCTCCAGGAGCTGGCCGCGAGCATTCGTGCTCAAGGGCTGATGCAACCCATTCTCGTGCGCTCGGTAGGCGACAACCGCTACGAAATCATCGCGGGCGAACGACGCTTTCGGGCCGCACGGCTGGCCGGACTCGACGAAGTGCCGGTGCTCGTGAAAAACGTGCCAGATCAGGCCGCGGCGGCGATGGCGCTGATCGAGAACATCCAGCGCGAGGATTTGAATCCTCTCGAAGAGGCGCAGGGCATCCAGCGTCTGCTCGATGAATTCCGTTTTACGCACGAACAGGCAGCAGAGTCGGTCGGCCGCTCGCGCAGTGCCGTATCCAACCTGCTGCGCCTGCTCAATCTGGCGACACCCGTCCAGACGATGCTCCTCGCCGGCGATCTCGACATGGGCCACGCACGCGCGCTGCTGGCCGTGGACGCCGCCACGCAGATCCAGCTGGCCAATCATGTGGTCAACCGCCGCCTGTCGGTGCGTGAAACCGAACGTCTCGTCGCGGCGACGACGAAGGAAGCGCCGGCGACCAAAGCGCGTGTAGCTAACGATGGTGGCCGCGATACGCGCCGTCTGGAAGAAGAACTGTCCGATTTGTTGTCCGCGAACGTAAAGATCAAGGTCGGTGGAAGAGGGCGCGGCAAGGTCACGATCGACTTCGGCACGCTCGATTCGCTCGAAGGCATCCTGAGCAAACTGCGTGGCAGCATCGAATCGACTACACCGACTGCCTGACGATCGCGGATCGTGTCCGAGGTCAACGTCAAGCGTACGCGGCCGGACTGGATCGGACGCATCTGGAGGACCGTCTCGAAGGAGCCGGTCCTCGCCATTCTGGTGTTCGCGCTGGTCGTGCTGCAGGTCGTGCAGCCGCGCCCGTGGCCGTCCTTGCCTGGCCTCGTCGACTGGCAAACGGTCCTGACGCTCGCGGGTCTTCTGATCCTGACGAAAGCCATCGAATTATCAGGATTCCTGATGTGGGCGGCGCATCGGCTCGTGCATCACATCCACGGCGAGCGCACGCTTGCATTGCTGCTGGTTGCGCTCGCGGCGGGCCTGTCCACCGTGCTCACCAACGACGTCGCGCTCTTCGCGGTCGTGCCGCTTGCGCTGTCGCTGCACAAGCTCGCGCCCTTGCCGATCAAACGGCTGGTCATCGTGATCGCGCTCGCGGTGAATGCGGGATCGATTCTCACGCCGCTCGGCAATCCGCAGAATCTCTTCCTCTGGCAGACGAGCGGTGTCGCGTTCGGCGCCTTCGTCTGGACGATGCTGCCGCTGTGCGCGGCGTTGATGGTGCTGCTGGCCATCGTGACGTTCGCGATGTTCCGCGGCGCGCCGCTCGACCTGTCCAGCGACCTCGAAGAGCATCGGGTGGATCGCGTGCTGTGCGTCGTCAGTGCCGTGGCGTTCGCCGCGTTCGTCTATCTCGCCGATGCCCATCATGTCGGACCCGCGCTCGCCGTCCTGGCTGCCGGATTCCTGCTCTGGCGGCGTGAGGCAGTCTTCAAGATCGACTGGCTGCTGCTGCTCATCTTCGTGCTGATGTTCATCGTGTTGCGCAGTGCCGCTGCATTGCCCGTGATTCATCAAGCCATCGCGCATCTCGGCATCGACACGCCGGTCAGGGCGTACGCGGCGGGCGCCGTGCTGTCGCAGGGCATCAGCAACGTTCCGGCTGCCATCGTGCTCGCCGAATTCTCGAAGGACTGGCGTGCACTGACCTTCGGCGTGAGCGTGGGTGGCTTTGGCATCGCCATCGGTTCACTGGCCAATCTGATCGCGGTCAGACTGTCTAACGAGAAGGGCATGTGGATGCCGTTTCATATCGTATCGATCCCGTTCTGGATCGTGGCGATGATCATCGGATGGGTGCTTGTTTGAGGCTCGGAGACACCTCTGCCAGCACATGAGAATCTGCTTGCAATTGCAAGGAAAGTCTCGTTTTCGAGAACCTTTTCGGCATGCTTTTTCACTGCCTTTTGACACACCTAAACTATTGAATCCGTGACAACAATCGCTTACAATCGCCCGGATTTATCAGCTAGGCCACCTCGAAAGCGCCGCGAAAGCGCAGGGTGATTTCCCCGGACTTTTGGTTGAAGGTTTGAAGACGGTGCGAGAGAAAAATCGAGCGCCGGACGCGCATGCAACCGACGCTGCGCACGTCCCCGGAAATCAGCCGCACAGTACGTCGAGCGAGTCGTGGGACGCCGAAGCGCAAGATAACAATATCGTTCCGCTCACGCGGGATCAGGCAGAGAAGCTGTTTGGCCCGGAAGTGAGTCGTCCATCGCGTGTCACGCCGTTTCGGGTCGTGGCGGCGCAAATGGTTTTGTCCCTGGGTGCGACGCTGCTGTGGTGGCTGTTTTACAAGCCACCGGGCGATGCTGCGCTGTCAGCCTTCCTGGGAGGAGCGATCTGCTGGGCGCCGAGTGCCTTGTTCGCCGCGCGCCTGAAGGCAAAGAGCGGCGCGGAGACGATCGTGAGCTGGATGATCGGCGAGGCGCTCAAGATGGGAGCGACGATTGCTATGTTCGTGGCGATCGCGTTCTGGTACAAGAGCGCGTTGTGGCTGCCGCTGCTCGTGACTTACATCATCGCTCTGAAGACTTACTGGGTTGCAATGGCGCTACGGTGACATTCCATGACGTCCCAGGTAAGCGCCCGCAGCACCGATTGCAAGTAGCATCATGAATGAACAGGTGCGGAACAGTTTCCGCACTCGGGCCTCCCGCCCGGAGACGCGACGCGAAGCGGCGTCCCGGCAGCGGCAGGCGGCGAAAGATTTTTGACAATTTGGGTGGCTTTAACGATATGGCAGCTAGCGAAGGAACGCACGCTCTGGATCCGTCCGAGTACATTGCGCACCACTTGCAGAATCTTTCCACGCATACGCAGACGTCGATCTTCGACATCCACGTCTGGAATCTCGACACGCTGTTCTGGTCGATCGTATGCGGTCTCCTCACCATCGTCATTCTCGGCCTCGCGGCGCGCAAGGCGACCTCCGGCGTTCCGGGCCGTTTCCAGTGCGCCATCGAGATGCTGGTCGAGATGGTCGAAGACCAGTCGAAGTCGATGATCCACGGCAGCCGCCGCTTCATCGCTCCGCTCGCGCTGACCGTGTTCGTCTGGGTCGCCCTGATGAACTCCCTCGACTTCATCCCCGTTGACCTGCCGGGCCGTCTGATCGGCTGGCTCGGTCTCGAGCATGTCCTGCCGCACCATCGCATCGTGCCGACCGCCGACCTCAACGGCACCCTCGGCATCGCGCTCGGCGTGTTCGTGCTGATGATCTACTACAACTTCAAGATCAAGGGCGCGGGCGGCTTCGTTCACGAACTGCTGTCGGCTCCGTTCGGCGCGCATCCGCTGCTGTGGATTCCGAACCTCGCGCTGAACATCATCGAGTTCGTCGCCAAGACGGTTTCGCTCGGCATGCGGCTGTTCGGCAACATGTACGCCGGCGAACTGCTGTTCCTGCTGATCGCCCTTCTGGGCAGCATGTGGTCGTTCGGCGCGGATCTGTCGTTGCTCGGCTTTATCGGCCACGTGGTCGCGGGCACCGTCTGGGCGATCTTCCACATTCTGATCGTGCTGTTGCAGGCGTTCATTTTCATGATGCTGACGCTGGTGTATATCGGCCAGGCGCATGACTCGCACTAAAGCAGCCGCACGTTCCGGAAGCTTTCAGGTTTAGGTTTCACAAGTTTCAATTTTTATAAATCCAGTTCCAAAGTCTTTAATCAAAGGAGTGATCATGCAAGCTTTCATCGCCAACATCCAGGGTCTGACCGCCATCGGTATCGGCATCATCATCGGCCTGGGTGCAATCGGCGCCTGTATCGGTATCGGCCTGATGGGCGGCAAGTACATTGAAGCGTGCGCCCGCCAGCCGGAACTGATGAACCCGCTGCAGACCAAGATGTTCCTGCTGGCTGGTCTGATCGACGCGGCGTTCCTGATCGGCGTTGGTGTGGCAATGCTGTTTGCGTTCGCGAACCCGCTGCTCTCGAAGCTCGCAGGCTGAGGTTCCTCGGAAGTGTGCGTCTGACTCTTTCAAGACGCCAGAACGGAACGGGTGAGGCGCTGATCGAGCTCAACAAGCCGATGAGCGCCTTTTAACCGTATTCCCTCCGATCAAGCAACGTTTAAGGAAACACCGTGAATCTCAACGCAACCCTGTTTGCGCAAATGGTCGTGTTTCTGATCCTCGCGTGGTTCACGATGAAGTTCGTGTGGCCGCCGTTGATCAACGCCCTCGACGAGCGCTCGAAGAAGATTGCCGACGGCCTCGCCGCCGCCGACAAGGGCAAAGCGGAACTCGAAGCAGCGCACAAGCGCGTCGATCAGGAACTCGCGCAAGCACGCAACGACGGCCAGCAGCGCATTGCTGACGCCGAGAAGCGTGCTGCCGCCGTCGCAGAAGAAATCAAGGCGAATGCCCAGGCCGAAGCCGCGCGCATCGTCGCTCAAGCCAAGGCTGACGCCGACCAGCAGATCGTGAAGGCACGCGAGACGCTGCGTGCGGAAGTGGCTGCGCTGGCCGTCAAGGGCGCCGAGCAGATCCTGAAGCGCGAAGTCGACCAGAACGCTCACGCCGCTCTGCTGAATCAACTCAAAACCGAGCTCTGATCATGGCCGAACTTGCAACCATCGCTCGTCCTTACGCAGAAGCGCTGTTCCGCGTGGCCGAAACCGGCGATCTCGCGGGCTGGTCCACCTTCGTCGAGGAGCTGGCACAGGTTGCGCGTCTGCCCGAAGTGGAATCGGTCGCGTCGAGCCCGAAGGTGAACCGTCAGCAAATCATCGATCTGCTGCTCGCCGCGGTGAAGTCGCCGCTCGCTCAAGGCAACGCTCAAGCAAAGAATTTCGTCGGCATGCTGGTCGAGAATCATCGCCTGCCGCTGCTGCCGGAAATCGCTGTCCAGTTCGACGAACTGAAGAACGCCCGCGAAGGTGCGGCCGACGCGCTGATCGTGAGCGCGTTCCCCCTCGAAGGCGAACAATTGAACGACCTCGTCGCCAGTCTCGAACGCAAGTTTCAGCGCAAGCTGAAGCCGGTTGTCACGGTGGATCAGTCGCTGATCGGCGGCGTTCGCGTGACGGTCGGCGACGAAGTGCTCGATACCTCGGTCCGCGCGCGCCTCGCCCGCATGCAGACGGCTCTGACCGCTTAATTTGCGAATTAATGCGGCCAACCGTGTCTCTAGCGGGCACGCAACAGAATTGACTATCAGGAGCGAATAATGCAACTCAATCCCTCTGAGATCAGCGAGCTGATCAAGAGCCGGATCCAGGGCCTTGAAGCGAGCGCGGATGTTCGCAACCAGGGCACCGTGATCTCCGTGACCGACGGTATCGTGCGCATCCACGGCCTGTCGGACGTGATGCAGGGCGAAATGCTCGAATTCCCGGGCAACACTTTCGGCCTCGCGCTGAACCTCGAACGTGACTCCGTCGGCGCCGTTATTCTCGGCGAGTACGAGCACATCTCGGAAGGCGACATCGTCAAGACGACGGGCCGCATTCTCGAAGTGCCGGTCGGTCCGGAACTGATCGGCCGCGTGGTCGATGCGCTGGGCAACCCCATCGACGGCAAGGGTCCGATCAACGCAAAGAAGACCGATGCCATCGAAAAGATCGCGCCGGGCGTGATCTGGCGCAAGTCGGTGTCGCAGCCGGTGCAGACGGGCCTGAAGTCGATCGACGCCATGGTGCCGATCGGCCGCGGCCAGCGCGAGCTGATCATCGGCGACCGTCAGTGCGGCAAGACCGCGGTGGCCGTCGACGCGATCATCAACCAGAAGGGCAAGGACCTGTTCTGTATCTACGTCGCGATCGGCCAGAAGGCTTCGTCGATCATGAACGTGGTGCGCAAGCTCGAAGAAACCGGCGCGATGGAATACACCATCGTCGTGGCGGCTTCGGCTTCGGAATCGGCCGCGATGCAATACCTCGCGCCGTACGCCGGCTGCACGATGGGCGAATACTTCCGCGACCGCGGCCAGGACGCGCTGATCGTCTATGACGACTTGACCAAGCAAGCGTGGGCGTATCGCCAGATCTCGCTGCTGCTGCGCCGCCCGCCGGGCCGCGAAGCATATCCGGGTGACGTGTTCTATCTGCACTCGCGTCTGCTCGAGCGTGCGGCCCGCGTCTCGGAAGAGTACGTCGAGAAGTTCACCAACGGCGAAGTGAAGGGCAAGAGCGGTTCGCTGACGGCGCTGCCGGTCATCGAAACGCAAGCCGGCGACGTCACCGCGTTCGTTCCGACGAACGTGATCTCGATTACCGACGGCCAGATCTTCCTGGAAACCGACCTGTTCAACGCCGGTATCCGCCCCGCCATCAACGCGGGCGTGTCGGTGTCGCGCGTCGGTGGTGCGGCTCAGACGAAGGTCGTGAAGAAGCTGTCGGGCGGTATCCGTACCGACCTGGCGCAGTATCGTGAACTGGCTGCGTTCGCGCAGTTCGCATCGGACCTCGACGAAGCCACCCGCAAGCAGCTGGAGCGCGGCCGCCGCGTGACGGAACTGCTGAAGCAGCCGCAGTATCAGCCGCTGCAAGTGTGGGAACTGGCTGTGTCGCTGTTCGCGGCGAACAATGGCTACCTGGACGACCTGGAAGTTTCGCAAGTGCTGCCGTTTGAAAAGGGCATGCGCGAATTCCTGAAGACCAGCCACGGCGATCTGATCAAGCGCATCGAAGACAACAAGGACTTGGCGAAGGACGACGAAGGCGCACTGCATGCCGCGCTGAAGGACTTCAAAAAGTCGGGCGCTTATTGATCGGGATAGAGAGGCAACGCGCGATGTTCAACAACATCGCGCGGCTTCGATCCGCGTTGCATGGGGCCCGAGTAAGCGCTAAAGCGCCAACTCGGGCCGACAAGGAGTAAGCAATGGCTGGAATGAAGGAAATTCGCGGCAAGATCAAGAGCGTGCAGAACACGCGCAAGATCACCAAAGCGATGGAAATGGTCGCCGCATCGAAGATGCGCCGCGCCCAGGAGCGCATGCGTTCCGCCCGTCCGTATGCCGACAAGGTCCGCGCAATCGCCTCGCACATGAGCAAGGCCAACCCCGAGTATCGCCACCCGTTCATGGTGGAGAACAAGGGCGCGAAGACCGCCGGCCTGATCCTCGTCACCACCGACAAGGGTCTGTGCGGCGGCATGAATACGAACGTGCTGCGTGCGTCGCTGAACAAGATCAAGGAACTCGATCAGAGTGGCGTGAAGATCGAAGCATCGGCGATCGGCGGCAAGGGTCTGGGCTTCCTGAACCGGCTGAAGGCGCAGGTCGTGTCGCAAGTCACGCAACTGGGCGACACGCCGCATCTGGAAAAGCTGATCGGCGCGATCAAGGTGCAGCTCGACTTGTATTCGGAAGGCAAGATCAACGCGGTGTACCTGGCGTACACGCGCTTCGTCAACACGATGAAGCAGGAAGCGGTGATCGAGCAACTGCTGCCGTTGTCGGTGGATGACCTCCACGCGAAGGATGAAGACGGTGAAACGCCGAAGACTTCGTGGGACTACATCTACGAACCGGACGCGCAGACCGTGGTGGACGAGCTGCTCGTGCGCTACGTCGAGGCGCTGGTTTATCAGGCTGTCGCGGAAAACATGGCGTCTGAGCAATCCGCGCGCATGGTCGCGATGAAGGCCGCGTCGGACAACGCGAAGACCGTGATCAACGAACTGCAGCTCGTCTACAACAAGAGCCGCCAGGCCGCGATTACGAAAGAATTGTCGGAAATCGTCGGCGGCGCCGCAGCGGTCTGACGGCCGCGTGAAAGAACACAGTATCTAAAGGAAATGCGATGAGTACCACTGCTTTGGTAGAAGGCAAGATCGTACAGTGCATCGGCGCCGTTATCGACGTGGAGTTTCCGCGTGCAGAGATGCCGAAGATCTACGACGCGCTCATTCTGGAAGGCACCGAACTGACGCTCGAAGTCCAGCAGCAGCTGGGCGACGGCGTGGTTCGCACCATCTGTCTGGGTGCTTCCGACGGTTTGCGCCGCGGCACGATGGTCAAGAACACGGGCAAGCCGATCAGCGTGCCGGTCGGCAAGCCGACGCTGGGCCGCATCATGGACGTGCTCGGCCGTCCGATCGACGAAGCCGGTCCGATCACCGCGGAAACCACGCGTTCGATCCACCAGAAGGCGCCGGCGTTCGACGAACTGTCGCCGTCCACGGAACTGCTCGAAACCGGCATCAAGGTTATTGACCTGATCTGCCCGTTCGCGAAGGGCGGCAAGGTCGGTCTGTTCGGCGGTGCAGGCGTGGGCAAGACCGTGAACATGATGGAACTCATCAACAACATCGCGAAGGAACACGGCGGTTATTCCGTGTTCGCCGGTGTGGGTGAGCGTACCCGTGAAGGGAACGACTTCTATCACGAAATGAAGGACTCGAACGTTCTCGACAAGGTCGCGCTGGTGTACGGCCAGATGAACGAGCCGCCGGGCAACCGTCTGCGCGTCGCGCTGACCGGTCTGACGATGGCCGAGCACTTCCGTGACGAAGGCCTGGACGTGCTGTTCTTCGTCGACAACATCTACCGTTTCACGCTGGCAGGCACGGAAGTGTCGGCACTGCTCGGCCGTATGCCTTCGGCAGTGGGCTATCAGCCGACGCTGGCTGAAGAAATGGGCAAGCTGCAAGAGCGCATTACGTCGACCAAGACCGGCTCGATTACGTCGGTTCAGGCCGTGTACGTCCCTGCGGATGACTTGACCGACCCGTCGCCGGCTACGACCTTCGGCCACCTGGACGCAACCGTCGTGTTGTCGCGTGACATCGCTTCGCTGGGTATCTACCCGGCCGTGGACCCGCTCGATTCGACCTCGCGTCAGATCGACCCGAACGTGATCGGCGAAGAGCACTACACGATCACGCGCGGCGTGCAGCAGACGCTGCAGCGCTACAAGGAACTGCGCGACATCATCGCGATTCTGGGCATGGACGAACTGTCGCCGGAAGACAAGCTGTCGGTCGCGCGCGCGCGCAAGATCCAGCGTTTCCTGTCGCAGCCGTTCCACGTCGCTGAAGTGTTCACGGGCTCGCCGGGCAAGTACGTGCCGCTGAAGGAAACCATCCGCGGCTTCAAGATGATCGTGGAAGGCGAATGCGATCATCTGCCGGAGCAGGCGTTCTACATGGTCGGCACGATCGACGAAGCCTTCGAAAAGGCCAAGAAGATCCAGTAAAGGTCGGGTTATTTCAGGCGGACGCCACTGCCTTGCAGCGGCGTCCACGAAATACACTGACCGACACAGGAGTCGACACATATGGCAACCATCAAGGTAGACGTCGTCAGCGCGGAAGAGCAGATCTTCTCGGGCCAGGCGAAGTTCGTCGCGCTGCCGGGCGAAGCAGGTGAACTCGGCATTCTGCCGGGCCACACGCCGCTCATCACGCGCATTCGTCCGGGCGCGGTGCGCATCGAGGCGGAAGACGGTTCGGAAGAGTTCGTGTTCGTTGCCGGCGGGATTCTCGAAATCCAGCCGGGCATCGTGACCGTGCTCGCCGATACCGCCATTCGCGGCGCCGATCTCGACGAAGCGAAGGCAGAGCAGGCGAAGAAGCGTGCCGAAGAAGCGATGCAGGACAACAAGTCCGAACTCGAATACGCCACGGCGCAAGCCGAACTGGCGTACGCGACGGCGCAGCTCGCAGCAATCCAGCGTCTGCGCAAGGTTCACGCAAGGCACTGACACGCAGCACGCTTCTACGCGTGTTCAGCGTTGAGAAAGCAGCCTTCGGGCTGCTTTTTTTATGCTTGATGCGAGAAGCGGATTGGGCCTTTTCTGCATATCGGATGTGCAGCCTCTGACGCGCCGCTCCGTAGACCCTTGATTCATCGACTTTCTCGTTCAAGGCGCGCGGAATGTTCGCGCGGCATTGCGGGGAAACACTCAATGCCCGCCGGCAAGATCGCCATGCACAATGGCTTTCATCGGCCCTTACAGCGGCCAGCCACATACGCCGGCACAGGGCGGCGAAATCCAGGCGGAGAGTGATCGATGGCGATTGAACAGACGCAGGCGGGTGCGCAGGTCGAACCGCGCGACGGCGTGTCCTACGTACGCGGTGCAACCGATATCCCCTTGAGCGAAGCAACCGTATCGCGCTTCCTTCTCGACACCGTTCGCCGTTTTCCGGATCGCCCCGCGGTGGTGTTTCGCGAGCAGGGCATCCGCTGGACGTGGCGTCAGTTCGCCGATGAGGTCGATGCGCTCGCAAGCGGCCTGCTGGCGCTGGGGATCCAGGCGGGCGATCGCGTGGGAATCTGGTCGCCGAACCGGGCCGAATGGCTGTTGACCCAGTTCGCCACGGCGCGCATGGGCGCCGTGCTGGTGAACATCAATCCGGCGTATCGGCTGGCCGAGCTCGAATATGCGTTGAACAAGGTCAGCTGCAAGGCCATCATCGCCGCCGAGCAGTTCAAGACGTCGAAGTACCTGGAGATGCTCGAGTCGCTCGCGCCTGAACTCGCCCACGCCGAGCCCAACGCGCTGCGCGCCCAAAAGCTGCCCGAGTTGCGCGCGGTGATTCGCATGGGCGAGGCGAGCCGTCCCGGCATGCTCAACTTCGCCGACGTGATGCGCCGGGGCCGCGAACAACGCGACAGTGCAAAGCTGGACGCGCTGGAAGCGGTGTTCAATCCGGACGAACCGATCAATATCCAGTTCACGAGCGGCACGACCGGCAACCCGAAGGGGGCGACGCTTACGCATCGCAACATCGTCAACAACGCGCGCTACATCGCCATGGCGATGCGGCTCACCGAGCAGGACTCGCTGTGCATTCCAGTGCCGCTGTACCACTGCTTCGGCATGGTGCTGGCGGTGCTCGCGTGCGTATCGACGGGCTGTGCGATGGTCTTCCCCGGCGAGGCCTTCGACCCCGGCGCAACGCTCGCCGCCGTCCACGAAGAGCAATGCACGGCGCTGCACGGTGTGCCGACCATGTTCATCGCCGAACTGGATCACCCGGATTTCAGCAAGTTCGATCTCAGCCGCCTGCGCACCGGGATCATGGCCGGCTCGCCATGTCCGATCGAGACCATGAAGCGGGTCGTGTCGAAGATGCATTTGAGCGAGATCACCATCGCTTACGGCATGACGGAGACGAGCCCGGTGTCGTTCCAGAGTTCGACCACCGATCCGCTCGACAAGCGCACGACGACCGTCGGACGGGTCCAGCCGCATCTCGAAGTGAAGATTGTCGATCCGCTGGGCGAGATCGTGCCGGTTGGCGAGACGGGGGAACTCTGCACGCGCGGCTACTCGGTCATGAAAGGCTACTGGGACGACGAGGCGAAGACACGCGAAACCGTGGTCGACGGCTGGATGCATACCGGCGATCTCGCCACGCTCGACGCCGAGGGCTATTGCAACATCGTCGGCCGGCTGAAGGACATGTTGATCCGCGGCGGCGAGAACATCTATCCGCGCGAGATCGAAGAATTCCTGTTCCGCCATCCGAAGGTGCAGTCGGTCCAGGTCTTCGGTGTCCCGGACCAGAAGTATGGCGAGGAAGTGTGCGCGTGGATCGTCGTGCGCCCGGGCGAGCAAATGAGCGAGGACGAAGTGCGGGACTTCTGCGCGGGCCAGATCGCGCATTACAAGGTGCCGCGTTACATTCGTTTCGTCGACGACCTGCCGATGACGGTAACCGGGAAGGTGCAAAAATTCGTCATGCGCGCCCGCATGATCGACGAGCTGAAGCTTTCGGAGAGCCGGACAGCCTGACGACGCGGATGATTCAGCCAAAACGAAGAAGGGAGCGCAGTGCGCTCCCTTCTGTCATGGGACGAAACGTTGGCGCTGCCGAAGCTCTTCAAAGCTCCCGAACGGCGCAAACGTTTGTTCAGGCAAAAAAAAAGCGGGCCTGGAGCCCGCTAAAAACCACACGCTACGGGGTTAGCGCGAGGAGACCAAAGGTGAGATGTTTCGAGCAAGAGACTCGAAAAACGATCCCAGCAAAGATGCCCCAAAAGTGAGCTTCGGCGATTGCCGACCACTGGAAACGCGGAGTTTTTGACTCGCACGCCCAATACATCCGTGTTGAAACCGTTTGAACAGATTGTGGGCGAATTGAATCCGCGTCGCCGTAACAAAGTGTTTCAGGTTGTAACCCCCGTCCTGTAAGGCTTTCAGGAAATTTTCTCGCGCAAACTGTGGGTTTCGCGTGGATATATTGCCTGAACATCGAAACGTTCACTTCATCGGATTGTTCGAATGAAAAAATGCCGACTTAAGGACTAGTGCGATTATTCTAATCGTCCGAGAAAATAGAACGCGTGGACGCATGTAACCGGAGCGCAAAACCCGAAATGCGGGCGTCCTTTCCAAAAAACGCACCATGGAGACAAGCATGACCATCGATGCAGCCCTGCTCCGTTACTACCAGCAAGTCGCCCAGGCCTTTCCGCTTCCCGCGCTGGACGACGATGCGCGAGCAGTGCGAGACCGGTTCAGCAAAATCGCCCGCGCCTACGCAGGCCCGAGCGATGCCGCTGTCACGACCGAGGACATCGAGATCCCGCTCGAAGGCCGCTCCGTCAACGCGCGCATATACAAACCCGCCGGCACCACCGGCCCTTTGCCGCTCCTCGTGTATTTCCATGGCGGCGGCTGGGTGGTCGGCGATCTGGAAACGCACCACGGCCTTGTCGCGCGGCTTGCACGGGACGCCCAATGCGCGGTGGCGAGCGTCGACTACCGGCTGGCGCCCGAGTTTCCCTTCCCTGCGCCCTGTGCCGACGCACTCGACGCGCTGATCTGGCTCGCCGAGCACCGATCCCGGCTCGGCTTCGCGACTGACCGCCTGGCCGTGGGCGGCGACAGCGCCGGCGCCCATCTGGCGGTGGTCGCGGCGCGCGGGGCGAACCACCAGGTGACCGGCATCGTCGACTTGCAGGTGCTGCTCTATCCGGTCATGCGGCAGCAGTTCGACAGCCCGAGCTGCGTGGCCAACGCGAATGGTCCAGGCCTCACCAACGAAGAGATGAGGTGGTACTGGGCCCGGTTCTTCGCGGCCGGCGTGCCGGATTCCGACGACGCCCGCGCCTTCCCGCTCGCTGAACCGTGCGAGCGCGCGCCGGCTCCCGCGCTGATTGTCGCGGCGGCCTATGACCCGCTCTACGACGACGCCTACGCCCTGAAAAGCTTTCTCGAAGCCAACGGCGGCCGCGCCGAAATGATCGACGCGCGCGACATGACGCACGGATTCGCCCGCCTGCATGCGCATTCCGAGGCGGCGCTCGCCTGGCTGCGCAAGATCGGCGTGCGCACCGGCGAGCTGCTGCGGGCAGGGCGCTGAGCCCTTACTTCAGCCACTTGTCATACACCGCCTGATACTCGCCCGACGCGCGGGCGAGATGCAGCCACTGGTCGACGTACTGCTGGAACACCACGTCGCCGCGCGGCAGCAGATACGCCTTCTCGCCGAACTGAAACGGCTTGTCCGGATGCACCGAGCACAAGCCGGGGTTGAGCTTCTGCTGGAGCAGCGTCTCGGAGGCGTCCGTGACCATGACGTCCGCTTTGCCGTCGAGGATCTGCTTGAAGATGGTCACGTTGTCCGGATACTCGATCAGCTGCGAGTGCGGGAAATACTGCTTGGCAAAGCGTTCGTTCGTGCCGCCGGGATTGACGATGGTGCGCACGCCCGGCTGGTCGATCTGCGCGACGGTCTGGTACTTGTCCACATCGTCGCAGCGGACGATGGGCGTCTTGCCGTCTTCCATATACGGCGCGGTGAAGAACGCGCGCTTCTGCCGTTCCAGGGTGGTCGAAACGCCGCCCACGGCGATGTCGCACTGTGCGATGAAGTCGTTCATCAGGTTCGACCACGACGTCTTCACGTATTCCACCTTCGCGCCGAGCGACTTCGCGAGGCTCTCTGCCAGATCGATGTCGATGCCTTCGAACTGGCCGTCCGGCCGCAGAAACGAATACGGCTTGTAGTCGCCGGTGGTGCAGACGCGCAGCGTATGGCGCGCGAGAATGCTGTCGAGGCGTGTGGCCGGCGCGCTGGCGACAGGCGCAGACGCCGGAGCCGGCGGTGCGCCTGAGACGGCGCCCGCCTGAACGGTCTGGGCATGCGCGGCGCCCGCGAATGCGGACGACAGCACGACGCTGCAAAAGGCTGCGGCAAGACGGACAGACGTGCGTTTCATTGATTCTCCCGGTTGTCTTTGTTTCTGGTGGGTTGTAACGGGCGATGACCGTCCAGCGATCATAACGAGCCTTTCGACGGCCCGACAGTCGGCCGAACGGCATAGGCCGGCGCCGTGTGAGACTCTCCGAATCGTCCGGATCCGTCAACGGCAACGCTCGGGCGGTCCGGTAGAATGAACGATTCTCCGCCTTCAGCACTGAGCACCGAGCGACGTGGCACACACACTTCTGAACGACACCTTCCTGCGCGCGCTGCTGCGCCAGCCCACCGACTACACGCCGATCTGGCTGATGCGTCAGGCGGGCCGCTACCTGCCCGAGTACAACGCCACGCGGACGCGCGCCGGCAGTTTCCTGGGGCTCGCGAAGAACCCGGATTACGCAACCGAAGTCACGCTCCAGCCGCTCGAACGCTTTCCGCTGGACGCCGCCATCCTCTTTTCCGACATCCTGACCGTGCCTGACGCCATGGGCCTCGGGCTGAATTTCGTGCAGGGCGAGGGTCCGCGCTTTGAGCGGACCGTGCGCACGGAAGACGACGTGAAGCGCCTCGCGGTGCCGGACATCGACAGCACTTTGCGCTACGTCACCGACGCCGTCAGCCAGATCCGGCGCGCGCTCACTGATTCGCAGGGTCGCCAGAAAGTGCCGCTGATCGGCTTTTCGGGCAGTCCGTGGACGCTTGCGTGTTACATGGTGGAAGGCGGCGGTTCGGACGACCACCGTACGGTCAAGTCGCTGGCTTATGCCAGGCCGGACCTGATGCACCGCATCCTCGACATCAACGCGCAGGCAGTGGTCGCATACCTGAATGCGCAGATCGAAGCGGGCGCGCAAGCCGTGATGATCTTCGACACGTGGGGCGGAGCGCTTGCGGACGGCGCCTACCAGCGCTTCTCGCTCGATTACATCGCGAAGATCGTCGCGGGGCTGAAGCGCGAGCACGACGGCGCGCGGGTCCCGGTCATCACCTTCACGAAGGGCGGCGGCCTGTGGCTGGAGGAGATCGCGGCGACGGGTGTCGATGCCGTCGGGCTCGACTGGACCATGAACCTCGGCCGGGCGCGGGAGAAAGTGGGCGCGCGCGTCGCGCTGCAGGGAAACATCGATCCGAACGTGCTGTTTGCGCCGCCCGCCGCGATCCGCATGGAAGCACGCGCCGTGCTCGACAGTTTCGGCAACCATCCGGGCCACGTTTTCAACTTGGGCCACGGCATTTCGCAGTTCACGCCGCCGGAGCATGTCGCGGAACTGGTCGACGAGGTGCATCGGCATAGTCGCGCCATTCGGGCTGGACAAGGCTCGCGGTAATCAGCGTCGCCGAGCCGCTGCGTCCGAAAGCCCGTGTTACGAACGCATGTTGCGCTGCAATGTCACGATCGCGGCTGGAATCGTCAGCGGGTGTAGCTTTTTGTCGCAATCGCCCGTCTCACGCGGAGTCCGGCGATGTCAAGACTGAACTTATACACATTTCGTTCGCTGCGGCGCGCCATCAGACCTATGGCCTGAAAGAGCTGATGCGGCATCTCTATATGTGCTTTAAGTCCATGAATGATAAGAGTTTTAATCGGCATGACCCGAAATGTGGGCTAGCGCACATAAGGGTTTCGTGACGGGCTTTGCGGCATGCCCGCCAGCACTTCTCAACAAAGTTATCCACAAGGCTGTGGAAAGCATCGGAAATCCAAAACTAATCTGCGGTTTACCAACGATTCTGATGTTTTACTTTAACTTCAGCCGGGCAATCCATGCTTCTGTCCCACGCCCACCGGGCCGGAGCTGTGGATAATGGCCGACCTTTTCGTGCGCGTCGCCGTGGACCAGCCCATGCCGGTGCTGTTCGACTATCGCTATGCGCTGGCCGAGGCTCCGGTTGAAGGATCGCTGGTGCTCGTGCCGTTCGGCCGGCGCGAAGTGGTGGGACTGATCTGCAAGATCGCGTCCACGACCGATGTCCCCGCCGGCAAGCTGCGCAGCGTAAGCGCGATCTGCGTGTCTTGCCCGCCGCTGTCGGAGTCGTGGATCGCGCTCGCGGAGTTCGCGGCCGACTACTATCAGCGTGGTCTTGGAGAAGTCGCGCTGCCGGCGCTGCCGCAGGCGCTGCGTGACGCGTCGAGGTGGAATCGCCTGTTTGCCGTCGAAGCGCGTTACCGCTTGCTGGCCGAGGGACGCGACGCCCTGCCCGATGCCTTGCCCGCCCGCGCCAGCGCGCTGCGACGTCTGGCGCAGACGCTCGCCGAACAGCCTGTTCTCGGCCTCGGTGACGCCCGCGCCCTGCACCCCAAGGCGGGCGCGACGCTCGAAGAGTGGTTGGGACGCGGCTGGATCGAGCAAGTGAATGAGGGCGCCCCGGCGTCGCCACCTCAAGCCACGCCGACCGGCAACGCCCCCCTTCCGGTGCTGACCGACGAACAACGCACAGCCGTCGACGCCATCTCGGCCGCACAAGGTTTCGCCCCGTTCCTGCTGCACGGCGTAACGGGAAGCGGCAAGACCGAGGTGTATCTGCAGGCGCTGGCGCAGTTGTTCGCCGCACGCCCCTACGCACAGGCGCTCGTCCTGGTGCCCGAAATCAATCTGACGCCGCAGTTCGAGGCCGCCTTTCGCGCGCGTTTCGCGGGCCTCGCGGATGGAGCCATCGTCACGATGCACAGCGGTCTCGCAGAAGGCGAGCGCGCGCGCAACTGGCTGGCCGCGCACACGGGGCACGCGCGCATCGTGCTGGGCACGCGTCTCGCCATCCTGGCGTCGATGCCGAATCTGGCGATGATCGTCGTCGACGAAGAGCACGACCCCGCCTACAAGCAGCAGGAAGGCTTGCGCTATTCGGCGCGCGATCTCGCCATCTATCGCGCCAAGCAGCTCGACATCGCCGTCGTGCTGGGCTCAGCGACGCCGTCGCTCGAAACCTGGTGGCAGACGGAGCAGGGCCGCTACACGCGCCTGACGCTTACACGGCGGGCCGTCGCCGAGGCCGTGCTGCCGGGCATCCGGCTCATCGATCTGGAAGAAGAGCGGCGCCGCGGCCGCGCGTCGGTCGACGGGCTCTCGGGGCCGTTGATCGCCGCGTTGAAGACGCGTGTCGAGCGCGGCGAACAGAGTCTCGTGTTCCTGAACCGGCGTGGCTATGCGCCGATCCTGTCATGCGACGCCTGCGGCTGGGTCGCGGGCTGCCCGCGTTGCAGCGCCTATGCCGTGCTCCACAAGCCGGAGCGGGCGCTGCGCTGTCACCACTGCGGCTGGGAGTCGCGCATTCCGAAGTCGTGTCCGGATTGCGGCAACATCGACATCGCGCCGATGGGCCGCGGCACGCAGCGCGTCGAGGAGACGCTCGCGAGCGTGGTGCCGGGCGCGCGCGTGCTGCGCATCGATGCCGACAGCACGCGCCGCAAGGGCAGCGCACAGGCGCTGTTCTCCGATGTCCACGCCGGGGAAGTCGACATTCTGGTCGGCACGCAGATGATCGCGAAGGGGCACGACTTCCGTCGCGTGACGCTCGTCGGCGTGCTCAATGCCGACCTGGCGCTGTTCTCACACGACTTCCGCGCCAGCGAACGCCTCTTTGCCCAGCTGACGCAGGTGAGCGGCCGGGCGGGACGCGCCGGCCTGCCCGGCGAAGTGATGATCCAGACGCGCTATGCGCGCCATGCGCTCTACCAGGCGTTGACGCGCCAGGACTATGCGGGATTTGCCAACTCGACGCTGGCCGAACGGCGCGACGCGCACCTTCCGCCGTTCGTCTATCAGGCGATGCTGCGTGCCGAGGGACGCACGCTCGAAGCGGCGCTGGCCTTTCTGGAGCAGGCAGCCGCCGGCTTCGCGCCGCTGCCGGGCGCCGAGCGCGTGACGGTGTACGACGCCGTGCCGCTGACCATCGTGAAAGTGTTCAACGTGCACCGCGCGCAATTGCTGCTGGAAAGCAACTCACGCGCGGCGCTGCAAGCCGCGCTGCGCGCGTGGCAGCCGGTGCTGCGTTCGCTGAAGGGTGTGTTGCGCTGGAATGTGGAAGTCGATCCACAGGACGTCTGATGCTGACGCGAGAGCGGCAGGCAAAGTCATGCCGCTTCGAAGACTCAGGACTTTGCGCGGGAAACGTCGTTGCGTGCGGGTCGGCCTTCCTCCTGAGCGTCTTCCGAACGGAAGACCTGTGGCGATGCGCCCCGCACGAACAGCACGACACAGACTGCGAACATTACCCAAACGCTGGCTACCACCATCCAAGTGCTCATGCTCGTAACTCTCCCCGAGGTCGCGGATCATTGACCGCGTATGCCGCGCCGTGGGCGGCGCATTGTGTTTATATCGGCGTTGTCGCAGGCATTACTTAGGGTTTGTCCCAAAATTTCCTTGCTTCAGGGAAAGTACCGAGCAAACCAGTTGCCCTCGGTCCGAGAACATTCCCCGCAACCCCTTGACCCACAAGGGTTATAAGCAGGGTGCAACCCATTTCTGAAATGGTTGCACCTTTTATATCAGCGGAGTACGATTCGCCCACTTTTTAGTCTTTCGCCGGGCCCCACCACCGGCAAACGAAGGAACCATGGCGAGCACAACCTTAGGCGTCAAAGTCGATGATCTGCTGCGTTCCCGGCTGAAGGATGCCGCGACGCGTCTCGAGCGCACCCCTCACTGGCTGATCAAGCAGGCGATCTTCGCCTACCTCGAGCGCATCGAGCACGGCCAGTTGCCGCCCGAACTGTCGGGCGCGAACGGCGGCTCGGAACTGGCTGACGCCGCGCCCGTCGACAGCGACGAAGATGGCGCGCCGCATCCCTTCCTCGACTTTGCCCAGAACGTGCAGCCGCAATCGGTGCTGCGCGCGGCGATCACCGCCGCGTATCGCCGGCCCGAGCCGGAGTGCGTGCCGTTCCTCATCGGCCAGGCGCGCCTGCCGGCGAACGTCTCCGCCGATACCGAAAAACTCGCGACCAAGCTCGTCGAAGCCTTGCGCGCGAAGAGTTCGGGCGGCGGTGTCGAAGGGCTGATCCACGAGTTTTCGTTGTCGAGCCAGGAAGGCGTGGCGCTGATGTGCCTCGCGGAAGCGCTGCTGCGCATTCCCGACCGCGCCACGCGCGACGCGCTGATCCGCGACAAGATCAGCAAGGGCGACTGGAAATCGCACATGGGCCAGGCGCCGTCGCTGTTCGTGAACGCCGCCACGTGGGGCCTCATGATCACCGGCAAGCTGGTGACCACGAACAGCGAAGCAGGTTTGTCGTCCGCGCTGACGCGCCTGATCGGCCGGGGCGGCGAGCCGCTGATCCGCAAGGGCGTCGACATGGCGATGCGCCTGATGGGCGAGCAGTTCGTCACCGGCGAGACCATTTCCGAGGCGCTGGCGAACAGCCGCAAGTTCGAGGCGCGCGGTTTCCGCTACTCGTACGACATGCTCGGCGAAGCCGCGACGACCGAGGAGGACGCGCTGCGCTACTACGCGTCCTACGAGCAGGCCATTCATGCGATCGGCAAGGCGGCCGGCGGGCGCGGCATCTACGAAGGCCCGGGCATCTCGATCAAGCTCTCCGCGCTGCACCCGCGCTACTCGCGCGCCCAGCAGGAACGCACGATGAACGAGCTGCTGCCGCGCGTGCGTTCGCTGGCGCAACTCGCGCGCCGCTATGACATCGGTCTGAATATCGATGCCGAAGAAGCGGACCGCCTCGAACTCTCGCTGGATCTGCTCGAAGCGCTGTGTTTCGATCCGGAACTCGCGGGCTGGAACGGCATCGGCTTCGTGGTGCAGGGTTATCAGAAGCGCTGCCCGTTCGTGATCGACTATCTGGTCGACCTGGCCCGCCGCAGCCGCCATCGCCTGATGATCCGCCTCGTGAAGGGCGCCTACTGGGACACGGAAATCAAGCGGGCCCAAGTGGACGGCCTCGAAGGCTATCCGGTCTACACGCGCAAGATCTACACGGACATCTCGTATCTCGCGTGCGCGAAGAAGCTGCTGGCCGCGCCCGACGCGGTCTATCCGCAATTCGCGACGCACAACGCATTCACGCTGTCGGCGATCTATCACCTCGCGGGCCAGAACTACTATCCCGGCCAGTACGAGTTCCAGTGCCTGCATGGCATGGGCGAGCCGCTTTATGAGGAAGTCACCGGCCGCGACAAGCTGAACCGTCCGTGCCGCGTATATGCGCCGGTCGGCACGCATGAAACGCTGCTCGCGTATCTCGTGCGGCGCCTGCTCGAAAACGGCGCGAACACGTCGTTCGTGAACCGCATCGCCGACGAATCGATTCCGGTGAAGGACCTCGTCCAGGATCCGATCGACGAAGCGCAGAAACTCGTGCCGCTCGGCGCGCCGCACGCGAAGATTCCGCTGCCGCGCCATCTCTACGGCGACGAGCGGCCCAATTCGATGGGCCTCGATCTGTCGAACGAGCATCGTCTGGCGTCGCTGTCGTCGGCGCTGCTGGCGAGCGCGAATCATCCGTGGCGCGCGCAGCCGATGCTCGAAGGCGCGTCGGCCGACGATGCCGCGGGCAACGGCGTCGCCCGCGACGTGCGCAATCCGTCGGATCTGCGCGATCTCGTCGGCACGGTGGTCGAGGCGTCGCCGGAACAGGTGAGCGCGGCCATCGCCAATGCTGTCGCCACCGCGCCGATCTGGCAGGCGACGCCGGTCGAAGACCGCGCGGATTGCCTGACCCGCGCCGCCGACCTGCTCGAAGCGCAGATGCATACGCTGATGGGCCTCATCATCCGCGAGGCAGGCAAGTCGCTGCCGAACGCGATTGCCGAGATTCGCGAAGCCGTCGATTTCCTGCGCTACTACGCCGCGCAGATCCGTGGCGAGTTTTCGAACGATACGCATCGTCCGCTCGGTCCGGTCGTGTGTATCAGCCCGTGGAACTTCCCGCTCGCGATCTTCATGGGCCAGGTCGCCGCCGCGCTCGCGGCCGGCAATCCGGTGCTCGCGAAGCCGGCGGAACAGACGCCGCTGATCGCCGCGCAGGCCGTGCGCATCCTGCGCGAGGCCGGCGTGCCGGCGGGCGCGGTGCAACTGCTGCCGGGCAATGGCGAAACGGTGGGCGCGGCGCTGGTCGCCGATCCGCGCACCCGCGCCGTGATGTTCACCGGCTCGACCGAAGTCGCGCGCCTCATCAACAAGACGCTCTCCGAGCGCCTCGATCCGGACGGCCGCCCGATTCCGCTGATCGCCGAGACCGGCGGCCAGAACGCGATGATCGTCGATTCGTCCGCGCTCGCGGAGCAGGTGGTGGCGGACGTGCTGCAATCGTCGTTCGACTCGGCCGGCCAGCGCTGTTCGGCGCTGCGCGTGCTGTGCCTGCAGGACGACGTCGCCGACCGCACGCTCGAGATGCTCACCGGCGCGATGAAGCAACTGGCGGTGGGCAATCCGGACCGGCTGTCGGCGGACGTGGGCCCGGTCATCGATACGGACGCGAAGCGCGGCATCGACGCGCACGTCGACGCGATGCGCGAGAAAGGCCGCAACGTCGTGCAGCTGCCGATGCCGGACCACTGCGCGCAAGGCACCTTCGTGCCGCCGACGCTGATCGAACTGGAGAACATCGACGAACTGAAGCGCGAAGTGTTCGGCCCGGTGCTCCATGTGGTTCGCTACCGCCGATCGAACCTTGATAAACTCCTCGACCAAATTCGCGCGACCGGCTATGGCCTGACGCTCGGCATCCATACGCGCATCGACGAAACCATCGCGCACGTCATTTCGCGGGCGCACGTGGGCAACATCTACGTGAACCGCAATGTGATCGGCGCCGTGGTCGGCGTGCAGCCGTTCGGCGGCGAAGGTCTGTCGGGAACGGGTCCGAAGGCGGGTGGCGCGCTGTATCTGCAACGCCTCCTGGCCAAGCGCCCGAGCGGTTTGCCGAAGTCGCTGGAAAGCGCGCTGACCGTCGATCCGGCCGCGACGAAGGACACGCCGGCCGCGGCGCTCACCGCGTTGCGCGACTGGGCGATCGGCGAGCGCGATCCGCACACGGCCGCGCGTTGCGACGGCTATCTGCAGCATGTGATGGCGGGCGCGACGGCGGTGCTGACCGGCCCGACGGGCGAGCGCAATACCTATACGCTCGGCGCGCGCGGCACGGTGCTGTGCGTGGCGGCGACGCAAAGCGGCGCGCGCGCGCAGTTCGCGGCAGTGCTCGCGACGGGCAACCGCGCGTTGTTCGGCGGATCGGCGGGTGAGCAACTGGCGGCGTCGCTGCCGGCGGCGCTCAAGCCGTATGCACAGGTTCGCAAGGCGGCCGAGGACTTCGACGCCGTGCTGTTCGAAGGCGACAGCGATGAACTGCTGTCGCTCGTGAAGGAAGTCGCGAAGCGTCCGGGACCGATCGTATCGGTGCAGGGCGTGGCTGCGGGAGCGTTCGCCGACGCAGGCCACGACGGCGAAGACTATGCGCTCGAACGTCTGCTGACGGAACGCTCGGTGAGCGTGAACACGGCGGCGGCAGGCGGCAATGCCAATTTGATGACGATCGGCTGAGTTACCCCTCGGACGTTCGGATCAGGAACATTCAAACAAGCGGCAGCAGGCACGGCGATCCCGGCACGCGCTGCCATCCACACTGGAACCAGGAGAAGCTATGAAGCACACGATGACCAAGCTGGCAGCAGCCATGACGCTCGCCGGCCTGTTCGCGGGGACGGCAGTCGCGCAGACGTCGGAAGACGTGAAGGTCGGTTACGCCGGCCCGCTGACGGGCGCGCAGGCGCACTACGGCAAGGACATGCAGAACGGCATCACGCTCGCGGTGGAAGACTTCAACGCGACGAAGCCGGTGATCGGCGGCAAGCCGGTTCGCATCGTGCTGGAATCGGCCGATGACCAGGCTGACCCGCGCACCGGCACGACGGTCGCGCAGCAGCTCGTGGATGGCGGCATCAAGGGCATGCTGGGGCACTTCAACTCGGGCACGACGATCCCGGCTTCGCGCATCTACGCGAACGCGGGCATTCCCGAGATCGCCATGGCCACGGCGCCGGAATACACGACGCAGGGTTTCAAGACGGCGTTCCGCATGATGACCTCGGACACGCAGCAGGGCTCGGTCGCGGGTGAGTTCGCGGTGAAGAACCTGAAGGTCAAGAAGATTGCGATCGTCGATGACCGCACGGCCTATGGCCAGGGTCTTGCCGACCAGTTCGAGAAGGCGGCGAAGGCGGCGGGCGGCACGATCGTCGACCGTGAATTCACGAACGACAAGGCCGTCGACTTCAAGGCGATCCTGACCAAGATCAAGTCGATGAATCCGGACCTCGTGTACTACGGCGGCGCGGATTCGCAAGCCGCTCCGATGGTCAAGCAAATGAAGACGCTCGGCCTGCGCGCACCGCTGATGGCGGGCGAAATGGTCAAGACCGACACGTTCCTCAAGATCGCGGGCAACTCGGCCGACGGCACGGTGGCCTCGCTCGCCGGCCTGCCGATGAACGAAATGCCGGGCGGCCCGGCCTACGAAGCGAAGTATAAGAAGCGCTTCAACGAAGACGTGCAGACCTACTCGCCGTACGCCTACGACGGCGCCATGGCCATGTTCACCGCCATGAAGGCGGCCAACTCGACGGATCCGGCCAAGTACCTGCCGTTCCTCGCGAAGACCGACATGCAGGGCGTGACGGCGAAGCATCTGGAATACGACACGAAGGGCGATCTGAAGAACGGCGGCATCACGCTGTACAAGGTCGTCGGCGGCAAGTGGACGACGCTGCAGAGCGTGGGCGGCAAGTAAGCACGCCAGCTCTCGCGGTTGATGTTTCGGGTGAAGGCCCCGTGACTCCGGTCACGGGGCTTTTTCCTTTTCGGGACCGCGCATGTTGCCCGTCAGCATCGCCCCGCAGAGATTTTTCCTGCGTCCACACACTCATCAGCACAGCCGCAAGGACATGCACGCAGACGCACACTTCCACCGCGACCGCGAGCCAGCTGTGGATCTCCTGCCGCCAGTCTTCGCCCCAGAAGGCATCGAGCCGCATGATCCAGCCGGATAGCGCGAGCGCGAGAATCAGGCACCACAGCGTGCCCGATGAAGCCCCACACGATGCGCGCGGCAACCAGACCTGCCGCGCCATACCCGAGCAGCCGGTGAATGGAATCGGTCGGACCGAACAGGTTCCAGAGGACGATGCCCGCAACGACCCAGTGCGTGAGCCGCACCCAGAGGTCCCAGACTCTCGTGGGCCGGGTCACGGGCGGAGACATGACGCTTGTTCCACTTCCGATTTCACGACCGCGAGCGTCTTCGTGTCGTCATAGATCTCGACCTTCTTGCCGTTCTTGTCGTGGCCGTAGATCTCGTAGCAGTTGCCATCGACCTTGAACTTGCGGATCTTGCAGCCTTCGGCCTCGAGCCTGGCCTTCGCGTCGCACTCCTTCATCTATTTGCTTTTCGGATGCGCCGTGCAATCCGCCTTCGCGAACGCCGCACCCGACATTCCCATCGCCAGCGACAACGCCAGAATCTTCAGCATGACTTACTCCCGGTGGTTCTGGACGGGCTACTCTAGCGCCACCGGGAGCGCACTGAAAGCAGTATGAAAGTTTGTCCGCTAACGCTTGCCTTGCTGGCGAATGTGTTCGAGCGTCGCGCCCGGCGTGCTCTGTTCCGCCGGAATGCGGACTTCGATTACGGCTGGCAGGCCGGAACGCTGTGCGCGCTCGAACGCGGGCATGAACTGGCTGGTCGTCTCGACGAGTTCGCCGTGCGCGCCGAACGCCCGCGCGTAGGCGGCGAAGTCGGGGTTGGTGAGTCCGGTTCCATGCACGCGGTTCGGATAGTGCCGTTCCTGATGCATGCGGATGGTCCCGTACTGGCCGTTGTTGACGACGATGAAGATCACCGGCAATTCATATTGCATGGCCGTGGCCAGCTCGTGGCTCGACATCATGAAGCAGCCGTCGCCTGCGAACGCGATCACCGTGCGCTCCGGGTACAGCGACTTCGCGGCGATCGCGGCAGGCACGCCATAGCCCATCGCGCCGCTGGTGGGCGCGACCTGCGAGCGAAACTGCCGGTACGAGTAATGCCGATGCAGCCACGTTGCATAGTTGCCGGCGCCGTTGGTGAGAATGGCGTCGGCGGGGAGGGTCTGGGCGAGCTGGCGCATGATCTCGCCGAGCTGGACATCGCCGAGCATCGGGCGCGGCTCGCGCCAGTCGAGATACGCAGCGTGTGCCGCTTCGGCCTCGCCGGCCCACGCGATGGAAGGCGGCGGCGGCAGCGCGGCCAGCATCGCCGCGATTTCCGGCATGCCCGAGACGATCGGCAAATCGGCGTGGTACACGCGCCCGAGTTCCTCCGCGCCCTGGTGTACGTGGATCAGCGTCTGCCTCGGCTTCGGGATGTCGATCAGCGCGTAACCGCCCGTCGTCGATTCGCCCATGCGCGGGCCGAGCACGAAGAGCACATCGGCGTCGCGCACGCGCGCGGCGAGCGCCGGGTTGATGCCGAGCCCGACATCGCCGGCATAGTTCGGATGCTCGTTCGACAGCGTGTCCTGATAGCGGAATGCGCAGCCCGCCGGCAACTGCCATTGCTCGACGAAGCGCGCGAAGTCCTGCGTGGCTTCCTCCGTCCAGCCGCTGCCGCCCGCGATCACGAACGGCTTCCGTGCGTTGCCGAGCAGCTCGCGCAGGCGTTCCATCTGCGCCGGCGCGGGCGCGGCCGCCACTCGCTGGTAGCGCGGCAGCGGCGGGATGGCGGCGAGCGTCTCGGTGAGCATGTCTTCTGGCAGCGCGAGCACGACCGGCCCGGGACGCCCGGCCGTCGCGACGTGAAACGCGTGACTCAGGTATTCCGGCACGCGGCGCGGGTCGTCGATCTGCGCGACCCACTTCGCCATCTGCCCGAACATGCGCCGGTAATCGATCTCCTGGAATGCCTCGCGGTCCATGTGATCGCGCGCGCACTGGCCGATGAGCAGCAGCATCGGCGTCGAATCCTGAAACGCGGTGTGCACGCCGATCGACGCGTGCGTCGCGCCGGGCCCGCGCGTGACGATCGCCACGCCCGGACGTCCGGTCAGCTTGCCGACCGCCTCCGCCATGTTCGCCGCGCCGGCCTCGTGGCGGCAGACGATGGTCTGGATGTGCGCGGTTTCGTCGTGCAGCGCGTCGAGCACCGCGAGGAAGCTCTCGCCGGGCACGCAGAACACGCGCTCGACGCCGTGATGAACGAGCGCATCGACGACGAGACGGGCGCCGGTCGTCTGGCTTTCGGGAGCGGCGGACGGAGCAGCGGAAGCAGCGGACGTCATGCGATGAAGTCTCCTTGAAATGTCCGGAAACGCCTCGGTTCGATGCCGGAGAGGTGCCGGACGGTGAGCGACGTGCCCTCCAGCTTACGCGTTCGGCCGCGCCTTCGGCCACACGCCGCCCGGGAAGATTTGGCTGCGGCGGGCGCGCCGTGTTCCGGCCCCGAACTGTCCATCAGCCGAAATACCCCTTTTTCCCACCCTTTATCCAGCGATGGACCGAAGGGGAACTTCGCAATAATGGCTTCACTGAAAAGCGGGACCGGCAAGCAGACAGACCGGTTCGCTCGCAACGATCGCCGTATCACACCTCATCGGGGGCAAGTTTGAACATTCGTAAATTCATCGGCGCGAACAGCCGTGACGCACTGCGCCAGGTTCGTGAAACGCTCGGTCCCGATGCCGTGGTGTTGTCGAATCGCACGCTGGACGACGGCTCGGTCGAAATCGTCGCGGTCGCGGACAGCGACATCGCTTCGATCTCGCCCGCCGCGCAGGAGCAGGCGGTGCGTTCGGGCGGCGCGTCGCGCGCGGCGCTGGCCGCGGCGGCGGCAGCGATCCCGGTGAAACAGCAGGCAGCCACGAACCCCTACGTGAACGGCGATGTGTTTTCCTCCGTGTTCGGCGCGAGTGCCGATGACGAAGACGACTTCGCATCCTCCGCCGACGACACGTCCCGCACGATGGCCGACACCAACCCGTGGCTGATCGAGCATGCGAAGCGCCTGGCGCAACAGGCGTCGATGCCGTCGAACCGCCCGCTCACGCCGTCGGCCGCGATTGCGCGCGGCATGGGCGTGCCGGTGACGACGCTGTCGCAGGCGCCGGTCCAGTCGACCGCCCGGCCGACCGAATCCGAAGCCGGCAAGTTTGCGCTGCGTCAGCAGCAGCCGGCCCGGGCCGAAGCGGCGCCGCAGCCGGTCTCACAACCGGTCTCGCAGCCGGCCGTGCAGCAGAAGGTCGAAACGCCCGACTGGGCGCGCGAAGCCGCGCAGGTCGCAGCCCGCCGCGCTGCGCACAAGATCAACACGAGCGCGCCGCACGCTGAAACGCCGGCGCCGGGCGCCGCGCCCGCCACGCCGGAAAGCGTCTTCGAAGGCCTGCCCGCGAATGCGGCGGCGGTCGTGACCGAGGCGATCCGGGCGCGCATGCAGCAGGTCGTCAACGACACGGTGATGAACGAACTCTCGTCGATGCGCGAGATGATGGAAGAGCACTTCGCCGGCCTGATGTGGAGCGAGCGCCAGCGCCGCAACCCGACGGGCGGCGCGCTGACCAAGCGCCTGTTCTCGGCCGGTTTCTCGGCGCAGCTCGTGCGCATGGTGATGGACAACATGCCGGAGATGGAGACTGTCGAAGGCGCGCTCGAATGGGTGCAGCAAGTCCTCGAAAACAACATTCCGGTGATGGACAGCGAAGACGCGCTGATGGAGCGCGGCGGCGTGTTCGCACTGATGGGCCCGACGGGCGTCGGCAAGACGACCACCACGGCGAAGCTCGCGGCGCGCTGCGTGATGCGCTTCGGCGCCAGCAAGGTCGCGCTGCTCACGACCGACAGCTACCGGATCGGCGCGCACGAGCAATTGCGCATCTTCGGCAAGATCCTGGGCGTGTCGGTGCACGCGGTGAAGGACGGCGCCGACCTGCAACTGGCGCTGTCCGAACTGCGTAACAAACATATCGTGCTGATCGACACGATCGGCATGAGCCAGCGCGACCGCATGGTCTCCGACCAGATTGCGATGCTGTGCGGCGCGGGCCATCCGGTGCAGCGCATCCTGCTGCTCAACGCGACGAGCCACGGCGACACGCTGAACGAAGTCGTGCAGGCCTACAAGAGCGCGCCGGACCAGCCGCCGCTCGCGGGCTGCATCCTGACCAAGCTCGATGAAGCCACCAATCTCGGCGGCGTGCTCGACACGGTGATCCGCTACAAGCTGCCGGTGCATTACGTCTCGACCGGGCAGAAGGTGCCGGAGAACCTGTACGTCGCAACCAAGCGTTTTCTCATCAAGAGCGCGTTCTGCATTCCGCGCGACGGCTCGCCGTTCGTGCCGAACGAAGAAGAAGTCCCCGCGCTGCTCTCCGCGCTGTCCGCGCGTGCCTCGACCGACATGCATGGGGTGCACTTTGGATAAGTTCGTGCTCGACCAGGCAGAAGGTCTGCGACGGCTCCTCACGCGAGCCGGCTCGCGTGTGGTGGCGGTCGTGGGCGGCCCGGCGGGAATCGGTTGCACGTCGACGGTGGTGAATCTCGGCGCGGCGCTGTCGGTACATGGCAAGGATGTGCTTGTGATCGACGAGCACCGCAACGTGGCGTCGGCCAGCCGGCTCACCGGCATCGAGGATGCAGGCGCGGCTGCCGCGGTGATGACGGGCCGCAGCACGCTCGCGGAGGCCGCCGGGCGCACGCCGTTCGGTTTTTCGCTGCTCGCGGCGCCGCGTGATGAACGCATCAGCCATGACGCCGCGCAATGCCGTGCGTTGCTGGACGGTCCGGCGGACATCGTGCTGATCGACGCGCAGCTGGACCGGTATGGCGCGCTCTCGTCGCTCGCGGCGCAGGCGCATGACTTTCTCGTCGTGACGCGGGTGGCCGCGTCGGCGATCACCGAGGCGTATGCGTGCATGAAGCGTCTGCACTACGCCCATGCGATCGGCCAGTTCCGCGTGCTGATCAATCACGTGCAGAACCCGGCCGATGCGGCGGTCGCGTTCGACAACCTGTCGGGCGTCGCAAGCCGGTATCTGGCTGTGTCGCTGGTGCAGGCGGGATATGTGTCCGAGGATGCGCGCGTCGCTCGGGCAAAGGAACTCTCACGCTGCGCTGTCGAAGCGTTCCCGGCCACGGCCGCGGCACGCGACTACCGCGCGATTGCGGCGGAGCTCCTGCACTGGCCGATGCGCCCCGCGCCGTATGCGCGTGCGGCGGACGGCCAGGCGGACGCGCGAATTCCGGTTGGCGACTCTGAGCAGGGCGGACGGGAGACGGCGCATCGTGCGGCCGCGCTTCACGAAATGGCCATGAGCAGCACGGCGTCGATGTGATCAAGATAGGTGACCAAGATGTATAACGCCCAAGGCAAACTCTCACAGTCCGAAACGCTGACGAAATATGCACCGCTCGTTCGCCGGCTGGGGCTTCAGCTCGTCGCCAAGATGCCGGCGAGCGTCGATCTCGACGATCTCATCCAGGCCGGCATGATCGGCTTGCTGGACGCGGCCGGCCGCTACAAGGAAGACCAGGGCGCGCAGTTCGAGACGTATGCGAGCCAGCGGATTCGCGGCGCGATGCTCGACGAGCTGCGCGCCAACGACTGGCTGCCGCGCAGCATGCGCAAGACGTCGCGCGAAGTGGAATCGGCGGTGCACAAGGTCGAGCAGAACCTCGGCCGGTCCGCCAGCGAGACGGAGATCGCCGAGCACATGAAGATGCCGCTCGACGAATATCAGTCGATGCTGCAGGACCTGCACGGCGCGCAGCTGATCTATTACGAAGACTTCGACCGTTCCGCCGATGACGAGCCGTTCCTCGACCGCTATTGCGTCGACCGTTCGGATCCGCTGTCCGCGCTGATGGACGACAGCCTGCGCGGCGCGCTGATCGAAGCCATCGACCGGCTGCCGGAACGCGAGAAGCTGCTGATGAGCCTGTACTACGAGCGCGGCCTGAACCTGCGCGAGATTGGCGCGGTGATGGAAGTGAGCGAGTCGCGCGTGTGCCAGCTGCACAGCCAGGCCGTGGCGCGTCTGCGCACGAAGCTGCGCGAGCAGGCGTGGACCGGCGCCGAGGCGTAAGTCTGACGCTCGACGCGTGACGCATGAGACGAATGGCCCGCAGCGATGCGGGCCATTTGTTTAGCTGGTTTCGAAATCGTGGGTTTCGGCGAACACGGTCTTGCCGGCGCCCAGACTCTTGGCGCGATACATGGCGCGGTCGGCGGCGCGCAGCACGGTGTTCATGTCGGACGGGCGCGCGATCGTCGCGCCGGACAGCAGGCAGGCGCCGATGCTCGCCGATACCGATACCGCCCGCTCCTGCACCGACGTGATGGCGGCGAGCGCCGAGTGGATGCTGTCGGCCACGGCGAGCACCGCCGAGCGGTCCCGCACCTGATGCGCGAGCACGACGAATTCGTCGCCGCCGAGCCGGGCGATGGTATCGGTCCTGCGCAGGCGCGCCTCGAGTTGATGCGCGAACGATTGCAGCAGCACATCGCCGACGGCGTGTCCGTAGGTGTCGTTCACTTCCTTGAAACCGTCGAGGTCGATCAGCAGCAGGGCGGTGGCGTCATCGGCGTCGTGGCCGTCCTGGCTGGTTGGTGGCGCGGCCATCGCCCGATTGACGATCTTCTCCAGCGCATAGCGATTCGAGAGGCCGGTGAGCGGATCGGTGGACGCCTGGCGCGCGAGATCCAGATTGAGCTTGCCGAGCCGGTCGACGAGCACGCTCAGATACACCGAAGCCCCCAGCACGCTCAATCCCAGGCCGATCGCGGCCGGCAGGTTGGCATGCCACCAAGGTTGCCCGAGGCCGAGCGCGATCACCACGATGAGCGCCGTCGTACAGGACACCGCGAGCGTGCGCTTGCCATACCGGCATCCCGAGCCGATCAGGAACCAGAACATCACCCAGATGAGCGGCAGCGCGCTGGCGCCGCCAGCCGCGAGCGCGAGTCCGAGCAAGGCCTGATCGGCGATGGTCGTGAGCGTCAGGCGCGTTCCGGACATGGCGCTCGCGCGGCTCACGACCAATAGCGTCAGGGCGCCGTAAGACACATAGAGGGCGACGAGCCGCACGACCATCGACGCATCGTGCGACGGGCGCCACAAAGCGAAGAGGCCATACGCGAGCAGCACCGCTGTTCCCATCCAGACACGAAGCGTGGCCTGCTCCCGTTCGGGACTCCGGTGCCCGGACCCGATGAAAGCCTGGATCCGGCGTGCCGGTTGATGCGCCTGCTCCATATGAACCCCTGGCTGGTGATTTCTTGCTGTTATGGTGTGCTGCTGTCTCGTATGTGCGGCCCGGTCGCGGGAGGCGCTGTGAAGGTGTGCATCGGGTTGCACCGTCGCGCGACCCGCTATTCTGCTACTTTTTGCGATCTCGCTGCAGGATCGGTTGGGGCGAATGCGGACTCTTTGACTCTTCCCGGTCTTCCTGCTTACGGCTGATGACAATGCACAACAACGCTTCTTCCCTGCAAGGCGAATGGCTGGCGGTCTGCAACAGTGAGGACGTGCCGGAGGGCGGGGCGCGAGGATTCATCGTCGCGGATGAGCGCATCGTCGTGTGGCGGGACAGTCTCGGCGCGGCGCATGTGTGGCGCGACTACTGTCCGCATCGCGGGGCGCAACTGTCGCTCGGATCGGTATCGCGCGACTGGATCACGTGTCCCTATCACGGCTGGCGGTATGACATCGAGGGGCAGTGTCTGCATATCCCGTCGAATCCCGCACTGCGTCCGCCGAAACGCGCCTGCGCGACGACCTTTGTCAGCGACGAAAAGTACGGCGTGGTCTGGATGTGTTTCGGCGAGCCCGAGTATGCGCTCGATTTTTATCCGGATGCCGATGTGCCCGGCGGGCGTCGCATCAATCTCGCACCGCAGACGGTGAGGTCATCGGCGCCGAGAGTGGTCGAGAATTTTCTCGACATGGCCCATTTCTCTTTCGTGCACGCGGGGATTCTGGGCGAGCAGGCGCATACCGAGGTGCCCGATTACGAAGTCGTTCCGGTCGATGGCGGTCTCGAAGCGCGGCAGTGCCGTTACTGGCAACCAGCCGGCATGCCGGGGCAGGACGACGGCGCGATGATCGACTATGTGTATCGCGTCAGGCGGCCGTTGATTGCGAGCCTCACGAAGATGGCCGCCGGCGGGCAGGGCGCGCTGCACATCATGCTGGTGGCGTCGCCGGTGTCGGAGACGGAAACGCGGGCGTGGCTCGTCTCCGTTCATGAAGACGACTCGACGCACAGCGATCGGGAGCTTTATGACTTCAATATGGAGATCCTGCTGCAGGACACGCCGATCGTCGAATCGCAATGGCCGAAGCGCTTGCCGCTGGAACTCGATGCGGAGTTGCATCAGAAGTGCGACCGGATGTCGGTGGCTTACCGGAGATGGCTGGCGGAACTGGAGTTCGGATGGGGGACGACGGGTGGGGTGTAGCGGGGGTCTTGAGATTGGCGCGCCCGGCTGGGATCGAACCAGCAACCCCTGCCTTCGGAGGGCAGTACTCTATCCATTGAGCTACGGGCGCATCGGCGGTGGGCTGCTTATTTGACAAGGTAACAAGGCAAGCGGCTCAAAGAAAGCCAGCTGCAAGGCCCACGCGAATCCGAGAGGATACCTGTTTTCCATGACTCCGTCCATCGCGCGGCGCTGCAAACTCGATGCCCGCGTGCGCCACAAGCATCACACGATTCGGGTAAACGCCCGTCCGGTCGTGCTGCTGCCCTGTGCCGCCGTCCAAACGTTCCGTCTATAATCGACCGAGCCTTTCCCCACGGCTTGTCTCGGCGCACGGTCTGAGCGCCAAGGCAATGCATGCGGTAGCTGTCACGCTGTCACTGAACCGACTCACACCAAAAAACGGGAGACGAGACAAGCATGAGCGAAGCACCCCACGGAGCCCCGATCAAGACGCCCGGTCAACTCATCGTCGCGATCATTGCGGGATTCGGCATTCCAGTCGCCATCATCATTCTGCTCGCCGTCTATGTGAACAACTCGACGCGCACCGGCGCAGGCACCGATATCGAAGCCTCCGTGAAGGAGCGCATCGCGCCCGCCGCCCAGGTCGATGTCCGCGACGCCAATGCCCCGCGCGTCTACAAAACCGGCGAGGAAGTCTTCAAGGCCGTCTGCTCCGCCTGTCACGCCGCCGGCACCGCCGGCGCGCCCAAGTTCGGCGATGCCGGCGCGTGGGCGCCGCGCATCAGCGAAGGCTACGACACGCTGCTGCACAACGCGCTCAACGGCAAGGGCGCGATGCCCGCCCGCGGCGGCACGAATCCCGACGACTACAGCGACTTCGAAATCGCGCGCGCTGTCGTCTACATGGCAAACAACGGCGGCGCCAAGTTCGCGGAACCCGCGCAACCGGCGCCGGGCGCCGCGGCAAGCGCAGCCGGCGCTGCTTCCGCACCGGCGGCCGCGAGTTCCAACGACAACGCACAGGCCGCAGCCGCCGTCGCCGCGTTGGCGTCGGTACCGCAGGCCGCGCCGGCTCCGGCCGCGGGCGCCCAAAGCGCCGACGCCGCGCAAGCCGGCAAGGCGCTCTACGAGCAGGTCTGCCAGGCGTGTCACGCGGCCGGCGTGCTCGGCGCCCCGAAGTTCGGCGACAAGGCTGCCTGGGCGCCGCGTCTGAAAGAGCCGATGGACACCGTCTACAACTACGCGCTGCACGGCAAGGGCGCGATGCCGCCGAAGGGCGGATCGAATGCGCCGGACGCCGATGTCAAGGCCGCCGTCGACTACATGGTGAACGCGTCGAAGTAAGAGGCCAGGCCGCAAAGCAAAGAACCCTGCGCACGCGAGTGTCGCAGGGTTTTTTTCGAGTGCACTGAATGAACCCGACAGCGGCGATCAGCTCTTCTGCAGCATCGCCTTGAGCATCGCCATCCGGTCCTTCGGCGACAGCGGCGCTTCATCGGCAGTCGGCGGCGGCGCGTCGTCGAGCAGCATCTCGGGAATGAAGCGCGACGGTTCGCACACCACCGTCTCCCGCGCCCGCTTGCGTTTCTTGCACCAGTTCAGATGCAGGCTGCGCTGCGCCCGCGTGATCGCGACATACATCAAACGGCGTTCTTCCTCGATGCGCGCATCATCGACGGGCGTGTCTTCGTCCGAGCCGCCGCGATGCGGCATGATGCCTTCCTCGACACCCACCAGGAACACGTGCGGATACTCCAGCCCCTTCGACGCATGCACCGTCGACAGGCGCACCGCATCCGGATCCTCTTCCTTGCCTTCGAGCATCGACATCAGCGCGACGGTCTGGATCAGTCCGAGCAGGTTCTTGCCTTCGTCGGCGAGACCGTCGGCGGTGTCGAAGCCGGTCTGCTCCGTGCCCGGCGCGGCTTCGGGCTTGGTGCCCTTGCGCTTCAGCCATTCGAGGAACTCGAGCACGTTCTGCCACTTCGACTGCGCCTGCCGTTCATCGTAGGCATCGTAGAGATACGCCTCGTAGTGAATGGCCTCCATCATGTCATCGAGGACTTCGCTGGCCGGATCGCGCGCGGCGCGGTCGGACAGCCGGCGAATCCACTCGCAGAACGTGCGCAGCGGCTCGACCTGCCGCGCCGACAGACGCGCCTCGATGCCGCCCATGAACACGGCCTCGAACAGCGACACCTTCGCCGCGCCCGCGAACGCCCCGAGCGCTTCGAGCGTCGTGTTGCCGACGCCCCGGCGCGGCGTCGTGATCGCGCGGATGAACGCGGGATCGTCGTCGGGATTCGCGATCAGCCGCAGATACGCGATCAGATCCTTGATCTCGGCCTTGTCGAAGAACGATTGCCCGCCCGACAGCACATACGGAATGCGTTCACGGCGCAGCACCTGTTCGAAGATGCGCGCCTGGAAGTTGCCGCGATAGAGAATCGCGTAATCGCGGAACTGCGTGCGTCGCTCGAACTTGTGCGCCGAGAGCCGGAACACGACGGATTCCGCCTCATGCTCTTCGTCGTTGCAGCCGGTGACGGTGATCGTGTCGCCCATGCCGTGCTCGGACCACAACTTCTTCTCGAACAGTTTCGGATTGTTGGCGATGACGTTGTTCGCCGCGGTCAGGATGCGCACCGTCGAGCGATAGTTCTGCTCCAGCTTGATGACGTGCAGCTTCGGAAAGTCCTTGCCGAGCTGCGCGAGATTCTCGATCGTCGCGCCGCGCCAGCCGTAGATGGCCTGATCGTCGTCGCCCACGGCCGTGAACGCGGCGCGCGGTCCGGCCAGCAGCTTCACCAGTTCGTACTGGCAGGTGTTGGTGTCCTGGTACTCGTCGATCAGCAGGTAGCGCAGACGGTTCTGCCACTTGTCGCGCACCTGCTCGTTCTGCGCGAACAGTTGCGCCGGGCGCAGGATCAGATCGTCGAAATCGAGCGCCTGATAGGCATGCAGCGTGGCCGCGTAGCTGCGATAGACAATCGCTGCCTGATGTTCATCCTCGTTGCTGGCGAGCACCGATGCCTGATCGGGCGACACCATCGCGTTCTTCCACAGCGAGATGATCGATTGGATCTTGCGGATCAGCCCCTTGTCCGTGGTGCCGAGCTGCTCCTGGACCATGCCGAAACAATCGTCGGAGTCCATGATCGAGAACTGCGGCTTCAGGCCGACGTGCTCCGCCTCCTGCCGCATGATCTGTACGCCGAGCGAGTGAAACGTGCAGATGGTCAACTGATTGACAGGAATCCGGCGGCCTTCCTTGCCCGGTGCCGTGAGCGTCTTGCCTTCGAGCAGCTTGGCGGTGCGCTCGCGCATTTCGAGCGCGGCTTTGTTCGTGAACGTGAGCGCGGCGATGTGCCTCGGCTCGAAGCCGCGCCCCTCGATCAGATGCGCGATCTTCTGCGTGATCACGCGTGTCTTGCCGCTGCCTGCGCCGGCGAGCACGAGACAGGGACCATCGAGATAGCGCACGGCTTCGTTTTGCGCGGCGTTCAGACCTGCGGACATCGTTCTGGGCTTTGGATTCTGAGGCGCGCGGCATGCAGCCGCCGCATGAAGGAGTGCGCGATGTTAACACGATGCCAAGCGCCCGGTTCCGGCCCTGCTTACGGTCGGAGGGCGTGAAGCACGGGCTGCGGGCGTGCCACAATATCAAACCGCTTTCCACGACAGGATGCCCGCATGAGTTCAGCACTGAAAGTCGGCGTAATGGGCTATGGCCTCGCCGGCGCGACGTTTCACGCGCCCGTCATCGAGCATTGCGGCCGCGCCGAAGTGACCGCCATCGCGACCAGCCAGGCCGAGCGCGCACAGGCCGACTATCCCGACGCGCAAATCGTGGCGGACCTCGACGCGCTGCTGGCCGTTCCGGGCCTTCAGTGCGTCGTCATCGCGACGCCGAACGACACGCACTTCGACCTCGCGCACCGCGCGCTGTCGGCGGGCAAGCATGTGGTGGTCGACAAACCCGTCACGCTCAGCGCCGCCGATGCCCGCACGCTTGCCGATCTTGCCCGCCAGAAGGGGCTGCTGTTCGCCCCGTTCCACAATCGCCGCTGGGACGGCGATTTCATGACGTTGCGCGGCTTGATCGAAAGCGGGCGGCTCGGGCGCATCGCGCACTACGAATCGCACTTCGACCGCTTCCGCCCCAAGGTTCCGCAACGCTGGCGCGAGGAAGCGGCGCGCGGCGGCGGTCTGCTGTTCGATCTGGGGCCGCATTTGATCGACCAGGCGCTGACCTTGTTCGGCGCACCGGAGACGGTGACGGCGTTCGTCAAGACGCATCGCGATCACGCGCATGCACCGGATTACGTACATCTCGTGCTCGGCTACGACGACAAGCAAGTGATCCTGCACGCAAGCGCGCTCGCGGCGCTCGAGCCGCCTCGTTTTGCGGTTCACGGCACGCGCGGCAGCTACGTGAAGAGCGGGCTGGATACGCAGGAAGATCAATTGCGGGCCGGCATGCGGCCGGGCAATCCGGAGTTCGGCAAGAACCCACCGGGCCTGCTGCGCGAAGTGGACGGCGATCACGATCTGCGCCATGAATTCGCAACGAAGGATGGCGCGTACATCGAGTTCTACCGGGCGCTGGCGGCATCGATCCAGGATGGCAAGCCGTTCCCCGTATCGCCGCAGGACGCGGTGGATACGATGACGATCATCGAGCTGGCGATGCAGAGCGATCGCGAAGGGCGGAGCGTGGCGTTTGTGAGGGCGTGAGGGCGGAGGGTAATCGAAAGGCGTGAAACGGGCGGCATTGCTGCCTGCTTCGCGCCTTTCGTGTATTCCGGCAGGCGTTATTTCTGATTTTTTTCGAGATGGCGGTTTGGTTCGATTGCGCTGCTAGTATCAGCGCAGATCATGAATCGGAAATCCGGAGCAGTCGTCCTTGAATCTTCCAAAACTCGCCACGACGGAATGGCTCAGCGAAGTGATCGACATGACGATCACGACGAATGGCAATGCTTTCCGGATAAGGCGTATTGAGCGAGATGCCCAAGCGCTTCTTGAAAGGGGTGCGCAGCAGCGGGAAATGTGCTGGCTGATTCTGGCATTTGCCGCATTTCTGCGCGGCGACCGGAGCCAGTGCATACGGTGTATCGAAGCCGCTCAGGCACTCGCGAAACACGATGTGATGATTCTGGGCAATGCGGCCTCGCTCTTGAACAATGTCGGCATGCCGCGTCTCGCTGTCAATTATGCGCGCCGGGTAGTCGCGAACGCAGGCGATGACGCTCGGTTCAAGGTGAATGCTGCGCGGGTGCTTTTCGGAGCATTGCATTTCGAAGATGCGGCAAGGATCGTTCTTGCTCAGGAAAATCACAGCGCACTCACTGAGGTCGATGCATTTTTTGTATCCATCGAGGGAATTGTCGAGCGGCTTCAGAAAGGTAATGTCGGCATCGAGCTACGCCTGGCTCTGTTGGAATCGGCCATCGCGGCCCTCTGCGAGGAAGACTGTGTCATAAGACAAACCACCGTCGTGGTTTATCCGGACCATTCCATGCGATACGAGCTCTTCGTCGATCAATCCGCAAGCCGTTGCGCCAGCGTGAATTGCGCGATAGCGGACACGTTGACCGAACGCTTCGAGAACGCTCATCCTGAAGCCATCACTTTCGCGTGCCGCCCATTTGCGTCCTATATACCGGCAGGTTTGTCCATCGAGGTTGAACGGTGAGTATCGAAGTCGATGATCTATTGACGCTGGCGGAACAGTTGTCGGCGGGCAGTCACGAATGTGAATGGCGCGCGGGCGCCTCGCGCGCTTATTACGCCGCCTACCACAAGGCGCTCGTCGTGGCGGATCATTGCCTGCCCCCCAATCCGCAGCTTTGTGGTGGGCACGTCAAGCTCACTGAGCGACTCAAGGCAGGCGGCATGAAAGGACGATCGCTGGCCTATTCACTGATCGATCTCAAGCGCGTGAGGACAGATGCGGACTATCGGCTCGCTGAATCGTTCACACAGTCTCAGGCCACGGACCTTCTGGCAAATTGCCGTGCGTTTGTCCCTCGGGCAGACGCTTTCCGGGCGCACGTCGAACGCACTCAGGCCGCCGTTTCCTGATCGGCAGCGGCGCCTGCGTCGCCCCAACGGCCGAGCGCCATCCTGATGCGCCCCCAAATGTCCGCCCCCACCCATTCCGCCCCCGGATCAGTTTGACAACCCCAATTCGGTCGCGTAAATTCTGCCGCACGCGTCGGGAGAGCGCGTGGCCGCTGCTCAGGCAGTGTCGCCGCGCCGCCGAAGGGGCATACCCGCAAACTCTCAGGCAAAAGGACCGACGGCGTCGAGGAATCATTTCCTCGCACTCTGGAGAGCGGCAGCGGCTTCTATAGCAAAGCCAGTTGCCCACCGAAGGGGCGCGCGATGAACCGCAGCACGACCGTGCACGGTTCGCGCAATCTCTCAGGTACCGAGGACAGAGGGGTCACGCATCGCAATCGTCGCGGCATAAGCCTTGCGCGCTGTTCGACAGCACGAAAGGCTCATCCGGCAGGCGAATAGTGCGCTGCGTGGCCTTTTTTGTTTCGCGAACCGAGGCCCCGATGACCGACCTTCAACACACGCCCCTGCACGCCGCCCATCTCGCGCTGAACGCGCGCATGGTCGATTTCGGCGGCTGGGACATGCCCGTCAACTACGGTTCGCAGATCGACGAGCATCGCGCCATCCGCACCGATGCCGGCATGTTCGACGTCTCCCACATGCGCGTCGTCGATTTCGAGGGCGAAGCCGTCCGCGACTTCTTCAAGTACGCCCTCGCCAACAACGTCGACAAACTCACGACACCCGGCCGCGCACTCTATTCCTGCCTGCTCAACGGCGACGGCGGCGTCATCGACGACCTGATCGTCTATTACTTCTCCGAGACGAGCTTTCGCGTCGTCGTGAATGCGAGCACCGCCGAGAAGGACATCGCCTGGTTCGGGCAATTGAACGCCGCAGGCGAGTTCAACCTCTCCATCACGCCGCGCCGCGATCTGGCGATCATCGCCGTGCAGGGTCCGAACGCCCGCGAAAAAGTCTGGCACGTGCTGCCTGATACCCGCGCACAAACCGAATCGATCAAGCCGTTCAACGCGGTCCGCTTTCCGTCGACGGCATTCGGCGAAGTCATGCTCGCGCGCACCGGCTATACCGGTGAAGACGGTTTCGAGATCGTCGTGCCCGCGACGCACGTCGAAGCCCTGTGGAACGCGCTGCGCGATGCCGGCGTGAAGCCCGCCGGGCTCGGCGCGCGCGACACGTTGCGCCTGGAAGCCGGCATGAATCTCTACGGCCAGGACATGGACGACACCGTCTCGCCGCTCGACGCCGGCCTCGCCTGGACGGTCGATCTCAAAAGCGAGCGCGACTTCGTCGGCCGCAGCGCGCTGGAAGCAAACGGCACGCAGGCGAACTTCGTCGGACTGGTGCTGATGAAGGAAAACGGCCGCGCGGCCGGCGTGCTGCGCGCCCACCAGAAAGTGCTGTCGCAGCACGGTGAAGGCGAGATCACGAGCGGCACGTTTTCGCCGTCGATGCAGGAGTCGATCGCGTTTGCGCGCGTGCCCGCCGCCGTTGCCGCCGGCGACACGGTGCAGGTCGTGATTCGTGACAAGCAAGTCCCGGCGCGCGTGGTAAAACTTCCGTTCGTGCGCAACGGCAAGGTCCTCGTGGATCTGTCCTGAGGCAAGTGCATCAGACAAGGCATCAAGCCGCTGCGCCCGTTTCCTCCGATCAAGAACCTCACGAACGCATCACGCAAGGAGCATCCAATGAGCATCCCGGCCGATCTGAAATACACCGAATCGCACGAATGGGTCCGCACCGAGTCCGACGGCACCTTGACCGTCGGCATCACCGATCACGCGCAGGAAGCGCTCGGCGACATCGTGTTCGTCGAACTGCCGGCAGCCGGCAAGAGCGTCGCGGCGGGCGATGCCATTGCGGTCATCGAATCGGTGAAGGCCGCCTCCGACATCTACGCGCCGGTGTCGGGCGAGATCGTCGCCTCGAATGACGCGCTGGCTGCCGCGCCGGACCAGGTCAACGGCGCGCCGTACGAAAGCTGGCTCTTCAAGATCAAGCCGTCCAGCAATGACGGTCTCGACAAGCTGCTCGACGCCGCGGGCTACGGCCAGTCGATCGGCGAATAACTTTCTCACTTGGACGAAGGCGGTTTTCCTCGAGGAAAGCCGCTTCTCGCAGGAATTCTCATGAAGCTCGAACACCCGGATCGCCTGATGAACCGCACCTCCCTGTCACTCGCCGCGCTCGAACGCCACGACGCGTTTGCGGAACGGCACATCGGCCCCGATGAAGCAGATCAGCGCGCGATGCTCGACGCGCTTGGCTTCGCCTCGCGCGCGGCCTTCATCGACGCGGTGATTCCTGAATCGATCCGCCGCAAGGAAACGTTGCCGCTCGGCGCGTTCACGCAGCCGAAAAGCGAGGCGGAAGCGCTCGCGTCGCTGCGCAAGCTGGCGGACGAGAATCTGGTGTTCCGGACTTACATCGGCCAGGGTTACTACGGCACGCACACGCCGGGCGTGATCCTGCGCAACGTGCTCGAAAACCCGGCGTGGTACACGGCCTATACGCCGTATCAGCCGGAAATCTCGCAAGGCCGTCTCGAGGCGCTGCTCAACTTCCAGCAGATGGTGATGGACCTGACCGGCCTTGCGATGGCGAACGCATCGCTGCTCGACGAAGCCACCGCCGCCGCGGAAGCCATGACGCTGCTGCAACGCGTGGGCAAGCCGAAGTCGAACGTGTTCTATGTCGCCGACGACGTCCTGCCGCAGACCATCGAAGTGGTGAAGACGCGCGCGAAGCCGGCGGGCATCGAAGTGAAGGTCGGTCCCGCCGCGGACGCCGCGAGTGCGAATGCCTTCGGCGTGCTGCTCCAGTATCCGGGCGCGAACGGCGACGTGCACGACTACCGCGCGCTCGCCGAAGCGATTCACGCCGCGGGCGGTCATGTGATCGCGGCGGCGGATCTGCTCGCGCTGACGCTCATCACGCCGCCGGGCGAGTGGGGCGCGGACGTGGCCATCGGCAATACGCAGCGCTTCGGCGTGCCGGTCGGCTTCGGCGGACCGCATGCCGCCTTCATGGCGGTGCGCGACGAATTCAAGCGCCAGATGCCGGGCCGTCTTGTAGGCGTGACCGTCGACGCGCAGGGCAATTCCGCGCTGCGTCTCGCGCTGCAGACGCGCGAACAGCATATCCGCCGCGAGAAAGCGACCTCGAACGTGTGCACGGCGCAGGCGCTGCTCGCGATCATGGCGAGCATGTACGCGGTTTATCACGGCCCGCAGGGTCTCCGGACGATCGCGCAACGGGTGAACCGGGTCGCGTCCATCCTCGCGGGCGGTCTGCGCAAGCTGGGCTATACGCTGGCCAATGAATCCTTCTTCGACACGCTGACGATCGAAAGCGGCGCCAGCACGACCGCGCTGCATCAGGCCGCCTACGCCGCGCACGTCAATCTGCGCCGCGTGAGCGCGACGTGCGTGGGCGTGTCGCTCGACGAAACCACGACGCGCGATGACTTGCTGAAGCTGTTCGCGCTGTTTGCGGAAGTCGCGGGCAAGACCGAAACGTTCGACATCGACGCGCTCGACGAAGCTGCGTCCGTTTCACTGCCGGCCGAACTGCAGCGCACGAGCGACTACCTGACGCACCCGGTCTTCAATCGTCACCATTCCGAGCATGAAATGCTGCGCTATCTGCGCAGCCTCGCGGACAAGGATCTCGCGCTCGACCGCACGATGATCCCGCTCGGCTCCTGCACGATGAAGCTCAACGCCACGTCGGAAATGCTGCCGGTCACATGGCCCGAGTTCGCGCAGATTCATCCGTTCGCGCCTGCCGAACAGACGGTCGGCTATCGCACGATGATCGATCAGCTGGAACAGATGCTGGTTGCATGCACGGGCTACGCGGCGGTGTCCTTGCAGCCGAACGCCGGCTCGCAGGGCGAGTACGCCGGCCTGTTGATCATTCATGCGTATCACGAGTCGCGCGGCGAAGGTCATCGCAATGTGTGCCTGATCCCGGCATCGGCGCACGGCACGAATCCGGCGTCGGCGCAAATGGCCGGCATGCAGGTCGTCGTGGTGGCGTGCGATGCGAACGGCAACGTCGATATCGACGATCTGAAGGCGAAGGCCGAAAAGCATTCGGCGAATCTCGCGGCGATCATGATCACGTATCCGTCGACCCACGGCGTGTTCGAGCGCAATGTGCGGGAAATCTGCGACATCGTGCACGCGCACGGCGGCCAGGTGTACGTGGACGGCGCCAACATGAACGCGATGGTCGGTCTGTGCGCGCCCGGCCAGTTCGGCGGCGACGTCTCGCACCTGAACCTGCACAAGACCTTCTGCATTCCGCACGGCGGCGGCGGACCGGGCGTGGGTCCGGTCGCGGTCGGCGCACATCTGGCCAAGTTCCTGCCCAATCAGGTCTCGACCGGCTACCAGCGCGACGAAGCGGGCATCGGCGCTGTGTCGTCGGCGCCGTATGGCTCGGCTGCCATCCTGCCGATCTCCTGGATGTACATCGCGATGATGGGCGCGCAAGGCCTGACGGCCGCCACCGAAAGCGCGATCCTCGCGGCCAACTATGTCGCGAAGCGCCTCGCGCCGCACTATCCGGTGCTGTACAGCGGCGCGGGCGGGCTCGTCGCGCACGAGTGCATTCTCGACGTGCGTCCGATCAAGGAATCCAGCGGCATCTCGGTGGAAGACGTGGCCAAGCGCCTGATCGACTACGGTTTCCATGCGCCGACCATGAGCTTCCCGGTCCCCGGCACGCTGATGGTGGAGCCGACCGAATCCGAATCGAAGGAAGAGCTCGACCGCTTCATCGACGCGATGATCGCCATTCGTGAAGAGATTCGCGCCGTCGAGGAAGGCCGCGCCGATCGCGACGACAACGTGCTGAAACACGCGCCGCACACCGCCGCAGTCGTCACGGCGGACGCGTGGGACCACAAGTACACGCGCGAGGCGGCAGCGTATCCGCTCAAGTCGCTGGTGACGCGCAAGTATTGGTCGCCAGTGGGCCGCGCGGACAACGCCTATGGCGACCGCAACCTGATGTGTTCATGCGTACCGATTTCGGATTACGCTGAATGAGTACGGCCTAGAGCCGGCGAGCCGCCCGAATGGTCAAGCATTGTCGGGCGGTTTTGCGGTGCGCGTCAGAACGGCTAACATCACACCCCGGACCCAAGCCAATCAAGGAGTACGCATGGCGCCGAAGGTGCGAGAGGTGAACGAAGGCCGTTTCAGGCCACGCGAACGGCTGGCTGTGCTGTGCGCGCTGACGCTGGCCGCGCCGGCTGCGCATGCGGCGATGAACTTCTGCGCCGCGCCCGCGATGCAGACGAGCGAGCGCACCAATGCCGATCCCGGCGTGCGGGCGCTCGTGAAGATGGTTCAGTCACACGTCAACGACCAGCCGAAGGCGCGCGCGAAGCTGCACACCGAGGGCACGTTGCCGCACGAGGGCATTCGCGACGAGAGCATCGAGGCCGAGAAGGACTTAAGCCTGATGCGCGACGCGGCGCTCGCCTGGCGCGCCACCGGCGACGAGCGGTACCTGCGTCTGGTGGACCGTTTCCTGTTCGCGTGGACCACCACGTATCAGCCGAGCTTCAACCCGATCGACGAGACCAACTTCGAGTCGCTGATCCTCGCCTACGACCTGACGGCGAGCGCGCTGCCGGTCAAGACGCGCAATGCCGCGAACGCCTTCATCACGAAGCTCGTGACCGGTTACATCAACGACATCGACAAGCAGCCGCGTCCGCTCACCGGCACGTATCGCAACAACTGGCAGAGTCATCGCGTGAAACTGGTGGCGATGGGCGCGTTCACCATCGACGACCGCAAGCTCATCAACGCGGCGCAGCGGCTGTTCGTCGAGCATATCGGCGACAACATCGCGCCGGATGGCTCGACGGTCGATTTCGCCGAACGCGATGCGCTTCACTACGTGACCTACGACCTTCAGCCGCTCGTCACGGCGGCGCTGGCCGCGCGCCGCCACAACCGCAACTGGCTGCCGGAACGCGCGCAGTCGGGGGCGACGCTCGCTGTCGCGCTCAACTGGCTCACGCCGTATGCGCTCGGCACGAAGACGCACGAGGAATTCGTGCGTTCGACCGTCCCTTTCGACGCCAAGCGCCGCGAGGCCGGTTTGCCGGGCTTCTCGGGTCCGTGGGATCCTAAAAACGCGGCAGAACTCTTTCATCTGGCGGCGCGTCTCGACGGCCGCTACGCGCCGGTGGCGCTGCGGCTCGCGCCGACGCCGCCCGCGTGGCTCGCGGTGTGTCTGCCGCTGCCGGCGCGCTAACTCTCACGCAGGAGCAGTCATGGCAGTCAGCGTATTCGACCTCTTCAAGATTGGCATCGGACCGTCGAGCTCGCACACGGTCGGTCCGATGCGCGCGGCCTTGTTGTTCGCCCAGGGGCTCGAGCGCGACGCGCTGCTGGACGCGGTGGCGTCGGTGAAATGCGAGTTGTACGGCTCGCTCGGCGCGACCGGCAAGGGCCATGGCACCGATCGCGGCGTGATGCTGGGCCTGATGGGCGACGCGCCCGATACCGTCGATGCCGGCACGATTTCGGCGCGTCTCGACCAGGTGCGCGCGTCGAAGACACTGGCGCTGCTCGGCCATCACAAGCTGCCCTTCACGATCAGGGAGAACATCGCGTTCTACCGGCAGGCACTGCCCGAGCATCCGAACGGCATGAAGCTGTACGCGTTCGATGCAAGCGGCGCGTTGCTGCGCGAGGCCACCTATCTGTCGGTGGGCGGCGGTTTCGTGGTGACGGCGGGCGCGGCGAATACCGCGGTGCTGACGGCGCACGAGCAATTGCCGTTTCCGTTCCAGACCGGCGACGAATTGATGAGGATGTGCGTTGAGTCGGGGCACTCCATCGCCCGGCTGATGTGGGAAAACGAATGCGTCTGGCGCAGCGAGGACGAGATCCGCGCGGGCCTGCTGCGCATCTGGGACGTGATGCAGGATTGCGTCGCGCGGGGCTGCGGCATCGGCAATCCCGAAGCCGAAGGGCATCTGCCCGGACCGTTCCAGGTGAAGCGCCGCGCGCCGCAGTTGTACAAGGCGCTGGCGAGCAAGCCGGAGCTGGCGCTGCGCGATCCGCTGTCGATGATCGACTGGATCAACCTCTATGCGATCGCGGTGAACGAGGAAAACGCGATAGGCGGACGCGTCGTGACCGCGCCGACCAATGGCGCAGCCGGCATCATCCCGGCCGTGCTGCACTATTACGACCGCTTCGTGCCTGGCTCGAACCCGCAGGGCATCATCGACTTCCTGTTGACGGCCGGGGCTATCGGCATCCTTTACAAGATGAACGCGTCGATTTCGGGCGCGGAAGTGGGCTGCCAGGGCGAAGTGGGCGTGGCGTGTTCGATGGCGGCGGGCGGCCTCGCGGCCGTGCTCGGCGGCACGCCCGCGCAGGTGGAGAACGCAGCGGAAATCGGCATGGAGCACAACCTCGGGCTCACCTGCGATCCGGTGGGCGGCATGGTGCAGATTCCCTGCATCGAACGCAATGCCATGGGCTCGGTGAAGGCCGTCAACGCGGCGCGCATGGCGATGCGCGGCGACGGTTCGCACTATGTCTCGCTCGATTCGGTGATCAAGACCATGCGCGAAACCGGCGCCGACATGAAGACCAAGTACAAGGAAACGTCGCGCGGCGGGCTTGCGGTGAATATTGTCGAGTGTTGAGGCCCGGCGCAAGCTGGCCGTTCGGTGGATGTTCGAATCCGCCTCAGTTGCTTAGCATGACGTCATAACTGGCATGCGGAGCAAACAATGCTTGACGTCGCACGTGGCAACATCGAAAACAAACTGTGCATTCTCAGCGTTCGCTATCAAGGCTATGATGCTATCGCGCATGAGATAGATCTGAATCAGCTGGGAGAATCGATTCAAGGCTTCGCGCGCGTCATTTCGCTATGTGCGAGCGTGCTCGCGACGGGTAGACTGCCCTTTCACTTCGATGCACTCGATGTCAGTGTCGTCTCGCTCCCGGTAGACGAGCATCATTGTTTCGAAGTCCTGGCAATGGTGAAAAGCATGGCAACGAGCAAGGAACTGTGGTCTGGTGCGTTTGGCGCTGTGCTTGCCGCCGTGATTCAGTACGTTCTATCCCGACGCGATCAAGGCAATATGAAATACCTGAATGAAGCATTGCAACGGTCGATGCAGAGCAACGAACTCAACATGACCAGACTGGCCACGACGGTCGACAAGATGATGGCCTCCATCGACAAGCTCACCGACATCCTGCAACCCGCCGCGCGTCAGGCGCTGAGTCCTATCGAGCGCTCATGCGAGCGCATCGACCTCCACCTGGATGGCGCGTGTTTCATGAGCCTGAATCGCACGCACAAGCGGACATTTGCACACGCGGGACGCAAGCTCTCGGAGCATCTCGAGACTTATGTCGGCGTGATTTCGCAGTTCGACATGACCACCGGCGCGTGCCGGGTCACGCTCGAAGGAGGCAGTGCGCGGCTTCCCGCCATCGTGGTCGATCCCGCGTTCAACCGCCCTAAGAATCGCTACGTCGAGGCCATGGCTTCCCGCCATTCCATCTGCTTCCTTGCGAAAGCGGATCTGGATGACGAGGGCCATCCGCTCAGACTGTATATCTCGGACACGTCGGCGCAGGAGCGCAGATTCACCGTCGTCTGATTACGCGCCAATCAGGTTGACCACCTTCACGTTGCGCGTATCGGGCACTTCGGCATAGGACAGCACCTTCAACTGCGGCAGGCTGCGGCGCAGGAAGCGCGCAAGCATCGCGCGCAGCGAATGTTGCACCAGCAGCACCGGCGGCAGTCCGAGGTTCTGCTGACGCATCATCGCGTTCTGGGTCGAGTTCATCAGCGTCTGCGCGAGTCCGGGCTCCAGTCCCGGATTCGTGCCGGTGGACAACGCCTGCGACAACACGCGCTCCAGCGTCGGATCGAGTCCCATCACCTGGAGGTCGTCGTTGCCGGGATACCATTGCTGCGAGATCGCGCGGCCCAGCGCAAGACGCACCGCGGCGGTCAGGTCGTGAGCGTCGGAAAGCTTGGGAGCGTGTTCCTGAAGCGCGTCGAGAATGGTGCGCATGTCGCGGATCGGCACGCTTTCGTCGAGCAGATTCTGCAGCACCTTTTGCAGCGTCGTCAGCGAAATCACCTTCGGCACGAGGTCTTCCGTGAGCGACGGCGTGTCCTTGCCGATGCGCTCCAGCAGCGCCTGCACTTCCTGGCGTCCGAGCAATTCGGCCGCGTGCGTGACCACCAGATGATTCAGGTGCGTCGCGACCACCGTGCTCGCATCCACCACCGTGTAGCCGTACACCTGAGCCTGCTCGCGCAGATTGGTGTCGATCCACACCGCCGGCAGGCCGAACGCCGGGTCCTGCGTCTGGGCGCCGGGCAGTGCCGCCGAAACCTGGCCGGGGTTGATTGCGAGCCACTGTCCCGGGAACGCTTCGCCCACGCCCACTTCCACGCCCTTCAGCGCAATGCGGTAGCCGTTCGGGCGCAGTTCGAGATTGTCGCGAATATGAATGACCGGCGGCAGAAAGCCGATTTCCTGCGCGAACTTCTTGCGGATGCCCTTGATGCGCTTGAGCAGTTCGCCATCGGCGTTCTTGTCGACGAGCGGAATCAGGCGGTAGCCCACTTCCAGTCCGAGCGGATCGATGAGCGCGACATCTTCCCAGCTGGCTTCCGCATTCTCGGCCGAGGTGGCCGCCGCGCTTGCAGCGAGCGGTGTGACATCGGTGACGGCGCTTTTCTTCTTCGCTTCGGCGCGCTTGTTCATCGAGCGCGCGGCATAGATCAGGCCGCCGCCGAGCAGCATGAACGCGAAGTGCGGCATGCCGGGGATCAGGCCCATGATGCCGATGATCACGCCCGTAATCATCAGCACGCGGGGATTCTGGAACAACTGTCCCGTCAGCTGGGTGCCGATGTCTTCCTCGGTCGCGACGCGCGACACGATCACGCCGGCTGCCGTCGAGATGATGAGCGAAGGGATCTGCGCCACGAGGCCGTCGCCGATGGTCAGCAGCGTGTAGTTGGTCGCCGCGTGGCTGAAGTCCATGTCGTGCTGGAGCATGCCGACAATCAGCCCGCCTACGACGTTGATCACCATGATCAGCAAGCCCGCGATGGCGTCGCCGCGCACGAACTTGCTCGCGCCGTCCATGGAACCGTAGAACTCGGCTTCCTGCGCCACGCCCTGGCGGCGCTTCTTCGCGGTTTCCTCGTTGATGAGGCCGGCGTTCAGGTCGGCGTCGATGGCCATCTGCTTGCCGGGCATGGCATCGAGCGTGAAGCGCGCGCCCACTTCGGCGATCCGGCCCGCGCCCTTCGTGATCACCATGAAGTTGATGATCATCAGAATCACGAAGACGACGATACCCACCGCGAAGTTGCCGCCCACCAGGAAGTGACCGAACGACTCGATCACCTGGCCGGCCGCATCCGGACCGGTGTGGCCTTCCAGCAGCACGATACGCGTCGACGCGACATTCAGCGACAGGCGCAGCAAGGTGGAGAACAGCAGCACGCTCGGGAACGCCGCGAAGTCGAGCGGCTTTTGGGTGTACATGCTGACGAGCAGCACCATCACCGCGAGCGCAATGTTGAAGGTGAACAGCAGATCCAGCAGGAACGCGGGCAAGGGCAGGATCATCATGCCCAGGATCATGCAGATCAGGATCGGGCCGGCGAGGGCTCGAAGGTTCTGCGTGCCCAGCGCGTCAGGCCGTTTGGCGAAAAATCCAGCGCGCGCGTTCATGCGGCGGCTCCATTGTCAGGGTTGTCGCCGGTCAGGGCTTCTTCAGCTTCCTGATCGGCGTCGGCGTCGGAAACGCCGCCTTTGTCGAGTTCCTTCGGTACGTCGAGATCGGACGGCTGGTCCGGCTTGATACCGCCGTCTTCCTTGTAGCGCTTCAGCTGGTAGACCCACGCCAGCACCTGCGCCACCGCGCCATACAGCGCGCCCGGAATCTCGCGATTGATCTCGACGTTGTGATACAGCGCACGCGCCAGCGGCGGCGCTTCGAGCAGCGGCACGTTGTTTTCGCGGCCCAGTTCGCGGATGCGCGCGGCCACGAGATTCACGCCCTTCGCGACGACCTTCGGTGCGCGCATCTCGCCGTCCGTGTACTTCAGCGCGACCGCGAAGTGAGTCGGGTTCGTCACGATCACGTCGGCGGTGGGAATCGCCTGCATCATCCGGCGACGCGCGGCCGCACGCTGCTGCTGACGAATCTTGCCCTTGATGTGCGGGTCGCCTTCGTTCTCCTTGTGCTCGCGCTTCACTTCTTCCTTGCTCATGCGCAGCTTCTTGGCGTGCGAGTACAGCTGGTACGGAACGTCCACGGCCGCGACCAGAAACAATCCGCCGATCGCCATGCCGCAACACACGAAGATGAGGTGCATGGCATCGGCGAGCGCGAGACTGAGCGGCTTGGTCAGAAGGTCGAGCACTTCGGCGCGGCGGCTCCAGATTGCCGAGCCCGCCATGCCGCCGACCACGACCGTTTTCAGGATCGCCATGCCCAGCTGCACCGGGCCCTGCGAAGAGAAGATCTTGCCGAGCCCGCTTACCGGATTGAGGCGGCCGAAATTCGGCGCGAGTGGCTTGGTGGTGAGCAGCCAGCCGCCGAGCGCCATCGGCGCGGCCAGCGCGGCGAAGCACGTGAGCAGCAGGACCGGCAGCACGGCCAGCATGCCTTCCTTGCCGGCGTTCACGGCCCCGATCATCATCTGACGCGTGTCGAGCACGGTGGCATGATCGAACGTGAAAGCACCCCGCAACACCGACTGCAAATGCCCGCTGATCGGGCCGGACAAGCCCCAGACCCCGAAAAAGCCCGCCGCCAGCAGCGCAAAGGAAGCGAGTTCACGAGAACGCGCAACCTGGCCTTCCTCCCGCGCCTTTTCCAGGCGCTTGGGAGTGGCTGATTCGGTTTTTTCGAGATCGCTTTCTTCTGCCACCGGGCCTTGCTCCGTTCCGTGTCCAATCCGTGCGAGCGGCACGAAGCCGCTTTTCGATGTCAGGGATTATTGCGGAAGGCGTCGAGCGGCCATCGGAGGATAAGGCCGGGGAAAAGGGGGTTATTCGCTAGATGAAAGCGCGGAAAAAAAAGCGGCGCGTGTCCCGCATGAGACACGCGCCGTTCTGAAGGCTACCAATGTCCGGATCAGGCGCCCGGCACGCGGCCGTCCGGGCCGTAGAACCCGGCCCGCGACGGCGCAACCTGCATCGCGGCGAGCGCCTTGCGGTTGTATTCCATGCGCGTGCGGATCAGCACGCCGTTATTGTTGTTGCCTTGTTTCGCGCGACGGGCGGCGGCGGTGAGCAGCGCCCATTGCTCGGCAATCGCGGCATCGCCGGCGGCGGCGGCTTCCATGCCGATGAAACCGGCCGGAAAGCCCAATGCATTCAGATGTTCGTCGCGCGTCTTTTCGAGACTGGAGATGCGTTCGGTGAGCGCGGTCTTGTTCTCGATGATGCCGGGAAGCGCCGGAAGCGGCTGCGCGGCGATCAGCGCTTTTTCCTCGTCGGCGAGGAGGGATTCGAAGGCCTGAACAGCAGCGACTTCTTCGGTGATGGTGGCAAGCAGGGCGTCTCTCATTGCGGCTCGCTGGATACGCTGAAAAGCGGGTTTTAAAAAGCCGCCCGGTCCGCGAACGCCGCCGCCACGACGCGCCTGTCCATCCATGACAGGCGAGTCGAGCTCACTGCGTTCAGCCGCCGGTCGGCGGGGTTCTCGTTTGCAGCAGATCGCGCGCCGTGCTCAGAATGCCGTCGGCGATCTTGGCCGGGTCCATCGTCAGGCTGCCGTCGCGGATCGCGGCCTTGATCGACTCGACTTTCGCCGTATCGATGTCCGAGCCGTTCGATGCGCGCAGGTCCGTCGACAAGGACGACAAGCTCACTTTCGAATTCGTTGCCGGGTTTGCGCCCGCTTGTTGCACGGTGCTCGCGGCACCTTTGGCGTCGTTCTGCGACGCGCGCTGCAGGGTGTCTTGAAGGCCTGCCAGAGTGGTGTTGCTATTCGATTCGATTTTCACGATGTCCATTCCCGAACGTGTTGAGTCCTTTATCGGTCAGGGTGCCCGAAAACTTGACCCTGCCTCAGGAGCGCCAACTGGTGTTCGCCGTGCTCATCGCCCGGAAACCCTTATGCAGCGGGCATCGACGCGAATTGCAACAAAATGAAACATACGTGGGGGACCGAACACATCGCGCAAACCGCCCTCTTCAGAGGGACACTTCCACCGTCTGGCTGTCCTTCACGACGCCGGTGATGATCTGGCCACCGGCAGTTTTCACCCGTACTTGCTGGCCGGGCGCCGCGTTGTTCATCGCGGTGCCGTCGGCGGAAATGGAAAAGCCGGCGCCGCCCGTGACCACATGCACGGTCTGTCCGATCGACACCGAACTCGCGGCGCGCAGCATGTCGGTGCGCAGCGGCAAACCTGCCGGCACACGCGACAGCGCCACTGCGCCGACAGCTTGCGCCGGATCGGTGACGATGGCCTGCGGCATCGCGGTGAGGTCGCCGTCGCGGGCGATCAGATCGGCGTTGGTCAGCACTTCGCCGGGCGCGATCGCACGCGCGGCCAGATAGTAAGTGGCGTTGACCGACACGCGCGCCTGGACATACAGCGTCCACGGCCGTTCGCCGACGCAGCGCACGCCGACCGTCATGCGGCCCCAGAGGCGCGCGCCGGTCGGCATGAACGGATCGAGCGACGAACACGCGGCCAGGCCGCGCGGGAACACCGGCGTGACCGTGATGTCGACCTTGCCGGGCAAGCCGGCTGCCTGTTGCTGGAGGAAGTTCAGCGCGGCCGCGCGAATCGACTCGCCGTCCTGCATCGTGGCGGGCGCGCCGGGCGCGGGCGGAAGCGTCGCTGCCGCGGGTGCCGCTGCGGCGGCAGGCTTGAAGCTGACGCGCTGCATCGGCGAAGCGGCTGCCCCTGCGACGGGCGTCGCCACGCCGGCCGCAACCGGTCGCGGATTGACGGCTCGGCCAGCCGCGGCGTCATCGCGCGTGACGACTACCGGCATCACGTCGCGCGAGGCGGCCACAGCGGGCGCCTTGGCAAGCGCCGGAGCCGCGACGCGCGTCGCAACGGGAGCGGCGGCGGCCGCCGGCTTCGCTTCGCCCGGTCCGGGAATCACGATCATGCCGGCGTCGTTCATGGAATCGTCGGCGGCGTCGGCGTGGGCTTCCAGTTCGAGCGCGGCGTTGCGCATCGCGGCGTCGGCGGCGCGAGTCGCTGCGCGATAACCGCTGGCGCTCAAGGGCGCGGGCGTCGAAACCCGCGCGGCAGGCGCCAGGTTCTTCGCCATGTCGGCGGCCGCGGCGGGATTGGTCTCGGCATTGCCGGGAATGACGATCATGCCGTCGCTTTGCTGCGCGGATGCGCCCGCCGCGACGGCCATCAGTAGCGAGACGCCCGCCAGCCCGCACAGCGTGCGGCGCGTGAACGTCGCTGCGGCGCGAGCCGTAGGGTTCGATGCACGCTTGGCGGACCTGCTCATCCCTTCTCTCCCTGACGCCGCGCACTGAACGCGGCATTGCCTGAATAAATCGAGCCGCGCACTGCACGGCAACTTCCTGGAACCGGACGGGAAGCACAGCACGCCCGCCATCGGCCACGAAACGCATTCTAGATATCGGCGGGCGCGTGCAAGCGTCGAATAGAGGCCGCGTTTCCCGGTTATTCGTCGGATTAGTTCTTGTGCGCCGCTCCTAAGATGCGTGTCATGCAAAAAGGCCTCGGCGCTGCCGACAGGAGAAACCGGAATGCTAGACAGACTCGACAAGGAATTCGCCTTTGGCCGTGAAGCGCTCGACGTGCGCGCGTACCGGCAGGAATTGCTGTCGTCGAACATTGCCAACGCCGACACCCCCGGCTACAAGGCGCGCGACGTCGAATTCTCGAGCGCGCTCGCGGGCGCGCTGAAGCAGAACGGCACGGCGTCGAACAGCTCGACGCTGAAGATGGCGCAGCCCGTCAGCCTCAGCTCGAGCGCGTCGCTGGCCGTGACTTCGCAAGGCCACATGAGCGGCACGTCGACGCTCGCCACATCCGGCGGCTCGACGGACGACTACGGCAAGCTCGCCTACCGCGTGCCGAGCCAGCCTTCGCTGGACGGCAACACCGTGGACCTCGACGCCGAGCGCGTGCAGTTCGCCGACAATGCGCTGCACTTCGAAGCCGGCATGACGGTGCTGTCGTCGCAGATCAAGTCGATGCTGTCGGCGATCACGTCGAACAGCTGAGCACGACAGGAGAAAGACCATGCCCTCTTTGATGAACATCTTCAACGTCGCCGGCTCGGCGATGTCCGCCCAGGCGCAGCGCCTGAACGTCACCGCGTCGAACCTCGCCAACGCGGACAGCACGACCGGCCCGGACGGCCAGCCGTACAAGGCGAAGCAGGTCGTGTTCGCGGTCGATCCGCTCGGCGGCGCGCGCACCGCGTCGGGCCAGCAGGTCGGCGGCGTGCAGGTGACCGGCGTGATCGACGATCCGAGCCCGATGAAGACCAGCTACGACCCCAGCAACCCCGCGGCCAACGCGGACGGCTATGTGACGCTGCCCAACGTCGACCCCGTGCAGGAAATGGTCAACATGATTTCCGCGTCGCGTTCCTACCAGGCGAACGTCGAAACGCTCAACACCGCCAAACAATTGATGCTCAAGACCCTGACCATCGGAACCTGATACAGACATCCAAGGAACGCAACGTGACGACCAGCACAACCATCGGCAGCAACGGCACCACGGTGTCGCAGACGCTGCTCGACACCATGAACGGCGCGTCGTCGAGTTCGTCGACGTCTTCGTCGACCTCGGCGACCGGCGCGCAATCGGCGTCGGACCTGCAGAACACCTTCCTCACGCTGCTCGTGACGCAGTTGAAGAACCAGGACCCCACCAATCCCGCCGACAGCTCGCAGATGACCTCGCAGCTCGCACAGATCAATACGGTGACGGGCATCGGCCAGTTGAATACGTCGCTGTCGTCGCTTGCCGCGCAGCTGTCGGCTGGCCAGCAGACGCAGGCCGCGCTGCTGATCGGTTCCAACGTGCTGTCCTCCGGCAGCGACGTGACGGTGGCGAGCGGCAAGTCGTCGAGCTTCGGCGTGCAGCTGGCGAACGATGTGAGCGACCTGCAGATCGTCGTGAAGAACGCCTCGGGCCAGATCGTCAACACGCTCGACCTCGGCGCGCAGGGCGCGGGCGTCGTGCCGGTGACGGGCTGGACGCCGGTCGATTCGAAGGGCGCCACGCTCGCCGACGGCTCCTACACGATCACCGCGCAAGGCACGATCAACGGCCAGCAGGCCACGGCCACGACGCTGTCGGCCGCGCAGGTCCAGAGCGTCGTGCAGATGTCCGGCGGCGCGCCGGGCCTCAAGCTTTCGAACGGTTCCACCGTGGCGCTCTCGAGCGTCGCCTCGATTCTTTAAATTCAATTTTTAGGACGAGCGCGAACTCGTCACGGAGAAACACATGAGCTATCAACAGGCACTGAGCGGTCTGGGCGCCGCATCGAGCGACCTCGACGTCATCGGCAACAACATCGCCAACTCGAACACGGTCGGCTTCAAGCAGGGCTCGGCGCAGTTCGCCGACATGTACGCCAACTCGATGGCCACGGCCGTCAGCAACCAGATCGGTATCGGCACGCGTCTGGCGGAAGTGCAGCAGCAGTTCTCGCAAGGCACGATCACGACGACCAACCAGGCACTCGATGTCGCCATCAACGGCAACGGTTTCTATCAGCTGTCGAACAACGGCTCGGTGGTGTACTCGCGCAACGGCGTGTTCCACCTCGATGACAGCGGCAAGATCGTCAACTCGGCGGGCCTGCAACTGATGGGCTATGCGGCGGATTCGTCCGGCGTGGTCAACAGCGCGAGCACGGTTCCCCTGTCGGTGCCGACGGCGAACATCCAGCCGACCGCGACGAAGAGCATCACGGCCGCGTTCAACCTGAACTCGCAGGACACGAACCAGACGCTCAACTTCGATCCGACCAACGGCAACACCTACAACGAATCGACTTCGGTGGATGTGTACGACACGCTGGGCGGCACGCAGAAAGTGTCCGTGTACTTCACGAAGACCCAGACCGGCACGTGGGAAGCCTATGCGGGCTACGGCGACCCTGTCTCGCAGACAACGGATCTCGGCGCAGTGTCGTTCGATTCCACCGGCACGTTGACCGGCACGGCTGCGAACACCGCAGGCGGCGTAACCTCGGCCAACAAGGGGCAGTTCACCTTCACGATCCCCAACGGCGCGGATCCGACCGGCAACAGCACGCAGACCCTGACGCTCGACCTGACCGGCACGACCCAGTACGGCGCCAAGAGCGGCATCACGAATCTGCACCAGGACGGCAACAGCACGGGCGAACTGACGGGCTTTACGGTCGGCACCGACGGCATGCTGACGGGCAACTATTCGAACGGTGAAACCAAGGCCCTCGGCCAGATCGCCATCGCCAACTTCAACAACCAGAACGGCCTGCAAAACCTGGGCGGCAACGTGTACGCGCAGACGGCCGCGTCGGGCGCGGCGCAAATCGCCGTGCCCGGCTCGACCAACCACGGCACGCTGCAGGGCGGCGCGGTGGAGAACTCCAACGTGGACCTGACGAGCGAGCTCGTGAACCTGATCACCGCGCAGCGCAACTATCAGGCGAACGCGCAGACGATCAAGACGCAGCAGACCGTCGACCAGACGCTGATCAACCTGTAAGCAGCGCACGCATAGGCTCGAAGGAAGCGATTCATGGACCGTCTGATCTACACCGCGATGACCGGCGCCAGCCAGGCGCTCGAACAACAGGCCGTCGTGGCGAACAACCTCGCGAACACGTCGACCACGGGTTTCAAGGCGCAACTCGCTGCGTTCCGCCAGGTGCCGATGTCGTTCGAGAACCAGTCCGCCGACGGCTCGACGCGCACCTTCGTGCTCTCGTCGACGCCCACCGCGGACTACTCGGCGGGGCCGGTCCAGCAGACCGGCAATCCGCTGGATGTCGCGATCCAGGGCCAGGGCTGGCTGTCCGTGCAGGCGGCGGACGGCAGCGAGGCCTACACGCGCGCGGGCAACCTGCACGTGGATCAGAACGGCCAGCTCGTCAACGCGAGCAACCTGCCGGTGATCGGCAACAGCGGTCCGCTGTCGATCCCGCCGGGCGCCGAAGTGACAATCGGTCATGACGGCACGATCTCGGCGCTGATTCCGGGCGACCCGCCGACGGCGATCGCGGTGGTGGATCAGCTGAAGCTCGTCAATCCCGATCCGGCGACGCTCACGCGCGGCGACGACGGGCTATTCCGCACCGCGACCGGCGATCCCGCCGACGCGGACCCGAATGTCGTCGTGGCCGGCGGCGCGCTCGAGGGCAGCAACGTGAACCCGGTTTCCGCGATGGTCTCGATGATCACCAACGCCCGGCAATTCCAGATGCAGACGAAGCTGATGGAATCGGCCGACCAGAACGAACAGTCGGCCAACAAGCTGCTCAACTTCAGCTAAGCGGCGCACGCCAGCACCACAGGACACGAAAGAACATGAATCGCTCTCTCTACATCGCCGCGACCGGCATGAATGCGCAGCAGGCGCAGATGGACACCATCTCGAACAACCTCGCCAACGTGAGCACGAACGGCTTCAAGGGTTCGCGCGCGGTGTTCGAGGACCTGCTGTACCAGACCACCCGCCAGCCAGGCGCGAATTCGACGCAACAGACCGAACTCGCCTCGGGCGTGCAGCTCGGCACCGGCGTGCAGCAGATCGCGACGGAACGGCTGTACACGCAGGGCAACCTGCAGCAGACCGGCAACTCGAAGGACGTCGCGATCAACGGCCAGGGCTTCTTCCAGGTGACGATGCCCGACGGCACGACCGCCTACACGCGCGACGGCTCGTTCCAGACGAATGCGCAGGGCCAGCTGGTCACGTCGAGCGGCTATCAGGTGAATCCGGCGATCACGATTCCGCAGAACGCGACGTCGATCACGATCGGTTCGGACGGCACGGTGTCGATCACGCAGTCGGGCACGTCGGCCAGCACGACGGTCGGCGCGATCCAGCTCGCGACCTTCATCAATCCGGCCGGCCTCGAAGCGCGCGGCGAGAACCTGTTCTCGGAGACGGGCAGCTCGGGCGCGCCGAACGTGTCGCAACCGGGCCTGAACGGCGCGGGCTCGTTGCAGCAAGGCTATGTGGAAGCGTCGAACGTCAACGTGGTGCAGGAACTGGTCAACATGATCCAGACCCAGCGCGCGTACGAAATCAACAGCAAGGCCGTGACCACGTCCGACCAGATGTTGCAGACGCTCTCGCAAATGCAGGTTTAACCCCTTTATTCGACGGATGAGAATCGGAAAGATGACGTCACACTGACGCATCTTTCGCTTCATACGAGTTATCACGATGTCGTCACTTCACCTCATCGCGCGCGCTTCGCTCCATGCCTCGCGCCTCGCCACGGTTGCCGCCTTCGGCGCGGCGCTCGGCGCATGCGGCCTCGTGCCGAAAGAGCCGATCATCCAGCAGCCGATGACCGCGCGTCCGCCGCAGCCGCCCACCGGCACGCGTTCGCCCGGCGCGATCTACAACGCCGGCTATGCAGGCCGCCCGCTGTTCGAAGACCAGCGGCCGCGCAACATGGGCGACATCCTGACCATCGTGATCTCGGAAAACGTCAACGCGACAAAGTCCTCGGCGGCGAACACCAACCGCGGCAGCAACGCGTCGTTCGCCGTGCCGACCACGCCGGGCATCTTCGGCGGCCTGTTCAACAACACGACGCTCTCGGCCACCGGCGCCAACAAGTTCACCGCAACGGGCGGCGCCAGCGCGGCCAACACGTTCAGCGGCACGCTGACCGTGACCGTCACGGAGGTCCTGCCCAACGGCAACCTGATGGTGAGCGGCGAGAAGCAGATGCTCATCAACCAGGGCAACGAATTCGTGCGCTTCTCGGGCGTCGTCAACCCGACGACCATCTCGGGCAGCAACACCGTCTACTCCACGCAAGTCGCCGACGCGAAGATCGAATACTCGGCGAAGGGTTACATCGACGAAGCGGAGAACATGGGCTGGCTCCAACGCTTCTTCCTCAACGTCGCGCCGTTCTGATCATGAATCCGCTTCTTCGCTTCATCTCGTTCTCGCTCGCTGCGGCCGTCGTCGCGCTCGGCGCCGTGCCGCACGCGCATGCCGAACGTCTCAAGGACCTCGTCTCGTTCCAGGGCGTGCGCGACAACCCGCTGATCGGCTATGGTCTCGTCGTCGGCCTCGACGGCACCGGCGACCAGACCATGCAGACGCCGTTCACGACGCAGTCGCTCACCAACATGCTCGGCAACCTGGGCATCACGGTGAACTCGGCCACCACGCAGAACATGCAGTTGAAGAACGTCGCCGCCGTGATGGTGACCGCGACGCTGCCGCCGTTCGCGCGCCCCGGCGAAGCGATCGACGTCACGGTGTCCTCGCTCGGCAATGCCAAGAGCCTGCGCGGCGGCACCTTGCTGATGTCGCCGCTGAAGGGCGCCGATGGCCAGGTGTATGCGATGGCGCAGGGCAACCTCGTCGTCGGCGGCGCGGGCGCGAGCGCGAACGGCAGCAAGGTCCAGGTGAACCAGCTGGCGGTGGGCCGCATCTCGGCGGGCGCGATCGTCGAGCGGGCGGTGCCTTCGGCATTGCAGCAGCAGGGCGGCGTCATGCAGATGGAACTGCGTGAAATGGACTTCGACACGACGCAGCGCATCGTCGCTGCGGTCAACAACCTGTTCGGCGCGGGCACGGCGCTCGCGCTCGACGGCCGCACCATCCAGTTGCGCGCGCCGCAGGACCCGAGCCAGCAAGTGTCCTTCATGGCGCAGTTGCAGAACATCGACGTGCATCCGGCGCAGGCCGCCGCGAAGGTGATCCTGAACGCGCGCACCGGCTCCATCGTCATGAACCAGATGGTCACGCTGCAGAACTGCGCCGTGGCGCACGGCAATCTGTCGGTCGTCATCAACACGAAGACGGCAGTGAGCCAGCCGAATGCCTTCTCGAACGGGCAGACGGTGGCGGCGAAGGAGTCGTCGATCCAGCTCAAGCAGGACAGCGGCGCGCTCAAGATGCTGAACGCAGGCGCGAATCTCGCCGAAGTCGTCAAGGCGCTCAACGCGCTCGGCGCGACGCCGGCCGACCTCATCTCGATCCTTCAATCGATGAAGGCCGCCGGCGCCCTGCGCGCCGACCTCGAAATCATCTAATAACGAATAAGAACCCATGAACGCGAACCCGAACGGAATCGCCAGCAGCGCGCTGGCATCGACCGATACGAGCGGCGGACTCTCGAATCTCTCGAACCGTTTCGCGCTCGACACGCAAGGTTTCGACGCATTGCGCGCGCAGGCCGGCGCGAATCCGCAGCAGGGACTCAAGGAAGCAGCGAAGCAGTTCGACGCCGTCTTCACGCAGATGATGCTGAAAAGCATGCGCGATGCGACGCCTTCCGACAGCCCGTTCGAATCGAACGATACGAAGTCGTTCACGTCGATGCTCGACCAGCAGCTTTCGCAGCAGATGTCGTCGAAGGGCATTGGCGTCGCGGACATGATGCTCAAGCAGCTCATGCGCAATTCCGGCACGCAGACCGGCGCGAACGCCGCGGGCGGCGCCGGCGCGGCAGGCTCCATGAACGCGATGCAGGCGCTCGGCGGCATGTCGGGCGGCGGCGATCTCGATGCCAACGCGGGCAATCTCGCGGCCATGAACGCCATGGCGAAGGCGTATGCGGCGGCGCAAGCCAACAAGAACAGCACGCTCGCCGGCCGCGGCTACTCGGCGGCGGATTCGCTCGAACCGCCCGCGCGCGGCAACGGTTCGGACAAGGTCAATGCGTTCGTCGACCGTCTGGCTGCGCCGGCGCAGGCCGCGAGCGCGGCGACGGGCATTCCGGCGCGCTTCATCATCGGTCAGGCGGCGCTGGAATCCGGCTGGGGCAAGCGCGAGATCAAGGCCGCCGACGGCTCGACGAGCCACAACATCTTCGGCATCAAGGCGACGAAGGACTGGACTGGCAAGACGGTCAATGCCGTCACGACCGAATACGTGAACGGCCGGCCGCAGAAGGTCGTGGAGAAGTTCCGCGCCTACGATTCATACGAGCACGCGCTGACCGACTACGCCAGCGTCATCAGCACCAACCCGCGTTACGCGCCGGTGATCCAGGCGTCCCGCGACGTGGCCGGCTTCGCGCACGGCATGCAGAAGGCGGGTTACGCGACCGATCCGCAATACGCGAAGAAACTCATCTCGATCATGCGACAGATCGTCTGACGCAACAGGGCGCGGCTTCGCGCTCAATCACCCGATGGTTGCGGCCGCCTTCTTGCTGGGAAGGCGGCGTTTGCCGTATACATCCTGGCGAGATGCAATTGTTCGGCCTTGGGGCGACGGCAAACGTTTTACGTTCGAAGGGACGGCGCACCACATACTTTTTGCGCCGGCAAACCCTAAACTTTTAAAACTGCAAGCCGCTAACCTGAATAATCGAAGTTCCGGACCAATAGGGGCCTGGAGCGACGCGCGGCGTTCGGGGATAAGGGCAATGCGCGAGCACAGAGAATACGGCCAGCACCATGAACACCAATCAAAAACATGACGTTGCCGACGATGATGTTGCACCGATCGTTGATTTCGGACGGCGCAATCCGCTGGAAATCGGCGTTGCGCTGCGCAATCTCGCCAATCGTGGTGACTTCCTCACCGCGCAATACGGCGACGGCCAGATCGTCACCCGCCTGCTTGACGTCGATGTGACGGCGCATCGCTTCACCTTCGACTGGGGCGGCGTCGCGGAACAGAATCGCGGCGTGCTGGCGGCACAAAAGCTCGTTTTTCATGCGGCGCCCGAAGGCGTGCGCGTCGAGTTCACCACGGCCCGGCCGCGCGAAACCGTCTTCGACGGCCGGCCCGCGTTCGAAGTCGAGTTCCCCACGGTGCTCTACTACATGCAGCGGCGCGAGTACTTCCGCGTCGAAGCGCCGGTGCTCGATCCTTACATCTGCACGGGCGTGCTTCCGGACGGGGAGCGTTTCCGCTTCGAGGTGCACGACCTTTCGCTGGGCGGCGTCGCGCTGCGCACGACGGATGAGCGTGTCGCGGGACTGGAGATGGGCATCGTGCTGGAAGATGCCGAACTGCATTTCAGCGCGAACGGCAAGGTCACGCTGGACATGATGCTGGTGTCGCATCGCGAATCGACGACGCCCAAGGGTGATCGCCGCTATACGATCGGCTTCAAGTTCACGTCGATGCCGGGATCGGCGGAAAACACGCTGCAACGGCTGATCACGCAGCTCGAGATGAAGCGGCGCTCGCTGGCGAAGTAACGCGTTCGCGGCGTAACTGGCTGAGTAATTCAGCTCCATGCCCCTGTGCGGGGCGGCAGGCAACTGCCGTCTTGCCCAGGGGCATCGTCTTTCATGGGCCATCTGAACGACCGCACGTCGAATCAGCAGAATTGACCTGTAAACCCCGCGCTCTTCGCTCAATAGCGATTGACATCGGCCGTCGATAATTTCCCATCGCGACAAGCGTCCAGCGTTTGCATCGAATTCAAGATCACTCCGATAACCCGATGCGAGCCACGCGTGAAGCTCAATTTCCTCGGCGTCCGGCCGATATACAAGGCAATCATGCGGCAGCGCTCGATTCCACGCCGCCTCAACAGGATTCACGCATGTCCAATAATATTTTCAGCATTGGTCTTTCGGGTCTGAATGCGGCCCAGTGGGGCCTGACGACGACGGGTCAGAACATCAGCAATGCCGCGACGCCCGGCTATACGCTCGAAAAGGTCCAGTATCAGGAAGCGGCCGGCCAATACACCGGTTCCGGCTATCTCGGCAATGGCGTGCAGGCGACGACCGTCACGCGTCAATACAGCCAGTACCTGACGACCCAGGTCAACAACACGCAGGCGTCGAGCAGCGCGGCGAGCACGTACTACTCGCTGATCTCGCAGCTCAACAATCTCGTGGGCGATCCGACCAAGGGCATCGCAACGGGCATCACCAATTACTTCTCCGGCCTGCAGTCCGTCGCGAACTCGGCGAGCAGCACCGCCGTGCGTCAGTCGCTGATGAGCAGCGCGCAGACGCTCGCCGACCAGATCAATTCGGCGGGCGAGCAATACGACCAGCTGCGCCAGAGCGTCAACACGCAGCTGACGAGCGCGGTCTCGCAGATCAACAGCTACTCGCAGCAGATCGCGGATCTCAACAAGCAGATCGACGTCGCCACGGCGGGCGGCCAGCAGCCGAACCAGTTGCTCGACCAGCGCGATCAGCTCGTCACGAACCTCAGTTCGATGATCGGCGTGCAGGTCGTGTCGCAAGGCAACAGCTACAACGTGTTCATCGGCAACGGGCAGCCGCTCGTCGTCGGCAATACGCAATACGGCTTGCAAACGGTGAATTCGCCGTCGGATCCGAGCGAGCTGACCGTCGCCTTCCAGAGCCGCGACGGTTCGCCGCAGACGCCCGCGAACACCCAGTACATCGACGATTCGGCCCTAACGGGCGGCGTGGTCGGCGGCCTCATTTCGTTCCGCTCGCAGACCCTCGACCCGGCCGAAGCGCAGCTCGGCGCCATCGCCACGAGCTTCAGCAGCCAGCTGAACAGCCAGAACAAGCTCGGCCTCGACCTCAACGGTGTCCAGGGCACGGACCTGTTCGCGGCCGGCAGCCCGAACATCGTGACCAACGCGCGCAACCAGGGCACGGGCACCGTGAGCGCGTCGATCGTCGACGGCACGCAGCCGCCGACCAACGACTTCGCCGTCACCTACAACGGCACCACCTTCAACGTGACCGATCCGGCGACCGGCAATTCGCTCGGCACGATCGATCCCGGCACCGACAAGACCATCAACGGCCTGAAGATCACCGTGCCGGCCGCCGCCGATGTGAAGCAGGGCGACTCGTTCACGATCCAGCCGACGCGCGCCGCACTCGACGCGTTCAAGCTCACGACGACCAACGGCGCCGCAGTGGCCGCGGCTTCGCCGGCGGTGACCTCGGCGGGCAGCTCGAACACCGGCACGGCGACGATCTCGTCGGCGACGGTCACGACCGGCTACTCGATGCCGTCGGACATCAAGCTCACGTACAGCGCGTCGGCGGGCGGCTTCACGTCGAGCGTCGATGTGACGGTCGGCGGCACCAGCTACACGGCGGGCACGACCATTCCGTACAACGCGTCGAACGGCATGACGGTCACGGCGAACGGCATCTCCGCCACCATCAGCGGCACGCCGAAGGACAACGACGCGTTCACGATCGCGCAGAACAAGGGCGGCACGAGCGACGGCAGCAACGCGCTCGCGATGTCCAACCTGGTCTCGACCAAGTCGTTCAACGGCGGCACCGACACGCTCACGAGCTCGTACGCGAACTACGTGAACACGATCGGCAACCAGACCAACCAGCTCAAGGCGACGAGCACGGCGCAGACCGCGCTGCTCTCGCAAGCCACGACGGCGCAGCAATCGGTGCAGGGCGTGAACCTGAACGAGGAAGCGGCCAACCTGATTCAGTATCAGCAGCTCTATCAAGCGAACAGCAAGGTGATCCAGACCGCCGCGACGCTGTTCCAGTCGCTGCTCGGCATGTTCAACTGAGGCAAACGCAATGCGTATTTCCAGTTCCCAGTACTTCAACATGAACGTCGCTTCGATGAGCGACCAGCAAAGCACGCTCGCGTCGATGTATCAGCAGATCTCGTCGGGCAAGCGCATCCTCACGGCGTCCGACGATCCGCTCGGCGCCGCCCAGGCCGTGCAGCTGACCCTGAAGAGCGGCGCGCTCGCGCAATACAGCACGAACCAGACGACCGCGCTGTCCTCGCTGCAACAGGAAGACTCCACGCTCGGCACCGTGAGCACGGTCCTGCAAAGCATCCAGACCAAGATCGTGCAGGCCGGCGACGGTTCGCTCACCGATGCGGACCGCACCTCGGTCGCGACCGCGATCCAGGGCTTGCGCGACCAGCTCTTCGGTCTCGCGAACACCACGGACAGCAACGGCAACTACATCTTCTCCGGCCTGAAGGGCAGCACGGCGCCGTTCACCAACAATTCGTCGGGCGTCGGCACGACCTATTCGGGCGACTTCGGCCAGCGCTCGGTGCAGATCAGCGAAGGCCGTTCGATTTCGGTGGGCGACACGGGCGTGTCGATTTTCCAGAGCGTCTCGCCGACGGAAAGCGATCCCGTCTCGAGCGCCGGCAGCCAGAACACCGGTACCGGCACGGTCAGCGCGGTGAGCGTGACCGACGCCAGCAACGCCGGCAATGCGAGCCAATACAAGATCACCTTCGCGGTGTCGCAAACGGACGGCACGACGACCTATTCGGTCGAATCCACGCCGCCCGACAACACGCTGCCGACCAACGTGGCTTATACCGGCAAGACGGACATCAAGCTGGGCGGCCAGAGCGTGACCATCGACGGCACGCCGGGCGACGGCGACACGTTCAGCGTGCAGCCGGCGGCCACCGATAACAACGATATCTTCGCGACGCTCGACAACATCGTGGCGGCGCTCAAGCAGCCGACCGGCACGCCGGGCGCGCAAGCTGCGCTGACGAACGCATTGAGCACGGCCGGAACCAAGGTCAACAACACGTTCAATAATGTGCTGGCGGCGCAGACGGTCGTGGGCGGGCGTGAACAGGAAGTGCAATCGACGCAGACGTCGATGCAGACCAGCCAGACGCAGACGGCAAGCGACATCGCCAATCTCACGAGCATCGACCTGGTGTCGGCGATCAGCCAGTACGAGCTGACGCAGACCTCGCTGCAAGCAGCCCAGATGGCGTTCTCGCAGATCCAGAAGATGTCGTTGTTCGATTACATCGGGAGTTGATTGGGGCGGTTTTTGCCGGACCTTGATCTTGAGGAGCATCGCGGAAGCGCGATGCTCTTTTTTTTATTGGCGCGCGACAGGCGGGTGCGCTCTTAACCCCGCCTGCCGGACCAGGGAGCGATCAGACGCGGGATTTCGAATTGCCTCGAGAGACTTCGCCCTGCAGCACGATGACGTTGTTCCCGTCGATGTTGCTTTGCGTGACGGCGTTGATGGTCTTCGCCGCGCCTCCCGACACCAGCGAATAGTGAAGCTGGCTTCGATCGATCTTCTGCATCGTGACTGAATGACGTTGGTGCATGACTGCTTCCTTATAAGAATTGGACGATAGAAATTTCGTCAGGCGGCAGACTACAGCGATCCAACGTCGAAGGCGTTACGGGAATTCCGAGATATCGTTGCCTGACGGCATGAGCCGGAACATGTCGATGCGCGCGTCAGTGCATCGCGCCGGCGATTCGCCCGATTTGCCCGAGCCCCACGTCGAAGATGCGCTGAAAGAAGGGCATCAGGTTCGGCACCATGAGTTGCAGCAGCAACAAGCCGACCAGCATGGTCACCGGAAAGCCGACCTGGAAGATGCCGATTTGCGGCGCGGCCCGGTTCAGAATGCCGAGCGCGAGATTGGCGGTGAGCAGCGCGGCGACGATCGGCAGCGCGAGCAGCAAGCCCGTCGAGAAGACGCTGGCGCCATAACCCACCAGCACGCGCCAGCCTTGCGCATGCGCGGCCGAGGCCACGACGTTCACATCCACCGGCACGCTCTGGAACGTCGAGACCAGCGCGCTGACCAGCTGCAGATGGCCGTCGAAGACGAGGAAGGCGAGCATCGCCAGCGTGTTGAGATAGCGCGACACCACCACGGCATTGCCGCCGGCGCGCGGATCGTAGAGCATCGCGAAGCCGAGGCCCATCTGCTGGCCGATGAACTCGCCCGCCGCATCCACAGCGGCGAACGCAACCTGCATCGTCATGCCGATGGCCGCGCCAATCAGGAACTGGTTGACGATGATCCAGATGCCCGCCGACGAGAACACTGTCACCTGCGGCATGGCGCCGAGCGTCGGCGCGATGATCAGCGCGACGAACGCGGCCAGCGCGATCTTCACGCGCATCGGGATCGCCATGTGGCTCAGCACCGGCGCCGTGCCAATCAGCGCGAGAATGCGCACGAACGGCCACAGGAATGCCGTGAGCCAGCCGTTCAGTTGCGCATAGGTGACGGAGAACATCGAGGCGCTCAGCCCGTGATCGCGGGCGTGATGGTGAAGACGTGACGCATGTAGTCGAGCAGCGTCGAGAGCATCCAGGGCCCGGCGATCACCAGCGTGACCGCCACCGCGATCAGCTTCGGAATGAAGGAGAGCGTCGATTCGTTGATCTGCGTGGCGGCCTGGAACAGGCTCACCACCAGACCCACGACCAGCGCGACCAGCAGCAGCGGCGCGGCCAGCAACAAGGCGACATACATCGCCTGATGGGCCATCGTCATGACGGATTCGGGCGTCATCTGTCGATCCTCAGGAAACGAAGCTCTGCGCGAGCGAGCCGATCAGCAACTGCCAGCCGTCGACGAGCACGAACAACATCAGCTTGAACGGCAGCGCGATCGTGGTGGGCGACACCATCATCATGCCCATCGACATCAGCACGCTCGCCACCACCATGTCGATGATCAGGAACGGGATGAAGATCGTGAAACCGATCTGGAAGCCGGTCTTCAGCTCGCTCGTGACGAACGAAGGCACCAGCAGCGACAGCGGCACGTCCTCGGGGCCGTTCATCGGCGCGGCGTGCGAGATGCGGGCGAACAGCGCGAGATCCGCCTCGCGGGTCTGCTTCAGCATGAACTGCTTGAACGGCGCGACGCCGCGCGTCATGGCCTGATCCATCGTGATCTGGCCTTCGGAGAAGGGCTTGTAGGCGTCGTTGTAGGCCTTGTCGAGCACCGGCGACATCACGAAGAACGAGAGGAACAGCGCGAGGCCGACGAGCACCTGGTTCGGCGGCGTGCTCGTCGTGCCGAGCGCCTGGCGCAGCAGCGACAGCACGATGATGATGCGCGTGAAGCTCGTCATCATCAGGACCATCGCGGGGAGGAACGAGAGCATCGTCAGCAGCAGCATTGTCTGCACGCTGAGCGAATAGGTCGTGCCGCCGTTCGGGCCGGGGCTGGTGTTGAACGCGGGGAGACCCGCCGTGCTTTGTGCGAAGGCGAGATACGGCATCAGACCGATCACGACCGGAAGCGCGAGCTTCACGCCGCGCACGATGTTGCGACTGACCCGCATTACTTGCTCCCGCCGACGAACTGCTTGAGACGCTTGCCCGCGATGCCCGCAAGGACATCGACGAAGCGCTGACCGTGGAAAACGATGAAGGTGATAGCCATGAAATCCTGCCTTTTTCGATAGGCTGAATTGTTGACTATCCGGGGGCGCGACGATGACGCGAACAGAGGGGAAAACCCGCGCTAACTCGTTCTATTGCAAACGAGGCTGCGAGACTGTAAACGCGCATCGGGCGTGGTCCTCGCGGAGCACGCCCGATGCCGATGACCTGCGCGTTACTTGACGAACTTCTGCAGGCGCTTGTTCGCTTCGCCGGCGAGGGCGTCGCGGAACCGCTGGCCGAAGCCGCCGGACACGGTTTGTGCCGCGCCCGGAACAGGGACGCCGATGCCGTCCGCGTCCGCTGATCCGGCGGGCATCGTGTGCAGCAGGCGCACGTTGCCGGGACCGGCGCCGAGCACGAGCCACGTATCGCCCACTTCGATCACCGCAACCCGTTCCTTGTTGCCGAGCGACGCGCCGCCCACCACTTTCACGAGCCCGCTGCGCTTGCCGCCCTGATAGCCGAACTTGCGCGCGAGCCACGCGCAGCCGAACACGAAGCCGATCACGACCGCGAGTCCGACGAGCGTCTGCAACACGGCGCCGAAGCCGAGCGACGGCACCGCGGTGCCCGCGCCGACGCCCGAGGCGATCTGCGCGGCGTGATTCACCGCGTTCATGTCGGCGGCATGCACGAGAAGAGGCGCGGCGAAAAGCAGCGCGGCGACCACGCGTTTCATCGATTCAGCTTCCGGATGCGTTCAGACGGCGTGATGATGTCGGTCAGGCGGATGCCGAACTTGTCGTTGACGACGACCACTTCGCCTTGAGCGATCAGGCAGCCGTTGACCAGCACGTCCATCGGCTCGCCGGCGAGGCCGTCGAGTTCCACGACCGAACCTTGTGCGAGTTGCAGCAGGTTGCGGATGGCAATCTTCGTGCGCCCGAGCTCCACCGTCATCTGCACGGGGATGTCGAGAATCATGTCGATGTCGTTGCGCGTGGACGGCGCGGCGGCCTTCGACAAGGGCTGGAACACGCCGGCCGTAGCCACCGCCGGCGTTTCGTTGCCGTTCTGTTCGGCGAGGGCGCTGGCCCAGTCGTCCATGATGGCGTCGTCGGCCTTGGCGTCCGCGCCGGGCAACGTGCCTTCCTGCATCAGATCACTCATATCCACCTTCCTTCATCGTATCGCTCGCGCTGACCATTTTTTGCACGCGCAGCGCGTATTGCCCATTGAAAATTCCGTAGCCGCATTCCATGACCGGCACGCCGTCCACCTTCGCCGTCACATGCTCGGGGATGTCGATCGGCAGCACGTCGCCGGCGCGCATGTTCAGCAACTGCTCGAACGACGAGCGGATTTCAGCAAGGTCCACCGTCAGTTCCACTTCCGCCGACTGCACCTGCTGCGACAGCACGCGCACCCAGCGGCGGTCCACTTCGAGCGCTTCGCCCTGGATCGGCGAGGACAGCACGTCGCGGATCGGCTCGATCATCGAGTACGGCATGCAGATGTGCAGCGTGCCGCCCGTCGAGCCGAATTCGATCGTGAACTGCGTCACGATGACAATCTCGTTCGGCGTCGCGACGTTGGCGAACTGCGTGTGCATCTCCGAACGCATGTATTCGAACTGGAGCGGCTTCACGCTGCGCCACGAGGTCGCGTAATGCTCGAACACCAGGTTGAGCAGCTTGCTGATGATGCGCTGCTCGGTCTGCGTGAACTCGCGTCCCTCGACGCGCGTATGGAAGCGCCCGTCGCCGCCGAACAGGTTGTCGACCACGAAGAACACGAGGTTCGGGTCGAACACGAACAGCGACGTGCCGCGCAAGGGCTTCACGTGGACCAGGTTGAGGTTGGTCGGGATCGGCAGGTTGCGGGTGAATTCGCTGTACTTCTGCACCTTCACCGGACCGACGGAGATTTCCGCCGAACGCCGCATGAAGTTGAAGATGCCCACGCGCATCAGGCGCGCGAAGCGGTCGTTGATGATTTCGAGGCCGGGCATCCGGCCGCGGACGATGCGTTCCTGCGTCGCGATGTTGTAGGGACGGACGCCGACGGGTTTGGTCTCGTCGGAGACCTGGTCGATTTCGCCGGTGACGCCCTTGAGGAGGGCATCGACCTCCTCTTGCGACATGAACTCTTCGTGGCCCATGAACTTTTACTCGCTGATGCGGCGTTACTGAACGACGAACTCGGTGAACAGCACTTCCTCGACGCGCACCGGCTTTTCAGCGGTGCTCGCGGCCGTTTCGACGGCGGCGCGCAGTTCGTTGGCGAGCTGTTTCTTGCCGTCGACGGTGGCGAGGTCGTCGGGACGCTTGCCCGAAAGCAGAAGCAGCACGCGGCTGCGGACTTCGGGCATGTGCTCGGTGACCAGCAATTGCACTTTCTCGTCGTGCAGCTTGAGCGTGAGGCCCGCGCGCAGGTAGTGCATGGTGCCGTCGTCGGACTGGAGGTTCACGGTGAGCGAATCGAGCGGGAAGAACACGGGCGGCGGCTCCGGAGCGGGCTTGGCCGGGCCATGGTTCTTGCCGAGGAAGAAGTAGGCGCCGCCTGCGCCCGCGCCGAGCAGAACCATCGCGCCGATGGCGATGATCAGGATCTTCTTGAACTTGCCGCCCTTGGCGGGAACGATGGGTTGCTGGTTTGCGGTCGTGGTAGCCATGAATGCGTGCCTCTTTCGATAGGGTGAATTGTTGGCTATCGCGGTGTAAAGCGATGGGTCGAACAGAGGGGGGATTAGGGGCTATTCCATCTGATTGATGGAGCCCTTGGGTCGGGCGTGGTTAGACCGGTTAACGGGGATTTGACGGAAAACTTTTGGCTATTTGGGGGAAGGGAGGAGGGGGTGCGGGGCGGTGCGTGGCCGCCCCGCGCTTCAGGCCTGGTCAGGTCGGCCAGACGTCACGAACCGCTCCACAGGCTGGAGAAGGTGTTGGCAAGCGCCTCGATGATGCTGGCGAGCGCCGATGACGAGCTTTGCGTCGTGCCGGATGTGGATTGCGGTGCGGATCCGAAGGGCGACTGGGTCGTGGTGCCCGAAGCGGCGCGGGTCGTTGAAGTCGCCGGATCCGACGAGGCGTTTCCATCGAACGCGGTGATGCCAGCCTGGATGTAGTCTGAAACCGTACAGGTCGCGGCGGCGTATTCCAGCGGCAGACCGCCGTTGCTGACCGTGCCCACGAGGATGCCGTTGCTATCGACGAGCGGTCCGCCGGAGTCGCCATAGAACCAGACTGTTCGCACCGCCCAATAAGTACCCGCAAGTAGAGAATTCGGGCCGACGCTGTTGAAGGTGATCGGTGTTGTGACGTATTCGCTCTGCGGCAACATTGCGGCTCCGAAAAGCTGCAAGGCGCCGGCTACGATCAGAGACTGCGGCGTCTGGCGATACACCACCACAGGATCGTTCGCGAAATCCGAGATCTTGGGCGACGGGCACTTTTGGGGAAGTTTCAGAGTCTGCGTCCCGCTCGACGAGACCGGACGCTGCAGTTTGATGAGCGCGACATCGATGCCAGGGATTCTTACCCAGCCTGTGTTTTCCACAGTGGACGCGGCTTCCTGGGAAGAAGAGAACGCGCTGCCGTATGACACGCTGATCGATGTCACCGAGCTTGGTTCGGTCAGACAATGCTCCGCGGTAATCACGACGTCACTGCTGACGAGCGCACCCGCGCAAAGATAACTGTTATTGACGTTGAGCTTGACGTAAGCGCCTGCATAATCAGTTGCGGCTGCGTGCGTTAATCCGGAAAATAACGCGGATGCAATGAATGAAAATACTTTGAGCCTTGATTTCAACATGAGTCAATGAGTATTTGGTTGATTCAATTCAGGCGCAACTTTAAGCGCGCCTTTCACTTTTCAGAACGTCATGATTTTCTCGGACCGCCTTGGATCAGATGGGTTTTCTAAATCTGCTCAATATTCGCCACGCAGAAACGAATGCATCAGGCGATGCGGATTCGATACAATCGCGCCTGCGAGCGTTACTGGAGCAGCGCCTTCGACAGCAATGAGTATATGGAAAAGTCCATTGCACGGGCGTGAAAGGCGTTCGCCAATACCGGATCAAGCAAACGGACTAGTCGATCAGCCGAATCGCCTCTTCAAATCGACGAGCTTCTGTTCTTTCTTGTATGAAAAAGAGATTGAAAGTTCGACAATTCCCCGCCGCTACCGCCTTGAAATTTTTCGAAACATTTTAATTTGAGACGCGCGACAGATTTTGATAGGCCGCAACGTGAAAGCAATCGGTCTGGGCGTGACTGGCGTCCGGTTCTGATTAGCTTGCTACGCTGATTAAACGCCACCATGAAAAGAAACGCACCGGGACGCACGCCATTTTTCGCCTTGATCCTCATGCTCGTCCTGGCCTTGGCCGGGTGCGGCGGAAGCAGCAACTCGCCGCAGGCCGCCAGCACCGGGCCGTCGACTTCGAGCGGTCCGACTGCGCCTGCGTCAGGACCGACGCCTGCCTCTGCACCGGCGCCTGCATCGGAACCCGCGTCTGCACCAACGTCGCCGCCGACGCCAGCATCCGGGCCCGCGCCTGCGTCAGCACCAGCCGTTCAGAACGCGCCCGGCACAGTGCAGGGTGTGACAGGCGGAAGCACTGTCACGAAGCCGACCGCGGTGACGGTCTACGGATCATTGTTGGGCGGATCGATAGCCGATCAAAGCAAGCTGATCATCCCGGTGGTCGCACTCGGTTCCCAAACCTTGACTACGCCTTCACCGTTGGTGCTGGACACCGGTTCAGCCGGGATGGTCATCAACGCACAGGACGTGTTTCCTGCGGACATCGTCAGCACCAACGGATTCGTGTTTCCGCCCGGGCAGGACATGCTGACTTATCACGGCATTACTGTGACCAAGATGCAGGTATCCAAGAGCTTCGGCGGAGGCGGCCACACCGACTACGGCAATATCGGTTACGCCACAGTGAAGTTCGGCGGACACGGCGAGCTGACCACGAATCTGATGCCGATCCTGTTCAGCTACAAGACGCTCGACGGCAACGGCCAGCCGCTTGCGCTGGCCTGGCATGGCACGTTCGGGGTCCACGCGGGCGAGTACTCTGGCTCGACAACAGGTGTCCCCTCATCCGGTAGCTTGAACATCTGTTCGCTGCAGTCCATCAATGCAAACGGCTGCGACACCGTGAGTGCGCTGCGTTACCTGAACTATTCCGCAGGCATCAATGCAGGTTTCTCGCTCGGCAATGCAACGCTTGATCCGAATTGCCTCATCACCGCCACGATGACGGGATGCACCCTGCAATCGGCGCTGACGGTGGGGTTAAGTTCCGCCGACGAGCAAGCTTATGCATCGACACCCTTGACCTGTCCTGCTTCTGAAGGTCCCACCGGATCAGACCAGGGCGTTACGGCATGTGATGCCAATATTGCCGGCGTCACGATCAGCGACTCCGACTCCGGTGAGCGTTTCATGACCGAAGTCCTCTTCGATTCCGGCACGCCGAACATGCAGTTCTCGGTACCGCCGACGGCGACATTCCCGCAATCGTTGGCCGCAGGCAGTACAGAGACCTTGACGCTGGCGAGCTCGCCGTTCACCTACAGCTATCAGGCGGACTCGAATCTGCCCTATATCACCTTCTTCCCCAGTTACGAGACATCGAAGAGAACGATTATAGGAATCGGCTTCTTCACTGATCACCGGATGTTTATCGACTTCAGCAGCAATCGAGAGGGCTGGAAGTAAGCGTCGCGCCGCAACCCCGACGCGACCTGGCTTGGTCACGCAAACGTATCGACCAGTCCGACCGTGCGCCGTACCGGCACAGTCACGCTGGCCGTGCCTCCATCGTCGATACCGCCGACACCGCCAATCCCGCTCGTACCACGCGCGCTCCCAGATCCCGAACGCCCGTCACCGCTTTGCTGCTGCGACTGCCGCGCGAACGCCGAGCCATCGGAAACGGACGCGCTGCCGAGGCTGATGCCGTTCGCTTCCATTGCCTCGCGCAACTTCGGCATCGCGGCTTCGACCGCTTCCCGCACCTGCGCATGCTGCGACACGAACAACGCGTGCGCGTGATTCTCGGAAACCTGCAGCGTGACTTGCAGCGGCCCCAGGTCTTTCGGATTGAGCGTCAGTTCCGCGCTTTGCTGATCGGACTTCGACACGAACACGACCTTTTGGCTGAACGCATCGTCCCAGCCGGAAGCGCCAACATGCGGCGCGATTGCTGCGCTGGTGGAAGCCGCCATCGAGCCTTGCGTGCCGGACACGGCCGAACTGCCCGTCGCCGATTGCATCGCCACCGCGTGGGCAGCGGCGTCTGCTGCCTGCTTGTACGCGGCGGTCGCGGCATCGGCGGGCATTGCCGTCGCTGCCTGACCGCCGGCGAGCGCCGCGACATCGGTCTGCGCGGTAGCTGCGTGGGCGTCGGCGCTTGCATTTGCCGCCGAAGACAGTCCGATCAGACCCGCGCCCTTGCCGCCCTTCGCGAACAGACCGGTCTGTTCGTCCCCCTCCTTGCCGGCTTCGCGCGCCGCACCGGCCGCGCCCGTCGCGACGTTCACCGGCAGTGCGGCGGGCGTCTGCTGGTTCAGCGCAGCAAGCGCCGCCTGCAAGGCGTCCTGCGCCGATTTCGCATCGCCGGCCTTTTGCGTGCCGTCGGTGGATTTCGTGTCGTCGCTGGCGCTCGTCGCAGCAGCGGCGGCCGCATCGGTCAGGTCCGTGAGCGTCGGGTCAGTGTCATCGTCGGCATTGGCTGCATCCGCGAGCGCCTTGGCTTTGGCCTGCGAGGCCGCCGCCGCATCCTGCGCGGAGCCTGCGGATTGCGCGGCCGGCTTCGATGCATCGGCCGTCGTGGACTTGCCCGGACGAGCCGCTGCGCCCGTCTTCGCGCCCGCATCGGCTTGATTGGTTTGCGACGCGCCCTGCGCATCGGTGGCGTCGGCGCTCTTCGATGCCGCGTCGGACCGGTCGTCCGGCTTGGGCGCATCGTGCACGCTCGACGTGTCGCCCGACTGCTGCGCCGAGTCGGCCAGCGCGCGGGCGGCCTGTGCGTCGGCGTTGGCGCGGTCGGTGATGCCCTGCAGCGTCAGGCCGAACGACGCCCCCGCGCTCGCCACGCGCTGCGCCGTGGTCTTGCTCGAAGACGAGGCGCCCGACAGCGCGCCAAGGAGAGAAACGGAGGACATGCGTAGCCTCTGGAAATCGGTGGGAATGTTTGATCGGTCAGGACGACGCGCGCTCGGCGCGCATGCGCAGGATCTTGGCCGCGTGTTCGTCGGCTTCGCGCTGTTCGACGCGCGCCGCCTTTTTGGCAAGCATCGCCTCGCCGCGCGCGGCCAGGACTTCGTAGCTGCCGAGTTTCTGCTTCTTCATGCGCCAGTCGGGCTTGGCGGCTTCGATGCGCTGATCGGCCATCAACAGCGCCGTGCGCTGTTGCGCGATCGCCGAATCGAGCGTGTCGACGAACGCCTGAAAATTGCGCAGCGTCTGCGCCGTGGTGCCCTGCTGCGCCGAAGCGGTGAAGCGAGCGTGATACTCGTCCCGATAGGTGATGAGCGAATTCAGCTGCGCTTCGAGGTCGTTTCGCTCCTGCTGGAGCTTGCCGAGTTTCTTCGTCGCGGCGTCGAGTTCTTCGCCCGCGAGTTCGATGAGGGTGTTGATCGGCAGATTCTTGGACATGGCGTGACGGTCCCGTATGGTCTTTCGTTTTTGTCTGACTAATAAAGTGGATACTATTCGAAAACTATTCGAAAAGTTGATTCAACATTTCGATGCTCGGCTTGAATGGCGCCTGCTCCCTGAAACCCTGCTGCAGGAACGACTCCATGCGCGGATACAGCGCGATCGCCCGGTCGAGCAGCTGGTCGCGGCCGCTCGAGTACGCGCCCACGTTGATCAGGTCCTTGTTGCGCTGGTAACGCGACAACATCTGCTTGAACAGGCGCACGCGCTCGAGATGACGGTCGTCGATGAGCGAGGTCATGGCGCGGCTGATCGACTGTTCGATGTCGATCGCGGGATAGTGACCCGCTTCCGCCAGCGAACGATTCAGCACGATGTGGCCGTCGAGAATCGCGCGGGCCGAATCGGCGATCGGGTCCTGCTGGTCGTCGCCTTCTGTGAGCACGGTGTAGAACGCGGTGATCGAGCCGCCGCCCTCCGGGCCGTTCCCGGTCCGCTCGACAAGCGCCGGCAGCTTCGCGAACACCGACGGCGGATAACCCTTGGTCGCGGGCGGCTCGCCGATGGCCAGCGCAATCTCGCGCTGCGCCATCGCGTAACGCGTCAGCGAATCCATCAGCATCAGCACGTGCTTGCCCTGATCGCGGAAATATTCGGCGAGCGAGGTCGTATAGGCGGCGGCCTGCATGCGCAGCACCGGCGAGACGTCGGCGGGCGCGGCGACCACCACCGAGCGCGCGAGGCCGTCTTCGCCCAGGATCTGCTCGATGAATTCCTTCACTTCGCGTCCCCGTTCGCCGATCAGCCCGATCACGATCACTTCCGCGCTCGTGTAGCGCGCCATCGTGCCGAGCAGGACGGACTTGCCGACGCCCGAACCCGCGAACAGGCCCATGCGCTGTCCGCGTCCGACGGTCAGCAGCGAATTGATCGCGCGCACGCCGACGTCGAGCACCTTGTGGATCGGCTCGCGGTTCAGCGGGTTGATGACCGGTGCGGACAGCGGCGCGTCGACGCGCGCGTTGAGCGGACCGAGACCGTCGAGCGGACGGCCCGATGCATCGACCACCCGGCCGAGCATTTCCCAGCCGACCGGCAGGCGCTTGGCGCCCGCCATCGGATCGTTGATCGGCGCGCTTTCGAGCGGATAGACGCGCGCGCCCGGCAGCAGGCCGGCCACTTCGGTGGTCGGCATGAGGAACAGCTTGTCGCCCGAGAAGCCGACGACTTCGGCTTCGGCGCTCGGAATCGCGCTGCCGGGCGGCAGCTCGATCATGCATTCGGAGCCGACGCCCATCTTCAGGCCGACCGCTTCGAGCACGAGGCCGGCGGCGCGCGTCAGGCGGCCGCACGGACGCAGCGGCTTGGCGAGCGCGCTGCGCGTGCGCAGGGCGTCGAGCTTGTCGCGCCACGCGTCGATGTGCGGATTGCCGGCGATATCGGCGAGTTCGGCGATGGTGCGCGCGGCGAGTTCCTCGGGCGTGGGCTCGTCGGCGGCTTCATCGGCGGCGAGCGGGCCGAACGACGCGCGCGCGAGTTCCTGTTCGAGCGCGCTCAGGCCGTCCTGCGTGATGCGGTGCGCGTGCGGGTGGGCGTGCGAATGTGCGTGCGGATGCACGGCCGACGATGCGGGTTGATTTACCACGGCTTGTGTCTCCCGAGGGCAGCCACGACGCGCTCCCAGCGCGATACATTGGTCGAGTCGACTTCGCCCGTCGCCGCATGCGCCTTGCAGCCGCCGCGCTCGACGATCGGGTCGGGACGCACGGTCCAACCGGCGCCTTCGAGTTCATCCTTCAAATAGGCATCGACGACCGGCATGTCGGCCGGATTGACGATCAGCGTCGGCGCGCCCGACAGTTCCGGTTCCGCCGCGATCACCTCGCGCGCCACCGCGACCAGCGCGGTCGGATCGAGCGCGAGATGCTGGCGCACGACCTGTTGCGCGATATCGACCGCCAGTTCGGCGAGCGCTTCCGCGATGGCCGCATCCGCCGCCTGCAACGCGGTCTTAAAGCTGTCCGCGATTTCGGCGAGACGCGCGGCCTGCGCCAGCGCTTCCTTGCGGCCGTCTTCGAAACCCTTCGCCTGGCCTTGTTCGTAGCCGGCCTGATAGCCGAGCGCCTGGCCCGCGACGTGACCCTTGGCGAGTCCCTGTGCATGCGCGTCTTCCTCGACGCGGCGCAGATGCGTTTCGAGCGCGGCCTGTTCCGCCGCGCTGTTGTCGACCTTGACGTTGACCGGATCGAAGGACGCCATCTCCCAGCGCTGGTACGCCGAGAGCGGAGCCTTGTCCGGGCCCTTGTGCGCGCGGGCGTCAGACATACGCATCCTCCGCCTTGCCACCCAGCTGGATCTGGCCGTTTTCCGCGAGGTTGCGGACGATCTGCAGGACCTTGCGCTGCTGCTGCTCCACTTCCGACACGCGCACCGGACCGCGCGAATCGAGGTCTTCCGCAAGCAGTTCGGCGGCGCGCTGCGACATGTTCGACAGGAACTTCTGGCGCAGCGCCGGCTGCGCGCCCTTCAGCGAGACGATCAGCGTCTCGGACTCCACTTCCTTCAGCAGCAGCTGGATCGCGCGGTCTTCGAGGTCGAGCAGGTTCTCGAACACGAACATCTGGTCGATGATCTTCTGCGCGAGTTCCGCGTCGTACTCGCGGACGTTCGAGATCACGCCTTCCTCATGGTTGCTCGACATGAAGTTGAGAATCTCGGCCGCCGTGCGGATGCCGCCCATCGGCGCGCGCTTCAGGTTGTCGCTGCCGGAGAGGAGGGTGGTCAGCACGTCGTCGAGTTCGCGCAGCGCGGCGGGCTGGATGCCGTCGAGCGTCGCAATGCGCAGCAGCACGTCGTTGCGCAGACGGTCGGTCAACAGCGAGACGATCTCCGACGCCTGATCGCGGTCCAGGTGCACGAGGATCGTCGCGATGATCTGCGGATGCTCGTTCTTGATCAGTTCCGCGACCGCGCCCGAGTCCATCCACTTGAGGCCTTCGATGCCGCTCGTGTCGCTGCCCTGCAGGATCCGGTCGATCAGCGCGCCGGCCTTGGTTTCGCCGAGCGCCTTGGTCAGCACCGAGCGGATGTACTCGCTCGAATCGAGCGACAGCGCCGTGTGCTGCTCCGCCTCGCTGACGAATTCGGTCAGCACGTTGTCGAGCTGCTCGCGCGTCACGTTCTTCAACGCCGCCATGGTCGCGCCGATCTTCTGCACTTCGCGCGGTGCGAGGTACTTGAAAACTTCGGCGGCTTCTTCCTCGCCGATCGACATCAGCAGGAGCGCGGCTTTATTCAGGCCTTCAGCGTTCATCGGACACCCAGTTCTTGACGACCGTCGCAACGATTCTCGCGTCCTGACGCGCGACCATGCGCGCGTAGTCGAGATTGCGATCGAATTTGGCTTTCTTGCTTTCGTGACCGAGGAGACTCACCTCGGCATCCTTGTCTTCATCGTCCTTCTTGTCGCCGCCGGCCGCGGGGCCGTCGAGCAGCGAGAGTTCGTCCGGTGCGGCCAGCGACGGCGCCATTTCGGGCGGCGGCGGGAACGCACGGCGCATCGCCGGCTTCACCATGCTGAAGTACAGGAACAGGCCGACGATGCCGATGCCCAGGTACTTCGCCGCCTGGATGCCCATGCCGATCGACTCCGGCGTCTTCCACCACGGCACGTCCGGCGTCACGTTCAGGTCGGCGGAGAACGCGCTGTTGACCACGTTCACCGAGTCGCCGCGCTTGTCGTCGAAGCCCATCGCGTCCTTCACGAGCTGCTGCACCTGCGCGAGCTTGTCGGCGGCGAGCGGGGTCATCGTCACGTTGCCCTTGGCGTCGACCTTCTTCTCGTAATTCACGACCACCGCCACCGACAGGCGCTTGATGCCGCCGGTCGCCTGCTCGAAGTGGCGCACGGTGCGGTCCACTTCGTAGTTGGTCGTGGTGTCCTTGCGCTCGTTCTTCGGCGTGGACTTCGCGCCCGCGCCGGCTGCGCCGGACGCGGCGGCATCGACGGGCGCGGAGGCGGCTTGCGGCGGCTGGTTCGAGAGCGCGCCCGGCACGCCGGATGCGCCGCTGCCCGAGGTTTCGCTCGATTCGCTCGACTGCTGGCTGCGGATCGCGGTGTTCTGCGCGTTGCCGTTCGGGCCGTAGCTTTCGGCGGTCTGCTCGAGCTTCGAGAAATCGATGTCCGCGCTGACCTGCGAGCGGGCGTTGCCGGCGCCAAACAGCGGCGCGAGGATCGCGTCGATGCGCTTCTGCGTGTTGTGCTCGATCTGCTGCACGTACTTCAGCTGCGAGGCGTCGAGGCCGTTGGCGACGCTCTGGCTGGTGAGCAGGTTGCCGTCCTGATCGACGATATTGACGTTCTTGACCGGCATGTCCGCCACGCCCGACGCCACCATGTGCGCGATCGCCAGCACCTGGCCTTCGTCGAGCACGCGTCCCGGATACAGGTTGACCATCACGGAGGCGGTCGGGAGTTCCTTGTCGCGCACGAACACGCTGGGCTTCGGAATGGCCAGATGCACGCGCGCCGACTTCACCGACGAGATCGACCCGATGGTGCGCTCCAGTTCGCCTTCGAGCGCGCGCTGGTAGTTGACCTGCTCGGCGAACTGGCTGATGCCGAACTTCTGGTTGTCCATCAGTTCGAAACCGACCGAACCGGCCTTCGGCAGGCCCTGGCTCGCGAGGCGCAGGCGGGTTTCGTGAACCTGCTCGGCCGGGACGAGGATCGCGCCGCCGCCGTCGGAGAGCTTGTAGGGAATATTGCCCTGCTGGAGCGCGGCAACGATTGCGCCGCCGTCGCGGTCCGAGAGATTGGAGAAGAGGACGCGGTAGTCCGGCTGGCGCGACCACATGACGAGGCCCGCGACGACCATCACCAGAATGGCGACGGCGACGATCAGCGGCACCCGCGGGTTCGAGCGGAACTGGTTGAGCATCGGCACGCGCTGCGCGAAGCCGCCGAAGTCGGCGCCGCCTGCGAGGCCCGGGCCTGCCGTTCCGGCTGTGCCGGGTTGTGCGCCCGCCAGGCCCAGTCTGGCATCGGGCGTGATGAGTGAGTTATTGGGCGTTTCCATTTAGCGTCGAGGCTCCGAATCTTTCGCTTCCACCGCGGCCGCCGGGCTTCTTGAACGGCGGCAGTGGACTTTTCACGATGGGGATTATCCGCAGAAGATTGCAACTCGATTCAGCGAATAGAGCGGGGTTTTCCCCGTTCTTCCCGCGCTTTGAAACGACACCCGCTGCTAAGCTTTTTCGTACTCGGTGAACCTCCGTCATGGCGGCGCCGAACCCAGGCCACCGCTCCCGTGCGGCGCGGGCCGTCCCGCCTTCGGACGCGGTCCGCCGGCTTATCACTGATTTCCGGAGTCCACATGAACTTTCCGATCAATCCGCTCTCGGCCGCGCTCTCCTCCATCCAGTCGATGGCGTCGCAGGCCGCCGGCGGAACGTCCGCCGCGGGCGCTGCTAACGTGGCGACGGGCGCCGTCACAGGCGGCCAGTCGGGCGCGGCCAGCGTGGGCAGCTTCGCCGACGCGCTGAAAACCTCGATCGACAAGATCAGTGACAACCAGACCAAGGCGCTCGGCGAGGCGCATGCGTTTGAAATCGGTTCGCCGAACGTGTCGCTGAACGACGTGATGGTGGATATGCAGAAGGCGAACGTCGGGTTGCAATTCGGCCTGCAGGTGCGCAACAAGCTCGTCTCGGCCTATAACGACGTCATGCAGATCTCGGTCTGACGCGCAGTCAAGCCTGGAATCGAACCGTTCACGGTCTCTCTTCCGATCCTGTCGCCGCCTCCTGAGCCTTGCGTCCTAAAGCTTTGCCGCGTTCCTCCGATAACCCCCATAACAGCACGGCGAACGACGATTCGCTCGCCCCGGCGAGCGAATCGGGCGCCGGCGCCGGTTTGCAGCAGGCCCGAAACCGGACAGACAGCGGATCGCAGCAGGGCATCGTAAAAGGAGAAGCAAGAGATGTATTCCCCAGGACACGCCGGAGCCAACGCCTACGCGCGCGTGGGCGTCCAGACAGGGGTGATGGGAGCGAGCCCGCACCGGCTGATCACGATGCTGTATCAGGGCGCGCGCCAGGCCATCGCGCAGGCGCGCATGCACATCCAGCAGAAGAACATCGGCGGTCGGGGGATGGCGATCGGCAAGGCCATCAGCATCATCGAGAGCGGCTTGCAGCAGGCGCTCAACAAGGACGCGGGCGGCGAGATCGCCGAACGGCTGGACGCGCTGTATACGTATATGTCGCGCCGGCTGCTCGAAGCGAACCTGAAGCAGGACGAGACGATGCTCGTGGAAGTCGACAACTTGCTCGCGACGCTCGAAGAGGCGTGGGTGGGCATCGCACCGGAAGTGGCTCAAATGACCGCGGCGCCCGTATGACGGAAGGCTGCGTCGATTGCCTCGAAAGAATGAAGATGACCCAAGAATATTTCGCCCACTACGAAGCCATTGCGGCGGTTTCCGGCCAGATGCTCGTGGCCGCGCGCGGCGGCGAATGGAGCGAACTGAAGACGTTGCAAGGCACCTACCGCGAGTTGATCGAGCAGCTGAAGGACGTGGATTCCGGCTCGGAGCTCGATGAAAGCGCCCGCGCCCGCAAGCTCGATCTCGTCAAGAAGATCCTGGCCGACGACGCCGCGATCCGCGACCTGACGTCGCCGAGCCTCGCGCGCCTGTCCGCGCTGTTCACGGTCAACAGCCCGGCGCGCGTACTGAAAAAAATGATGGGACTGCGCTGAGCGCAACTGCGCCTGGCCGGAAGCCGGTCACAGCGTACTTGAGGATGTGGGCATGAGTGGACTCGATACTGCGATCGCAAGCTTGCTCGCCAACCGAACCGAGCTCCTGATGTCCGCCCTTCGCGCGCCGAACGGCGTGAGCGGCAGCGGCGTCACCGGCGCGAGCGTCGGACAGACGGGCACGTCGGCCGATACGTCGCTTGTCGGCGGCGCGCCGCAGGCCAGCCTGGCGCCGGCGCCGTCCACCCAGACCGCTTTCTCCAGCGTGGCGCGCACGCTCGACGTGATTTCCCGTTTCGGCGGCGCGACGCCGCCCGTCACCGGCGACGCCCCGCTCTGGCCGACGCCGCCCCGTCCCGCCAGCGCGTTCACGGCGCTTTCGACCGGACTCTTCGACACCGCTTTCTCCTCCAACGCCGCCGCGGTCGCCGCGGCGCGCGCCGCGACGCAGAATCTGCCGCCGCTGCCGGCAGGCGTGCTCGCCACCGAACTGGCGAAGACCGTCGACGAAAGCGGACTCTTCTACGAATCGCACCTCGTGCAATGGCTGGCGGGCCAGCGCAGCAGCGCGTCGCTCGGCAACGAGCCGCAGGCGCGCGTCGACGCCCGCACGCGCGCCTTGCCGCTCGACTTCGTCAGCGATGCCTTGAGCCCCGCCGCCACCGGCGACACCGGCCTCGACGACGCCCGCGCGCCGCAAGCCGCCGCCGCGGATTCCCCCGATTTGCCCGATCTGCCCGATTTCCCCGCGCGCGGCGTCGCGACGCCGCAGACGCCGCAGCAGGCGGCCGCGCTCGCCGCGTCGGTGCGCGATGCGCCGGCCGCGATGCTGTCGAGTTCACAGGGCGCGAACAACGCATACGGCACGAGCGCCGCGTCGGCCCCGGCCGCGCGGCCGAGCGAACACAACTCGGCGCTGCAGGCGTCGGCCGATGCGGGCATTCATCCGGCCACCCTCAATGTCGTGCGCCAGCAGCTCGACGTGCTCGCGAACCAGCAGTTCCGCTGGCAGGGCGAAGCCTGGCCCGGCACGCGCTTCGAGTGGGAGATTGCCCGCGAACCGCGGGATCACCGCTCGCTGGTCGACTCAGCCGAAGAGCGCGCGTTGCGCTCGCGCTTAACTCTTTAGATTACTTCGCTCGGCACCGTGGACGCCGAGCTGGTGCTGACCGGCGACAAGCTGGTCGCGCGCATCAAGGCGGGCGACGCGGGCGCGCGCCGTCTCGCCACCGACGGCCCCGCCTTCGCGCGCCAGTTGGAAGCGGCGGGATTGGCGCTGGCGTCGCTGTCGGTCCGTTCGATGGACGGCTCCACCGATCTCGCCATCTCCGGCGAACCGAATGACAGGAAGCCGGTCAGGTCGCCGCTCGAGCATCTGTTGCGTCCGGCGGCGGGCGAGGGAGGCGCGGCATGAACCAGAACCAGTCGGGGCCGCCGCCGTACACCCGCATGCAGGCCACGGCGCTCGCCTATGAGGCGGGCAATCGCGATGCGACGCCGCGCGTGGTCGCGAAGGGCTACGGCATGGTCGCGGAGATGATCGTGCAGCGCGCGAAGGAGGCGGGGCTGTATGTGCACGAGTCGCCGGAAATGGTGTCGCTGCTGATGCAGGTCGATCTCGACGCGCACATTCCGCCTGCGCTCTATCACGCGGTCGCGGAACTGCTGTCGTGGGTGTATCGGCTGGAAAACGAGGAGCCGTTGCGCGAAGCGGGGCGCGCGCTGCGTTGATCCTTCACCGCCGACGCTTTCACGCCGCGAAGGCGCGGTTCACGAGCGCGGCGTGATCGAAGCGCGCCGGCAGCGTGCCGTAGACCCGCCCCGTGTCGCCCCGCGCGTCGCCGAGGCGCGTCTCGATGAACGCATCCGCCACTTCCTGCGGCGCATGCCGCGCCAGCAAGACACCCTGCGCGCACAGCGCCAGCTGCTGCGCGATGCGCCGCGCCGATGCCTCGCGCGCCGCCGGATCGCCGGTCAATAGCTTCATCAGCGACGCCAGTGCGCCCGCCAGCGCCGGATGCGCGCTGGCCGTCGCGTTCCAGTCGGCGAGCAGCGCGTGCGCGGCGTCCTGTTCGCGCTCGAACGCGCGCAGCACGTCGAGGCACATCACATTGCCCGAGCCTTCCCAGATCGAGTTCACCGGCGCCTCGCGGTAGAAGCGCGCCATCGGCCCGGTTTCGACATAACCGTTGCCGCCCCAGACTTCCATCGCCTCGCCGGTGAATTCGAGCGCGCGCTTGCACACCCAGAACTTCGCGGCCGGCGTCACGATGCGCCGCCACGCGCGCGCTTGCGCCGATCCGCCCGGCGCCGTGCTGTCCTCGAACGCGCCCGCGAGACGCATGAACAACACCGTGGCCGCTTCGGATTCGAGCGCGAGGTCGGCGAGCACGTTGCGCATCAGCGGCTGATCGACGAGCGGCGCGCCGAACGCGCTGCGGCGCCGCGCGTGGTGGATCGCCTGCACGAGCGCCGCGCGCATCAGCGCCGCGCTGCCGATCACGCAATCGAGCCGCGTGAAGTTCGCCATCTCGATGATGGTCGGCACGCCGCGTCCTTCCTCGCCGATCATCACGCCGTAGGCATCGCGGAACTCCACTTCGCTGCTCGCGTTCGAGCGGTTGCCGAGCTTGTCCTTCAGCCGCTGGACCTCGACCGCGTTCTTGCGGCCATCCGGCTGGAAGCGCGGCACGTAGAAACACGACAGCCCGCCTTGTTCTTCGGTGCGCGCGAGCACGAGATGGGCGTCGCATTGCGGCGCGGAGAAAAACCATTTGTGCCCGATCAGCCGATAGGCGCCGCCGCGTCCCGGCGCGCCCAGCGCATGCGCGCGCGTGCGGTTGCTGCGCACGTCCGAGCCGCCCTGTTTCTCGGTCATGCCCATGCCGATCATCATCGAATGCTTGCCGGCTTCCAGGGGGATGTCGCGCGGATCGTGCTCGCGCGACAGCAGCGGCCGGGCAAGCCGCGCGTACAGGTCGGGCTCGTTGCGCAAGACCGGAATGCTGGCGAAGGTCATCGTGATCGGGCACAGCGAACCCGATTCCAGCTGCCCGTGCAGGAAATACGCGGCGCAGCGCGCGGCCATCGATCCCGGCTGCGCGGACGGCTCGAACGGCATCGCGTGCGCGCCCGCCCGGCGCAGACGCCGCAGCAGTTCGTGCCAGGCCGGATGAAACTCCAGCGCGTCGATGCGTTGACCACGCGGGCTGTGGGTCGAAAGCGCCGGTTCGTGCCGGTTGGCCAGCTCCGCGAGCGCGACGACATCCGGCTGCGTCAGCGCCATGCCATCGTTCGAGAGCGCCTCCGCGTGCCATTGCGCGCCCTCGCGGCGGAGCGCCGCGACGAGCGCGTGATCGAAGGCGAATGCGTCATAGCCGACAAGCGGCTCGACCTGATTGGTGACTTCGTGGGTTTGTTGGAACGGCAGAGCAGCGGTGTCGGATGAGGCGGGCGAAATCGCGGACATCTTCGGTCTCCTGGGCGCGGCGCGCACCGGACGGGCCGCGCCGGTTGTCGGCGGGCAGGCGGGGTCCCGCTCGACGGATACTCAACAAATCATAGGCTGTGCAGGTTCACCGCGCGCCGCTATTCGGCCGGCTTGCCACGGCGCCCGCGAGAAAATCCGTCGGCCATGAAGTCCTGGTCGAGATTGGCGGGCAGCATCTCGCGCGCCACCTCGATCCACGCGCGCGCCGCATGCGACAGATAGCCGTTGCGCCGCCAGCCGAGCGCCATGTCCCAGTGGATCTCCGGCTTGACCACCGGTCGGCACGTAAACGCTTCGGCGTCCAGCCGCCGGCAATACGGCGCCGGCAGCAACGCAATGCCGATGCCGGCCTGCACCAGCGCCGAGATGAAGTCCCAATGCCCGCTGCGCCCGACGATGGTCGGCGCAAAACCCGCGTCGCGGCACGCGGCGAGCACGACATCGTTGAGCGCGAGGCTTTCGCCGTAGAACACGAAGGGTTCGGCGGCGAGATCGGCGAGCGCGACTTCCTGCGCGTCGTCCCAGCGCGAGCCCTTCTGCGCCACCAGCCACAGCAGCTGGCGGCTGACGGGAAGCACGTCGAACAGGTCGGCATCGACGGGTTGCAGCACGCCGCCCAGTTCCAGTTCGCCGTCGAGCAGCGCCGCCTCGATCGCCTTCGAGCCGCGCTCGAACAGCTTCAGTTCGACCTTCGGATACCGTTGCCGGAACGCGGCGATGGCCGGCGTGAACAGCGATCCGCCCATCGGCGGAATGCCGATGGTCAGCGTGCCGCGACCGAAGGTGCCGAGATCGTTCAGTTCGGCTTCCAGACGCGCGTGCGCGGCCAGCACTTCGGCGCCGCGTTGCCAGACGATCTGCCCGACATCGGTGAGCACCATCTGACGGCCTTCGCGCAGCAGCAGCGGCGAGCCGACCTCGTCCTCCAGCGCCTTCACCATCTTGCTGATGGTCGGCTGGGTCACGAACATGTGTTCGGCGGCGGCGGTAAAGCTCTTTTGCTTCACCACTTCGATGAAGTACCGCAAAGCGCGTAGTTCCATCGTCGGCTCCCGGATTCCGGATTGGAATGATTTGAATAAGGTTAAGTCATTTTTATTATGCTTGGGGCGCCCATATACTCGGTCTACAGGTTAACCCTAGTTCAACGCCCAAGACCCCGAGAAGACCGCCATGTCCGCCGCCCTCGCCAGCCCCGCCCAAACCCGCAACGCCCGTGGCGCGTTTGGCCGCTTCGTGCGCGTCGCACTGCAATCGACAGTGCTGGCCGCGATCTGGGCCGCCGCGGATTTTGTCGCGCGCAAGTTGTCGCTGCCGGTTCCGGGCGGCGTCGTGGGGCTGGTCGCGCTGCTGGCGCTGTTGTTCTGCGGCGGCATCGCGCCGCGCTGGGTCAAGGCCGGCGCCGACTGGCTGCTGGCGGACATGCTGCTGTTCTTCATCCCGGCCGCCGTCGCGGCGGTCCAGTACGGCGGCCTGTTTCTGGAAGACGGCTGGCGGCTCGCGCTGGTGGTGGTCGGCGGAACGCTGATGGTGATGGTCGCGGTGGCCTTCGCCGTCGATCGTGCCGCGCGTCTCGAGCGGCGTCTCGCATTGCGCCGCGCGCTCGTCACGCGGCACGCCGCCCGCGTCTGAACACCCCGAGCGCCGCCATGAACCACTTCTACGAATCCCTGTTCGCCGACGATTCCGCCCGTCTGATCGCGGCGGGCTGCCTGGTTCTGACCGTGGCGCTGTACTTCGCGGCCAAGCAGCTCTACGCACGCTTCCGGCGTCCGTGGCTCACGCCGCTGCTGGCGGTGCCAGTGGTGCTCGGGATCATCGTCGTGATGGCCCGCATTCCGTACCAGGTCTACTTCGCCGACACGCGCTGGCTCATGTGGCTGCTCGGCCCTGCCACCGTGGCCTTCGCCGTGCCGATCTACGAATACCGCACGCTCATCAAGCGGCACTGGATCTCGCTGACCGTCGGCGTGACGGTCGGCATTCTGGTGGCGGTGGGCGGCTCGCTGGCGCTGGCCAAGCTGCTGCATCTGTCGCCGGAACTGCAGCGCAGCCTCGCAACGCGCTCCGTCTCCACGCCGTTCGCATTGGCCGTGTCGGACAAGATCCATGCGCCCAAGGACCTCACCGCGCTGTTCGTGATCGCCACCGGCGTGTGCGGCATGCTGTTCGGCGAAATCGTGCTGGCGCTCCTGCCGCTGCGCACGCGGCTCGCGCGCGGCGCGCTGTTCGGCGCGGCGGCGCATGGCGTCGGCACGGCGAAGGCGCGTGAGCTCGGCAGCGAGGAAGGCGTCGTCGCGAGCCTGACCATGATGATCGCGGGCGTCGCCATGGTCCTGCTCGCGCCGCTCTTGTCCATCCTTCCTTTCTGATCCCGAAACGCGGCCCGGCAGTCTCGCACCGGCCCGCCAAAAACCCGCTTCGGCGCGCGGCCGTTGCGCCTTCGTCCGACGAGTCTTTGCTACAATCGGCGTTCGCTTCCGAGGAGCGTTGCGACGGGCTTTCAAAACGCCCGCCAGGCTCGGAGCATTCAATCCGGACGGTTCGAAGGCATGTGCAATGCCCCCCAGAGCCCCCGCATTCGAACGGCGCTCACGTCAACATTTCTAGTCTTTTTAGAAAAGGAGGGCGTGATGAACGCCGCAGTTCTCGATTCCAAGGATTCCAAGGATTACGTCGTCGCCGACATGTCGCTGGCCGCATGGGGCCGGAAAGAACTCGACATTGCCGAAACGGAAATGCCGGGTCTCATCCAGACGCGCGAAGAGTACAAGGCGCAGCAGCCGCTGAAGGGCGCGCGCGTCGCCGGTTCGCTGCACATGACCATCCAGACGGGCGTGCTGATCGAAACGCTCACGGCGCTGGGCGCGGACGTGCGCTGGGCATCGTGCAACATCTTCTCGACGCAGGATCACGCCGCCGCCGCGATCGCCGCAGGCGGCACGCCGGTGTTCGCGTTCAAGGGCGAATCGCTCGACGAGTACTGGGAATTTTCGCACCGCATCTTCGAATGGCCGAACGGCGAATTCGCCAACATGATCCTGGACGACGGCGGCGACGCCACGTTGCTGCTGATCCTCGGCGCGAAGGCTGAAAAGGACCGCTCGGTCATCAGCAAGCCGACCAACGAAGAAGAAGTCGCGCTGTACAAGTCCATCGGCAAGCATCTGGATGCCGATCCGACGTGGTATTCCACGCGCCTGTCGCACATCCAGGGCGTGACGGAAGAAACCACCACGGGCGTGCACCGCCTGTATCAGATGGAAAAGGAAGGCCGCCTGCCGTTCCCCGCCATCAACGTCAACGATTCGGTCACGAAGTCGAAGTTCGACAACCTGTATGGCTGCCGTGAATCGCTCGTGGACGGCATCAAGCGCGCCACCGATGTGATGATCGCCGGCAAGGTCGCCGTGGTTGCGGGTTACGGCGACGTGGGCAAGGGCTGCGCGCAGTCGCTGCGCGGTCTGGGCGCCACCGTGTGGGTCACGGAAATCGATCCGATCTGCGCGCTGCAGGCCGCGATGGAAGGCTACCGCGTCGTGACGATGGAATACGCCGCCGACAAGGCCGACATCTTCGTGACCGCCACCGGCAACTATCACGTGATCAACCACGATCACATGAAGGCCATGCGCAACAACGCGATCGTCTGCAACATCGGCCACTTCGACTCCGAAATCGACATCGCCTCGACGCGCCAGTACACCTGGGACAACATCAAGCCGCAGGTCGATCACATCATCTTCCCGGACGGCAAGAAGATCATCATCCTGGCTGAAGGCCGCCTCGTGAACCTCGGCTGCGCAACGGGCCATCCGTCCTTCGTGATGTCGAACTCGTTCACGAACCAGACGCTCGCGCAGATCGAACTGTTCTGCCAGGGCGACAAGTACGAGAACAAGGTCTACGTGCTGCCGAAGCATCTCGACGAGAAGGTCGCGCGCCTGCATCTGGGCCGCATCGGCGCGGAACTGACCGTGCTGTCCGACGAGCAGGCCGGCTATATCGGCGTCGGCAAGAACGGTCCGTTCAAGCCGAACCACTACCGCTATTAACCGCCGGCGGCGACCCGCGTCCGCACGGATGCCCGCGCATCCGTGCGGCGCCGGCGACCTGACGCATCAACCGGAGAATCATCGATGACCGTGCTGCTGACATGGCTGATCAACGCGCTCGCGCTGTTGATCATCACCTATCTCGTGCCGTCGATTCATATTCGCAGTTTCGGCACGGCGCTCATCATCGCTGTGGTGCTGGGGCTCATCAACGCCATCCTGCGCCCGGTCCTCATCCTCCTTACGCTGCCGGTCACGATCCTGACGCTCGGCCTCTTCATCCTCGTGGTGAACGCGCTGTGTTTCTGGTTGTGCTCGTCACTGCTGAAGGGGTTCGAGGTTTCGGGGTTCTGGTCCGCGTTCTTCGGCTCGATCCTGTACAGCATCGTGTCCTGGCTGTTGTCGGCGCTGATTTTCGGCAACCGCAACTTCGGCTGAGTCAGATCGCCCCTGCGTCGCCGCCGCTCGATCCCTTCTCATCATGAAACCGATCGAACTTTCATTCGAGTTTTTCCCGCCGAAGACGCAAGAGGGCGTGGACAAGCTGCGCGCCACCCGCGCCGAACTGAAGACGCTCTCGCCCAAGTTCGTCTCCGTGACTTTCGGTGCGGGCGGCTCCACGCAGCAAGGCACGCTCGATACCGTGCTCGAGATGGCCGCGGAAGGCTTCGAAGCCGCGCCGCATCTGTCGTGCATCGGCTCCTCGAAGGAGAATCTGCGCGCGATCCTCTCGAACTATCGCGGGCACGGCATCCGCCATATCGTCGCGCTGCGCGGCGACCTGCCTTCGGGCATGGGCGAAGTCGGCGAGTTGCGCTATGCGTCGGAACTCGTGGCGTTCATCCGCCAGGAGCACGGCGACTGGTTCAACATCGAAGTGGCCGCATATCCGGAGTTTCATCCGCAATCGAAGTCGCCGCGCGCCGATCTCGAGAACTTCGCCCGCAAGGTGAAGGCGGGCGCGAATTCCGCGATCACGCAGTACTTCTTCAACGCGGACTCGTACTTCAGGTTCGTCGAGGAAGCGCGCAAGCTCGGTGTGGACGTACCCGTGGTGCCGGGCATCATGCCGATCACCAACTTCTCGCAACTGATGCGCTTCTCCGACATGTGCGGCGCCGAAGTGCCGAAGTGGGTCGCGCGCCGGCTGGAAAGCTTCGGCGACGACCGCGAGTCGATCCGCGCCTTCGGCGTGGATGTGGTGACGGGCCTGTGCCGGCGCCTCATCGACGGCGGCGCGCCCGGCCTGCACTTCTACACGCTGAACGGCGCGTGGGCCGCGAAGACCGTGTGCGAGCGGCTCGGCTTCAAGAGCGCCTGAGTGTCTGCCTGAGTTTCACTTTCTGCTTTGACCGCGCGGCGTCCGTCGCGCGGTTCTTTCCCTTCCCTTACGAATCTCCTCTTTGCGCATGGACGCGCCAAGGTCTATTACTTGCGCGTATGGTCGATAACCTGCCCTTATCGACCCGCCATCGGCGACAAACTCTAGTGGGGAAAACCAACTACGCAAGCCACTTTTGTTCGTGCTACGGTAGCGCCCGCATTCGCGCAAACGCTTGAAAAAGCACCCGACGCGATCCTATACACTCGCGCTACGCCGGAATGAAAGCCGGCATCGACCTGGAGGAAAACATGAACAAAAACAGCCTGTTGCGAGCCGTCCGCGGACCTGCGCTCGCGGGCGCCATCGCTACGGCGACGCTGTTCGCGGCCACCGTCGCGCACGCCGCGATCCCCAACAAGACGCTGGTGTACTGCTCGGAAGGCAGCCCCGCCGGCTTCGATCCCGCCCAGTACACCACCGGCACCGACTTCACCGCGAACACGTTCACCGTGTACAACCGCCTGGTTGAATTCGAGCGCGGCGGCACGAAGGTCGAGCCGGGTCTCGCCGAAAAATGGGATGTGTCGCCGGATGGCCTGACCTACACGTTCCACCTGCGTCATGGCGTGAAGTTCCAGACGACGTCGTTCTTCAAGCCCACGCGCGAATTCAACGCGGACGACGTAATCTTCACGTTCAACCGCATGCTCGACCCGAACAATCCGTTCCGCAAGGCATACAACGTCCAGTTCCCGTACTTCACCGACCTCGGCATGGACAAGCTGATCTCGAAGATCGAGAAGGTGGATCCGTACACCGTGAAGTTCACGCTGAAGGAAGTCAGCGCGCCGTTCATCCAGAACATGGCGATGGAATACGCATCGATCCTGTCCGCCGAGTACGCGGACAAGCTGCTGAAGGACGGCAAGGCCGCCGACATCAACCAGCAGCCGGTCGGCACGGGCCCGTTCATCTTCCGCAGCTATACGAAGGACGCGACCATCCGCTTCGACGGCAACCCGGACTACTGGAAGCCGAACGCGGTGCAGATCTCGAAGCTGATCTTCTCGATCACGCCGGACGCCGCCGTGCGCGTGCAGAAGCTGAAGAGCAACGAGTGCCAGGTGATGAGCTATCCGCGTCCGGGCGACATCGCGGCGCTGAAGTCGGCATCGAACGTCGATACGCCGTCGCAGGCGGGTTTCAACGAAGGTTATGTGGCGTACAACGTGACCAAGAAGGGCCTCGACAACACCGACGTGCGCCGCGCGCTCGACATGGCGATCAACAAGAAGGCGATCATCGATTCCGTGTATCAGGGCGCAGGCCAGCCGGCCACCGCACCGATGCCGCCCACGCAATGGTCCTATGACAAGAACCTGAAGGGCCAGGCGTACGACACCGCGAAGGCGAAGGCGCTGCTCGCGAAGGCAGGCTTCCCGAACGGCATGGAGATCACGCTGTGGGCGATGCCCGTGCAGCGCGCCTACAACCCGAACGCGCGCCTGATGGCGGAGATGATCCAGGCCGACTGGGCCAAGATCGGCGTGAAGGCGAACATCGTGTCGTACGAGTGGGGCGAGTATCTGAAGCGCGCGCACGCGGGCGAGCATGATGCGCTGCTGATCGGCTGGACCGGCGACAACGGCGATCCCGACAACTGGCTCGGCACGCTGCTCGGCTGCGATGCGGTCAAGGGCAGCAACTTCTCGAAGTGGTGCTACAAGCCGTTCGACGATCTCGTCGTGAAGGGCCGCTCGACCACCGACGTCGCCGCGCGCACCAAGGCCTACACCGACGCCCAGCAGATCTTCGCGCAGCAGCTGCCCTTCTCGCCGATTGCGCACTCGACGGTCTATCAGCCGGTCAGCAAGAAGGTGACGAACATGAAGATCGAGCCGCTTGGCTACGTGCGCTTCGATGGCGTCGGCATGCAATAAGCTTTGCGGCAAGTCTTTGCAGCAGAACGCTTTTTGCACTAAATAACAAGTACAAGGTCCGGCGGCGCGGGTCCACGAGATCCAAGCCGCCGGATACGTTTTTGTCCCCCCAAGACCGAAAAGGGCGATCATGTTCCGATTCGTTTTGCGACGCATAGGCATGGTGATACCGACGTTCATCGGCATCACGATTCTCGCGTTCGCGCTGATCCACCTGATTCCGGGCGATCCCATCGAAGTGATGATGGGCGAGCGCGGCGTGGACCCGGCCATGCACGCCGCAGCCATGAAGCGCCTCGGCCTCGACCAGCCGCTTCCGCTCCAATACCTCACCTATGTCGGGCATGCGCTCAAGGGCGATCTCGGCACCTCGATCATCACCAACACCAGCGTGATGGGCGAGTTCCTCGCACGCTTTCCGGCCACGGTCGAACTGTCGATCTGCGCGATGATCTTCGCGCTCGTCGTCGGCCTGCCGGCGGGTGTCGCGGCGGCGCTGAAACGCGGCACGGTCGTCGATCACGGCGTGATGGGCACCGCGCTCACCGGCTATTCGATGCCGATCTTCTGGTGGGGCTTGATCCTCATCATGTTCTTCTCGGCGAAGCTCGGCTGGACGCCGGTGTCGGGCCGCATCGCGGTGGAATACGACATTCCGCACGTGACCGGCTTCATGCTGATCGACGCGCTGTTCTCATCCGACGAAGGCGCGTTCACCTCGGCCGTGAGCCATCTGATCCTGCCGACCATCGTGCTCGGCACGATTCCGCTGGCAGTGGTCGCGCGCATGACGCGCTCCTCGATGCTCGAAGTGCTGCGCGAGGACTACATCCGTACCGCGCGCGCCAAGGGGCTCTCGCCGTTGCGCGTGGTCATCGTGCATGCGCTGCGCAATGCGCTGATTCCCGTCGTCACGGTGATCGGCCTGCAGGTCGGCACGCTGCTCGCGGGCGCGGTGCTGACCGAGACGCTGTTCTCGTGGCCGGGCGTCGGCAAGTGGCTCATCGACGCCATCTCGCGGCGCGACTATCCCGTCGTGCAGGGCGGCATTCTGATGATCGCGACGCTCGTGATCGTCGTGAATCTGGTCGTGGATCTGCTCTACGGCGTGCTGAATCCGCGCATTCGCCATACGAGGTAATCACGACACGATCATGGCTGACATCCAAAACAATCTCCCCTCGCAAGCGATCACGCCGCCGCCTTCCGGCCGCATGGTGGCCGCCCGCGAATTCTGGGCCAACTTCTCACGCAATCGCGGCGCCGTGGTGGCAGGTTTGATCGTGCTGCTGCTGATCCTGGTCGCGCTGTTCGCGCCGCTGATCGCACCGCATAGCCCGATCGAGCAATATCGCGACTACGTGAAGATCCCGCCCGCGTGGCTCGATGGCGGCAACCGCATGTTCCTGCTCGGCACCGACGAAGCCGGCCGCGACATCCTCTCGCGTCTCATGTACGGCGCTCGGCTGTCGTTCTGGATCGGCTTTGTGTCCGTGGTGCTGGCGCTGATTCCGGGCATCGTGCTCGGTCTCATGGCCGCGTTCTTCCACTGGCTCGACACGCCGATCATGCGCGTCATGGACGTGCTGCTCGCGCTGCCCTCGCTGCTTCTGGCGGTCGCGGTCGTGGCGATCATCGGGCCGGGACTCGTCAACACGATGCTCGCCATCGCCATCGTCGCGCTGCCGGGCTATGTGCGGCTCACGCGCGCCTCCGCGCTCGGCGAGTTGCAGAAGGAATACGTGACGGCTTCGCGCGTGGCCGGCGCGGGCACCGTGCGCCTGATGTTCTCGCAAGTGCTCCCCAACTGCGCGGCGCCGCTGATCGTGCAGGCCACGCTCGGTTTCTCGTCCGCCATTCTCGATGCCGCCGCGCTCGGCTTCCTCGGCCTCGGCGTGCAGCCGCCGGCGGCGGAGTGGGGCGCGATGCTGGCCTCGGCGCGCGACTATATCGAAAGCGCCTGGTGGATCGTCACCATGCCGGGCCTCTCGATTTTGATCTCGGTGCTCGTCATCAATCTCCTGGGCGACGGGCTGCGCGACGCGCTCGATCCGAAACTGAAGCGGATGGGCTGACGACATGAATGACCTTTTGACTATCCGCAATCTGCAGGTGACGTTCGGCGGCACGCAGGCCGTCGATCGCATCGACCTGTCCGTGAAGCCCGGCGAAGTGGTGGGCGTGGTCGGCGAATCCGGCTCGGGAAAAAGCGTCACGATGATGGCGCTGATGGGCCTCATCGACGCGCCCGGCAAGGTCAGCGCCGACCAGGTCACCTTCGACGGCAAGGACTTGCTGAAGGCCTCGGCGCGCGAGCGTCGCAGGATCATCGGCAAGGACATCGCGATGGTGTTCCAGGACGCGCTGACGAGCCTGAACCCGAGCTACACCGTCGGCTATCAGATCAAGGAAGTGCTGAAGCTGCACGAGGGCCTGCGCGGCGACGCGCTGCACAAGCGCGCGGTCGAACTGCTCGACCAGGTCGGCATTCCGGATGCAAAGAGCCGCATCGAGTCGTTCCCGCACCAGATGTCGGGCGGCATGAACCAGCGCGTGATGATCGCGATGGCGGTGGCGTGCAACCCCAAGCTGCTGATCGCCGACGAGCCCACCACCGCGCTCGACGTGACCATCCAGGCGCAGATCATGGAACTGCTCGTGCGCCTGCAGAAGGAACGCGGCATGGCGCTGGTGCTGATCTCGCACGATCTTGCCGTGGTCTCCGAAGTGGCGCAGCGCGTGGCGGTGATGTACGCGGGCGAGATCATCGAAACGAATCACGTGCCGACGATCTTCAGTGAGCCGCATCATCCCTATACCGAAGCGCTGCTCGCCGCGATTCCCGAGCATAGCCGCGGCGCCGCACGGCTGGCGGCGCTGCCGGGCATGGTGCCGGGCAAGGACGATCGCCCGAGCGGCTGTCTGTTTGCGCCGCGCTGCAAGTATGTCGTCGAGGCATGCTGGAAGGGCCGGCCGGACCTGTTCTCGCTCGACAGCAACGATCCGGCGGTGCGCGCGCGCTGCATCAAGCCGTTGAACATCGACGTAGTGGTGGAAGGAGGCGCGCGATGAACGCCGTACCCAAGCAGCTGAATCAGGACATCGTGCTGGCGGCGGACCAGCTCGCGAAACATTACGACGTGAAGCGCAGCGCGTTCCAGCACGGCACGGTGAAGGCGCTGAACGGCGTGTCGTTCGAACTGAAGCGCGGGCATACGCTCGCGGTCGTCGGCGAATCGGGCTGCGGGAAGTCAACGCTCGCCCGTCAGTTGACGATGATCGAAACGCCGACGTCGGGCCGCCTGCTGATCGAAGGCGATGATGTCGCCGGCGCGAGCAAGGCGAAGGTCGCCGAGTTAAGGCAACGCATCCAGATGGTGTTCCAGAACCCGTTCGCTTCGCTGAACCCGCGCAAGACCGTCGAGCAGACGCTCGGCGAACCGCTTGCGATCAACACCAAGCTCAGCGCCACCGAACGCGCCGAGCGCATCGCCCACATGATGCGCACGGTCGGGCTGCGTCCGGAGCATGCGTCGCGCTATCCGCACATGTTCTCCGGCGGACAGCGCCAGCGCGTGGCGATCGCGCGCGCGATGATCCTCGATCCGCAGATCGTCGTCGCGGACGAGCCGGTCTCCGCGCTCGATGTCTCCATCCAGGCGCAGATCCTCAATCTGTTCATGGACCTGCAGGAGCAGTTCGGCACGAGCTATGTGTTCATCTCGCACAATCTCTCGGTGGTCGAGCACATTGCCGACGATGTGATGGTGATGTACTTTGGCGGCATCGCCGAACTCGGCGACAAGGAGACCATCTACGCCCGGCCGCGCCATCCGTACACGCGCGCGCTGATGTCCGCCACGCCCGCGCTGTTCGAGGAAGACCGGCGCATCAAGATCAAGCTGCAGGGCGAAATGCCGTCGCCGCTCAATCCGCCTTCGGGCTGCACGTTCCATCAGCGCTGCCCGTATGCGATCGAACGCTGCCGCGCCGAGGAGCCGAAGCTGCGCGTGGTGGACGGACGGCAGGTGTCGTGTCATCGCGCGGAGGAGGTCGGCGAAGACGAGGGCTGATTTCCCGGTCGGCGCTGCGCGACTTCGCGTTGCTTCATGCAGACGAATGGACGGGCCGACACACGAATGTTTTAAGATGTCGGTCGTGCCGGATTCACACGTCAAGCCGCGCTTCTTCCGCGCGGCGTTCGCCCATGCGACAGCCCTTGCGCTGTCGCTCGTGCTGTTTACGGCCGGACTTTGCGTCGCTTCCGACAGTTTTGCCGTCGGCGGTTCGCGCACCCCGCAGGCCGCCGGCGACGCCGGACCGGCCGCCGCGCCTTCCCGGCAAGTACCTCCGCCGCGCACCGACCGCTCGAACGGCACCACGGCAAGCGGCCCGGTCCGCGCGCAGCCGCCGCGCATGCCGTTCTACGTCGCGACCAAGGGCGCCACAACCATTTACGTGCTCGGCACGCTGCACGTCGGTTTCCCGAACGACTATCCGCCCGAGCAACCGTTTCGCGCACGCATACTCGCCGCGCTCGAAGCGTCGCCTACGCTCGCGCTCGAGATTTCCCCCGACGACCTCCTGCTGTCCCAGGAAGACGTGAACCGCTACGGCATGTGCCGCAGCGAGTGCCTGCTCGACTATCTGCCGGATCCGATGTGGCAACAGGTCGAGACGCGCATGCGCTCGCATCCGGAAGCGCTGAAGCAGTTGCGGCACACGCGGCCATGGCTGGCGTCGATGCTGATCGAAACCTACGACACGCTCAAGGCCGGTTTCGAAAGCGAGTACGGCACCGAGGCGCAGTTGCAGAACGTCTATCTGCGGGCGCGCGGAAAGATTGTCGGGCTGGAGTCGTTGAACGAACAGATTTCCACCTTCACGCGGCTGACGTCGGCGCAGCAGCGCGAGATGCTCGGACAGGATCTCGTGCAGACGCCGGCCGAGAACATCGCGGATGTAAAGGAACTGCACCGGCTGTGGCGCATCGGCGATGCGGACGCGCTCAAGGCCTGGGACGATGCGAAGTCGAGCAAGCTGGCCAGGAACCGGTCGCTGGCCGCCCAGGTCGACAATCGCGTGGTGTATGAACGCAACCGGCGCTTCGTGCAGCGCATGGTGCAGATGGCGGCGCCGGATAAACCCGTGTTCGTGGCCATCGGGGCATTGCATCTGGGCGGGCCGCGCGGCGTGCTGGAGCTGCTCAGGAAGCGAGGCTTCGTGGTCGAGCCGGCGTGAGGCCGATCCACATCGATTGACGATGCTTCCCCGCGTGACGACACTTCTTCACATGCGCGGTGAGGGAAAGACTCTACACTGCGTCTTTGCTTCCTATCCGCTGCGCCGACCGCGCACACCTGTCTCCACCCGTGCGCACGCCATTGCTGATTCGCTGCTTCATCGCGATGTCATGGGCTATCGCGCTCATCCTCTCATTCATCTTCTCGTTGGCGCCGGCCCGAGCCCGTTCCGGCGATGCCGCGCCGATCTCCGCAAGCGCGGGTCCTCCGCCTGTCGGCGTGCAGGTCAAGATCGAGACCTTCACTGAGCAGGACGCCAGAGCGATCGCGCGCGCCGGCTTCCGTTTCATTCGCCTTGGCGTATGGACGGACCACATGGACGATACCGCCTACATGCAGCGTGTCGCGTCGGCTTTCGACCTCGCGACGCGCGCCAGGCTGCCCGTCCTGCTGACCCTGCGCTCGACCCGTCCGCTGCTGGCATCGGGCGAGACGGGCGGCCGGCTTCTGAACCTCGCCGGCAAGCGTTTCGGCATGCAGGTGCGCGCCGTGGCGCGCACCTATGCGCCCGAACTGATCGGCATCGAGCTGTGGAACGAGCCGGATCTGGACCGCTACTGGCCCACGGGAAACGTCCGCGAGACCTTTGCGCCGTTCATGCACGGCGTCTGCGACGAACTCCGGCGCGCGCCGCTTCACGTTCCAGTGGCGGGCTTCGGCTTTGCGCACGCGCCGCGCCGCGACAATACGGCCGGAGCGCTGCTGGACGCCGTGCTCGCAGCGTCGCCGGGCTGCATCGATACCGTGTCGTATCACGCATACGGAATGACCTCCGCCCAGATCAACGCCACCGCCCGACGTCTGCGCGACCGCTACGGGCTGCCTGCGGCCATCACCGAATGGGGCGCGCCGTCCCGGGGCGCAGTCACGAGCAGCCCGGCAGGGCAGGCAAGCCGCGTCGATGCGTTCGTTGCCGCGCTCGACACACTGAGCGCCTCCCTCGTCTCCCTTTACGAGTGGAAGGACACCGCGCGGGCGGGCAATGAGCGGGAACGCAGTTTCGGCCTCGTCGACGCCGACGGCGCGCCCAAGCCCGCGCTCGCACCGGTGCTCGACTATGTCGGCAAGGCGTCCGGCGGCCGCTGATGCCCGGCATGCAGGGACCGGGCGGCATCGGCCCGGGCAGCGAGCAGGGTCATGCAGAAGAGCGACACGCTCGACAGATGCCGCACGTAGCTGCCGAGATCGGGCTCGAACAGCATTGAAACGGCGATATGCCCCATGACCAGACACGCGAGCACGTCCATGACGGGGTTCGCGTCGGCGATGTGCCGGAAGGGCCGCGCGGATCGGGCGAAAACAGCAGCGGCAGATGCAGCCTCACCACGGCATGGAGATAGTCGATACAGAACGCCGCGAAGGAATCCGGCGGCATCAGATTGTGAAAGCTCGTGCGCGCGCCGAAGGGCGACTGGACCATGAGATAGTCGACCGCCATGTCGCGGGGCAGCAAGAGCGCGGTGTACGCGCCCGACGGCAACAGCAGCAGGGCGAGCACGAGCAGGCCCGCCAGCACGATCCGTCCGCGCCGGCCGGCACGCCGGAACAGCAGCACGGCCGCGGCAGCCGCGCCGATCAGCAGGAAATAGCGGCGCACCAGCAGCGCGTAGACGACATAGGCGCCCACGCCGACCGCCACCGTGAACGCCACGCGCCATCGCGCGAGCGACCACACGATCAGCAGTGAGATCGCCACCACCAGCGTATCTTTCGATGCAACGAACAAGTTGAAGAAGACACAGGGCGCGCCGAGCAGAAGCGCCACCCCCAGCGCCCCGGCATGTCTGGCGCGGGCCAGCATGCACTGGATGAACCCGATGCCAATCGCGACCACGAGGACATCGAGCAGCGTCGGACCGAAGAGCGCAAAAAACTGGCCCACCGCATCGAAGGACGAACCCTCGTAGGTGCTCGCGCCGTCCATCTGCGCCTGGATCTTGTCGGCGTCCCGAAACAGAAAGTCGGGCAGCAGCGACCTGCCCGCCACGAACAGCAGAAGGTACGCGCACGAAGCCAGTCCCGCCAGCCAGGCCGTCACGCCGCGGCTGAGACGGGGACCCGTGAGCATGATCCGCTCAAGCATCGGCGCGCGCTCCCGCCGGTTGGCCGCGCTGGGCCCATCCGAGCGCGATCAGCGCCGTGGTGCTGGCGAGCAGATGAGCCAGCGCGATCCGGACGGTACCCGGACCCGCGCCGTCACCGGCAATGAGCCAGAAAGAAAGGGGCAGCGAAGCGAGCGCCGCGCAGCACAGGGCAACGACGATCCGACGCCCCCTGCTACGCGCGATGCAGGCGGCCCAGAGCACATCGCCCGTGGAGCGCAGCAGGAACGAAACCAGCAGAACGGCGAGGGTCAGGCAGGCAAACCCCGTGGCGCGCTCCTTCGCCATCCAGAAGATGAGTGGAGCGGCACAGCCGATGCCCAGCGCCACCGCCACGCTCACGGCGGCGTTACTGCGCAGGGACGCACGCAGCGTGGCGCGCCAGGTCTCTTGCAAGCCACCCGCCGCCCGCGCCAGACGCGGCCCCGCGATCACCCCGACGCTCGCGAACGCGATCGTCTGTACCGCATTCGCGACCGACCACAGGAAGACGTAGCGCCCGACTTCCCCGGCCGGGAGCAAGGCCGACGCGATAAGGCGTTCCGCGTACTGCAAACCGGCGAGCAGCACGCCGCCGACATGGAACGGCACGCCTGCGCGCCAGACCGGGCGCAGCGCCGCTGCCGGACGCGCCGCGCCATGCTGCATGCGGCCGTCCGATGCCAGCCGTGAAAGCAGCGCCCAGCCCCACAGGATGACCGCGAGATTCGTCACCGTCCACAGCACGAAGACGGCCCGCACGTCGTCAAGCGCGCCCGTCAGCAGACCGGCTATGGCGAAGACGGACCAGCCGCCGGTACGCACGAACAACATCGCGGAGCCGGCGCGCGCGCGGTGCACCGAAAACACATAGGCGTTGACCTCCATCGCATAGTGTTCGCTGGCCGCGACCAACAGCAGCAGACCCAGCGTTCGCGGGTCGGATGCGGCGCCCGGGAGCCAGCCGCACAGCGAAGCCGTCATGGCGCCGCACAGGGCGCTCGCATGGAGCATCCCATAGACGCGCCGCAGCGCACGCGCCGTGGCGATCGCGGCACGCGGATCCGCTTCGCTCAAGCGCCGGTTCAGTTCGGCGCCGAAACCAAGTCCGCACAATTTCGACGCGATGACCGAAGCGGCGACGGCCAAGCCGTAGTCGGCGACCGCGCCCAGGCCCAAGGTGCGTGCGAGGACGATCGTCAGTCCGAACTTGGCCGCAAGGGACAGCGCACGCGACAGGAGGCGCCAGACCATCGTCGCGGTTCCTCAGGCTTCGACCGGACGCTGCGCGTCGCGGCGCGGATGGCCGAGCATCGTCTTCGTGCCCGCGGCGTGGCGCAGTATCTCGATGAGCGCGGCCCGCTGCCCGGCGATACGCGTCAGCGCGCGCTCCGTCGCGTCCCAGAACGCCGGCAGCGCGTGCGGCGCGAACAGGCGCTGCACGACCGACGAGGCGTCGAAATCCGCGGCATTCGCCACCCAGCGCGGGATGGCGAGGTCGCCGTACGCGCCGAAGCCCTTGCGCTCGTAGCTGAGATGGAACGCGGGCACGCCATGCAACAGGGACTCGAGTGCGCCGTGCAGGCGCACCGACACGACCACATCCGGCGTGTCGTGCTCCAGCAGATGGCGCAGACCCGGCAGCGTTTCGCCGATGCCCAGCCGCCGGTAGTAGGCGGCGTCGTCGTTGCCGCGCCCCGTGCTCTGCACCGCGAAACTGAGCCGGCACTCGTTGCGCAGCAAGGCGATCAGTTCGCGCGTCGACTGCGCGTAGCGTTCGCGTTGCGGGCGGCTCCAGCTCGGCGCGTCGCGCAGCACCAGGGCGACGTGCCGCACGCCGTGCGGACGTGCTGCGGCCTGCGCCAGCGCGGCGTCGCGCGACCGGGCGAATTCGAGCACGGCCAGATCCGGCATGCGCATGACGTTCGCGTTGCCGGCAAGAAAGGCCTCGGAGCGGTCGTCGCGCACGCACACCGTAGCGCACCCCGCCAGTGCTTCGCGCAGCCGGCCGGCGGCCCGATCCGACAGGGCGGACGAACAGCTCATCGCCGGCCCGATGCTTTGCGGCAGATACACCGTTGGCTTGCGCGCGGCGCGTGCGGCGTCCGCCTGCACGAGATGCCCGAGCGCCAGCTTGGCCGCCTCGACGCCATTGCGCGCACGCAAGTAGCCGCCGCCGACCCCGACGATCAGATCGCACTGCGACAGACGCTCGCGCAATCGCGCCGCCGCGGGCGTGACGACGCGGCAGGCGGTGCCCGCCGCGGCGGCGACCCGCGCAAGACCGCTCGACGCGATGACCGGCGCGGGCAGCACGTCGTCGTATTCCGGGAACGACGACGGGTCCGCGGCAACGACAGCCAGTCGAATGCGTGCGCCGAAGGCCTCGCGCAACAGGGCGGCGGACAGATCGACCAGCAACCCGTCACCGGAATTGCGACGGCTATAGGCGTGCAACAGCACGATGTTTTCGATCGTTTTCATGGTTCAGGCGTGGATGCATTGCCGATAGACGGCGAGGGTTTCGTCCACCATCCGCTCGGAGGTGAAATGGGCGGCAGCGCTCGCGCAGTTGGATCTGAGCCGCGCGAGCCGTTGCGCATCGGTCGCGAGCGCGATCACCGCTTCGGCGAAGGGCGTCGGGTCGTCGTGATTCGGCACGACGACGCCGGTGTCGCGTGCGGCGACCAGCGCGTCCGCGCCCGCGACGCGCGTGGACACGATCGGCACGCCGGCGGCGACCGATTCGACATAGACGTAGGGGAAGCCCTCGTAGCGACTCGGCAGCGCGCAGAGATCGAATGCGCCGAAGTAGCGCCGGGCGTTGGGCACGGCGCCGACGACGTGCAGATTGGCCGGCAGCGCGTCGAGCGCCACGCCGGCCGCGGCGCAGAAGTCGCCGCTGCCGATGCAGACGAACTGCACGCGCCGGCCGAGCCGCTCCTCGACCTGACGTGCGATCGACACGAAGCGATCGATACCCTTCTGGAACGCGAAGCGCCCCACCAGGCCGACGACGAAGGCGTCATCGCGCAGGCCCAGGCGGCGCCGCGCCGCTTCACGGCTCACGCGCTCGAACTCGGGCACGCCGTTATGAATGGTCGCGATACGCGGGCGGCCGATGTGCAGGTCCTCGTGCAGGTGACGCGCTTCGTCATCCGAAACAGCGATGATGCGATCGGTCAGCCTGCGCCCGAAACCGCCCTCGACAGCGCCGATCGCCCGCCGCGCGACGGCGCCGAGCGTGGGATTCAGCGTGAAGACCGCGTGCGGCGTGTAGACGTGACGCCAGGGCCCGCGGCATGCGCGCGCGAGCACGCCGGCCTTGGAGCTGTGCGAGTGCACGAGGTCCGGTCGCAGCGCGGCGAGCGTCCTGTAGAGCCGCGCGAAGGACACGAGATCGCGTGCGCCGATGGCGCGCTGCATGGGCAGGCGCGTGACCGTCGAGCATGAGGCAAGGCAGTCGGCGGTCAGCCAGTGAGAATCGAAGCGATCCCCATCGGGGCGCGCGATCAGATGCACCTCGACGCCGCGCTTCGCGAGACCGGGAAGCAGATCGGCGAGATGGGTGGCGATGCCGCCGGCCGCGGCTTCCACCACGATGGCGACGCGCAGGCGGCGCTGTGCTGCGACGTCGGCCGCGCGCGCCTGCCGCCCGCGGGCAGGCGTCATGCTGCCCTTGATGGAAACGGGCGGCTTCATGTGCGTTTCATCCGGCTGCGCAGCAACGAAAGGGCGGTTCGCCATTGCGCCCTGGGGGGCTCGCCGTAGCCATAACTGCGGTAGCCCGTTCTGCCCAGCGACGCGCGGACGGAGCGCATCGACAGCCCGTTGAGGATCAGGCCTGCGGGCTTCGTGCCGCCATGTCCGAGGCGCTTGACCGTCTCGTTCAGTTCGCCGAGCCGGGTCTCGCCGGCTCTCGCCACCAGCAACACCGCGCTGGCCTGCGACGTGAACGACGCCGCGTCCTCCACCGCGAGAACCGGCGGCGTGTCGACGAGTACGAAGTCGTACGCGCCGCGCAGGGCGTCGATCAGCTCGCCGGCCCGCGCGGACAGCAGCAATTCGGCGGGGCGGTCGGACGGTGAGCCCGCCGCGACGAAATCCAGACGAGGCGCTTCGATCCGGTGAATGACACGCTCCGGGCTCACGCTTCCCGCAATCAGGTCCGACCAGCCGGGGCCACGCGTCACGCCCAGACAGACATTGAGGGAGGGTCTGCGCAGATCGCCATCGATGAGCAGCACACGCAAGCCCGTCGCGGCCAGCACCGCGGCGAGATTGAGCGCGATGAACGACTTGCCGGCATTCGGTGCCGCGCCCGTGATTACGACCACCTTGCCCGGCGTATCCGGCCCGGTCATGCGCAACGCGGTGCGCAGGCTGCGCAGGCTTTCGATGGCTCGATCGTGCGGCGCCTCGACGGCGAGCAGCGCGGCACGCGTGGCTTCCGGGCTCGCGAGCGCAGTTCGAAGCAAACGCTGCGCGGCTGAAAAGGGCACCGTCGCCAGCACCGGCAAGCCCGTGCCGCGCTCGATTTCATCGGCCGAGTGGACCGCGCCGGCCAGGAACTCCCGCACGAATGCATAGGCAAGGCCGGCGAGCAGGCCGCCCAGCAGCGAAGCGGCCGCCACGAGCGGCCGTTTCGGCCACGCGGGATCTTGCGCGACGATCGGCGCGTCGATCATCCGCACGCTGCCGACCCTGCCGGCCTTGACGAGTTGCAACTGCTGCGCGTTGGCGAGGGTCGAGGTATAGAGGTCGGTGCTGACCTTCACGTCCAGCGTGAGCCGGGCGGCCGTCTGTTCGATATCGGGCAGGCGGGCCAGCGCGGAGTCGAAGGCGGCGATCTGCGCACGCAGCAGCGCGATCTGCCGGTCCGCCGCCACCACGCCCGGGTGCTGCGGCGTGTAGCGGGTCGCGAGTTCCGCGCGCTTCTGCTGCAGGACGATCAACTGGGCACGCGCTTCCGCCTGCTGCTGCATTCCGGTCGCGATCTGCGTCGGCACATCGATGACGCCGCGCTCGTCGCGCATGCGGGTGTAGCGCGCCTGCGCGTCATCAAGCTGCCGTTTCAGCTCAGGCAGTTGCGCCATCAGGAAGCCGAGCGATTGAGCCGCATCGGCATATTTGCGCTCCACGTTCTGGCGGACGTACTGCTCGCCAATCTCGCGCAGCGTGCGGCTGGTGCGCTCTGCGTCGCGTCCCAGCAAGGTCGCGACGATCACGCCCGACTGCCTGACCTTTTCCTGGACGTCGAGGCGTTGCTGGAGCTTGACGACGGTGTCGTCGAAGCCGTGCCGGATCACGGAAAAGGCGGTGCCCGGACGCGCGTCGAGGCTCGCCACGGTGATGATCAGCGGCCCGGACGGCGTGTTCACGCGGCTCTCGGCGCCGACGCGCCCGTGCAGCGGGACGTCGAGCAAGGCGCCGGCGAGCGTGTATCGGCCTCCGGCCTCCACCTTTAGCATGAAGGGCTCGTCCTGCCATGGCGCCGGCACGTCGAAGCGGCTCACGTCGGCGCGCTCGCGGCCCCATGCGTAGCCGCCAAAGCCGAACACGCCGGGAGCGAGCGGACCCTCCTGAAAGCGCGAAACGAAATCGCCGATCAACGGGAAACGCACCGGCGCCGCCTCGATGTGCAGATACTGCCTCTCGACGGCGCGCGAGACCACGAGGCGCGACGTGATGATCTGAGCCTCCGCCGCGGCGGAGGACTTGACGTCGAAAAACGTCGACATCTGGCTGGGAAGATTGCCGGCCAAGCCTGCGGCGGCGCCGTCCTCGACCTGGATCAGGATGTCCGCCTGATACTTCGGCGGCCACAGAAAACTCCAGCCGATGCCGGCCAGCCCGACCACGGACACGATCAGGACGATGCGCCGCGCGTTCGTGAGAAGCGTGTCGAGGAGCGTAATGACATCGAGTTCGGCGCTGGCGGCCAGGCCGTGTCGATCGGGGTAGGGCATGAATGGATCTATCTGGAAAGTGGAGCGCGGCGCACCGGGGCAGCGGCCGGTCGGACGGTGCGATTGCGCTGGTCGGGTTCAGGGCGTGGCATGCGAGGCAGGGCGCAGACGGCCGAGCCATTCGCGCAGGCCGGATTCGATGTGCGTGAGCGCAGCTTCGAAGGCCGCGCGGCCCTGCCGGTATGGATCGCCGACATCGCGCTGGGCGGCGTGCATCAGCCGGTAGACACGGCCGCGCGCGAAGGGGTGGCGCGCGAGCAGCGTCTCGCGCTGGCCGAGCGCCATGACGAGGATGAGATCGTGACGACGCAGCAATACGGAACTCGCCGGGCGCGCCACGTGACCCGACAGGTCGATGCCGCGCGCCCGCATCAGTTCGACAGCCTGCGGGTCCGCCGGCTGGCCGGTCAGCGCATGCGTGCCGGCGGATCCCACCTCGATCCCCGGCATCGCCTGAGCGAGCAGCGCCGCCGCCAACGGGCTACGGCAGATGTTTCCCTCACAGACCATCAGCACGGAGCGGATCATTTCGCGATCACTCCCGCCGTGAGTCCCGAGCTGATCAGCGGCATCAGCAAGGTCAGCACGCGGTTGAACCGCACGAGGCCGTTGCCGTCGACATAGACGACGTCGTTCGGCTGCAGCTCGAAGTCCTTCGCGACGAGCATCGACACCGGCGAACGGCTGTCGAGATGGAAGACTTGCGGCGTGCCATCGAGTGAACGGATCACGAACATCTGCGCCGTGTCGGCCGTGTTCGCATTGATGCTGCCCGCCTGAGCGAGCGCGTCCGCGAGCGACAGGCGGCCGTCGCGGCGCGGCCGCGCGGAACCCGGCTTGTTGACTTCGCCCAGCACATAGACCGCGTTTTCATCGCGCGATGCGACCCGCAACATGTCGCCGGCCCTCAGGTAGAGCCGTGACGGGCTGAGATCCTGCGCAAGCAGCTGCGGCACGTCGATGCGCTGCGAGACGCCCTCGCGCACCAGGACTACATCGCTTTGATCCGCGTTCTCGCTGAAGCCGCCCGCGCGGGCGACGGCGTCGTAGAAACTGAGCGGCACGTCGGTCAACGACAGGGCGCCCGGGCTGCGCACTTCACCGTCGACATAGACCTGGCGCGAGCGGTACGACGCCATGCGTACGGTGACCTGCGGCTTGATCAGATAGGCCGCGAGCGCGGCGCGCAGGCGCTGCTGGATCTGCTCCGTGCGCAGGCCCGCGACCTTGAGCGTGCCCGCGTACGGAAACTGGAGCGTGCCGTCCTGGTCCACGACGAAGCCTGCCGCCGGATCGCTCGCCTTCGCCGATCCCTGGCCCTGCGCCGGTCCGAGCGCCGCGGCGAACTCCGGGTGGTCCCAGACGACGATCTGCAGCACGTCGCCTGCGCCGACCGTATAGGTCTCCGGCGCAGCGAACAGACGCTTTGCCTGCTGGTCCTGCCGTCCCTTGCGCTCGGCGGCGAAGCGCTGGACGAGACTCAGGTCGAGTTCCGTGACCGGCAGCGCGGGCGCGGCTGCCGAAGGCTCCGTGTAGCGGCTGTCCTCCTGACCCGCCGCCACGTTCGGGCCGACCGGCATGTGAAAGCCCGGCGCCGACGCGCAGGCGCCCAGCAGCCCCGTCAGCGCGAGCGCGGCGACGATGTGGGACGGTATCGAGTGCTTCATGTCGGGTTCCTGCACTTCAGTACGCGTTGCGATGCACGAGGCCGCGCACGACGGTCGCCGCGACGATGCGCAAGTCGAACGCGAACGACCAGTTGCTGAGATAGAAGAGATCGTGTTCGACGCGCTGCCGCATCATCTCCACGGAGCTCGTCTCGCCGCGCAGGCCGTTGACCTGGGCCCAGCCGGTGATGCCGGGCTTGATGCGATAGCGGTGGATGTAGTCGTCGACGATGTTCTGATACAGCGCGTCGTGCTCGATCGCATGCGGCCGGGGGCCGACCACGGACATGTCGCCGCGCAGCACATTGAAGAACTGCGGCAACTCGTCGAGGCTGGTGCGGCGCAGGAAGGCGCCGACGCCCGTGATGCGCCGATCGTTCCGGGTGGCTTGCACCACCACGCCGTCTTCGCGCTGATGCACGCGCATCGTGCGGAACTTGTAAATCTGGAAGGGTTGGCCGTTCGCACCGTGACGCCGCTGCTGGAACAGCACCGGGCCGCGCGACGACACCTTGATGGCCAGCGCGATCGCAATCAGCAGCGGCGCGCACGCCACGATCGCGCAGGTGGCGAAGACCAGGTCGAACAGCGTCTTGGCGGCGACCGCATCGCCGGTGAGGGGCGCCGCGACAAGGTTGATGGCGAGCGTGGTATCGAGATCGGCGCTCTCGCTGCGAAAGCGCGCGACGCCGCGGACGTCCGGAATGAACCGGATGTTGACGAAATCGTTACGGAATGTCTCGAGAAAGCGCTGCAGCGTCGCTTCGTCGGTGAGCGGCAGCACGAGCCACACTTCGTTGATGCGATGCGCGCGCACGTGCGCGGCGAATGTCTCGATGTCGCGCAAGCGCAGCGCGCCCGGGTAACGCGCATCCGATTCAGGATCCAGGTCGAATACGGCGCCGATCCCGCACCCCGCGTCGCGCATCGCCATCACGCGCCGCACGAATGCCGCGCAGCGCTCGCCGCGACCGACCACCGCCACTGAAAAGCGTCGCGCGCCCGCCATGCGTTCACCAAGTCGGCAGAGGATCACGCCACCCGCCGTCAGGCCGCTCAGGCAGACGAACCAGTCCATCGAAGGCGCGTAGCCGCGATGCATCCGGTTGACCACCCCGACCGCGAGCGCTTCGCACACGATCCAGCCCAGCGCCGGCAGCAGGACGTGCCGCGCCAATGCCCGCCGGGCCGGACGCTTGAGACGGAGACCGGACGACAGACTCAACGCGAATACGATCGCGAAGGCCGTGACGGCGCTGTCGTAACCCGCGTTGGCCGCGTGACCGAAGCGGCTTTCGGCGACCAGCGAGCAGACCATGACGAGCAGCGTCTCGAGCAAACGAAACAGCAAATCGGGGGCCGCCGGGAAATTCAGAAAATGGCTGTAAGTCGGCAAACGCATGACAGGATCGATGACGAAAGATCAGTTCCCCGAAAGTCGCGATGTGCGAAAGGCGGAAAAAGCCACGCCTCGGTTCATTCAGGAAACACGCGATCGGCATCGCACGCAGTACGCCAACGAGTTACTTGCGGAGCAACTCTGCATCCTCACTTGTCGAGCGAGCGCCGAACCAAACGTGCGCAGTCTCCTTGATCGACGCGGGATGCAACCATAGGCGCGCTCTGAATCTGGACGGTGTCCGATTCGTGCAAATGACAGTCGTCAGAGGGTTCTGACTCCCGCGCCCAATATCGCGATCACACGCGCGCATTCGAATGCCTGAGCGCAATGCTCACGGGTTGCAATGCTGATGACGAGCATCAAAAAATCCGGACGGACCTGCGTCGAAGTTCTGATGCCGCGTGGGAAGTGGACGAGACGAACCGCCTCGGCTATGGACGCAGGCGCGCGGTTGACAAGCGGAAACAAGCGGAAGAAAGGAAGGGGACTGCGAGGAGGGAAGTTTCACGAGAGCACGCGGAAGCCGCGTGCTCTCACGCCGATGCTCAGATGAACATCAGCCAGTTCAGCAGGAAGATGTTGGCGATCAGGAGCGTCAGCGCGGTCGGCACCTGCACCTTGATGACCGCGTTCTTGTCGGGCAGTTCGAGCAGCGCGGAAGGCACGATGTTGAAGTTCGCGGCCATCGGCGTCATCAGCGTGCCGCAGTAGCCCGAGAACATGCCGATGGCGGCCATCGTCGCGGGATTGCCGTGGAACACGCCGACCAGGATCGGCACGCCGACGCCGCCCGTCATCACCGGGAACGCCGCGAAGCCGTTGCCCATGACCATCGTGAACAACGCCATGCCGATCACGTACACCGCCACCGCGACGAAGCGGTAGTCCATGTTGACGTAGGCGGTCGTCACGTGCGCGACGGCCTTGCCCACGCCCGCATCCGAGAACACCAGCCCGAGCATGCCGAGCATCTGCGGCAGCACGGCGGCCCACGACAGCGCGTCGATCAGGCGGCGCGTTTCGCGCATCGACTGGCCGACGGTATCGCGCGTCATCACGCAGGCAATCGCCAGCGCGATCACGCAGCCGACGCCGAAGCCGATCAGCGTCACGTTCTTCAGTTCGATCAGCGGCGTGCCGCCGAACACCAGATACTTCGCGCCGAGCGTGAGGACGACGGTCACGACCGGAATGGTCAGCGCCGGAATGAAGAGCTTGTTGCCGAGACGCACGGCGCTCTGGCGACGGGTTTCTTCGGAGAGCATCTTCGGCTTCGCGCCGGTGACGCCGCCGAACCCGGCGATCAGCGCCATCGCGACTACCAGCACGCCGACGACCGGCACCGGAATCCAGTCGCCGATCAGGAAGATCAGCGCGTAGATCAGCCAGAAACCGCCCGCGGTGAGCCGGCGCGGATGCGACTTGTCCGTGAGGATCATGCCCGCGACGACCACGAGCACGATGCCGACGAGATAGAACAGATAGTTGATCGTGAGCGTCATGCCTTCTCTCCGGCGACGTTGCGTGTCAGGGCGCCGAGTTCGCGCGCGAGCCTGCGGTCGAGCAGCCACAGGCGGAAGCCATGGATCAGGAAGGCGCAGATCGCCGTGGGAATGCCCCACACGGCGACATGCATCGGTTCGACCACGATGCCCGCCTCCTTCAGGAAGGTGGTCATCAGCACGATCGCGCCGAACGCCACGAAGATGTCCTCGCCGAAGAACAGGCCGACGTTGTCAGTCGCCGCCGAGTAGGCGCGCAGCTTGTGGCGCACCGTATCGGACAGCTTGCCGTAGCGGGCTTCGGTGGCGCCTTCGGCCATCGGCGCGAGCAGCGGGCGCACCATCTGCGGATGACCGCCGAGCCCGGTCAGGCCCACCGCCGCCGTGATCTCGCGCACGAACAGATAGACGATCAGCAGGCGCCCGGCCGTCGCCGCCTTGATGCTGGAAATCCACATCTGCGCGCGTTCGCGCAGGCCGTGACGCTCCAGCAGTCCGATCACCGCGAGCGGCAACAAGATGATGAGCGGAATGTTGCGGGTCTTGAGAAAGCCGCTGCCGATCGCGGTCAGGATTTTCTCGACCGGGAAGTGCGCCGCCAGCCCGGTGATGATCGCGGCGGCGGCGACGATCAGCATCGGATTGAAGCGCAGGACAAAGCCCACGATGATGACGGCCACGCCAATGAGCGGCCATAGGTTGACTGCGGTGTTGACTGCGGTTGCCATGAGTTCTCCAAACGGATCAAGCGTCACGCCTCGAACCGGGCGCGTGGTTTTATTGCTTGTGGTTTGCTGCTTGCGACTGCGCGGCTCTGCCGGCCGCTTGCTGACGCGCCCCGGTTGCGCGGGATGCGCTTTGACTCAGTGAGAAGGCGTCATTCGGCGTGCGCCGCGCGAACCTCGATGCCCGCATCGGCGAGCGCGCCGCGGATCCGGCGCGCGAACGCCAGCGCGTGCGCGCCGTCGCCGTGCAGGCAGATGGTCTGCGCGTTGAGCGGCACCCATTCGCCCGACACGGCCTGCACGCGCTGTTCGCGGACCATCGCGAGCGTGCGGTCGAGCACGAGGTTTTCATCGTCGAGCAGCGCGCCCGGTTCCTTCCGCGGCACGAGCGAGCCGTCCGCGCGGTAGCCGCGGTCCGCGAACACTTCCTCGATCGCGATGAGTCCGGCGCGCCGCGCGGCCTCCACCAGCCCGCTGTTGGCGAGTCCGAACACGAGCAGCGACGGGTCGAAGTCGCGCACCGCGGAGACGATCGCATCGGCGATGTCCGTGCTTCTCGCCGCCTGGTTGTAGAGCGCGCCGTGCGGCTTCACGTGCGCGATGCGCCCGCCCTCCGCCTGCGCGATCGCCGACAGCGCGCCCAGCTGATACAGCACGCCCGCGTAGATCTCTTCGGGCGGCAGGTCCATTTCCTTGCGGCCGAAGTTCTCCGGGTCGTTGAAGCTCGGATGCGCGCCGATGGCCACGCCTTTCTCGACGGCCCAGCGCACGCAGTCGCGCATCGCGGTGGCGCCGCCGGCGTGCCAGCCGCACGCGATGTTGGCGGAGCTGACGAGGTCGAGCAGCGCTTCGTCGGTGCCGCAGCCTTCGCCGAGATCGGCATTGAGATCGATTTCCATGATGTTTCGTACAAGTCCTTACGTTGAATGTTGCGCGCGACGCGCGGCGTCCGGCGCGGCCCTCATGCGCCTGCGCGCGCGATGCGTTCCTCGTGCATGGCGATGGCCGTTTCCACCTGGCTCACATACTGGCGTTCTTCCGCGAGCGCATGGCGCGCCTCTTCCACCGATGTCTCGATGAAGCGCACGCCGCCGTTCAGCCGCACCTGCGCGAGCTTCCACACGTCCGCGCGGATGACCGCGCCGATCTTCGGATAGCCGCCCGTGGTCTGGGCATCGCCCATCAGGATGATGGGCTGGCCGTTCGGCGGCACCTGGATCGTGCCGGGCAACACCGCGTGCGACAGCAGTTCCACCTTGCGGGTTCGTTCGAGCGCCGTGCCCGCGAGGCGGAAGCCCATGCGGTTGCTGTTTGGCGTGATGGTCCATTCCTCGTTCCAGAAGGCCTGCTGGGCGGCATCGCCGAAGCTGTCGTATTCCGGACCGCGCAGCACGCGCACCGGGACCGCCCACGCCAGGCCCGGCGCGTGACGGCCGCGCCGCACCGGTTCGTCGACCAGCACGAACTTGCACCACGCCGGCGCCTTCACGCCGAACGCGGGCTCTTCCGGTGAGAACGCAATGCCCTTGTGCGGCTGCGGCACGCCGACGGGCAAACGGTCGCCGTCGCGCAGCGCGCGGCCGCCGAGACCGCCGAAGCAGGCGCCGAGATCGGTGGAACGCGAACCGAGCATCGGCAGCACGTCGATGCCGCCCGCGATGCACACATAACAGCGCATGCCGCGCTTGGCCGCGCGCAGCGTCAGTTCCTGGCCCGCGCGCACCGGCAGGCTCCACCAGGAATAGACCGGCTTGTCGTCGAGCGTGGCGCCGAAATCGGTTCCAGCGATGGCAATGCGTGTCGCATGCTTGAAGCGCAGCACGGTCGGCCCGAAGGTGACCTCGATGCCCGCCGCATCCGGCCGGTTGCCGACGATGCGGTTGCCCACTTCGAGCGACAGCGCATCGAGCGCGCCGCCCGAGCTCACGCCCAGATGGCGATAGCCGGGGCGGCCAAGATCCTGTACCGAGCTGAGCACGCCCGCGCGAATCACGTCGATCATGCGCGGACCTCCAGCGCCGTGAAGCGCACGCGGTCGCCGGGCTGCATCAGCGTCGGCGGGTTTTTGGCCGGATCGAACAGCTTGAGTTCGGTGCGGCCAAGCAGTTGCCAGCCGCCCGGCGACACCGCCGGATAAATGCCCGTCTGCGCCCCGCCGATCCCCACCGATCCCGCCGGCACTTCGAGGCGCGGCTCGGCGCGGCGCGGCATGTGCAGCGCGGGGTCGAGCCCGCCCAGGTAGGCGAAGCCCGGCTGGAAGCCCAGGAAGAACACGATGTATTCGGCTTGCGTGTGCCGCTTCACGACTTCATCAACGGACAGGCCCACCTGCCGCGCCAGTTCGACGAGATCCGGGCCGTCCGCGCCGCCGTAGCGCACCGGAATCTCGATCTCAGCCGCCTCGGCTTCAGTGGCCTGGACGGCGTCCCAGCCGCTCTGCAGCTGCGCCGCGAGCGTTTCGTAGTCCACTTCCAATGGGTCGAACACGAGGGTCAGGTTGTTCATGCCCGGCACGACTTCGACGACGTGCGGCATCAGGCGGGCGTGTTCCGCCAGCGCCCAGACGCGGCGTTGGCAGTCGAGCGTGGCGGGCGGCGCGGTGTCGAGCACCAGCGCGGAATCGCCGAGCGGATGAATACTGGGTTGGGTCATGCCTTGAGTTCGCTGTTTCGCGACAAGAAAAAGTGCCGGTCGGGCGCTCATCGCATCGTCGCAGAATGGTACATTGTCAATAAATTATCAAGAAATTATCAATACAGGTTTTCGCCGAGGCGCGCGGTACGCTGGTAAAAACGCCCTGCGCTACACTCCAACGCACACTAATAACGGGCGAATGCCATGCCGCGCCATCCCACCAAGATCGTCTCCTCCGAACATCTCGTGTCCGAAACCAGCGCGGAACTGTCGGAGTTCGAGTACGGGCTCATCATGGCGGGAAACGCGTTCAATCGCTGGATGGTGCGCTGCATGTCGGCAGCGGGAGCCAAGGACATGACCGCAGTGGAGGTGTCGCTGCTGCACCACGTGAGCCATCGCGACCGCAAGAAGAAGCTCGCCGACATCTGCTTCGTGCTGAATATCGAGGACACGCACGTCGCCACCTATGCGCTCAAGAAGCTGGTCGGGCGCGGCTATGTGCAGAGCGAGAAGACCGGCAAGGAAGTGTTCTTCTCCGCGACGCCGGCAGGGCGCGAATTGTGCGGGCGGTATCGCGAGGTGCGCGAGGCTTGCCTGATCGAGACGCTGCGCGAGAGCGGCCTCACCAACGAGCAGATCGGCGAAGCGGCGCAGCTGATGCGCAATGCTTCCGGTCTGTATGACACCGCCGCACGCGCGGCGGCATCGCTATAAATCAAGGTAGCGCCCGGCTCAGGCTTCCGTGACGATCGCGTCGAGCGGCAGGTCGTGGATTTCGCGCGGCAGCGCGCCGCAGCGGCATGCCTCGAACGCGACGCCCAGCGTGACCGGCCGCCGCGCACCCGGCCACGCGGCCAGCGTGCGGTCGTAATAGCCGCCGCCATATCCCAGCCGATAACCATCCGCGTCGAAACCGACACACGGAATCAGCAGCAGATCCGGCACCCCGACGCGTTCTTCGGCAGGCACCGGAATCCGGTAGCGGCCTTCCTTCATGGGCATATCGGCGCGCCATGCGTGAAAGACCATCGGCGCGCGCGGCTCGACGACGACCGGCAGCGCCGCTTCACGTGACGCGTCTTCGGCGAGCCAGCGCGTGATGACATCGCGCGCGTCGAACTCGCCCGCCACCGGCCAGTAGAAGCCGACGCACTGCGCCGCGTGGCGTTCGAGGGCCTCGCGCAGGCGCGCGGCGAGGGCGGCGTGCAGGGCGGCGTAACCCGGCTGTTCAGCCAGCGCTTCGCGACGTTCGAGCAGGGTCGCGCGCAGCGCACTCTTGGGCTCACTCTTAAGCAATTTCTCCGGCGCGTGTTCCGATGTCGCGCAAACGTTGCGTGATATGCTTTCTTCCGACCTCAGGACTCGCTTCAAGACCATTCGCGCTCCAGAAATAAAGATGTCAAAACGCCTCAACCGAGTATATCCCGCGGTCTGCGCCGCCCTTGCCGCGCTTTCCCTCGTTGCCTGCGGCACGGCCTCCGCTGTCCCTCCCGACGCCGATTTCACCCCCGGTTCCGACGACCGCATCTTCCTGCAGTTGCGCGACGCCGCCCGCGCAAACGACGCCGGCAAAGCCGCTGCGCTCGCCGCGCAGATTCCGTCCTATCCGGCGCCGAGCTATCTCGAATACTTCACGCTCAAGCCGCAATTGTTCGATTCGCAGGGTCACGCGCGCATCGACGCGCCGGATGCGCCCGTGCTGTCGTTCCTGCAGCGCTATGACGGCCAGGCCATTGCAGACCGCATGCGCAACGACTACCTGGTGGTGCTCGGCAGCCGTCACGACTGGAAGAACTTCGAGCAGCAATACGCGCGCTTCGTGCTCAACGACGACACGCAGGTCAAGTGCTACGCGCTGGAGGCGCGCCTGTCGCGCGGTGAAAACGTCGCGGATGCCGCGCGCGCGTTGCTTGTCGATCCGAAATGGTACGGCGACGGCTGTGTCGACCTGATCGGCGCGCTGGCCGAGTCGGGCCAGTTCACGAGCGATGACATCTGGCAGCAGATCCGTCTCGCCTACGAGCAGAACTACACCAACACCGGCGGCAACATCGTCGAGACGCTGGGTCAGGAAAAGCCCAAGGACTCGCTGCTCGACGACGCCGTCAGCAAGCCGCCCATTTATCTCGCGCGTGGCGTGATGCCCAACACCCCGGCGCATCAGCTCACGTTGCTCGCCATCACGCGCATGGCCCGCAACGATCCGGCCATGGCCGCGGCCACGTTCAGCTCCGTCGCGCCGAGCCTGACGCCGACCGAGCGCGCCATCGGCTGGGGCACGATCGGCTATCAGGCGGCGGTCAAGCGCATGCCGTCGGCGGCGGACTGGTACCGGCTCTCGGCCAATGCGCAGTTGTCGAACCCGGCGTATGAGTGGCGTACTCGCAGCGCCTTGCTCGCCGGCGACTGGAACATGGTGCGCTGGTCCATCGAGCAGATGCCGCCCGGCTTGCGCAGCCAGCCGTCGTGGGTTTACTGGCATGCACGCGCCGTCAAGCAGGCCGGCGACACGGCCACGGCGAATCAGGAATTCCAGAGCATCGCGGACCAGTTCAACTTCTATGGCCAGCTCGCGCTGGAAGAACTGGGACAGAAGATCACCGTGCCGCCGCGCACCACCGTGACGGACGAGGAAATCGCGCAGATGCAGTCGGTGCCGGGCTTCGCGCTGGCGCAACGGTTCTATGCGCTGAACATGCGGCTCGAAGGCAATCGCGAATGGAACTGGCCGCTGCGCACGATGACGGACCGCCAGTTGCTCGCCGCCGCGCAGTATGCGAAGCGCATCGAACTGCTCGACCGCACCGTCAACACCGCCGACAAGACCAAGGCCGAGCACGACTTCTCGCTGCGCTACTTGTCGCCGTACCGGGATATCGTCGAGCGTGACGCGCAGAACACCGGCCTGGACGTCGAGTGGGCGTACGGGCTGATCCGCCAGGAATCGCGCTTCATCATCAACGCGCGTTCGGAAGTGGGCGCGGGCGGCCTGATGCAGCTGATGCCGGGCACGGCGCAGCTCGTCGCGAAGAAGATCGGCATGGGTCCGGTCTCGCGCGCGCAGATGAACGAGATAAACACCAACATCCTGCTCGGCACGAATTACCTGTCGATGATCTACAATCAATTCGACAACTCGCCTGTGCTCGCCACCGCCGGCTACAACGCCGGGCCGGGCAGGCCGCGGCAGTGGCGGCAGGACTTGCGGGCGCCCGTGGAGGGCGCGGTTTTTGCTGAAACCATCCCGTTCACCGAGACTCGCGATTACGTGAAGAACGTGCTGTCGAACACCGTCTACTATGCCGCGCTGTTCGAAGGCCGTCCGCAGTCCTTGAAGGCGCGTCTGGGCTACATCGCTCCCTGACGGCGTCCCCAAGCGAACCTCACGCCCGCGTGTCCTGGAAAGGATTCGCGGGCGTTGTCTTTCCCGCTTCAGATTTTCAAGACGGTTTTCAAGACACGTCCGTCCAGCCACGACCCAAGAGGCGAGCCATGCGACACCAACACATAGCGTTGATCGGCGGATCGGGATTCATCGGCAGCCATCTCGTCAATGCACTCGTCGATCTCGGCAAGAACGTGCGCGTGGCCACGCGCCGTCGCGCCAGTGCCGCACATCTGACGCGGCTGCCCATCGACGTGATCGAAACCGATGTCCACGATCCCGTGCAGCTGGCCGCCTTCATCGACCAGTGCGATGCGGTGATCAATCTCGTCGGCGTGCTGCAGGGCCGGCGCGGCGATCCGTATGGGCCGGAGTTCGCGAAGGCGCATGTCGAGTTGCCGCGCAAGATCGCGGCGGCGTGCGCGGCGAAGGGCGTGAGGCGGCTGCTGCACATGAGCGCGCTCGGCGCCGATGTCGACGGCCCGAGCATGTATCTGCGCTCGAAGGGTGAGGGCGAAAAGATCGTGCGCGAGTCCGGACTCGACTGGACCGTGTTCCGCAGTTCGGTCGTATTCGGCCCTGAAGACAATCTGCTCAATCAGTTCGCGTTCCTCGAACGCATGTTTCCGGTGATTCCGCTCGCATGCGCCGACGCGCAGTTCCAGCCGGTCTTCGTTGGCGACGTGGCGAAGGCCATGGTCAACGTGCTCGATCTCGACGCCGCCGGCCATCAGGTCTATGAACTCGCGGGTCCCGGCGTCTATACGCTGGCGGAACTGGTGCGCTTCGCGGGCGCGACCATCGGCAAGCATTCGCGCATCATCAAGCTGCCGGAGAGCCTTGGCCGTCTGCAGGCGATGACCATGGAAATGGCGCCCGGCGAGCCGCTCATTTCGCGCGACAATCTCGACTCGATGAAAACGCCGAACATCGCGAGCGGGCCGCTTGCGCCTGAACTCGGCATCGACGAACCGGCGAGCATCGAGGCCATCGCGCCGCTGTACCTGACCGGCAATGCATCGCGCTCGCGCTTCGACGCCTTCCGCGCCACCGCGCACCGCTGAACCCCTTACTCTGATCGCATGAAACTCGTTATCGGTGACAAGCTCAATTCTTCCTGGTCGATGCGTCCGTGGGTGCTGCTCACGCATTTCGGCATCCCGTTCGAGGAGACGCTGATCCGCCTGAACCAGCCCGACACGAAGGCGCAGATTCTGGCGCTTTCGCCGAATGGCCAGGTGCCATGCCTCATCACCGATACGGGCGCTGCCGTGTGGGAATCGCTGGCGATTGCCGAGACGATTGCCGAACTGCACCCGCAGCACGCGATGTGGCCGCGCGATGCCGCCGCCCGGGCACGCGCGCGAAGCATCAGCGCCGAGATGCACGCGGGTTTCGCGGACCTGCGCCAGAACATGCCGATGAACCTCTCGGTCCACGCGCCGGGCACGGGCGCGACGCCGGGTGCGCTCGCGAACATCGCGCGCATCGAAGCCATCTGGGTCGAGTGCCTCGCGGCGTCGGGCGGGCCGTTCCTGTTCGGCGAGTTCGGCATTGCGGACGCGATGTACGCGCCCGTCGTCATGCGCTTCAACTCCTATGCGCCGAAGCTGAGCCAGATCTCGCTGGACTACGCGCGGCGCGTCACGGCATTGTCGGCAGTGGCCGCGTGGATCGACGGCGCGCGCGAGGCGGCGCGATGAACATCTATGCGGTCGGCGGCGCGATCCGCGATGAACTGCTCGGCGTGCCGGTAGTGGATCGCGATTACGTCGTGGTGGGCGCGACGCCCGAACAGATGGTCGCGCAGGGGTATCGGCCGGTCGGGCGGGATTTTCCGGTGTTCCTGCATCCCGAGACGCACGAGGAATACGCGCTCGCGCGGACCGAACGCAAGACGGCCGCAGGCTATCACGGCTTCCAGTTCTACTATTCGCCGGACGTGACGCTCGAAGAAGATCTCGCGCGGCGCGATCTCACGATCAACGCCATGGCCCGCGAAGTCACGCCGGCGGGCGAGCTGACGGGTCCCGTCATCGATCCCTTCGACGGCCGGGCCGATCTCGCGAACAAGCTGTTCCGGCACGTGGGCGAGGCGTTCATCGAGGATCCGGTGCGGATTCTGCGCGTCGGGCGTTTCGCCGCGCGCTTTGCCGATTTCAACATCGCGCCCGAGACCGCCGCGCTGATGCAAAAGATGGTCGCGGCCGGCGAAGTCGATGCGCTCGTGCCCGAGCGCGTGTGGCAGGAAGTGTCGCGCGGGCTGATGGAGAAGAAGCCGTCACGCATGTTCGAGGTGCTGCGCGGCTGCGGCGCGCTGGCGCGCATCCTGCCCGAAGTCGATGCGCTGTGGGGCGTGCCGCAGCGCGCCGACTATCACCCGGAAGTGGACACCGGCGTGCACGTGATGATGGTGCTCGACTACGCCGCGTCGCAAGGCTTCGCGCTGCCGGTGCGTTTCGCGGCGCTGACGCACGATCTCGGCAAGGCGACCACGCCGGAAGACATCCTGCCGCGCCATCTCGGTCACGAGGGCCGCAGCGTGGATCTGCTGCGGCCCTTGTGCGAACGCCTGCGCGTGCCCAACGAATGCCGCGACCTGGCGGTGCTGGTCGCGCGGGAGCACGGCAACATCCATCGCGTGATGGAAATGGGCGCGGCCGCGCTGGTGCGGCTGTTCGAACGCGCCGATGCGCTGCGCAAGCCGGCGCGTTTCGCCGAGGCCTTGCAGGCGTGCGTGGCCGACGCGCGCGGCCGGCTGGGACTCGACCGGCAACCGTATCCGCAGGCGGAGCGGCTGCGCGAGGCGCTCGTTGCGGCCCGTTCCGTCGATGCCGGCGCCGTCGCGCAACAGCACGCGGCCCAGCCGTCGAAGATCAAGGATGCGGTACACGACGCACGGGTCGCCGCCGTGAAGGACGCGCTGGGCGTCTGATCGTCCGACCTCAGAGTGCGCGCGCGATCAGTGAGAGCAAAAGGGAAAGCAGCAGCGTCGACATGAAGGGAAACGAGTATTCCCGGCCGAACAGCCGCAGCGTGAAATCACCCGGCAGCCGCCCGATGCCGAACTTCCTGAGCCAGGGCATCGAGCCGGAGAGGATCGCGAGCGCGATGAAGGTGGTCAGCAGCCAGCGGATCATGATGGATAAAAATCACAGGGTGTGAGTTCGGTCGCCGGTGGCGAAGGCGTCGAGCGTGCCGGAGATGCCGCGCGAAAACGCGATCACCTTGAACAGCTCGCCCATCTCGGCCTCGGAGAGCAGTTTCTGCACGGCATTGGCGGCCGGCAGGAAACGCCGCACATCGGACGGATCCAGTTCGCCGAGCACGTCGGTGACGCCCGCGTTCAACAGGAAGCGGGCCTGCGAGGTGAAGCCGAGCAGATCCGCGCCGGTCTCGACCCCGGCTTCCGCGATGCCCGTGAATTCCACGTGCGCGGTGATGTCCTGCAAGCCCGGATAGAGAAACGGATCCGGATGCGCGCGATGCCGGTAGTGACACATCAGCGTGCCGCCCGCCCGCTGCGCGTGATAGAACTCGCGGCGCGGAAATCCATAGTCGATGAAAAACGCCGCGCCGCGCACGAGCATCGTGCAGACGGTCTTCGTGAAGCCCAGCGCCGCTTCGTGCGTTTCCGTCACGTATTCGGCGAAGGGTTCGTCGTTGGCGTCGTCGATGGCGGCATCGATCAGTTCGACTTGCGCGTCGGGCGTGATCGGCCGGTCGTCGAAGGCCAGGCGGTCGTCCAGCAGCACCACGCCGCGCTCGTGCCACGCGCCGAGCTTGCGCGCGACGAGGCGCACGGGCATCGCGTCCAGCACCTCGTTGCCGATCACCACACCTTCGAAGCTGTCCGGCAGCGAATCGAGCCATTGCACCTTCGCGGCGAGCGCGGGCGCGTCCCGTTCGATGGTTTCACGCTGGCGCGCGCGCAATTCGCCGGAAAGATCGACGATCGCGTAGCTGTCGAAGGGCACGTCGAGTTGGGCGAGGGCGCTCATCAGGCCGGCGGCGAGCTTGCCGGTGCCGGCGCCGAACTCCATCAGCTGCCGCGTGCCGCTCTGCTGCAACGCCTGCGCCACGGGACGGGCGAGCGTGGTCGCGAACAGCGGGGACAACTCGGGCGCGGTGACGAAGTCGCTGCCGTCTTCCCAGCGGCGGCCGAATTTCATGGCGCCGCCGCTGTAATAGCCCAGGCCGGGAGCGTACAAGACCAGATCCATATAGCGGTCGAACGGCAGCCAGCCGCCCGCAGCGGCGATGCGTTCGCGGATCAGCCCGGTCAGCGCTTCGGATTGCGCGAGCGCGTCGGCGCCCGGAGCAGGTAAACTATCGGATTGTCGAGCATTCGAGTTCATCCCCGCATTGTAAATGAGCGCCTCCACACCGTTTTCTTCCGCTAACGCGCCGTCTTCCGGCGCCGCCCATCGTTCCCGCGCCGTGCTCGTGACCGGCGCGGCGAAGCGGGTAGGACGCGGCATCGCACTGGAATTCGCGCGGCAGGGCTGGGACGTGGCGGTGCATTACGGCGGCTCGGAGCACGAAGCGCGCGAAACCGTGGCGCTCATCGAGGCGCTCGGGCGGCGCGCGGTGGCGCTGAAAGCGGATCTCGGCGTCGAAGCCGAAGTCGCACGGCTGGTGCCGGCGTGCGTCGAGGCGTTCGGCGGTCTGCAGTGCGTGGTGAACTGCGCATCGCGTTTCGACGAGGACACCGCCGGCGATTTCCACTACGCGAAGCTGCTGGAGATGACCGCGATCAACGTCGCCGCGCCGCTGCTGCTCGCGCGCATGCTGCACGAGATCCTGCCGGACGCCGCGTCCGATCGCGACGAACTGCGCGGCGTGGTCATCAACGTGCTCGACCAGAAGCTTTACAACATGAACCCGGATTACCTGTCGTACACGCTGACGAAGGCCGCGCTCGACAACGCCACGGTGGCGCTGGCCCAGGCGCTCGGGCCGAAGCTGCGCGTGGTGGGCCTGGCACCGGGTTTGACGATGATCTCCGCCGGGCAGACGCCTGCGACGTTCGCGGCGGCGCATCGCGTGACGCCGCTGAATCGCGCGTCGACGGTGGAGGATGTCGCGCAGGCCGCGTGCTATCTCGCGAATGCGCACGGCGTGACCGGCACGACGCTGGTTGTCGATGGCGGCCAGCACCTCGTGCCGAGCCCGCGCGACGTGATGTACATGATCGGCGCGCAGAATCACTGACGCGCCCAACTTTTGGATGAGACCATGCTTGCCGCACTTTCGCACCCCCGGCTGACCGATTGCCGGCGGCTTTTTCTGCGCAACTACGAAGTGCGCATCAACATCGGTGTGCATGACTTCGAGAAGCGCGGTGAGCAACGCGTCGTGATCAATGTCGAGCTGTACGTGCCGCTCGCGCTGTCGACGCCCGTCGCGGACAAGCTGGCCGAAGTCGTCGATTACGACTTCATGCGCTCGACCATCGCGGAACGCGTGAAGCGCGGCCATATCCATCTGCAGGAAACGCTGTGCGACGACGTCGCCGCCGCCTTGCTGGCGCATCCGGACGTGCGCGCGGTGGCCGTATCGACGGAAAAGCCCGACGTCTATCCCGATTGCGACGCGGTCGGCGTCGAAGTCTTCCGCATCAAGGAGGAACAGGCATGAACGCGCGCGACACGCTCGACACCCCGGACGAGGTCAAACCGGTCCGCGAGGCGCTGACGAAGCGCCAGCAAAAGGAAGCGTACGAGAACAACAAGCTGTACAAGCGCATCGTGCGGCAGGTTGGCGAGGCGATCGGCGACTTCAACATGATCGAGGAAGGCGACAAGGTCATGGTCTGCCTGTCCGGCGGCAAGGACAGTTACGCGATGCTCGACGTCCTGATGCGCCTGCGCGAGCGCGCGCCGATCAACTTCGAGCTCGTCGCCGTCAATCTCGACCAGAAGCAGCCCGGCTTTCCGGAACACGTGCTGCCCGAATACCTGGCGAAGCTGGACATTCCGTTTCACATCGAGAATCAGGATACGTACAGCATCGTCAAGCGCCTGGTGCCCGAGGGCAAGACCACGTGCTCGCTGTGCTCGCGGCTGCGGCGCGGCATCCTGTACCGCGTGGCGGGCGAACTCGGCGCGACCAAGATCGCGCTCGGCCATCATCGCGACGACATCCTGCAGACGCTGCTGCTCAACATGTTCTACGGCGGCAAGCTGAAGGGCATGCCGCCCAAGCTGCAATCGGACGACGGCAAGAACATCGTGATCCGTCCGCTTGCTTACGTGAAGGAAACCGATCTGGAGAAATACGCGGAGTTGCGCGAATTTCCGATCATTCCGTGCAACCTGTGCGGAAGCCAGCCGAACCTGAAGCGCGCCGAGATGAAAGCGCTGATCCGTGAATGGGACAAGCGTTTCCCGGGGCTGGTCGAGAACATGTTCAACGCGCTGTCGAATGTCGTGCCGTCGCATCTGATGGACGGCGCGCTGTTTCCGTTCGCCGGATTGCGCGCGACGGGCGAAGCGGATCCGCAGGGCGATATCGCGTTCGACGAAGAACCGTGCGCAAGCGAACCGTCAACGTCGGCGGGCACCATTTCAATTGTGCAGTTCGACGACCTGTAACCGTTGTCGGAGCAGGATGCGGCGTGGCTTTCGCCGCATTGCATCAAGGAGCCGGATGCTATATTGGCGGCTCGTCACACCCAGCAAGGCTTCCCGGCATGAACATCGTGATTCTGGCTGCCGGCATGGGCAAGCGCATGCGCTCCGCCCTGCCGAAGGTACTTCATTCACTGGCGGGCAAGCCGCTGCTCTCCCATGTCATCGACACGGCGCGCACGCTTTCGCCGACGCGCCTCGTGGTCGTCGTCGGACATGGCGCGGACCAGGTTCGTGAGGCTGTCGGCGCGCCGGACGTGCAGTTCGCGCTGCAGGAACGGCAGCTCGGCACCGGACACGCCGTGCAGCAAGCGCTTCCGCTGCTCGATCCCTCGGTGGCCACGCTCGTGCTCTACGGCGATGTGCCGCTCACGCGCGCCAGCACGCTCGAACGCCTGATCGATGCGGCAGACGAGAACCGATATGGCGTGTTGACCGTGGACGTCGGCGATCCGACCGGCTATGGACGCATCGTGCGCAATGCGGCCGGCTCGGTCCGCAAGATCGTCGAGCAGAAGGATGCGTCCGAAGAAGAACGCCGTATCGCGGAAATCAACACGGGCATCGTCGTGACGCCGACGCGCGCGCTCGAAGGCTGGCTCGCATCGCTCAGGAACGACAACGCGCAAGGCGAGTTCTATCTGACCGATGTCGTCGAACGCGCGATCGAATCGGGCGTGGAGGTCGTCACCGCCCAGCCCGACGCCGAATGGGAAACGCTCGGCGTGAACAGCAAGGTCCAGCTGGCCGAACTCGAACGGATTCATCAGCGCAACGTCGCGCACGCGCTGCTCGATGCGGGCGTGACGCTGCTCGACCCGGCGCGCATCGACGTGCGCGGCACGCTCGAATGCGGCGCGGATGTGTCCATCGACGTGAATTGTGTGTTCGAAGGGCGCGTGACGCTTGGCGACAACGTGACGATCGGCCCGAACTGCGTGCTCCGCGATGCCGATATCGGCGCCGGGACGCGGGTGGATGCTTTTACGCATATCGAAGGCGCGACGGCCGGCGCGAACGTGGTACTCGGGCCGTATGCACGGCTGCGGCCGGGCGCGCAGCTGGCCGATGAAGCGCACGTCGGCAACTTCGTCGAAGTGAAGAACGCGGTGCTCGGGCGCGGCTCGAAGGCGAACCACCTGACCTATATCGGCGATGCCGACATCGGCGCGCGCGTGAACATCGGCGCGGGCACGATCACCTGCAACTACGACGGCGCGAACAAGCATCGCACGGTGATCGGCGACGACGTGTTCGTCGGCTCCGATACCCAGTTGGTCGCGCCGGTGCGCGTGGGCAACGGCGTGACGATCGCGGCGGGCACGACGGTGTGGAAGGACATCGGCGAGAAGGAACTCGTGCTCAACGAGAAAACGCAAGTGAGCAAGACGGGCTACGTGCGCCCGGTCAAGAACAAGAACAAGTCGTAAGGCTGTTGGTTTGACGCAGTCAGACGCGCGCGGCCCGGTGGGCCGCGCTTTCAGATACTGGTTTCAAAGGATGAACGCCCATGTGCGGAATTGTCGGCGCGGTAGCGCAACGTAACATCGTCCCGGTGCTGGTCGAAGGGCTGCGCCGCCTCGAATATCGCGGCTACGACTCGTGCGGCGTGGCCGTGCTGAGCCATGGCGAACCGCGCCGCGCCCGCAGCGTCGCGCGCGTGTCCGACCTCGATGCCCAGGTGCGCGACTCGAATCTCGCCGGCATGACCGGCATCGCGCACACGCGCTGGGCCACGCATGGCGCGCCCATCACGGACAACGCCCATCCGATCTTTTCGCGCGATACGGTCGCGCTGGTGCACAACGGCATCATCGAGAACTACGAGACGCTGCGCGAGATGCTCAAGGGCAAGGGCTACGAGTTCGTCTCGCAGACCGACACCGAAGTCATCGCGCATCTGATCCACAGCATGTATCACGGCGACCTGTTCCAGACCGTGCGCGAGGCGGTGAAGATGCTGCACGGCGCGTATGCGATCGCCGTGATTCACAAGGATCAGCCGCATACGGTCGTGGGCGCGCGCCAGGGCTCGCCGCTCGTGGTCGGCGTGGGGCAGGGCGAGAACTTTCTTGCTTCCGATGCGCTGGCGCTCGCGGGCAGCACGGACCGCTTCGCGTTCCTCGAAGAGGGCGATGTGGTCGAGATCGGACTGGATGGCGTGAAGATCGTCGATCGCGAAGGCCTGCCGGCGGCGCGTGAAGTCCGCACGGTGACGGCGTATGGCGGCGCGGTGGAACTCGGGCCGTACCGGCATTTCATGCAGAAGGAAATCTTCGAGCAGCCGCGCGCGATCACCGACACGATTCCGCAAGCCGATCACTTCGATCCGGCGCTGTTCGGCGAAGGCGCGCAAGAAGTGTTCGCGGGCATCGACAGCATTCTCATTCTTGCGTGCGGCACGAGCAGTTACGCGGGCCTGACGGCGAAGTACTGGCTCGAATCGATCGCGAAGATTCCGACGCAGGTCGAGATTGCCAGTGAGTATCGCTATCGCGAGTCGGTGCCGAATCCGAAGGCGTTGGTCGTGGTGATTTCGCAGTCGGGCGAAACCGCCGATACGCTCGCGGCGCTCAAGCATGCGCAGTCGCTCGGTCACAAGCACACGCTCGCCGTGTGCAACGTGGCGACGAGCGCGATGGTGCGCCAGACCGAACTCGCGTTCCTGACGCATGCGGGCACGGAGATCGGCGTGGCATCGACGAAGGCGTTCACGACGCAGCTCGTCGCGCTGTTCGTGCTGGCGGTGACGCTGGCGAAGATGCGCGGTCGTGTCGATGCGAAGCAGGAAGCGGCGTATTTTGCGCAGCTGCGCCATTTGCCGGCGGCGCTGAACAGCGTGTTGGCGCTGGAGCCGCAGATCATCGCGTGGTCGGAGGACTTTGCGCGCAAGGAGAATGCGTTGTTCCTCGGGCGCGGACTGCATTATCCGATTGCGCTCGAAGGTGCGTTGAAGCTCAAGGAGATTTCGTATATCCACGCCGAGGCGTATCCGGCGGGTGAGCTCAAGCATGGACCGCTCGCGCTGGTGACCGAAGCGATGCCGGTGGTGACCGTGGCGCCGAATGATGCGCTGCTGGAGAAGCTCAAGTCGAACATGCAGGAAGTGCGGGCGCGTGGGGGAGAGCTGTATGTATTCGCGGATGCGGATACGCGGATTGTCAGTCAGGACGGGATTCATGTGATCCGCATGCCGGAGCATTATGGGGCGCTGTCGCCGATTCTTCACGTCGTGCCGCTGCAACTGCTGGCCTATCACACGGCTTGTGCTCGAGGGACGGATGTCGACAAGCCCAGGAATCTGGCGAAGTCGGTGACGGTGGAGTGAGGGGGGCGGTTTGGATGGGCGGGGTTAGCGACTTCGAAGGAGGTCCGCGCGGGCCGCGGACCCACTCTTGTTGGCAATGGGGTTCCACGCCCGGAACCCCTGTCACCAAAGGCATCGCACGCTTGAACCAAATACCTGTAACAACGCAAAACAGTCCGCGCACAGTTGTCGCGAAAGTGCGTAATTTTTCGTCGGCGAAGTGAAAGACTGGGACATCCCCTGCGAAGGCCTTGGTTCGACGGCTGAGCGACCACGTATCGATGTGTACGTGATTGCGGGATTGGGACGAATCACGACCTGATTCCCAACTTTTCGCGGCCAGCACACCTGACCCGCAAACTACCTCGCACCAAACATCCCTCTGCCAATTAACTTTCGGTGCTCCCCGCGCCGACCGTCAGTGCTATTTCGGTGAGCTGCTCCAAGAGCACCTTCATGTGGTCATCCGGCCATGTTTCCAAATAACCCCGCACTAGCTCGACGACTTACGACCATGCTTCCCCTCGCGTCTGGTCACAAAAACGACTGTCTGACTCCACTTTCGCCCCTGTCTCGAGAACCTCGCTCACACATTGCAGGCCGGCTCCAGCCCGCCGCATGCACGCCACCATCGCCGGTGAGAGCGCCGGTTCGCGTGCGACGAATTCGATGTCGCCAAACGCAACACAGAGGAGAGTCGTAGCCAGGGAGGCCGCGGAAATCGGCGGCTGGTTGTCAGACGCGTGTGTGACAACTACGGGAGAGGAAGAAGTGTCCATCGCAGGTGTGGCGCCTGCGATTATCTGTCGCCATCTGATTCGCAACATAAAGGTGAATCAGATAGTCACTGTAGCGATTCGCCGCGCTTACTTGCCAGCGTCAGCGAGCTTACGCAGAGCAGGCAAGAGCTCTTCGGGGTCCGGCCGCGTCGTGTAGTCAGGATTCACCTCCGCGTAGACGATGATGCCGTCTTGTCCGATGACGTAACGGGCTGGCATCGGCAGCGTCCAGCTTGGGTTGCCGTTGACGATTCCCAAATCATTCTTGAACACGTTCTTGTAGAGGTCGATAAGGTAGTCTGGCAGTGCAAAGCGCAGTCCGAACGCCGCAGCAACCTCATTGCCTGGGTCGGAGAGAATCGGAAACTCGAGCTTGTTTTCGCGCGCTGAGCGACGGCTGTTTGGTGCCGTCTGCGGGGAAATTGCGACCAGGTTGGCGCCAAGCTCCCGGATGTGCGGAAGTGCTTCCTGCAATGCTTGCAGTTCCATATTGCAGTAAGGGCACCATACGCCACGATAGAAGCTAATGACCAGCGGCCCCTGCGTCAGCATTTCGAGGGAGGACACCTCGTTTCCGTCCGCGTCTCGCAATCGGAAGGTTGGCGCGACGTCGCCGACTTTTTCCGCATTCTTCGCGATGCCTGCAGCGACTAGCTCGTTCGTCGCGCGGCGCATAGGCTCGTGAATCCATTCCGGCGCGTTATAGGGCGGGCCGCCGGCTTCGAAGTTTTTCTTGAACGCGGCTAGTTTGGCTTGCAGACTCATCTGATTTCTCCTGAAGGCAATACCTCGTATCGAGGCGCAGGGGAAAGATAGGCCCCAAAGATTTGGAATGGTAGAAGCGCGAATACAATAACGGCTATTCCATCGAGGAATGACATGGATAGATTTCGCGCAATGGAGACCTTCATTCGGGTTGTGGACACCGGCTCATTTTCATCGGCTGCCCTCCAACTGGGCGTGGGTCAGCCGGCCGTCTCGAAAGTGGTGGCGCAACTCGAAGACTGGCTAAAAGTAAGTCTGCTAAGTCGCTCGACTCACGGGCTCACTCCTACTGAGGCTGGCCAGCGCTATTACGAGCGCGCGCGAGCGGCGTTAGCCGAAGCGGACGAAGCCGAACTTACCGCGCGTGGCGCGGGGGTGGGCCTCTCGGGCGTGCTTCGTGTGTCAGCAACGACTACTTTCTCGAGAATCCACGTTGTTCCACATCTGCCGACATTTCTCGAGCAGCATCCAGACCTCTCAATCGACCTCGTGATGGACGACAGAGTCATTGACCTCGTCGCCGAAGGTATCGATGTTTCGCTTCGAATCATGACGTCGTTGCCCGACTCGTCTGTGGTTGCTCGCAAGCTTGCAAGCGGCCGCCTCCTTGTGCTGGGCACGCCGGCCTACTTTGAGCGCGCGGGGGTACCGCGCGCGCCTGCTGACCTTGAGAAGCATGAGGCAATCATCTATAGCCAATTACCGACGACCTGGACCTTAACGCGTGACGCCGCGGAAGAATCCGTGAGTATGCGAGGACGAACGAGGCTGAGCGCAGCCGAAGGGATACGGGAGGCTGTTCTTTCGAACCTCGGGCTAACTGTCGCATCCAATTGGATGTTCACCCCAGAGCTGGCCAGAGGCGCAGTTATCTCGGTGCTAACCGAGTGGAGCCTGCCAGCCCTTGATGCGTACGCCGTGTTTCCAACCGGCAGGATGGCCACGGCAAAAGCTCGGGCTTTTGCCAGCTTCGTTGAAACGCTGCTGAACCGACCGTTTCCATACCACGAACAAGATACGGAGCGGGCGTAACGACAGCGTGCCTAGACAAAGGTCAGCAGCGACTCGATGGATTCAAGTCCTCGATCTATGTCAGCGTGCCCGCTACTCACAGCAACCTTCTTCGCCTAATCGACGCCGACCCTCTGGATGTCATCGGGTTTCCAGATCTTGTCGAAGAAAGGTTGCGTCGGGCCGTACAACCGGACGATAACGAAGAAGCCCTTCTTGGGAACCGTGCGGATAAAGTTCTTTGCATCCGCAGGCCGGCTCGGCCCGAAATAAATGTCAACCGAGCCATCAGCGTTCTTCGCCGGTTGGTCCATTGTGTTGATTGACGGGAATGGCTGGCCGTTCTGCAAACCCGAGCCGCTCCAGGCATCGTACGCTGTTACCGACCAGAAAATGGCGGCAGGAATGTCTGGCGGCAAATGCAATTTGTAGCTGTGTTCGCCCATCAGCAATTTGCCTTCGGCGTCCCGGAACGTCACGGGATATTTTGCCCCGACGTTGACCATGTTGACGGCCATGCCTGGGCTTGTCGAGTACGCGAATGTGAAGAAACCGGTGCGCTGGTCGATGTAAGTGAATGTCGGCGACGTAAACTCGGCATTGCCGGGGAAGACATTTAGATACTGTCGGTCCGGATAGTATTTCGGAGCAGCGCCATTCGCTGGGGGCGCAACTGCAACTACGCGCGCCATCTTGGCGGCAGTCTTGGCCGCTTCGTCCAGAAGCTTCCTTGACCTGGCATCAGGGTTAAAGGGCTGGCCCTTGACGATGCCAAGGCTGGCGACCATGCCGCGCATCTCGCTGTCAGAAGGGTCAGGATACTCGCTGTCGATGAACCGCTTGAGCATGTCAAATGCGGTGCCGTCAGTCGGATAGAGCATGTTCACGGGAACACCCGACGCGTCAGGAAATTGCATCGGCTTGGCGGTAGCTTCCTGGCCTAGCGGATAAATCTTCGTCTGCTCCAGAACTTTGACCGGACCCTCCAGGTCCTTCGGGTCTTTGAAGAAGCCTCGCCAGAACACGAAGACTCCATTCGTTCGCGGCCGGTAGACAAAGTAGCCGTCCGGTATATCGCCTTTATATGTGGGAGGCACGAGCAGATACTTGCCTCCTTTTCCTTTATCCGGTCCAGGAAGACCCACATCACCGCACCAAGTATGTGCCTCGATTTGCGGACCGCAGATAGGCCGTTGGAAGAAGTCGTCGAGAATGCCTTGCAAACCGGGTGGCACCTCGATGACGAGCGGGCCGTCCTTGGCGAGGTCGAGATATCCCAGCGCGTAGATGACGTCCGAGTTCGGCGTCGTGATAAGGGTCTTCGCGTCGAGCCGCTTTTTGAAGATAGGCAGCACGTTGTAACCAGCACCAAACTTCTGCTCTGAGCCTTCTTTCATCGCGTAGACGTTGAGAGCCGGCAAGGCCCATAGATAGACCTGGACTGCGCGCTGGAACAGCCATTCGTCCTGCAACGGCTGAACCGATTTGGGCGCGGGATACCCGCCGGGAAACGGAAGGTTGGCAAGCTCACTATAGTGCGTGGATTGCGCGCTCGAAACACCGCTCGCGAGGAGCGATGCAACGCAAGCAGCAATACGAAGTCGAGTGTTCATTCGCAGTCTCTCCTAAGTTCACTGTGCAGGTTGGACCGCAGGCGGGTTCCACGTCCCATCCAAGGTCGCTGTTTCCGGCCAGTACGCCCGCACATACAATGAGAAGTCTTCATTCGCGGGAGAAGGTAGCCAGTTCGCTCGCTTGTCGCCCTCCGGTGGCGTGCTTTGGATGTAGACGGTCAGCGTCCCGTCCGGATTGAGCTTGAGGTCCTTGTTCTTTGTCCCGACCGAATAGCGCTTGATGTCGTTCGGCGCGAAGAAGTGATGAGCGTTGTAAAGCGTCAACGACCAGAAGCCTTTGACGGGCGGCGTCGAGCCTTTCGCAAACGTGACGGTGTAGGCGTGTGAGCCATTCAGCCGTTGCCCCCCGGCATCGTTATCCAGGTAGAAATACTTGGTCTCGTTACTCTTGTTCACGAGAATGTTCGACCTGGCAACCGCCGTACGCGTGAAGTAGTCGGTGCCGAACGCAGCGCCATTGCTGATGGTGTTCCAGTGATTAGCAAGCGGCTTACCGAAGCTGTTGAAGTTGAGCAGCGGTGAGATGATTTCTGTCTCTGCCTTCTTGCTCTCGTCAATAATCGCGGCCTTGATTGCAGGGTCCTGTTGCGCGGCCATCAGGAGGCCCTTCGCCTGCGAGTAAAGCGAGGCTTCTCCAGGCATGGGTGGCGCTGCCTTCAGGACCAACGGAAGTTCATCCCAGAATTTCTCCGGATCGACAAAGCGAATCTCGCCTTCACCACTGCCGGCGTTTTGATTGATGGTAGGCAACTTCGACCAATCGGTGGCTTTTGGCTTGCCGGTATACTCGCTTGCGGGATAGACGCCAATGCCGTTGATGACTTGTTGAATTGCCTGGCGGTCTTCTTGCGTGTCGTCCATGAACACGCGCGGAATCACGAGGCCCGTCGACGTGGGCGAGCGGAACACTTTGCTGATGCCCTTCGGCACCGAGCCTTTCCAGTTCGGACCAACGAGTAGATAAAAGCCCGGCTTCGTCCCATACATCTTGCCAAGATTGGCGAAGCTGTCGGTTCGTGTATCGACAACCTGGAACACCCAGAAACGGCTTCCGAAGTTGGGCACCTGCACAACAACAGGCGATGCGTCGAGGTCCAAGGTCGCCGACCCATACACGACGTCCTGATTAGGACAGGCGACAAAGCGCTCCGCTGGCTCCATGTAGTCGTGTAGCATCGAGAGTTGATTGGGCGGCCCGAGCGGCACAATTCCTTCGTTCAAGCCAGGCTCCTTGACTTGTCGCGCAGCCAGCAAGCGGTTGTAAACGTTGGTCATGGGCCACGCCCAAACGTAAAGTGTGCGCGCGATAGACCGGGCATATGCCTCCGACATCACATAACCGGGCACAGGGCCCGGTGTAGTCGCCGCAGCCGATTGCGATGGTTGGGCAGGGCCCGTCTGAGCAACGGCGATATGCGTAGCGGCGGTGGCGAATGTGGCGAAAGCAATCTTCTTGAGTGCGCGATTCATGTCATTTTCCAAAGGTCATGTTCAGGCCAGCGAAAATCTGCCATTTCGGGACGTTGCCCGAGTGCGCTACGGAATACTGCGGTTCGACGAATAAGTTATAGATGGTTGTGCCGCCCTTCCAGGCTTTGCCTCCGCCGAGGCCTACCGGAATGTAGTAGCTGCCGTGTTGGAGGTCGAACGTCCACGTCCCGGTTGAGCGGAGGTACCAGCCTTCTGGGAAGTTCCAGATGATGAACGGCTGCGTGGTCAAGGATTGCACGGTCGGCCGGTCACTTTGGCCGGCGAACGAGTGTTGCCACTGAACCAAGGCACCCAGAAGTCGTTGCTTGTTTGCGTTCACCACGACTGCAGCGAGACCGGCCTGCCATTTGCCTGTGCCGAGTGTTCGGTCCGTTGCGGTGGGCAGCGTCACAAGTGGTCCGACGCCGATTTGTGTCTCTCCTCCGTGAAGGAGAAAGATATCGAACAAATTGATGTCGCCCAAGCCCGTGTTGTATCCGCCAGATGGGTCAGGTCTTGTACTCACAGGTACAGTCAATCGGAAAATCTCGGGCACCGGAATAAGACTGTTAGGACCGACGGGGATAGTCGGACGCAGCAAAAAATCGTTCGTGTGACCGCTTACGCCGAAGAGACTTGGTGTGTAAAAGTTCTGAATGTTGAACGACGAGGCAAGATTCAGCGGGTTGTTGCTCTTGTTCGCGTCCTCGGCCGCGCTTTGTGCGAGAGCAGCGAATGGAAGGTTCATTGTCAGCAAGGCGACGGCGACACGCTTGAGCATCATGCCTTTCCATCTCCGGTCATTGGTCATTGTGGTCTGAGTCGCTAGCAGGCAGTTCAATATCGGGTGAGACAACTGAGACAAAACGGTTCCGTCCGCCCACTTCCGCTTCAGCGCCTATGACGAAGCGCACGTTGGTGGTTTCACTCTGCGCCTCCGCTATCGCTTCTTCAGTCAGCCCCTGCGCGACATCATCTGGCAACCAAAGGGCTTCGCCCAGAACTTTGTTACTGAGGAGGACAAGCCGTTCATGTCTCGTCATTTCGCCTCCCCCGCCTTCGTCAAACTCTGCCGGGTGATGATTGGAAAGAATTCGTTCGCAACTTAGTTGTGGCCGCATGTTGAAAGACTCGTCTTCGTTCAGCCTCCGCAACAAGACGGCGCTTTACCGTTGAGCGCCCCGGTGCCGCATAACCATCACTGCTTCGAACTCGTGCGGCCTGTTGTGCTTGAAGCGCTGGAAGAAGTCCTCGCCCGGCAAGCCGTTATCCAGCGCCATCAAACAGCCGTAATCGAGGCGCGCGCAATCGCAGAGGGAATCGGCCGCGTCGTGCAGCAAGCGATATCGCTCTGTAAGTGAATCGCCTGGTTTGAAGAGTGAGTGCAAGCGTTGATAGGTGACGAGCCGTCGGTGTTCGGCGGCTCGCTGCAGAACACCAGCAATTTCCTGAACCTTTTATCGCCAGCGTCTCGCGCGCTCACGCCGACGAGCGCCAGCGTGAACACCCCCCACCACCGCACCTTTGAATAAGCCACGTGTTGCCCTCGGAAGTTGACTGCTTTTTATGTTCACTGGTCCGGTTTATCGCGGTGGACTAACCACGATGTATTGCACAGTCGTCCCTGCGTATTGCGGCTGATACCAGTTCGGTCCGCAATGCTGATAAGTGATGCCATTGACGACGACGGCCGAGCAGCTCGTAGGCAGCGTCGCTACGGCAGTACCAACGACAAGTGCCGTGGTGACACCAACCGCTACGCCAACAGCAACGGGGTCCGCGTACCAGCCCCCCCAATAATGGGGCGGCGGCGGGGGCGGAGGTCCTGGCGGATGCGGTCCTGGCCCCGGCGGCGGCGGTCCAGGCGGGTGTGGCCCCGGCGGCGGTCCCGGAGGATGAGGGTTCGGCTGCGGGCTCGGGCCAGGCTGGGGGCTTGGCCCCGGAGGATGCGGGGCCGGTCCTGGCGGCGGCGCTCCATGAAGTTGCCCACTCGGCGGCGCCCCGTGAGGTGCATGCCCACCTTCGAAATTGCCGTGCGGCATGGGGTGAACGCTGGTACGTGCCATCCCACGGAATGCGAGAGCAGTCGTTGACGACAACGGCAGAACCACGACCAGGGAGAGTGCCGTCAGACGGAAGGTACGTTTCATTGCGCCTCCTGCAGAGGCGAGCCGGTGGCTGGCTTCAATTCAATCTGATGGGAACCGGCGAGCGGTCGCCACATGAAGGTGCCGGGGCCAAAGGAAACGTGGGTATTCCATTGATAGGTGACCTCGTGACGAGGGCGAGACGCTTGACTCACATCTGTGATGACCATGCGGCAAGGTAACGGGCGGCTGCCTTTCTCAATCCACAGCTCCCAGTCGATGCCGGACTGTCGATATGCATAGTGCGTGCACCAATGACCCTCAACGCGCTCAAGCCCTAAATTCTGGGCTGAGGTCAATGCAAGGTCGTCCACCTTGCCATTGCCCCAGTAAAAAAGGTCGGCAAGCGGTGTTTCGATGTTGTAGGTCGTGGCAAGCTCCTGGACGAGGCCATCAATCGTAGGCGGAGCTGGATTTCGAGAAAAATACTTGTCGCCCGTGTTGAAGATGACGAAGTCTCGTCCGTCATAGACGATGCCTCTGTCTCTACGACTTCCAGATATGTCGGCGCGCAGTCGATTCGGTCTTCTGACTTTGATGACCGTGTGATGCAGATAGCTTGCATTCTGGCCATTGTCGAGCACGAGGTCGGTGGATGAATCAGCACGGACCTCGAATTGCGACAGGGACCGTAGGTAGTCCCCCATCTGTGAGAGAGCACCAACTGCCTGTTGGTCGTACGGTGCTACGTTGGTCGTCGTGTCTTCTTGCGTCGCAGGCGTTGCGGATGCTGCTTGCGGCGCGCTTGCGGCAACCGCGGGCGTGTCGCTGACTGACGGCGAGGAGCCAGCTGGGGACGCGCAGCCGGCGAAGACGATTACAACAACGAGTGACGAAAAGCCGACGAAGCCTTTGAAGTCCATCAGGGAATCCTCAAAACCTTGCGTATAGAGAACGGCTGCAGCTCAGAAGATGAGTGTCGCCGTTGCCATGAAGCTTCTTGTGCTCTTCAACCGGTTGGTGCTGGTGATAGTGGGTACCCACCGAAGACTCGCCGAGAACGGCGCCTTTCCACCCAGCTTTGTGTCGTAGGTAACGATGGGGCCGAGCGCGAAGTCATGTCCCACGAAGCCGTTTAGACGGTCAGCAGTCGGACCAGAATCATTCCCAAGTTGTTGAACCGTGCCCATGACGAGCCCGAGGCCGACTCCATTGGAAAACTTCTTCAGGCCCATCACGTCCAGCGTAAAAAGCGGAGCGTTTTGGTAGTCGGTGTCGTGATTGCGCGTGTAAAACTGAACCGCTGCAACTGCATCAAACTCAAGGCCGTATTCAGGGAAACTTTTGGTGTAAGCGAGTTGCGGGATAAAGGTCCAGTTGTTCAATCCAGGGTTTGCCAGCGCGTTCGAATCATATTTGCCCGTTGGCGCCCAGAAATTGAAACTCAGTGAGATATGGTCCGTTTCAGAGAGGTTGTAGCCCGCCTCAATCGGCGTGAAATACATGTCGTAGAGGTTCGACGCCCGGTCGCTGGTCGAACTGGCGAATCGTCCGGCTGCAAAGCTGCCCGTAACTTTCGTCCATATGTACGGGAGCGTGATGCCGGATGCAAAATTCCATCCCCCTGATCCGCCCCACCCATGAACGAGCGATGCAAGCGTCAGCGCGACTTCGCCGTCAATGCCTAAGGAGGCCTTGCCGGCGATAGGTACCTGCCGACCGCCACTGATTGACCCGTCGATGTAGAGCTGCTGCAGGCTGACGATCGTTATGTTTTCGGGAGGAACGAGGCCGATGCCTGACAAGACGCTCGTGCCAGCGACCGGTCGACCAAGCGCACCTTCGGTCGCCGTTGCCGGCGAAGACCACTGCCCGGCTAAGATGAAAAGGAAAGAAAAAATCGTGGCTCGAACGCGTCGAGATAGTAGCTTGCGCGTTTTGGCCGGACGTCGTCGAGCGAGCTTCCTGACCAGCGTGAACATTTGGCGCCCTGTATGAGGTGTTGGATGACGAGATGTTCATCCAAGTCAATCTACGTACAAGAGTCAGACCTACATGATTCAACTACTGCAGCTGGTCAATCTTTCCTATAAAGCGTTCAGCAAATAGGCTGAATAAAGGCTTTTCATCCAGAAACATTAGCAAACGTTTGTATCAGGCGCAATCTCGCCGTCTCTGTTTCGTAGCATCGTTGCAGGCATTTCGATTTCTTAGTTGCGCGCCAATGCGCTTGCTTCCATCTGCTAACCCTGAGTTAGCCGGAATCAATTTCTTGCGCAACCGATGTCCAGCAACCACGCAGAAACAAACGTGCGAAAGGAGCCCTATGGCTATGCTCGACTCGATAGCCGCCGAACTAATGCGTGCGTTTTTCCTATCTGGGCTAAAGGATGGGAGCGACAAGGAGGGCGCTCGAGTTTGTGTGGACTGTTCGAAGAGCGAAAAAAACCAGTTGATTCAACTACCCGGAGAAGCTAACAAAAGTCGTTCCGAGCCTGTAGGGCAAAGCCAGGTGAACACCAATCGCAGCTTCCTCACAGTCACCTATGAGACTCAAGCTGTCTCAGTCGTCCTCTCGACTGCGGCTCATCCAGCGACCCCAGCCCGTCACTCCACTCCAGGGAAATGATGAGCATGCGAAATTCATATCTAGCGGCTGCCCATCGTGTCGCCGCTCACCATCTGGTAAGCATGATGGCCGTTGGCGTTGCTCGTGAAATCCAGACCTTCGTCAATCAGGCCGTACAGCGTAACGCTGCTCTGCGCATGGACCACACCGCACATCATCATCAAAGCGGGCAGTGTGGCGGCCACCATCGTTTTCTTCATCCTTCTGCACCCCGAGCAAGAGATTGGTTTCGTGGGCGGCGTGTGGCACGCGGAAATCGCGTACGAACCAGTCTGCCAGGCGCGGTGGCAGATCAAGGAACCTTCAAACATCAATGTTCCGAATTCCGGGAAGACTGATCTTCGTAAAACGGTGATGCGTGGCGAACTGGATTCGATGCAGCGGAAGAAACCGGTGCGTGACGCGAAAGATAAAAAACTCTTCATGGTTTTCGGGCAATTCGCACAGTGGCGAATCCGTAGTCTCTCCATACCGACAGCAGGCAATCCGCTTGTCTGGACAGGTAACCCCTCCCTGGAGAGATTCATGAAAAAAGCTCGTGCAAGTCACCGCCGCCGCCATGGCATCCGCTGTCATTCCCGCATTCGCCCAGGCCGTGACGCCGCAAGCGCAAGACACCATGGTTGCCGCAACGCAACCGGCAGGATCGGCCCCGGATGGCGGCCAGGCGGACATCAATCCGGGCATCACGCGACGCGTTGCCGCCGCCAACGCGAACATTGGCGTGGCAAAGGCAGCATTCTTCCCTGATGTCACGCTAGGACTCGACGGCGGTTATCAGAGCGATACCTTCTCGCCGTGGCTCGCCGCACCCGACGAGATCTGGTCCATCGGACCGCAGCTCATGTTCACGCTGTTCGACGGCGGCAGACGACGTGCGGCGGTGGCCGTTGCACGCGCGAAGCTCGCGGAGAACGGCGCCAATTATCGCGAAACGGTGCTTGCCGCATTCCAGCAAGTCGAAGACGAACTGGCTTTGCTGCACCACCTCGGGGACGCGTCCAGAAACGAGGACGAGGCCCTCGCTTCGGCGCAATCGACGTTGGCGCTCGCGATGTCGCGTTACCGGGATGGGGCAGTGAGTCATCTGAATGTCGTGACGGCGCAGACCACCGAACTCCATGCGCAAATCTCGTCGCTGGACCTGCGCACCCGACGGTTGACTGCCTCCGTAGGCCTGATTCAGGCCCTTGGCGGCGGCTGGTCCTGAGCCATGAACCGTGCGGCCGTTCCTTTATGCGCTTCAGGTTTGCGGAGGCGTCGTTATTTCACTCCATTCCTTCGGCTCCGCAGATCTTCTCCGCCGCCACATCCCAGACCGAATCCGGCGGGATGTCACGGAAATCATCGGCCGACCCCGGCTCGCTCACCACCGGCTCGCCGTCGGCGCCGTACCCCGTGTAGTCGCTCGTCGCAATCCGCCTGCCCGCGCAATCGATCGACCATCTTTCCATCCCTTTCACCTGCACGCGGCCATTCAATTCCTTATAAGGCGGCTTGCCTTCGAAGCGCACCCACACCCGGCTGACCGGCCCGCCGACGAAGCTCGATGCATCGGCGAACAGATCGAACGACGGGTTCGACGCGATCAGCCTCCAGTCCGACGCCGCCGCCTGGCTTCCAGCCAGCGCGATGAACGCCGCAGCCATCGCGCGCCTGATGCCCGCTTTCAGGTTCCGTTTCACGTGAGTGTGCTCAAATCGGATGATTGCGTGACTTTATCCCAGGACGCCCGTTGCCCGACCAACCCGATTCCTTCCCCATGCGCCTCGCCACGGTGTCCGAGCGTGGCCGCGCGTTGTTCATCGATTCGCTGTGGTGGACGCTCATTGCGCTGTTCGTCCCCCTCGGACCCTCGCTCGACACGATGCCGCTGTCACCCGATGCACTCGCCGCCGACATGTTTCTCTGGCTGATGCTCGCGCAATGCGTTCCGATACTGATTACCGGCGTGCTGTGGACCGTTTGGGGAACCTCGCCGGGAAAGCACGTGCTGAAACTGCGGATCGTCGATGCGGACAGCGGCGAGCCGATGACGCCGCGCCAGTCCATCCTGCGCACCGTCGGCTATCTGCTGACCTTTGCCATGTTCGGTGCGGGCTTTTTTTGGATCTGGTTCAATCCACGCAAACAGGCTTTGCATGACCGCGTCGCCAACACGGTCGTCGTGACGGGGAGACCGGCGTGATGCGTCAGACGCGCGTCGACAACCCCATTCACCGACGGGCGATCCATCCAGTCGACACAGCAAACGTGTACTGTTCTACTCGGGCGACGAAACCGGACGCAAAGCTTGACGTTTCGTGGCCGATACCCGCCTCATGCAATTCCCCGGCGGTTCATCGCCGGCGCTCAATCGTGAAGTCCGGCTGAACGCCGGTTGTCTCCTCTGATCCATTCGCATGCTCGTCGGACCTGTGCCGCCGTCGCGCATCGGCACGACGTCGTGTTCCACCTTCTTCCAACCAGCGAGGTTCATCATGCCGTTCGTCACGACCAAGGATAACGTCGAGATCTTCTACAAGGACTGGGGCCCGAAGGACGCTCAACCCATCGTCTTCCATCACGGCTGGCCCCTGTCTTCGGACGACTGGGATGCGCAGCTGCTGTTCTTCGTGCAAAAGGGCTATCGCGTGATCGCGCACGACCGGCGCGGGCACGGACGTTCGTCGCAAGTTTCCGAAGGTCACGACATGGACCACTACGCCGCCGATGCCTTCGCGGTCGTCGAAGCGCTCGACCTGAAGAACGCAGTGCATATCGGGCACTCGACCGGCGGCGGCGAAGTGGCGCGCTATGTCGCGAAGCATGGCGAACCGGCGGGACGCGTCGCGAAGGCAGTGCTCGTCAGCGCGGTGCCGCCGCTGATGCTGAAGACCGAAGCCAATCCGGAAGGCCTGCCCCTCGACGTATTCGACGGCTTCCGCAAGGCGCTCGCCGACAACCGCGCGCAATTCTTCCTCGATGTGCCGGCCGGCCCGTTCTACGGTTTCAACCGCCCGAATGCGACGGTTCATCAAGGTGTCATCCAGAACTGGTGGCGCCAGGGCATGACGGGCAGCGCCAAGGCCCACTACGAGGGCATCAAGGCCTTCTCGGAGACGGACCAGACGGAAGACCTCAAGTCGATCAGCGTGCCCACGTTGGTGCTGCACGGCGAAGACGACCAGATCGTGCCCTACGCCGATGCGGCGCTCAAGTCCATCAAGCTGCTGAAAAACGGCACGCTGAAGACATATCCCGGTTATCCGCACGGCATGCTGACCGTGAACGCCGACGTCCTCAACGCCGATCTGCTCGCCTTCGTGCAGTCCTGACCTGACTGACCTGACCTCGCCGCACTGACGGAACGTGCGAGCCGCCGATGCCGCGGCGCGCACGCCCGCCGTCGGTTTTCTTCCCGTCGCGCCGGCCATGTTCAGCCGCGCCGGGGTCGCTGTTCAA
>NZ_JARUXQ010000001.1:3014730-3067207 GCF_031451265.1 Caballeronia sp. LZ033 | reverse complement strand
GCCGCGCGGCGCCCCCCGCCGGCCCCCGCCCCCCCCCCCCCCCCCCCCCCCCCCCCCGCCCCCCCCGCGCCCCCCCCCCCCCCCCCCCCCCCCACGCCCGCATTCTGTTTTCTTCCCTTCGCGCCGGCATTGTTCAGCCGCGCCGGTATCTCTGTTCAAGCTTCGATGCTTTTTCCCGCGCCGTACCGCGCCTAAAGTGTCCGACTTCAATCTGGCATTGGTGTCCTCATGCAAATCGAACCACCCGCTGTTTCAACCTCTTCCGAAGGAGGCTCGACGACGCTGCGTCAATGGCTCGCCGTGCTGGCCGTGGCGGTCAGCGCGTTCGCCTTCGTCACCGGCGAATTCCTGCCGGTGGGCCTGCTGCCGCAGATCGCACAGGATCTCGGCGTGTCGCCCGGCGTCGCGGGCCTGATGATCACGACACCCGGCGTAATGGCCGCGATCTTCGCGCCGACGCTCATCGTCAGCGCCGGCCGCATGGACCGCCGCTACGTGTTCCTGCTGCTCACCGCGGTGCTGCTGCTGTCCAACATCGTGTGCGCGATGGCCACGAACTTCGCGCTGATGCTCGCCGGGCGCGCGCTGCTTGGCGCCGCGCTGGGCGGCTTCTGGACACTCGCGACGGCGGCCGCGCCGCGACTCGTGCAAGGCCGGGACGCAGCCAGGGCCACGGCAATCATCCTGACCGGCGTGACCTGCGCGACGGTCATCGGCGTGCCGCTCGGAACCTTCATCGCGTCGTTTGCCTCGTGGCGCATGTCGTTCGCAGCCACCGCCGGCCTGGTCGCGGTGGCGCTGCTCGCGCAGGCGCTGCTGGTGCCTGCGCTGCCGTCGGCATCGGCGCTGCGCGTCGCCGACTTCAGGACGCTGCTCTCACGCCCGCATACGCGTCTGAGCATGCTGATGGTCGCGCTCGTATTCGGCGCGCACTTCTCGACCTATACCTACATCGCACCGCTGCTCGAACAGGACTTCTCGCTCAGCGCAATCACGCTGCTGCTGTTCGGCTTCGGGCTGATCGGCTTCTTCTCCAATGCGCTAATGTCGATGGCGGTCTCGAATCACCTCAAGAAGTCGGTCGCCGTGATGGTCCTGCTGCTGCTCGGCGCCATGTCGTCGATGCTGCTGCTCGAACACTCGCTCATCGGCGAGACGGCGGGGATGCTTTTGTGGGGCGTCGCCTTCGGCGCGCTGCCGTTGTGTTTCAGCGTCTGGATCCAGCGCGGCACCGCGGACCTGCCCGAAGCCGGCTCGGCGATGTTCGTGAGCATCATTCAGGTGGCTATCGCCGCGGGCTCGGCGGTGGGCGGCGCGCTCGTCGATCGCGCCGGCGTGCAGGCCGACTTCACGCTGGGACTCGGGCTTGCCGTGCTGGGCCTCGTCATCCTGCAACGGCTCGCCTCGCTCGAGCGGCCCGCAAAAGCGGCGTCGTTCAAACAGACCTGCGACGCATCCGTCGACTGATCGACGGCATAGATGGCTTTATCGGGCATCTGGCGCCGCCGGGCGCCGGATGCCGCACCTGTGGACAAACTTGTTGAAACGTCATGGCACTGACTGTTTGCGGATTCTGAACAACTCGGCGTAAACGCGGGCGAGCCGAAAGTTGTTCCGGGTTCACGCCGCAACCGGCCGCGATATACCGAACTTGTTTACTTGCTAAGTCACTGACGCGAAACGGCCGGCGAGAGTTGTCCACGGAAATGCGCGGGGCTTGTTAACTACTACCACGTATACATACACGTTCTTCTGTTTACTTAGAGAAGCAGAGGGCGCTGCTCAAAACAGGCGCGGCCTTCACGCCGCACCATGCACCTGTCTCAGGCGTTCACGGCTGTTGCTCAGATGCATGCGCATCGCGGCGCGCGCATCCTCGGCGTCTTGTCGCACGATCGCCTGGTAGATCGCCTTGTGCTCGGCAAGCACATGACGCAAATGTTCGATCTGATCCAGTTCCGCAATCTCCGCCTTTCCCAGACGCGTGCGCGGACTCACGCCGCGTCCCATCTGGCTCAGCACGTCGTGGAAGTAGCGGTTGCCGCTCGCCCGTGCAATCTGCAAGTGAAACTCGACGTCGTGCTGAAGGACATCGGTGCTGCCGCTCGCCAGTTGCGCCTCGAATTGCCCGAGCGCGGCTGAAATCTGCTTCAGATGAGTTTCGGTGCGCCGGCCTGCGGCGAGCGCTGCCGCCGCGCCTTCCAGATCGATGCGGAATTCGATGATCGCCATGATGTCGAGCAGGCTCGACAGGTCCGCGTCCTTCAGGCGCATCGCCTCGCGTTCCTCAGGTGCTCGGATGAAGGTGCCGATGCCATGGCGCGTCTCGACGACATTCGCCGCCTGCAAGCGCGACACCGCTTCCCGAACGACCGAGCGGCTCACCGACAGCTGTTTCATCAGCGCGACTTCGGTGGGAATCTTGTCGCCGGGACGCAGGATGCCGCGCTCGATATGCTCGAACAGGGTGGAGACGACTTTATCGGTGAGACTGGGCATGGCGATTCGCGGTTGGAAACAGGGAGTGGATGCGTGGTCGGACATCCGCAAGCGGCTGGCGGCAAGACGATGCTCATCGACGACGAGCCGCACAGGAGCAGGCATCCAGAGATGTCCGACAACGCATCATCCCGCGTGACAGCAGGTTGGTCAAACCAGCGGCGGCAGACAGCCTTGAGCTTGCATGTTATTAGACATCGTACAATTAGAAGATCACACGGTTACGCCATCAAGGCTTATGGTTGTAGGTGGTTAGGGTTTACATGCCTGTCACAAGGGCAAGATTAAACGGTACTCTGTGTTAAGACGTCTGATGACCTTGCCATTCAGACGTACCGGTTTCCTATCGTGTCGCTGCCGTCACAGGAGGCATCAATGTCGTCATCCTCGCCCTACCAGGCCCTGCCCAACGCCTTCCGGACTTCCGTGCGCGAGCGCAAGCGGCTGATCGGCTGCTGGATGTCGCTGGCCAGTCCCATTGCCACGGAACTCATCGGCGTGGTGGGCTTCGACTGGATGCTGCTCGACGCCGAACACACCCCCAACGACCCGCTCACGCTGATCCCGCAGCTCATGGCGCTGAAGGACAGCATCAGTGCGCCCGTGGTGCGGCCGCAGGCCAACGATGCCATCGCCATCAAGAAGCTGCTGGACATCGGCGTGGTCAATTTCCTGATCCCCTTCGTCGACAGCGCCGCCGACGCGCAGCGCGCCGTGGCCGCAACGCGTTATCCTCCGCAAGGGGTGCGCGGCGTATCGGTCGGGCATCGGGGCAACCGCTACGGCACGGTGCCGGACTACTTCGAGCAGGCGAACGACAACATGTGCGTCGCGGTGCAGATCGAGAGCCGCACGGCGGTGGCGGCAATCGACGAGATCGCCGCGGTCGAGGGCGTGGATGCGCTGTTCGTCGGCCCGTCGGATCTCGCGGCGTCCTACGGTCATCTCGGCAACCCGAATCATCCCGACGTGCAGGCGGCCATCGCACACGTATTCGAACGCGCGCGCGCCGCGGGCAAGCCGAGCGGCATCCTGACGCCCGTCCGCGAAGAGGCCGAGCGCTACCTCGCGATGGGCAGCACGCTCGTCGCCGTGTGCGCCGATCTGGGTCTGCTCAGGAACGCCGCGCAGGGCGTGCGCAAACACTTCATTCCCGAATGAGCTGAGTTAGCCGAGTGAGCAGCAGGTTCGGCGAACCGGCATCGAAGCATCGACATCAAGGAGCGATACATGCAAAAGGCAGGCTTTATCGGACTGGGCATCATGGGCAATCCCATGGCGGCCAACCTTCTCAAGAACGGCGTGGCGCTCGCGGCCTACACGCGCAGCGGCGTGCCCGCCGACCTGACCCAGGCGGGCGCCAGCGCGTGCGATTCGCCCGCCGCAGTGGCCGCGCAGGCCGATGTCATCTTCATCATGGTGCCGGATACGCCTGACGTCGAAAAAGTGCTGTTCGGCGAGAACGGCGTCGCAGGGAAACTGAAGGCCGGGCAGATCGTCGTCGACATGAGCTCGATCTCGCCCATCGCCACGCGCGAATTCGCGGCGAAGGTGCGCGAGAAGGGCGCCGATTATCTCGATGCGCCCGTCTCCGGCGGCGAAGTCGGCGCCAAGGCGGCGTCGCTGACGATCATGGTCGGCGGCGCGCAGGGCACGTTCGACAAGGTCAAGCCGCTGTTCGACATGATGGGCAAGAACGTCTCGCTGATCGGCGAGGTCGGTGCCGGGCAGGTCTGCAAGGTCGCGAACCAGGTGATCGTCGCGGCGACCATCGAGGCGGTGGGCGAGGCGCTGCTGCTGGCGTCGAAGGCCGGCGTCGATGCCGAGAAGGTCCGCACCGCGCTGATGGGCGGCTTCGCGTCGTCGCGCATTCTCGAAGTCCACGGCGAACGCATGACCAAGCGCACGTTCAATCCGGGCTTCCGGATCGAACTGCATCAGAAGGATTTGAACCTGGCGCTTTCCACTGCGCAGTCGCTCGGCGTCGCGCTGCCGAACACGTCGACGTGCCTGCAGCTGTTCAACGCGTGCGCGGCGCATGGCGGCAAGGCATGGGATCACTCGGGCATGGTGCGCGCGCTGGAAATCATGGCAAATCATGAGATCGGGCAGGGCGAGAAGTAAGCGTCGTCTCTTCCTTCGCATCATCGACACTGCCGGCCTTGGGCCGGCAGTGTCGTTTCTGACGGCTCCCTTGACGCGGTGATTAAGTCATCGGACGTCTTAGCTTGTGCAATCAAATCCACCGATAATGAGCGCGCAAGAAGGCTTAAAACCCTTATAAACATTAGTTTGCGGGGTAGCGGGTAAACGCGCGCTAGCGTCGCGAGGGCATCGATCCTAAAATGTCATCAGACAACGTACCACGCGGTGCGATCAGGAGACATTCCGTTGAACACCGACTTCGCCAGTCCCGACGCCGCCCTCGAATCGGCCAGTTCCAAGGTCAAGCGCCACATCCTGCCCCTGTTCCTCATCATGTTCATTGCGAACTACATCGACCGCGTGAACGTCGGCTTCGTCAGTTCGCACCTGCAGACCGACCTGGGCATCGGCGCGGCCGCCTACGGCCTCGGCAGCGGCCTGTTCTTCGTCGGCTATGCGCTGTTCGAGGTGCCGTCCAACGTCCTGATGCAGAAGTACGGCGCGCGCGCGTGGCTCACTCGCATCATGGGCACGTGGGGAATCGTCGCGGGCGCGATGGCCTTCGTCTGGAACGACACCTCGTTCTACGTGCTGCGCTTCCTGCTGGGCATCGCGGAAGCCGGCTTCTTCCCGGGCGTCGTGTACTACTTCACGCAGTGGCTGCCGCAGAAGGAACGCGGCAAGGCCATCGCCATCTTCCTGGGCGGCTCGGCATTCGCTTCGATCCTGTCGGGACCGGTGACGGGCGGACTGCTGTCGATTCGCGGTCTCGGCCTGCACGGCTGGCAGTGGATGTTCCTGATCGAAGGCGCGTTCTCCATCTTCCTGTGCGGCGTGAGCTGGATGCTGCTGAAATCGCGCATCAGCGACGCGCACTGGCTCAGCGCCGACGAGCAGCGCGCGCTGCAACGGACCCTCACCGCCGAGCAGGCCGCGCGTGAGGCCGTGACCGGCGCGCACGTGCCCGCCATCAAGCTGCTGAAGGATCCGCAGATCCTGCTGTTCTGCATCCTCTACTTCGCGATCCAGCTGACGATCTACGCCGCGACCTTCTGGCTGCCGACGATCATCCGCAAGATGGGCGGCCTGAGCGACTTCCAGGTGGGACTGTTCAACGCGATTCCGTGGCTCATCGCGATGATCGCGATGTACTGCTTCGCGCTGCTGTCCGCGCGCTGGCGCTTCCAGCAGGCGTGGCTCGCGACGGCGCTCGTGATCGCGGCCTGCGGCCTGTTCGCGTCGACGACCGGCAACGCGGTGCTGTCGTTCGTCGCCATCTGTTTCTCGGCGATCGGCTTCAAGGCCGCTTCGTCGCTGTTCTGGCCGATCCCGCAGGGCTACCTCGATGCGCGCGTTGCGGCGGGCGTGATCGCGCTGATCAATTCGGTCGGCAATCTCGGCGGTTTCTTCGCGCCGGCGACTTTCGGTTATCTCCAGCAACACACGGGCTCGGTATCGGGCGGTCTGTATGCGCTCGGCGTCGCGTCGCTGATCGCGGCCGCGGCGGCCTTCTTCACCCGCAACCGCCGCGCGGATCATCCGCCCGGCGCACATGCAACGCAGCGCGCCGCGCACTGAATCTACCCGCCGAACGCGCAACCCTTCTTTTCTCAGGATCACGATCATGTCCACTCAAGCAGTCAAGCCCAACGCCACACCGACCGTCACCGAATTGCGCGTCATCCCGGTCGCGGGCCGCGACAGCATGCTCATGAATCTCTCGGGCGCGCACGGCCCGTTCTTCACGCGCAATCTTGTGATCCTGAAGGACAGCGCGGGCAATACGGGCGTCGGCGAAGTGCCGGGCGGCGAGAACATCCGCAAGACCATCGACGATGCGCGCGCGCACGTGGTCGGGCAGTCGATCGGCAACATGCAGGCGGTGCTGAACGCGGTGCGCACGGCGTTCGCGGATCGCGACGCGGGCGGACGCGGCCTGCAAACCTTCGACCTGCGCACGACGATCCACGCGGTCACCGCGCTCGAGGCCGCGCTGCTCGACCTGCTCGGCAAGCATCTCGGCGTGCCGGTGGCCGCGCTGCTCGGCGAGGGCCAGCAACGCGACGAAGTGGAAATGCTCGGCTATCTGTTCTATATCGGCGATCGCAACAAGACGGATCTGCCGTATGCATCGGGCGCGGATGGTCAGGACGACTGGGAGCGCTTGCGTACCGAAGTGGCGTTGACGCCGGAGGCGGTCGTGCGTCTTGCCGAAGCGGCCCAGGCACGCTACGGCTTCAACGATTTCAAGCTGAAGGGCGGCGTGCTGGCCGGCGATGCGGAAATCGAAGCGGTGACGGCGCTGGCCGAACGCTTCCCGGAAGCACGCGTGACGCTCGATCCCAACGGCGCGTGGTCACTGGCGGAAGCCATTCGGTTGTGCCGCGACCAGCATGACGTGCTCGCCTATGCCGAAGACCCGTGCGGTGCGGAAAATGGCTACTCAGGCCGCGAGGTCATGGCAGAGTTCCGCCGCGCGACCGGCCTGCCGACGGCCACCAACATGATCGCCACCGACTGGCGCCAGATGGGCCACGCGATCCAGCTTCAATCCGTGGACATTCCGCTGGCCGATCCGCACTTCTGGACGATGCAGGGTTCGGTGCGCGTCGCGCAGATGTGCAACGACTGGGGCCTGACGTGGGGTTCGCATTCGAACAATCACTTCGACGTGTCGCTCGCGATGTTCACGCACGTCGCCGCAGCGGCGCCGGGCAAGATCACGGCCATCGACACGCACTGGATCTGGCAGGACGGCCAGCGCCTGACGCGCGATCCGCTGCAGATCGTCGGCGGCAAGGTGAAGGTGCCGCAGGCGCCGGGGCTGGGCGTCGAACTGGACATGGACGAAGTCGAGAAGGCCCACGCGCTGTACCGGGAGCACGGCCTCGGCGCACGCGACGACGGCGTCGCGATGCAGTATCTGATCCCGAACTGGACCTTCGACAACAAGAAGCCGTCGCTCGTGCGCTGAGCCTATTTGTTCAGGCGTTCGATCAGCGCCATGGCGGCCGCCGGGTTGTGCACCTTGTGGCCGCTGATGACGTAGAGAAACACGTCGCGCGCGGCGGCCTTGGGCGGCGGCTTGCCGAAGGTCTGCAAGTCGTCCGGGGCCGCACCCGCCGCCCACGACTGCGCACGCGCGGTCCAGCGGTCGAGCGCTGCTTTCGCGTAGCCTTTCGCCTGCTTCTCCGTGGTGCCCATGATGCGTGCATAGACGAAAGGCGCCGTGACGTCCGCGATCTGCGGATACTTCGAATCGCCGGCCACCACTACAGCAACGCGATACTTGCGCGCCAGCGCGACGAAGGCCGGATCGCAGAAGCTCTCGTGCCGGACTTCGACCGCATGTCGGATCGTGCGTCCGTCCAGCTTCGCGGGCAGCAGTTCGAGAAAGCGCTCGAAATCTTCAGGGTCGAATTGCTTGGTCGCCGCGAATTGCCAGTTGATCGGGCCCAGCTTGTCGCCCAGTTCGAGCACGCCGCTGCCGAAGAATCGCTCGATGGTGTCGCCGGCTTCGGCCAGAACGCGTCGATTGGTCGCGTAGCGGGGCGCTTTCAGCGAAAAGACGAAATCGTCGGGTGTCTCGTCACGCCACTTGATGAAACTCGCGGGCTTTTGCGAGCCATAGAACGTGCCGTTCACCTCGATGCTGGTCAGCGCACGGCTTGCATATTCGAGTTCGCGTTTCTGCACGAGATCGGCGGGATAAAACGTGCCGCGCCATGGCTCGAATGTCCATCCGCCGATGCCGACGCGTATGCGCCCGCCTTTAGATTTCGAGGTCTGCTTGCGTGTCGCCATCGATATGTTCCGCTCCGCTTACCTGCGTCCGACCAGATAGCTGACGCCCTCGGGCCCGTATGTCTCCGAATGCTCAGTGTGTGCCGCGAGATGGAAGATGTCGCCCGCGCGATAGGTGTGGGCGTCGTCGCCGATGCGGATCGTGACCTCGCCCGACAGAATCAGGGCGCGTGCCTCGAATGGATGCGTGTGCAGAGCCAGTGCGCCGTCCGGATCGCGCGTGACCGTGACGACTTCGTCATAGCCGGCGCTCGAGAGTTGCGCGAGAAATTCTTCGCGGTGCATGTGGGCGACCCTTGGAAGAGTAAGGGACACGCCCGGCCGCTCAGGCCGGGCGCGTGTTCATGCACCTGATGCTAACGCAGTTGCCGGACGTTCGTGCCGGCTCAGTTTCCAAAGAAGATATTGCACTGCGGTCCGCGTGTGCAGGGCTTCGATGCAGAGCTGTCCATCGTGCCCATCGTCGTCGCGCCGGCTGCGCCACGTGTCATCGGCGCGCCGCCATACGACATGTCGTCGGACTGATCTTGCATGGCGCTCTGCTGAGGCGCATTCGGATCGCTCCAGGTATCGGCGGTGGCCTGACCCGGCACTTGAGCCGTACGGTAATAGGACTGCTGGGCAGACGCCAGGCCCGCAGTGGCGAATAACGAGACGGCCAGCGCCGCCATGGCAATACGTGATCTCATGTCGACTCCTTGAGGAAAAGGCGCGCTCGCTTGTCGCCAGCCTGTCGCCTGTCGGCGGGATGCAGGCTGGCTGCTCGGCGCTGTTCACTGTTGCGGTTCGATGCTCCGCACAGAACGTGCCACGTGTCCTGATCTGCCATGCTTCGCCCGTGCTGCTGAAGGCCCCGGCGCCGGTTCTGGTCGGGCTGCGCGTGGCGCCGCGATGATGTCTGGCGCGGTTCGAATGCGATCCACCTCGCGCGCGGCATGTCGCGGGTGCGATGCAGACGGAGCGCCGATGCTCGCCGGTCAAGGCGGCGTGCTTCGTCGTTGCACAATTTGTTATAGGCCGCGCAGCGGCGAATGAACAGGACAATTGATCATGCCGCAGGAAGGGAGTCGGGGGCCTGTCGCTGACGTGGCGCGCATGTCATCCGCGCGCGAGGGTTCTAGAATGCGAGGCGTCACCCCTTCTCACGAACGCAAGGATTTCTCGATCATGACCGTCACCATCTATCACAACCCGAAGTGCGGGACGTCGCGCAACACGCTGGCGTTGATCCGCAACGCGGGCATCGAACCGACCGTGATCGAGTATCTGACCCATCCGCCCGCGCGCGAGACGCTGGTCGCGTTGATCGCGCGTGCGGGCTTGTCGGTGCGCGAGGCGCTGCGCGAAAAAGGCACGCCGTACGCGGAGCTCGGTCTCGACGATGCCAGTCTCACCGACGACCAGCTCATCGACGCGATGCTCGCTCATCCGATCCTCATCAACCGTCCTTTCGTCGATGCCCCCAAAGGCGCGCGGCTCTGCCGTCCGTCCGAGCTCGTGCTCGATATCCTGCCCGAGCCGCAGAAGGGGCCGTTCACGAAAGAGGACGGCGAAGTCGTCATCGATGCGTCCGGCAAGCGCGTGCGCTAGGTCACGCTGAAACCCATCGCGTCACCTGACCAGCGGTTGACCGTTACCTGACGTTACCTTTCTGGCAGACCCGTAGCACTTGTATCGCGAAGCGCTTCTTAGACTGCTCCTGACTCACCCGGCACGAGGTGCAAGGAGAACGCGATATGAAAAAGAAACTTCTGGGTACGGCAATCGGACTGGCGGGGCTGGCGGCGCTCGCGATGTCGGCGGCGGCGAATGCGCATGTGGATGTAGCGGTTGGCGTCGGCGTGCCCGTGTACGCGCAGCCCGCCGAACCGGTGGGCTACTACGGTTATGGTCCCGGCTATCGGGAGCACGAGCGCTGGCGCGAACGCGAATGGCGTCGTCACGAATGGCGCGAACGTCACTGGCGTCATGAGATGCGCCGTGAAGATCGCTGGCACGAACGTCACGGCTGGTAAGCGGCAAGGCCTGCGACGGGTCAGGAAAGACCTGCCGCGCGCGGCTCAGATTTCCCCGACGTCGTCGTAGTTTTTGCGTTCGTGTTCCGGCTTGTTCATCCAGCGCCGCAACAGACGCTTCTCGACGACGCGTCCCGACACCATCAGCAGGATCATCAGCAGCATCGCGAGAAACGCGACGCTCCACACGCCCAGTCCGCAAACGATGCCGACCGCCGCGGTCACCCAGATCGATGCCGCCGTCGTGAGGCCGCGCACGCGGTTCTCGCGCGGATTCTGCAGGATCACGCCGGCGCCGAGAAAGCCGACGCCCGTCACGATGCCCTGCACCGCGCGGGAGACGTCGGCGTCGTCGGAGAGCGTCATGGAAAAGCCCTGTGCGCACATGGTCGCGAGGCACGCGCCGAGCGACACGAGCCCGAGCGTCTTCATGCCGGTCGGCTTGCCGTGCAGATCGCGGTCGATGCCGATGATGCAGCCGATCAACATCGCGGTCAGCATGCGCATCAGCGCGTCGGCGAGGATGGGATAAGGAAGCATGGAGCGTTCGATGGAGGCACGGGGTTCCGGTCATCTTCGCATCAAAGCTGACGCGGCGGTAAGGCAGGAGCGTTCATGCCCAATTTTGGCGCGCTAAGGTTCGAGGCTCCGCCACCCGACGCAACCCAACAGACGTTCAGGAGAAGAAGTGACGCAACTGCCCAGGTTCACGATGGTCGATGCCGCGCCGACGCCGGTCGGTCCTTTCTCGCATGCCGCGGAGGCGGATGGCTGGGTGTTCCTGACCGGCCAGATGCCGACCGACCCCGACGACGACGCCGCGCCGCTGCCCGAAGGCGTCGCGGCCCAGACGCGGCGCGTGATGGACAACCTGATTCTCGTGCTCGGCGGCCTTGGCCTGACGCTCGACAACGTCGTGAGCGTGCGCATCTTCCTGACCGAGTTCAAGCGCGACTACGACGCGATGAACGCCGTGTACCGCGCCTACTTCCTGCCGAAGCCGCTGCCGGCGCGTACTTGCATCGGCGTGACGGGGCTTGCGCGGGACGCGCTCGTGGAGATCGATTTCGTCGCGAAGCGGCCCTAAGCGCGGCTGGGTTTGCGCTTCGACGCATCGACCCAGCGGAAGGTGAGATTGATGCGCTCGCCGCGCACGCCCGGTTCCTTCGGCACGCGATGCACCCATTCGAGCTGGGTGCGTCCGCGCATCACCAGCAGGCTGCCGTGCGACAGCACGAGCGCATGCGTGGCATGGGTGCGCGCGTGACGGAATTCGAAGGTGCGTGTCGCGCCCAGGCTCACCGACGCGATCACCGGTTCAGGACCGAGTTCGCGTTCCTTGTCGGCGTGCCAGCCCATGCTGTCCAGCCCGTCGCGATAACGGTTCAGCAGCACGCTGTTGAAGCGCGCGCCGCAGGCCTCTTCGGCGCGCTCGCGCAATTGCGTGACTGCCGGCGTCCATGGCTGCGGCACGTTGCGGATGCCCGAGTACACATACACCGCATCGGGCTCGCCTTGCCACGCGGTCAGGCGCGGCAGCGGCACGCGCCCGCCGGGCGTGGTCATCGTGTCCTGTTGCCAGCGGACTTCGTCGAGCAGGGCGCCCATCAGGTCGGAGGCGGCGTTGGCCTCGATCCAGTCCGGATGCCACGCGATATCGGGCTTGGGGATGTCGTCGAAGAGATCGAACATTACAGGATGCGCAAGAACGGCGGCTCGTGAAGCAGTCACGATAGCAGAGCCCGCGCACGCCGGATTGCTCCGCCATTCTGTGGCGTGAAAGCGCTGTGCTACAGTCCCCGCACTATCTCAATATAGTTGCGCGAGCGCTGAAGCATGGGCCTCGCGCGACGACGAATCACGGGAATTCGCATGAACACCATCGCCGAAGCGGACGGCGGCGCGATGCAAGGCCGCCGCATCCTGCTCGTCGACGACAGCCTCGACGCGGCGCTCGCGCTCTCGATGCTGCTCGAAGCACTCGGACACGAAGTGCGCACCGAGCACGACGGCCCGCGCGCGCTTGCCGCCATCGACGACTTCACGCCGGATGTGGTCGTGCTCGATATCGGCTTGCCTGGCATGAGCGGACTCGAGGTGGCGCGGGAGATGAGGAAGCGCGATGTGACCAAGCACGTGCTGATGCTCGCCTTGACGGGCTGGGGTGGCGAGGCCGACCGTCAGGAAGCGCTGGCCGCCGGCTTCGATCATCATCTGACCAAGCCTGTCGGCATTGCGGAGATCGAAGCCGCGCTCGCCGGCAAGCGGAAGTAACCTCGGATCGAGGCGCCGCGCTCAGTCCACGCGCAGCCGCGCCATGTAGGGCAGGTGATCGGAGAGCCACGCGGTATCCTGCGTCGGCACGAGCCATTCGACTGGTTTCAGTCCGCGCACGAACATCTTGTCGAGCGCGAGCGCCGGCGAGAACGCCGGAAACGTACGGCCCGATTCCCCCAGCATGTTCGCCACTTCCTGCATGCCCAGTTCGGCGAACAGCGGCGTGGAGTCGTTGCGCCAGTCATTGAAGTCGCCCGCCAGCACGAGCGGTCCTTCGGGCGCTTCCTTCGCGATCCAGTGCGCGATCCAGTTCATCTGCCGCAAGCGCGCCTGTCTTGTCAGCGCGAGATGCGCGCACAGCAGCGTGATGGCGCGGCCGGCGAAGGTCGCGCGCGCGACCAGCAAACCGCGCCGTTCGAAGCGATGCGCGGAGATATCCCAGCGCCCCGACAGATCGAGCGGATGCGGCGACAGGATCGCATTGCCGTGCCGCCACGACGGCTTGAACACGTTCGGCCCCAGAGCGATCTGCAACTCGAGCGCGGTGGCGATTTCGGTGGCCTGGCAATGCCAGACATCGTCGAGCGGCGCGTTCAGCGGATTGCCGAAGCCGGTGGCGAGCATCGGCTGCGGCATGCGCCGCGCCATCGCTTCCTGGAGAAAATAGACGTCTGCGTTGGTGGTCTGCACCCACCGCTGCATCGCGTTCCACGCGCGCAAGCCGAGCGGCGAGCGGCCCTTGTGGAGGTTCCAGCTGACCGCCGTGAAATCCGGAGTGGCCGGATCAGCGGACGGGCCGGGCGGAAGATGTTCTGGGTTTCGCATGCGTTCTGTATCTTGTGCGGCGCGCCGGAAGCCATGTCGCCGCGGTTGTCATTGCGCCGCCGTGGAAGCGGGGAGCGTCGCGCGCACCCGGTAGGCGAGCGACGGATTGCTGTCGATGATCTGCCATTGTCCCCATTCGCCCGGCTTGAGCACGAGCCCCGGATGCGCGCCGCTTACCTGGCGCGGCACCGGCGGCAGCTTGCAGCCGGATGGTGACGCGCGCGTGCTGTCGTCCTGCAGGGTTTCCTGGGCGTCGATGGCGAGCGTGATGTCATCGGCGCTGGCGTGGGTCGGGGAGACGGTGAGCGTGCGTTGCAGATCGATCTCGCCCGCGGGTTGATCCGCGCAGCCCACGCGGTTCTGCACCTTGTTGTGATGCGTTTCCGTGCGGGCCTGTCCGACGTTCGTCGTGCCGGAGAAGCTGTCGATCTGCTGCCCGTCGCGCACGACCTGCAGTTCCCACTGCACCGGCTGCGGCGCCGTGCTCTGCGCGCAGGCGCTGAAGGCGGCGAGGCCGGCTCCTGTCGCAAGCGCGAGTTGTACAAAGGCGGTTCGTATCGTTGTAGGCATTGAAAGCGGCTCCTGCGCGCGGACTGTTCGGATGGCGGCGCGCCCGGCGGGCGGCCGCTGGATCGGCGTTCCTCGGCAACTTTCTCTGACACGGCGGCACGGCGCCGGTTCAGCGCGCCGCTGAAACACGCACGTGGGGCTGACCTGTACATCGCTCAACCCCGGCACTTGAAAGAGCATGTTTCGAACCCGCCCGCCGCGCGATCCCGACGATGATACTAGCCCACGCAAAACGCGGCTCTGTCGGTGAGGCCCTGTGCTTTGGATTGGCAGCACACGCGCGAGACTGCTCGCTTGCGCGGCCTTTTGGCGTCGCTACACTGGACTCACCGACCAGAACAAAGACGGGGTGCGACATGACGACGGCCGTGGTGAAACAGGAACTCGCGGTGGCATCGTTCAGCAAGGTCTACAGTCTCGACGACGTGGAGACCGCGCTCAACGAGTTGTCCGAGGGCGCAAGCGAAGCCTTGCGCGCCACCTACGAAAAAATGCTCAAGGTAGGCAATCTGCGCTTCTGCGTGAAGCCGAACCGCATGCCGTCCATCGACGACCTCGCTGCCAGCCTGCCGAATTTCGAGGAGCCGCTCGACGACATCCGCAAGCAGATCGCGCTGTGTCTCGAAACCGATGACCGGCTCGAACTCATGCCCATGCTGCTGCTCGGCGAACCGGGCATCGGCAAGACGCATTTCGCGAAACAACTGGCGCGGCTGCTCGGCACGACGTCTCACTATGTGGCGATGAGTTCGCTGACGGCCGGCTGGATCCTGTCGGGGGCGTCGTCGCAATGGCGCAATGCGAAGCCGGGCAAGGTCTTCGATGCCCTTGTGAACGGCAGCTATGCAAACCCCGTGATGACCGTCGATGAAATCGACAAGGCCACCGGCGACGCGCAATACGATCCGCTCGGCGCGCTGTACGCGCTGCTGGAGCACGACACGGCGCAGAGCTTCATCGACGAATTCGCCGAAGTGCCGGTGAACGCGGGCAACGTGGTGTGGATCGCCACCGCGAACGACGCGCGCGCGATTCCCGAGCCGCTGCTGAACCGCATGAACGTGTACGAGATTCCGCCGCCCGACCGGGACGGTGCGCGTCGCATCGCTCAGGCGATCTACGCCGAGATCCGCGAGGCACACGCATGGGGCGCGCGCTTCCCGGAAACCCTCGGGGATGCGCCGCTCGACGCGCTCACGCGGGCGTCGCCGCGCGGCATGCGGCGGGCGATGCTGAATGCATTCGGCAATGCACGTATCGATGGCCGGCATCACGTCGAGGCGCGCGACATTCAGCTCGACCGTCATTCGCACAAGAAAGCCATGGGTTTCTGAAAAGTCGAAAATGGCGAAATTGCCAAAAACGCTCCAAAAACCTGGCAATTTCGACATTTGGCGGCCAGATTCTTGCCTTTTTCCGAATTGCACCGGAAAACGATCCTAGTCGTGTGGGTTTGTTGTGTATTGCGCAATAGTCCCGAACGTAGAATAGCCAGGACGGAATGTGCGACGGACAAGACATGGATCGGATCGAGTGTGTGGTCATCGGCGCGGGCGCAGTGGGACTGGCCATCGCCCGCGCGCTGGCCTTGCGCGGGCGTGAGGTCATCGTGCTGGAGGCGGGGGAGGGGATCGGCATCGGCACGAGTTCGCGCAACAGCGAAGTCATCCATGCAGGCATCTATTACCCGCGCGGCTCGCTGAAGGCCGAACTCTGCGTGCGCGGCCGCGACATGCTGTATGACTTCTGCCGCGCGCATGGCGTGCCGCACCGGCAATGCGGCAAGCTGCTGGTCGCCACGGCGCGTAACCAGGTGCCGCAACTCGCGGCGCTGGAGCACAAGGGCACCGAAAACCGCGTGAAGGGTCTGGTGCGCATCAGCGCCGCCCAGGCGAAGGAAATGGAGCCGCAGCTGGAGTGCGTCGAGGCGGTCTTCTCGCCGCTCACCGGCATCGTGGACAGTCATCAATACATGCTCGCGCTGCAAGGCGAGGCCGAGCAGCACGGCGCGAACGTCGTGTTCCATACGCCGGTCACCAGCATCGATGCGCGCGAGGGCTGCTTCATCGTCGAGACAGGCGGCGCGTCGCCGGCGCGTTTCCGGGCGTCGTATCTGATCAACAGCGCCGGCCTGCACGCGAACGAAATCGCAAGTTCGATCCGCGGCCTGGATGACCGTCACGTGCCGCCGCTCTACTTCGCGAAGGGCAACTACTTCAGCGTCAGCGCCCGCACGCCCTTCGAGCGGCTCATCTACCCGATGCCCAACGAAGCCGGCCTGGGCGTTCATCTGACGATCGATCTCGGCGGCCAGGCGAAATTCGGCCCGGACGTCGAATGGGTGCCGACGCTCAACTACGATGTCGATCCGCGCCGCGCCGACTCGTTCTATGCCGCCATCCGCGCGTACTGGCCGGGCTTGCCCGACGATGCGCTGCAACCCGCCTACGCCGGCATCCGGCCGAAGCTCTCGGGACCGGGCCAGGCCGCCGCTGATTTCATGATCCAGGGCAAGTCCGCGCATGGCGTGCCGGGGCTCGTGAACCTGTACGGCATCGAGTCGCCGGGACTGACGGCATCGCTTGCGATCGGCGAGCGCGTGGCCGACATGACGCGCTAGATTACGGACGCCTTTCCGTCGATTCTTATCTCCGGCATTTGAGGTCCTCGACCCGCTTCCAGGTTGTTATGCTCGGTTGTCGCCGTCGCCAAGAACGGCGCAACCCCCAATACACCATGGAGTGAGTCACCATGAAGACATCACGTCGCACGTTCATTCTGACCAGCGTGGGCGTCGCCTCGACGCTCGCGCTCGGCGCCCGCACCGCGTTCGCCGCGGATGCGGCGAAGGTTACGGAGAGCGATCCCACCGCACAGGCGCTCGGCTACAAGGAAGACGCCAGCAAGGTGGACAAGGCCAAGTACGCGAAATATGCCGCCGGGCAGGACTGCGGCAACTGCCAGTTCTATCAGGGCAAGCCGACCGACGCCTACGCGCCGTGCCCGATGTTCAGCAACAAGCAGGTTGCGTCGAAGGGCTGGTGCAGCGCCTATGTGAAGAAGGCGTAACACGCCTCGCGACACCCCGTGCTGCGAACCGAAGCGCGCCCGGCCGCAAGTCCGGGCGCGCTTTTTCGTGTGCGCGATTCGCTTGATCGCGGATTAAGGCGTCTTTACACTCGCGAGGAAAAATCAGCCGCGCGTGCGAATCGGTGCAACAAAACGCGGACGGCACGAGACCAGCGGGGCCATGTTTCGAAGCCGCAACCGCAGCCGCAGCCCGACGCATGACGCCCGCATCCATGGCAATCATCGCAACCATCGACCTCAGGGGAACGCATGCCCGCCAGACCACTGAACGCGCGCGCCGTGACGGCGGCTGTCATCGGCAACGCACTGGAGTGGTACGACTTCACGGTCTTCGGCTTCATGACGGTCGTCATCGCGCGGCTGTTCTTCCCGAGCGCGAGCGACTATTCCTCGATTCTCCTGACCACCGCGACGTTCGGCGTCGCGTTCGTCATGCGGCCGGTGGGCGGCATCGTGCTGGGCCTCTATGCGGATCGCGCCGGCCGCAAGGCGGCGCTGACGCTGGTCATCGGCCTGATGACGCTGGGCATCTTCCTGCTGGCCATCGCGCCGCCGTACTCGGCAATCGGCATCGGCGCGCCGCTCGTCATCGTGTTCGCGCGGCTGCTGCAAGGGTTCTCGGCGGGCGGCGAGTTCGGCAGCTCGACCGCGTTGCTGATCGAGGCAGCGCCTTTCTCGAAGCGCGGTCTCTATGGCAGTTTCCAGATGGCGAGCCAGGCAGCGTCGCTGCTGCTCGGTGCGCTCGTCGGCGCGGCGATCACGCGCGGGCTGTCTCCGCAGGCGCTCGATGCCTGGGGCTGGCGGGTGCCGTTCATCTTCGGGCTGATCATCGGTCCGATCGGCCTGTACATTCGCCGCAGCATGTCCGACACCGAAGCCTTCCTGCACGCGCGCAAGACCGCGCGGCGCGCGACGCTCGGCGAGGTCTTCGGCAGCCATGGCCGCGAAGTGCTGTGCGGGCTCGGCGCCGTGGTCGCGCTGACGGTGACGGTGTATGTGCTGATCGCCTATCTGCCGACCTTCGCCGTCAAGCAACTGAAGCTGCCGCTCGGCCAGTCGTTCACGGCGCTGATCGTCGGCAATCTGCTGCTGACGGTGTTGTCGCCGATCGCGGGCGCGTGGTCGGACCGCATCGGGCGCAAGGGTTTGTCGCTGTGGTCGCTCGGCATCACGTTCGTCGTGATCTATCCGCTGTTCGCGTGGCTCGCGGCCGAGCCCAGCGTGCTGCGGCTCGTGATCGTTCAGGCGCTGCTGTCGATCGCGCTCTCGGGCTACTATGGACCGTTCGGCGCGCTCATCGCCGAGCTGTTTCCCGCGCACATCCGCTCGACCGGACTCTCGCTCGCGTACAACATCGCGGTGATGATCTTCGGCGGCTTCGGACAGTTCATCGTGACCTGGCTGATCCGCGTCACGGACTCTCAACTCGCGCCCACCTTCTATGTGATGGGCGGACTCGCGCTCTCGTTGATCGCGGTGGCGTGCATTCCCGCGACGCGCCACGCGGATGTCGACGAAGCGCGCGATCTCAATCGCTAGGCGGTATCGAATGAAAGTGATCGAAAGCGGCAAGTTCAAGGCGGAGCGCGCGTGGGGCGCGCTCGACATCTGCGTGATGAACGGCACCTCGTGCCGGCTGCACTGGACCGACACGCCCTACAAGTGGCACGTCAACGACGGCGAGGAAGTGTTCGCCGTGATGCAGGGCGAAGTGCGCATGCATGTGCGCGGTCCCGAGGGCGAACGCGTGCTCACGTTGCGCGCCGGCGATATCTTCCACGCGCAGGCCGGCGACGAACACTGCGCCGAACCGGTCGGCGAGGCGCGCATTCTGGTGATCGAAAAAGAGGGAAGCGTCTGAAAAAGCGCTGGCCGTTCGGACAGGTGGCGCGCTGAGGCGGCCGCCGGTGATACTGTGCCCGTCGATGTGCGATTCACGTGCGAGGGCAGGACATGGTCAGGACGGTTGAGTTGATCGAGCGCGAGTACGAAGCGGCGCGTGCGGCTGATCGGCTGGGCGAATGGGGAACCCTGCCGCTGCTCGAATCGGAAGAACTCGTCGTGATGTCGGTGCAGGCGCTGGCGCGCATCGCATGGCGCGTGGAAGAAGCGGAGCGGGAGCTGGACAAGCGCTTGATCGAGGAGTCGTTTGCGTGGTTCGAGTCGCTTGGCTATACGGAGGAGATATTGCTCTCTCCGGAAGATTTGCAGGGCGATGGTTCGACCACGAGGTCACGCGCTACGGTGGAATCTGACGCGCCGCGAAGCGCAGGCCAGGCGAAAGGACTGAAGACCGCGTTCGCCGGCTTTCTCGGAACGCTGTTCGCCAGACGCTTCGGGCAGGCCGGATGATGGCGCGCAGCATTCAGTTCTCGAAGCCAAGCTGGCATCACTACCATGCCTGGCGCGTGTCGGACGCGAAGATCTTCGAAAAAGTGACCGGGCTGATCAACGAGTGCTGCCGCAGCCCGTCCGCAGGACAGGGCAAGCCGGAACCGTTGCGCTACAGGAAGGCGTGGGTGCGTCGCATCGACGGGAAGCATCGCTTCGTCTATCACGTCACGGACGCGCAGCTTCTGATTTACAGCTGTCGCGGGCGCTGTGAAGACGAAGACAGCTAGCGTCCGCAACCGCGCCGGACCTTATCGTTCGAGCCCCGCCTTCACCAGCAATTCCGCCAGCACGTCGGTCATGTCGCCTTCGTGGGCCTCCGCGCGCTCCTTCAACTGCTTGACGAGCTTCTCGTCCAGCTTGCAGGCGAACGGCACGAGACCCTTGGCCTGATCGAGCTTGCGCTGTTCGCGGCGATCCAGCTTTGCTTCGTCAGCGGCGCCGATGCGGTTCTTTCCGCCCTGTTTGAGGTCGTTGGCAAGCTTGAATGCCTTGGTTTGTTCCAGCTGGAATTTGTTCACGCGATGCTCCGGGGCGGTTTGTTGCCAAAGTCTCGTATTGTACGGAACACGCAGTGGCCACCCGCGAAAAGCGTCGTGACCGTTAACGGTCCGCGTCGGCCAGTGCGTCGATGCGCGCCCGCATGCGGCGCCAGTGTGAGCCTTCCCAGAACACGCGGCGGCATACGTCGCAGGTGACAAAGCGCGTATGCCGCTCCCGCACGCCATCGGGCACACGGCCGTCGATCTCGCCGGGGCCGGCCGGACGCAACGGCGCATTGCACATCAGGCACAGCCGGAACGGCCGCGCGTGCGGCGTCAGGGCCAGCCTGTCCGCCAGCTCGTGCCATTGATCGTCGGCCTGTAACGCGCGCACATAACAGCCGTACAGCACCGTGCGACGCTTGAGCAATTCGCGGTCGCGCGTCAGCACGATGCGGCTCTCCGCCTGTGCAAGCCGCTCGATTTCCTCGTCGGGGAAGTTGTTGTCGTAGCGCGTATCGAAACCGGCGAGCCGCAGCAATTGCGCGAGACCACCGAGATGCGCATCGGCGATGAAGCGCAGATCGGCGGCACGCAGCGGCGGGCGCAACAGCAGTCCGCCACTGGCCATGTCCGTTGCCGCGCGCCTCGCCGGATGGATCTCGAAGAGATCGTCCGGTTCGATCTGCGCGTCGAAGCCCACCGGCCCGCCGTTCCTCAGGATCGCTCCCACTTCCGTGTGTGGCACGCCAAGCGCCTCGATCACATGCTTGGCCGAGGACGTCGGCGCGAACTGGCACGCGAACGTGCGCCCGCGCTGCGGCCGCGCGAGGAAGTCGTTCAATTCGCCGTGAAAGTGAAAGCGCGCCTCGACCATGCGGGCAGTATCGCATCGGGCGCTCCGGCGCGCTGCCGGTCGATGTGCTTAACTGAGGCTCGAACCGAAACGGGCCACGAAGGAGTCATGGGACATGGATATCGGATTTATCGGACTGGGCGAGATGGGCGGCGCGATGGCGAGCAACGCGCTGAAGGCCGGGCACACGGTGCGCGTGTGGAACCGTTCGCGCGACAAGACCCGTGCGCTCGCGGACCAGGGTGCATCGGTGGTGGATACGCCTGAACAGGCCTTCGCCGGCGACGCCGCGTTCTCCATGCTGGCCGACGATCACGCGCTGCGTTCCGTGCTCGTCGACGGCGCCTTGTTGCGGCGCGCGCCGAAGGGGCTCGTGCACGTGAACATGGCCACGATTTCAGCGGCGCTCGCCGTCGAACTGACGGAGCTGCACGCGCAGCACGGCATTGCGTACGTTGCCGCGCCCGTGCTCGGGCGGCCCGACGTCGCGGCGGCAGGCAAGCTCAACATCCTTGCGGCGGGCGCGGCTGACGCGATCGATCGCGTGCAGCCGGTGCTCGACGTGCTCGGCCAGAAGACCTGGCGCGTCGGCGATGAACCGCAGCAAGCCAACGTGCTCAAGCTCGCGGCGAATTTCATGCTGGCCTCGGCGATCGAGTCGTTCGGCGAAGCGGCCGCGCTGGTGACCGGCCACGGCGTGGCGTCCCGGACCCTGCTCGATGTCATCACGAACTCGCTGTTTCCGGGACCGGTGTACGCGGGCTACGGCAAGATGATCGCCGAGCAGCGCTATGAGCCGGCGCTCTTCAAGGCACGGCTCGGCTTGAAGGATGTACGCCTGGCCATCGCCGCCGGCGAGGCCGTCAATGTGCCGCTGCCCGTGGCAAGCGTCGTGCGCGACAATCTCGTCGATGCCCTTGCGCACGGCGACGGCGAGAAGGATTTCGCCGTGCTCGGTCAGGTGGCGGCGCGTCGGGCGGGACGCTGAAGGCTGGCTTTTTCACTCGGACAGCGCGTCTTCGGGATTTGCTTGCGCCGCTTCTCGCGGACGGCATAATGCGGATCCCTTTCCCTCTTCCGCTGCGCCGCAATGAACCTGCATGTCTGGTGGCTGTTCGTCGCCACTGTATTCGTCGTCTCCGCGATTCCCGGCCCCAACATGCTGCTCGTGATGACGCATGGCGCGCGTCACGGCCTCAGACGCTCGACCGCGACGATGGCCGGCTGTCTCGCCGCGCTGATCGCCATGCTGTCGGTATCGGCGGCGGGGCTGGGGGTGTTCCTCGAAGCCTGGCCACGTCTCTTCGATACCTTGCGCATGCTCGGCGCGGCTTATCTCGTCTGGCTCGGGGTGAAAAGCTGGCGCGCGAAAACCGGCGTGGTCGAGATCCGCGACGAAACTGACAGCGCCGGGCAGACCGTCCATTCGCCGCGTCGGTTCGGGCTCTTTCGCAATGGCTTCTTCGTAGCCGGCAGCAATCCGAAGGCGATCCTTTTCGCGGCGGCGCTGCTGCCGCAGTTCATCGATGCAAGCCATCCCGTTCTGCCGCAATTCGCGGTGCTTGTTTCGACTTTCGCGGTCATCGAGGTGAGCTGGTACGCGGTCTATGCGGGCTTGGGTGCGCGCATTGGCGACCGGCTCAGGAGCGCGAGCGTCGCGCAGGCCTTCAACCGTCTGACGGGCGGGGTGTTCGTCGGCTTCGGCGCGATGATGGCGCTGGTTCGCCACTGAGTGCTGCTGGACCAATCGTCTGCTCGAACGGGTGCACGATTTGCTCCAACAGGCATGCTTCATTCGGCTTCGAACAGACATTCGCTTTCGCCGGGCGGATAGTGGCGCTCGTCCACCGGTAGGCGGCGAACCCAACAAGAACAGATAAAAAGGAGACGCCTGATGCATTCCACTGTCCGACGCGTAACGCTGCTCGCGCTTGCCGGCGCCGCGCTTGCGCTGGCTTCGACCGCCCGGGCGGACGACTCGCCCAGTCCCTGTAGCGCGTTGAAGCGCATCGTGGCCGCCGCGCCCAATTTCGCGTCGCTGTCGGCGCTCGATGGCCGTCCCATCGCATTGCCCTACGGCGACGACGCGCAGTGCGCCGCGTCGCAGTCGAACTATCGCTGCACCTGGACGCCGCATGGCGGCGCGAGCGCCGATGCATTGCAGGGCGTTGCGGCGGACATCGCGGCCTGTCTTCCGGACGCGACGCACGATCAGAATTCGCCCGCCCGCCAGCATTTCTACCTCGGCGCACGCGGTGCGCGCACCAGCATTACGGCGGCGCAAGCCGGGTCGAACCGGCTGAAACTCGAAATTTCCGGAACACGTTGAGGCCATCGTGAGCAAGCGCATCCTCATAGCCGATGACGACGACGATGCGCTCGCAGGCCTCGCGAACCTGCTGACCGCGATGGGTCACGAAGTGGCGCTGGCGGGAAACGGGGCGCAGGCGGTGGAAGTGGCCGCGCAGTTCGCGCCGGATGTGGTGATCCTGGATCTGGGCATGCCGATGGTCGACGGTCTGGCGGCGGCGCGCGAGCTGCGGCTTCTGCCGCACGGCCACGCGATCATGCTGGTGGCGCTGACCGGCTGGGGGCAACCGCAGCATCGCGAGATGACGCTCGACGCCGGTTTCGACGTGCATCTCGTCAAGCCGATTGCTGCGGATCAGCTGCAATTCATCCTGTCGATGACACAGCCGTGAAGGCAGGACTGTGGAACCGGCGCAACAGCGTATGTTGCGTTGCATCATAAGCGCCGGTATAGTCGCTCCTGTCTCCTCCATGTCTCCACTGATATGGATTCAGCCCGCCAACTCGGCGGGCTTTTTTTTCGTCTGCGGCCTTTGATGCTGCAACGCACCAGACAACTAAAAGGCCGGTCCACATTGAAGTGGACCGGCCTTGTCTCATCCCGCAGGGGCAATCAGCGCGCGAGACCCGCTTCTTCGTCAGCGCCGATAGCCAGGTTCATGCACTGGATCGCCGCGCCCGACGCGCCCTTGCCCAGATTATCGAGCCGCGCCACGGTGACGAAGCGCTCATCGTTGCCGAACACGAAGATATCGACGCGATTCGTGTCGTTGCAGGCCTGCACGTCGAAGAAACCGGCGTCGAGGTTGCTGTCGGCGTCGAACGGCATCACGCGGACGAACGGCTCGTTGTTGTAATACTCGGCGAGCACGTCGCGCGCGTCCTGCGGCCTGGCGGGACGCGTGAGCCGGTCGGGCGAAAAGTACGTCGTGACGGCCAAGCCCTTGAGGAACGGACCGACGATCGGCGTGAAGACCGGCGCGCGCTTCAGTCCCGTGCGCACCGACATCTCCGGCAAATGCTTGTGCGTCAGGCCGAGCGCGTAGGCGCGCGGACTCATCAGCAGTTCATTGCCGCCCGCTTCATACTCCGCGATCATTTTCTTGCCGCCGCCGCTGTAGCCGGTGATGGAGTAGGCGTGGGCATCGAAATCGGCGGAGACGAGTCCGCTCGCGACCAGCGGCTGCACCGACAGCACGAATGCTGAAGCATGGCAGCCCGGCACGGCGATCCGTTTCGCCGTGCGCAGGCGTTCGCGCTGCGCGCGCGCCAGTTCCGGCAGGCCGTAGGCCCAGTCGTCCTGGGTACGGAACGCGGTGCTCGCGTCGATCATCACGGTGCGCGTGTTGCCGGAATCGACGAGTGAAACCGATTCGCGCGACGCGACATCCGGCAGACACAGGAACGTCACATCGGAGGCATTGATGAGGCGGCGGCGCTCCTCGACGTCCTTGCGCTTCGCATCCTCGATGCGCAACACCTCGATGTCACGGCGTTGCGACAGATATTCGAAAATCTTCAGGCCGGTGGTGCCTTCCTGTCCGTCGACAAATACTTTCGTGGTCATCTCGATCTCGCTGGTTCGTGCGGCCGCTCGCCGCAAAACCGCTATTTTAAGGCGATTCCGAGGCGGCCTCATGTCCGCCGCTTCCGCCGCTTCCGCCGCTTTCCGAGGCGGACGCATTGCCGGTCCAGCGAGCGGTCACGGCCGCGATGCGCGCGCCGAATGCCTTCGCGGTTTCGAGGTCGCCGCGCGGCGGCGCTTCATCAGGCGACGCGTCCGCGGGCGATTGCGTCAACAAGCCCGTGAAGCCGCCGATGAAGTTCAGGTCGTTGCGGGTGGCCGCCTTCGTGTTCGACGGCATCATGCCGGTGCCGGCCCAGATCATGCCGTGCTGCATCGCCAGGGTGACGAAGTAGGAGATGGTCAGGAACTTGTCGCCGTTCATGTGCGCGGAATTGGTGAAGCCCGCCGCGATCTTGTCCTTCCACTTCTGCGCGAACCAGGGTTTGGAGCTGGCGTCGGCGAATTTCTTGAAGTCGGCGGACGGTCCGCCCATGTACGTGGGCGCGCCGAAGACGATGGCGTCGGCGGCGTCGAGGTCGTTCCACGCGGCGTCGTCGAGATCCGCGACGGCGATCAGCTTGACGCTCGCGCCCGCTTCGGTCGCGCCGGCGAGCACGGCTTCGGCAACCTTTTTCGTGTGGCCGTAGCCGCTGTGATAGACGATGGCAATAGTCGGCATGATGGCCTTGTGTCTGTCCACGTCGGCCAGCCGGCGGTCAGCATGCATGGGAGGGCGCCAGCGCGCCTTGCCGGAATGTGACGCCGCCGGACGGTGGAGATCGGTGGGGAAGGGTTCCGGCCAGTCTAGCAAAGTCGGCCGAAGGCTTACCGGCGCAACCGCACGGTTCGCGAACGCTGTGGTCAGCGGCCGTAACTGAAAGTCAGCTGCGCAGTGGCAATGGCCATCGTGCGGATCTCATGCTCGAACATCAGCGCCGGGGTGCCCTGGCGCAGCCGCAGGTCGTCGCTGTCGAGCGCGTACACCGTCACCACGTAGCGGTGCGCCTTGCCGGGCGGCGGGCAGGGGCCGCCGTAGCCGTCGGTGTCCCAGTCGTTGCGGGCTTCGATCGCGCCCATCTTGCGCAGCACGCCCGATGCGCTCGCGTTGTTCGGCAGGCGCTCGGTGCCGCCGGGAATGCCCGCGACCGCCCAGTGCCACCAGCCGCGCCCGGGCGCGTCCGGATCGAAGATGGTCACCGCGAAGCTGCGCGTGTTCGCCGGCGCGCCGCGCCAGGAAATCTGCGGCGAGCGGTTGCCGCCCGTGCAGCCGGCCTGGTCGAACAGGAGATCGCGCCCGATCGGCTTGCCCGGCGCGAGATCCGTGCTGGTCACGGTAAAGCCGGCGTCGGCCGCCGCTGCGCGTGAAAAAGGCAGCGCCGCAGCAGCGCCGAGGATGAAAAGGACAGATGCGACCAGGCCACTCGATTCCCCGCTTCGACCAGTAAGGCGCATGGGCCGGACTCCTTTCAAAATCGTTGCGGTTAATCTGCGATTCGCTGACCGAAACGACGTTTTTTGTCTCATGGATGCGCTTCTTGACAGGTTGCAGTTTAACATTGCAACAAAGGTTTAAAGCCTTTATCGCTTGAGACTTAGCCAGTGGCCTGGGTTTGTTTGCTTTTGGGCGGAAAGCGAGCGGGATGGCGAGGCCGGTCTTTTCCGAACATTTTGAATGAAAAAATGAATAATTCGATGCAAATTCGCGCGGCACGCAAACCATCCATTTACGGGAGATTTGAATGAGCCAGCGAATAACCGTCATCATTGCAGACGATCATCCAGTGATTTTGTTTGGCGCCACGCAGGCGCTCAGCAAGTTTCCCGAAATCGATGTTGTGGGCCAGGCGCGCCAGTCGACCGAACTCATTCAGCTCCTGCAGAAGACGCCCTGCGACGTCCTCGTGACCGATCTCGCCATGCCCGGTGGCTCGTACGGCGACGGCATGCCGTTGCTCGGCTATATCGGGCGGCAGTTTCCGCGCGTGAAGCTCGTGGTGCTGACCATGCTCGAGAATCCGGCGCTGCTCAAGCGTCTGCGCGAGGTGGGCGTCATGTCCATCATCAACAAGGCCGACGACATGAACCACATCGGCTGGGCCATCCAGCACGTGATGCGAGCCCAGGAGTATCTCGGTCCGTCCGTCAAGTCAGCGCTCGACAGCATGGGCCTCGCCACGAACGGACAGCAGCGCGGTGTGATTCTGTCGAAACGCGAACTGGAGGTCGTGCGCCTGTTTGTCTCGGGCATGACCATTACGGAAATCGCCGCGCAGTTACGGCGCAGTATCAAGACCATCAGCACGCAAAAGAATACGGCCATGCGAAAACTCGGCATCGAACGCGATTCCGAATTGTTTCAATATGCACAGAGCAACGGATTAATGAATCTCTCGGCCTATTCCGGCGACGGCAGTATCGACGATACTCCGATTTCAAGCTCGCACACGCTGTAAGCGCGGTATCGCGAAATAAATAAAAAAGCCGCTGAGTCAGTCAGCGGCTTTTTTTCGGCGTTTTTCTGCCAGCAGCTTTTGCCTGGCTTTTGCTTTTATGCAGCCTTCAAACAGAAACGCTTATTGCGGAGCAGCGGTCGCGCCGCCGTGAGCAGCCGACCATTCGGCGGGCGAATGCAGGAATTTCTCGACTTCGTCCAGCGTCTTGGTTTCGAAGTAACCCTGCTCCTTGGCGACACGCAGGACGTCCCACCACGTGGCGAGCGCGTGCAGGTCGACGTCGATGTCCTTCAAGACCGACACGCTTTCCTTGAAGATGTTGTAGTGGAACAGCACGAAGCAGTGATTCACGGTCGCGCCGGCGGTGCGCAGCGCGTTGATGAAGTTGATCTTGCTGCGGCTGTCGGTCGTCAGGTCTTCGACCAGCAGCACACGCTGGCCTTCCGTCAGCAAACCTTCGATCTGCGCATTGCGTCCGAAGCCCTTCGGCTTCTTGCGGACGTATTGCATCGGCACCATCAGGCGGTCGGCGATCCACGCGGCGAACGGAATGCCGGCCGTTTCGCCGCCCGCGACCGCGTCGATCTGCTCGTAGCCGACGTCGCGCAGGATGGTCGACTCGGCCATTTCCATCAGGCCGCGGCGCACGCGCGGGTAGGAGATCAGCTTGCGGCAATCGATATACACCGGGCTCGCCCAGCCGGACGTGAAGATGTACGGTTTTTCCGCGTTGAAGTGCACCGCCTGGACTTCGAGGAGCATCTTGGCGGTGGTGTCGGAGATCGTCTGGCGATCGAAGCCTGTCATGGGCGAATCCTTGGACTTGATATGACGCTTGCTGAGCGTGGAGGCGGCCGTGAGGGCCTTCGGCGCGGGTTCGGCGCGGGTTCGGTGCAACAGGACCGCTCGACGACGGGCTGTTGACGTGTGCCGCGCGTACCGGCGGGACGAAGCGCTGTGACGCCCGAGTCCCGAACCTTGCGGAGCCAGCCCGAGATTTTACCCGAGGCGGCGTGCCGGGGCGAGGACCCTGGCCGAACGGACGGCCTCCCGGATGACTCCGCCAGAAGGCGCGCCTGGCCGCTCAAATCCGACGAAACGGACACGGCAGGCGCCGGAACACCCGCTGAAAGGTTGCATCGCGTCATTTCAAAAGCGGGGTGTACACTGAACGTCCAAAAAATTCCGAAGGCTCCGTCTGCTCGTCCCATCCGGCCAGCAGCATGTTGCGCCTATCCGGCGCGTCGGGCCTGTGAACCTGGTCCATCGATTCACATTCCCGCATTCACGGTAGCGGTCGACGGCAGTGTGAACCCTGTTCAAATAATTTCCAACGTCTCAGGTCAATCATGGACGAACAACTGAAGCAAAGCGCCCTCGCGTATCACCAGAATCCGCGTCCGGGCAAGATCTCGGTCACGCCGACCAAACCCCTGTCCAACCAGCTCGATCTCTCGCTCGCGTATTCGCCGGGCGTCGCGGCCGCGTGCATGGCCATCTACGACGAACCGCTCGACGCGCAGAAGTACACCTCGCGCGCCAATCTCGTCGGCGTCGTGACGAATGGCACGGCGGTGCTCGGCCTCGGCAATATCGGCCCGCTCGCGGCCAAGCCGGTGATGGAAGGCAAAGGTTGTCTGTTCAAGAAGTTCGCGGGCATCGACGTATTCGACATCGAGCTGGCGGAGACCGATCCGGACAAGCTCGTCGACGCCATCGCGATGCTCGAGCCGACGCTCGGCGGCATCAACCTCGAGGACATCAAGGCGCCGGAATGCTTCTATATCGAGAAGAAGCTGCGCGAGCGCATGAAGATTCCCGTCTTCCATGACGATCAGCACGGCACGGCGATCATTGCGTCGGCGGCGATTCTCAACGGCCTGAAAGTGGTCGGCAAGAAGCTGGACGAAGTGAAGCTCGTGTGCTCGGGCGCGGGTGCGGCGGCCATTGCGTGCCTGGACTTGCTGGTGCACCTCGGCCTGAAGAAGTCGAACACGCTGGTGATCGACTCGAAGGGCGTGATCTATGAAGGCCGCGGCAATCTGGACGCATCGAAGGAGCGGTATCAGGCGAGCACCGACGCGCGCACGCTCGGCGATGCCATGCACGGCTGCGACGTCTTCCTCGGCTGCTCGAGCGCCGGCGTGCTGAAGCCGGAGATGGTCGTGACGATGGCGGACAAGCCGCTGATCCTCGCGCTGGCCAATCCGGAACCGGAAATCCGTCCGGAAGAGGCGAAGAAGGTGCGTCCGGACTGTATCGTCGCGACGGGCCGTTCGGACTATCCGAACCAGGTCAACAACGTGCTGTGCTTCCCGTTCATCTTCCGCGGCGCGCTGGATGTCGGCGCGACCACCATCACGGAAGAGATGAAGCTCGCGTGCGTGCATGCGATCGCCGAACTCGCGGAAGAAACCGATCAGGGCGATGAAGTCGCGAAGGCCTATGAAGGTCACTCGCTCGAATTCGGTCCGGAATATCTGATTCCGAAGCCGTTCGATCCGCGCCTGATCATCAAGATCGCGCCGGCTGTCGCGCAGGCCGCGATGGACTCGGGCGTCGCGACGCGTCCGATCAAGGACATGGACGCCTATCGCGAGACGCTCGGCGCGACCGTGTATCGCACGGGCATGGTGATGCGTCCGGTGTTCGTGGCGGCGAAGGCCGCGCCGGCGCGCATCGTGTTCGCGGAAGGCGAGGACGAGCGCGTGCTGCGCGCCGCGCAGTTCGTCTTGCTGGAGAAGATTGCGAAGCCGATCATCGTCGGCCGGCCGGCGGTGGTGGAAATGCGTCTGCAGAAGATGGGCTCGAAGCTGAAGCCGGGCATCGATTTCGAGATCGTGAATCCGGAGGACGATCCGCGCTATCAGAAGAGCTGGCAGGCGTATCACGAGATCGCCGCGCGCGATGGCGTGACGCCTGAAGGCGCGAAGGCCGCGCTGCGCAAGTTCAACACGCTGATCGGCGCGATCCTGATCCATACGGGCGACGCGGACGGCATGATCTGCGGCCTGATCGATACGTATCAGGACCATCTGAAGTTCGTGGATCAGGTGCTGGGCAAGGCGGAAGGCGCGAACAACTTCGCGGCGATGAACCTGCTGATGCTGCAAGGACGCAATCTCTTCATCAGCGACACCTACGTCAACGAATCGCCGACCGCCGAGCAGCTCGCCGACATGACGATTCTCGCCGCGCGAGAAATCGAGCGCTTTGGTGTGCAGCCGAAGGTGGCGTTGCTGTCGAACTCGAACTTCGGCAGCGTGCCGAGCGCGTCGAGCAAGCGCATGGCCGAGGCGCGCAAGCTGATTGCCGAGCGCGCGCCGACGCTGGAAGTAGACGGTGAAATGCACGGCGATGCCGCGTTGTCCGAGGCGGTGCGCAAGGCGTCGTTCCCGGGCACGACGTTGACGGGCGAAGCCAACCTGCTGATCATGCCGAACGTCGAAGCGGCGAACATCACCTACAACCTGCTCAAGATGGTGAGCGGTGAGGGTGTGACGGTGGGACCGTTCCTGCTGGGCGCCGCCAAGCCGGTGCATATCCTGACACCGGCCGCGACCGTGCGGCGGATCATCAACATGACCGCGGTGGCGAGCGCGAATGCGAGCGTCGCGAAGGCGAAGTAAGGCGGTTGGGTTTTGGTGAGGTGAGGTGAAAAACGGCGATCCGGTTGACCGGATCGCCGTAGCGACTAGGGACCGAAATGCGAGTCGTAAATCAAAATTTCGCGCCCACCATAGTTAGCGATACGGCTTGCCGCACGCATTGAACACGAACAAAAAAACGTTTCACAAATCAAAGTTCACGAATCTTCCGAACGAGTGAATCGGTGCTGAGAGACGGTGCAGCCAAGATCTGCTCGACGCGAGCCGCCTGTCTACGTACGGGATGAACAATATCGTTCGCGATGGTGACGAATCCCTCTACCTCTAACGTCCTGACCACACTCTCAACGTAATCGGCGACGCCATGATGGGTAATGCCGCGGAAGAAAGACGCCATTTTTCTTCCTCCACCCGCCTGTTTGTAAAGCTTCCGAAGAACGGTCATTAGTGCTTTTAGTTGTGCCGGTAGATTAGATTGCAAGACTGCGTTATTCGTTGCCATGTCATCAAAATTTTCGACCGTACAATCTAAAAAAATGTCTCTCGGTAAGCCTCTCTCGTCGGCAATGCCGATCGCCCGCACTACAAGGCAATTGTGGAAACTAATTCCTCCAGTGATGCTGTCTGCGTTTACTGTTAGCTCTGATATGAGGCAGTCTCGGAGGGTAAGACCTTGGACGACGACATCGTCGAGATTCATTCTTCCAAAGGTTGCCGAGGAAATCTCCAAGCCTCTGAAATCAACTTCTTGCAGACCTTCCTGAAGCGCAACACCGATAATCACGGAAGTCAAATCTGCGAGTGCCTGATAATCCTGAGGCTTGCTTGATGACTGTCGAGAGAGCGACTGAGCAACGGAAATGAGCGTCGAAGTTTGATATCCGTCGCGCTTCAGCAGATGCACAGACATTGACACGGCTTTAGCGGACAATTCGGCAATTGGAAGCGAATAGTTGTCTTTAAAATTATCGACTACCAGTTTGTGAAATGCTTTGCCTTGCAACGCTGCCAGCATGTCTTCATCCACGAACGACCGCGAGCCAGGGTCCTGCTCCCTTTGCGTGAGGCCCGGCAACCGCTGTAACTGCGCCAGCACTCCCTCCCCAGCGGATTGACCCGTCTCTGCGAAGAATGCATCAGACAAGTCTGTACCAGTGATTGGTCCGGAGCCTGACGATCGACCGCGAACCGAGAATGCCAGTCGCTCCATGACGGACAAGAGAGTTTGAGCCTCCATGGTTGCCGATTCTAACCCGGCTTCGCGCTCAGTAATTCTTGTTAAGAAAGTATCCCAAGCGTGCCCAAAACCAACCGAACCGTCAATCTTGGTCACCTCACCAATGAGATCCTTCTGTATCAAATATCCTAAAAGCAGCGGCTTACGCGGGAGCCAATCTGGCAATTCTTTCGAAACACCATTTTTGTCGAGGAACTCACGAACGCCGCTTTCTGTGAGTTCGCCCAGCCTGAAAACCTTGCATTTCTTCCCGCTGATTGATAACGCAGAAGAAATTTCGGCTTCATCGTCGAAATAATGATCACGCCCGCAGATTAGCACACCGATACCAGCGGGCACTTTCGACAGAAAGTCGCGAACGCCTGTAAGAGCCTCGCGACGCGCTTCGCGCATGAAAGTTTTATCATCTTTGCGGATAATTGACTGTGCCGCTACCTCGTCAAACCCATCTAGGAGTAAGTTAGCCATGCCTGAACGCCAAGCGACGGTCAGATCTTCACGCGGAGAATAGCCGATTGATCTTGCGTGGCGCTCTAGCATTTCGTCAGCGTATGGTTGAGCCCAATGCTCACGCAGATTGAGCGCGAGTGGGACGGGTAAATCTTTGCCTGTCTTGAATTCCTCGGCCAATCTGAGAAATATCTGTCTCGTGGTGATGCTTTTTCCCGCACCGAATGGGGCGAGGAGGAAAGCAATGCCACCGGAATTAATGCAATCAAGCAATTCTTGAAGATTCGATTGTCGGCTCAGAGAAAAGCTGAGACTCCGGTTTGATGGTTTATCTGCGATGAGTGTTATAGGCAGTTCAACATACTTTGCGTCATCAATCGTTATAGAATCCGTGTAAGGGTCGCGAGCCGAACCAAACGCTGCTTTGCGGCGCAATGTTAGATACTTCAATCCGTCAAAAGCGCGACGGCGGAATTGCTCCAAAGTGATCGTCGTGATTTTGTTCTTCTTGGCTACTTCGATGTGTTGAGCGTCAAGTTGTTTTTCGGTTATCAACCATTTTGATACAGTGATAGCACTCTTATTTTCGACCGTCTCCGCAGCATTCAGCTTCTTGGCGTCCGCTCTGACCTTCTCTAATCGAGTGCTGGTCGTAGCCATTAACAAATGCGTAACGTCTCGGAGGCGCGCAATTCCGTCAAGTTCCTTTATGACCGGGTCGTTCTCGTAATGTGAAGGCTGACACTCCCCGGGCGCAAGACCCCAAACTGCTTCAGCAGCTTGACGCACGTTAGCCTCGAACTGCATATTGTGCTTGTATTCGGCTTCACTCATCGCTTTCTTGTTTTTGAGATCGGAGCGTTGATTTTACATGCCAAACGGGTTGTGTAAAATTATGTGTGACGCTTGGATAGAGTCGAAAATTTGAGCAGGCTCGCCGTCGCTGTCGGAATACGCTAGATAGTCGCTAAGCTATGCCAGCGGCTTGGCTGATCCTGCTGTTTGTTCGAATGCCCACTGAAGATTCCCCTGCTACGCGATTAACGAGCTTGAGGTGTAAATTGCAGTGAGATCGGCAATTTGGGGCGGGAGGTGAGTCGGGCGTTATTGAGATCGAGTAATAACGTTTGCACTCAAAATAGGCGCCGAAGAAGGAAGAAGCGGATCCCAGACATGGATCCGCCTCCACAACAATCGTCACCGATGCACACCATCAGGCAACTTGCTGCCTCTCGTCAATCCTCCAGTCCGCCAGCAACTTCTCCCACTTCACCTTCGCGGCCTTCACGTTGTTTTCCTTGATGTGGCCGTAACCGCGCATCGCGTCGGGCAGGCTCGCCAGTTCGATCGCCAGCGGCACCTTCTCGACCGTGAGCCCGTCGATGATTTCCCGCACCAGCGCCTCGTACTCCCCGATCAACGCTCGCTCCATCTTCCGCTCTTCGGTACGACCAAACGGATCAAGCCCCGTGCCGCGCAGGAACTTGAGCCGGGCGAGCACGCGCATCGCGGACATCATCCACGGGCCGTATTGTTTCTTGACCAGATGCCCGTGCGCGTCCTTCTTCGACGTGCTCGGCGGCGCGAGATGCATCTTGATCTTCCAGTCGCCTTCGAAGCTGCTCTTCACTTTCTCGATGAACGCCGGGTCCGCGTACAGCCGCGCGACTTCGTATTCGTCCTTGTAGGCCATCAGCTTGTGCAGGTTCTTCGCGACGGCTTCCGTCAGCGCATACTGGCCGTCGCCCATGCCCAGGCTCGCTTCGGCCGTGCGCACTTCCGCGACGATCCGCCCATAACGCGATGCATACGCGCTGTTCTGGTACTTCACGAGATAGTCGAGACGCTTTTCGATCAGGCTGTCCAGCGCCTTCGGCGTGTGCAGCGCGACCACCTTGCCCGCTGCGCTGTCCATACCGCGCTGTCCCTGCGTGAGCCGCTGCACAGCGTCGATATCGTGCGCCGCGCGGCGTCCCCATTCGAACGCGGCGAGATTCTTCTCGACCTGCACGGCGTTCAGCTCGATTGCGCGCATCAGCGATTCATGCCGCAACGGCACCCAGCCCTTTTGCCACGCGTAGCCGAGCACGAACGGATTGGTGTAGATCGCGTCGCCCATCAGCGCGACGGCAAAACGGTTCGCATCGACGAGCGCCACATGCTGGCCCGCCGCCGCGCGAATATCCGCTTCCGCGCTCGCGCCCGGAAAACTCCAGTTCGGGTTCTTGATGAAGTCGGCGGTCGGCGTCTGCGCGCTGTTCACGACGACGCGCGTATGGTCAGGCTGCATCCGCGAGCCGCATTCGTTGCTCGCCGTCACGATCGCGTCGCAGCCGATCACCAGATCCGCCTCGCCCATCGCGATGCGGGTCGCATGAATGTCGGCCGGACGGTTGGCGATCTGCACATGGCTCATCACCGCGCCACCCTTCTGCGCGAGACCGGTGACGTCGAGCACCGTGACGCCCTTTTGCTCCAGATGCGCCGCCATGCCGAGCAGCGCGCCGATCGTCACGACGCCCGTGCCGCCCACGCCCGTCACCAGCACGCCGTACGGCCGCGCGATCTCGGGCAGTTCGGGTGTCGGCACCGGGGGCATCGCATCGGCGCCGACGCTCGTCGCCTTCGGCTTCTTCAACTGCCCGCCCTCGATGGTGACGAAGCTCGGACAGAAGCCGTTCACACACGAATAGTCCTTGTTGCAGGTCGACTGGTTGATCTGCCGCTTCGTGCCGAATTCGGTTTCCAGCGGTTCGACCGAGAGGCAGTTCGACTTCACGGAACAATCGCCGCAGCCTTCGCACACCGCCTCGTTGATGACGACGCGCTTCGCCGGATCGGGGAACGCGCCGCGCTTCCTGCGGCGGCGCTTCTCGGTCGCACAGGTCTGGTCGTAGATCAGGATCGATGTGCCTTGCACTTCGCGCAACTGGCGCTGGATGTCGTCGAGCACGTCGCGGTGATGCACGTCGATGCCCGGTGCGAGACCGGTCGTCGCGGTGTATTTCTCCGGCTGATCCGTGACGATGACGATCTTCGCCGCGCCTTCCGCCGCCAATTGATGCGTGATCTGCGGCACGGTCAGGACGCCGTCGACGGGCTGGCCGCCCGTCATTGCGACCGCATCGTTGTAGAGGATCTTGTAGGTGATGTTCACCTTCGCCGCGATCGCCGCGCGAATCGCGAGCAGGCCCGAATGGAAGTAGGTGCCGTCGCCGAGATTGGTGAACACGTGCTTGTCGTTCGAGAACGGCGCCTGTCCGACCCACGCGACGCCTTCGCCGCCCATCTGGCTGAAGGTGCTCGTGTTGCGGTCCATCCAGACCGTCATGTAGTGGCAGCCGATGCCGGCCATCGCGCGCGAGCCTTCCGGCACGTTCGTCGAAGTGTTGTGCGGACAGCCGGAGCAGAACCACGGCTTGCGCTCAGCTTCTACGCGCGGCCGTGCCAGCGCCTTTTCCTTCGCGTCGATCACCGCGAGCCGCGTCGCGATGCGGGCGCGCACGTCGGCGGGCAGATCGAATTTCTCGAGACGCGTGGAGATGGCCTTCGCAATGATCGCCGGCGACAGTTCGTAGTGCGCGGGCAGCAGCCAGTTGCCCATCGGCACGGACCATTCGCCGCCCGCGCCGTCTTTTTCGTCGAACTTGCCGTAGACACGCGGGCGCTGGGCGTCCGGCCAGTTGTAGAGCTCTTCCTTGATCGCGTATTCGAGAATCTGGCGCTTTTCCTCGACGACCAGAATTTCCTCGAGACCGCGCGCGAATTCATGCGCGCCTTGCGCTTCGAGCGGCCAGACGCAGCCGACCTTGTACAGCCGGATGCCGATCTGCGCGCAGGTGGCGTCATCGAGACCGAGATCGGTGAGGGCCTGGCGCACGTCGAGATAGGCCTTGCCGCCGGTCATGATGCCGAAGCGCGCATGCGGCGAATCGATCTCCACCCGGTCCAGCTTGTTTGCCCGCACATAGGCCAGCGCGGCGTACCACTTGTAGTCGAGCAGACGCGCTTCCTGCACGAGCGGCGGGTCCGGCCAGCGGATATTGAGACCGCCTTCGGGCATCGCGAAATCGGTGGGAAGCACGATTTGCGTGCGATGCGGATCGATATCGACGGAAGCAGACGATTCCACCACGTCGGTCACGCATTTCATTGCGACCCAGAGGCCGGAGTAGCGGCTCATGGCCCAGCCGTGCAGGCCGAAGTCGAGATATTCCTGCACGTTCGACGGAAACAGCACCGGCAGGCCGCACGCCTTGAAGATGTGCTCGGACTGATGCGCCAGGGTCGACGACTTCGCGGCGTGGTCATCGCCGGCGAGCACCAGGACGCCGCCGTGCCGCGCCGATCCCGCGGAATTGCCGTGCTTGAAGACATCGCCTGAACGATCGACGCCGGGGCCCTTGCCGTACCACATCGAGAACACGCCGTCGTACTTGGCGCTCGGGTAAAGATTGACCTGCTGCGAGCCCCATACGGCGGTGGCGGCGAGGTCTTCGTTCACGCCCGGCTGGAATACGACCTGATGGCCGGCGAGATGCTTTTTCGCCTTCCAGAGGGACTGGTCGAGACCGCCAAGGGGAGAACCGCGATAGCCGGAAATGAATCCGGCCGTGTTGAGGCCGGCGGCCTTGTCGCGTTCCTGTTGGAGCATGGGCAGGCGCACCAGCGCCTGGATGCCGCTCATGTACGCGCGGCCGCGTTCGAGCGTGTATTTGTCGTCTAGCGTGACGGATTTCAGCGCGGCTTCTAGCGAAGCTCTTTGTTCTGCGTCTAGCGGGGCGTTCATTATGTGTCTTCCTCCACCCGAGGTTTGGGATCACCAAAGCATGTTTCGGGCCGTCCGCGTCTTGTGAACGCTCGGCCGCGACTTCCAGTGTGCCGATGCGACGGTTTTTCCGGCACTGGGGCAAACCCGTTTGAAATTACTCAACTAGCAGCGCTTTGCGTCAAATCCTTGACGATTTGGCGGCAAACGGGAAGGTTTTGTTACAGCATGTAAAACCGACCTTGCTTTGGAACCCTGCTGTTCAATCATGTCTAAAATGGCGCTTCCGGTATTTTCGCGCCGTTCCTTGTGCGCGCATTTTCATCCGGAAGCAAGCAGTACATATGCGGTTAGAAGGAGATAACGATGAAACAACGCCACATTCAGAATTTCTTGATGGTCTCGACCGCCTTTTTCGCGATCAGCGCGCCGGTCGGCGCGCGGGCGCAGGGTGCGTCGCCATTCGGGGCGTCGTCGGTTGCACAGGTCGCGCAGGCGCGCGTTCAGTCCGTTCAGGCAGGCGCTGAGAAGCGCCGCGCATCGGAAGGCAGCGACGACGAGACGGCGGGCTGATCCGCTCGCGGGATTCGTCCGCCGGGACGGATCGCTGAAAATGACGAAGGGGCATGAACCACTCAGGTTCATGCCCCTTTTACTTGACGTTGCCAGTGGCTCGATTGCGCGGCAGCTTAGCCGCCTGTCGTGTCCTTCAGCACGCCGCGGCGCATCTGATCCAGTTCGATGGATTCGAACAGCGCCTTGAAGTTGCCCTCGCCGAAGCCTTGGTTGCCCTTGCGCTGGATGATCTCGAAGAAGATCGGTCCGATCTGGTTCTCGGTGAAGATCTGCAGCAGGATTTCGTCCTTGGTTCCGTCGATCAGGATCTTGCGAGTCTTCAACTCGGAAACCGACTCCACATGCCCCGGCACGCGCCGGTCGACCAGTTCGTAATACGTGTCGATGGTGTCGAGCAGCGCAATGCGCGCGCTGCGCAGGCCGTCGACGGTCGTGTAGATGTCATCGGTGCCGAGCGCGATGTGCTGAATGCCTTCGCCGCGATAGGCGTCGAGATATTCCTGAATCTGTCCGGCGTTCTCCGAGCCTTCCTCGTTGATCGGAATGCGGATCTTGCCGCACGGCGAGGTCATCGCCTTGGACTTCACCGCCGTCACCTTGCCCTCGATGTCGAAGTAACGCACCTCGCGGAAGTTGAACAGCCGCTCGTAGAACTCGGCCCATTCGACCATGCGGCCGCGATGGACGTTGTGCGTCAGGTGATCGATATAGGTCAGGCCATGGCCGGCCGGATTCTGCTCGGCTCCGGGAATCGGCTCGAAATCGACGTCATAGATGCTGATGTCGCCGATGCTGCCCGGCTGCGCGCCGTTCTTGCCGCGCCAGCGGTCCACGAAATAGATCAGCGAATCGCCGATGCCCTTGATGGCCGGGATGTTCAACTCCATCGGACCGGTCTTGTTGTCGAAACCCCAGGCGCCGAGTTCGAGCGCGCGCTGGTAGGCCTTGGCGGCATCGGCGACGCGGAAGGCGATCGCGCAGATGGACGGGCCGTGCAGGCGGGCGAAGCGTTGCGCGAACGAGTCGGGCTCGGCGTTCACGATGAAGTTGATGTCGCCCTGGCGATACAGCGTGACGTCCTTGTGGCGATGCTTCGCGATGGCCGTGAAGCCCATTTGCTCGAACAGCTTGCCGAGCGCGACGGGGTCCGGCGCGGTGTACTCGATGAATTCGAAGCCGTCGGTGCCGACGGGATTCTCCCAGGTCGTTGCGGTCATGCGGTGTCTCCGGAAATTCGTTCTGCGCGAATGCGCGACGTGGAGACAGTTTAGTCATGGCGATGCGGCAAAAACTTGCGAAACAAATCGCCAATTCATAGACTTGCGCTAGTTCATGCCGGGAAAACACAGACAGGAGCCAGAAAATGGCCGAAGCAGAATCGGACTCCGAACTCGACACGATAGACCGGCGCATTCTGGCGATCCTCCAGGAAAACGGCCGGCTGTCCAATCAGGAGATTGCGGAGCGCGTCAATCTTTCGCCGAGCCCGTGCTTGCGGCGCATCCGGCGGCTGGAGGAAAGCGGCGTGATTCGCGGCTATGTGGCGCTGCTCGATGCGAAGAAGCTTGGCCTCGGCCTGCTGGCCTACATCAACGTGCGGCTCGAGAAGCGCGGCGGCACGCAGGCCGCGGCGGGTATCCCGAAGACGCCGACGCACGGCGACCTGTTCCGCGAAGCAGTGCGCTCCTGGCCGGAAGTCGTTGCCTGCGACGCGATGACGGGCGAGATGGACTTTCTGCTGCGGGTGCAGGTGCGCGACATGGAGGACTTTTCCCGCTTCGTGCAGGAGCAGTTGCTGCACCATCCGTCGGTCATCGATGTCAGGTCGAGCTTTTCGCTCGAGCGAATCAAGGAAACGACCGCATTGCCACTGCGTTGACCCGTGCCGAAAAGCACAAGGGCGGCCGGAGCCGCCCTTGCGTGCGATAAGCGATGCGGTCTGGAATCAGGCCGCGTCCGCCGTCGGCATGAACGCCTGGAACATCTGCGACGCACGATGCGCCTGGCGCTTGATGGCGTAGTCGAATACGGCGGCTTGCTCCTGCAGCATCTCGGTCATGATGCTGTTCTGGTCGGCCGGCGCGAGCGACAGATAGGCGTCCGCTTCACCATACGCATATTCGATCTTCATGCCCGACTTGCGGGCGATGTGCATCATCGTCGAATTGCGCGACAGGCAGTGCATGTAAAGCACCGAAACGTGCGTGTTGCGGCTGCGCATGGCGGCACGCTCGAACAGCTTCGAACCGACACCGCGCCCACGCGCGCTTTCCAGCACCGACACCCCGAATTCCGCGGTGCGCTTGTCGCCTTCGGCAGGCAGATAGGCCAGATGGCCGACGCCGATCAGTTCCAGCGCATCGCCGAACACGCCGAATACCTTGTCGTTCGAAAAATTGATATTGCGCACGTAGTTCTCGATCACGTGATCGGGAACCACCTGACCGAAGCGCAGGAGACGGTCATCTTCTTCGAGGGCGAGGAAGTGGCTGAGCAGGCGCTCGCGATCGGCGGAAGAAAGCTCGCGGACGAGAACCGGCGGACGCGCGTCAGTCAGCGGCGGATCGTTCGGCACGATCTGCTCGGCGGTGCGGTTGAGGGTCAGTTCCACGGCGTTTCTCCTTCATTCGTCATGCAGCATGCTGCAAAGCAAGACAAATTTTAACGGAATCCGCGGAAGCGAGTACGGGAAAACCCTAAATCGGACTAGGTGAGCCGTTCTAAACGGATGCTAAAATTCGATGTAGTCGATAAAAATCAATGAGTTAAATGACGTTGGCGGAAGACCGCGATGCTTTCTGTCGAAATGCTGCTTCGCAGCAATCAAACGTTTGGCTGACCGCCCAGGCCATGCTCGATCATGTCCACGACCTGATCGGCGAACTCGCGGTAGCCGAGCTTGCCGCCTGGTTTAAGCCAGGTGAAGGTCCAGTTGATCATGCCGAAGACCATCATCGTGAGCGCGGTCTGGTTGTCTCGCGATGCGCGCTTCGGATACGCCCGCGCCAGCTGGCGCGCGAACGCGGCAACGATATCGCGCTGACGATCCAGGACGATCTGGCGCTGTGCTTCTTCCAGATATTTCACGTCGTTGAGGAGCGCGACGTGGCGGCTATGCGAGGTCTCGTATTCGGCGAGGAACGCCCGCACCAGATCGGCGAAGGCTTCGCGCTCGCCGAGACCGCGCCGCTGGCTCGCGCCTTCCACTTCCGCGATGATCAGCATCAGCCGCTTGGTGTAGCGGTCGAGCAGATCGAACAGGATCGCTTCCTTGCTCTCGTAATAGTGGTAGAGACGGGCCTTGGACGTGCCGCTTGCCGCGGCCAGATCGGCCATCGACGTGCTGGGGTAACTCGTCTGGGCGAATTTCGCGGCGGCGAGTTCGAGAATCTGTTCGCGTTGGGATTCGTGATCGGCTGCTTTGGTACGGGCCATGTGTCGTGATGGTGCGTTCTTATGGATTCGATGCCGCTTTTATGCCGCTTCGATGCAGATTGCAGATGCGCTTTAGCGGCGCAATTCGGCCTGGGCGATGTCGGACGGCGTGCCCCGAATCTTCAGCCGCCCTGCGACGACGAGTTCGCGCAGGCGCCAGAACGCGACGGAATCGGAGAGCAGGAAGTCGAAACGCTGGCCCATCGCTGCACCCGCGATCCGCCGTGACGGTTGCCATTCGGGGCTGGCGAGATCGAGCAGCGCTTCGTCGACGTCCAGCCAGGTGCCCGATACCAGCATGTTGTCGCGCAGCCGGCGCGTTTCGGCGCTGGCATATTTCGCTTCCTGCCATTCGAGCGCAAGGCGGCTGATGCGCAGCACGGAAATCGGCGCGGCGGTCGGCAGCTTCGCGAGCAACTGCTTCGGCGAAAACATGCCGACAGCGGTCGCGCGGTCCGGGCGTCCAACAAATCCGGAAGAGCCGGAAGAGCCGTCTTCCGCGCCGGTCTGCAGATCGTCGTGCGACAGCTTCGCCTCGTTGAGGCGCTGGGGCACGTTGCGCAAATAGAAAGCGGTGCGCCGCAGCGTCAGTTGATCGGCGGCGCTCTGGCCATGCCATACGACGACCTGCGCATCGCCGCGAGTGAGGCGATCGAGCACGCCGAGCTGTTCCTCGAGCTGCTCCTCGAAATCCATCGCGCTGTTCAGGACCTGGCGCCAGAACGCGGCGCGCGTGAGCGCGGAATCGTCCACGTCGCGGATGGGGCCGACCGCCAGATCGTCGCGCAGCGTCACGACGCGGTCTGCGCGTTCCGCGCGGAGCAAGGCTTCGGTGAGGGACTGCGCCGCGCTGTCGCCATTGACGACGTGAATCGTGTTCATGGGTGTCGGAATGCCGGAAAACTGAGGGAACGCTCGAAGAGAGCGATCCTAGTTTACGCGAATCGACTCCCGTCCGGCGGCCGCATGTCCGTCCCGGTGCGCGACAGACCGCTCATGCCTGCACTCAACCCGGATCAGCGTTCGTCGAAACTCACGACCACGCGCTCGCTCAGCGGATGACACTGGCAGGTCAACACGAAACCGTCATCGATCTCGTGCTGTTCGAGCGTGTAGTTCTTGTCCATTTTCACTTCGCCTTCCAGCACCTTCGCGCGGCACGTGCAGCACACGCCGCCCTTGCACGCGTACGGCAGCGCCAGTCCCGCCTTCAGGCCGACGTCGAGCACGCTCACGCCTTCGTACGGCAGGCGCAGCTTGCGTTTCTTGCCGTCGATGATCAGTTCCAGGTCCGCCGCCGGCGTGTTCTCCGTGATCTCGACCGGCGGCACGCCCGCCTGCGGCAGCGGCGTGCCGAACCGTTCGACGTGAATCTGCTTCGGCGGCACACCGGCGTCGTTCAACGCGGCTTCGGCCGCGTCCATCATCGGGCTGGGGCCGCAGATGAAGGCCTCGTCGATGTCCTGAGGCGAGAGCAAGGTCTCCAGGAAGGCTTGGCACTTCGCCTGATCCAGCACGCCGTTGAACAGCTCCACGTCCTGCAGGTCGTCCGACAGCACGTGATACAGCGCGAACCGCTCCATGTAGCGATTCTTCAGGTCTTCGAGTTCCTCGGCGAACATGATGGCGTCGACGCTGCGGTTGCCGTAGACGAGCGTGAAGCGGCTGGTCGGCTCCGTATCGAGCGTCGTCTTGATGATCGCCAGCACCGGCGTGATGCCCGAGCCGCCCGAGAACGCCACGTACTGTTTGGCGTGATCGGCGTTCAGGTGCGTGAAGAAGCGCCCGTCGGGCGTCATCACGTCGATCTCATGGCCGGGCTTGAGCGTTTCGAACGCGAAGTTCGAGAACCGTCCGCCGCGTACCCGCTTGATGCCGATGCGCAGTTCGCCGTCGCGGTCATAGTCGGTCACGCCGACACAGATCGAGTAGGAGCGGCGCGTCTCCTCGCCGTCGATATGCGTCTTCAGCGTCACGAACTGCCCTTGCGTGAAGCGGAACGCGTCGCGCAAGGCCGGCGGGACGTCGAACGAAACGGTGAACGCATCGGCGGTTTCGGGGCGCACGTCGCGGATGCGCAGCGGGTGGAATTGCGGAGTCGCCATCGTTATCGGCTCGCTTTCAATGAGATCGGATTGAATCAGGGGCCGCGGTTCAGTACGGCTTGAAATAGTCGAACGGTTCGCGGCAATCCACACAGCGGTACAGCGCCTTGCAGGCCGTGGAGCCGAATTGCGACAGCTGCTCCGTGTGCGTGGAGCCGCAGCGCGGACAGGCGACCGTCTCCTTCGTGCGCGGCATGGCGCGAGGCACGAAACGGATCGGCTTCTCCATGACGGCGCAGCTCCCCGATGGCGGCGCGATGCCATAGCGCCGCAGCTTGTCGCGCGCTTCCTCGGTGATCCAGTCGGTCGTCCAGGCCGGCGCCAGCACCGTCTCGATGCGATGCGCGCCCAGCCCGGCATTGCCGATCGCCAGCGCGATGTCTTCCGCGATCTGCCCCATCGCGGGACAGCCGGAGTAGGTCGGCGTGATCACCACTTCGAGCACGCCGTCGCCGCCTTGACGCACGTCGCGCAGGATGCCCAGTTCGCGGATCGACACCACCGGGATCTCCGGATCGGGCACCGCTTCCAGCACCGACCACGCATGCTGGATCGTCGCGTTCATGTCGGCGCGGGCGGGGACGCTGGCGGCGTTCATTACCAGCTTGCTCCGGGATGCTGCCGCGCCAGGCTCTGCATTTCCGCCAGCAGATAACCCATGTGTTCCGAGTGCGTGCCTTGCTTGCCGGTGGAGACATGACGCACTTCCGCGGGCGCTACGAGCGTTGCTTCTTCCAGCGCCGAGGCAAGCTGCGCGCGCCACGACGCTTCGAAAGCGCTGGCCAGCGGCGCGATGCCCGCATCGGCCACGGCCTGTTCGATGGCATCGGTGGCGAAGAACTCGCGCGTGTACGGCATCAGGTAGTCGAGCGCCGCCTGCGTGCGCCGATGCGATTCGTCGGTGCCGTCGCCCAGGCGCACGAGCCAGTCGCGCGCGTGGTGCAGGTGATAGCGCGTTTCCTTCAGCGACTTCGCCGCGATCGCCGCGAGCTGGGTATCGCCCGAGGTTTGCAACGCCGTCCAGACCTCGGCCATCAGCGCCGAGTACAGGAAGTTGCGCACGATCGTCACTGCGTAGTCGCGTTCGGCGCGCGCGGTGCCGGCGAGCGGGCCGAAGTGCGGCAGCTCCGCCAGCGTGTAATTGGCGAACTCGCGTTCCGTGCGGAAGTAGGCGTAGTCGTCTTCGGTCTTGCGGGCGCCGTTGAGCGCGGCGTCGAGCGTCGCCGCGTGCGAATAGAGCAGACGCGCCTGGCCGATCAGATCGAGGCTGATGTTCGCCAGCGCGATGTCTTCCTCCAGCGCCGGGCCGTGACTGCACCATTCGGCGTTGCGCTGGCCGAGGATCAGCGCGTTGTCGGCGAGGCGCAGCACGTAGGCGAGATGTTCCTGAGTCATGTCCCGCGCCCTTACATGTGGTTGATTTCTTCGGGCAGCACGAAGAATGTCGGATGACGGTAGATCTTGTCGCCCGCCGGCTCGAACAGTTCGCCCTTGTCCGCCGGATCCGACGCCGTGATCGCCGCCGACGGCACCACCCAGATGCTCACGCCTTCCTGGCGGCGCGTGTACACATCGCGCGCCATGCGCAGCGCCGCGCCCGCGTCCGGCGCGTGCAGGCTGCCGCAATGTTTGTGATCCAGTCCCTGCTTGCTGCGCACGAACACTTCCCAGATCGGCCATTCCTTGTTCATCGTTCCATCTCCTGTTTCTCGTCGTCCGGCTCAGGCCGCTTGCTTTTGAGTTCGCGCCCGCTGCTTCTCGGCGTGGGCCAGCGCGGCTTCGCGCACCCACGCGCCCTCGTTGTGCGCCTTCACGCGCGTGGCGAGCCGTTCCTTGTTGCACGGACCGTCGCCGTTGACGACGCGCCAGAACTCGTCCCAGTCGATCGCGCCGTAGTCGTGCGCACCGCGCGCCTCGTCCCATCTCAAGTCCGGGTCGGGCAGCGTGACGCCCAGGATGCGCGCCTGCTCGACGGTGGCATCGACGAACTTCTGGCGCAGATCATCGTTCGAGATGCGCTTGATGCCCCACGCGAACGACTGCCCGCTGTGGATCGAATCCTTGTCGCTCGGGCCGAACATCATCAGCACCGGCCACCACCAGCGGTTGACCGCCTGCTGCACCAGATCCTTCTGCGCCTGCGTGCCTTTCATCATGGCGAGCAGCGCGTCGAAGCCCTGGCGCTGATGGAACGACTCCTCCTTGCAGATGCGGATCATCGCGCGGGCGTAGGGCCCGTACGTGCAGCGGCAGAGCGGGATCTGATTCATGATCGCGGCGCCGTCGACCAGCCAGCCGATCACGCCGACATCGGCCCATGTGGGCGTCGGGTAATTGAAGATGCTCGAATACTTGGCGCGTCCGGCGTGCAGCGCGTCGACCAACTGATCGCGCGAGACGCCCAGCGTTTCAGCGGCGCTGTAGAGATAGAGGCCGTGGCCGGCCTCGTCCTGGACCTTGGCCAGCAGGATCGCCTTGCGTTTCAGGCTCGGCGCGCGGCTGATCCAGTTGCCCTCGGGCTGCATCCCGATGATCTCCGAATGCGCATGCTGGGAAATCTGCCGCACCAGCGTCTTGCGATACGCCTCGGGCATCCAGTCCTGCGCCTCGATCTTGCCGTCGGCCTGCATCACGGCGTCGAAGCGGGTCTGGTCCGCGCTTTGATCGGACGAGGCGGGCGGCTTGCCGGACGAGGCATCCGGCGCGGGACTGGGGATATCGAGGGATTGGGTGTACATGGCGGCACTCGCGCTCAAGGAAATCGCAGTGGGGAGATTATAAACCGACCGGACGGTCGGTGAATGATTTTTCCGAACGGGCTGGGGTAAATCCGCATGCGTGGGGAGGGATGAGGCGGATGCGCCGGTGCGGACGCAAAGGGGGGACGGCGGAAGGAGAGAAAAGCGGAGACGAATGAGCGGCGGCGATTGCCGCCGCTCGAAATGCAGAAGAAGAGGCTGCCGACTCAGCGCGCCTGTTGCGCGGCGAAGTCTTCGGCGTCGACGTCATAGCCCGACGGTTCCCAGCGCACCGCGAACAGCGCGACGAGTCCGGCGAGCGGCGCCACCGCGATGATCCAGAACACCTTCGTGCCGAGCGCCGCGGACAGCACGGGGAACAGGAACAGCGAGACGGTCGAACTGGCGCGCATCAGGGTCTGATTGAACCCGACGCCGACGCCGCGCAGCGAAGTCGGATAGCTCAGCGACGCGAAAGTCATGCTGTGCGAGCCCGGTCCGACGCCTTGTCCAAGCAGGAACGCGGCCAGGAAGCCGATGGCGAGCACGACTTCGGCGCCGCTCGAAGGCTTGCCGACGATCGCGAGCCCGACGAGCGCGGCCAGCTGAAACGCGTAGCCGACCACCGACAGCTTCCAGGCGCCGTATTTCGGCACGGTGCGCACCGAGAACAGGCCGCCGGCGAACGCGAAGCAGAGATTGAGCGCGAGCGAGGCAAGAATGGTCGTGAGCATCGACTGGGCGAGGAAGCTCGAGATGATCACCGGCAGGCCGAACGCGACGGCGTTGTACGCGAACGAGGAAGCGATCGCGATGACGGTCGCGAGCACGGTGCGGCGCAGATAGACGCCGCGCAGCAGCGCGCCGTAGTTGCTCCACGTCGCGAGGCGCGCCTTGGGCGGGGCGACGGGCGTGTCGGCGACGCGGGCATCGATGCCGTACGAACGCTTGAGGATGGCCGCCGCGCCCTTGAGATCGCCCTGGTTCGCCGCCCAGACCGGCGATTCGCTCATGTAGCGGCTGCGGATCACGATGATCGCGATCGCCGGCACGGCGCCGAAGCCGAGGATCAGGCGCCAGAGCCAGCCGGCGTTGTGTGCAGGCAGGACGGCATACAGGCCGAGCACGAGCAGATACGAGATGCTGATCGCCGCGTACCAGACAGGTCACCACATCGCGACGCGGGCGGCCTTGTTGCCGCGGCCCTGCAGCCGCGAGAACTCGGCGAGGAAGGCCATGGCGACCGGCAAATCGATGCCCACGCCCAGCCCCATCACGAAGCGCGCGCCGCCGAGCGTCCAGGCATTGGGCGCGAGCGCGCAGGCGATGGCCGCGACGACGAAGAAGAACATGTCGGCCATGAAGACCCGATAGCGGCCGATCTTGTCAGTGAGATAGCCGCCGAGGAACGCGCCGATGATCGCGCCGAACGTGATCGCGGACGCGACGAAGCCGGCGCCGGTTGGAGTCAGCGAGAATTCCCGCGCGATGTCCTTCATGCCGAAGGCGAGCGCGCCCAGATCGTACGCATCGAGAAAGATGCCGCCGAGCGCGATCGCGACGACCACGCGTGCATCGCTGCCGACGGCGGCGCCGTGGTTGACGAGGCGGGAGACATCGGCGGCGCTTTCGATGACGGGGCGCGGATCGGCGGCGCGGGCTGAGGCGCTGGTCGAGGCGGGCTCGGGCGCGAGGGATACGGACATGGTCGGTCTGATTTTGAAAAAGATTGTTGATGCAACGAATCGCGGGATCGTACTGGGCCGGGCGGGAGCGCCCAAATTCTTTTTTGTTATTTAATGACTTACGAGCGGCAAGCGGGGCGGCCGGGGGGCAGCGCGAAGCGTCCCGATTCCCGGGTGCGACAATGTCGCTCCTATTCGTTCTTGACCATCCAGCATGTCTTCAGCCGACAACATCGAATCGAGCGGCGTCGCGGTCGCGGTCGTGGGCGGCGGCCCGGCCGGGCTCATGGCTGCCGAGGCGCTCGCGGCGGGCGGCGCGCGTGTCGATGTGTACGACGCCATGCCTTCCGTCGGCCGCAAGTTCCTGATGGCGGGCAAGGGCGGCATGAACCTCACGCATTCCGAAACTGCCGAGGCGTTTCTCTCGCGCTACGGCGCCCGTCGGCCGGATATCGCGCCGCTGCTCGCGCGTTTCGACGCCGCCGCGCTGAGGACGTGGGTGCACGGACTGGGTGTCGAGACTTTCGTCGGCAGTTCCGGGCGCGTTTTCCCCACCGACATGAAAGCCGCGCCGATGCTGCGCGCCTGGCTGCATCGGCTGCGCGGCGCGGGTGTGACGTTCCATATGCGTCATCGCTGGCTCGGCTGGGCGGAAGACGGCGTGTCGGCGTCGCGATTTGCCACGCCCACCGGCGAGAAACAGGTTCGTCACGATGCGCTGATCCTCGCGCTCGGCGGCGCGAGCTGGCCGCAACTCGGTTCGGACGGCGGCGCTTTGCCGCTGCTCGCGGCGCGCGGGGTGGAGGTGCGGCCGTTTCTGCCGTCGAACTGCGGGTTCGATGTCGGCTGGAGCGAGCACTTCAGCAGCCGTTTCGCGGGCGAGCCGCTCAAGTCGGTCGCGATTGGTCTGCCGGGCACGGATGGTGAAACCGCGTGGCGCGTCGGCGAGTGCCTGGTCACGGCGCAGGGCATCGAGGGCAGTCTGATCTACGCGCTGTCGGCGCCGATCCGCGAGCGGATTGCCGCCAGCGCAGGCGAGGGCGCGACGGTGCTGCTGGATCTCGTGCCGCAGCTTTCCGCCGAACGGGTGCGGGACGAAGTGCTGCGTCCGCGCGGCGCGCGGTCGATGTCGAGCCATTTGCACAGCCGGCTGCACCTGACCGGAGTCAAAGCGGGGCTGCTGCGCGAGTGCCTGACCAAAGACGAATTCGCCGATCACGACATCCTCGCCGAGCGCATCAAGGCGCTGCCGCTGCACCTGCTGCGCCCGCGGCCGATCGCCGAAGTGATCAGCAGCGCGGGCGGCGTGGCGTTCGAGTCGCTCGACGCGCGCTCGATGCTCACCGCGTTGCCCGGCGTGTTCTGCGCGGGCGAGATGCTCGATTGGGAAGCGCCGACGGGCGGCTATCTGCTGACGGCGTGTTTCGCGAGCGGTCTCGTCGCCGGCGAGGGCGCGCTCGCTTGGCTGGCCGGGCGCGGCTGAGCGCCGAAGCCGCCAGGAGATGAGACTAGGCGGCCACAAGACGCCAGAGCGACGTCACTTCCGCGGCACGCGCGGCGTGCAGCGGATCCGTCTTGTCGGCGGCACGCGGATGATGCGGCTTCACGTCGATGCGTCCGTCCACCTTCAGGCCGGCGGCATCGATCCATCCCTGCAACTGCGCGCGCGTGCGCAGTCCGAGATGCTCGGCGAAGTCGGACAGGATCAGCCAGCCTTCGCCGCCAGGTGTGAGATGCGCGGCGAGGCCGTCGAGGAAACCGCGCAGCATGCGGCTGTCGGGATCGTAGATCGCGTGCTCGATCGCGGCGCTCGGGCGCGCGGGCAGCCAGGGCGGATTGCAGACGATCAGCGGCGCGCGGCCGGCGGGAAATAAATTGGCTTCCGTGACTTCGACCTGACGGCCAAGTCCGAGCCGCGACACGTTCTCGCGGGCGCAGGCGAGGGCGCGGGGATCGAGTTCTGTCGCCACCACGCGCTCGACGCCGCGTCGGGCGAGCAGCGCGGCCAGCACACCCGTGCCGGTGCCGATATCGAAGGCCAGTTCCCGCGACGGCAACGGCTGGTTCGCGACCAGCTCGACGTACTCGCCACGCACCGGCGAGAACACGCCGTACCACGGATGGATGCGCGCGCCGAGCGCCGCGATCTCGACGCCCTTCTTGCGCCACTCGTGCGCCCCGACCAGCCCGAGCACTTCCCGCAAGGACACCACCGACCCCTCGCCGGATGCCGGACCGTACGCTTCCTCGCAGGCCTCGCGCACGTCGGGCGCGCGGCGCAACGGAATGGCGTAGTGCTCGTCGAGCGGCAGCACGAGCATCGCCAGGGTGCGGGCGCGTTGCGACTGGGCGAGGCGGTGCAGATTGAAGGTATCGACCGGCGAGGTTTCCGGCGCGGCTTTCCTGGCCTTGCGCGGCTTGTTGTCGATGCGGCGCGCCATCGCCTGCAGAAGCTGCCGGGCGTTCTGGAAGTCGCCGCGCCAGATGATTGCCGTGCCTTCGCAGGCGAGCCGGTAGGCGTTATCGGCGGTCATCTGGTCATGTCCGATGACCACGCGTTTCGGCGGCGAGTTGCCGCTTTCCGATCGCCAGTGGGCCGAGCGGCTTTCGCCGTCCTCTTCCCAGTCGAGTCGCTGAGGAACAGTGGTTTTTGATTGCATATCGATGAGCCTGCGAGCCGTCCGGAGCGGACGGCGAAAAATGAACTGGCTGCATTGTGAGGCCAAACCGGACGTTCCGTTCCCGCAGGCGAAGGTTTCGCACGAATCGCGCCGTGGCGGATCCGGCGCTTCAGGCACAATCGATCCTTTTCCGCACGCCTTCGCCGAATGAAACGCCCTGTTCTCACCGCGATCTGCGCGGCTGCGCTGCTCGCGCAATCCCTCTTCGTTCCGCACGCCTTCGCCGCCGACACCGCCGAGCCGTCCGCCGGCGAGCACTGGGTCAGCGCGTGGGGCACGGCGCTGCAGGCCATTCCGCAACTGGCGAACTTGCCGCCGCTGTACCGCGCGCCGGAGGTTGGCGGACGGACCGTTCGGCAGGTCGTCTATCCCCAGGCCGACGGCAAGCGGGTACGCCTGCGTATCAGCAATACCTTCGGGACGGAGCCGCTGGTGGTCGACGCGATGAGTGTCGCGCGATCGGCGGGCGGCAGCGGCGCGGCGCTTCGTCCGGGCAGCGCGCGGCCGGTGCTGTTCGGCGGGCAAAAGAGCGTGACCGTGGCGCCGGGCGCCCAGATCACGAGCGATCCCGTGGAGTTCGCCGTCGATGCGCAGCAGCCGCTAGCCGTGAGCATGTTTGTGGGGAAGGACCAGAAACTGGTCGCGTGGCATCGGATCGCGAGCCAGGTGAATTACGTTTCGACGCCTGGCAACCATGCCGACGACAGTTCCGCCGGCGCGTTCCGCACGCGGTTCACGCAGTACGCGTGGCTGACGAATGTGGCGGTGGAGAACGCGTCGGCGCACGCGGTGGTGGCGATCGGCGATTCGATCACCGACGGCATGCGCTCGTCGCTCAATGCCAATCGCCGCTGGACCGATGCGCTCGCGAGGCAGATCGCGCGGAAGGATGGCTCGCAGACGGCGGTCGTGAACGCGGGCATCAGCGGGAATCGGCTGCTGAGCAACTCGCCCTGCTACGGGGAAGCCGTGGTGAGCCGTTTCGAGCGTGATGCCTTGCGTCAGCCGGGCGTGCGCGCGGTGATCCTGCTGATCGGCATCAATGACATCAATTTCATGGCGATGCCAGCGCATGCCGGCCTGGATTGCGACGCGCCCCATACGGAAGTCAACGCCGATGCGCTGGTCCGCGGCTACCAGCGGCTGATTGCGCAGGCGCACCAGCGCGGCGTCAAGATTTATGGCGCGACGCTGACGCCGGCCTCGCTGCCGCCTGAGCGGGAGGCGATCCGCACGGCAGTCAACCAGTCGATCCGGGCGAGCCGCGCGTTCGATGGCGTGATCGACTTCGATCAGGCGCTGCGCGACCCGGTGCACCCGACGGCGTTGCAGAAGCGGTACGACAGCGGCGATCACATTCATCCGAGCGACGCGGGATATGCCGCGATGGCCGCTGCGGTCCCGCCTGAATTCGTCATGAGCACGGCCAAACCGGCGCAGAAATGAAGCGTTTGCAAAAAAGTTGCTTCATCACCTTGTCATCCGCGTTTGCTTGGCCTACTATTCAGCCCCTCGTCGCAAGACGTTGGGCCGCTGCGAAACGGGCGGCGTCCAAGTCGGCAAATTTTGAAGCGAAAGCCAAAAAATAGTGTTGACAAGGAGAAAAAGATTCCTCATAATCTCGTTTCTCTGCTGCTGATGCAGCGACGCAAGACGGAAGTGCAGTGGTTCTGTTCTGCGATGTGCTCTTTAAAAACTAACAGCCGATAAGTGTGGGCGCTTGATGCGGGTGCGGCCGGTTCTTTGAATCGGTAATAGCAAAAGTATCAAGAGTCTCACACGAAGTATCAGAGGAAGGTTTATCTGTCTTCGGACGGATTAATCATCGTCAGTACGTTGAGTGAGCGACCGGTTTCGAAAGAGACCGAAAACAGTAACAGGTATTGAACTGAAGAGTTTGATCCTGGCTC
>NZ_JARUXQ010000001.1:2906631-3009580 GCF_031451265.1 Caballeronia sp. LZ033 | reverse complement strand
GATGATAGTGCGGATCACCCGTGTGAAAGTAGGTAATCGTCAGGCTCCTCATGCTCCAAACAAAAACCCCACCCCACAAAGGTGGGGTTTTTGCGTTTCGTCATACCTATAAGTAAGAGCGTCGTGCTCGGGTCGTAAGAAACGCTTGACAAGGGCGTGTTGTTACCCCATAATCGATAGTTCTCTGCGGAGGGGTGCCCGAGTGGCTAAAGGGGGCAGACTGTAAATCTGTTGGCTTACGCCTACGTTGGTTCGAATCCAACCTCCTCCACCAGAATTCAAGCGGTAAGGGAATCCAACCCTCGCGGGTGTAGCTCAATGGTAGAGCAGAAGCCTTCCAAGCTTATGACGAGGGTTCGATTCCCTTCACCCGCTCCAGTGTCGGTTAGCAGTGCCCATGTGGCTCAGTGGTAGAGCACTCCCTTGGTAAGGGAGAGGTCGGCAGTTCGATCCTGCCCATGGGCACCAGCAGTATTTGTCCAGTAAGTTGCGCGCGGCGCAAGGTGCGAAAATCCTGTTAGGAGTCGAAAATGGCCAAAGGTAAATTCGAGCGGACCAAGCCGCACGTGAACGTCGGTACGATCGGTCACGTTGACCACGGCAAGACCACGCTGACGGCAGCGATCACCACGGTGCTGACCAAGAAGTTCGGCGGCGAAGCGAAGGCATACGACCAGATCGACGCGGCACCGGAAGAAAAGGCGCGCGGCATCACGATCAACACCGCGCACGTCGAGTACGAAACGGCTAACCGCCACTACGCACACGTCGACTGCCCGGGCCACGCCGACTACGTGAAGAACATGATCACGGGCGCCGCGCAGATGGACGGCGCAATTCTGGTGTGCTCGGCCGCTGACGGCCCGATGCCGCAAACGCGCGAGCACATCCTGCTGGCCCGTCAGGTCGGCGTGCCGTACATCATCGTGTTCCTGAACAAGTGCGACATGGTCGACGACGCCGAGCTGCTCGAGCTGGTCGAAATGGAAGTGCGCGAGCTTCTCTCGAAGTACGACTTCCCGGGCGACGACACGCCGATCGTGAAGGGTTCGGCCAAGCTGGCGCTGGAAGGCGACACGGGCGAGCTGGGCGAAGTGGCGATCATGAGCCTGGCCGACGCGCTGGACACGTACATCCCGACGCCGGAACGCGCAGTTGACGGTTCGTTCCTGATGCCGGTGGAAGACGTGTTCTCGATCTCGGGTCGCGGCACGGTGGTGACGGGCCGTATCGAGCGTGGCGTGGTGAAGGTTGGCGAGGAAATCGAAATCGTCGGTATCAAGACGACGGTGAAGACGACCTGCACGGGCGTGGAAATGTTCCGCAAGCTGCTCGACCAGGGTCAGGCAGGCGACAACGTCGGTATCCTGCTGCGCGGCACGAAGCGTGAAGACGTGGAGCGTGGCCAGGTTCTGGCCAAGCCGGGTTCGATCACGCCGCACACGCACTTCACGGCTGAAGTGTACGTGCTGAGCAAGGACGAAGGCGGCCGCCACACGCCGTTCTTCAACAACTACCGTCCGCAGTTCTACTTCCGTACGACGGACGTGACGGGCTCGATCGAGCTGCCGAAGGACAAGGAAATGGTGATGCCGGGCGACAACGTGTCGATCACGGTCAAGCTGATCGCCCCGATCGCCATGGAAGAAGGTCTGCGTTTCGCTATCCGTGAAGGCGGTCGTACCGTCGGCGCCGGTGTCGTGGCGAAGATTATCGAGTAAGAGCCAGAAATCTTCTCGGTAGTTTGTGGTTTCGGAGTCGTCGGCTTTCGGCGACTCCAAATGGTTTAGGGGTATAGCTCAACTGGCAGAGCGTCGGTCTCCAAAACCGAAGGTTGGGGGTTCGATTCCCTCTGCCCCTGCCAAATTCTTGCGCCTCGTGGCGCTGTGTTTAAGGTGTTATGGCGAATCCTTCCGTCGAAACTGTAAATACTTCCGGCGACAAGTTGATGTTGGTGGCTGGCGTATTGTTGGTCTTGGCCGGGTTCGTGGGTTTCTTCTGGCTTTCTGGCCAAGAATGGTACTTCCGCGGAGCGGCCCTTGTTGTCGGCGTCATCGCGGGTGTCGCGGTCGGTCTTTTCTCTGCGCCGGGGAAGGGGTTCATCGCCTTTGCCAAGGACTCGTACAAGGAAGTCCGCAAGGTCGTGTGGCCTACTCGCAAAGAGGCTACGCAAACAACCTTGGTGGTCTTCGCGTTTGTACTGATCATGGCCATATTCCTTTGGCTTAGCGACAAGTCAATCGAATGGGTGATTTTCTCGGCGATTCTGGGATGGAAATGATATGAGCGATACTCCGACATCCCCGAGCGGAAAGCGTTGGTACGTGGTGCACGCCTACTCCGGCATGGAGAAGAGCGTGCAACGTGCGCTTCAGGAGCGCATCGATCGGGCAGGTATGCAGGACCAGTTTGGCCAGATTCTGGTGCCGACTGAGGAAGTGGTAGAAGTCAAGGGTGGCCACAAGTCGGTCACCGAGCGTCGTTTCTTCCCGGGCTACGTCCTGGTCGAGATGGAAATGACGGACGAAACGTGGCATCTCGTCAAGAATACGGCGAAGGTCACAGGGTTCGTCGGCGGAGCGCGGAATCGGCCCAGCCCGATCTCGCCGCGTGAAGTCGAAAAGATCATGTCGCAGATGCAGGAAGGTGTCGAGAAGCCGCGGCCGAAGACGCTCTTCGAAGTAGGCGAAATGGTTCGGGTGAAGGAAGGTCCTTTCACCGACTTCAACGGCAACGTCGAGGAAGTCAACTACGAAAAGTCCAAGGTGCGTGTCTCGGTGACCATTTTTGGACGATCGACGCCAGTCGAACTCGAGTTCGGCCAGGTCGAGAAGACTTGAATCTGATTCTCGCGCGTGACCTCACGGTCATCGCGCGATTCGCGCTTACAGCCCGCGTCATGGCTGTTGAGGAGCGTCAGTAGGCATCAAGCCGAACGCGCGCTATCACTCACCGAACGCTCGCGCGTTCAGCAGAGGTTTTCAACATGGCAAAGAAAATCATCGGCTTTATCAAGCTGCAGATTCCTGCAGGTAAAGCCAACCCGTCGCCGCCGGTCGGTCCGGCACTGGGCCAGCGTGGCCTGAACATCATGGAGTTCTGCAAGGCGTTCAACGCGCAGACTCAAGGTATGGAGCCGGGTCTGCCGGTGCCGGTCGTCATCACGGCATTCGCGGACAAGAGCTTCACCTTCATCATGAAGACGCCGCCGGCTACTGTTCTGATCAAGAAGGCAGCGGCAGTGCAGAAGGGCTCGGCGAAGCCGCACACCGACAAGGTCGGCAACATCACCCGCGCTCAAGCGGAAGAAATCGCAAAGACGAAGATGCCGGATCTTACGGCAGCTGATCTGGACGCAGCCGTGCGCACGATCGCCGGCAGCGCGCGTTCGATGGGCATCACTGTGGAGGGCGTGTAAATGGCTAAGCTTTCTAAGCGCCTTCAGGCATTCGCAAGCAAGGTTGATCGTCAGAAGCTGTACGCGATCGACGACGCACTGGCTCTCGTGAAGGAATGCGCGAGCGCCAAGTTCGACGAGTCGATCGACGTCGCCGTGCAGCTCGGCATCGACGCGAAGAAGTCGGACCAGGTGGTTCGCGGTTCGGTCGTTCTGCCGGCCGGTACGGGCAAGTCGGTCCGCGTCGCGGTGTTCGCGCAGGGCGAAAAGGCCGAGCAGGCTCGCGCTGCTGGCGCTGACATCGTCGGCATGGAAGACCTGGCCGAGCAAGTCAAGGCCGGTAACCTGAATTTCGACATCGTGATCGCTTCGCCGGACACGATGCGTGTCGTCGGTACGCTGGGTCAGATCCTCGGCCCGCGCGGCCTGATGCCGAACCCGAAGGTCGGTACGGTCACGCCGGACGTGGCGCAAGCCGTCAAGAACGCAAAGGCTGGTCAAGTCCAGTTCCGCGTCGACAAGGCCGGTATCATCCATGGCACGATTGGTCGCGCGTCGTTCGAATCCGCGTCGCTGCGTCAGAACCTGGCTGCGCTGATCGAAGCGCTGCAAAAGGCGAAGCCGGCAACGAGCAAGGGTGTCTACCTGCGCAAGATCGCTGTGTCGAGCACGATGGGTGTCGGCGTTCGCGTGGATCAAGGCACGCTGGCGCAACAGTAAGAATGTCGAGCGCGATCGGACGATCGCGCTGATAAAGGGCTTTGGGCGGTCGCAGGATTGCAGTTCCGAATCGTGTGACCGGTTGTCAAAGACCGTTGGCGGTGATGCAGCAGGCAGGCATCGCCTTAATTCGAGCCAACGCAGATGGCGAACCCGAAACAGTTTTGCAGTGGTTGAAGTCGGTTGTCGATCGTCTAACAGGATGGTCACCGATCGATCGAGATACTCCTAACAGTCGGACGCCGTTTTGAACGTGGTGCACCAGGGTTTGTGGCCCGAATGCATCGAATCTGGAGGTTTAACCGTGCCACTGAACAAAGAAGATAAGCAGGCAGTCGTCGCTGAAGTCGCCGCGGAAGTCGCGAAGGCTCAGACGATGGTGCTCGCTGAGTATCGTGGGATCACGGTTGGCGATCTGACCAAGCTGCGCGCGAAAGCGCGTGAGCAACAGGTGTATCTCCGCGTGTTGAAGAACACGTTGGCGCGTCGCGCCGTCGAAGGTACCCCGTTCGCTCCGCTGGCTGAGCAGATGACCGGTCCTCTGATCTACGGCATCTCGGAAGATGCCATTGCCGCTGCCAAGGTCGTCAATGACTTCGGCAAGAGCAATGACAAGTTGATCATCAAGGCTGGTTCCTACGAAGGCAAGGTGATGGACAAGGCAGGCGTGCAAGCGCTGGCCAGCATCCCGAGCCGCGAAGAACTGCTCTCCAAGCTGCTGTTCGTCATGCAGGCACCTGTTTCCGGCTTTGCGCGCGCTCTCGCCGCGCTGGCTGAAAAGAAGCAGAGCGAAGCTGCGTAACGATCACGCTTGGGCGCTAGTCGCTTAAGTTAGGCAAAGCTAGATCGCTAGCTCGATCCGAATTCAATCTAGGAGTATTTCACATGGCAATCGCAAAAGAAGACATCCTCGAAGCCGTTGGCTCGATGTCCGTTCTGGAACTGAACGAGCTGGTCAAGGCGTTCGAAGAGAAGTTTGGCGTGTCGGCAGCTGCTGTTGCAGTCGCTGGCCCCGCAGGTGCTGGCGGCGGCGCTGCTGCTGCTGAAGAGCAAACCGAGTTCACCGTGAACCTGGTCGAAGTGGGCGCGAACAAGGTTTCCGTCATCAAGGCTGTTCGCGAACTGACGGGTCTCGGCCTGAAGGAAGCGAAGGACCTGGTCGACGGCGCACCGAAGCCTGTCAAGGAAGCAGTTCCGAAGGCAGCCGCTGAAGAAGCGAAGAAGAAGCTGGAAGAAGCTGGCGCGAAGGCTGAAATCAAGTAAGTTTCAGCGCGCTATGCGAAGGCTGGCGGTTTTTCACCGCCGGCCTTTTTGTGCTTTGTGGGGACGCAGTTTTCGTGCTTGCCAACAGGTATGAAAGTCCTCATAGAGGCCAAAGATGACGGTCGGATCGGCAGAGTTTTCCGGCAGTTTTCTTTGTCTTCTGAAGCGACTGCAGAAGGCAAGTTTGGTCGGGTAGCGGGAAACACAGGCATCCGCTGCCGTCAGCCAGCGGTTGGTAGCGGCCAACCACCAAGCTTCTAGATTCGCGCGTCCTCCCCGGACAGCTGCGCGGGTCTCAGTCGGTGAACACCGGGCGGTGACGCCGAGGTATCCCGCCTCGGCAACGCCCGCCGTGATTCGGAGATCGTATGCAATATTCCTTCACCGAGAAGAAGCGTATTCGCAAGAGTTTCGCGAAGCGCCCCATCGTTCACCAAGTTCCCTTCTTGCTGGCAACCCAGCTTGAATCATTCCAGACGTTTCTGCAAGCGGATACGTCCTCGTCGCAGCGCAAGGCAGAAGGCTTGCAGGCTGCGTTCAGCTCTGTTTTCCCGATCGTTTCGCACAACGGTTTCGCGCGGCTCGAATTCGTCAGCTACATGCTGTCGCCGCCCGCATTCAACATCAAGGAATGCCAGCAGCGCGGCCTGACGTACTGCTCGGCCCTGCGCGCGAAAGTGCGCCTGGTTCTGCTCGACAAGGAATCCCCGAGCAAGCCGGTCGTCAAGGAAGTGAAGGAGCAGGAAGTCTACATGGGCGAAATTCCGCTCATGACGCCGACCGGCTCGTTCGTCATCAACGGTACCGAGCGCGTGATCGTGTCGCAGCTCCACCGTTCGCCTGGCGTGTTCTTCGAGCACGACAAGGGCAAGACGCACAGCTCCGGCAAGCTGCTGTTCTCGGCACGCATCATCCCTTACCGTGGTTCGTGGCTCGACTTCGAATTCGATCCGAAGGACGTGCTGTACTTCCGCGTCGACCGTCGCCGCAAGATGCCGGTCACGATCCTGCTGAAGGCCATCGGCCTGTCGCCGGAACAGATCCTCGCGAACTTCTTCGTGTTCGACAACTTCCAGTTGATGAGCGAAGGCGCGCAAATGGAATTCGTTCCCGAGCGCCTGCGCGGTGAAGTCGCGCGCTTCGACATCCAGGATCGCGAAGGCAGCGTCATCGTCACGAAAGACAAGCGGATCAACGCGAAGCACATTCGCGACCTCGAAAACGCCAAGACGAAGTTCATCTCGGTGCCCGAGGACTATCTGCTCGGCCGCGTGCTGGCGAAGAACGTGATCGATCCGGAAACGGGCGAAGTGATCGCGAACGCCAACGAGGAAATCACCGAGACGGTGCTCGAGAAGCTGCGCGAAGCGAAGGTCAAGGACATCCAGACGCTCTACACGAACGACCTGGACCAAGGCCCGTACATCTCGTCGACGCTGCGTATCGACGAAACCGCCGACCGCATGGCCGCGCGCATCGCGATCTACCGCATGATGCGTCCGGGCGAGCCGCCGACCGAAGAAGCGGTCGAGGCGCTGTTCAACCGTCTGTTCTACAGCGAAGACGCGTACGACCTGTCGAAGGTCGGTCGCATGAAGTTCAACCGCCGCGTGGGCCGCGATGAAATCATCGGCCCGATGACGCTGCAGGACGACGACATCCTCGCGACCATCAAGATTCTCGTCGAGCTGCGCAACGGCAAGGGCGAAGTGGACGATATCGACCACTTGGGCAATCGTCGCGTGCGTTGCGTCGGCGAACTCGCGGAGAACCAGTTCCGCGCGGGTCTCGTGCGTGTCGAGCGCGCCGTGAAGGAACGTCTCGGCCAGGCAGAAAGCGAAAACCTGATGCCGCACGACCTGATCAACTCGAAGCCGATTTCGTCGGCGATTCGCGAGTTCTTCGGTTCGTCGCAGCTGTCGCAGTTCATGGACCAGACCAACCCGCTCTCGGAAATCACGCACAAGCGCCGTGTTTCCGCACTGGGCCCGGGCGGTCTGACCCGTGAGCGCGCAGGCTTCGAAGTCCGCGACGTGCACCCCACGCACTATGGCCGCGTGTGCCCGATCGAAACGCCGGAAGGTCCGAACATCGGCCTGATCAACTCGCTCGCGCTGTACGCGCACCTGAACGAATACGGCTTCCTCGAAACGCCGTATCGCAAGGTCACGGACAGCAAGGTGACGGATCAGATCGACTATCTGTCGGCGATCGAAGAAGGTCGTTACGTGATCGCCCAGGCGAACGCCGCGGTGGCCGAAGACGGCACGCTGACCGACGAACTCGTGTCGTCGCGTGAAGCCGGCGAAACGCTGATGGTCACGCCGGACCGCATCCAGTACATGGACGTGGCGCCGTCGCAGATCGTGTCGGTGGCGGCATCGCTGATTCCGTTCCTCGAGCACGATGACGCGAACCGCGCATTGATGGGTTCGAACATGCAGCGTCAGGCCGTGCCTTGCCTGCGTCCGGAAAAGCCGGTCGTCGGTACGGGCATCGAGCGCACGGTGGCGGTCGACTCGGGTACGACGGTCCAGGCACTGCGTGGCGGTGTGGTGGATTACGTCGACGCGGGCCGTATCGTGATCCGCGTGAACGACGATGAAGCCGTCGCCGGCGACGTCGGCGTGGACATCTACAACCTGATCAAGTACACGCGTTCGAACCAGAACACGAACATCAACCAGCGTCCGATCGCGAAGGTCGGCGACAAGGTGGCGCGCGGCGACGTGCTGGCCGACGGCGCCTCGACCGATCTGGGCGAGCTCGCGCTCGGCCAGAACATGCTGGTCGCGTTCATGCCGTGGAACGGCTACAACTTCGAAGACTCGATCCTGATCTCGGAAAAGGTCGTCGCGGATGACCGTTACACGTCGATCCACATCGAAGAACTGAACGTCGTTGCACGCGACACGAAGCTCGGACCGGAAGAAATCACGCGCGACATCTCGAACCTGGCCGAAGTGCAGCTTGGCCGTCTCGACGAGTCGGGCATCGTGTACATCGGCGCGGAAGTCGAAGCAGGCGACGTGCTGGTCGGCAAGGTCACGCCGAAGGGCGAGACCCAGCTGACGCCGGAAGAAAAGCTGCTGCGCGCGATCTTCGGCGAGAAGGCCTCGGACGTGAAGGACACGTCGCTGCGCGTGCCGTCGGGCATGAGCGGCACGGTGATCGACGTGCAGGTGTTCACGCGCGAAGGCATCACGCGTGACAAGCGCGCGCAACAGATCATCGACGATGAACTGAAACGCTATCGCCTCGATTTGAACGACCAGCTGCGCATCGTGGAAGGCGACGCGTTCTCGCGTCTCGCCCGCATGCTGAACGGCAAGGTCGCGAACGGCGGTCCGAAGAAGCTCGCGAAGGGCACGAAGGTCGACCTAGCGTATCTCGAAGATCTCGACCACTACCACTGGTTCGACATCCGCCTCGCGGACGAAGAAGCAGCGGCACAGCTGGAAGCCATCAAGGACTCGATCGAGCAGAAGCGCCACCAGTTCGACCTCGCGTTCGAAGAGAAGCGCAAGAAGCTCACGCAAGGCGACGAACTGCCGCCGGGCGTGCTGAAGATGGTCAAGGTCTATCTCGCCGTGAAGCGTCGCCTGCAGCCGGGCGACAAGATGGCGGGCCGTCACGGCAACAAGGGTGTCGTGTCGAAGATCGTGCCGATCGAAGACATGCCGTACATGGCCGATGGCCGTCCGGCAGACGTGGTGCTGAATCCGCTCGGCGTGCCGTCGCGGATGAACGTGGGTCAGATTCTCGAAGTGCATCTGGGCTGGGCCGCGAAGGGTCTGGGCTGGCGTATCGGCGAGATGATGCAGCGTCAGGCGAAGATCGAAGAGATGCGTCAGTTCCTGACGAAGATCTACAACGAGTCGGGCCGCAAGGAAGAGCTGGAAAGCTTCTCCGACGACGAGATCCTCGAACTGGCGAAGAACCTGCGTGAAGGCGTGCCGTTCGCGACGCCGGTGTTCGACGGCGCCACGGAAGACGAAATGTCGCGCGCGCTGGATCTGGCTTACCCGGACGACATCGCCACGAACCTCGGCATGACGCCCTCGAAGAACCAGGTCACGCTGTACGACGGCCGCACGGGCGAAGCATTCGAGCGCACGGTCACGGTCGGTTACATGCACTACCTGAAGCTGCACCACTTGGTCGACGACAAGATGCACGCGCGTTCGACCGGCCCGTACTCGCTCGTCACGCAGCAGCCGCTGGGTGGTAAGGCGCAGTTCGGTGGCCAGCGCTTCGGTGAAATGGAAGTGTGGGCACTCGAGGCGTATGGCGCGTCGTACGTGCTGCAGGAAATGCTGACGGTCAAGTCGGACGACGTGACGGGCCGGACGAAGGTTTATGAGAACCTCGTCAAGGGCGATCACGTGATCGACGCGGGCATGCCGGAATCCTTCAACGTGTTGGTGAAGGAAATCCGCTCGCTCGGCATCGACATCGATCTCGACCGCAACTAATCGGACTACGGAGAGAAAGCAATGAAAGCTCTGCTCGATCTATTCAAGCAAGTCCAACAAGAAGAAGTTTTTGATGCGATCAAGATCGGCCTCGCGTCGCCCGACAAGATCCGCTCGTGGTCGTTCGGCGAAGTCAAGAAGCCGGAGACCATCAACTACCGCACCTTCAAGCCGGAGCGGGATGGCCTGTTCTGCGCGAAGATCTTTGGTCCGATCAAGGACTACGAGTGCCTGTGCGGCAAGTACAAGCGCCTCAAGCATCGCGGCGTGATCTGCGAGAAGTGCGGCGTCGAAGTGACGCTGGCGAAGGTGCGTCGCGAACGGATGGGCCACATCGAACTGGCCTCGCCGGTCGCGCACATCTGGTTCCTGAAATCGCTGCCGTCGCGTCTGGGCATGGTGCTCGACATGACGCTGCGCGACATCGAACGCGTGCTGTACTTCGAAGCGTATGTGGTGATCGATCCGGGCATGACGCCGCTGAAAGCGCGGCAGATCATGACGGAAGAGGATTACTACAACAAGGTCGAGGAATACGGCGACGAATTCCGTGCCGAAATGGGCGCGGAAGGCGTGCGTGAGCTGCTGCGCGCGATCAACATCGACGAACAGGTCGAGATGCTGCGCACGGAACTGAAGAACACCGGTTCCGAAGCGAAGATCAAGAAGTACGCGAAGCGCCTCAAGGTGCTCGAGGCTTTCCAGCGTTCGGGCATCAAGCCGGACTGGATGGTCCTCGAAGTGCTGCCGGTGCTGCCGCCGGAACTGCGTCCGCTCGTGCCGCTGGACGGCGGCCGTTTCGCGACGTCGGACCTGAACGACCTGTATCGCCGCGTGATCAACCGTAACAACCGGTTGAAGCGTCTGCTCGAGCTGAAGGCGCCTGAAATCATCGTCCGCAACGAAAAGCGGATGCTGCAGGAAGCCGTCGACTCGCTGCTCGACAACGGCCGTCGCGGCAAGGCGATGACCGGCGCGAACAAGCGTCCGCTGAAGTCGCTCGCCGACATGATCAAGGGTAAGGGCGGTCGTTTCCGTCAGAACCTGTTGGGCAAGCGCGTCGACTACTCGGGCCGTTCGGTGATCGTGGTCGGCCCGACGCTCAAGCTGCATCAGTGCGGTCTGCCGAAGCTGATGGCGCTCGAACTGTTCAAGCCGTTCATCTTCAACAAGCTGGAAGTGATGGGCGTCGCGACGACCATCAAGGCTGCGAAGAAGGAAGTCGAGAACCAGACGCCGGTGGTGTGGGACATCCTCGAAGAGGTGATCCGCGAGCATCCGGTCATGCTGAACCGCGCGCCGACGCTGCACCGTCTCGGCATCCAGGCGTTCGAGCCGGTGCTGATCGAAGGCAAGGCCATCCAGCTGCATCCGCTCGTCTGCGCGGCGTTCAACGCCGACTTCGACGGTGACCAGATGGCCGTGCACGTGCCGCTGTCGCTGGAAGCGCAGATGGAAGCGCGCACGCTGATGCTGGCGTCGAACAACGTCCTGTTCCCGGCCAACGGCGATCCGTCGATCGTGCCGTCGCAGGATATCGTGCTCGGCCTGTACTACGCGTCGCGTGAAGCGATCAACGGCAAGGGCGAAGGCCTGACGTTCACGGACGTGTCGGAAGCCATCCGCGCGTACGAGAACAAGGAAGTCGAACTGGCTTCGCGCGTCAACGTGCGTATCACCGAAATGGTGGCAAACGAAGACACGAGCGAAGGCGCACCGAAGTTCGTGCCGAAGATCTCGCTGTACGCGACCACGGTCGGCCGTTCGATCCTGTCGGAAATCCTGCCGCCGGGCCTGCCGTTCACGGTGCTGAACAAGCCGCTGAAGAAGAAGCAGATTTCGCAGCTGATCAACACGGCATTCCGCAAGTGCGGTCTGCGCGAAACGGTGATCTTCGCCGACCAGCTGATGCAGATGGGCTTCCGGCTGGCCACGCGTGCCGGTATCTCGATCTGCGTGGACGACATGCTCGTGCCGCCGCAGAAAGAGACCATCGTCGGCGACGCCGCGAAGAAGGTGAAGGAATACGACCGTCAGTACATGTCGGGTCTCGTCACCGCGCAGGAACGCTACAACAACGTGGTCGACATCTGGTCGAACACGTCGGAAGCGGTCGGCAAGGCGATGATGGAGCAGCTCTCGACGGAACCGGTGGTCGATCGCGACGGCAAGGACACGCGTCAGGAATCGTTCAACTCGATCTACATGATGGCCGACTCGGGCGCGCGCGGTTCGGCGACGCAGATTCGTCAGCTGGCGGGTATGCGCGGCCTGATGGCGAAGCCGGACGGCTCCATTATCGAGACGCCGATTACCGCGAACTTCCGCGAAGGCCTGAACGTGTTGCAGTACTTCATCTCGACCCACGGTGCACGTAAGGGTCTGGCTGATACGGCACTGAAGACGGCGAATTCGGGTTACCTGACGCGTCGTCTGGTCGACGTGACGCAGGATCTGGTCGTGGTCGAAGACGATTGCGGCACCTCGAACGGCGTGGCCATGAAGGCGCTGGTCGAAGGCGGTGAAGTGGTTGAAGCGCTGCGTGACCGGATTCTCGGCCGCGTCGCGGTGGCGGACGTCGTCAATCCGGAAACGCAAGAGACGCTGTACGCATCGGGCGATCTGCTCGACGAAGACGCAGTGGAAGAAATCGAGCGCCTGGGTATCGACGAAGTGCGCGTGCGCACGCCGCTGACCTGCGAAACGCGTTATGGCCTGTGCGCCGCGTGCTACGGCCGCGACCTCGGCCGCGGTTCGCGCGTGAATGTCGGCGAGGCTGTCGGCGTGATCGCGGCACAGTCGATCGGCGAGCCGGGCACGCAGCTGACCATGCGTACGTTCCACATCGGTGGCGCGGCATCGCGTGCGGCGGTTGCTTCAACGGTGGAAGCGAAGTCGAACGGTACGGTGCGCTTCACGGCCACCATGCGTTACGTCACCAACGCGAAGGGCGAGCAGGTCGTCATTTCGCGTTCGGGCGAGGCGATCATCGCGGACGACCTCGGTCGCGAGCGTGAGCGTCACAAGATCCCGTACGGCGCAACGTTGCTGCAACTCGACGGCGCAACCATCAAGGCCGGTGCGCAACTGGCTCAATGGGACCCGCTGACGCGTCCGATCATCACCGAGTGGGGCGGTACGGTGAAGTTCGAGAACGTCGAGGAAGGCGTGACCGTGGCGAAGCAGATCGACGACGTGACCGGTCTTTCGACCCTGGTCGTGATCGACGTGAAGCGTCGCGGTTCGCAGGCTTCGAAGAGCGTGCGTCCGCAGGTGAAGCTGCTCGACGCGAACGGCGAGGAAGTGAAGATCCCGAACACCGAGCATTCGGTGCAGATCGGCTTCCAGGTCGGCGCACTGATCACCGTGAAGGATGGTCAGCAAGTGCAGGTTGGTGAAGTGCTGGCGCGTATCCCGGTTGAAGCGCAGAAGACGCGTGACATTACCGGTGGTCTGCCGCGCGTGGCCGAACTGTTCGAAGCGCGCTCGCCGAAGGACGCCGGCATTCTGGCGGAAGTCACGGGCACGACGTCGTTCGGCAAGGACACGAAGGGCAAGCAGCGTCTCGTCATCACGGACCTCGAGGGCAATCAGCACGAGTTCCTGATCGCGAAGGAAAAGCAGGTGCTGGTGCACGATGGTCAGGTCGTCAACAAGGGCGAAATGATCGTCGACGGTCCTGCCGATCCGCACGACATCCTGCGGCTGCAGGGTATCGAGGCGCTGTCGCGCTACATCGTGGACGAAGTGCAGGACGTGTACCGTCTGCAGGGCGTGAAGATCAACGACAAGCACATTGAAGTGATCGTGCGTCAGATGCTGCGTCGTGTGCAGATCGTCGACAACGGCGATACGCGCTTCATCCCGGGCGAGCAGGTCGAGCGTTCGGACATGCTGGACGAAAACGACAGCATGATCGCCGACGACAAGCGCCCGGCCACGTACGACAACGTGCTGCTCGGTATCACGAAGGCTTCTCTGTCGACCGATTCGTTCATCTCGGCGGCGTCGTTCCAGGAAACGACCCGCGTGCTGACCGAAGCGGCGATCATGGGCAAGCGTGATGACCTGCGCGGCCTGAAGGAAAACGTGATCGTCGGCCGTCTGATTCCGGCGGGTACGGGTCTCGCGTTCCACAAGGCGCGCCGTGCGAAGGAGTCGTCGGATCGCGAGCGTTTCGACCAGATCGCAGCCGAAGAGTCGTTCGACTTCGGCACGCCGGAAACCCCGGCGGCGGAACAGCAGCCGCATACCAACGAGTAAGCTTCTGGCTCGTTCGCTTCATGAAACCGCCCGGTTTTTGCCGGGCGGTTTTTTTTGTCCTGCGATTCCTGCTGCCCTCGTCCATTCGGCCAGCGATGCCCGAACGGCGTCGATGCGCGGTCCTGCGTTGGTAGAATTCGTTATCTCTGTCTCGCCGTGCGCGCTTTCCCCATGTCCCGGTCGCTCGAAATACTCAACGAAATCTTCGGCTATCCCGCTTTTCGCGGCCAACAGGCGGAGATCGTCGAGCATGTCGCGAACGGCGGCGACTCACTCGTGCTGATGCCCACGGGCGGCGGCAAATCATTGTGCTATCAGATTCCGTCGCTGGTGCGGCGCGAGGCGGGCTTCGGCGCGGGCATCGTCGTGTCGCCGCTGATCGCGCTGATGCAGGATCAGGTGGCCGCGCTGACCGAACTCGGCGTGCGCGCCGCGTATCTCAATTCCACCTTGTCGGGCGCCGAAGCCGCGGCCACCGAACGCGCACTGCGCAACGGCGAGATCGACCTGTTGTACGTGGCGCCGGAACGGCTCATGACGTCGCGCTTTCTCGACCTGCTCGACAGCGCGCCGGTCGGCCTGTTCGCCATTGATGAAGCGCATTGCGTGTCGCAGTGGGGGCATGATTTCCGGCCCGAGTACATCCAGCTGTCCGTGCTGCACGAGCGCTTCCCAAACGTGCCGCGCATCGCGCTCACGGCAACGGCGGACGCCATCACGCGCGACGAGATCGTGCATCGTCTGGCTCTGGATGAAGCGCGCATCTTTGTTTCGAGCTTCGACCGGCCGAATATCCGCTACCGGATCGTCGAGAAGGACAATGCCCGCTCGCAACTGCTGGATTTCATCCGCGCCGAGCACACGAACAAGGACGGCACCACGGATGCTGGTGTTGTGTATTGCCTGTCGCGCCGTAAGGTGGAAGAAACCGCGGAATGGCTGAAGGGGCAGGGCCTTCATGCGTTGCCGTATCACGCGGGCATGGAGTTCGAGAAGCGTCAGCGTCATCAGGAGATGTTCCAGCGCGAAGAAGGCGTCGTCATGTGCGCGACGATCGCCTTCGGCATGGGTATCGACAAACCGGACGTGCGCTTCGTGGCGCATCTGGATCTGCCGAAGAGCGTCGAAGGCTACTATCAGGAGACCGGACGCGCCGGTCGCGACGGCATGCCCGCGAATGCGTGGATGGCGTACGGTCTCGGCGACGTCGTGCAGCAGCGCAAGATGATCGACGAATCAGAGGCTGACGACGCTCACAAACGCGTGCAGACCGGCAAGCTCGACGCGTTGCTCGGCCTCTGTGAGGTCGCATCCTGCCGGCGCGTGCGGTTGCTGGCGTATTTCGGCGAGCACAGCACGCCGTGCGGCAATTGCGATACCTGTCTCGAACCGCCCGCGTCCTTCGACGCCACGCGCGAGGCGCAGATGGCGCTGTCGTGTGTCTATCGCGCGCAGAAAGCGAGCGGTTTTCACTTCGGCGCGGGGCATCTGATCGACATTCTGCGGGGCGTGCGCAGCGAGAAGGTGCTGCAGCGCGGGCACGAGAAGCTGTCTACTTTCGGCGTCGGCGAGGCGCTTGCCGAGGCCGAATGGCGTGCGGTGTTCCGGCAACTGGTGGCGTTCGGCTATCTGGCCGTCGACCACGACGGTTTCGGCGCGCTCGTCCTGACCGATGCCAGCAAGCCGGTGCTCAAGGGTGAGGAGAGCGTCACGCTGCGCAAGTACGTGAAGCCTGCGCGCAGCCGTCAAGGCTCCGCGCGGACCGGCGAGCGCGCCGATCCCACGGCCGGCATGTCGCCGCGCGAGAAGACGCGCTGGGAGCGTCTGCGGGCCTGGCGGGCCGAGACGGCCAAGAGCGACGGCGTGCCGGCCTATGTCATTTTTCATGACGCCACGCTGGCGGAAATCGCTCGCAGCGACCCCGATACGATCGACGATCTTCGGCATATTCCCGGCATCGGCGTTCGCAAGCTGGAGCGCTTCGGCGACGAACTGCTCAATGTGGTCGGCTCTGCTTGAGTCCCCTTCTCTGAAAGCCCCCTGATTTCGGTGCAACGTATTGACCCGATTGTGATTTTCGGAATATCATGCTTGGTTCTCGTTTTTGGAATTTCTCGACTGCGCTTGCTGAACGTGCGTTGGGAGTGAAAACCATCGGCGGGAGCACAAAATGCGCAATTTGTTCGCTTTGCCCGACCCGAATTGCGCTGATTCTGTTCATTTCTAGGATTAAACAATGCCAACCATCAATCAACTGGTTCGCAAAGGCCGCGCGTCGGAAACGACGAAGAGCAAGTCGCCGGCCCTGCAGGACTGCCCGCAACGTCGTGGCGTGTGCACCCGCGTGTACACCACCACGCCGAAGAAGCCGAACTCGGCACTTCGTAAAGTTGCCAAGGTTCGTCTGACGAACGGTTTCGAAGTTATCTCGTACATCGGCGGTGAAGGCCACAACCTGCAAGAGCACTCGGTCGTGCTGATTCGCGGCGGCCGTGTGAAGGACTTGCCGGGTGTGCGCTACCACATGGTTCGCGGCTCGCTGGATACCCAGGGCGTCAAGGATCGTAAGCAAGCTCGCTCGAAGTACGGCGCGAAGCGTGCCAAGGCCGGCAAGTAAGCCGCTGGTCTGCTGCAGGACAATCAGGTCGCCGCAAGGCGGTTAAGGCGGTGGTGCCGGAGATGCCGGTGCTGTCGAGTAAGTGGTCACCCGGCCAAGCTGGTTTAGTCGAAGAGATGGATCGGGTTTGTTGGTGGCCGCGGAGCGGGGAACTGCTCCAACTGAAAAAGTAAAGGAAGAATCATGCCGCGTCGTCGCGAAGTCCCCAAGCGGGAAGTGTTGCCGGATCCGAAGTTCGGCAACGTAGATGTAGCCAAGTTCATGAACGTGCTGATGCTCTCCGGCAAGAAGTCGGTTGCCGAGCGTATCGTGTACGGCGCTTTTGAACAGATCCAGACCAAGGGTGGCAAGGACCCGCTGGAAGTGTTCACGGTTGCGCTCAACAACGTGAAGCCGGTGGTCGAAGTGAAGAGCCGTCGCGTTGGTGGTGCCAACTATCAGGTTCCGGTCGAAGTGCGTCCCTCGCGTCGTATGGCATTGGCGATGCGTTGGTTGCGTGAAGCCGCGAAGAAGCGCAGCGAAAAGTCGATGGCCCTGCGTCTTGCAGGCGAACTCTCGGAAGCGGCCGAAGGCCGTGGCGGCGCAATGAAGAAGCGCGACGAAGTTCACCGCATGGCAGAGGCCAACAAGGCATTCTCGCACTTCCGTTTCTAAGCTCCCGCTCCAGGGCATAACGGAAAATCAGGGCGGGTGCGCTATTCCAGGCGCCTCGCCCGTTTGTCTTAGGACGCGGTCGGCAATTGGCCGTCGCGTCGACCCGAAAAAGGATCCAAAGTGGCTCGCAAGACACCTATCGAGCGCTACCGCAATATCGGTATTAGCGCTCACATCGACGCCGGCAAAACGACGACGACCGAGCGCATCCTGTTCTACACGGGCGTGAACCACAAGATTGGTGAAGTTCACGACGGCGCTGCAACGATGGACTGGATGGAGCAGGAGCAGGAACGCGGCATCACGATCACGTCCGCTGCCACCACCGCCTTCTGGAAGGGCATGGGCGGCAACTATCCCGAGCACCGTATCAACATCATCGACACCCCGGGTCACGTCGACTTCACGATCGAAGTGGAACGCTCGATGCGCGTCCTCGACGGCGCGTGCATGGTCTACTGCGCAGTGGGCGGCGTGCAGCCGCAGTCGGAAACCGTGTGGCGCCAGGCGAACAAGTACAAGGTTCCCCGTCTCGCGTTCGTCAACAAGATGGACCGTACCGGCGCGAACTTCTTCAAGGTCTATGACCAGCTGAAGACCCGCCTGAAGGCGAACCCGGTTCCCGTCGTCGTGCCGATCGGCGCGGAAGACACGTTCACGGGCGTGGTCGACCTGATCAAGATGAAGGCGATCATTTGGGACGAAGCGTCCCAAGGCACGAAGTTCGACTACGTCGACATCCCGGCTGAACTCGTCGACACGTGCAACGAGTGGCGCGAGAAGATGATCGAGTCGGCTGCCGAAGCCACCGAAGAACTGATGGAAAAGTATCTCGGCGGCGAAGAGCTGAGCGAGGCGGAAATCGTCAAGGCAATCCGCGACCGGACCATCGCGTGCGAAATCCAGCCGATGCTGTGCGGCACCGCGTTCAAGAACAAGGGCGTGCAGCGCATGCTGGACGCCGTGATCGACTTCCTGCCGTCGCCGGTGGACATTCCCCCGGTCACGGGCGAACTCGAAAGCGGCGAGAAGGCAGAGCGCCGTGCAGCCGACGACGAGAAGTTCTCGGCACTCGCGTTCAAGATCATGACGGACCCGTTCGTCGGTCAGCTGATCTTCTTCCGCGTGTATTCGGGCATCGTGAACTCGGGTGACACCGTGCTGAACGCGACCAAGGACAAGAAGGAACGCCTTGGCCGTATTCTGCAGATGCACGCGAACCAGCGCGAAGAAATCAAGGAAGTGCGCGCGGGCGACATCGCGGCGGCCGTCGGCCTGAAGGAAGCGACCACGGGCGACACGCTGTGCGATCCGCAGCACCCCATCGTGCTCGAACGCATGATTTTCCCGGAGCCGGTGATCTCCCAGGCCGTCGAGCCGAAGACGAAGCCCGACCAGGAAAAAATGGGTCTGGCGCTGAACCGCCTGGCACAGGAAGATCCGTCGTTCCGCGTTCAGACGGACGAGGAATCGGGCCAGACCATCATTTCGGGCATGGGCGAGCTCCACCTCGAAATTCTGGTCGACCGCATGCGTCGTGAATTCGGCGTGGAAGCGACCGTCGGCAAGCCGCAGGTGGCTTACCGCGAAACGATCCGCAGCAAGGCCGAAGACGTCGACGGCAAGTTCGTCAAGCAGTCGGGTGGTCGCGGCCAGTACGGTCACGCGGTCATCACGCTCGAGCCGAACGAGCAGGGCAAGGGCTACGAGTTCCTGGACGAGATCAAGGGCGGCGTGATTCCGCGCGAATACATCCCGGCCGTGGACAAGGGTATCCAGGAAACGCTGAAGTCGGGCGTGCTGGCTGGCTTCCCGGTCGTGGACGTGAAGGTGCACCTGACGTTCGGTTCGTACCACGACGTGGACTCGAACGAAAACGCGTTCCGCATGGCCGGCTCGATGGCCTTCAAGGAAGCGATGCGCAAGGCAAGCCCGGTCATTCTCGAACCGATGATGGCCGTCGAAGTCGAAACGCCGGAAGACTACATGGGCAACGTGATGGGCGACCTGTCGGGCCGTCGCGGTATCGTCCAGGGTATGGAAGACATGATTGGCGGCGGCAAGATCGTTCGCGCCGAAGTGCCGCTGTCGGAAATGTTCGGCTACTCCACTTCGCTGCGTTCGCTGACGCAAGGCCGTGCAACGTACACGATGGAGTTCAAGCACTATGCTGAAGCTCCGCGTAACGTCGCCGAAGCGATCATCAACGCCAAGGGTAAGTAATACCCGCAAGTCATTCGGCGCAAGCCACAAGCTCTAACCGACAAACAATCTCTGAAAGAAGGTAATCATGGCAAAAGGTAAATTCGAGCGGACCAAGCCGCACGTGAACGTCGGTACGATCGGTCACGTTGACCACGGCAAGACCACGCTGACGGCAGCGATCACCACGGTGCTGACCAAGAAGTTCGGCGGCGAAGCGAAGGCATACGACCAGATCGACGCGGCACCGGAAGAAAAGGCGCGCGGCATCACGATCAACACCGCGCACGTCGAGTACGAAACGGCTAACCGCCACTACGCACACGTCGACTGCCCGGGCCACGCCGACTACGTGAAGAACATGATCACGGGCGCCGCGCAGATGGACGGCGCAATTCTGGTGTGCTCGGCCGCTGACGGCCCGATGCCGCAAACGCGCGAGCACATCCTGCTGGCCCGTCAGGTCGGCGTGCCGTACATCATCGTGTTCCTGAACAAGTGCGACATGGTCGACGACGCCGAGCTGCTCGAGCTGGTCGAAATGGAAGTGCGCGAGCTTCTCTCGAAGTACGACTTCCCGGGCGACGACACGCCGATCGTGAAGGGTTCGGCCAAGCTGGCGCTGGAAGGCGACACGGGCGAGCTGGGCGAAGTGGCGATCATGAGCCTGGCCGACGCGCTGGACACGTACATCCCGACGCCGGAACGCGCAGTTGACGGTTCGTTCCTGATGCCGGTGGAAGACGTGTTCTCGATCTCGGGTCGCGGCACGGTGGTGACGGGCCGTATCGAGCGTGGCGTGGTGAAGGTTGGCGAGGAAATCGAAATCGTCGGTATCAAGACGACGGTGAAGACGACCTGCACGGGCGTGGAAATGTTCCGCAAGCTGCTCGACCAGGGTCAGGCAGGCGACAACGTCGGTATCCTGCTGCGCGGCACGAAGCGTGAAGACGTGGAGCGTGGCCAGGTTCTGGCCAAGCCGGGTTCGATCACGCCGCACACGCACTTCACGGCTGAAGTGTACGTGCTGAGCAAGGACGAAGGCGGCCGCCACACGCCGTTCTTCAACAACTACCGTCCGCAGTTCTACTTCCGTACGACGGACGTGACGGGCTCGATCGAGCTGCCGAAGGACAAGGAAATGGTGATGCCGGGCGACAACGTGTCGATCACGGTCAAGCTGATCGCCCCGATCGCCATGGAAGAAGGTCTGCGTTTCGCTATCCGTGAAGGCGGTCGTACTGTCGGCGCCGGTGTCGTGGCGAAGATTATCGAGTAATATGTCGGGCTTGCTTGCGAGCTTGCCTGATTTGAACTCGTAGTAAAGCAGTAACAGACCGGGACCGGATGCGCGTCCTCCACGTGTGTCCGGTTCTACGCTCTTTTGCCAATCGGCGGTGCAAGACCGCCTCGCTCTTTCCAAGGAATTGTCATGCAGAACCAAAAAATCCGCATCCGTCTGAAGGCTTTCGACTATCGTCTGATCGATCAATCGGCAGCCGAAATCGTCGATACGGCGAAGCGGACTGGCGCAATCGTCCGTGGCCCGGTGCCGCTGCCGACGCGCATTCAGCGTTTTGACATCCTGCGTTCGCCGCACGTCAACAAGACGTCGCGCGACCAGCTCGAAATCCGTACGCACCAGCGCCTGATGGACATCGTCGATCCGACGGACAAGACCGTCGACGCGCTGATGAAGCTCGACCTGCCGGCCGGCGTCGACGTCGAAATCAAGCTGCAGTAAGTCTCAAAAAACTCCGATCGCGGCAAGCAGCCGCCGTGACGGAGCTAAGTCTTTGAATTGCTTGCGGGAATCGAAAAGCCTTGTTATACTCCGAGGCTTTTCGCGCCTATCCGCACGAAAAATGCGTTTGTAAAGCCGCTCCAGTCTTCCGTGACGCAGGCGGCACTTGTAAATCAGCCCCGACCAATCGCAGTTGGGAATGGAGAAAACGATGAGCCTTGGACTCGTAGGTCGCAAGGTTGGTATGACCCGTATCTTCACGCCTGAGGGGGACTCGATCCCCGTCACCGTGCTAGACGTGTCGGACAACCGCGTGACGCAGATCAAGACCGTTGAAACGGATGGTTATACCGCCGTTCAGGTTGCATTCGGTACTCGCCGCGCATCGCGCGTGACGAAGCCGTTGGCGGGTCACCTCGCCAAAGCCGGCGTTCAAGCCGGTGAAATCCTCAAGGAATTCCCCGTCGATGCAGCCAAGGCAGGTGAACTGTCGAATGGCGCTGTTATCGCAGCGGATATCTTCGAAGTCGGCCAGAAGGTTGATGTGCAAGGCACGTCGATCGGTAAGGGCTACGCCGGCACGATCAAGCGCTACAACTTCGCATCGGGCCGTGCATCGCACGGTAACTCGCGTTCGCACAACGTTCCGGGTTCGATCGGTATGGCGCAGGATCCGGGTCGTGTGTTCCCGGGCAAGCGCATGACGGGTCACCTCGGTGACGAGACCGTCACGGTCCAGAATCTCGAAATCGCCCGCATCGACGCCGAGCGCAGCCTGCTGCTCGTCCGCGGCGCTGTTCCGGGTGCGAAGGGCGGCAAGGTCTTCGTGACCCCGGCCGTCAAGACGCGTGCTGTGAAAGGAGCGAAATAATGGAACTTAAGCTCCTGAATGCCAATGGTCAGGAAGGCGCTGGCGTGAACGCATCGGACGTCGTGTTCGGTCGCGATTACAACGAAGCCCTGATTCACCAGGTCGTCATCGCCTATCAGGCGAATGCACGCAGCGGCAACCGCGCGCAGAAGGATCGCGAGCAGGTCAAGCACACCACCAAGAAGCCGTGGCGTCAGAAGGGTACGGGCCGCGCTCGTGCCGGTATGTCGTCGAGCCCGTTGTGGCGCGGCGGTGGCCGTATCTTCCCGAATTCGCCGGAAGAGAATTTCTCGCACAAGGTCAACAAGAAGATGCATCGCGCAGGTCTGCGCTCGATCTTCTCGCAGTTGGCTCGCGAAGGCCGTATCTCGGTGGTTGAAGAGCTGACGCTCGAAGCCCCGAAGACCAAGCTGCTGGCCGAAAAATTCAAGGCCATGGGTCTCGATTCCGTGTTGGTCATCACCGATACGGTCGACGAGAACCTGTACCTCGCGTCGCGCAACCTGGCCCATGTGGCCGTTGTCGAGCCGCGTTACGCCGACCCGCTCTCGCTGATCTACTTCAAGAAGATCCTGATCACGAAGGCTGCGGTCGCTCAGATCGAGGAGTTGCTGTCATGAGCGAAGTTCGCAAAAACGATCATCGTTTGATGCAAGTTCTGCTCGCGCCGGTGATCTCCGAAAAGGCGACGCTGGTTGCCGACAAGAACGAACAAGTCGTGTTCGAAGTCGCACCGGACGCCACGAAGCAGGAAGTCAAGGCTGCTGTCGAGCTGCTGTTCAAGGTCGAAGTCAATTCCGTCAACGTGCTCGTCACGAAGGGCAAGGCAAAGCGCTTTGGCCGCTTCAACGGCAAGCGCAAGGACGTGAAGAAGGCGTACGTCTGCCTGAAGCCCGGCCAGGAAATCAACTTTGAAGCGGAGGCCAAGTAATCATGGCAATCGTGAAAGTTAAGCCGACCTCGCCGGGTCGCCGTGCGATGGTCAAGATCGTCAACAAGGATCTGCACAAGGGCAAGCCGCACGCAGCGCTGCTCGACACGCAATCCAAGTCGGCGGGCCGTAACAACAACGGCCGTATCACCACGCGTCACCAGGGCGGTGGTCACAAGCAGCATTACCGTATCGTCGATTTCCGTCGCAACAAGGACGGCATCGCAGCGAAGGTCGAGCGTCTCGAGTACGACCCGAACCGTAGCGCGAACATCGCGCTGGTTCTGTACGCAGACGGCGAGCGCCGTTACATCATCGCGCCGAAGGGCGTGACGGTCGGCACGCAGCTGATGTCCGGTTCGGAAGCGCCGATCCGCGCGGGTAACACCCTGCCGATCCGCAACATCCCGGTCGGTACGACGATCCACTGCATCGAGATGCTGCCGGGCAAGGGCGCGCAGATGGCGCGTTCGGCTGGTACGTCGGCCATGCTGCTGGCTCGTGAAGGCGTGTACGCACAAGTGCGTCTGCGCTCGGGCGAAATCCGCCGCGTGCACGTCGAGTGCCGCGCGACGATCGGTGAAGTGGGCAACGAAGAGCACAGCCTCCGCCAGATCGGCAAGGCAGGCGCGAACCGCTGGCGCGGTATCCGTCCGACGGTGCGCGGCGTTGCAATGAACCCGGTCGATCACCCGCACGGCGGTGGTGAAGGCAAGACGGCTGCAGGTCGCGATCCGGTGAGCCCGTGGGGTACGCCGACGAAGGGCTATCGCACCCGTAGCAACAAGCGCACGACGACGATGATCGTCCAGCGCCGTCACAAGCGTTAAGGAGTAGGCAATGACACGTTCTGCTAAAAAAGGTCCGTTCTGCGACGCTCATTTGCTGAAGAAGGTTGAGTCGGCTGCATCGACGCGTGACAAGAAGCCGATCAAGACCTGGTCGCGTCGTTCGACGATTCTGCCGGACTTCATCGGTCTGACGATCGCTGTTCACAACGGCCGTCAACACGTTCCGGTGTATGTCACGGAAAACATGGTCGGCCACAAGCTTGGCGAGTTCGCACTGACCCGTACGTTCAAGGGTCACGCAGCCGACAAGAAGGCCAAGAAATAAGGGGCTATCAAGATGGAAGTGAAGGCAATTCATCGCGGTGCCCGCATCTCGGCGCAGAAAACGCGCCTTGTGGCTGACCAGATCCGTGGTCTGCCGGTCGACAAGGCGCTGAACGTTCTGACGTTCTCGCCGAAGAAGGCGGCGGGTATCGTCAAGAAGGTCGTGCTGTCTGCGATCGCGAATGCGGAACACAACGAAGGCGCCGATATCGACGAGCTCAAGATCACGAGCATCTACGTCGACAAGGCTGCTTCGCTGAAGCGTTTCACCGCACGCGCTAAGGGTCGCGGTAACCGCATCGAGAAGCAATCCTGTCACATCACTGTGACGGTCGGGAATTAAGGAGCCATACGATGGGACAGAAAATTCATCCGACTGGCTTCCGTTTGGCCGTCAGCCGCAATTGGGCTTCGCGCTGGTACGCGAACAACAACAATTTCGCGGCGATGTTGCAGGAAGACATCGGTGTTCGTGAATATCTGAAGAAGAAGCTGAAGAACGCTTCGGTCGGCCGCGTCGTCATCGAGCGTCCGGCGAAGAACGCGCGCATCACGATTTACAGCTCGCGTCCGGGCGTCGTCATTGGCAAGAAGGGTGAAGACATCGAACTGCTGAAGTCCGAGCTGCAAAAGCGCATGGGCGTTCCGGTTCACGTCAACATCGAAGAAATCCGCAAGCCGGAAACGGATGCTCAGCTCATCGCTGATTCGATCACGCAACAGCTCGAGCGCCGGATCATGTTCCGCCGCGCGATGAAGCGCGCGATGCAGAACGCGATGCGTCTCGGTGCCCAGGGCATCAAGATCATGAGCGCGGGTCGTCTGAACGGTATCGAAATCGCTCGTACCGAGTGGTATCGCGAAGGTCGCGTGCCCCTCCATACGCTGCGTGCGGATATCGACTACGCAACGTCGGAAGCGAAGACCACGTACGGCATCATCGGCGTGAAGGTGTGGGTCTACAAGGGCGACACCCTGGGCCGCAACGAAGCGCCGGTCGTGGAAGAAGTGGCGGAAGAAAAGCGTCCGCGCCGCAACGCACGTCCGGGTGGCGATCGCCGTCCGCGCCGTGACGGTGAAGGTGCTCCGGCTGGCGCGCGTCGCGGTGCACCCCGTCGCGCTGGCGGTGACGCGAAGACTGGAGAATAACGATGCTGCAACCGAAACGCAGAAAGTATCGCAAAGAGCAGAAGGGTCGTAACACCGGCAAGGCGACGCGCGGCAACGCGGTGTCGTTTGGTGAATTCGGCCTGAAGGCTATCGGTCGCGGCCGTTTGACCGCCCGTCAGATCGAAGCCGCGCGTCGTGCGATGACGCGTCACATCAAGCGTGGTGGCCGGATCTGGATCCGTATTTTCCCGGACAAGCCGATTTCGCAAAAGCCGGCCGAAGTGCGTATGGGTAACGGTAAGGGTAACCCGGAGTACTACGTCGCTGAAATTCAACCGGGCAAGATGCTGTACGAAATGGACGGTGTCACCGAAGAACTGGCGCGCGAAGCGTTCCGTCTGGCTGCAGCCAAGCTGCCGCTGAAGACGTACTTCGTCGTGCGTCAGCTCGGCGCCTAAGGAGTAAATGATGAAGGCATCTGAACTTCACCAGAAAGACCAGGCCGCGCTCAACAAAGAGCTGTCGGACCTGCTGAAGGCGCAATTCGGCCTGCGCATGCAACTCGCGACCCAGCAGCTCACCAACACGAGCCAGCTGAAGAAGGTCCGTCGCGACATCGCGCGTGTGCGCACCGTCATGACTGAGAAGGCGAACCAGAAATGAACGAAAGCGTAAAAACCTCGCTCAAGCGGACTCTGGTCGGCAAGGTCGTCAGCAACAAGATGGACAAGACGGTCACCGTGCTGGTCGAGCACCGCGTGAAGCATCCGATCTACGGCAAGTACGTCGTGCGCTCCAAGAAGTACCACGCGCATGATGACGCGAACACGTACAACGAAGGCGATCTCGTCGAAATCCAGGAAACCCGTCCGATTTCGAAGACGAAGGCCTGGGTTGTGTCGAAGCTGGTTGAAGCCGCTCGCGTGATCTGAAGCCGATTCTCGGCGATGCTGTAAGTAGTTGTATCGCAGTAAGTTTCGCTTGCAAGACCGAGATTGTTTGTTATAATCTCGGTCTTCCCTCTTTGTGGGAGCCCCGTCGCGGGCGAAATTGGTGGGGGAAGCCGGCTTGGGCGCCAGCCTGAGTCGACAGATTCACCGGATTGCGATGGCGGGTTTCGTCTGCCGTTGCTGCCTGTTCTAACCCAAGCAGCCATTTGGCTGACGGGACCAAGACTGACCGGCTGCGCCATGGTGGTGCAATCGGATTAAGTTGGGAAAGATAAACCATGATCCAGACCGAAACTCGGCTTGAAGTGGCCGACAACACGGGTGCGCGTGAAGTCATGTGCATCAAGGTGCTCGGCGGCTCGAAGCGTCGTTACGCAAGCATTGGCGACATCATCAAGGTGACCGTCAAGGAAGCGACGCCGCGCGGACGCGTGAAAAAGGGCGAAATCTACAACGCTGTGGTCGTTCGTACGGCCAAGGGCGTGCGTCGCCAGGATGGCTCGCTCATCAAGTTCGACGGCAACGCCGCCGTTCTGCTGAACACGAAGCTCGAGCCGATCGGCACGCGTATTTTCGGGCCGGTTACGCGTGAACTGCGTAGCGAACGATTCATGAAGATCGTTTCGCTCGCGCCGGAAGTGCTGTAAGGAGTCGCGATGAACAAGATTCGCAAGGGTGACGAAGTCATCGTCACGGCCGGCAAAGACAAGGGCAAGCGCGGTACCGTGCTCGTCGTTGCGGAAGACCGTGTCACCGTCGAGGGCATCAACCTCGTCAAGAAGCACGTGAAGCCGAACCCGATGAAGGGAACGACAGGCGGCGTGGAAGCCAAGTCGATGCCGCTGCATATTTCGAACGTCGCTTTGATCGACGCGAATGGCAAGGCGTCACGCGTAGGCATCAAGGTCGAAGACGGCAAGAAGGTTCGCTTCTTGAAGTCGACCGGCGCCACGCTCAACGCCTGACGCGGAGTTAAAAAATGGCTCGTCTGCAAGAGATTTACAAAGAAAAGGTTGTGCCGCAACTGGTGGAAAAGTTCGGCTACAAGTCCATCATGGAAGTGCCGCGCATCACCAAGATCACCCTGAACATGGGCCTTGGCGAAGCCGTCGCTGACAAGAAGATCATCGAAAACGCCGTGGGCGACCTGACGAAGATCGCCGGCCAGAAGCCGGTCATCACGAAGGCGCGCAAGGCAATCGCAGGCTTCAAGATTCGTCAGGGCTACCCGATCGGCGCGATGGTCACGCTGCGCGGCCAAGCGATGTACGAATTCCTCGACCGTTTCGTGACCGTTGCGCTCCCCCGTGTGCGCGACTTCCGTGGCGTGTCGGGCCGTGCATTCGACGGTCGTGGCAACTACAACATCGGTGTGAAAGAGCAGATCATTTTCCCCGAAATCGACTACGACAAGATCGACGCGCTGCGTGGGCTGAACATCAGCATCACGACTACCGCGAAGACTGACGATGAAGCAAAGGCGCTGCTCGCCGGCTTCAAGTTCCCGTTCAGAAACTGAGGTTACCGTGGCTAAACTGGCACTGATCGAACGTGAAAAGAAGCGCGCGCGCCTGGCAGCCAAGTACGCTCCGAAGCGTGCTGAGCTGAAGGCTGTGATCGACGACGCAAGCAAGTCGGACGAAGAGCGTTACCTCGCGCGTCTGGCGCTGCAACAACTGCCGCGTAACTCGAACCCCACTCGCAAGCGTAACCGCTGCGCGATCACGGGTCGTCCGCGTGGCACGTTCCGCAAGTTCGGACTCGCACGCGGCAAGATTCGTGAAATCGCTTTCCGCGGCGAAATCCCTGGCCTCACCAAGGCGAGCTGGTAATAGGAGAAACATAAATGAGCATGAGTGATCCTATCGCCGATATGCTGACTCGCATCCGCAATGCGCAGATGGTCGAGAAGGTTTCGGTGACTATGCCCTCGTCGAAAGTCAAGGTTGCGATTGCGCAGGTTTTGAAGGACGAAGGTTATATCGACGATTTCGCGGTGAAGGCTGAAGGCGCGAAGATCGAGTTGAATATCGCGTTGAAGTACTACGCCGGCCGTCCGGTCATCGAACGCCTCGAGCGCGTTTCGAAGCCTGGCCTGCGCGTGTACCGCGGTCGCAACGATATTCCGCAGGTCATGAACGGCCTCGGCGTTGCAATCGTGTCGACGCCGAAGGGTGTGATGACCGACCGCAAGGCGCGCCAGAACGGCGTCGGCGGCGAAGTCATCTGCTACGTCGCTTAACGCCTAAGGAGAAGAAACATGTCTCGAGTAGGTAAGAGCCCGATCGCGCTGCCGCAAGGCACCGAAGTGGCCGTCAAGGGCGACGTCATCACCGTCAAGGGCCCGCTCGGTACGATCTCGCAGCCGGCCAACAAGCTGGTGAGCCTGACTAACGAGAACGGCACGCTGCAACTCGCTCCGACGGATGAAAGCCGCGAAGCAAACGCGATGTCCGGCACGATGCGCGCCCTGGTGGCGAACATGGTGCAGGGCGTCACCAAGGGTTTCGAGCGCAAGCTGACGCTGGTTGGCGTTGGTTATCGTGCGCAAGCGCAAGGCGACAAGCTGAACCTGTCGCTGGGTTTCTCGCACCCCGTGGTGCACCAGATGCCGGAAGGCATCAAGGCTGAAACCCCGTCGCAGACCGAAATCGTGATCAAGGGGATCGACAAGCAGAAAGTCGGACAGACCGCGGCGGAAGTGCGCGGCTATCGTCCGCCGGAGCCTTACAAGGGCAAGGGCGTGCGCTATTCCGACGAGGTCGTGATCCTCAAAGAAACGAAGAAGAAGTAAGGGTGCGCAATCATGGATAAGACTCAATCTCGCCTGCGCCGCGCTCGTCAGACGCGTATCAAGATCGCTGAGCTGCAGGTTCCGCGTCTGGCCGTGCATCGCACGAATACGCATATCTACGCGCAAGTGTTCTCGGCATGCGGCACGAAGGTCGTGGCAAGCGCCTCGACGCTGGAAGCTGAAGTGCGTGCCGAACTGGCCGACAAGTCGGGCAAGGGCGGCAACGTCAACGCCGCGACCCTGATCGGCAAGCGTATCGCCGAAAAGGCCAAGGCAGCCGGCATCGAATCCGTCGCCTTTGACCGCTCGGGTTTCCGCTACCACGGCCGCGTGAAGGCGCTGGCTGATGCGGCGCGTGAAGCCGGGCTCAAGTTCTAAGGGAAGAATTCGTCATGGCAAAGATGCAAGCGAAAGTTCAGGCTGACGAACGCGACGACGGCCTGCGCGAAAAGATGATTTCGGTCAACCGCGTGACCAAGGTCGTGAAGGGTGGCCGGATTCTCGGCTTCGCCGCACTGACCGTGGTTGGCGACGGTGATGGCCGCGTCGGCATGGGCAAGGGCAAGGCAAAGGAAGTGCCGGTTGCCGTTCAGAAGGCAATGGAACAAGCCCGCCGCAACATGTTCAAGGTGCCCCTGAAGAACGGCACGCTGCAACACGAAGTGCACGGCAAGCATGGCGCCTCGGCAGTCCTCCTCGCTCCGGCGAAGGATGGTACTGGCGTGATCGCCGGCGGCCCGATGCGCGCCGTGTTCGACGTGATGGGCGTGCAAAACGTCGTGGCCAAGAGCCACGGTTCGACGAACCCGTACAACCTCGTTCGTGCCACGCTGGACGGTCTGCGCAAGCAGTCGACGCCGGCTGATATCGCGGCGAAGCGTGGTAAGTCCGTCGAAGACATTCTGGGCTAAGGTGGTCACCATGTCTGAAAAAACTGTCAAGGTTCAGCTCGTGAAGAGCCTGATCGGGACCCGCGAAACGCACCGTGCTACGGTGCGTGGCCTCGGCCTGCGTCGCCTGAACTCGGTTTCCGAGTTGCAGGACACGCCGGCAGTGCGCGGGATGATCAACAAGGTCTCGTACCTCGTTAAGGTCATCGCCTGAGCGCGACCTACGGATCCAAGGAGTTGAACATGGAATTGAATAACCTGAAGCCGGCAGAAGGCGCGAAGCACGCAAAGCGTCGCGTCGGTCGCGGCATCGGTTCGGGCCTGGGCAAGACTGCAGGTCGCGGCCACAAGGGTCAGAAATCGCGTTCGGGCGGCTTTCACAAGGTCGGCTTCGAAGGCGGTCAGATGCCTCTGCAGCGCCGTCTGCCGAAGCGCGGCTTCACGTCGCTGACGAAGGAATTCGTTGGTGAAGTGCGCCTGGCCGATCTCGAAAAGCTGCCGGTCGACGAAATCGATCTTCTGGCGCTGAAGCAAGCAGGTCTGGTCGGCGAGCTCATCAAGAGCGCGAAGATCATCAAGACCGGCGAGATCACCCGCAAGGTTACGGTGAAGGGCCTGACGGCAACGAAGGGCGCCCGCGCTGCAATCGAAGCCGCTGGCGGCTCGTTCGCCGAGTAACGCGCTTTCGCCGTTACTAGCACTAGCATCGGAGAAGGTTCTTGGCTAACAGCCCGAGTCTCGCAAAAACCGGTCGAAGCGCGGCGAAATTTGGCGATTTGCGCCGGCGGGCAGTGTTCCTGCTGCTGGCGTTGATCGTCTACCGCATTGGTGCGCATATTCCGGTTCCCGGCATCGATCCGGACCAACTGGCGAAGCTGTTCCAAAGCCAGTCAGGCGGCATCCTTGGCATGTTCAACATGTTTTCGGGTGGCGCGCTTTCACGGTTCACGATCTTTGCGTTGGGCATCATGCCCTACATCTCGTCGTCGATCATCATGCAGTTGCTGTCGATCGTGTCGCCGCAGATGGAGGCGCTGAAGAAGGAAGGGCAGGCGGGGCAACGGAAGATCACGCAATACACGCGGATCTTCACCGTGGTGCTCGCGACCTTCCAGGCGTTCGGTATCGCGGTTGCGCTGGAAAATCAGCCCGGCCTGGTACTCGACCCCGGCATGGTGTTCAGGTTGACGACGGTCGTTACGCTGGTGACGGGCACGATGTTCCTGATGTGGCTCGGTGAGCAGATCACGGAACGCGGTCTTGGCAACGGCATTTCGATCATCATCTTCGGCGGTATCGCGGCGGGTTTCCCGAACGCAATCGGTGGTTTGTTCGAGCTGGTTCGCACCGGTTCGATGAGCATCATCTCGGCGATCATCATCGTCGTGCTGATCGCGGCGGTCACGTATCTGGTCGTGTTCATTGAACGCGGTCAGCGCAAGATCCTCGTGAACTATGCGAAGCGCCAGGTCGGTAACAAGATTTACGGCGGACAGTCGTCTCATCTGCCGCTGAAGTTGAACATGTCGGGTGTGATTCCGCCGATCTTCGCGTCGTCGATCATCCTCTTCCCGGCAACCATCCTGAACTGGTTCAGTTCGGGTTCGCGCACCAACTGGTTCGCGAACACGCTGCACAACGTGGCCGAGGCCCTGAAGCCTGGTCAGCCTGTGTACGTGCTGCTGTATGCGTTGGCGATCGTCTTCTTCTGCTTCTTCTACACCGCACTGGTGTTCAACAGCCGGGAGACCGCCGACAACTTGAAGAAGAGCGGTGCTTTCGTTCCGGGTATCCGTCCGGGCGATCAGACTGCACGATATATCGACCGCATCCTCACGCGTCTGACGCTGGCGGGGGCGATCTACATCGTATTCGTGTGCCTGCTGCCTGAGTTTCTGGTGTTGCGCTGGAACGTGCCGTTTTATTTTGGTGGAACGTCGCTGCTGATCATTGTCGTCGTCACGATGGACTTCATGGCTCAGGTGCAGTCGTACGTTATGTCGCAACAATATGAATCGCTGCTCAAGAAGGCCAACTTCAAGGGTGGCAACGTCCCGATGCGTTGATTAGGACCATGGCCAAAGACGATGTTATCCAGATGCAGGGTGAGGTCATCGAAAACCTTCCCAACGCTACTTTCCGGGTGAAATTGGAAAATGGCCATGTCGTCCTGGGTCATATTTCCGGAAAGATGCGGATGCACTACATCCGCATCCTGCCGGGCGACAAGGTTACGGTTGAATTGACGCCTTACGATCTGTCTCGTGCGCGGATCGTGTTCCGGGCGAAGTGATTTGAAAAAAGGGTAATATCATGAAAGTGATGGCATCGGTTAAGCGCATTTGCCGCAATTGCAAGATCATCAAGCGCAAGGGCGTTGTGCGCGTGATTTGCAGCTCTGATCCGCGCCACAAACAGCGTCAAGGCTGAACGCCGCGCTTTTGCTTGCGCTTTTTGTTTGAGGAAAAACAATGGCTCGTATCGCAGGGGTTAACATCCCGAATCACCAGCATACCGAGATCGGCCTGACGGCAATCTTCGGCATCGGTCGCACGCGTTCGCGCGGCATCTGCACCGCCGCTGGTGTTGAATTTTCGAAGAAGGTCAAGGACCTCACTGACGCAGACCTCGAAAAGCTGCGTGACGAAGTGGGCAAGTTCATCGTCGAAGGCGACCTCCGCCGTGAAGTGACGATGAACATCAAGCGCCTGATGGACTTGGGTTGCTACCGCGGCATGCGCCATCGCAAGGGTCTGCCCCTGCGTGGCCAGCGTACGCGCACGAATGCCCGTACCCGCAAGGGTCCGCGTCGTGCAGCGCAATCGCTGAAGAAGTAAGCGGAACTGACAGTTACAGGAAAACGTAATGGCTAAGGCTTCGAACAACTCCGCGGCGCAACGCGTTCGCAAGAAGGTCAAGAAGAACGTCGCCGAGGGCGTGGTTCACGTTCACGCGTCGTTCAACAACACCATTATCACGATCACCGACCGTCAAGGTAATGCGCTTGCATGGGCAACCTCCGGTGGTCAGGGCTTCAAGGGTTCGCGCAAGTCGACCCCGTTTGCAGCCCAGGTCGCAGCCGAATCGGCAGGCCGTGTGGCAATGGAATACGGCGTGAAGAACCTCGAAGTGCGGATCAAGGGCCCTGGTCCTGGCCGTGAATCGGCGGTGCGCGCGTTGCATGGTCTTGGCATCAAGATCACCGCGATCTCCGACGTGACGCCGGTCCCGCACAACGGTTGCCGTCCGCCGAAGCGCCGTCGTATCTAAGTCGACGACGCGACCGCATGTTTCCTGTCGATGCGCGAGTATCGGCGGGTTTCGTGCGTTATGAAGTTTGACTAAGCCCACCGTTCGACCCAAAGGGTTCGGACTAGCGCCGATGGACGTTGCAGTGACATCTGCGTGATCAAATTTTAAGGATGCAAAGTGGCACGCTATACCGGTCCCAAAGCCAAGCTCTCCCGCCGTGAAGGCACCGATCTGTTCCTGAAGAGCGCACGCCGTTCGCTCGCCGACAAGTGCAAGCTCGACAGCAAGCCCGGCCAGCACGGCCGCACCTCGGGCGCACGTACGTCCGACTACGGCACCCAGTTGCGCGAAAAGCAGAAAGTGAAGCGTATCTACGGCGTGCTGGAACGTCAGTTCCGCCGCTACTTCGCTGAAGCCGACCGCCGCAAGGGCCCGACGGGCGAAAACCTGCTGCAGTTGCTTGAGTCGCGTCTCGACAACGTGGTGTATCGCATGGGCTTCGGCTCGACGCGCGCAGAAGCACGTCAGCTGGTCAGCCACAAGTCGATCATGGTGAACGGCCAGGTCGCGAACATCCCGTCGCTGCAAGTGAAGTCGGGCGACGTTGTGTCCGTGCGCGAACAGTCGCGCAAGCAGGCTCGTATCGTCGAAGCCCTGTCGCTGGCAGAGCAAGGCGGCATGGCGAGCTGGGTCTCGGTCGATGCAAAGAAGTTCGAAGGCACGTTCAAGTCGATGCCCGAGCGTAGCGACATCGCCGGTGACATCAACGAAAGCCTGATCGTCGAATTGTATTCGCGTTAATCGCGGCGGTAACGGATGGACAGCCGGGGAGCCTGATTGCTCGTGGCAAGAGGTGGCCTCGGCTGTTTATTTTCAGGTTGTCACCGGTCAGCCTTATCGGTGTAACGAGCCGAGGGTATTGAAAAGGAAAACCTATGCAAACCAGTTTGTTGAAGCCCAAGATCATTGCAGTTGAATCGCTTGGTGAGAACCACGCGAAAGTGGTTATGGAGCCGTTCGAACGCGGCTATGGCCACACCTTGGGTAATGCGCTTCGGCGTGTGCTGCTGTCGTCGATGATCGGCTACGCGCCGACCGAAGTGACGATCGCAGGCGTCGTGCACGAATACTCGACGCTCGACGGTGTGCAAGAGGATGTGGTCAACCTGCTGTTGAACCTGAAGGGTGTGGTCTTCAAGCTGCATAACCGCGACGAAGTCACGGTGACGCTGCGCAAGGAAGGCGAAGGCGTTGTTACGGCCGGGGACATCGAGCTCGCGCACGACTGCGAGGTCATCAATCCCGGGCACGTGATCGCTCACCTGTCGAAGGGCGGCAAGCTCGACGTTCAGATCAAGATCGAGAAAGGTCGCGGCTATGTGCCGGGCAACGTGCGCCGCTACGGCGAAGAGACGGCCAAGATCATCGGCCGTATCGTGCTGGATGCTTCGTTCTCGCCGGTTCGCCGCGTGAGCTACGCAGTGGAAAGCGCGCGTGTCGAGCAGCGTACCGACCTCGACAAGCTCGTCATGAACATCGAAACCAATGGCGTGATCTCGCCGGAAGAAGCGATCCGCCAGTCGGCGCGCATTCTGGTCGATCAGCTGTCGGTGTTCGCGGCGCTGGAAGGCACGGAAGCGGCTGCGGAAGCGCCGTCGCGTGCACCGCAGATCGATCCGATCCTGCTGCGTCCGGTGGACGACCTCGAACTCACGGTTCGCTCGGCGAACTGCCTGAAGGCCGAGAACATCTACTACATCGGCGACCTGATCCAGCGCACGGAAAACGAGCTGCTGAAGACGCCGAACCTGGGCCGCAAGTCGCTGAACGAAATCAAGGAAGTTCTGGCTTCGCGTGGTCTGACGCTCGGCATGAAGCTCGAAAACTGGCCGCCGGCTGGTCTCGACAAGTAAGTACGAAGTCTCAAGCGTTACTGGCAAGGACGCGGATTTTCCTTTAAAATCCGCGTCTTGCTTTTTTGTCCGACCGGCCCGTGCACCCCATTCGATCTATCGGGGCGCAATAGAAGAGCTGGCTCTAAACTCGTTAAGGAACTCAAATGCGTCATAAGCATGGTCTGCGGAAACTGAACCGCACGAGCAGCCATCGTCTGGCAATGCTCCGCAATATGTCGAACTCGCTCATCGAGCACGAAGTCATCAAGACGACGCTCCCGAAGGCCAAGGAACTGCGCAAGGTCGTCGAGCCCCTCATCACGCTGGGCAAGAAGCCGTCGCTCGCGAACCGTCGCCTGGCGTTCAACCGCCTGCGCGATCGCGATTCGGTCACGAAGCTGTTCGACGTCCTCGGTCCGCGCTACGCAAACCGTCCGGGCGGCTACCTCAGCATCCTGAAGTTCGGTTTCCGCGTCGGCGACAACGCACCGATGGCACTGGTCCAGCTGATGGATCGTCCGGAAGTCGAAGAAGCGGACGACGTGCAAGAAGCGGAGTAAGTTTCGCTGCAGCACGTAGTCACACGAAAAGGCCAGGCTCGCAGCTTGGCCTTTTTGCTTTTCGGCTGCTTCCCCCTGGCTGGTTCGTCCCGGCTGCGGCTTTTCGGCGCGCCGGACGTTCGAGGTGAGCCTTTCCTCCCGATGCTACGATACGCAAGATGCCGCGCCGCCGTCCTGGAGTTGCCGAGTGAACGTTCCCGTCGTCTTGATGCTGTCGACGCTGCCCGATGCTGCCGCCGCGGACACGCTGGCGCAAGCAGTACTTGGGGCGCGTCTCGCAGCGTGCGTAACGAATCTCGGCGTCGTGGTCTCGCACTATCACTGGAAGAATGCGCTGGAAACCGCGCACGAGGTTCAGTTGCTGTTCAAGACGAGCGTCGCGCGGGCAGATGAACTGCAGCGCTTCGTGAGCGCCCATCATCCTTATGAAACACCCGAAATCCTGGTCTGGCAGGTCGATGCATCGCCGGATTATGGCCGATGGGTCAACGCAGAAACGCAGCGCCCTATTCATGTTTGAGCTTCCTCGTTTCGTCGCGCGCCGGATCCTCGCCGCGTTCATGCTTCTCACCGCGTTCGTGCTGCTGTCGGCAGGTGCTCACGCCGCTGACGACTTCCTCGATCCCTCCGTCGCCTTCAAGTTCAGCGCTTCCGAGAAGCCCGGTGAGGTCGACGTGCGCTACAAGATCGCGGACGGCTACTACATGTACCGCGAGCGGTTCGCGTTCGCCGTGAAGAGCGGCGACGCGACGATCGGCACTGCGCAACTCCCGCCTGGAAAAGTCCACTTCGACCAGACGTTCAACAAGGACGTCGAGACGTATCGCGGCGAGCTGTCGATCCGCATTCCCGTCACGCAGGCGAAAGGGCCATTCGAGCTCGCGGTGACCTCGCAGGGATGCGCGGACCAGGGCATCTGCTATCCGCCGATGGAGAAAACGTATCGCGTGAGAGGCGATGCGCTCCAGCCGGCCGCAACCGCCAACGTACCGTCCACGGACACCCACACCTCCTGGTTTGAACGCGCGACGAGCGCCGACTATGCGCAGTCGATGCTGGAGGGCGGTGGCTTTTTCACGGTCGTTGGCTTGTACTTCCTGGCGGGCATGGTGCTGAGCCTCCTGCCGTGCTCGTATCCGATGATCCCGATTCTCTCGGCCATCATTGTCGGCGAGGGCGCGCGCGTGACGCGGGGACGCGGCTTCGCGCTGTCGGTGTCGTATGTGATCGGCATGGCGCTCGTCTATACCGTGCTCGGCATCGCGGCCGCGCTGGTCGGTCAGGGTCTGGGTGCGTGGCTGCAGAATCCGTGGGTGCTCGGCGCGTTCGGTGTGCTGCTCGCAGCGTTTGCATTGGCGCTCATCTCCGGAATGGACATCGCGCTGCCCGAACGCTGGCAGAGCGGCGTGAACCAGGCGTCGCAGAAGCGCAGCGGCGGCAAGTTCGCAGCCGTGGCCGTGATGGGCGCGCTGTCCGCGCTGGTCGTCGGCGCGTGCATGACGGCGCCGCTGTTCGCCGTGCTCGCCTTCATCGCGCATACGGGCAACGCGCTGCTCGGCGGCGCGGCGCTGTTCGCGATGGGCATCGGGCTCGGCGTGCCCTTGCTCGTCATCGGGCTCGGCGCGGGTTCGATCCTGCCGCGCGCCGGCGTCTGGATGGACGGCGTGAAGGTGTTCTTCGGCGTCGTGCTGCTGGCGGCTGCGCTGTGGATCGTCTGGCCGGTGCTCGGCGGTGCCGTGCAGATGTTGCTGGCCGCGCTGTGGCTGTTGATCGCCGCGGCGGCGCTTGGACTGTTCTCACCGGGCGGCAATGTCCCGTCCGGCATCTGGAAGCGGCTTGGACGCGGCCTGGGCGCAGCGTTGGCGATCTGGGCAGCGACGTTGATCGTCGGCCTCGCCGCCGGTTCGACCGATCCGCTGCGCCCGCTCGCCATACTGGCCGCGCGCGGCGACGCTTCCGCCGCCACGAGCGCGCAAACGCCGGGACCGATCTTCGCGCCCGTGCGTTCGTCGGCGCAACTGGATACGGCAGTGAAAGCGGCGGCGCGGCCTGCCATGCTCGATTTCTATGCCGACTGGTGCGTGTCCTGCAAGGAAATGGAGAAGCTGACCTTCTCCGATGCCCGCGTGCAGGCGCGCCTCGCACAACTCAACCTGCTGCGGGCCGACGTGACCGCCAACAACGCCGACGATCAGACCTTGCTCAAGCGCTTCGGCTTGTTCGGGCCGCCGGGCATCATCTTCTTCGACGCACAAGGCAACGAAGTCGCGCGTGTAGTGGGCTACGAATCGGCGGACACGTTCCTGAAGAGCCTCGACAAGCTCGGTCCGGCGAACGGATAAAAAAGAAGGGCGATGCCATCAAGCATCGCCCTTCTTTCATCGCGTCAGCACGGCGTTACTTCGACGCCCGCAGAATCCTCGCAGCATCGAGCGCGAAGTAGGTCAGCACGCCATCGGCGCCGGCGCGCTTGAACGCGAGCAGCGCTTCCATCATGACCTTGTCGTGATCGATCCAGCCGTTCTGCGCGGCGGCCTTGATCATCGCGTACTCGCCGCTCACCTGATACGCATACGTCGGGAAGCGGAACTCGTCTTTCACGCGACGCACGATATCCAGATACGGCATGCCCGGCTTGACCATCACCATGTCCGCGCCTTCCTCGATGTCCATGCGCACTTCGCGCATGGCTTCGTCGGTGTTGGCCGGATCCATCTGATACGTCATCTTGTTGCTCTTGCCGAGATTCGCGGCGGAGCCCACCGCGTCGCGGAACGGACCATAGAACGCCGACGCGTACTTCGCGGCGTAGGCCATGATGCGCGTGTGAATGTGGCCATCGCTTTCGAGCATCTCGCGAATCGCGCCGATGCGGCCGTCCATCATGTCCGACGGCGCCACGATGTCCACGCCTGCCTCAGCCTGCGTGCGCGCCTGCTCGACGAGAATCTCGCTGGTCTCGTCGTTCTTCACATAGCCTTCTTCGTCGAGCACGCCGTCCTGGCCGTGGCTCGTGTACGGGTCCAGCGCGACGTCGGTGAGCACGCCGAGCATCGGGAAGTTCTTCTTCAGTTCACGGACGGCGCGCGGGATCAGGCCTTGGGGATTGGTGGCCTCGCGGCCGTCGGGCGTCTTGAGCGATGGCTCGATCGCCGGAAACAGCGACAGCACCGGCACGCCCAGTTCGACGCATTGCTCCGCGACCTTCATCAGCAGATCGACGGATGTGCGTTCGACGCCGGGCATCGACGGCACGGCCTGACGCTCGTTCGCGCCTTCGACGATGAATACGGGATAGATGAGGTCGTTCGTGGTGAGGATGTTCTCGCGCATCATGCGGCGCGAGAAGTCATCGCGGCGCATGCGGCGCGGGCGATGATGGGGATAGAAGCTCATGTCTTGACTCGAGTGAGTGATCTGCAGAGGATGCCAAAAAGCGGCTTCGAAAACGTGTAAATCCTTGTCAAACAAGCACTTGGGCACGTCTGAAACCGTTGCCGGTCAATGGTATATCATACCGATCGAGCGAGGCGCTTGTCGCTGGACTCCCCGCTTCTCCTCCCTGAGCGGGCGCCTGTCGAGATTCGATCAGGCTGTTAACCCGCCGTCATGCGGCGGGTTTTTTTATGTTCGGGCGTGCGCCCGTTCCATCATCCAGGCGTGCTGTCCTGCGCGTTCTCACCCGCTTCCTCGGGCATCAGCCAGCTTTCGATCAGTTCATGCGCTTCATCGAGGCCGGTGCGCTTGAGCGCGGAGAAAAGCTGGACGCTCAACTCGCCGCGATAGCCCGCGTCCCGATACTCCCCGAACGCCTTCTTGGTGGCGCGCAGCGTATTGGTCATCTCCTGTCGCGTCAATTTGTCGCATTTCGTGAGCAGGGCGTGGATCGGCTTTCCAGTGGGTGCAAACCAGTCGATCATGATGCGGTCCAGCTCGGTCAGCGGACGGCGCGAGTCCATCATCAGGATCATGCCGCGCAGCTGCGCGCGGCTTTGCAGATAGGTGGAAAGCAGGCGTTGCCAGTGTTCCTTCGCGGCGCCGGGCACTTCGGCATAGCCGTAGCCGGGGAGATCGACCAGATAGGCGACCGGCTCGGCCTGCGGCCCGATGGCGAAGTAGTTGATATGCTGCGTGCGCCCTGGGGTCTTGCTCGCGAAGGCGAGCCGCTTCTGGTTGCACAGGATGTTGATGGCCGTCGATTTACCGGCGTTCGAGCGTCCGCCGAACGCGATTTCAGGCTGCGGCGTGGGCGGCAGATCGCGCAGATGATTGACGGTGGTAAAGAAGCGGGATTGGTGAAGCAGGAATGACATGGGCGGGTTCCATCGAAGAAGCTGCGAAAACCAAAGCCTTGAGAACCCGGCAAATACTGGGCATGCCCCGACTGGCGTCTTTGCGTGCAGCGGGTTATTGTACAATACGACGGATTTTTGAAGATCAGCACGGGCACGCAAGACCCAAGCCGCAAGCGGCACCCACAGCTTTCATGGGATCGGAGCGAGACACACTGGAGGCGTTCTGGCGCCTCATCGTTCGGCGAGTTCGGGACTCTTGCGGCGACCATTGATCGCCGTCGTTTTTTGCAGAACCTCACATTCTCACAAGACGAAAAACAGGGTACGCGAATGAACCGACTGTACAGGTCTCTGGTGGTGATTCGGGCAGCGGCGGCTTTCGGTGCAGGTTTGAGTGGTCTGGCGGTATCGATGTCAGTGAACGCGGCGGAGCCCGCGCAGCCGGCCAAGCCGGATGTCACGAGGGGGCAGGCCATCGCCACGCAGGTGTGCGCGGCATGTCACGGAGCTGACGGCAACAGCGCCGGCGCGGCGTTCCCGAAGCTCGCGGGGCAGCACGCCGAGTACATCGTCAAGCAGTTGAAGGATTACAAGACGCAGCCGGGCGCGAAGGCGCCGGCGCGTAACAACCCGATCATGGCAGGCATTGCAGGCGCGCTGTCGGATCAGGACATGTTGAACGTCGCAGCCTACTTCTCGCAACAGAAGGCCAAGCCCAATTACGCTCGCGACAAGAACGACGTCGCGCTGGGTCAGAAGATCTATCGCGGCGGCATTGCGGACAAGGGCGTACCGGCCTGCGCCGCGTGTCATGGCGCCACGGGCATGGGCATTCCGGTGCAGTATCCGCGGCTGTCGTGGCAGTGGGGCGATTACACGGTCGCGCAGTTGAACGCGTTCGCATCGGGACAACGCAACAACAGCGAGCCCATGCATCAGATCTCCTCGCGCCTGAATGAAGCGGAGATGAAGGCGGTGGCGGACTACATCGCCGGATTGCATTGATCGCGAGACGCGATCGCCACTGAACGCGCAGCAGTCAGCGTCCAGCGGTTCCCAGCGCGCAACACGGGAATCGCCCATACTACGAAGCCGGTCCCGGACACGTCCGAGAAGACCGGCGCGAAAACAAGAAAAAGGGTGGGACGTCGGTCTGACAGACCGTCAGCGTCTCCACCCTTTTTTGCTGTCCAGCCGGAGTTTGAATGAGCGTCACCACATCGGGAATGCAGTCGAAGTCGAGTCGCCGCGCCGTCAGGCATTTCGTCGAACTCGTGAGTTCGATGCGCTTCGCCATCGCCTTGCTGGTCATCCTGGCCATTGCAAGCATCATCGGCACAGTGCTCACGCAGGACGACCCGTATCCCAACTACGTCAATCAGTTCGGCCCGTTCTGGGCGGACATCTTCCGCGGCCTCAGCATCTACACCGTGTACAGCGCATGGTGGTTCATGCTGATCCTGATCTTCCTCGTGATCTCGGTGTCGCTGTGCGTGATCCGCAACGGCCCGAAGATGATCGCGGACATCAAGAGCTGGAAGGACCGCGTGCACGAAGGCGGCCTGCGCGCGTTCCATCACAAGGGCGAATTCACGGTGCGGGCGGATCGCGTGCACACGGCGGCCACGCTCGAACGCCTCGCGGCGAAGATGGGCTACCGCACCGTCACGCGCCAGACCGACACGGGCGCCACGCTCATCGCCGGCAAGCGCGGCGCGATGACGAAGATCGGCTACATTTCAGCGCACCTCGCGATCGTGGTGATCTGTCTCGGCGGCCTGCTCGACAGCAACCTGCCCATCCGCCTGCAAATGTGGATGTTCAACAAGTCGCCGATCAACAGCAACGCAGTCATCAACGACATTCCCCCCGAACATCGCCTGTCCACGTCGAACCCGACCTTCCGCGGCTACGCGTGGGTGCCGGAAGGGCAGTATGTCGGCACGGCCATCCTGAACCAGCCGGAAGGCTCGGTCATCCAGGACCTGCCGTTCTCCATCCAGCTGAACAAGTTCATCGTCGATTACTACTCGACCGGCATGCCGAAGCTGTTCGCGAGCGACATCGTCGTGATCGATCACAAGACGGGCAAGCGCATCCCGGCGCGCGTCGAGGTGAACAAGCCCTTCACCTACGACGGCATCTCGATCTACCAGTCGAGCTTCCAGGACGGCGGCTCGAAGCTCGACATGACCGCGTGGCCGATGACCGGCAGCAGCGCGAAAACCGAGCCGTTCACGGGCACGATCGGCGGCACGGCGCCCATCGGCACGCAGTTCAAGGGCGCGCAGGGTGAAACGGTCGAGTTCACGGATTTCCGCGCCATCAACGTCGAGAACATGACGGACGGCAACGGCGCTCCGGACGCGCGCGGCGTCGGCAAGAAGGAAACGCTGCGCGATGCCTTCGACGAACGCCTGGGCTCCGGCGCGAAGACGTCCCGGCCGACCGACCTGCGCAACATCGGTCCGTCGGTGCAGTACAAGGTGCGCGGCACGGATGGCCAGGCGCGCGAGTACAGCAACTACATGCTGCCGGTCGATGTCAGCGGCCAGCAGATGTTTCTTGCCGGCATGCGCCTGAGCCCGAACGATCCGTTCCGCTACCTGCGCATTCCCGCCGACGAGCAGGGCACCGTCAAGCAATGGATGGACTTGCGCGCGGCGCTCGCGAATCCGGCGACGCGCACCGAGGCGGCGCACCGTTTCGCACAGCGTTCGGTGCCGCAGGAAAATGTCGAGTTGCAGAAGCATCTCGAGGAAAGCGCGATTCGCGTGCTGAACCTGTTTGCGGGCGCGGATGAATCCGGCAAGGCTGCTCCGAATCCGCAGATGGTTGGCGGTTTCCAGAGCATCGCGGGCTTCATCGACAAATCGGTGCCGAAGGCTGAACAAGAGAAAGCCGCGGGCCTGCTGATGCGCATGCTCGAAGGCGCGATGTGGGACGTCTGGCAGATCTCCCGCGAGCAGAACGGTGAACCGGCCGCCAAGGTAGACGAGAAGAACAGCGCATTCATACAGTCGTCGATCAATGCGCTTTCCGACAGCTTTCTGTACGGTTCTCCGGTCTTCCTGCAACTGGACACCTTCAAGCAGGTGCAAGCTTCGGTATTCCAGTTGACGCGCGCGCCGGGTAAAAATCTGGTGTATCTTGGCAGCCTTCTGCTGGTAGTCGGCATTTTCTCGATGTTTTACGTGCGCGAACGGCGCCTGTGGTTCTGGCTCAAAGACTCGGGGCAGGGCGGCGCCAGCGTGCTGATGGCGATGTCCACGGCGCGCCGCACGTTCGATTTCGAGAAGGAATTCGTGCGCACCCGCGCGCGCATTGCCGCAGCGCTCGACGCCCAACCCGCCGCGCCGGCTGACGCGGCCCCGCCATCGGATGCGTCCGGGCATTCGCAATCCGAGACATCGAGCTCGGAAGTTTCAACACGGTAAGATCATGGACCTCACACAGTCTTCCTCCCACGCTCCTCTCAAGACCGATCGTCCGGCTTCGGGTCTTCCCGATGTCGCCGCTTTCGACGATCGCCCGTTTCTCCGCAGGCTCACCGTCATCGACTGGCTGTTTGCGCTCGCCATGGTCGCGGGCGCGGGTTTCGCGCTGAACCGCTATCACGCGCACATGGACGTGTATGACATGGCGGTGCTGGTGGCCGCCGTGCCGACCTTCGTTACGCTCGGCTGGCGCTGGAAACCGGTGCGACTGCTGATCGCGATGATCGCCGTGCTGGCGCTGTTCTCCATCCAGCTCTATCAGCACGACCTCGCGCGCGCCGACACCAACTTCTTCCTCAAGTATTTCCTGTCGAGCCAGTCGGCGATCCTGTGGATGAGCGCACTGTTCGTGCTGGCGACGCTGTTCTACTGGATCGGCCTCGTGACGCGCTCGCAGACGGGCGGCGCGATCGGTTCGCGCATGACCTGGTTCGCGGTGCTGATGGGCTTCACCGGGCTGATGGTGCGCTGGTACGAGTCGTACCTGATCGGCACGGATGTCGGTCATATTCCCATCTCGAACCTGTACGAAGTGTTCGTGCTGTTCTGCCTGATCACGGCGCTGTTCTATCTCTACTACGAGCAGCATTATTCGACGCGGCAAATGGGCGCATTCGTGCTGCTCGTGATCAGCGCGGCGGTGGGCTTCCTGATGTGGTATTCGATCGCCCGCGACGCGCAGCAGATCCAGCCGCTCGTGCCCGCGCTGCAAAGCTGGTGGATGAAGATCCACGTGCCGGCGAACTTCATCGGCTACGGCAGCTTCGCGCTGTCGGCGATGGTCTCGGTGGCCTATCTCGCCAAGCAGCGCGGCTTCCTGGCGGACCGCCTGCCGCCGCTCGAAGTGCTCGACGACGTGATGTACAAGTCGATCGCCGTCGGCTTCGCGTTCTTCACCATCGCGACGATTCTCGGCGCGCTGTGGGCCGCGGAAGCCTGGGGCGGCTACTGGAGCTGGGATCCGAAGGAAACCTGGGCGCTGATCGTCTGGCTGAACTACGCGGCCTGGCTGCACATGCGCCTGATGAAGGGCCTGCGCGGCGCCGCCGCCGCATGGTGGGCGCTGACGGGTCTGGTCGTCACGACGTTCGCGTTCCTCGGCGTGAACATGTTCCTGTCCGGCCTGCACAGCTACGGCAAGCTCTGATCCGTCGGGCCGTGAAGCGAGAAGAAAACCGCCATGCATTTCGCTGGCGGTTTTTTTATGCGACGCTGGAATACGGGCATCCAAACTGCTGTTTCACCGTATATGAATGCATGGGCTGCGATGTCTGCGCGGCCGTTCAGGAGCAATCGGGATGTGGATCAAACGAAACCGCAGTCTTTATGGCGACGACATCGCGCGGCATGAAATCACGCCGCAAGCGGTGTTCGAGAACCGGCGGCGCGCGCTGCGCTCGATCGGCGCATTCGCCGCGACGGGCCTCGCCGGCATGAGTGGCGTGAGCAGCACCGCGCACGCGACGCTCACATCGCCCGATGCGCGCGGCCAGAAGCTCGCCGCGACGACCAATCCGAAGTTCGTCGCGCTCGACAAGGCCACCCCGTTCAAGGACATCACGAGCTACAACAACTTCTACGAGTTCGGCACCGACAAGGGCGATCCCGCCGAACATGCGGGCACGCTGCGTCCGCGGCCGTGGAAGGTGTCGGTGGAGGGGGCGATCAAGAACCCGAAGGTGTACGACATCGACGACCTGCTCAAGCTCGCGCCGCTCGAAGAGCGCGTGTACCGGCTGCGCTGCGTCGAAGGCTGGTCGATGGTGATTCCCTGGATCGGCGTGTCGCTCTCGGAACTCATCAAGCGCGCCGAGCCGACGGGCAACGCGAAGTACGTGCAGTTCATCACGCTGGCGGATCCGTCGCAGATGCCGGGCCTCTCGACGCCGATCCTCGAATGGCCCTACTCCGAGGGCCTGCGCATGGACGAGGCGATGAACCCGCTCACCCTGCTGACCGTCGGCCTGTATGGACAGGTCTTGCCGAACCAGAACGGCGCGCCGGTGCGCGTGGTCGTGCCGTGGAAGTACGGCTTCAAGAGTGCGAAGTCGCTGGTGAAAATCCGCTTCGTCGAGAAGCAGCCGCCCACGAGCTGGAATCTTTACGCATCGAGCGAATATGGCTTCTACTCGAACGTGAATCCGAACGTCGATCATCCGCGCTGGAGCCAGGCCACCGAGCGGCGCATCGGCGAAGACGGGTTCTTCACGCCCAAGCGCAAGACGCTCATGTTCAACGGCTACGGCGATCAGGTCGCCTCGCTGTACACGGGCATGGACCTGAAGAAGAACTTCTGAACGATGTCGTCGGCTTCCCAGATCAAGAGCACGCGCGCCGCGGCCGGTCCGAGATGGATCGTGCCGGTCAAGGTCGTGGTGTTCGTCGCGATGCTGTTTCCGCTGGCGCGCCTGATCCTGCTCGGCGTGACCGGCGGACTGGGCGCGAATCCGATCGAATTCATCACGCGTTCGACCGGACTCTGGACGCTCGTGTATCTGTGCATCACGCTGGCGGTCACGCCGCTGCGGCGGCTCACCGGCGTCGCGGCGCTGCTGCGTTTCCGGCGCATGATCGGGCTGTACGCGTTCTTCTTTGCTGTGCTGCACTTCACGACGTACATCTGGTTCGACAAATGGTTCGATGTCGCCGAGATGCTGAAGGACATCGGCAAGCGGCCGTTCATCACGGTGGGATTCGCAGCGTTCGTGCTGTTGATCCCGCTCGCGGTGACGTCGCCGAAAGCGATGGTGCGCAAGCTCGGGCGGCGCTGGCAGGCACTGCACCGGATCATCTATCTGGTCGCCACGCTCGCCATCCTGCATTTCTGGTGGATGAAGGCGGGCAAGCACGACCTCGAATTGCCGAAGATCTATGGCGCGATCGTGATCGTGCTGCTCGGCTGGCGCGTGATCGCGTCGCTTCGGACGCGTTAGCGGCGCGCATGAAAAAAGCGATGCCGAGGCATCGCTTTTTTCATCGGGTCTTGGAGCTCTTCAGTCCGGAAGAATCGATTCCCCGGCGAACAACTGCTTCACTTCTTCACGCTCGCGCACGAGACGCGCGCGCTCGCCATCGACCATGATTTCGGCGGAGCGCGGACGCGTGTTGTAGTTCGAGCTCATCACGAAGCCATACGCACCCGCCGAGCAGATCGCGAGCAGGTCGCCCGGCACGAGCGCCAGTTCGCGGTCGCGCCCGAGCCAGTCGCCGCTTTCGCAGACCGGACCGACGACGTCGTAGGTCTGCGCGGCGGCGTCGCGCTTCACGACCGGCACGATGCGGTGAAACGCCTCGTACATGGCGGGGCGCGCGAGATCGTTCATGGCGGCGTCGACGATGGCGAAGTTCTTTTCCTCGCCCGGCTTCAGATATTCGACCCGCGTGAGCAGCACGCCGGCATTGCCGACGAGCGAGCGCCCCGGTTCGAAATACACTTCGCGGGCGCCATGACCGCGCTTCCCGATGTGATCGAGCAGCGTCGTCACGAAGTCGCCGATGGCCGGCGGGGTTTCGTCGTCGTAGGTGATGCCGAGGCCGCCGCCGACGTCGATGTGGCGGATGCGCATGCCGTCGGCTTCGATCTGCCCGACGAGTTCGAGCAGCTTGTCGAGCGCGTCGAGATACGGGCTGATCTCGGTGATCTGCGAGCCGATATGGCAGTCGATGCCGACGACATCGAGATGATCCATCGCTTGCGCCTGCGCGTAGGTGGCGCGGGCGTCGCTGAAGGCCACGCCGAACTTGTTCGACTTGAGACCGGTGGAGATGTACGGATGCGTCTTGGCATCGACATCCGGATTCACGCGCAGCGACACCGGCGCCTTCTTGCCGAGCGACTTCGCCACTTCGTTCAGCGCATGCAGTTCGGGAATCGATTCGACGTTGAAGCACTTCACGCCGGCTTCCAGCCCTTCGCGCATCTCCGCCGCCGATTTGCCGACGCCCGAAAACACGGTGTGCTCCGCGCGGCCGCCTGCCGCGATCACGCGCGCGAGCTCGCCCGACGACACGATGTCGAAGCCCGCGCCCATGCGCGCGAACACGTTCAACACGGCGAGATTGCTGTTGGCCTTCACGGCGACGTGGACCGTTGCGTTGCGTCCCGCGCAGGCATCGGCGTAGGCGCGATAGGCTTGCGTCAGTGCGTCGCGCGAATAGACATACAGCGGCGTGCCGAACTGTTCCGCGAGCGACGCGGCTGAGACGCCTTCGGCGTGCAACACGCCGTCGACGTAATGGAATGCGGAATCACTCATGCGTGGAATCGAAAATGCGCCCGAAGCCGAATGGCGCGTGTTTCAGGCGGGTGTTCAGTAAGCGGACGATGCGGCTTTCGGCGCCGAGGCAGCGTTGCTGCCGCCGGACTTCAGATCCGTTTCGGGCGAGAGCGAGAGCGGCTCGCCCGACGTGTCCGGCACGGTGCCGCGACGCGCTGCGCTTTCACTGTCCGGAGTCGTGTCCGAAGGCGGGGTATTCTGGAGATCGCCGGGACGTTGCGGCAGCGGCGGCACGGTTGGCAGATACAGCGGACCGCGTTGACCACACCCGCCGAGCGCCAATGTGGCAGCGGCGCTCATGCTCAAAGCCGCTACAATCGCGCTCATCCTGAATACGACTCGCATGACCGTCCCTATACGATTAATCGCCGGAGTTTAGCATGACAGACCAGGAATACCTGACCTTGGCGGAGGCCGCGCTGAGCGCCATCGAGCGCGCAGTGGACGAGGCCGACGCCGACATCGAATTCGAACGCAGCGGCAATGTGCTGACGCTCGAATTCGAGAACCGCACGAAGGTCATCGTCAATTTGCAGCCGCCGAAACACGAGATCTGGCTCGCTGCGAAAGCGGGCGGCTTTCACTACAAATACGTCGATGGCGCGTGGCGCGACACCCGCGACAACAGTGAATTCTTTGCGACCCTGAGCAAGTATTCGACCGAGCAAGCCGGCGAACCCGTCCGCTTCAAGGCATAAAAAAACGAGCGGGTCTTTCGATCCGCTCGCTTCCTCGATTGCAAGGGCGCGCCTGCTGCCTCTATTGCCCCTTGAACAGATTCATGATGTCCTGCTTCTCCTGCTCGCCCACTTCGGGCGCGGGCGCAGTCACGCCGGACACGCCGTCCTGCGGCGGCGCCTGGCTCACGCCAACCGTCGCGATAAAGCCGTGGCCCGGCGTCATGTCGTCGAAGTACAGCTCGCCGCCGAGCGACGTGACATCGGGCGGCATCATCGGCTTGTACTCGGGCACGCCCTTCAACGCACGGCCCATGTAGTCCATCCAGACCGGCAGCGCGAGGCCGCCGCCGGTTTCCTTGTCGCCGAGGCTGCGCGGGTTGTCATAGCCGATCCACGCGATCGCCACCAGCGAGCGTTGATAGCCGGCGAACCAGGCGTCGCGCGAATCGTTGGTCGTGCCGGTCTTGCCGGCAAGATCGGTGCGCTTCAGCTGATTCGTCTTCGCGCCGGTGCCGCGCTGCGCGACGCTCTGCAACAGGCTGTTCATCACGTACGCATTGCGCGGCGTGATGGCGAGCGGCGCGCTCTGCTGCGCGATGAGCGGCTGCGGGTGCGAGACCACGCGGCCGTATGGGTCCGTGATGTCCGCGATCAGATACGGATTCACGCGATAGCCGCCGTTCGCGAAGACCGCGTAGCCGGCGGCCATCTGCAAGGGCGTGACGAGCCCGGCGCCGAGCGCCATCGGCAGATAGGCGGGATTGCGGTCGGCGTCGAAGCCGAAGCGCGTGATGTAGTTCTGCGCGTACTTCGTGCCGATGTGATTGAGGATGCGGATCGACACCATGTTCTTCGAGCGCTGCAATGCCGAGCGCATGGTCATCGGGCCGTCGAAGCCGCCGCCGTAGTTCTTCGGCTCCCACGCCTGCCCGCCGGTTTCGGCGGCGCTGAAGAAGAGCGGACCGTCGTTGATGATGGTCGCGGGCGACAGGCCCTTTTCGAGCGAGGCCGAATAGATGAACGGCTTGAAGCTCGAACCCGGCTGACGCCAGGCCTGCGTCACGTGGTTGAACTTGTTCTTGTTGAAGTCGAAGCCGCCCACCAGCGCGCGGATCGCGCCGTCCTGCGGCACCATCGAGATCAGTGCGCCTTCCACTTGCGGCAGTTGCGTGATGGTCCAGTCGCCGTCGTCGTTCTTCATGAGGCGCACGATCGCGCCCGGACGGATGCGCGCGTTCGGCTGCGCGCGCGTGCTGAGCGCGAACTGCACGAAGCGCAGGTCGGCGCCGCTGATGGTCACCGTGTTGCCGTCGAGGAAGCTCGCCTTCACTTCCTTCGGACTTGCCGACGTCACCACCGCCGCGACAATTTCACCGTTGTCCGGATGCTCGGCGAGGGCGTCGTCGATGGCCTGTTCGCGATCGTCCGGATTGGCCGGCAGGTCGATATAGCCTTCCGGCCCGCGATAGCCGTGCCGATGCTCATAGTCCATCAGGCCGCGGCGCACCGCGCGATAGGCGGCGTCCTGGTCGGCGGAATCGATCGTGGTCACGACATTCAGGCCGCGCGTATAGGCTTCCTCGCGGTATTGCGCGTACATCATCTGGCGCACCATTTCCGCGACGTATTCGGCATGCACGCTGAATTCACGGCCTTGCCCCTTGACCACGAGCGGCTGGGCGATGGCCTGCTCGTACTGGTCGCGCGTGATGAAGCCCAGCTCCAGCATGCGCTGCAGGATGTATTCCTGACGCACCTTGGCGCGCTTCGGATTGACGACCGGGTTGTAGGCCGACGGCGCCTTCGGCAGACCCGCGAGCATCGCGGCCTCGGCGAGCGAGACGTCCTTCAGGTCCTTGCCGAAATACACCCGCGCCGCGCTGGCGAAACCGTAGGCGCGCTGCCCGAGATAGATCTGATTCATATAGACCTCGAGAATCTGATCCTTCGTCAGCGCGCGCTCGATCTTGTACGCGAGCAGCATCTCGTAGATCTTGCGGGTGTAGGTCTTTTCGCTCGACAGGAAGAAATTGCGCGCGACCTGCATGGTGATAGTGCTCGCGCCCTGCGAGGCATGGCCGTTGGTCAGCGCGACCGTGCCCGCGCGCAGGATGCCGGTGAGATCGACGCCGCCGTGATCGTAGAAGCGCGCGTCCTCGATGGCGAGCACGGCTTTCTTCATGTAGTCGGGCACATCCTGGATGCGCACGACGCGGCGCCGCTCCTCGCCGAATTCGCCGATCAGCACGTGATCCGCCGTATAGATGCGCAGCGGCACCTTGGGCTTGTAGTCCGTCAGGGCTTCGAGCGAGGGCAGGTTCGGCAGCGCGACGACGAGCGCGTAACCGAGCACCAGACCCGCGCAGACGACGAGCGCGAACATGCTGACGCCGAAGCCCAGCAGCAGCCGCGCCCACCATGGGCGCCTGGCTTTCTTGTGCCCCTCGGGCGGCGTGGATGAAGGGTTGTTCGGGGAAGAGGATTGCATGGCACCACCAGAAACAGTGACGCGATTATAGCCGCCCGCATTCGGGACTTTTCTGGACGCTTACAGCGCCGCCGGCCGTGACGCTCGCCCGCTGCTGTTTCGACAATACGCGCGATCACGCGCGGAAGCACCTTCTTATCGTGCACGCTGGCCGTTCGGCTGAATGTTCGCCGTCGTCCCTGCTCGCGACAATTCTTCCACCTCAGGCGCTCGAACGGTTCGGGCGCGCAAGTGAATGGAAGGAGCAGGACATGGGCAAGGAAAGTGCGCTGCGCGGCACGATGTTGACGGTGACGCGGCGCTATGCGGCGGGTATCGACGTAGGCGAGGACGGCGTGCGTCTCGTGGTCATGAGCAAACGGTTGCGGGCGAATGCGGCGGTGTGCGTGGAGCAGCTGGCGTTCGTGCCACTGCCCTCGGGCGCGGTGATCGACGGGGATTTCATCGACCGCACGGCAATCGTCTCGGCCTTGCGCGAGGCCTTCACGTGCTTGCCGAGCGGCGGCGCGTGGCGGGCGCTGCGTTGCGCGATGGGTTTGCCCGCGTCGGCCACGGTCACCACGCAGGTGCCGCTGGCGCGTCTGATGGAAGCGCGTGAACCCTTGCCCGCGGGCGCCGGCAGCGACCCGCACGGCGTGCTGGAGCCGGCCGTGCTCGCGGAGGCCGAACGTGCGACGGGCGTCGAGCGCGCGGCACTTGCCGTGGACTGGTCGGTGCAGACCGGCGAGGACGGCCAGGCGCAGGTGTCGATCGCGGCAACGGCGCGGCGGCACGTCGAAGCGCGTGTCGAAGCGGCGGCGGAGGCGGGCGTCGCGCTGTCGGCCATCGACGGCGAAGCGGCTGCCGCCTTGCGCGCCATGCGTCACGTGGGCTCGGTGGAGCTCGATGAAGACGCGCGCTATATGGTCTGCTGGCTGGAGAACACAGGATTGCATGGCTGGCTCGTCGGCGCGCGGGGTGTCGAGAAGGAGGCGCGCTATCCTGCGCTCGAATATCGCAGCATGGCCGAGGCGCTGCAGGATCTGGCGGGTGACGGCGCGCCGCTCGACTGCGTTTATGCGGGCGGCCGGATCGAACTGTTGGGTCATGCGGGTCTGGCGCTGCCCGTTTTGGGCAAGAGCCTGGGCTGTCCCGCGCTGCCGTTCGAGGCGGCGCCGTATTGCAACGGCGCGTCGGCGATCGTCGCGGCGCACCGGCATTCGCCACGCTTCGCGGCGGCGTTCGGACTGGCGTTACGCGAGGTGATGCAATGAGCGCCGCCATGCTGGACGGATTCAATCTGCTGCCGTATCGGGCGCGGCGGCGGCGCGAGGTGAGGCGCCGGCGGCTCGCGCTGCTGGCGGCTGCGAGCATCGCGGGATGCGCCGCAGTGGGCGTGGTCGCGGGACGCGATGCCTTCGAGCATGCGCGGCTGACCGAGCGCCGCGCGGCGCTGGAGGCCTCGCTGCTGGCATCGAGCGCACCGGTCGACGAACATGCGCGGTTGGTGCGTGCCGCCGAGGAACGGCGGCGCGCCCGTGAAAGCGCCCAGCCGCTTGCTGCGCCGCGCGAACGCTTTCTTGCGCTGCTGGAAGCGCTTGCCGACGTGCCGGCGCAAACCGGCGTGGCGCTGCAACGCGTCTCGCAGCGGACGGACGAGGTCGAACTCGCGGCGCGGGCGCCTGATTCGCAGGCTGCGGCGCACTGGCTCAAGCGGCTGGAACAGGTGCGCGGGGTGGAGGCGGTGGAGGTCGTCGAGATGAAGCGGCGCAGCGCTGTGGATACGCGAGGGGTTCGTGGCGCGCCGCCGTCTGAGGGAGCAGGGCACTACGAGTTCGTCGCGCTCGTGCGTTACGAGTCGGACCGCTCCGGCCATGAGGACGCTTCGCGTCGTGCCCGGCCGGTACTCACGGCGGGCCGCCCGGGCGCGCAAGGGAGGCGCCCATGAACGCGATGCCGATGAATCTCTTGTTGCACCGGGATAAACGCCGGAACATGCGCGTGGCTGCGCTGCTGCGGCCGCTCGATGCCTGGTCGCGTACCCGGCTTGCGGCAAGCGCGCTTGCGCTGACTCTGCTCGTGGGTGTGGCGGGCACGACTGCGTGGCGAATGTCGGATCCGGGCGGACTCGAACTCGCACGCGCCGAATTGACGGCGGCACAAACCCGCGAGCACGAAGTCAGGCGCATCAGGGCGGAGTTGCCTGGCCTGAAGGCGCGCGCGCTTTCTGCCCGCCTGCAGCCGGAGCAGTGGAGCACGGCGGATGCGCTGCGTGCCGTCGTGGAACTGGCGGCACAGAGCGGGCTCCGCGACGTGTCGATCGAGCCGGCCGCGCGCGCGGGCGCCGGTCCGGAAGCGCCGTCGCAAGTTGAGTCCGGGCGGCCGCTCAAGCTTCGCGCGGAAGGTTCTTTCGACGAGATTCACCGTTTCCTGGAGGCATTGGCCGGTTTGCCGCGGCTCGTGGTGCCGGAAGGAGCGCAGATCAGGCAGCCCGCCGGCGTGCGTTCATCGGGCGGGCTCGCGGATGCGCTCGCGGTCGAGGCGTCGCTCCGGGTGTTCGAGAATCAGCCGGGTATTCCGCTGACCGTCGCTGCGCCGCGCGCCAGTTCGTTCGTCATCGATCCTTTTGGCGGCGGGGATGCGCTCGCCCAGGGTGGCGATATCCTGCTGGTGGGCACGCTGGTCGGCACCCGGCGCGCGATGGCGCTTCTGCAAAGCGGCAGCGAAGTCAGCGGCTACGCGCCGGGGCAGAAGATCGGCGCTGAACGGCTTGCGTGGGTCGTGCCGCGTGTCGTGGAGCTCATGCCCGACCGCGGTCCGTCGCGGAAACTGACGATGGCGGAGGATCGCAAGTGAACCCGCGCGCGCAGTTCTTTCGCGGCGTCGCCAGGCCGGTCCTGTCCGTAGCGGCCGTCGCGTGTCTGTTCGCTCAGGCATCGTTTGCCGTGGGAAGCGATGACGCGCCCGTCGCACCGCTGCCGCCGCTACCGGCCGCGTTCGACGAATTGACCACGGAGCAGGCGACGACCGACGCGAATCTTCCGTCCGAACCACCCGCTCCGGATGTGCCCGCCGCCAAGCCCGTCGCCGAACCTCCGGCTGCGCCCGACGCGCCGCTGGAAGGACCGCCGGTGCCGTTGCGGCCCGTCGAGCGGCTGAGCGACGCCGATCCGGTTCCCGGCGGCGACGGCAAGACCATCACGCTCGACCTGAAGAACGCGGAACTGCGCGCCACGCTGCACACGTTCGCGCAGTTCACCGGCCTGAATATCGTCGCGAGCGAGAAGGTGCGCGGTCAGGTTTCGCTGAATCTTGCCGGCGTGCCGTGGCGGCGCGCGTTTGACACGCTGCTCGAAGTGAACGGTCTCGCGATGGAACAGCACGGCAACGTGATCTGGGTCGCGCCGCTGGCCGAACTCGCGGCGCGCGAGAAACTGCGCTACGAAGCGCACGCCCGCGCCGCCGACCTGGAACCGCTCTCTAGCCGTACATTCGTACTGCGCTATGCCCGCGCCGAGGACATGCGCAAGATGCTGAGCGGCTCCGGCAGCCAGCGCGTGCTGTCGAAACGCGGCTCCGCCATGGCCGACGCGCGCACCAACCTGCTGTTCGTCACCGATCTCGACGCGCGCGTGCGGCAGATCGCGGATCTTCTCGCGCTGATCGACCGGTCGACGCCGCAAGTGATGATCGAGGCGAAGATCGTCGAAGGCGAGGCCGGGCTGTCGCGCAATCTCGGCGTCAAGTTGAACATTGCGGCGCAAAACGATCCGGCGAGCGGTTTCGCGGGCGGCAAGGACGGTGTGGTATACGATTTGTCGGCGGGACCGCTCAACGGCTTCGACGCCGCCACGGCCGGGCTCACCCTGTTCGTCGCGCACGCAACGCGGTTGCTCAATCTGGAACTGAGCGCGCTCGAGGCGGAAGGGCGCGGGCAGATCGTGTCGCGGCCGCGCGTGGTCACGGCGGACCGGGTCAAGTCGATCGTCGAGCAGGGCATGGAAGTGCCGTACCAGGCGAAAGTGGGCAACGGCATGTCGGGCGTGCAGTTCCGGCGCGCCACGCTCAAACTGGAGGTCGAGCCGCAGATCACGCCGCACGGGCACGTCATTCTCGATCTCGACATCACGAAAGACAGCCTGGGCGAGCAGACCGCGAACGGGCCGGCGATCCATACGAAGCATGTCCAGACGCGCGTCGAAGTGGAGAATGGCGGGACGGTGGCGATCGGCGGCATTTATTCCGACGACGAGCGCGACGACACGACCGGCGTGCCGGGATTGTCGAAACTGCCGCTGCTCGGCTGGCTGTTTCGCCATGAGGCCCGGCGCCGCTCAAAAAGCGAGCTGGTCATCCTGATCACGCCGCATGTCATCGCAAGCGGCGGATGAGCGGATGAGCGCCGATGAGCACACGACACATGCCGGACCCGCGCCGGACCCGCGCCACGGCTGGCGCGACTCGACAAAGCGGGCGGTTTGCCCTTAAGCTGCCGCACGAACAAATTGCATCGGACTGGAAGGAAAACGAGTTGCAGGAAGGGCACGCGAACGCGAACATCTTTTTCGTCGGACTCATGGGAGCGGGTAAAACCACCGTGGGCCGTGCGGTTGCGCGCCGTCTGCAGCGCTCGTTCATCGACTCGGATCACGAGATCGAAGCACGTACCGGCGCGCGCATTCCGGTCATCTGGGAGCTGGAAGGTGAGACCGGCTTCCGGCAGCGCGAGGCGAACGTCATCGACGACCTGTCGCAGCGCAGCGGCATCGTCCTCGCCACGGGCGGCGGCGCGGTGCTGCGGCCCGAGAATCGCGAACATCTGAGGAATCGCGGCATCGTCATCTATCTGCGCGCCAATCCGCACGATCTCTGGCAGCGCACCCGGCGCGACAAGAACCGTCCGCTGCTCCAGACCGAAGACCCGCGCGGCAAGCTCGAAGCGCTGTTTCAGTCACGTGATCCGCTCTATCATGAAACCGCTCATTTCGTTGTCGAGACCGGGCGGCCGACCGTCAACGCGCTCGTCAACATGGTCCTGATGCAACTGGAGGTGGCCGGCGTCGTCAAACCGGCTCAGTCATAATGTCCGCCATGAATGCCCCAACCATTACCGTCAGCGTCGACCTGGGCGAGCGCGCCTATCCCATCCACATCGGTGCGGGCCTGATCGGCCGCACGGAGTTGTTCGCGCCGCACATCAAGGGTGCGTCGGTGGCCATCGTCACCAACTCCACCGTGGATCCCTTGTACGGCGAGCAGTTGCGCGCGGCCCTCGCGCCGCTCGGCAAGAAGGTGACCACCGTCGTGCTGCCCGACGGCGAGGCGTACAAGAACTGGGAAACGCTCAACCTGATCTTCGACGCGCTGCTGACCGGGCGCGCCGACCGCAAGACCACGCTGATCGCGCTCGGCGGCGGCGTCGTGGGCGACATGACCGGCTTCGCCGCCGCCAGCTACATGCGCGGCGTGCCGTTCATCCAGGTGCCGACCACGCTGCTTTCGCAAGTGGATTCGTCCGTGGGCGGCAAGACCGGCATCAATCATCCGCTCGGCAAGAACATGATCGGCGCGTTCTACCAGCCGCAGGCCGTGATCGCCGACATCGGCGCGCTGCGCTCGCTGCCGGAACGCGAGATGGCGGCGGGCATCGCGGAAGTCATCAAGACCGCGGCGATCGCGGACGCCGCATTCTTCGACTGGATCGAAGCGAACGTCGGCGCGCTCAACCGTCGCGACCTCGACGCGCTCGTGCACGCCGTGAAGCGTTCGTGCGAGATCAAGGCATCGGTCGTCGCGTCGGACGAACGCGAAGGCGGCCAACGCGCCATTCTCAACTTCGGCCACACGTTCGGCCACGCCATCGAAGCCGGCTTGGGCTACGGTGAATGGCTGCACGGCGAGGCCGTCGGCTGCGGCATGGTGATGGCGGCGGATCTTTCGGTGCGGCTCGGCCGGCTCGACGAAGCCGCACGCCAGCGTCTGGTGCGCGTGATCGAGGCGGCGAAACTGCCCGTCAAGGCGCCGAAGCTCGGCCCCGACCGCTACGTCGACCTGATGAAGGTCGACAAGAAAGCCGAAGCCGGCGAGATCAAGTTCATCTTGCTGACGCGCTTCGGCGCAACTGAGATCACCAGCGCGCCTGACGGGACCGTGCGCGAAACCCTCGCGGCCAGCGTCTGATCCACGCGAGCGGCGGCGAGAATCAAGACGATGCGGAGCAGCCGGTGAGCGAACAAGAATTGAATCTTCCGGCGAGCGCGCCCTCGTCGCTGGCACTCGAAGCGCATCTCGCGCCGTACGCCGCGCATTCGTCGCAGTCGCGCGGACGGCGCTTTGCCGAGACGCCGCCCGCCGCGCGCACCGAGTTCCAGCGCGACCGCGACCGCATCGTGCATTCCACCGCGTTCCGCCGGCTCGAATACAAGACGCAGGTGTTCGTCAATCACGAAGGCGACCTGTTCCGCACGCGTCTCACACACAGTCTCGAAGTGGCGCAGATCGCGCGGTCGGTCGCACGCAATCTGCGGCTCAATGAAGATCTCGTCGAAGCCATCTCGCTGGCGCACGATCTCGGTCATACGCCGTTCGGCCATGCCGGACAGGACGCGCTGAACGAATGCATGCGCGATCACGGCGGCTTCGAACACAATCTGCAGAGCCTCGCCGTTGTCGACCAGCTGGAAGAACACTATGGCGCGTTCAACGGACTGAACCTCTGCTTCGAAACGCGCGAAGGCATTCTCAAGCACTGTTCGCGTGACAACGCCCGCAGGCTCGGCGAGCTCGGCGAGCGTTTCCTGACCGGCAAGCAGCCGTCGCTGGAAGCGCAGATCGCCAATGTCGCCGATGAAATCGCCTACAACAATCATGATGTCGACGACGGCCTGCGCTCCGGCCTCATCACGCTCGAACAGCTGTCCGAGGTGAGCCTCTGGCATACGCATTTCGACGCCGCGCGCAGCGAGTATCCGGACATCGAAGGGCGGAGGCTGATTCACGAAACCATTCGCCGGATCATCAATACGCTGATCGTCGATCTGATCGATTCCACGAGCCGCAATCTGCAACGCGTGATGCCGCAGTCGCTCGACGACGTGCGCGCGGCGCCGACGCTCGTCGCGCACAGCGACGAGGTCGCCGCGCAGGCCGCGCAGCTCAAGCGCTTTCTGTTCAAGAACCTGTACCGGCACTATCGCGTGATGCGGATGGCGAACAAGGCGCGGCGCGTCGTGGCCGGCCTCTTCGAAGCCTTCACCGAAGATCCGCGCCTGCTGCCGCCTTCCTATCAGGCGCGCGAGCCGGTGGCCGAGGAATCGGCGAACGACGCGCCTGCCGTCGGCCGCGACAGCGCCCAGGCGCGGCTCATCTCGCATTACATCGCCGGCATGACCGACCGCTATGCCTTGAAAGAGTATCAACGCCTGTTTGTCATCGACAACAATTAATATCGCGCGTTTCAGAGCGCGAACCCTGTCACAAAGGAGACTCATCGATGAGCTGCAAGCCCTTGTTCCGCACGATCTCCGCCGCGGCCGTTCTGGCCTTCGGCGCCAGCACCGCGGCGCACGCCGCTACGGAAATCCAGTTCTGGCACGCGATGGAAGCCGCGCTCGGCGAGCGCGTGAACGACATCGCCAACGATTTCAACAAGTCGCAGAGCGATTACAAGATCGTCCCCGTGTTCAAGGGCACCTACGACCAGGCGCTGGCGGCAGGCATCGCGGCGTATCGCAGCGGCAACGCGCCGGCCATCCTGCAGGTCTATGAAGTCGGCACGGCCACGATGATGCAGGCGAAGAAAGCTGTCGTCCCGGTGTACGACGTCTTCAAGCAGGCCGGCGTGCCGCTGGACGAGAAAGCCTTCGTGCCCACCATCTCCGGCTACTACAGCGATGCGAAGACCGGCCATCTGCTCTCGATGCCCTTCAACAGCTCGACGCCCGTGCTGTACTACAACAAGGACGCGTTCAAGAAGGCCGGTCTCGATCCGAACCAGCCGCCCAAGACCTGGGCCGATGTCGAAGCCGACGCGAAGAAGCTGAAGGCGGCCGGCTACTCGTGCGGCTATTCGTCCGGCTGGCAGAGCTGGATCCAGCTCGAGAACTACAGCGCGTGGCATGCGGCGCCGTTCGCGACGAAGAACAACGGCTTCGACGGTCTTGACGCGAAGCTCGAATTCAACAAGCCCTTGCAGGTGGCGCACATCCAGTTCCTGCAGAACATGGCGAAGGAAGGCACCTTTACGTATGTCGGCCGCAAGGACGAGCCGGTGTCGAAGTTCTATAGCGGCGACTGCGGCATCATCACGAATTCGTCGGGCTCGCGCGCGACCATCGCGAAGTTCGCCAAGTTCGATTACGGCGTCGGCATGATGCCCTACGACGCGAACGTGAAGGGCGCGCCGCAAAACGCGATCATCGGCGGCGCGAGCCTGTGGGTGCTGTCGGGCAAGGACCCGGCCGTGTACAAGGGCGTCGCGAAGTTCCTCGCGTATCTGTCGTCGCCGGAAGTCGCCGCGAAGTGGCACCAGGACACGGGCTATCTGCCGGTCACGCAGGCCGCATATGAACTCACGCAGAAGCAGGGCTTCTACGCGAAGAACCCGGGCGCCGACATCGCGATCAAGCAGATGTTGAACAAGCCGCCGCTGCCGTACACCAAGGGCTTGCGTCTGGGCAACATGCCGCAGATCCGCACGATCGTCGATGAAGAGCTGGAACAGGTCTGGGCGGAGAAGAAGACGCCGCAACAGGCGCTCGACGCAGCAGTCTCTCGCGGCGACGAACTGCTGACCCGCTTCGAGAAGGCCGGGGCCGGCAACTAGGCACGTGCAAGCATGTGCGCCCGCGCGCGGCGCGGGCGCCTTCGTTCAGGACACATCGCATGGAAAAACGGTCTCGTTTCGATACGAGCGTGTTGCCGTATCTGCTCGTCGCCCCTCAGCTCGCCATCACCGCGCTGTTCTTCCTGTGGCCGGCGGGCGAAGCGCTCTGGCAGGCCACGCAGAGCCAGGATGCGTTCGGCACGTCGAGCGAATTCGTCGGGCTGGCGAACTTCAGGCAGCTGTTCGCGGACCCGCTGTATCTGTCCTCGTTCAACACGACGATGATCTTCTGCGCGCTCGTCACGGTGTCGGGCCTCGTGATTTCGCTGCTGCTCGCGGCGTGCGCGGATCGCGTGACGCGCGGCGCGAAGGCGTACCAGACGCTGCTGATCTGGCCGTATGCGGTCGCGCCCGCCATCGCCGCCGTGCTCTGGTCGTTCCTGTTCAATCCGAGCATCGGGCTCGTCACGTATGCGCTGGCGAAGCAGGGCATCCAGTGGAATCATGCGCTCAACGGCACGCAGGCCATGTTCCTCGTCGTGCTCGCCTCGGTCTGGAAGCAGGTGAGCTATAACTTCCTGTTCTTCTATGCCGGCCTGCAGGCGATTCCGCAATCGCTGATCGAAGCGGCCGCCATCGACGGCGCCGGTCCCGTGCGACGCTTCTTCGGCATCGCGCTGCCGCTGCTGTCGCCGACAAGCTTTTTCCTGCTGGTCGTGAACCTCGTCTATGCGTTCTTCGATACCTTCCCGGTCATTGACGCGGCCACCGGCGGCGGACCCGCGCAATCCACCAAGACGCTGATCTACAAGATCTTCGCGGAAGGCTTCCAGGGACTCGACATCGGCAGTTCGGGCGCGCAGTCGGTCGTGCTGATGGTGATCGTCATCGTGCTGACCGTGGTGCAGTTCCGTTTCGTCGAACGCAGGGTGCAATACTCATGATCGAGAACCGTCGCGGCTTCGATATCTTCTGTCACGCGGTGCTGCTGGCAGGCGTCGCGCTGATCGTGTTTCCGGTGTATGTCGCGTTCTGCGCCGCCACGATGAACTCGAAGAAAGTGTTCAGCGTGCCGCTCTCGCTCGTGCCGAGCTCGCATCTGTTCGAGAACATCGCGCACGTCTGGACCTACGGCAGCGGCAACGCGGCGGCGCCCTTCGGGCTCATGCTGCTGAACAGTCTCGTGATGGCGCTCGTGATTTCCATCGGCAAGATCGCGGTGTCGATCATCTCGGCCTATGCCATCGTGTTCTTCCGTTTTCCGTTGAAGAACCTCGCGTTCTGGCTCATCTTCATCACGCTGATGCTGCCCGTCGAAGTGCGCATCTTCCCGACGGTGCAGGTCGTGTCGTCGATGCATCTGTCGAACACGTATGCGGGCCTCACGCTGCCGCTGATCGCGTCGGCAACCGCGACCTTCCTGTTCCGGCAGTTCTTCATGACGCTGCCCGACGAGCTGATGGAGGCCGCGCGCATTGACGGCGCCGGGCCGCTGCGCTTCTTCTGGGACGTCGTGCTGCCGCTGTCGAAAACGAACATCGCGGCGCTCTTCGTCATCACGTTCATCTACGGCTGGAACCAGTATCTCTGGCCGATTCTCATCACCAACGAGGTATCGCTGCAGACGGCGGTGGTCGGCATCAAGAGCATGATCGCGTCGGGCGACACCGCGACCGAGTGGCATCTCGTCATGACCGCGACGCTGCTCGCGATGCTGCCGCCGCTCGCCGTCGTGCTGACGATGCAGCGCTGGTTCGTGCGCGGCCTCGTCGACGCGGAAAAATAACCGGAGACTCTGGATAGATGGCTGCGCTGAATCTCAAGGGCGTGAAGAAGACCTACGACGGCTCGCAGTACGTGCTGCACGGCATCGACGTGGCAGTCGCCGATGGCGAGTTCGTCGTGATGGTGGGCCCGTCGGGCTGCGGCAAGTCCACGCTGCTGCGCATGGTGGCGGGACTGGAGAGCGTCTCCGAAGGCGCAATCGAAATCGGCGGCAAGGTCGTGAACAAGCTGGAGCCGAAGGATCGCGACATCGCGATGGTGTTCCAGAACTACGCGCTCTATCCGCACATGAGCGTGGCGCAGAACATGGCGTATGCGCTGAAGATCGGCGGCGCGGACCGCAAGACGATCGACGCGCGCGTGGCCAATGCAGCGCGCATCCTCGAACTCGAGCATCTGCTCGCCCGCAAGCCACGCGAACTGTCGGGCGGACAGCGGCAGCGCGTCGCGATGGGCCGCGCGATCGTGCGTGAACCGGCGGTGTTCCTGTTCGACGAACCCCTGTCCAACCTCGACGCCAAGCTGCGCGTGCAGATGCGTCTCGAGATCCAGCGCCTGCACGCGCGTCTCGCGACCACGAGCCTCTATGTCACGCACGATCAGATCGAAGCGATGACGCTCGCGCAACGCGTCATCGTGATGAACAAGGGCCATGCCGAGCAAATCGGCGCGCCGACCGAAGTCTACGAGCGGCCGGCGACGGTGTTCGTCGCGAGCTTCATCGGCTCGCCTGCGATGAACCTGCTCGAAGGGCGCCTTGCGGACGATGGCGCGACGTTTCATGTGGCCGGCGACGGGCCTGCACTGCCCGTGTCGGGAGCGAACGGCGTCACGCGCGAGATGCACGGGCGCGAGTGGACGCTCGGCATTCGTCCCGAGCACATGACGCCGGGCGTCGAAGGCGTGCCGAGTGCAACGCTGGAGGTCGATTCGGCGGAACTGCTCGGCGCCGACAACCTGGCCCACGGCAAGTGGGGCAAGCACGATGTGGCGGCGCGGCTGCCGCATGAGCATCGGCCGCGGCGCGGCGAGCAACTGGCGCTGTCGCTGCCGGCGCGCCATCTGCATTTCTTCGATGCAGCAAGCGGAAGGCGCGCCAACTGAAGGAGCCGCGATGAGAACCTGGCCTTATCCCGCCATCGTCGCGCATCGCGGCGGCGGCAAGCTTGCGCCGGAGAACACGCTGGAAGCCATCGACGTCGGCGCGCGTTACGGACACCGGATGATCGAATTCGACGCGAAGCTTTCCGCCGACGACCTCGTCTTCCTGCTGCATGACGACGATGTCGACCGCACGTCGAATGGCCAGGGCGCGGCGCAGGCGCTGAGCCTGGCGCAATTGCAGGCGCTCGATGCAGGCGCGTGGTTTGGCGCGACGTTCGCGCACGCGCGCATGCCGACGCTCGCCCAGGTTCACGAGCGCTGTATGCGTCATGGAATGGCGGCAAACATCGAGATCAAGCCGAGCACGGGACGCGAAGTCCGGACCGGCGAGATCGTGGCGCGCGAGGCGGCGAGCCTGTGGGCGGACGCCGATCCGGCGCCGCTGTTGTCGTCGTTCTCTTATGCGGCGCTCGAAGCCGCACGCGATGCCGCGCCCGACCTGCCGCGCGGCATGCTATACGAGCGCGTGCCGGCGGACTGGCACGCGCAGACGGCGGCGCTTGCATGTGTGTCGCTGCATGCGAACCATCGCGCGCTCGATGAAGCGCTGGTGGCGCAGATCAAGGATGCCGGGCTGCGCATCCTCGCCTATACCGTCAACGATCCAGCGCGTGCACGCTTGCTCGCGCAATGGGGCATCGATGCGATCTGTACGGATCGCATCGACATCATTGGCGCGGATTTTCTGGAGGCGGCGTCGGACTAGAAGGTCAACGCACGCGGGCGAGCAGAATCCCGGCGACGAGCGCAAGGCCGCCGACCAGTGCGATCGTCTGCCAGGGCTTTTCGTGGATGAATGCGTCGGCATCTTCGAGCGCGGCACCCGCGCGCTGACGCAGCACGGCGTGGGTATCGTTGAGGCGTGCACGGGCGCTGTCGAGCCGATCGCTGATCTGCGCGCGCAACGCGGCGGCATCGGCCGAAGTGCCCTCAGACAGCGCGCTTTCCAGTTCGCTCAGCAATGAGCGCAGTTCCGAGCCGATATCCTCGGCTGCTTCACGGCCATGCCGCGCCATGCGTCGAGCCCGGCGGCTGGTCGTGGTCCATGAATCTCCGATGGCGTCACGCGTGTTGGGCAGTGCGTTCATAGATCGCTCCGTCGATGGATGAGTCGTGGATAGCCCGCCCTTGAATCAGCGGGAAAAACCCATGACTGAGCAAGTTCGGTGCCGGTGTTTCATAAACCGCTGACGGGACGCGTGGCCGCGCCCGACGAGACATGGTACATGCTCGCGACACGTAACATGTGCAAGCGATGCGATGCATCGAAGGTCACATTTACAAGCATTGCGCAAATGAAAATACCGGAATGTGAAAACATGCCGGCGTTATCTTTGTTAATCGCTTTCGCTTCGATCTTTTCAATCTCGCATACGCAGCAACACGCTTTTTAGAAGCGATAACCTACGCGCAAATACGTCACGATCGGATTGAGCGTGATTTTTGCCTGCGATTGCACATTGAGCGTACCCACCGGCGTTTGCGCGGCAGTGTTGAGCTTGGCGGTTGCCTTCAGCGGAATGAACGAAACCGAAAATCCGGCGAACCAGTGCTCCGTGAAGTTGTAGGTTGCGCCGACGTTAAAGACAGGCGCCCAAGAACTATCCGTGTCGACGCTGGTCGGACCATGCAGGACCGAGCCTTCGAACTGGTCATTGGTGATCTTGGCGTCGGTGAACCAGGTGCGCGTCACGCCAATGCCGACGAACGGACGGAACTTCGCTTGAGGAGCATTGAAGAAGTATTTGAAGAGCAGCGTCGGGCTCCACTGCTTCGCGCTGCCAAGCTTGCCGTAGCGCGAAAGCGTGCCGGTGCCTTCGAGGTCGAACGTGGGCGGGATGCCCATCTCGAGTTCAGCGGCGATGTGATCGGTTGCGAAGTAACCGAACGTGAAGCCGGCGGTATCAGCGCTTGAAATGCCGGCGCCCGTGCCGGGAACATCGATATTGACGGGAGATCCGCCTACACTTGTTTCTTTGAGCGGACCGCTGCTGTCTTGCGGGGCAAAATGAAACCAGCCTCCAGTGACATAGAAGGATCCGGCTGATTGCGCATGCGCCGCTGTGGACACACACGCCAATGCCGCGATCCCCGTGATGACCTGTTTTATTTTCAATTTGTGCTCCTCCGAAAAAGCACGCTCATTATGAACACAACATTTCAAAGTAACCATAGCGGTGCCGTAGAGCATTTTCCCTAGGGCACAGAGCGGCTTCGGAGCCTCGTTGCACGGCATTTGCATGGCTTTTGCACATGATGCCGGAATGGCTCCCAAGGACCCCTGCCGGGGTAACACAAACGCGACCAACGGAATATCCAGAATGGCACGGCTTGCACGACTCTACGTTCCCGAACAGCCGCAGCATGTCATCCTGCGTGGTCTCGACCAGCAGCCCGCCTTCGTTGATGACCAGGACTATGAGCTCTTCATCGACTGCCTGAGAACGGCTTCGCGTGATCATCACCTCTCCATTCACGCCTATGCATTGATGCCGCAGGCGGTGCATCTGCTGGTCACGCCGCGCGACGAATCCAGCTTGCCCAAGGCGATGCAGGCAGTCGGACGTCGTTACGTAGCGCACTTCAATCGACGTTACATGCGACGCGGCACACTCTGGGAAGGCCGCTACCGGGCGACCGTCATCGAGGGCGAGCGCTACTTCCTGCTCGCCACGCGCGTTGTCGAAATGGCGCCGGTGCGTGCGCAACTCGTCGCGGCGCCGCAGGACTACAAGTGGTCGAGCTTCCGTCATCACATCGGCCTTACGCTCGATGGACTGATCACCGACCATCCGTTGTTCTGGTCGCTCGGCAACACGCCTTTCGAACGTCAGCACGCCTACAAGGAACTGTGCGAACAACCGCTCGACGAACGCGAAACCACGCGTCTCCTGCAAGCGACACTCAAAGGCTGGGTGCTCGGCAGCGATTCCTATCGGGAATGGGCCGCGCGGGCAGCCAATCGCCGGGTGTCGCCGCTGCCGCGCGGCCGGCCGCGCAAGGTTCGCGAGACTCCACAGGCCCAATAACGACCCGTCAATACAAAGCTGAAGGAAAAAACGAAACGGCGTCTCGGATTTCATCGAAACGCCGTTTTTCTAGGCGATTTTTCAATGTGGCCCCAAATAAATGGGGCAACTTTGCACCATATCGATAATAGGTGCCAGACCATCACATTTTGTTTGCCATCTTTTTGATTCGTCGCGTATATTTCGATTTCTGGCGATTGCCGCGGTGCAGCGTGCCGCGCACGACCGTGCAGTGCGACCTGATTCGTTGAAACAAAACGGTCGCACAGCAACAAGAAAATGGTTCAACGGCCGCGTCAGTCGGCCCCTCACAGTAGAGACGGTGTCCCCATGAACGATCATCAGCAACCGGCAGTCGGTTCGCTTCCCGCCGCGCAGGGCATGTACGACCCTGCCAACGAGCATGACGCCTGCGGCGTCGGCTTCGTCGCCCACATCAAAGGGAAAAAGAGCCACGAGATCATTCAGCAGGGTCTCAAGATTCTCGAGAATCTGGACCACCGCGGCGCAGTGGGCGCCGATCCGCTGATGGGCGACGGCGCCGGCATCCTGATCCAGGTGCCGGACGGTTTTTATCGCGAGGAAATGGCCAAGCAGGGCGTGACGTTGCCGCCGGCGGGCGAATATGGCGTCGGCATGATCTTCCTGCCGAAGGAACACGCCTCGCGTCTCGCGTGCGAACAGGAACTCGAACGTACCGTGAAGGCAGAAGGCCAGGTGGTGCTCGGCTGGCGCGACGTCCCCGTCGACTCCACCATGCCCATCTCGCCCGCCGTCAAGGCCACCGAGCCGCTGATCCGCCAGATCTTCATCGGGCGCGGCAAGGACATCGTCGTGACGGACGCGCTCGAGCGCAAGCTGTACATCATCCGCAAGACCGCCAGCCATCGCATCCAGGCGCTCAAGCTCAAGCACGGCAAGGAATACTTCGTGCCGTCGGTGTCGTCGCGTACCGTGGTCTACAAGGGGCTGCTGCTCGCGGGCCAGGTCGGCGTGTATTACCGCGACCTGCAGGACGAGCGCGTCGTCTCGGCGCTGGCGCTCGTGCACCAGCGCTTCTCGACCAACACCTTCCCGGCATGGGAGCTCGCGCACCCGTATCGTATGATCGCGCACAACGGTGAAATCAACACCGTGAAGGGCAACGTCAACTGGCTGAACGCGCGCACCGGCGCGATCGCCTCGCACGTGCTCGGCGACGACCTGCCGAAGCTCTGGCCGCTGATCTACCCGGGCCAGTCGGACACGGCTTCGTTCGACAACTGTCTCGAACTGCTCGTGATGGCCGGCTACCCGCTCGTCCACGCGATGATGATGATGATCCCGGAAGCGTGGGAGCAGCACACGCTGATGGACGACAACCGCCGCGCGTTCTACGAATATCACGCCGCGATGATGGAGCCGTGGGACGGTCCCGCCGCGATCGCGTTCACCGACGGCCGTCAGATCGGCGCAACGCTGGACCGTAACGGCCTGCGTCCGGCGCGCTATCTCGTCACCGACGACGACCTCGTGATCCTCGCGTCGGAGTCGGGCGTGCTGCCTATTCCCGAGTCGAAGATCGTCCAGAAGTGGCGCCTGCAGCCGGGCAAGATGTTCCTGATCGACATGGAGCAGGGCCGCATCATCCAGGACAAGGAACTCAAGGACAACCTCGCGAACGCCAAGCCGTACAAGAGCTGGATCGAGGCCGTGCGCATCAAGCTCGACGAGATCGAGCCGAAGGCGGAAGACGTCGAGACGCAGCGCCGCGAAGCCGCCGTGCTGCTGGACCGCCAGCAGGCGTTCGGCTACACGCAGGAAGACCTCAAGTTCCTGATGGCGCCGATGGCGCAATCGGGCGAGGAAGCCATCGGCTCGATGGGCAACGACTCGCCGCTGGCAGTCATGTCCAACAAGAACAAGACGCTGTACAACTACTTCAAGCAGTTGTTCGCGCAAGTGACGAACCCGCCGATCGACCCGATCCGCGAGAACATGGTGATGTCGCTCGTCTCGTTCATCGGCCCGAAGCCGAACCTGCTCGACACGACCAACATCAACCCGACGATGCGCCTCGAAGTGTCGCAGCCCGTGCTCGACTTCAAGGACATCGCAAAGATCCGCGCCATCGACCAGTACACCGGCGGCAAATTCAGCTCGTACGAACTGAACATCTGCTATCCGGTTGCATGGGGCAAGGAAGGCATCGAGGCGCGCATCGCGTCGCTGTGCGCGGAAGCCGTGGACGCCGTCAAGTCGGGCTACAACATCCTGATCGTGTCGGATCGCCGCGCGGATCGTGACAATGTCGCGATCCCGGCGCTGCTCGCCACCTCGGCCATTCACTCGCATCTCGTTGCGCACGGTCTGCGCACGAGCACGGGTCTGGTCGTCGAAACCGGCTCGGCGCGCGAGACGCATCACTTCGCGCTGCTCGCGGGCTACGGCGCGGAAGCCGTGCACCCGTACCTCGCGCTGGAGACGCTCGCCAACATGGCCGAAGGCCTGAAGGGCGATCTCTCGGCCGAGAAGGTCATCTACAACTTCACGAAGGCGGTCGGCAAGGGCCTGCTCAAGGTCATGTCGAAGATGGGCATCTCGACGTACATGTCCTACACCGGCGCGCAGATCTTCGAAGGCGTTGGCCTGTCGGCGGATCTGGTCGAGAAGTACTTCAAGGGCACGGCGTCGAAGGTCGGCGGCATCGGCATCTTCGAAGTGGCCGAGGAAGCGATTCGCCTGCATCGCGATGCGTTCGGCGACAACCCGGTTCTCGCCAACATGCTCGACGCGGGCGGCGAGTACGCGTACCGCGTGCGCGGCGAAGAGCACATGTGGACGCCTGACGCCATCGCCAAGCTGCAGCACTCGGCGCGCAGCAACTCGTACCAGACGTACAAGGAATACGCGCACATCATCAACGACCAGACGAAGCGTCACATGACGTTCCGCGGTCTGTTCGAGTTCAAGGTCGACCCGGCCAAGGCGATTCCGCTCGAAGAAGTCGAATCGGCCAAGGACATCGTCAAGCGTTTCGCGACCGGCGCCATGTCGCTCGGCTCGATCAGCACGGAAGCGCACGCCACGCTGGCGGTCGCGATGAACCGTATCGGCGGCAAGTCGAACACCGGCGAAGGCGGCGAGGACGAAACGCGCTATCGCAACGAACTGCGCGGCATTCCGATCAAGAACGGCGACACGCTGCAATCGATCATCGGCAAGGAGGTCGTCACCGACATCCCGTTGAAGGAAGGCGATTCGCTGCGCTCGAAGATCAAGCAGGTGGCATCAGGCCGCTTTGGCGTGACGGCGGAGTATCTCGCGTCGGCGGACCAGATCCAGATCAAGATGGCGCAGGGCGCGAAGCCCGGCGAAGGCGGTCAGCTGCCGGGTCACAAGGTGTCGGATTACATCGGCAAGCTGCGTTACTCGGTGCCGGGCGTCGGGCTCATTTCGCCGCCGCCGCACCACGACATCTATTCGATCGAAGACCTGGCGCAGCTGATCCACGATCTGAAGAACGTGAACTCCGGTTCGAGCATTTCCGTCAAGCTGGTGTCCGAAGTGGGCGTCGGCACGGTGGCGGCCGGTGTCGCGAAGGCGAAGGCGGATCACGTCGTGATCGCGGGCCATGACGGCGGCACGGGCGCTTCGCCGCTGTCGTCGCTCAAGCATGCGGGCACGCCGTGGGAACTCGGTCTCGCCGAAACCCAGCAGACCCTGGTGCTGAACCGTCTGCGCGGCCGTATCCGCGTGCAGGCCGACGGCCAGATGAAGACCGGCCGCGACGTCGTGATCGGCGCGCTGCTCGGCGCGGACGAGTTTGGCTTCGCAACGGCGCCGCTCGTCGTCGAAGGCTGCATCATGATGCGCAAGTGCCATCTGAACACGTGCCCGGTCGGCGTCGCGACGCAGGACCCGGTGCTGCGCGCGAAGTTCTCCGGCCAGCCGGAACACGTCGTCAACTTCTTCTTCTTCGTGGCCGAGGAAGTGCGCGAAATCATGGCGCAGTTCGGCATCCGCAAGTTCGACGACCTGATCGGCCGCGCCGAGCTGCTCGACACGAAGAAGGGCGTCGAGCACTGGAAGGCGAAGGGTCTCGATTTCTCGCGCGTGTTCTATCAGGTGCCGGTGGAAGCCGATGTCGCGCGCAAGCATGTGGACGTGCAGGACCACGGTCTGGACAAGGCGCTCGATCACATCCTGATCGAGAAGTCGAAGGCCGCCATCGAGAAGGGCGAGCATGTGTCGTTCATCCAGCCGGTGCGCAACGTGAACCGTACGGTCGGCGCCATGCTGTCCGGCACGATCGCGAAGAAGCATGGCCACGACGGCCTGCCCGACGACTCCATCCACATCCAGCTGAAGGGCACGGCGGGTCAGAGCTTCGGCGCGTTCCTCGCGAAGGGCGTGACGCTGGATCTGGTCGGCGACGGCAACGACTACGTCGGCAAGGGCCTTTCGGGCGGGCGCATCATCATTCGCCCGACCAACGACTTCCGCGGCAAGTCCGAGGAAAACATCATCTGCGGCAACACGGTGATGTACGGCGCGATCGAAGGCGAAGCGTATTTCCGCGGCGTCGCGGGCGAGCGCTTCTGCGTGCGCAACTCGGGCGCGACGGCGGTCGTCGAGGGCACCGGCGACCACGGCTGCGAATACATGACCGGCGGCACGGTGGTCGTGCTCGGCGAGACTGGCCGCAACTTCGCGGCGGGCATGTCGGGCGGCATCGCGTTCGTGTACGACCCGGATGGCAGCTTCGCGGGCAAGTGCAACAAGTCGATGGTCGCGCTCGATCCGGTGCTGCAGCAGGCCGAACAGGAGCGCACGGTGGACCGCGCGCTGTGGCACGCCGGCAAGACCGACGAAGCGCTGCTCAAGGGGCTGATCGAGCGTCACTTCCAGTTCACCGGCTCGCCGCGCGCGAAGGCCTTGCTCGAAAACTGGGACGCGTCGCGCCGCCAGTTCGTCAAGGTCTTTCCGACGGAGTACAAGCGCGCGCTGGCTGAGATTGGCGCGAAGAAGTCGAAGGACGCCATCGCGGCTTGACGCCTCGTTCACACAGAAACAAGCGCGCTCTGCCGCAAAGACGTCGGAGCGCGTGATCCTCACCAAATACAGAGAAAGAAATGGGCAAGGCAACCGGTTTTCTCGAGTTCGAGCGCCAGCACGAGGCGTACGAAGCACCGCTGACCCGCGTCAAGCACTACAAGGAATTTGTTGCAGCGCTGACCGATGAAGACGCGAAGGTTCAGGGCGCGCGCTGCATGGACTGCGGCATTCCGTTCTGTAACAACGGCTGTCCGGTCAACAACATCATTCCGGACTTCAACGATCTGGTGTTCCAGCAGGACTGGAAGAGCGCGATCAACGTGCTGCATTCCACCAACAACTTCCCGGAGTTCACGGGCCGCATCTGCCCGGCGCCGTGCGAATCGGCGTGTACGCTGGGCATCAACGACGATCCGGTCGGCATCAAATCGATCGAGCACGCGATCATCGACAAGGCCTTCGCCGAAGGCTGGGTCGTGCCGCAGCCGCCGAAGCACAAGACGGGCAAGAAGGTTGCCGTGGTCGGTTCCGGTCCCGCGGGACTCGCTGCCGCGCAGCAGCTGGGACGCGCGGGACATGACGTCGTCGTGTTCGAGAAGAACGACCGCATCGGCGGCCTGCTGCGCTACGGCATTCCCGACTTCAAGCTGGAGAAGTGGCTGATCGACCGCCGCATGCGCCAGATGGAAGCGGAAGGCGTGTCGTTCCGCACCAATGTGTTCATCGGCAAGGAAGCGATGCCGGAATACATCGCCAACACGGCGAAGGAAACCATCACGCCGGACGAGCTGAAGGAACAGTTCGACGCCGTGGTGATCGCGGGCGGGTCGGAAACGCCGCGTGATCTGCCGGTGCCGGGCCGCGAGCTCCAGGGCATCTACTACGCGATGGAATTCCTGCCGCAGCAGAACAAGGTCAATGCCGGTGACAAGGTCCCGGACCAGCTGCTGGCCAAGGGCAAGCATGTGGTCGTGATCGGCGGCGGCGATACGGGTTCGGATTGTGTCGGCACGTCGAACCGGCATGGCGCGAAGGGCGTGACGCAGTTCGAACTGCTGGCGCAGCCGCCTGAAGAAGAGAACAAGCCGCTCGTGTGGCCGTACTGGCCGATCAAGCTGCGCACGTCTTCGTCGCATGAAGAGGGCTGCGAGCGTGACTGGTCGGTGGCGACGAAGCGCTTCGAGGGCAAGAACGGCAAGGTCGAGAAGCTGATTGCGGTGCGCGTCGAGTGGAAGGGCGGCAAGATGCAGGAAGTGCCGGGTTCGGAGTTCGAGATGAAGGCCGATCTCGTGCTGCTCGCGATGGGCTTTACGCAGCCGGTGTCGCCGGTGCTGGAAGCGTTCGGCGTCGAGAAGGATGCGCGCGGCAACGTGCGTGCTTCGACCGAAGGCGACAAAGCGTATTACACGTCGGTGGACAAGGTGTTCACGGCGGGCGATATGCGGCGCGGCCAGTCGCTGGTGGTGTGGGCGATTCGCGAAGGACGCCAGTGCGCGCGGTCGGTCGATGCGTTCCTGATGGGGAGCAGTGAGCTGCCGCGTTAAAGGGTCGTCTTGTCAGGCTTGAGAAAGGCGGATGGTCGAAAGGCTGTCCGCCTTTTTGGTTTTCAGGAGCGCAGGCGCTGTTGACTACTGCGCCAGATAGCAAAGAAAAAACCGCACCAGCAATCCCTCACCGATGTGGTCCTCGCGACCCACCCGAAACCGAAAACCGCCTCAAGCTTCCGCCATCGTCCTCTCGATCTCGATCTTGTAGTCATGGAACATCGCGACCGACTCACGATGCGCGACGCTCAGAATCGCCGCCTTCGGCAGCTTCTCCAGCACCGTGTTGTAGATATGCAGTTCGTTCTCCGCGTCGAGCGCGCTGGTCGCTTCATCGAGGAACAGGAAATCCGGCTTGTGCAGCAGCACGCGCGCCGCGGCCAGACGTTGCTGCTCGCCCGGCGACAGACTCCGCGCCCAATGCGCACTTTCCTCCAGCCGATCCACATACGACCCGAGATTGCAGAGACGCAGCGCCTCGCGGGTTTCTTCGTCGCTGAACGTGCCGCCCGGCGACGGATACGCGAGCGCCGCACGCAGCGTGCCGATCGGCAGATAGCTCACTTGCGGGATGAACATCATCTTCGCGTCGACGGGAGCGTCGATGGTGCCGTCGCCGAACGGCCACAGTCCCGCGAGCGCCCGCATCAGGGTGCTCTTGCCCGAGCCCGACGGTCCGACCACCAGCCAGCGCGAGCCCGGCTCCACCGACACGTTCGCCACCCGCGACAGCGGCGTGCCGTTCGGCAGCGCGAGCGTCAGACCCTTGGTCGTGAGCGACGGCGTGCTCGTGTAGTGCAGGTTGATGCCGCCGCGCGCGGTCGCCGGCGAGTTTTCCTCGCGGATGTGGGTGGAGCGCATCACGCGCTTGAATTCACGCAGACGATTCACCGTGGCGCGCCATTCGACCAAGGTCGAATAACTGTTGATGAACCAGGAAAACGAATCGCTGACCGTGCCGAACGCCGATGAAATCTGCATCAGCACGCCAAACGAGAACGCGCCCGCGAAGTAGCGCGGCGCCGCGACCATGATCGGAAAGATGATGGCGATCTGGCCATAGAAACTCAGCACGAAGGTCATGCGCTTCGTGTACTTCATGATCAGCCACCAGTTGTCGCGAATGCGCTGGAAGATGGACTTGGCGGTCGCCGTTTCGGTCGTGATGCCGTCGTAGAAGGCAATCTGTTCGGCGTTCTCGCGCACGCGGATCAGCCCGAAGCGGAAGTCCGCTTCCACCTTCTGCTGCTGGTAGTTGATCGATACCAGCGGATGCCCGACCTTCTGGATGATCAGCGAGCCCAGGATCGCGTACAGCGCGGCGGCCCAGACCATGTAGCCCGGAATCGTGATCGGCGTGCCGCCGAGCGAGAAGGTCAGCGCGCCCGCGATGGTCCACAGGATCGTGATGAACGTGACCAGCGTGACGAGCGTCGAGAGCAGATCGAGCGAGAGCGAAAGCGTCGTGGTCGCGAAGGATTGCAGGTCGTCGCTGATACGCTGGTCAGGGTTGTCGGCGAGCCGGTCGCGTTCAATTCGATAGAACGCCTTGTCGCCGAACCATTGTTCGAGATACTTGTTCGTCAGCCATTGCCGCCAGCGGAACGCCAGCATCTGCCGCAGATACCGTCCATAGACCGCGAGCAGGATGTAAGCGAATGCCAGGCCGGTGAAGATCAGCAGCAGGTGCGGGAAATCCTTGACGTTCTTGTTCTGCAGCGCGTTGTAGAAGTCCGCGTTCCAGCTGTTGAGCCGGACGTTGATCCACACGACCGTCATGTTGATCGCGATGATCGCCACGAGCAGGCCCCACGCGAAGCCGCGTTCCTCGGAAACCCAGTAGGGCTTGATGAGGCTCCACGCCGAGACTTCGTCGGCCTTTTGCTGAGTATTTTCGGTGCGTGTGTCGATCATGAGCTTCCTGCCGATGCGCCCTTCGGGCGGCGGATTGTTGCGTGGTCGCGCGACGGGCGTGCTGCGCGGTGCGGCCGGCTGCGGCCTGCGGTGGTGTTCAGGGCAGCCAGTTTCGGGCCTGCAAATTGTTCCGAACTTGCCTTAACGCTCACTTAATTTCGCGCGCTCGCCGGCTGAACCGTGTTCGCGGCATTGTGCCAGAGTGCCGCCGCACAGGAAAAAAGCAGGGCGCAATCCCGGTTTGCAGCGCCTTTGCCTTTCATGTTCTAATGACCTTCGACGAAACAGGGGTGCTTTGCATGCATCGACGGCCGGAACCGGCCCTCACGCAGCGAGGCTGAGAGAGACCCTTTGCACCCGATCCGGGTAATACCGGCGAGGGAAGTTTCCGGAGAACGCGCGCCACCCGCGCCATTCCTCCAGTTTCTTCCGCACCTTGTTCTTTCCGTCCGGCGCGCATCCGCAGCCGGGCCGGTCTCTCCGCCCATGTCGTCCTTGTGATGTGCCGCAGCGCCTGCACGGACGGATCGGGCCAATTCTGCCTTCCTCCTTTCTGACGCAGCGTGAGGCATGAGCCTCGTGCGCACGCTTTATGTGCCCGCGCCGGCCGATAGGAGACATCGAATTGAACAGCATCCATCAGACCGCCGACCCCCAGGCGGATTTCGCCGTGATCGGCGGCGGGCTCGTCGGCCGGCTCGTGGCCTGGCAGCTCGCAGGCGCGGGGCATCGAGTGAGTCTTTTCGAGCGCGGCGACGCGCTCGGCTCGCAGTCGGCCGCCTGGGTTGCCGCCGCGATGCTGGCGCCGCTCGCCGAAGCCGCCAGCGCGGAACCGCTTGTGGTCGGGCTCGGCGCGGCATCGCTCGAACGCTGGCCGGGGCTCATCGCGCAATTGCCCGAGCCGGTCTTTTTCCAGCGCAACGGCACGCTTGTCGTCTGGCATGGCGCGGATCGCGCCGAGGCGCCCTTGCTCGAACGCCGGCTGCGCGCCAATTCTCCGGCCGGCCTGCTCGATGGCGGCTTCGTCAAGCTCGCCGGCACCCAGGTCGCGCAGGCGGAACCGGCGCTCGGCACGCGTTTCGCGCAAGGCTGGCTGCTGCCGAACGAAGGACAGCTCGACAACCGCCAGGCGCTCGCCGCATTGGCCGCGGGACTCGCCGCGCGCGGCGTGCGCACGCACTGGAACACGACGGTCGAGGCCATGCCCGACGCGCGCTGGATCATCGATTGCCGCGGCCTCGGCGGCAAGCCCGCCTGGCCCGCGCTGCGCGGAATTCGCGGCGAGGTGGCGCGAGTGCACGCGCCGGGCATCGGGCTGTCGCGGCCGGTGCGGCTGCTGCATCCGCGCTATCCGCTCTATATCGCGCCGAAGCAGGACGATCTCTACGTGATCGGCGCGACGGAAATCGAAGGCGAGGACATGTCGCCGGTGAGCGTGCGGTCCGCGCTCGAACTGCTGAGCGCCGCGTTCGCCGTGCATCCGGGTTTCGGCGAGGCGCGCATCCTCGAGCTCAACGCCCACTGCCGGCCGACCTTGCCGGATCACCGGCCCGCCATCGTCTGGGACGGGGCACGGACGGTGCGCGTGAACGGGCTGTATCGGCATGGCTTCATGATTGCGCCCGAAGTCGCGGACGCCGCGTGCCGGCTGGCGGAAGCGCTCATCGCCGGCAATGTAGCCAGCCACGCGAGCTTCGATGAACATCGCCGCGCCGCCCGCTGGCCGGAACTGCTGCATGGCGCGGCCGACACTGTTGCGACACCGGCGCCGGCGCTGTCGCACTAGACAAGAGACAAAGCCATGAACATCCACATCAATCAGCGCGCCTTCGAGCTGCCCGACGCCGCCACCGTCAACGAGGCGCTCGCCGCCTTCGGCGCGAAACCGCCGTTCGCCGTCGCGCTCAACGGCCAGTTCGTCGCGCGCGGCGAGCACGCCATCCGTACGCTTTCCGCCGGCGACCGGCTCGACGTCGTGTCGCCCGTCGCGGGCGGCTAGGTCGCATGACGCATTCCGAAGAATCGAAGGATCCCATCATGACCACACAGACCGCCGACGTGCTCACGCTCTACGGCCAGTCGTTCCCGAGCCGGCTCTTGCTCGGCACGTCGCGTTATCCGTCGCTGCAATCGCTGTCGGACGCCATCGACGCCGCGCGTCCCGGCATGGTGACGGTTGCGCTGCGGCGCCAGTCCGAGACTGGCGAGGCCGGCTTCTTCGACGTGCTCAAGCGTCACGGCGTCGCGCTGCTGCCGAACACGGCGGGCTGCCAGAGCGTCGACGAGGTGCTGACCACGGCCTGCATGGCCCGCGAAGTGTTCGAGACGCCCTGGATCAAGCTCGAACTGATCGGCGACGACTACACCTTGCAGCCCGATCCGATCGGTCTGGTCGAGGCGGCGTCGAAGCTGATCCGCGATGGCTTCAAGGTGCTGCCCTATTGCACGGAAGACCTCGTGATCGGCCGGCGCCTGCTCGACGTGGGCTGCGAAGCGCTGATGCCATGGGGCGCGCCGATCGGCACCGGTCGCGGCGTGACCAATCCGTACGGGCTGCGCACGCTGCGCGAGCGTTTGCCGGACGTGCCGCTGATCGTCGATGCCGGGCTCGGCGTGCCGTCGCACGCCAGTCAGGTGATGGAATGGGGCTTCGACGGCGTGCTGCTCAACACGGCGGTGTCGCAGGCGACCTTTCCGCCGCAGATGGCGCGGGCGTTCGCGCTGGGCGTCGAGGCGGGACGCACCGCGTTTCTCGCCGGACCGATGGCCGAGCGCGACAGCGCGCAGGCGAGCACGCCGGTGGTCGGCATGCCGTTCTGGCATCAGGAAGGAGGCGCGGCATGAGCTTGCTGAATCGTGAAGTGTTCTGGCCGCCGGCGGACGAGCTGATCGAGGTCGCGGAACGGATCCGCGCCCGGCTGGGCGACTGGCCCGTTGCGGAAACGCGCTGGCGCATTTGCCTGACCGCGCCCGAAACGCCGCAGGCGAACGACCTGATCGTGTTCACCGAGGCGCACGACGCCGACGCCGGGCGCCTGACGGAGCAGGGCGCGGCCGTGCTCGAAGCCCATGAGGAGCGCGTGGTGCTGCATCGGGGCGACGAGCGTTTCGCACTGGAAGGCGCACGCAGCGACGACTGGCTCGCGGCGCTCGCGGCGTTCCTTGATTGCAACTTCGAGCCGCAAGACGCGCTGGTGCTCGCGCTCGCGTGGCGTGCCGGCGACGAGGCGCGCGACGACGCATGGCCCGTCGATTTCGCGACCTTCCCGCGCGTCGCGGACTTGCCGCCCGCACCGGAAGGCGGCTTCGCGCCGTGTCCGGACCGGCTCGGGCTGTATCCGGTGCTGCCGGATGCCACCTGGGTGGAACGGGTCCTCGATCTCGGCGTGCGCACGGCGCAGCTGCGCCGCAAGTCGACCGGCTCCGACACGCCCGCCGTTTTGCGCGAGCAAATTTCGCTTTCGGTCGAAGCGGGGCGCCGGCACGGCGCGCAGCTGTTCATCAACGATCACTGGCGCGAGGCGATCGCGGCGGGCGCCTATGGCGTGCATCTCGGCCAGGAAGACGTGCAGACGGCGGATCTGAACGCGATCGCGCGGGCCGGCGTGCGGCTCGGCCTGTCCACGCACGGCTATTACGAGATGCTGCGCGCGCTGCATTTCCGGCCGAGCTACCTGGCTCTCGGCGCCGTGTTCCCGACCACGACCAAGGTCATGCCGACCAAACCGCAGGGCCTGGCGCGGCTCGCGCGCTACGTGCAGTTGCTGTCGGGCCGCGTGCCGCTGGTGGCGATCGGCGGAATCGATGCCCAGGCGATGCCCGGCGTGCTCGCGACGGGCGTCGGCAGCGGCGCGGTAGTGCGTGCCGTCACCGAGGCGCCGGACACCGCCGTAGCGGTTTCGACATTGCAACAAATGTTTGCTGGTCAACCGTGAAAACTCTCAAAAAGGCGGAGGCACGGCCCTAGGCAAAGCACCGATTGCGCGCAGGCCCTATAATTCGGCCTCTTGCGTCAACGGAATCTCTTACCCAGTGCCTGCTTCTTCCGAGACTCTGCTGGAGCTGCGCGACGTCGATTTCGGCTACGGCGACCGGCTCGTTCTATCCAACCTGAACATGCGTTTCACGCGTGGGCAGGTGGTCGCCGTCATGGGCGGCTCCGGCTGCGGCAAGACCACTACCTTGCGTCTGATCGGCGGCCTCGTGAAGGCGAGCCGCGGCCAGGTGATGTTCGGCGGCCAGGACGTCGGCGCGCAGACGCGCGAAGGCCTGTACGCACTGCGCCGCAAGATGGGCATGCTGTTCCAGTTCGGCGCGCTGTTCACGGACCAGACCGTGTTCGAAAACGTCGCGTTTGCACTGCGCGAACACACCGATCTTCCGGAAGATCTGATCCGCGACCTCGTGCTGATGAAGCTGAACGCGGTCGGCCTGCGCGGCGCGCGCGACCTCGCGCCGTCGGAGATTTCCGGCGGCATGGCGCGGCGCGTGGCGCTGGCGCGCGCCATCGCCCTGGATCCGCAACTGATGATGTACGACGAGCCCTTCGCCGGCCTCGATCCCATCTCGCTCGGCATCACGGCGCAGCTCATCCGCACGCTCAACGACGCCCTCGGCGCCACATCCATTCTGGTCACGCACGACGTGCCCGAATCCTTCGCCATCGCCGACTACGTGTATTTCATCGCGAACGGCGGCATTCACGCCGAAGGCACGCCGGCGCAACTGCGGGCCTCGGAAGACCCGACCGTGCGCCAGTTCATCGACGGCACGCCGGACGGCCCGTTCAAGTTCCACTACGCGAGCACTCCGCTTGCTGAGGATTTCGGCATCGGAGGGCGCGCATGATCAGCGCAATCGGACGCTGGGTGCTGGACGGCTTCGGCACCGCGGGCTACGCCACGCGCATGTTCGCGCGGCTCGTGCTCGAATTCTTCCCGCTGCTGCGCCGTCCGCGGCTCGTCACGAAACAGATTCACTTCGTCGGCAACTATTCGCTCGTCATCATCGCGGTGTCGGGCCTGTTCGTCGGTTTCGTGCTCGGCTTGCAGGGCTATTACACGCTGAGCCGCTACGGTTCCGAACAGGCGCTCGGCCTGCTGGTCGCGCTGTCGCTGGTGCGCGAACTCGGCCCGGTCGTCACCGCGCTGCTGTTCGCCGGGCGCGCGGGCACGTCGCTGACGGCGGAAATCGGCTTGATGAAGGCCGGCGAACAACTCACGGCCATGGAAATGATGGCCGTCGATCCCTTGCGGGTCGTCGTGGCGCCGCGCCTGTGGGCGGGCATCATCGCCATGCCGGTGCTGGCGGCCATTTTCAGCGCGGTGGGCATTCTCGGCGGCTATGTGGTCGGGGTGATGCTGATCGGCGTGGATCCGGGCGCGTTCTGGTCGCAGATGCAAAGCGGCGTGGATGTCTGGCGCGACGTCGGCAACGGCGTCCTCAAGAGCGTGGTGTTCGGTTTCGCGGTGACGTTCATCGCGCTGTTCCAAGGCTACGAAGCGAGGCCGACGCCGGAAGGCGTGTCGCGCGCGACGACGAAAACCGTCGTGTACGCGTCGCTGGCCGTGCTCGGGCTCGATTTCCTGCTGACCGCGCTGATGTTCAGCTAGAACCCGGTGCCAGGCGCCGGATCCGGCGCGGGCGTTGTGAAGGCCACAGACCGTCACGCGCCATCTGCGAAAAGATTCTCTTTGGGAAGACGATGAAAAAGACTGCTCTCGACTTTTGGGTCGGCCTGTTCGTGGTGCTCGGTTTCGTGGCGCTGCTGTTTCTCGCGCTGAAGGCGGGCAACATGAGTTCCCTGTCGTTCCAGCAAACCTATGCGGTGAAGCTCAAGTTCGACAACATCGGCGGACTGAAGCCGCGCGCGCCGGTCAAGAGCGCGGGCGTGACCGTGGGACGGGTCGGCAGCATCGGCTTCGACCAGAACACGTACCAGGCCGTGGTCACCATCGACATCGACAAGCAGTACCAGTTTCCGAAGGACTCGTCGGCGAAGATCCTGACCTCGGGCCTGCTCGGCGAGCAGTACATCGGCCTCGATCCCGGCGGCGACGACCAGATGCTCAAGAACGGCGACACCATCACGATGACGCAGTCCGCCGTGGTGCTCGAAAACCTGATCGGCCAGTTCCTCTATAACAAGGCGGCGGATTCCGGCGCATCGAAGGCGCCGGCTGCACCGGCTCCCGCTGCACCGGCCTTCCCGGGCGCGGCGAGCGCAATGGGGGCTTCTGGGGCTTCGGCTGCGTCGCCTGCATCGGGCGCGGCTCAATAAGGAGAAGAACATGCAGGCCATGGGGATGCGGTGCGCGGCGATGATCGTGTGCGCAGCGGCACTCGGCGGGTGTGCCACCGTGACGACGCCCAGCAAGGGCGATCCGTTTGAGAGCTACAACCGCACGATGTTCACGATCAACGACACGGTGGACCGCTACGCGCTGAAGCCGGTGGCGAAGGGCTACGTGTGGGCGGTGCCGGAGCCGGTGCGCAACAGCGTGACCAACTTCTTCTCGAACATCGGCGACGTGTACATCGCCGCGAACAATCTCATGCAGTTGAAGATCGCGGACGGCGTGTCGGACATCATGCGCGTCGCGATCAACACGGTGTTCGGCGTCGGCGGCCTGTTCGACGTCGCAACGCTCGCGAAGCTGCCGAAGCACGTGGGCGATTTCGGCCTGACCATGGGCCATTACGGCGTGCCGCCGGGGCCGTATGTCGTGCTGCCGCTGCTCGGCCCGAGCACCGTGCGCGATTCCGCCGGCCTGGTGGTCGACTATTTCGGCAATCCGCTGACCTACGTCAGCCCGGATTCGGTGAGCTGGGCGCTGTACGGCGTGAACCTCATCAACACGCGGGCGAATTTGCTGGACGTCTCCGACCTGCTCGCCGACGCCGCCCTCGACAAATACACGTTCGTGCGCAACACGTACCTGCAGCGCCGCCAGTTCCTGATTACCGGGGGCGGCAGCAGCATGTCCGACTATGAAACGCCGCCGCCGAATTATTCCGACAGCGAAGGCGCGGCCGCTGCGACCGGGGCATCGGAAACGGCAGCACCCGCCGAGCCCGCGTCGGCAGCATCATCGGCAGCCGAGGGCGCCGCGCCGGCATCAGGCACGGCGGCTGCACCTGCTCCGGCGAGCGACGTCAACGGCACCGTGCCCGGCAACCAGTACGTGCCGCCGCGCGCGCCGCCCGGGTTCCCTTCGTTCCGCCTGCGTTGAGCGGTGGTTAGCTAACGCGCGGTAACATAGCTGACGTCATTTCTTACGATTTGGAGCGTGTCTCGCCTGAACTCGATTCAGGCAGCACGCTCAAACTGAAGCCTCTATCTCTGCAGGGTTTGCGATGAAAAAACTATTGCTTCTTCCCCTTTTCGCCATGTTGGTGGCTTTCTGCGGATCGGCGTCGGCGCAGTCGGTGGATGCGAATTCGCCGGAACAGCTGATCAAGACCGTGACCACGCAAGTACTCGATCAACTCAAGTCCGACAAGCAGATCCAGTCGGGCAACATCAACGAGATCACCAAGCTCGTCAACGAAAAGATCCTGCCTTATACGGATTTCACGCGCACCACGCGTCTCGTGATGGGCCGCAACTGGAACACGGCCACGCCCGAACAGCAGAAGCAGATCGTCGAGCAGTTCAAGATGCTGCTGATCCGCACCTACGCGGGCGCGCTGGCGCAAGTGCGTAACCAGACCATCCAGTACAAGCCGTTCCGCGCGTCGCCGGAAGATAACGATGTCGTGGTCCGCTCGGTCGTGATGAACAACGGTTCGCCGGTCGAACTGGATTACCGCCTGTACAAGACCACGCAAGGCTGGCGCGTGTACGACATCAACGTGCTCGGCGCGTGGCTGATCCAGGCGTATCAGCAGCAGTTCAACGAGCAGATCCAGCAGCATGGCGTGAGCGGCCTCCTGCAGTTCCTCACGCAGCGCAATCAGCAGCTCGCGAGCGGCAAGGCATCGTGAGTACGCCGGCCACGGGCGGCCGTTTTCAGGCGGCCGCGTCGCTGACGCATGAGAGCGCGAAGGCCGCGCTCGAAGCCGGCCTGTCGCGCATCGCGGCGGGCGCGAGCGAGGTGGATTGCGCACCGCTCACGCAGTTCGATTCCTCCGCGCTCGCCGTGCTGCTCGCATGGCAGCGCGCCGCGTCGGCGCGTGGCGCCGCGCTCGGCGTCTTCAATCTTCCCTCCGGGCTCGAGAGTCTTGCGCGAGCCTATGGCGTCGATACGCTTCTCTCCTTCCGACATTGATCCAGCACTGAACTCGCAGCGGCCCAGGTGGCCGCTGCGTTCACGCCAGCAGGATCGCCGCAAGGTCGGCCCAGGCCGCTTTGCCCTATAATCAAACGTTTTTTCGGGCGTTGCCCCGGCCCTCTTTATGCGAGCCGGTTCGAGCGGGCCCGAAAGCGCCATCCCCGCACAATCGAGGCGCGGCCGAACGTGGCCCGCGCACAGTCCATGTCAGCGATAGAAATCCGAAACGTCAGGAAGCGCTACAAGGAGCTCCAGGCGCTCAAAGGCGTGAGCCTCACGGTCGAAGAGGGCGAGTTCTTCGGCCTGCTCGGCCCGAACGGCGCGGGCAAAACCACCTTGATCAGCATCCTGGCCGGCCTCGCCCGTGCCGATAGCGGCACGATCTCCGTGCGCGGACACGACGTCGTCAGCGACTTTCGCGCGGCGCGCCGCGCGCTGGGCGTGGTGCCGCAGGAACTCGTGTTCGATCCTTTCTTCACCGTCCGCGAGTCGCTGCGGATCCAGTCGGGCTACTTCGGCCTGCGCCGCAACGACGACTGGATCGATGAAGTGATGGCCAACCTCGATCTCACCGAGAAAGCCGACGTCAACACCCGCGCGCTGTCGGGCGGCATGAAGCGCCGCGTGCTGGTGGCGCAGGCGCTGGTGCACCGGCCGCCGGTGATCGTGCTCGACGAGCCCACCGCCGGCGTCGATGTCGAATTGCGCCAGACGCTCTGGAAGTTCATCTCGCGCCTGAACCGCGAAGGTCACACCATCGTGCTGACCACGCATTACCTGGAAGAAGCCGAATCCCTGTGCGACCGCCTCGCGATGCTGCGGCGCGGCGAAGTCGTCGCGCTGGAACGCACGAGCACGCTGTTGCAGCGCTTCGCCGGCATGCAGCTTTACCTGCGTCTGGCGAATGGCCCGTTGCCCGCCGAACTGCGTGCGCTCGAAGTAGATCCGCAGGCCGTGTCCGGCGCCCAGCATCTGCTGCGGCTCACGAGCTACGACGACGTCGAGCCGATCCTCGCCAAATGCCGCGCGGCCGGCTGCACCTTCGACGAAATCGAAGTGCGCAAGGCGGATCTCGAAGACGTGTTCATGCAGGTGATGAACGGGCCCGAAGTGGTCGAGGGACTTTCATGAGCGGTTTCCAGACGTTGTTCTACAAGGAGCTGCTGCGCTTCTGGAAGGTGTCGTTCCAGACCGTGCTGGCGCCGGTGGTGACGGCGCTCCTGTACCTGACCATCTTCGGTCATGCGTTGTCGGGGCACGTGCAGGTGTATCCGGGCGTGGGCTACACGAGCTTTCTCGTGCCCGGCCTCGTGATGATGAGCGTGTTGCAGAACGCGTTCGCCAATAGCTCGTCGTCGCTGATCCAGTCGAAGATCACCGGCAATCTGGTGTTCGTGCTGCTGCCGCCCATCGCGCACTGGGAGATGTTCTTCGCCTATGTGCTGGCGTCGGTGGCGCGTGGGCTGTGCGTCGGGCTAGGCGTGTTCATCGTGACGATATGGTTCATCCCGATGTCTTTTTCCGCGCCGTTCTACATCATTGCGTTCGCGGTGCTCGGCTCGGGCATCCTCGGTACGCTGGGTCTGATCGCGGGCATCTGGGCCGACAAGTTCGACCATCTGTCCGCATTTCAGAACTTCCTGATCATGCCGCTCACGTTTCTTTCCGGCGTGTTCTACTCGACACATTCGCTGCCGCCGCTGTGGCGCGCGGTGTCGCATCTGAACCCGTTCTTCTACATGATCGACGGCTTTCGCTACGGCTTCTTCGGCGTCTCGGACGTGAATCCGCTGGTGAGCCTGTGCATCGTCGGCGCATTCCTGGCCGCGCTGGCGTTGATCGCCGTGCGCATGCTCGCGAGCGGCTTCAAGCTGCGTCATTAAATTCAAGGAGACTTCCATGCAACCGACTCCGGAGCAGGTGAAAGGCTATATCGCAGCCGGTCTCGCCTGTCAGCATCTCGAAGTGGAGGGCGACGGCCAGCACTTCTTCGCGACCATCGTGAGCGACGCGTTCGCCGGCAAGCGGCCGATCGCACGCCATCAGCTCGTCTATGCCGCGCTCGGCGAGCGCATGCGCGAGGAAATTCACGCGCTCAGCATGAAGACGCTCACGCCCGAGGAGTGGCAAGCGGCCTGAACCCGGCCGGCCATGCCGGCATCGCCGGGAGAATCACGCAGACATAGGCAGTAGACAGTGCGAATCATCAAAGACAACCGCGGCGTCGAAAGCGGCTCCGCAGCAGGAAGCTCGGTCGAAGGACACGTCATCATGGATAAACTGGTCATTACGGGAGGCACCCCGCTTTCCGGCGAAATCACCGTCTCGGGCGCCAAGAACGCGGCGCTGCCGATTCTTTGCGCAAGCCTGCTCACCGCGGACGACGTTCATCTGTCGAACGTGCCGAACCTGCAGGACGTGCGCACCACGCTCAAGCTGCTGAAACAGATGGGCGTGCAGTCGGAAGTGTCGGCGGACGGCCGCGTGACGCTCAATGCATCGAAGGTCGACAACCTCGTCGCGCCGTACGAGCTCGTGAAGACGATGCGCGCGTCGATCCTCGTGCTCGGGCCGCTGGTCGCGCGCTTCGGCGAGGCGAAGGTGTCGCTGCCGGGCGGCTGCGCGATCGGCGCGCGTCCGGTCGATCAGCACATCAAGGGCCTGCAGGCGATGGGCGCCGAGATCAACATCGAGCACGGCTTCATCGAAGCGCGCGCGAAGCGTCTGAAGGGCGCGCGCATCATTACCGACATGATCACCGTGACCGGCACCGAGAACCTGCTGATGGCAGCGGTCCTCGCTGACGGCGAGACGGTGATCGAGAACGCCGCGCGCGAACCGGAAGTGACGGACCTCGCGCAACTGCTCGTGAAAATGGGCGCGAAGATCGACGGCATCGGCACGGACCGGCTCGTGATCCAGGGCGTCGAGAAATTGCACGGCGCGCGGCATGCGGTCGTGCCGGACCGTATCGAAGCGGGCACGTTCCTGTGCGCGGTCGCGGCGGCGGGCGGCGACGTCACGCTGCGTCACGTCAGGCCGCATCTGCTCGATGCCGTGACGGCCAAGCTGCGCGAGGCGGGCGTGAGCATCGAGGAAGGCGACGACTGGATGCGCGTGCGCATGGCGCAGCGCGCCGAAGCGGTGAACATCCGCACCTCCGAATACCCGGCGTTCCCGACCGACATGCAGGCGCAGTTCATGGCGCTCAACACCATTGCCAACGGCACCTCGCAAGTGGTCGAGACGATTTTCGAGAACCGCTTCATGCACGTGCAGGAGCTGAACCGTCTGGGCGCGAGCATCACCATCGACGGCAATACGGCGCTGGTCGCCGGCGTCGAGAAGCTGTCCGGCGCAAAGGTCATGGCAACGGACCTGCGGGCCTCGGCCTGCCTCGTGATCGCGGCGATGTGCGCAGACGGCGAAACCTTGATCGACCGCATCTACCACCTCGACCGCGGCTACGACCGCATGGAAGCGAAGCTGACAGCGGTCGGCGCCAACGTGCGCCGTATCGCGGGCAGCGGAGGCGAACAATGAGTTCGTTGCCGCAGACGTCGTCGTCGCTGGCGGCGAGCGCGCCGCTGACGCTCGCCTTGTCGAAAGGGCGTATCTTCGAGGAAACGCTGCCGCTGCTCGCGGCAGCCGGCGTGCAGGTGGCCGAGGATCCGGAAAGCTCGCGCAAGCTCATTCTGCCGACCACCAATCCGAATCTGCGCGTCATCATCGTGCGCGCAACCGATGTCCCCACCTACGTCGAATACGGCGCGGCGGACTTCGGCGTGGCGGGAAAGGACGTGCTGATCGAACATGGCGGCGGCGGCCTGTATCAGCCGGTGGATCTGGATATCGCGCGGTGCCGGATGTCGGTCGCGGTCAAGGCCGGTTTCGACTACGCGAGCGCGGTGCGCCAGGGCGCGCGCCTGCGGGTCGCGACCAAGTACACCGAGACGGCGCGGCAGCATTTCGCGTCGAAGGGCGTGCACGTGGACCTGATCAAGCTGTACGGCTCCATGGAACTGGCGCCGCTGGTCGGGCTCGCGGATGCGATCGTCGACCTGGTCAGCTCGGGCGGCACGCTCAAGGCGAACAATCTGGTCGAGGTGGAGGAGATCATGCAGATTTCGTCGCGCCTCGTCGTAAATCAGGCGGCGCTGAAGCTCAAGCGGGCGGCGCTGAAGCCGTACCTCGACGCGTTCGAGCGCGCCACCGGCGGGTCAGGCAATTAGACGGGCCGCACACGCGGCGCGCCATCAGCAAAACGGAAAACCGGCATGTCCATCAAGATTCGCAAACTCGATTCCAGCACCGACGGCTTCCAGCAGGCGCTGCGCGCGGTGCTCGCCTTCGAGGCCAGTGAAGACGAAGCGATCGAGCGCTCGGTCGCGCAGATCCTCGCCGATGTGAAGGCGCGCGGCGACGCAGCCGTGCTCGACTACACCAACAAGTTCGACCGCCTGAAGGCGGACAGCGTGGCTGCGCTCGAACTGCCGTTCGCCGAGATGGAAGCCGCGCTCGAAGGACTCGAACCGAAGCGTCGCGCGGCGCTCGAAGCGGCGGCGGCGCGCGTGCGCGGCTATCACGAGAAGCAGCGCATCGAGTGCGGCAGCCATAGCTGGCAATACACGGAAGCCGACGGCACCGTGCTCGGCCAGAAGGTCACGCCGCTCGACCGCGCGGGCATCTACGTGCCGGGCGGCAAGGCGGCGTATCCGTCGTCGGTGCTGATGAACGCGATTCCGGCGCGCGTCGCAGGCGTGAAGGAAATCGTCATGGTCGTGCCGACGCCCGACGGCGTGAAGAATCCGCTGGTGCTCGCGGCGGCGCTGCTGGGCGGCGTGGACCGCGTGTTCACGATCGGCGGCGCGCAGGCCGTGGCCGCGCTCGCCTACGGCACGAAGACCGTGCCGGCCGTCGACAAGATCTGCGGCCCGGGCAATGCCTACGTGGCGTCGGCGAAGCGGCGCGTGTTCGGCACGGTCGGCATCGACATGATCGCGGGACCGTCCGAAATTCTCGTGATCTGCGACGCCACCACGGACCCGCGCTGGGTCGCGATGGACCTGTTCTCGCAAGCCGAGCACGACGAACTCGCGCAATCCATCCTGCTGTGCCCGGACGAGGCGTTCATCCGGCGCGTCGAGGAAGCGATCATCGAACTGCTGCCGGCGATGCCGCGCCGCGACGTCATCCTGCGTTCGCTGGAAGACCGTGGCGCGCTCATCAAGGTGAAGGACATGGCCGAAGCGTGCGCGATCGCCAACGACATCGCGCCGGAACACCTGGAAATCTCCGCGCTCGATCCGCATCAATGGGCCGCGCAGATCCACAACGCGGGCGCGATGTTCCTCGGCCGCTACACGAGTGAGAGCCTGGGCGACTATTGCGCCGGACCGAATCACGTGTTGCCCACCTCGCGCACGGCGCGCTTCTCGTCGCCGCTCGGCGTGTACGACTTCATGAAGCGTTCGAGCGTGATCGAAGTGAGCGCGGACGGTGCGCAGACGCTCGGCGAGATCGCGGCGGAACTGGCTTACGGCGAAGGCTTGCAGGCGCATGCGCGCAGCGCGGAATACCGGATGAAGAACGTCGGCTGAACAAGGCCGGCCCACTGAACGAGGCAACCTGAGAGTTGCCGTCTGACCGGCGAGAGAGACGCTGGAACAACATGACCACAGCACAAGACATCATTCGTCCCGACGTCCTCGCGATGGCGAGCTATCCGGTGCCCGACGCCACGGGCCTCATCAAGCTCGACGCGATGGAGAATCCCTGGACGCTGCCGGAGAGTCTCGCGAAGGCGCTGGGCGAGCATCTCGCCGGCGTCGCGCTGAACCGCTATCCGGCGCCGCGTCCCGCCGAACTGCTCGCGAAGATCAAGCGCACGATGCAGGTGCCCGATGCCTGCGACGTGCTGCTCGGCAACGGTTCGGACGAACTTATCAGCATGATGTCGGTGGCGTGCTCGAAGCCGGGCGCGAAGATCGTCGCGCCGGTGCCGGGCTTCGTCATGTACGAGATGTCGGCGAAGTTCGCGCATCTCGACTTCATCGGCGTGCCGCTGAAGGCGGACTTCACGCTGGACATCGATGCGCTGATCGCCGCCATCGAAACGCACACGCCCGCGCTCGTGTATCTCGCGTACCCGAACAATCCGACCGGCACGCTCTACGACGACGCCGACATCGAGCGCGTCATCGCCGCAGCGAGCCGGAGTCTCGTCGTGATCGACGAGGCGTATCAGCCGTTCGCGGAAAAGAGCTGGATGCCGCGCGCGGCGGAGTTCGACAACGTGGCCGTGATGCGCACCGTATCGAAGCTGGGGCTCGCGGGCATCCGGCTGGGCTACATGGCGGCGCGTCCCGGCTGGATCATGCAGTTCGACAAGGTGCGCCCGCCATACAACATCAACGTGCTGACGCAGGCAACCGCCGCCTTCCTGCTCGATCACCTCGACGTGCTCGACGGCCAGGCCGCCGAGTTGCGCCGCCAGCGCACGCAGCTCGCGGCGGAAGTCGCGGCCTTGCCCGGCATGACGGTTTTTCCGAGCGCCGGCAACTTCCTGCTGGTGCGCGTGCCGGATGCCGCGGTGGCTTTCGAAACCCTTTTGACTTCGCGGGTTTTGATCAAAAACGTGGGTAAAATGCACCCATTGCTGGCAAATTGCGTGCGTTTGACGGTCGGAACGGCTGAAGAGAACGCGCACATGGTCGCGGCGCTGAAAAAGCTCGCACCGCTCGCCCCAAACTAACCCCCACATTCGATCAGTCTCAAGGAATCACCATGCGCATTGCGGAAGTCGTTCGCAACACCAGCGAAACGCAGATCCGTGTGAAGCTCGATCTGGACGGCACCGGCAAGCAGAAGCTCGCCACCGGCGTCCCGTTCCTCGATCACATGCTCGACCAGATTGCCCGTCACGGGCTCATCGATCTCGACATCGAAGCGCATGGCGACCTCCATATCGACGACCATCACACGGTGGAAGACACCGGCATCACGCTCGGGCAGGCGGTGGCGAAGGCCATCGGCGACCGCAAGGGCATTCGCCGCTACGGTCATTCGTACGTGCCGCTGGACGAGGCGCTGTCGCGCGTCGTCATCGACTTCTCCGGCCGGCCGGGTCTCGAGTTCCATGTGCCGTTCACGCGCGCGCGCATCGGCACCTTCGACGTCGATCTCACCATTGAATTCTTCCGCGGCTTCGTGAATCACGCGGGCGTCACGCTGCATATCGACAACCTGCGCGGCCTCAACACGCACCATCAGGTCGAGACCGTCTTCAAGGCCTTCGGCCGCGCGCTGCGCATGGCCGTGGAACTGGACGAACGCGCGGCGGGGCAGATTCCGTCGACCAAGGGCAGTCTCTAAGCGATCACGCTGTCCGGGAGCGCGCGTGCCGCGACCACGATGGATCTGTTCAAGTCGTTCATCTCGTTGCTCGCGCTGATCAATCCGATCGGCGCGATCCCGTTTTTTCTCAGTCTGACCTCGCAGCAATCCGATATCGAGCGGCGCAATACCATCCGCGTCGCGTCCATTTCGGTGTTCTGCGTGATCGGGGTGACGGCGCTGCTCGGTCAGCAGATCATCGCGTTCTTCGGCATCTCGGTGGGCTCGTTCGAAGTGGGCGGCGGCATCATCATGCTGCTCATGGCGATCAGCATGTTGAACGCGCAGGTCGGCAACGCGCGCTCCACGCCGGAAGAACGCATGGAAGCCGAGGAACGCAACAGCATCGCGGTCGTGCCGCTCGCCATTCCGCTTCTCACCGGCCCCGGCTCGATCAGCACGGTGATCGTCTATGCTGCCAATGCGCAGCACTGGTACGACCGCTTCGGACTGGTCCTGCTGGGCGCGATCATCGCGGGGCTGTGCTTCGGCGCGCTGAATCTCGCGGAGCCCATTGCGCGCTGGGTCGGACGCACCGGAATCAATATCGGGACGCGTCTCATGGGTTTGATGTTGTCCGCGCTGGCGGTGGAGTTCATCGTCAACGGTCTGAAGGCTCTGATGCCATCTTTGAAATGAAAACTTCGATTGCGATTGTTGATTACGGAATGGGCAACCTGCGCTCGGTCTACCAGGCGCTGAAGAAGGCGGCTCCCGAAGCGGAGGTGGCGATCGTCGCCCAGCCGGAAGGCATTCGCACGGCGGATCGCGTGGTGCTGCCGGGGCAGGGCGCGATGCGCGACTGCATGGCGCATCTGGGCGAATCCGGTTTGCAGGAAGCCGTGCTGCAGGCGGCGCGCGAAAAGCCGATGCTCGGCGTGTGCGTCGGCGAGCAGATGCTGTTCGACTGGAGCGAGGAAGGCGACACGAAAGGCCTCGGCCTGCTGCCGGGCAAGGTCGTGCGCTTCCAGCTGGACGGCCAGCTGCAGGACGACGGCTCGCGCTTCAAGGTGCCGCAGATGGGCTGGAACCGCGTGCGCCAGACGCAGCGGCATCCGCTGTGGGACGGCGTCGCGGACGGCGCGTTCTTCTATTTCGTGCACAGCTACCACGTGGTGCCGGCGAATCCGGCGCATACGTCGGGCGAAACGGTCTACGGCGCCGCGTTCACGTCGGCGGTGGCGCGCGACAACCTCTTCGCCACCCAGTTTCACCCCGAGAAGAGCGCGGAGGCGGGCTTGCGCGTGTATCGGAACTTCGTTCACTGGAACCCGTAAAACCGTGCATACGCTTGCGTTTGCACGTATTGCTACGGGCGCATGACCGCTGCAAGACTTGTACTACACTAGCGAGACGGCGCGCGGGGCAGGCCTCCGCAAGGGCACCGGCCCGGCGCCGTTTTGATCAACTCCACCCAGAAGATACGCGATACCTATGCTGCTCATTCCGGCCATCGATCTCAAGGACGGTCAGTGCGTGCGCCTCAAGCAGGGCGATATGGACCAGGCGACCATTTTTTCAGAAGATCCAGCGGCCATGGCCCGACATTGGGTCGATCGCGGCGCACGGCGGCTTCATCTCGTCGATCTGAACGGCGCATTCGCAGGCAAGCCGCGCAACGGCGACGCGATCCGCGCCATCGTCGATGAAGTCGGCGGCCAGATCCCCGTGCAGCTGGGCGGCGGCATCCGCGATCTCGAGACCATCGAGCGCTATCTGGACGACGGCCTCGCCTATGTGATCATCGGCACGGCGGCGGTGAAGAATCCGGGTTTCCTGCGCGATGCCTGCAGCGCGTTCGGCGGACATATCATCGTCGGGCTCGACGCCAAGGACGGCAAGGTCGCCACCGACGGCTGGAGCAAGCTCACCGGTCACGAAGTCGTCGATCTCGCGCGCAAGTTCGAGGACTACGGCTGCGAGTCGATCATCTACACCGACATCGGCCGTGACGGCATGCTTCAGGGCATCAACATCGACGCCACCGTGCGGCTCGCGCAGTCGGTCAAGATTCCGGTGATCGCGAGCGGCGGCCTGTCGAACCTGGCGGACATCGAATCGCTCTGCGAGGTCGAGTCGGAAGGCATCGAAGGCGTGATCTGCGGCCGCGCGATCTACTCCGGCGACCTCGACTTCCAGTCGGCCCAGACGCGCGCCGACGCGCTGCGCGAGGCCGACGGCGCCTGAAGCCGTTGCAGCGCGGACATGTTGAGAAGCGCATCGGGCGGCGCGAGCCGCCCTCACTTCGTACCGAACCAGTAGTGGCAGAACATGGCTCTCGCTAAACGCATCATTCCCTGTCTCGACGTGACCGCGGGCCGCGTCGTGAAGGGCGTCAACTTCGTCGAGCTGCGCGACGCCGGCGATCCCGTCGAAATCGCGCGCCGCTATGACGACCAGGGCGCCGACGAACTCACCTTCCTCGACATCACCGCCACCTCGGACCAGCGCGACCTGATCCTGCCGATCATCGAGGCCGTCGCGTCCCAGGTGTTCATTCCGCTGACCGTCGGCGGCGGCGTGCGCGCCGTGGAAGACGTGCGGCGCCTGCTCAATGCCGGCGCGGACAAGATCAGCATGAACTCGTCGGCGGTCGCGAACCCGCAGCTCGTGCGCGACGCCTCGGACAAGCACGGCTCGCAATGCATCGTGGTCGCCATCGACGCCAAGCGTGTGTCGGCGGACGGCGAACCGTCGCGCTGGGAAGTCTTCACGCACGGCGGCCGCAAGGCGACCGGCATCGACGCGATCGAATGGGCGCGCAAGATGGCCGAGTTCGGCGCGGGCGAAATTCTCCTGACCAGCATGGACCGCGACGGCACCAAGTCCGGCTTCGATCTCGCCCTGACGCGCGCCGTCTCGGACGCGGTGCCGGTGCCGGTGATCGCGTCGGGCGGCGTGGGTTCGCTCCAGCATCTCGCGGACGGCGTCGTGCAAGGTCATGCGGACGCCGTGCTGGCCGCCAGCATCTTCCACTACGGCGAGCACACGGTCGGCGAAGCGAAGCGCTTCATGGCCGGGCAGGGCATCGCGGTGAGGACCTGAAGCATGACTGACAACGCCAGCTGGCTCGACCACGTCAAGTGGGACGCGAACGGCCTCGTGCCGGTGATCGCGCAGGAAGCCTCGACCAACGACGTCCTGATGTTCGCGTGGATGAACCGCGAGGCGCTCGCGAAGACCATCGAACTCAAGCGCGCGGTGTATTTCTCGCGCTCGCGCCAGCGCCTGTGGTTCAAGGGCGAGGAATCCGGACACGTGCAGCATGTCCACGATGTGCGGCTCGATTGCGACGAAGACGTCGTGCTGCTCAAGGTCGAGCAGGTGTCGGGCATTGCGTGCCACACCGGCCGCCATTCCTGTTTTTTCCAGAAATTCGAAGGCACGGCGGACAGCGGCGAGTGGGTTGCCGTCGAGCCCGTGCTGAAAGACCCCGAACGCATCTACAAATGACGCAAGCCACCACGCTGGACACGTTGTTGCGCCTTGCCGCCGTCATCGACGGCCGCAAGGGCGGCGATCCGGAACAATCCTACGTTTCGCGACTCTTTCACAAAGGTGATGACGCGGTCCTGAAGAAGATCGGCGAGGAAGCGACGGAAGTCGTGCTCGCCGCGAAGGACGCGCGACATGGCGGCGCGCCGAAGGCGCTTGTCAGCGAAGTCGCCGATTTGTGGTTTCATTGTCTCGTGATGCTGTCGCACTTCGACTTGAGCCCTGCCGACGTGATCGCGGAACTGGAGCGGCGCGAAGGTTTGTCGGGAATCGAGGAGAAGGCGCTGCGCAAGTCGCGCGAGCGCGAGCAGAACGGCGGCTGACGAGCTTTTCGCTTCAATGCGAAGGAGGGCAAGCATGAACCGGCCTTATGAACCGTATCCGCCGCCTGTCGTGCAGGATTCGAGCGATCCGCGCAACATGCGCACCTTCACCCATGTGCTGTATGCGCTGTACGCCGTCTACTGGCTGACGGGCGGGCTGACCGGCCTGATCGCCATCATTCTCAACTACATCAAGCGCGGCGACGCCGCCGGCACGCCGTACGAAGATCACTTCACCTGGCAGATCCGCACGTTCTGGTGGGCGCTGCTCGGCCATGTGATCGGACTCGTGACGATCTGGATCGGCGTCGGCTTCCTGATTCTTGCCGCGGTCAGCATCTGGACGCTTTACCGCGTCGTCAAGGGCTGGCTGTTTCTCTACGAAAACAAGACGATCGAACCGCGTGCGTGGTTCTGATCCACGGAAAATTCATGAGCCAAGACAACTGCATCTTCTGCAAGATTGCTTCGGGCCAGTTGCCGAGCACGAAAGTCTACGAAGACGATGAATTCGTCGCCTTCAACGACATCAATCCGGCGGCGCCGGTGCACGTGCTGGTGATTCCGCGGAAACATATCGAGACACTTTCGCACTGCACGGAAAGCGATAGTCCGCTGCTTGGTAGAATGGTGAGCCTCGTCGGACGGCTGGCGAAGGAACTGGGCGTGGCCTACACGGGCGGCGAAACCGGCTTTCGCACGGTCATCAATACCGGGCCGGGGGGCGGTCAGGAGGTGTATCACATTCATGCGCATCTGCTGGCGGGCGACCGTCCGTGGCGCCGGATGGGATAAAACTGAAAGGTTTGTTGGCTTTCTCCTTTCCAATGAAATATTGGGCGAGCAAAATCGATAACTGATGCAGAGGCGACCTGTCTCGGCACGGGCTGAAAGGCCGACCTTCCGTCGCGGAATCCCAATCGGGGCGGAATCACGGAGAGTTTTCATTCATGGGTTCGTTGAGCATTTGGCATTGGTTGATCGTTCTGTTGATCGTGGCGCTGGTCTTCGGCACGAAGAAGCTGCGTAACATCGGCGGCGATCTGGGTGGCGCGGTGAAGGGCTTCAAGGAAGGCATGCGCGAGAATGAAACGGCTGCCACTCCGGCCGACCAGCGCGAACTGCCGCGTAACGGCGCGGTGGACGTCGAAGCGAAGGACAAGTCCCGTTCGGGCGACTACCGTTAATCCGTCCGCCGACCGCAACTCTTCACAGCTCGTTCAATGCTCGATCTCGGTCTGACAAAAATGGCGGTCATCGGCGTCGTGGCGCTGGTGGTCCTCGGGCCGGAGCGCCTGCCCGGCGTGGCCCGCACGGCGGGCGCGCTGTTCGGGCGCGCGCAACGCTACATCAACGACGTCAAGTCGGAAGTCGTGCGCGAGATGGAGCTCGACGAACTCAAGAAGATGCGCACCGAGTTCGAGACGGCGGCGTCCAACGTCGAAACGTCGATCCACGAGAATCTGAAGCGCCACGAAACCGAACTCAACGACGCGTGGAATCAGGGCACGTCGGTCGCGCCGAGCATCGCGGGCGGTGCCGATGAAGCGGTGGACATGGCGTCGGCTGGATCGGACAAGCCCTGGGCGCAGTCGTCGTCCACTTCGGGCACGGCGAAGCGCAAGAACTGGCGCGTCAAGCAGGGCGCAATCCCCAACTGGTACAAACGCACCACCGTGCATCGCACGCGCGTGCAATCGGGCGCGGCGCGCGTTGCCCGCCATACGCCGGCCACCCTGCGCCGGCCGACGAAGTTCTTCTGAGAGCCGCACTTCCTTCACCGATGACTCCAACCGAGGGCGGCGTGAGCGACCCGCAAGAAACAAAGCAAGAGCCTGTCGAAGAGACGTTCATTTCCCATCTCGTCGAACTGCGTGACCGCATCATTCGCGCGGGCGCGTCGGTCATCGTCGTGTTCATCGGGCTGGTGTACTGGGCGCCGGACATTTTCCGGCTGCTGGCGCGCCCGCTGATGCAGAACCTGCCGCGCGACGGCAAGATGATCGTCACCGACGTCACCGGCTCGTTCTTCGTGCCGATGAAGGTGACCATGCTCGTCGCCTTCGTCATTGCGCTGCCGTTCGTGCTGTACCAGATCTGGGCGTTCGTCGCGCCGGGTCTATACCAGCACGAGAAGAAGCTGGTCGCGCCGCTCGTGTTCAGCAGCTATTCGCTGTTTCTGTGCGGCATGGCGTTCGCCTATTTCGTCGTGTTCCCGACCATCTTCCGCGTGATGGCCCATTACAATGCGCCGCTCGGCGCGGAAATGACGACGGATATCGACAACTATCTGAGCTTCGTGCTGACCATGTTCCTTGCGTTCGGCGTGACTTTCGAGGTGCCGATCGTCGTGGTGCTGCTCGCGCGCATGGGCGTCGTGTCCATTCAGAAGCTCAAGCAGATCCGCCCTTACGTGATCGTCGGCGCCTTCGTCATTTCGGCGGTGGTCACACCGCCCGACGTGTTCTCGCAACTGATCCTCGCCATTCCGCTGGTGATTCTCTATGAGGCCGGCATCATCGCGGCGCGGATGGTGATCGGCAAGGATGGCGTCAAGAAGGACGAAGCGGCAACGGAATAGCCGAACGGGTGCGGCCGATTGTCGCGCCCCACGCGCTCATGCAAATAAAAAGGCAGCTTCGAGTCATCGAAGCTGCCTTTTTCGCTATTCAGACGCGGCGCCTCTTACTCGTCGTTCTGATCGCCCTGGTCGCCCTGATCGTCTTCCGGCATCTGCGGCGCGCGCGGCGGCGCGGGGCGCTTGCCGATCATCACGTTGACGTCGAGCTCCTTGTTCTTGCGCATCAGGTGAACCTTCACCGAGGTGCCCGGCTTGATCTGTGCAACGACGTTGAGCAGGCGCGTGGTGTCGGTGATCGTGTCGTCGTTGATGGACACGAGGATGTCGCCCGGCTTGATGCCGGCCTTGTCGGCCGGGCCGCCTTGCAGCACGCCCGCAACGATCGCACCGGCCTTCTGGTCCAGCCCGAACGATTCGGCGATCTCCGGCGTCACATCCTGCGGCTCCACGCCGATCCAGCCGCGCGTCACGCTGCCCGTCGTGATGATGCTTTCGAGCACGCTGCGCGCAGTGGACACCGGAATCGCGAAGCCGATACCGAGCGAACCGCCGCTGCGCGAGTAGATGGCAGTATTGATGCCGAGCAGGTTGCCGTTGACGTCGACGAGCGCGCCGCCGGAATTGCCCGGGTTGATGGCCGCGTCGGTCTGGATGAAGTTCTCGAACGTGTTGATGCCGAGGTGATTGCGGCCGAGCGCGCTGACGATGCCCATCGTGACCGTCTGCCCGACGCCGAACGGATTGCCGATCGCCAGCACGACATCACCGACGCGCGTCTGGTCCATGCGGCCGAGCGTGATGGACGGCAGGTTGGTCATGTTGATCTTCAGCACCGCCAGATCGGTTTCCGGATCGACGCCGATCACCTTTGCGCTGGACGTGCGGCCATCGGCGAGCGCAACCTCGATTTGATCTGCGCCGTCGACGACATGCTGGTTCGTTAGAATGTAACCTTCCGAGCTGACGATGACACCTGAGCCGAGATTCGACGCCGGCGGCTCGTCGCTCTTGCGCTTGTTCTTGTCACCGAAGAAATAGCGGAACAGCGGGTCTTTCGCGCGCGGGTCGGGCGGCAGGTTGCCGTCCTTGCTGGAGAACACGTTCACGACGGCCGGCATCGCCTTTTGCGCGCCTTCCGAATAGGACGATTGAACGGGGCGTGAGCCGATGCTCGGCGCCACTTCCTGCAACGCGACGATCGGCTCGGCAAGCTGCTTGCCGAACTGGCCCTGGCGCTGAAGCCACTGCGGTTTCAAGGTCGCAATGATGAACATCAGGGCCAAAAGCACGGTGACCGCTTGGGCAAAAAATAGCCAGAAGCGTCTAAGCATTTGAAGGGATAGAGGATTTCATGGATCGGATCGAACTCGAATTGTATCTGAACAATCTGCTGGAAATCGGCCGCTTCAAGGACTATTGCCCGAACGGTCTGCAGGTTGAAGGCACGCGCCGCGTGCAGAAGATCGCGACCGGCGTGACGGCCTCGCTGGCGTTCCTCGAGGCCGCGCTGGAATGGGGCGCCGACACCGTGCTCGTGCATCACGGCTACTTCTGGCGCAACGAGGCGCCGCAGATCACGGGGCGCAAGCATCGCAGACTGCGCACGCTGATCGCCAACGACGTCAACCTGTTCGCCTACCACCTGCCGCTCGATTCGCATCCGGAATTCGGCAACAATGCGCAGATCGGTGCGCGGCTCGGGTTGATCGCGGACAACCGTTTCGCCGACCAGGACCTGGGCTGGATCGCGACGCTCGGGATGCCGCTCTCGCTCGAGCACTTCAGCGCGATGGTCGAGAATGCGCTCGGCCGCAAGCCGCTCGTATTCGGCGATGCGGACCGCGAACTGCGCCGCGTGGCATGGTGCACCGGCGGCGCGCAAGGCTATTTCGACGAAGCCATCGCGGCCGGCGCCGACGTGTATCTGAGCGGCGAAGTCTCCGAGCAGACCATGCACACGGCGGCGGAATCGGGCGTCGCGTATATCGGCGCGGGTCATCACGCCACCGAACGTTATGGCGTGCAGGCGCTGGGCGCACATCTCTCGGAGCAGTTCGATATCGAGCATCTTTTTATCGACATCGATAACCCGGTTTAATGCGCCATTAAGTCGCAGCATCGATTATTTCTGCTTGCAACCGCCTTAACAGCGTTAAAAGAATGCTTCACGAGATTGCGCGAAAAACGTGGGGAAAACCCTGAAGCATCAATTACTTCGAGTGATTTTTGCTAGTCAGCCCTTGTAAATGCCAAGTCCATTCGCGCACACTAACGGCGGAACACTGATGTGACGGTATAAATCCAACTCAGAAGTGGGGCGTGTGATGCGAGACAAGGATGAGAAACGCGTCGACGGCGGCCGCCGTACCTGGCTGATTGCGACGACCGTAGCAGGTGGTGTCGGAGGTGTGGCAACGCTCGTGCCCTTCGTGGGCTCGTTCGCTCCATCGGAGAAGGCCAAGGCGGCGGGCGCGCCCGTCGAGGTCGACATCAGCGGACTCAAGCCGGGCGAAATGATGACGGTTGCCTGGCGCGGCAAACCGGTGTGGATCCTCAACCGCACCGACGAGATGCTCGCGGACATCAAGAAGGCCGACAACGAAGTGGCCGACCCGAAGTCCAAGATGGAATTCTCGATGCCGTTGCCGGAGTACTGCAACAACGAGTATCGGTCCCGTGCCGATCGCAAGAACATTCTCGTGGCGGTCGCCGTGTGCACCCATCTGGGCTGCACGCCGACGCCGCGCTTCCAGGAAGGTGCCCAACCCAATCTCCCCGATAACTGGCCGGGCGGTTTCCTCTGCCCGTGTCACGGCTCCACGTATGACCTGGCGGGCCGCGTCTTCAAAAACAAGCCTGCGCCGCAGAACCTGGACATTCCCCCGTTCATGTTCACTTCCGCGACGCAACTCGTGATCGGCAAGGACGAAAAGGGAGAGGCGTAAATGGCGACCGCAGACAAGGAAGTGGAGACTACGGGCCTGATCGGCTGGATCGATCGCCGGTTTCCGCTGACCTCCACGTGGAAGAAGCACGTTTCCGAATACTACGCACCGAAGAACTTCAACTTCTGGTACTTCTTCGGCTCGCTTGCCATGCTGGTGCTGGTGAACCAGATCGTCACCGGCATCTTCCTGACGATGAACTACAAGCCCGATGCGACGCTCGCGTTCGCATCGGTCGAGTACATCATGCGCGAGGTGCCATGGGGCTGGCTCATCCGCTACATGCACTCGACGGGCGCCTCGATGTTCTTCGTCGTCGTCTACCTGCACATGTTCCGCGGGCTGATGTACGGCTCGTACCGCAAGCCGCGCGAACTCGTGTGGATTTTCGGCTGCGCCATCTTCCTGTGTCTCATGGCCGAGGCGTTCTTCGGCTATCTGCTGCCGTGGGGGCAGATGTCGTTCTGGGGCGCGCAGGTGATCGTGAACCTGTTCTCGGCGATTCCGTTCATCGGGCCGGACCTGTCGCTGTGGATTCGCGGCGATTACGTCGTCTCCGATGTCACGCTGAACCGCTTCTTCGCGTTCCACGTCATTGCAATTCCGCTGGTGCTGCTGGGTCTGGTGGTCGCGCATCTGGTCGCGCTGCATGAAGTGGGCTCGAACAATCCGGACGGCATCGAGATCAAGGCGAAGAAGGACGCGAACGGCATCCCGGTCGACGGCATTCCGTTCCACCCGTACTACTCCGTGCACGACTTCATGGGCGTGAGCGTATTTCTGCTGATTTTTGCGGCGATCATCTTCTTCGCGCCGGAAATGGGCGGGTATTTCCTCGAAGCGAACAACTTCGTGCCGGCCAATCCGTTGCAGACGCCGCCGGAAATCGCGCCGGTCTGGTATTTCACGGCTTTCTACGCGATGCTGCGCGCGACCACGGATCCGTTCAAGATCGTGCTGATGATCGTGATCGCGGTGCTTGGTTTGCTCGCGTTGCTGAAGGCGCGCGGCAAGTGGCGGCTGGGCCTGCCGGTGCTGGCGGTGCTCGTGCTGATCTTCATGGCGCTGACCGAATCGAAATTCTGGGGCGTGGTGGTGATGGGCGCGGCGGTGGTGTCGCTGTTCTTCCTGCCGTGGCTTGACCGCAGCCCGGTCAAGTCGATCCGTTACCGGCCGCTGTTCCACAAGGTGTTCTACGGGATCTTCGTGTTCGCCTTCCTGCTGCTGGGCTTTTTGGGAACGCGACCGCCATCGCCCGCCGCGACGCTGATCGCGCAGATCTGCGCGCTGATCTACTTCGCGTTTTTCCTCGGCATGCCGTTCTGGACGCCGCGCGGCAAATTCAAGACGCCGCCGGAGCGAGTGCACTACAAACCTCACTGAGCTCACGTCCGGAGACGAATACGATGAAAAAATGGCTCTCTACAATATCGATGATCGGTGCGGTGCTGTTTGCGTTCGGAACGGCGACGACGGTGCATGCCCAGGAAGGCGCGGTCCTGGATCGCGCGCCGGACAGTTCCGACAATCTTGCGTCCCTGCAGCATGGCGCCCAGATTTTTGTAAACTACTGCCTGAACTGCCATAGCGCGACGCTGATGCGGTACAACCGGCTGACCGACATCGGCCTCAGTGAGAAGCAAATTCAGGAAAATCTGCTCTTCACGACGGACAAGGTCGGCAATACCATGTCCATAGCGATGCGTCCGGAAGACGCGAAGGCGTGGCTCGGCGCGGCGCCGCCGGATTTGTCGGTGGAGGCGCGGGCGCGCGGCAAGGACTGGTTGTACACGTATCTGCGGAGCTTCTACCGTGATCCGACCCGGCCCACCGGCTGGAACAATCTCGTGTATGAGAACGTCGGCATGCCCCATGTGTTGTGGACGTTGCAGGGCATCCGGGACGCCAAGTTCGAGACCGACGTCGACGAGCACACTGGCGAAAAGGTAAGAAGATTCGTGGGTTACACTCAGGTTACACCGGGCGCCATGTCGTCCGTGGATTATGATTCTGCTGTAGCCGATCTCGTTTCGTACATGTCGTGGATGTCGGAACCTGCGCAGCAGACGCGCAAGCGGCTCGGCGTCTGGGTTCTGCTGTTCCTGGCGCTCTTGAGTTTCCTCGCGTGGCGCCTGAACGCGGCATACTGGAAAGATATCAAATAGCGCGCCTTCAACGGCGTGGGTCGGCGCGACGGCGTTTTCTCAGGAAAATGCCGCGGCCGGCCCTTCGAGTTTACTGAAGGAACTTTAAAAACATGATGGTTCTGTATTCCGGCACTACTTGCCCGTTCTCCCAGCGCTGCCGGCTGGTGTTGTTCGAAAAGGGCATGGATTTCGAGATTCGCGACGTTGACCTGTTCAACAAGCCGGAAGACATCGCGGTGATGAATCCGTATGGCCAGGTGCCGATTCTCGTCGAGCGGGACCTGATCCTGTACGAGTCGAATATCATCAATGAATACATCGACGAGCGTTTTCCGCATCCGCAGCTGATGCCCGCGGATCCTGTGCAGCGCGCACGGGCGCGGCTGTTCCTGCTCAATTTCGAGAAAGAGTTGTTCGTGCACGTCGGGACGCTCGAGAACGAGAAGGGCAAGGCGGCCGAGAAGAATCACGAGAAGGCGCGCAGTGCCATCCGCGACCGTCTCACGCAGCTCGCACCGATCTTCCTGAAGAACAAGTACATGCTGGGCGAAGAATTCTCGATGCTCGACGTGGCAATCGCACCGCTGTTGTGGCGTCTGGATCACTACGGCATCGAGTTGTCGAAGAATGCAGCGCCGTTGATGAAGTATGCCGAGCGGATCTTCAGCCGACCGGCTTATATTGAAGCGCTGACGCCTTCCGAAAAGGTGATGCGTCGCTAGTCTGAGAGCGTTGGGACGCGGCGGCGCGCACTTGTGCGGCGCGGCGCTCCCGGCGGAGGAAAGTTGATGCAAGAGATTTCCACCAAGCCTTATCTGCTGCGCGCGCTGTACGAATGGTGCACGGATAACGGGTTCACGCCACACATCGCGGTGCGGGTCGACGCGGCTACGCGCGTGCCGCGGCAGTTCGTCCGCAACGACGAGATCGTGTTGAACATCAGCTTCGAGGCGACGAGCCAGTTGCAGATGGGCAATGAATGGATCGAGTTCAGCGCGCGGTTCTCTGGCAAGTCGCACAAGATCGAAGTGCAGGTGGCGAATGTGCTCGCCATTTATGCACGAGAGAATGGGCAGGGCATGGCCTTCCCGGTCGAGCCGGCGGCGCATCCTGGCGCGGAACCGGTCGGTGCGCCGCTTGCGCCGCGTCCCGCCGAGCGCGCTCCTCGCCAGGTCGAGGAATCGCCGGGCGAGGCAGCCGATGCCGCGCGCGAAGAGCCGCAGTCCGGGCTCGGAGAAGACGCTTCGAAATCGGCTGTGAGGTCCCACCTCAAAGTCGTCAAATGAAGTAGAATCTCGTCCTTCGCCGGCTTAGCTCATCAGGTAGAGCGCTTGACTTGTAATCATGAGGTGGCGGGTTCGAGTCCTGCAGCCGGCACCAAGCTTGAGGTCGACGGGCCGTGTGAAGTCCACACGGCCCGTTTGCATCAAGTGAGGCGGATCGACGCAAAGCAGTTTTGGTCGATAAGGAAGTTCGAATTTCTTGTTGACAGACTTCAAAACGTTGTTCATAATCTCGTTTCTCTGCTGCTGATGCAGCGACGCAAGACGGAAGTGCAGTGGTTCTGTTCTGCG
>NZ_JARUXQ010000001.1:2850963-2901251 GCF_031451265.1 Caballeronia sp. LZ033 | reverse complement strand
TAGTGCGGATCACCCGTGTGAAAGTAGGTAATCGTCAGGCTCCTCATGCTCCAAACAAAAACCCCACCCCACAAAGGTGGGGTTTTTGCGTTTCAGGGCGCCACAGCGCGCGCAGCTCCGTGGCTTCGACCATAACGCGCCGATCGGAAACAAATCAAAACCCCCGCGCGCTAGAATTTCTCTTTTGTATCCGCCAAGGCAAATGCCTACCGAGTTCCCATGCTACGTCTAAGCGAAATCAAGCTCCCGCTCGATCATCCCGAGTCTGCGATTGAAGCTGCGGTCGTCGCTCGTCTCGACGAGATCGGCGTATCGGCCAAAGGACTCGTGCATTTCCACGTGTATCGCCGGGCGCACGACGCGCGCAAGCGTGCAGACATCAAGCTCACGTACATCATCGATGTCGAATTGCAGGACGAAGCGCCCGTCCTGAAGCGTCTCGAAATGCGGCCGCTTCCGCACTGCGGTGCTACGCCAGACATGGCCTATCACTTCGTCGCGAAAGCACCGGCGGAATCGACGCAACTTAGGCCCGTCGTGATCGGCATGGGTCCTTGTGGATTGTTTGCCGGCTTGATCCTGGCCCAAATGGGTTTTCGTCCAATCATCCTCGAGCGTGGCAAAGCCGTTCGCGAGCGCACCAAGGACACATGGGGTCTGTGGCGGCGTAACGAGCTCAATCCCGAGTCGAATGTGCAATTCGGCGAAGGCGGCGCCGGCACGTTCTCCGACGGCAAGCTCTACAGCCAGATCAAGGATCCGAAACACTACGGCCGCAAGGTGCTCGACGAATTCGTCAAAGCCGGCGCGCCCGAAGACATCCTGTATTTGAGCCGGCCGCACATCGGCACGTTCAGGCTCGTCAGCATGGTCGAAAAGATGCGCGCGGAGATTCATCAACTAGGCGGAGAAGTCCGATTCCAGCAGCGCGTCGAGGATATCGAGATCGAAGGCGGCAAGGTACGCGGTCTGCGTCTCTCGTCCGGCGAGACGCTGCGATGCGATCACGTCGTGCTCGCGATCGGCCACAGCGCCCGCGATACCTTCCAGATGCTGCATGACCGCGGCGTCTACATGGAAGCGAAGCCGTTTTCACTCGGGTTCCGTATCGAGCATCCGCAAGGTGTGATCGATCGCAGCCGCTTCGGCAAGTTCGCCGGACACGAGAAACTGGGCGCCGCCGACTACAAGGTCGTCCACCACGCCAGCAACGGCCGCGCGGTCTACAGCTTCTGCATGTGCCCGGGCGGAACGGTGGTCGCGGCGACGTCGGAGCCTGGGCGCGTCGTGACGAACGGCATGAGCCAGTACTCGCGCGCCGAACGCAACGCCAATGCGGGCATCGTCGTCGGCATTACGCCGGATGATTATCCGGGCGGGCCGCTCGCCGGCATCGACTTCCAGCGCAAGTGGGAAGAGCGCGCCTTCGAACTGGGCGGTCACGATTACTGCGCGCCAGGCCAGCTGGTGGGCGACTTCATCGCCGGGCGGCCCTCGACGTCGCTCGGTTCGGTGACGCCGTCATACAAGCCGGGCGTCAAGCCGACCGACCTGAGCACCGCGCTTCCCGACTACGTGATCGAAGCGATCCGCGAAGCCCTGCCCGAACTCGACAAGAAGATCAAAGGTTTCGCCATGCACGATGCCGTGCTGACGGGCGTTGAGACGCGCACGTCGTCGCCGTTGCGGCTGCGTCGGAAGGATGATTATCAGAGCGTCAACGTCGAAGGACTGTATCCGGCGGGCGAGGGCGCCGGTTATGCGGGCGGCATCTATTCCGCGGCGATCGATGGCATCGAGGTCGCGGAAGCGCTCGCCCTGAAGATGATGGCTGAGCACGCCGCGACCGCTTGAGGCAATCAAGTCACCACACCCACCTGCCAGGGCACGAACTCGCTTTGCCCATAGCCGTGCAGTTCACTCTTCGACGCCACGCCTGACGCGCAGTCGAGCATCATCTGGAAAATCTGTTCGCCGAGTTGATCGATGGTCGCGCTGCCGTCGATCACGCCGCCGCAGTTGATGTCCATGTCCTCCTCCTGCCGCTCCCACAGCGCGGTATTGGTCGCGAGCTTGAGCGAGGGCGAGGGCGCGCAGCCGTAGGCGGAGCCGCGCCCGGTCGTGAAGCAGATCAGATTCGCGCCGGACGCGACCTGACCAGTGGCCGACATCGGATCGTAGCCGGGCGAATCCATGAACACGAAGCCCTTCGCGTCGATGCGCTGCGCATACTCGTAGACCTCGACGAGATTCGTCGTGCCGCCCTTCGCGACCGCGCCCAGCGATTTTTCGAGAATGGTCGTCAATCCGCCGACCTTGTTGCCGGCCGAAGGATTGTTGTCCATCGCGGCGCCGTTACGGGCACAGTAATCCTCCCACCATTTGATGCGCGCGAGCAGCTTTTCGCCGACCTCACGCGTGACGGCCCGTCGCGTCAACAGGTGCTCGGCGCCATACACTTCCGGCGTTTCCGAGAGAATTGCGGTGCCGCCGTGCGCGACGAGCTTGTCCACTGCCGCGCCCAGCGCCGGATTCGCCGAAATGCCCGAATAGCCGTCCGATCCGCCGCACTGCAGGCCAACGATCAGATGCGCCGCCGGAACCGGCTCGCGCGTGACACGATTTGCCTCCGCCAGCATGTCCTTCACCATCGCGATGCCGCGCTCGATCGTCTTCCGCGTGCCGCCGCTGTCCTGAATGGTGAAGCTGCGCAGTTTCTCGCCGTCCTTGAGCCCGCTCGATTCGAGCACGCCCGAAATCTGGTTCGTCTCACAGCCCAGGCCGACGAACAATACCGAGTAGAAATTCGGATGCACCGCGTAACCCGCGAGCGTGCGGCGCAGGATGCCGAGCCCGTCGCCTTTCATGTCGATGCCGCATCCCAGCCCGTGCGTCAGCGCAATCACGCCGTCCACGTTCGGATAATCCGCCAGCGCTTCCGGATGAACGTCGCGCCGGAAATGATCGGCGATGGCCCGCGCGACCGTCGCCGAACAATTCACGCTCGTCAGCACGCCGACGAAATTGCGCGTCGCCACCCGGCCGTCGTCGCGGCGGATGCCCATGAATGTGGCGGGCGCGTCGACGAAGGGCGTCGGATGGAGATCGACGCCGAATTCGTGTTCGCGCGTGAAATCGGCCATCGAGAGATTCTGGGTGTGGACATGCTGACCGCGCGCAATCGCTTCACGCGCCACGCCAATGATCTGGTTGTAGCGCTTGACCGGCTCGCCGGCGGCGATGTCGCGGGTGGCGATCTTGTGTCCCGGCGGAATCAGCCCGGCGACGACGAGATCTTCAGATGCGATGCGCGCGCCTGAAACCAGCTGACGCGTCGCGATCACGACGTCGTCTTTCGGATGCAGCCGGATGACGGCATGGTCGTTGAGTGGGGTGGACATGGTTTATGTTCTCAGACCGTGGAGGGGGCGTGGCTGTCGCGCCGCGCCTGTTCTTCTTCGGCGCGATTGAGCGGTTCGATCTTGCCGACAATCACAAGATAGCTGAATGCGCCCAGGAAGCAGAAGCCGCCCGCGACGCACAGCGGAATCACGAACGAGCCCTTGGTGATGGCGAGCATCACGCCGGTGAAGGTCGTGATGACGATGCCCGCCAGATTCGACGCGAAATTCTGGATGCCGCCGATGGACGCGACGTGATCCGGCGTCGGTGCGACGTCGCTCGGCAACGACCAGATGCTGGCCGCGGCGAACGCGAGGCTGGCGTAGGCGATGCCGAAGAACGCGAGCATCAGGTAGATGTTCTCGACGAACGCGCAGAGCGTGATGACCGAGGACAGCAGCATGCCGCCGACCATGCAGGTCTTGCGCGCGGCGGTGAGGCTCCAGCCGCGCTTGAACAGCGCGTCGGAGACCCAGCCGCCGAACCAGCCGCCCGGAATCGACATCAGCGCGGGAATGGTGCCGAGCGTGCCGAGCGACTTGAGCGAGAAGCCGTGTGCCTGGACGAGATAGCTCGGAAACCAGGTGATGAAGAAGTAGATCACGAAGTTCAGGCAGAAGAAGCCCAGCATCATGCCCCACAGCGTGCGGTACTTGAACAGCGACGCCCACGACACCTTGTTGCGCGGCGCGACCGGCACCGGCGCGACATCGGTTTCACCGGTCAGGTCGCCGCGCGACTTGTTCCGGTAGATCACGAACCAGCCGAGAATCCACGCGAAACCGATCACGCCGGTAATGACAAACGACGCTTCCCAGCCGAACGTGCTGATGATCAGCGCGACGACCGGAATCGACAGCGCGGAGCCGACGCGCGAGCCGCTGTCGAAGATGCTGGTGGCGAACGCGCGCTGTTCCTTCCTGAACCATTGCGACACGAGTTTCGCGCACGACGGATACGCGCCCGCCTCGCCGATGCCGAGCATCAGGCGGCAGCCGAACATGCCGGCGACGCTCGTCGCGACGGCCGTCAATGCCGTGAAGACCGACCACCACCCGACCGCCAGCGGCAGCGCGATGCGCGCGCCGACGCGATCGACGAACCAGCCGAAGGGCATCTGCATCAGCGCGTAGCTCCAGAAGAAGCCGCTCAGGATGAAGCCCATTTCGGCGGGACCGATGTTGAGCGCCTTCTCGATCTGCGGCGCCGCGACGGCGAGGTTGGCGCGATCGATGTAATTGATCGCGATGGCCAGAAAGGCGAGAAAAATCACTACCCAACGCATTTTGCGCATTGCTTGTCTCCTCCGTGATGGGGCGGCACTTTTAATGTCTGATGACGTCGCCGCAATGCCGGCGCGGCGCGTCGTGATTCGAAAAGGGTCGTTCCGCTCTTCAGGCGGATTCGAGGGCGTCGCGCAGACGCTTCTGCGCGAGATCGAGCTTGAGTTCGCGCGCCAGATCGATCACCGGCTGAAAGCGGCGTTGCTTCTTTTCGCCGTGGTTCCGCGCGATGTCGGCGAGCCGGTGTACCAGGAACGGGTTCTCGAAACGGTCGCGCACGCTCGCCACATAGTCCGTGGCGACGTCGCGTTGTCCGAGCGCCGCGAAAACCGGCAGCACTTCATCGCGCCAGGTCGCTTCGAGCGGATCGCGGAAGGCGGCGTCGCGCATGGCGTCGAGGACGGTCATGTCGGCTGCGGCGTCGCGCGTGCGCCAGATTTGCGCGAGCATCGTGTGGCCGAGATTCAGCAGGAAGAGCTTGAGGCGCTCGTAGTGGGCGAGGTCGTCGGTGATCACGATGTCCTCGTGCTCGCACGGCAGCACCATGCCCGCCCGGCGCTCGATCGCCCACAGCGCGTACGGCTCGGCGATCGCGCCCACCGGCGGGATCGGCTCCGACACGATGCGGTCCACGAGCGAATTCACCCACACGCAGTCGTTCGTCAGATAGTCGATGTAGGCCGCACTCAAGTCCCAGCCGCGCGCCACGCCGATCACCAGATCGCGCAGCGTGTCGCCATTGCGGGACACCAGTTCGCAGGGCAGCAGCGTGATCGGCGCGGCTCCGGCGGCGAAGCGCGCGTGCAGCAGCACCGCGAGCTTCGCCGCGAAACCGCGCGGCGCGCGCGGGCTGTCGAGCAGGTCGCGCGTGTCCTCGTCGAAGAGGGCGTAGCCGGCATCCGCCGTGTTCGAGACGATGACCTTCACCTCTCGCTCAATGCGCGTCCTGAGCAGCGGCCAGTCCTCGTCCGCATGCAGCGCTTCGCCGATGGCATCGCACTCGATGGTTGCGTCGATGGTCTCGTCCCGCCGGCGGCCGCGAATCCGCACCGGATAGCGGCCCGTTTTTTTCAGCGCCTCGATGCGGGCACGGCTGTCCGCGCTGGAGGTCGTCTGCACGACCGTGATCTTGCCGAGCGCTTTTGCCGGATCGCGCCGCGCCGCTTCGGCGACGAAGAAATCCACGTGCGCCTGCAAGAATCGGCTCGTGCCGAACTGGAGAATGGGGTGGCTCATGAATATGCGGGGCCGTTCTGACCGTCGGCGCGAGCGCTCGTCGGTCGTTTATCGAGGTGGGAACGGTTCCAGATCGCCGGAAAAAAAAGTGGCCAACCTGGCCTTACCGGATTGCATACTAGTGGCTCGAAATGGAATTGGTCAAGCCACTTGAAGGCGGCCGGTTCGAGGGTGAGCGCGGTTTTACGGTGCTCGTCCCCTTCGGCTGATTACAATCCACGTTTTCCCCGACTCGAAAGCAGGAGCCCAGTACGTGAGCGTGAAACCTCCCGAGACGCGCCGCCTTTATCTCCAGATCGCCGACAAGTTGCGCGGGTTGATCGAGCAGCAGGATTTCGCGCCGAATGGCCGCCTGCCATCCGAGCGCGAGCTCGCGCAGCGGCTCGGCGTATCGCGGCCATCGGTGCGCGAGGCGCTGGTCGCGCTCGAACTGGAAGGGCGTGTCGAGATCCGCATGGGATCGGGGGTGTATATCGTCGCCGCGCCGGTCGCCAAGCCTCCGGCCACCGAGACGGAGCTCGGCGAAAGCCCGATCGAGATCATGAACGCGCGCAGCGTGATCGAAGGCGCGATTGCCGCGAGCGTGGCGCCGTTCGTCAAGCCGAAGGCGTTGAAGGCGCTGCGCGCGCTGTACGAATCGATGGCGCGCGAAGTCGCGAACGGCCAGGTGCCGATGGCCGCCGATCGCGCGTTCCACATTGCGATCGCGCAGATGGCCGGCAACGACGTGCTGGTGCGCACGGTCGGCAGTCTGTACGACGAACGACATAGTCCGTTGTCATCGACCTTGCGTGGGCACTTCGAAGGGGAGGAAACGTGGCTCGCCGCACTGGGCGAGCATCGGGAGATTCTGGAAGCGCTTGAAGCGCGCGACGCCGTACAGGCGCAGGCCGCGATGCAGCGGCACATGCGTCAGTCGGCGGCGCGGCTGATGACGAGACGCAAGGGCTGAAGCCGGTACGGGTCCGCGACGCGCACCGGATTCAGCGAGCCGTGATGCCCGGCTCGCCGTTCAACCCGGATAGGCTTCATCGACTTTCAGACCAGCCAGCTTGAAGATGACGCGCAGCGTCTGCGGCGCGATTTCGCGGCGCGAGGCCAGCGTCGTCAGGACAAAGTCCATGACCTTCGCGTACTTCAGCATGGTCAGGCAGCTTTCGATATCAGTGGAGCCGTCGCGCATCGATTCGGCCAGGCGCAACATCTCCACGGAAATCTCTCGGGCCATCTCCAGTTCGAGTTGCTGCTTCTCGCTCCACGCGGGCATCGCCGTCAATGCTGCGAGCATGTCCTGGAACTGCTTCTCTGCTTTCTTGTCGGGGATCGCGTCCATCGCCGTCCTCTCATGTTCGTGGCGCCGGCGAGTCGCATCGCCGCGCTGTGCGTTTAGGTGTTACGTAACAAAGCCGGGTGCGGTGACATCGCGGCGCGTGTCGAAGCGTGGCCTGCCAGCTTGCTGCTCCTGCGTGCCGCACCGGTACGCGATGCGGCGCCGCGCTGTGTGTCGTCTCTTCCAATGGCCTCATTGTCGGACGGTGCACAATCTGTTCCATGCGTTCTGCCGCTACGCATTAGCCAATCAGCCAATCAGCCGATGGCTGGAACACAGAGCGTCTTTGCGCTTTTGGGTAAACTTCCCCTTTTCAGGCGTGAGTACCAGCGGTTAGCGCACATTCAGCGCAAACACGCTCCGCCTTATTTTTTTCGACAGACCTTCACGATGACCAGGAAGTCCCCCGCGCCGGGTTCGGAGAGCCCCGATCCCTCCGCCAAACACGAGATCCGTCCCGGACAGTCGATCGAACTGCTGAAGGAACTCCATATCCTCACGCGCGACGGCAAGATGAATCAGGACAGCCGCCGCAAACTGAAGCAGGTCTACCACCTCTATCAGTTCATCGAACCGCTGCTCGCCGACGTGCATGCGCGCCAGGGAGCGGTATCGCTCGTGGATCACGGCGCGGGCAAGTCTTATCTCGGGTTCATTCTCTACGATCTGTTCTTCAAGACTCTGCGCGATCGGTCACACATCTTTGGAATCGAGACGCGTGAAGAACTGGTGAAAAAGTCAGAGGAATTGGCGGCCCGACTCGGGTTTACCGGGATGTCGTTCCTGAATCTGTCGGTGGCCGAATCAATGCATTCCGACCGCTTGCCGGCTTCGGTTGATGTCGTCACCGCGCTGCACGCATGCAATACCGCCACCGACGACGCCATCCAGTTCGCTCTGCAGAGGAAGGCGAAGTACATCGTGGTCGTGCCGTGCTGTCAGGCGGAAGTGGCCTCGGTGCTGCGCAAGAACAAGGGGCACTCACTCGCGAAGAACGTGCTGACGGAAATGTGGCGGCATCCGCTGCACACGCGCGAATTCGGGAGTCAGATCACCAACGTTCTGCGCTGCCTGCAACTCGAATCGCACGGTTATCAGGTGAGCGTGACGGAACTCGTCGGCTGGGAGCACTCGATGAAGAACGAGTTGATCGTCGCGCAGTTCAAGGACTTGCCGCGCGGGCGGCCGGCGCAACGGCTGTCGGAAGTGCTCGAAACGCTCGGACTGGATGAGTTGCGCGAGCGTTTTTTCACGCCCGCGCATTGATCAGCTTTTATCGTTCATCCACGCATTGAGGCCGTCGGGGCCGAGGCGGCGCAGGGTGTCGATGTTGCGTTCGTAGATATCCGAGGCATCGGGAAAGGCCGCCACCGCGCGGTCGATGCTGGCCTCGCGCAGCAAGTGAAAGATCGGATAGGGCGCGCGGTTCGTGTAGTTGTCGATGTCGTCCGGCTCGCTGCCTTCGAACTGATAGTGCGGATGGAAACTCGCGATCTGCACTTCGCCCGCGAGTCCCATGTCGCCGAGCAGACGGTCGGCAAAGAACAGGGCGTCGTTGTACTCGGCGAAATCAGCGAAAGCGTGGGGCGTGATGAACAACGTCGTGTCGACGACATCCGGATCCGTCTCCTTCAGCAAGCGAAGCTCTTCGGCCAGTTCCACGACGAGGTCGTCCACCGCGCGCGCCTCGCTCACCACGTAGCGGATCTGTTGCTTGACATGCACGCTCTTCGCGAACGGACAGAGATTCAGTCCGATCACTGCGCGCGTGAGCCAGTGCTGCGTTGCCGCGACGACGTCTTCGGAGGAACTGCCTGGCTTCATGCGTTTTCCTGTCCGGGTTGGGCCTTGCAGGCCGCGTTGATCAATATGCGCGCGATGCGCGGCGCCGCGACCAGCGGACCGGAGCCCGGGCCGTAAGTCTGACTGCTCGCATAGACGCCCTCGACCAGCAGCGCGAGGGAATCGGCGAGTTCATGCGGCTGGGCAGCCCCCGCCGCCGTCGAGATTTCGATAAGCCGATTCATCAGATATTTTTTATTGCGCTCGACCGGCTCGCGCGCCGCGTACTCCGGATCGCCGAATTCGCATGCGACGTTCAGGAACGGACAGCCGCGATAGTCGGGTGCGGACGCGCGCTTCACCAGATCGTCGAACGCCTGGATCAGCTGCTTGACCGGCTCGCCCGGATGCTTTTCGACGCTCGCTTCGAAGCGTCCCCGAAAGCGCTCGTCCATGCGGTCGAGATACGCCACCACCAGCTCGTCCTTCGATGCGAAGCGCCGGTACAGGCTCATCTTGTTGACGCCGGCGCGCTCCACGACCGCATCGACGCCGATGGCGCGAATACCGTCGCGATAAAACAGCTCCTGCGCGGCATCCAGCAACTGTTCCTGCGCCGTCGCGCCGTCCGTGCGGACACTGCGGCGGGCAGGGCCTTTGGGTTGTTCCGCGGATGTTCGTGTCAAAGTCGCTTCCTCGTCATGCGAACTGCATGCTTGACATGTTACAGATCGGTCACTAAGCTCGCAACTCTGATGTGACAGACCGGTAACGAGTGATGTCGTCCGGGGCAAAAATCAACGGAACCACGGATTGGAGCGGCGATGAATTGGGTAGCGAGGCGGCTGAACGGCCGGATGCATTACGGATGGATCGCGGTGGGCGTGGTGTTTTTCGTGCTGCTCGCCGCGGCGGGCACGCGGGCGACGCCGAGCGTCATGATGCTGCCGCTCGAAAAGCAGTTTGGCTGGTCGCGCGGCACGATTTCGCTGGCGATCTCGATCAATCTGGCGCTGTACGGCCTCGCCGGGCCGTTCGCCGCGGCGGCGATGCAGCGCTTCGGCGTGCGCCGCACAGTATTGACCGCGTTGACCACGCTGGCGGCGGGCGTCGCGCTCTCGTCGATGATGACCGCGCCCTGGCAAATGGTGCTGGTCTGGGGCGTGATGGTGGGCAGCGCGACGGGCGTCGCCGCGCTGACGCTCTCGGCGACCATCGTCAACCGCTGGTTCACCACGCATCGCGGTCTGGCGATGGGCATTCTCACCGCCAGCTCGGCCACCGGCCAGCTCGTGTTCCTGCCGTTCCTCGCGTCGATTTCCGAGCACTACGGCTGGCGTCCTGTCGTGTTCGTCGTCGCGGGCGCGGCGGTGATCGTGCTGCCGTTCGTCGCGTGGCTCCTGCCTGAACGGCCGGCGGATCTGTCGCTGCGTCCGGTCGGCGAGAAGGCCGATCTGCCGCCCGCCGCCATTTCCGCCCCGAAGAACCCGATCAAGGTCGCGTTCAGCACGCTCGGCATGGCCAGCAAGACGCGTGATTTCTGGCTGCTGTTCTTCAGCTTCTTCGTCTGCGGTGCGAGCACGAACGGCTATGTCGGCACGCATCTGATCGCCATGTGCTCGGACTACGGCATGACGCCGGTGCAGGGCGCCAGCCTGCTCGCGGCAATGGGCATCTTCGACCTGTTCGGCACGACGCTGTCCGGTTGGCTCTCCGATCGCTTCAATGCCCGCGTGCTGCTGTTCTGGTACTACGGGCTGCGCGGGCTGTCGCTGATCTACTTGCCGTATGCGTTCGGCATCGACTTCTTCGGCCTGCCGCTGTTCGCCGTGTTCTACGGTCTCGACTGGATCGCCACCGTGCCGCCGACCGTGCGCCTCGCCACCGATGTCTACGGCAAGGAAAGCGCGCCGATCGTGTTCGGCTGGGTCGTGGCGGGACATCAGCTGGGCGCGGCGTTCGCGGCGCTCGGCGGCGGGATGCTGCGTTCGAGTCTCGGCAGCTATACGGTCGCCACGATGATTTCGGGCGGGCTGTGCCTCGTCGCGGCGGTGATCGTGCTGCGCATCAATCGCGCGGGACGTGCGATGGGCGTGGCGGCGACTTGAAGTGGTGAAATGAAGCGGCTGCGCTTGACTTGCTATCCTTGACGGCCTGCTTGTTTATCCAACCGTCTAGGACTCGAACCATGAACGCAAAACCCGCTCCGACCGATATCGACATCCACGAACTGATCGCCGGCCGCTGGAGTCCGCGCGCCTATTCCACGGAGCCGGTCGGTCGTGCGCAGCTGCATCAGGTGTTCGAAGCGGCGCGCTGGGCGCCTTCGTCGAGCAATCAGCAGCCGTGGCGTCTGATCGCGTTCGACCGTCAGCGCGACGAAGCCGCCTTTCAGCGCGCATTCGACACGCTCATGCCCGGCAACCAGAAGTGGAACGGCAACGTGCCGGTGCTGGTCTGCGTGACGGCCGCGACGCTCACGGCGAAGGGCGAGCCCAACCGCACGGCCGCCTACGACACGGGCGCGGCCGCGATGGCGCTGGTCCTGCAGGCGCACGCGCTCGGCCTGGCGGCGCATCAGATGGGCGGCTTCGACCGCGACGCGTTCCGCCAGGCGTTCTCGATTCCCGAGGATGTGCAGATCATCGCGATGGTGGCGGTCGGTCATCACGGCGATGCCAGCCAGCTCGACGAGGCGTTGCAGGAGCGTGAAGCCGCACCGCGCGTGCGCAAGGCGCTCGGCGAGACGGTGTACGAAGGCGCGTGGAGCCGCGCGTTCGAATAAATCTCGCCGTGCCTTACTGCTCGTCCGCTGCCGACAGCGGACGAGCCACGTCTTCCAGCGACTTGCGCTCCGCCGCGACGCCCCAGATGCCGGCGACGACCGCAGCCGCGATCATCAGCACCGAGCCGATCAGATAGCCCGCGAACACGGCGCCGCGCTCGTGCGTGTCGATCAGATGCCCGAACAGCGCCGGCCCGATGATGCCGCCCAGCGCCGTGCCGAACGCATAGAACACGGCAATGGCGAGCGCCCGGATTTCGAGCGGGAAGGTTTCGCTGACTGTCAGGTACGCCGAACTCGCCGCCGCCGAGGCAAAGAAGAAGATCACCATCCACGCGATGGTCTGCGTCGTCACGTTCAGCATGCCGTGCATGAACATCCAGCCGCTGATGGTCAGCAGCACGCCGGACGTCGCATACGTGAACGCGATCATGCGGCGGCGGCCGAGCACGTCGAAGAGCTTGCCGAGCAGCACCGGCCCCAGGAAATTGCCGGCGGCGAACGGCAGCACGTACCAGCCGATGTGATCGCCGGGCACGTGATAGAAGTCCGTCAGCACCAGCGCGTAGGTGAAGAATATGGCGTTGTAGAAGAACGCCTGGGCGGTCATCAGCGTGAGACCCACGAGCGAGCGGCTGCGATGCGCCTTGAAGAGCGTATGCACGACCTCGCTGAGCGGCGTGCCCTCGCGCGCGCGCAGGCGCAGCGGCTTGACGGGCGTGTCGGGAATCGTCACGCCATGCTGCCGGAAATGGGCCTCGATTTCCTCGACCACCTGCTTCGCTTCGTCCGCGCGATTGTGCGTGATGAGCCAGCGCGGGCTCTCCGGCACCCACATCCGCATGAAGAGGATCGTGAGCCCGAGCACCGCGCCGATCAGGAAGCACGCGCGCCAGCCCCAGTCGGGCGGCAGCAGGCCGGGGTCGAGCAGGACCAGCGATCCCGCCGCGCCGATGCCCGCGCCGATCCAGAACGTGCCGTTGATCGCCAGATCGGTCCAGCCGCGCAACCGGGCGGGCGTGAACTCCTGGATCGTCGAATTGATCGCGGTGTACTCGCCGCCGATGCCGGCGCCCGTGAGGAAGCGAAACAGCACGAAACTCGCGAGATCCCATGAGAACGCGGTGGCGGCGGTCGCTGCCGCATAAAGGAACAGCGTGATGAAGAACAGCTTGCGGCGGCCGAGCCGGTCCGTCAGCCAGCCGAAACCCAGCGCGCCGAGCACCGCGCCCGCGATATACGCACTGCCCGCAATGCCGACGTCGGCGTTCGAAAATTGCAGCGCCGGACTCGTCTTCAGCGCGCTGGCGACGGCGCCCGCGAGCGTTACCTCGAGTCCGTCCAGCAGCCAGGTGATGCCGAGCGCGAGCACGATCAGCGTGTGGAAGCGTCCCCAGGGCAGGCGGTCGAGGCGCCCGGGCAGATCGGTTTCGATGATGCCTGGCTGCGTGGCGTGCTCCGTCGGTCGATCGTTCAAACGGTTCTCCTCGTCATTGTTTTGCTCATGTCGCCTGTCGTACGCCGCGAAAGCGCGGAAAAACGCAGGCGGCTTTCGAACGAGCAAGTTACATTCCGCTTTTGTCGAATGAAGTCAACGGTTTAAAAATCTCCGGCCGCGGTTGATGCCTACCTGGGAACGTGTTAAAAACGCCGTCCATGTCCAACGCGGCGTCCTGGCGGACGTGGCTCAGCATCATGAATTTTTGCGCGATCGATTTCGGCACGTCGAATTCCGCCGTCGCCCTTCCGGACGGCCCCGCCATTCGACTGGCGCCCGTCGAAGGAGAGGCGACCACGTTGCCCACCGCCGTCTTCTTCAACACCGACGAAAATAACCAGGCCTACGGACGCGCCGCGCTGGAGGCGTACATCGACGGTTTCGACGGCCGCCTGATGCGCTCGATGAAGAGCATTCTCGGCTCGGCGCTCGCCGACAGCACGACGGATCTCGGCGACGGATCGGCCATCAAGTACGCCGACGTCATCACGCTGTTCTTGCAGCACCTGAAGCAGAAGGCCCAGGCGATCGCCGGCGAGCCGCTGTCGCGCGCGGTGCTCGGCCGCCCGGTGTTCTTCGTCGACGACGATCCGCGCGCCGACAACCTGGCGCAGAAGCAGCTCGAGGCGTGCGCGCATGCCGTCGGTTTGCGCGAGATCCACTTCCAGTACGAACCAATTGCCGCCGCCTTCGATTACGAAGCCGGCCTGACGCAGGAAGGGCTCGTGCTGGTCGCGGATATCGGTGGCGGTACGTCGGACTTTTCGCTGGTGCGCGTTGGTCCGGAGCGCGCTCGCGAACTCGACCGCAAGAGCGACGTGCTCGCGCATCACGGCGTGCATGTCGCCGGCACGGATTTCGACCGCCGCGTCGAACTCGCGACCGTGCTGCGCGAGCTCGGCTATCAATCGCTCGATCCGCAAGGACGGGAAGTGCCGAGCCGCATCTATTTCGATCTCTCCACGTGGCATCTGATCAACACCGTCTACACGCCCAAGCGTGTCAGCGAGCTGCAGCTGATGCGCCATCTCTACCCGGAGGTGCGTCATCATGACCGCTTGATGCGCGTTGTGGATCGCCGGCTGGGGCACGCGCTCACCGCGCATGCGGAGGAGGCGAAGATCGAAGTCGCCGCGGGCGGGGCGACGGAAATCGACATGGAAGAGGTGGAGGAAGCGTTGCGCGTCGCCTTCGACGAAACGCGCTTGATCGAGGCGGGCGCGGAGGAAACGCGGCGCATCGTGGACGCCGCGCGCGAGACCATCCGGCGTGCGGGCGTCGCGGATACGGACGTCGGCGCCGTGTATTTCACAGGCGGGACGACCGGGCTGCGGTTCCTGTCGCAGGCTTTGGCGGCGGCGTTTCCTGCTGCGCAGCCGGTGTTCGGCGATCGCCTCGCCAGCGTGGCGAAGGGCCTCGGCATCTACGCACAGCGCGTTTTCGCGTGATTCCGCCTGAACGCGCGCCGCAAATAAAAAACCCCGCGCAGGCGGGGTTTTTTACGAATCAGGCGGAACTTAGGCCGGCTTGATGTTCGCGGCTTGCTTGCCCTTCGGGCCAGTCTTCACTTCGTAGGTAACCTTCTGGTTTTCCTGAAGCGTCTTGAAGCCTTCGACACGGACTTCCGAGAAGTGCGCGAACAGATCTTCGCCGCCGCCATCCGGAGTGATGAAGCCAAAGCCCTTTGCGTCATTGAACCACTTGACGGTACCGGTTTCCATGTTACTTGTTCCAAAAAAATGATGAATAAGGCCGAAGCCCAGGGGTGCAAAAGATCAAGGAAGGGGCAATGGGGCCAACCGGAGTACCGTGATGGCGAACTCGAAAGAACCAATTCACTCGCCACTTGAAATCCTGCAAGAAGCTTTATACGGCGAAACCATTTCGCGGTCAATTAATATCCGACAACTCCAAGGGATTTTTTAACGCCATACGGATTTCAGCCGCGATGAGCGAAATCTTGTGCCGCATTGCACGAAAAAGAGGCAAAAAAAGGTGAAACTGCTCGCCCTCCGCACTGCATTCGAAAGGTGCAACCGTTAAACTACGCGACCATTTTCGAAGGGTTGCACCGGACATGCCGGGTTGGCGGGAATGATTCTGGCAACTGGTGCGGCCGCGGCCTGGCGCCGATCGAAAACCGGCCAAGCCGCAAGCAGCATGAGCGGCGCGAGACAACGGAGAAAAGAAGTGAAAAGTTCGATACAGAGAAACATCGGCCCGATGGCCCTGATGCTGACCGGTCTGGGATCCATCATCGGGTCGGGATGGCTCTTCGGGGCATGGAAGGCCGCCAAGATCGCCGGACCTGCCGCGATCGCCGCCTGGGTGATCGGCGCGGTCGTCATCCTGGCGATCGCGCTGACGTATGCCGAACTGGGCGCCATGTTTCCCGAGTCCGGCGGCATGGTGCGCTACGCCCGCTATTCGCATGGCGCGCTGGTGGGTTTCGTCAGCGCGTGGGCGAACTGGATCGCGATCGTTTCGGTGATTCCGATCGAAGCCGAAGCCTCCATCCAGTACATGAGCACCTGGCCCTACGAATGGGCGCATGCACTGTTCGTCAACGAGTCGCTGACGCCGACCGGCATTGGTCTCTCGGCGTTGCTCGTGATCATCTACTTCATGCTGAACTACTGGGGCGTGAAGGTGTTCGCCCGTGCGAACTCGCTGATCACGGTCTTCAAGTTCCTCATCCCGGGCGCGACCATCGCGGGGCTGATCTTCGCCGGATTCCACCCGGAGAACTTCGGCACGTCGTCGACTTTCGCGCCTTATGGCTGGCCCGCGGTGCTGACCGCCGTCGCGACCAGCGGCATCGTGTTCAGCTTCAACGGTTTCCAGAGCCCGGTGAACCTCGCCGGCGAGGCACGCAACCCGGCGCGCAGCGTGCCGTTCGCGGTGATCGGCTCGATCCTGCTCGCGCTCGTGATCTACGTGCTGCTGCAGATCGCGTATATCGGCGCGGTGAATCCCGCTGATGCCGCGAAGGGCTGGGCGCATTTCAACTTCGCGTCGCCGTTTGCGGAACTGGCGCTGGCGCTCAACCTGAACTGGCTTGCCATCCTCCTGTATGTGGACGCCTTCGTCAGCCCGAGCGGCACCGGCACGACCTACATGGCGACGACCACCCGCATGATCTACGCGATGGAGCGCAACGGCACGATGCCGAAGATCTTCGGCAACGTGCATCCGTTTTACGGCGTGCCGCGTCCGGCGATGTGGTTCAACCTGTTCGTCGCGTTCATCTTCATGTTCTTTTTCCGTGGGTGGAGCTCGCTGGCCGCGGTGATTTCGGTGGCGACGGTGATCTCGTATCTGACGGGCCCGGTGAGCCTGATGGCGCTGCGCCGCGCGGCTCCGGACCTCGAGCGTCCGCTCAAGCTGCCGATGATGGGCGTGGTCGCGCCGTTCGCGTTCGTGTGCGCGTCGCTGGTGCTGTTCTGGGCGAAGTGGCCGCTCACCGGCGAAATCATTCTGCTGATGGTCGTCGCGCTGCCGGTGTACTTCTACTTCCAGGCCAAGGCGGGCTTCGCCGGCTGGGGACGCGATCTCAAGGCTGCGTGGTGGCTGGTGGCGTATCTGCCGTGCATGGCGGTGATGTCGCTGATCGGCAGCAGGGATTTTGGGGGTAGTGGATTGCTGCCGTACGGCTGGGATATGGCCGCAGTCGCTGTGCTGGCGCTGGTGTTCTACTACTGGGGCGTGCACACCGGATATCGCACCGCGTATCTCGACGAGCGCGAAAGCCGCGACGACGTCCTTCACGAAGTCGGCGCCTGAGCGTTCCGGCATCTTGTAGCGAGACAGAAAACCGCCTGAGTAACTGCTCAGGCGGTTTTTTTCATCATGCGTCCGAGAAGACGTAGTTCGTCATCGCCAGTGCGCGCTGGAAGGTTCCGAGCGACTGAATGCCGAGCGTGTAGTCATCCGCGGCGGCACCGAGCGCGCTGAACACCGGCAGCAGATGTTCGTCCGTCGGGTGCATCAGCGCCGCATGGGGCGCGCGCGCACGATAGTCGAGCAGCGCGTCGATGTCGCGTGCCGCCATGCGGTCCTCGAACCAGTCGGTGAATTCGGTGACGCGCGGATCGGCATCTTCGGGACGCGCGCTGAAATCGGCCATGCGCAGGTTGTGCGTGATCTGGCCGGAACCGACGATCATCACGCCCTCATCGCGCAGATCCCGCAGCGCCCGGCCCATGCCGAAATGATGCGCGGCGTCCAGGTGCGGCTGTATCGACAGCTGTGCGACCGGTACGTCGGCGTCCGGGAACATCAGCAGCAGGGGCACCCATGCGCCGTGATCCAGACCATGTTCGGTCGTCGCGGCGGGAATGCCCTGCGCGCCGAGCAAGGCGGCGGCGCGCTTCGCCAGATCGGGTGCGCCGGGCGCCGGGTAGCGCAGGTCGTACAGCGCACGCGGAAATCCGTAGAAGTCGTGGATGGTTTCCGGCCGCTCGGCGATGCTCGCAACCGGCTGCGCGGTGCCCCAGTGCGCCGACAGCATCAGGATCGCACGCGGGCGCGGCAACGTCGCGCTCAGCGAGGCGAATTCGGCGGAAGGCATCGACGGGTCGATCGGCAGCGTCGGCGCGCCGTGGGAAATGAAGACGGTGGGTGTCGGGCTCATGACGGCAAGGTTCCTATGGACTATGTCGTCAATGTAGGGCCGCTCGGGGCGTTAATAAACCTTCTGCAAGGCAACGGATTATGTCGCCATTGTTGCTAATAACGCACTAGTCGAGCGTTGCGCGCAATCCCTGCCACGCCGACGCAACCGGCTGCCCGAAGCCAAACAGATCGATGACGCGCGCCACGGTGTGGTCCACCATTTCGTCGATCGTCGCGGGCTTCTGATAGAACGCCGGCAACGGCGGAAAGATCACGCCGCCCATTTCCGTGACCGACGTCATGTTGCGCAGGTGCGCGAGGTTGAACGGCGTTTCCCGCACAAGCAGTACGAGTCGGCGCCGTTCCTTGAGGACGACATCGGCGGCGCGGGTAATCAGATTGTCAGAGAGACCGTGCGCGATGCTGCCGAGTGTGCGCATCGAGCAGGGCGCGACCACCATGCCGTCGGTGGCGAAGGAGCCGGAAGCGATGCTCGCGCCGACATCGCGCACGCTGTGTACGACATCCGCCCGCGCGTGGACGGCGGCGCGGTCGAGATCGAGTTCGTGCTGGATATTGAGCCAGCCGGCGCTGGAGACGAGCAGATGCGTCTCGACGCCGCCCAGGCGGCGCAGCATGTCGAGCAAACGCACGCCGTAGATGGCGCCTGTCGCCCCGGTGATTGCGACGATCAGGCGTCGCTGCGGGGCGGGCAGGCTGGTTGGCATCGGCGGGCGAGTGGGACTCAGGCGGCGGCGAAGAGCTGCTGCAGTTCGCCCGACTGATACATCTCCATCATGATGTCCGAGCCGCCGATGAACTCGCCGTTCACGTACAGCTGCGGAATGGTCGGCCAGTTGGAGAACTGCTTGATGCCCTGACGGACGGCGTCGTCTTCGAGCACGTTGACGGTGGTGATCTTGTCGACGCCGCAGGCCTTCAGGACCTGGATGGCGCGGCCTGAGAAGCCGCACATCGGGAATTGCGCCGTGCCCTTCATGAAAAGCACGACGGGATTCGATTCGACGATCTGCTTGATATGTTCTTGCGTATCCATGGCGTTCCTGCGCGTGAAAGTCGGGGGACTGATGGTTGAAATGATAGCGGATTTCGCTTTTGAGAGCTGACGACGTCCGGCGCTTCAGGCCGTGAAAACGCCGCCCGTGCAGCGCTCGATGCCGGCGAGATCGCGCAGCGAATGCACGTCACTGAAGCCGCGCGCCTGCAGGAGACGCCGCACGGCGTCAGCCTGATCGTAGCCATGCTCGAGCCACAGCGTGCCGTTCACCGCGAGCAGGAACGGCGCTTTTTCGACAATCTCGCGAATCGCCGACAAACCGTCGGATTCGTCGGTCAGCGCGCCGCGCGGTTCAAAGCGCAGGTCGCCTTGTTCGAGATGCGGATCGCTGCTCGCGATATAGGGCGGATTGCTGACGATCGCCTCGAACAGCAGCGACGGTTCGAGGTTCGCCGTCCAGTCGCTTGCGACGAAGGTAACCGGACCGCCCGCGCGCGCGGCGTCGAGCAAACGCACGGCATTTGAGCGCGCGACGTCGAGCGCGGCCGGCGAGCGATCCACGGCCCACATCTTCGCATCGGGCCGCGCGTGTGCCAGCGACACCGCGATCGCGCCGCTGCCCGTGCCCAGATCGAGCACGCGCGGGTTCGGCGTGCCGGCAATGATGCCGAGCACGGTTTCCACCAGCAATTCGGTTTCCGGACGCGGAATCAGCACGTCGGGCGTGACCTCGAAGTCGAGGCCGAAGAATTCGCGCCTGCCGACCAGCTGCGCGATGGGCTCGCCATTCAGACGGCGCGCGACGAGCGCCTCGAAGCGCGCGACGGACGCGTCATCGAGCGGTTCCTGATCGCGCGTGATGAGTTCCGTGCGGCGCCAGCCGAGCACGTGCATCAGCAGCACGCGCGCGTCGAGCGGCGGCAGTCCGGACGCACGCAGCACGTCGGCCGCAGTGCTCACTCCGCTTCCCCGAGCGCCGCCAGCAATTCCGCCTGATGCTCGGAGACGAGCGCGCCGATCAGCTCGTCGATATCGCCGTCCATGATGTATTCGAGCTTGTAGAGCGTCAGGTTGATCCGGTGATCCGTCATGCGTCCTTGCGGGAAGTTGTAGGTGCGGATGCGTTCCGAGCGGTCGCCGGAGCCGATCAAACTCTTGCGCGTCGCCGCTTCCTTGGCGTGCTGCTCGTGATACTGCTTGTCCTTGATGCGCGCGGCCAGCACCTTCAGCGCGCGGTCCTTGTTCTTGTGCTGCGAGCGGTCGTCCTGGCATTCGACGACGATGCCGGTCGGCAAGTGCGTGACGCGCACGGCCGAATCGGTCTTGTTGATGTGCTGCCCGCCCGCGCCCGACGCGCGGAACGTATCGATGCGCAGATCGGCCGGATTGATCACGACTTCGCTGATTTCATCGGCTTCCGGCATCACGGCGACGGTACACGCCGAAGTGTGGATGCGGCCTTGCGTTTCGGTCGCCGGCACGCGCTGCACGCGATGCCCGCCCGATTCGAACTTGAGCCGCGAATACGCGCCCTGTCCGGCGATGCGCACGATCACTTCCTTGTAGCCGCCGAGATCAGACACGCTCTCCGACATCGTCTCGGCGCTCCAGCGGTTGCGCTCGGCGTAACGCAGATACATGCGCAACAGGTCGCCCGCGAACAGCGCCGATTCGTCGCCACCCGCGCCCGCACGGATTTCGATGAAGATGTTGCGCTCGTCGTTGGGGTCCTTCGGCAGCAGCATGGTCTGCAGATCGCCTTCGATGGTTGCCATGCGCTCGCGCGCCTCGCCGATCTCCTCCTCGGCGAAATCGCGCATCGACGGATCGGCGAGCAGTTCCTGCGCCGTGGCTTCATCGGTGAGCGCCTGCCGCCAGAGCGCGTATTGATCGACGATCGGGCTGATTTCCGCGTGCTCGCGCGTGAGCTTGCGATATTGGTCCATGTCGGACGTGACGTCCTCACGGCTCAACAGTTCATTGAGATCGACCTGGCGTCTGGCGAGCTGGTCGAGCTTGCTTTGCATGCTCGTTTTCATCGTGCGGAGTTGGCGCGGCGGGCGCCGGGAATGACTGCGATCAGGAAGCCGGCGCTGGCGGCGCGCGGCCTTGGAGAATAGCAAAGATGGAGCCGCTAACGGTCCGACGAATCGGCCTTGTCGCCGTGGCGGTAGAAGCCGCTCATCAGGTCGATGAGCTGGCTGCGTTCCTCGCTGCTCGCGCGATTGAGCGCGTGCGTGGGACCGTGGATCAGCTTGTTGGTGAGCGCCTGCGACAGCGCTTCGAGCACGGCCGCGGGGTCGTCGCCGCGCGACAGCATCTTGCGGGCGCGTTCCACTTCGGCGCGGCGCAATGCGTCGGCCTGCGTGTGCATGTGGCGGATGACCGGCACGATGCTGCGCGCATCCAGCCATTGCATGAAATTCTGCACCCGCGTTTCGATGATCGATTCCGCCTGCGCCACCGCCGCCTGACGCGATGCATTGCCTTCGCGCACGATGGCGCCGAGGTCGTCGACGGTGTAGAGGAATACGTCGTGCAGGTTGCCGATTTCCGGTTCGATGTCGCGCGGCACGGCCAGGTCGACCATGAAAATGGGCCGGTGACGGCGCGCGCGCACGGCGCGCTCGACCGCGCCCAGTCCGATGATGGGCAGCGTCGACGCCGTGCACGACACGATGATGTCGAACTCGTGCATGCGCGCGGGCAGGTCGGACAGCGGAATGGCGCGGCCGTTGAAGCGGCCGGCGAGCTTCTCGCCGCGTTCGGCGGTGCGGTTCGCGACCACGAGTTCACGCGGATTCTGCGCGGCGAAATGGGTGGCGCACAGCTCGATCATCTCGCCCGCGCCGATGAACAGCACGCGCTGGCCGGAGATGTTCTCGAAGATGCGCTGCGCGAGGCGCACGGCGGCGGCGGCCATGGACACCGACTGCGCGCCGATTTCCGTGGTCGTGCGCACTTCCTTCGCGACCGCGAAGGTGCGCTGGAACAGCTGGTTGAGATAAGTGCCGAGCGCGCCGGCTTCCGAGGCCGTGCGCACCGCATCCTTCATCTGTCCGACGATCTGGGTTTCGCCGAGCACCATCGAGTCGAGGCCCGAGGCGACGCGGAAGGCGTGGCGCACGGCTTCCGATTGCGGCAGCGCGTACACGTGCGGCGCGAGTTCGGGAACCGGGATGGCGTGATACTTCGACAGCCATTCGATGGCGGCTTCGCGGGCGGCGGAGTCGTCGGTGGCGCAGTAGAGTTCGGTGCGATTGCAGGTCGACAGGATGGCCGCTTCGGGCGAAACCTTCGCGAGCGGACCGAGCCAGATGTCTTTCAGCGCGCCCAGCGCGGGCTTGAGCTGTTCGAGCGGAAACGCCACGCGTTCGCGCAAGGCGACTGGCGCAGTGTGATGATTGATTCCGATCGTGAGGAGATGCATTGTTTTAACGATGCTCTTGGCCTAAGCCGATGGCCTTTCAATAGCCCAATATTATAGCGTTTCGCGTGAATCTTCATTTATAGGGGCTATTTGACGCGCACGCGGTCCAAACCGGCTGAAAGCCTTGCGGGTATTGGCTGGCGCGGTCTGAGAGGCATGTGCGGCCCGACGCGGCTGATCGACGCACGAACGGTCTTTTCCCGCTTTTTGCCCGTCAGTCCGTAGTCTTGCCTTCGCCAAATCCGGCCCCTAAACTCAGCCTTCCACTTTCGAAGACCCCGGATCGCGCATGTTCGACTCTCCCCCTGTCTCACGCGGCCGCCCGGCGCTTGCAATGGAGCACGGCCGCTGATGGGCTGGCTCGGACTGATCTTCCTGGGTGCGGTGATCGGCGCCGCGAGCTGGTGGCTGCATCCGCTGCGGCGCGCGGGACGCGTCGGCCGCGGACCGGCGGGACGGATCTGGACGGCGGTTGCGGCTGGCATACTGGCGAGCATCGTGGCGCGCATGCTCGGCAACATCGTCGATCTTTATCACGACGGCGACACGCTCGAATGGCTCGCGTGCGCGGTCTTCGCGTTGCTCGTCGTGACGTTCACCGTCGGACTGGCGGCGCGCCGCTGATTTCTTTCCCGGCGGACAGCGGGCGATCCTCGCTGCCCGTCGCGCCCTCTGAAGCGCCAAAGGGCTTTCAAGCACGTTTCGAAGCAGGTGACCCCATGAACGATCGCATTGCAGATTCCGCCATTCCCGAGCCGTCCACGTTTGCGCGCCGCATCGACGCGCTGCGCCGCCAGATGGCGCTCGACCATCTCGCCGCCGTACTCATTCCGTCCGCCGATCCGCATCTCTCCGAATATCTGCCGGAACGCTGGCAGGGACGTCAGTGGCTTTCCGGCTTTACGGGTTCGGTCGGCACGCTGGTCGTGACCGCGGATTTCGCGGGCGTCTGGGTCGACAGCCGCTACTGGACGCAGGCCGAAGCCCAACTGGCCGGAACCGGCATCGTGCTGATGAAGATGATGGCCGGTCAGCAGAGCGCGCCGCATGTCGAATGGCTCGCGGAGCACGTGCCGGAGGGCGAGACCGTGGCGGTGGACGGAACCGTGCTCGGCGTCGCGGCGGCGCGCGCGCTGGCCGATGCGCTCGACGCACGCGGCATCGTGCTGCACACGGATCTCGATCTGCTCGAGGCCGTCTGGCCCGCGCGTCCGGGCCTGCCCGATGCACCCGTCTACGAACACGCGGCGCCGCATGCGAGCGTCGCGCGCGCCGACAAGCTGGCGCAATTGCGCGAGTCGATGCGCGCGAAAGGCGCTCAGTGGCATTTCGTGTCCACGCTCGACGATCTCGCCTGGATCTTCAACCTGCGCGGCGGCGATGTGAGCTACAACCCGGTGTTCGTCGCGCATGCGCTGATCGGCGCCGATGACGCGACGCTCTTCGTCGCCGACGGCAAAGTGCCGGAAGCGTTGCAGCAATCGCTCGCGCGCGACCACGTGCGCGTCGCGCCGTATGCGGACGCGCCCGGCGCGCTGGGCGCGTTGCCCGCGGGCGCGACGCTGCTGATCGATCCGCGCCGCATCACGCATGGCTTGCTGGAGAAGGCGCCGTCGACGGTCACGATTGTCGAGGCGGTGAATCCGTCGACCTTCGCGAAGTCGCGCAAGACCGCGGCCGAAGCCGAGCACGTCCGCGCGACGATGGAGCAGGACGGCGCCGCACTCGCCGAATTCTTCGCATGGTTCGAGGGCGCGCTGGGCCGCGAGCGCATCACGGAACTCACCATCGACGAAAAGCTGACGGCGGCGCGCGCGCGCCGGCCGGGCTTCGTCACGCTGTCGTTCGGCACGATCGCGGGCTTCAATGCCAACGGCGCCATGCCGCATTACCGCGCAACCGAGGCCTCGCACGCGGTGATCGAGGGCAACGGGCTGTTGCTGATCGATTCGGGCGGCCAGTACCTGAGCGGCACGACCGATATCACGCGGGTCGTGCCGGTCGGCGAGATCACGGCGGAACACAAGCGCGACTTCACGGTCGTGCTGAAGGGCACGATGGCGCTTTCGCGCGCACGCTTTCCGCGCGGCATCCGCTCGCCGATGCTCGATTCGATCGCGCGCGCGCCGATCTGGGAAGCGGGCGCGGACTACGGCCATGGGACGGGCCACGGCGTCGGCTACTTCCTGAACGTGCACGAAGGTCCGCAGGTCATTTCCCACTACGCGCCCGCCGAACCGTGGACGGCGATGGAAGAGGGCATGATCACCTCGATCGAGCCGGGGCTTTACCGGCCGGGCAAGTGGGGCATCCGCATCGAGAATCTCGCGATGAACCGCGCCGCCGGGAGGACCGAGTTCGGCGATTTCCTCGAGTTCGAGACGCTGACCCTGTGTCCGATCGATACGCGCTGTATCGACCTGTCCTTGCTGCGCGAGGATGAACGCGCGTGGCTCAATGCCTATCACGAGACGGTGCGCAGGCGCGTGTCGCCGCATGTGTCGGGCGCGGCGCTGGCGTGGCTCGAGGCCCGCACTCAAGCCATATGACCAAAGGGAGCGTCGGACCATGGCCATCCAGGCAGTCGTGTTCGATTTCGGCGGCGTGCTGATCGACTGGGATCGGGATTATCTGTACCAGCAGCTGATCCCCGACGAAAGTGAGCGCCGCTGGTTTCTCGACAACGTCTGCAAGATGGAATGGGTCGTGCAGCAGGACGGCGGCCAGACCATTGAAGCGGGCACGGCCGAGCTGATCGCGCTTCATCCCGGACATGAAGCGTTGATTCGCGCCTTTTACGCGCGTTGGCCCGAGATGGTGGCGGGCGTGCTGGACGAGGGCGTCGCGCTGATGGAGCGGCTGGAGCGCGCGGACGTGCCGCTGTTCGGGCTCACCAACTGGTCGGCGGAAACCTTTCCTTATGCATGGGAGCGTTTCGACGTGCTGCGCCGGTTTCGCGAAGTGGTCGTGTCAGGGCGCGTCGGGCTGGTGAAGCCCGATCCGCGCATCTTCGCGCTGATGTTCGACGAAATCGAAAAGCATCTGCCGGGCGTGCAGCCGTCCGAACTCGTCTTCATCGACGACAACCTCCACAACGCGCAGGCCGCGACCGCGCTTGGCTGGCATGGCGTTCACCATACGGACGCATCAAGCACGGAAGCGCAATTGCGGGCGTTGAAGCTGGCGTTCTGATCGAACGAAGCGAAGCGCGCTACTGCCCCAAGAGGTTCTTCAGCGCGTTGCCGATTCCCCGCACGGTATCACCCGTGCCCTTCGCGACGCCTTCCACGCTCACGCCGAGCGCCTTCGCGAAACCCGCCGTCAGCTTCTTCGAGAGGCTTTCGCTCAGCGAGAACTTCGGATCGCGCAGATCGCCGTCGAGCACGAAATCGAGCTTGATCTGCTCCTTGCGGTCTTTCAGCGCGGCGATGGCGGCCTTGGTCGGGATCGAGAGAAAGGTGTCGAGCGGATTGCCCGAGTCGCTGATCTGCAGATGATTCAACACCAGCGAGCCGGGTGCGTGAATGCGGTTGTCCTTCACGGTGGCGTCCACGGTCATGTCGATGGTGCCGCCCGTCACCGCCGCGCGCGCGCCCGCCTTCTTCAAGAGATACGGATCGAGCGTCTGGACATCGACGGAACGCAGTGTCGCGCGCGTCTGCGAATCCTTGCTCGCAATGACCATCCAGCCGCCCCACGACACCGTGCCGGTATGCTGCGGACCCTTGATCGAGCCGGACATGGACAGGTCGGTGCGCTCGTTGAGCGCAGGCAGGTGAAGACGATCGATGGTCGCGCGCGCATCGCCGATCAGCACGCGATACGGCGGGTTCTGCACGGAGCTGTCGAAGAACTCCATCGAGCCGCGCTCGAACGAGACCCGGTCGATGACTTTTTCCTCTTGCGCGTGCTCGTCGGCCTGACTGTTGTCCGACTTTGCGTCGGCGGCACGTGCGGTTTCCTTCAGACCGGGCAGGATGCGCACGCGGCCATTGGCGGAACGGACGATCGACAGATAGTAGTTGTCGACGCTCACACTGCGCAGGTGGATGGGGCGCGTGATGAGCGAGCGCATGTCGACGTCGAGCACGATGCGTTCGGCGCGCATCGCGTCGCCGGTGGGCCAGTCTTTCGGGCCGCGCAGGCGCACGCGTGACAGCGTCACGTGGCCGAAATCCACGTCGATCTCCTCGACCGACCCGTTTGGACCGAGCGTCTCGAGAATCCGCTCTTTCATCTGATGCACGACGAACAGCCATCCGCCGATCGCCACGACGACGAGCGCCACGATGATCCCGACTGCCCAAAGCGCTCCCCGCCGCGCGCCCGATCCCGCCATCTGCGTGTGTCTCCCGGAAGTCCTGCTGAAAAGTCGCCGCGCTGTGTAGTCTTGTCTGACAAAAAAGACTGGCGACCGCGTCCCCCACAGTCGCCACTTTCGCGCCGGATGTCGGTGCGCGCGCCCGCACAAGCGCGCGGGCGGCGCTGCGGGATTAGCGCGTGATCGGCTTGTAGCGCAGGCGTTTCGGCTTGGCGGCTTCCTCGCCGAGACGCTTGCGCTTGTCGGCCTCGTATTCCTGATAGTTGCCGTCGAAGAACTCGACGTGCGAGTCGCCTTCGAACGCCAGGATATGCGTCGCGATGCGGTCGAGGAACCAGCGATCGTGCGAGATCACCATCACGGAGCCGGCGAATTCGAGCAGCGCGTCTTCGAGCGCGCGCAGCGTTTCGACGTCGAGATCGTTGGACGGTTCGTCGAGCAGCAGCACGTTGCCGCCGGCGATCAGCGTCTTCGCCAGATGCAGGCGTCCGCGTTCGCCGCCCGACAGGTTGCCGACGATCTTCTGCTGGTCGCTGCCCTTGAAGTTGAAGCGGCCGATATACGCGCGCGACGGCGTTTCGTACTTGCCGACGGTCAGGACATCCGCGCCGCCCGAGATTTCCTCGAACACGGTCTTGTCGCCGCCGAGCGCGTCGCGGCTCTGGTCGACGTAGGCGAGCCTGACGGTCGGACCCTTGACGATTTCGCCCGAATCCGGCTGCTCCTTGCCGGTCAGCATGCGGAACAGCGTGGACTTGCCGGCGCCGTTCGGCCCGATGATGCCGACGATCGCGCCCGCCGGAATCTTCATGCTCAGGTCGTCGATCAGCAGGCGGTCGCCATAGGACTTGCTGACGTTCTTGAACTCGATGACTTCATTGCCGAGACGGTCGCCGACCGGAATGAAGATTTCCTGCGTTTCGTTGCGCTTCTGGTATTCCTGGCTATTGAGTTCCTCGAAGCGGGCGATACGCGCCTTCGACTTCGCCTGACGGCCTTTCGGGTTCTGGCGCACCCATTCGAGTTCTTTCTTGATGGCCTTCTGACGCGCGGATTCGCTGGATTCTTCCTGCTTCAGGCGGTCTTCCTTCTGGTCGAGCCAGCTCGAATAGTTGCCCTTCCACGGGATGCCGTGGCCGCGGTCGAGTTCGAGAATCCACTCGGCGGCGTTGTCGAGGAAGTAGCGGTCGTGGGTCACCGCGACGACGGTGCCGGGATAGCGCGTCAGGAACTGCTCGAGCCATTCGACGGATTCGGCGTCGAGGTGGTTGGTCGGTTCGTCGAGCAGCAGCATGTCGGGCTTTTGCAGCAGCAGCTTGCAGAGCGCGACGCGGCGCTTCTCGCCGCCCGACAGATGTTCGATCTTCGCGTCCCAGGCCGGCAGGCGCAGTGCGTCGGCGGCGACTTCGAGCTGCTGCTCGGGGCTGCCGCCGTCGCTGGTCGAGAGGATGGCTTCGTACTTCGCCTGTTCGGCGGCGAGCTGGTCGAAGTCGGCGTCGGGTTCGGCGTAGGCGGCGTAGATTTCATCGAGCTTCTTCTGCGCCTGGAAGACGTCGCCGAGACCTTCCTCGACCGCTTCGCGCACGGTCTGCTGCGGATCCAGTTGCGGCTCCTGCGGCAGATAGCCGATGTTGAGGTTGGGCATCGGCGTGGCTTCGCCTTCGATGTCGCGATCGACGCCCGCCATGATCCGGATCAGCGTGGACTTGCCGGAACCGTTCAGGCCGAGCAGGCCGATCTTCGCGCCCGGGAAGAACGACAGGGAAATGTCTTTCAGGATCTGACGCTTCGGCGGCACGATCTTGCCGACGCGGTTCATGGTGAAGACGTATTGGGCCATGTGGATGTCTTGGGTGGTCGTCTGGTGAGAAGTGCGGCTGCCGCGCGCGTGCGGTGCGGCAGCCGATGCTGTTGCTGTCCGGCGGCGCGGGAAGGTGGCGCCGCCCGCGCGCGGTGCGCGGCGGGCTGAAGCGTCATTGTACTTCGCGAGGCGATCCGCTATTGCCAGCGCGCGACGCCGCCGTGACGCGAGCAGGTGCCGCTGTGATGCCGGCTGAAACTGTCGGAACCGTCGCGGCACTGGGCGGTGGCGCCGGCGGGCACGTTGCCGGAACGGGAGCGCGCGGGCGCGTGAACGGTGTCGCCGTCGCGGTTGGTGTAGTGGCCGTGGCTGTCGAGATCGGATTCGTCGGGTTGCTGCGGGTAGGGGAGATTCTGGTAGGCGAAGGCGGCCGGCGTCCAGATGAGGCTGGCGGCGATGAGCCAGGCGGCGTAGATGCGGGCGGGGAAGTGTCTCTTCTTCATTGTTTTTCTCTGCTTGTTGTTGTGGGTGGCGCAGATGCGTGGCGCAGGCTGGGGCTGCCTCGTTCGTTTCTTCGTTTTTTCGCTGTCGTGCTTCGTCGCGGTCGAAAAAAAACGGAGTCCCTTTTATCGGGGACTCCGCTTCGTGAAGCAAGGTAGTTTGACGCTTTTTGACGATTTACACGTTGAACAGGAAATTCATGACATCCCCGTCATGCACGACATATTCCTTGCCTTCCGCGCGCATCTTGCCGGCTTCCTTGGCGCCTTGCTCGCCCTTGAAGGCGACGTAGTCATCGAAGGAAATGGTCTGGGCGCGGATGAAGCCGCGTTCGAAATCCGTATGGATCGCGCCCGCCGCCTGCGGCGCCGTGTCGCCGATATGGATGGTCCACGCGCGCACTTCCTTCACGCCTGCCGTGAAGTACGTCTGCAAGCCGAGCAGCTTGAAGCCGGCGCGGATCACGCGGTTCAGGCCCGGCTCGGTCATGCCCATGTCGGCGAGGAAGTCGGTCTTGTCGGCGTCGTCGAGATCGGCGATTTCCGCCTCGATCGCCGCGCACACCGCGACCACCGGCGCATGCTCGGCCTCGGCGTGCTTGCGCACTGCGTCGAGATACGGGTTGTTCTCGAAGCCGTCGTCCTTCACGTTGGCGACGTACATGGTCGGCTTCGACGTGATCAGGCAGAACGGCTTGATGAGCAGCAACTCTTCGTCGCTCAGCGAGAGGCCGCGCACGGGCTTCGCCTGGTCGAGTTGCGCGCGCACCTTTTCGAGCACGGCGACGAGCTTGATCGCTTCCTTGTCGTTGCCCGATTTGGCGGCCTTCGAATAACGCGACTGCGCCTTCTCCACGGTCGACAGGTCCGCGAGCGCGAGTTCCGTGTTGATGACTTCGATGTCCGCGATCGGATCGATCTTGCCCGCGACGTGGATCACGTTCTCATCGTCGAAGCAGCGCACGACGTGCGTGATGGCGTCGGTTTCGCGGATGTTGGCGAGAAACTGGTTGCCGAGACCTTCGCCCTTCGACGCCCCTGCGACCAGTCCGGCGATATCGACGAATTCGACCACGGCCGGCAGGATGCGCTCGGGCTTGACGATGTCGGCGAGCGCCTGGAGACGCGCATCCGGCACTTCGACCACGCCGACGTTCGGCTCGATGGTGCAGAACGGATAGTTCTCGGCGGCAATGCCCGCCTTGGTCAACGCATTGAAGAGGGTGGACTTGCCGACGTTGGGCAAGCCGACGATGCCGCATTGGAGGCTCATGGGATCCTTCGAACTGGTGAGACGGCGCGAGTCGCGCGTTTTCGTCAAAAATGGTGCGCGATGGACGGGCGATGACGCCCGCTCCGACCGGCGGCCGCGTGCCGCGGCCAGGCAAGCCGCTATTGTACCGTTGCGTACCGTTGCGCCGGACCTCGAAGGTCGGCGGGCCTGAGCCTGCGCTCGCATCTGCAAGCCCCCAAACCCCTCCGACCCCCACAGCTATAATGCCCGGATGACTTCGCACCCACTGAAATTCCACGCGATCGTCGTCGGCGGCGGGCTCGTCGGCAAGACGGCCGCGCTGGCACTCGCGCAATCCGGGCTGCGCACCGCGCTCGTCGCGTCGCGCGCCGCCGGCCTGCCGCCGGGCGCCGCGTTCGATTCGCGCATCTACGCGCTGTCGTCCAGCTCGCAGGCGCTGCTCGAACGGCTGCGCGTCTGGCAGGCGCTCGACCGCTCGCGCCTGGGGCCGGTGTTCGACATGCGCGTGTTCGGCGATGCCCACGCCGAATTGCACTTCTCCGCCTTCCAGGCATCGGTGCCGCAGCTGGCGTGGATCGTCGAATCGTTGCTGATCGAGCAGTCGCTCGACGCCGCCTTGCGCTTCCAGCCGAGCCTGTCCTGGTTTGAATCGCGCGCGCAAGGCATGACCGTCGAGGCCGACGCGGCCCACATCGCGCTCGCAAGCGGCGAGTCCCTCGAAGCGGATCTGATCGTCGGCGCCGATGGCGCGCATTCCTGGGTCCGTGCGCAAATGGGCGCGAAGATGACCCGTCGCGATTATCGCCAGACCGGCGTCGTCGCCAATTTCAAGGCCGAGCGGCCGCACGGCGAGACCGCCTACCAGTGGTTCCGCGATTCCGAAATCATCGCGCTGCTGCCGCTGCCGGGCGATCACGTGTCGCTCGTCTGGTCGGCGCGCACCGAGCACGCCGACGACCTGCTCGCACTCGATCCCGCGCAACTCGCCGCCCAGGTCGAAACCGCGACGCAAAACCAACTCGGCACGCTCGACTGCGTGACGCCGGCGCAAGGTTTTCCGCTCGGGCTGCAGACCGTCGACCGGCTGATCGCGCCGCGCGTGGCGCTCGTCGGCGATGCGGCGCACCTGATTCACCCGCTCGCCGGCCAGGGCATGAACCTCGGGTTGCGCGACGTCGCCGCGCTCGCGGATGTCATCGCCAACAAGGAGTCGTTCCGCGACCTCGGCGACCCGACCCTGTTGCGCCGCTACGAACGCGCGCGCCGCGAAGACATCCAGAAGCTCATGTTCGCCACGGACGGCCTGCAGCGGCTCTTCGCCGTGCCCGGCACGTTCGCGCGCGCGGTGCGCAATACCGGCATGGCGTTCGTCGGCGCGCTGCCGCTGGTCAAGCGCTGGCTGGTGTCGGCGGCGCTCGGTTGAAACAAAACATTGATTGATATTCCGACGCGCGGCATTCGCGCGACGCTGGCCGACTCACAGGAAACCGCATGAAAACCATTCTTCGTTCTGCGTTCGCGACGGCTGCGGCGCTCGCCGTCACGCTCGGCGTGACCGGTCCGGCCCACGCCGACGCCACCACCGACAAACTCAAGTCGACGCTCGAGTCGCGCATGGGCGACGCCAGCATCAAGAGCATCGACAAGACCGCGATTCCCGGTCTCTACGAAGTGAATCTCGGCTCGCAGATCATCTACAGCGACGCCACCGGCAACTACGTGCTGATCGGCGATCTCGTCGACACCCGCAGCAGCAAGAACCTGACCGAGGCGCGGCTCTCGGAAACCAACAAGATCGACTTCGCGAAGCTGCCGTTCGAGAACGCGGTGAAGGTGGTGAAGGGCAACGGCAGCCGCAAGATCGCCGTGTTCTCGGATCCGAACTGTCCGTACTGCAAGCAGCTCGAAACCACCCTCAAGTCCATCGACAACGTCACGGTCTACACCTTCCTGTACCCGGTGCTGTCGCCGGATTCCACGGCCAAGTCGAAGTCGATCTGGTGCGCGAAGGATCGCGGCAATTCATGGGAAAGCTGGATGCTGGATCACAAGGCGCCGGCCACGGCCGCGAACTGCGACACCACCGCGATCGACAAGAACCTGAAGCTCGGCCGCACGATGAACGTGACCGGCACGCCGACCGTCTTCCTCGCCGATGGCCGTCGTCTGCCGGGCGCCGTGCCCGCCGACCGGCTGGAGAAGGAACTGTCGGCCGCGCAGTGAGCGCGATGCGGCACGAGCACGGAGGCGCCTGGCGCCTCCTTTGTTTTACGGGCTCCGGTTCGCCGGCCGGGGCCGCGGGCATAACGGGCGCAAAGCGCGCAAGCGGCACAAGCGGCGCGCCCGGCACAAGAACAAGGACCACGCGATGACACCTTCCCTGCAACCGGTGCATTACAGCATCGTTCCGAAAAAACCCGCCGCGCATCTTTTCGAAGTCACGCTGACCGTCGCCGACACCGATCCGGCCGGCCAGCGCTTCATGCTGCCGGTGTGGATTCCGGGCAGCTACATGATCCGCGAGTTCGCGCGCAACATCGTGACCTTGCAGGCCTTCAACGCGGCGGGCCGCAAGGTCGCGATCGACAAGATCGACAAGCACGCGTGGCAGGCGGCGCCCGTCGAAGGCCCGCTCACGCTGCGCTATGAGGTCTACGCGTGGGATCTGTCGGTGCGCGCCGCGCATCTCGACGACAGCATCGGCTTCTTCAACGCGACGAGCGTGTTCCTCGCGGTGGAAGGGCAGTCGGGCGCGCCGTGCGTGGTCGACATCCAGTCGCCCGAGGGCGGGGCGTATCGCAACTGGCGCGTCGCCACGGCGCTGCGCGAAGCGCGCGGCACGAAGCGCTACGGCTTCGGGGCCTACGAGGCCGACAACTACGACGAACTCGCCGACCATCCCGTCACGCTCGGCGAATTCGCGCTCGGCAGTTTCACCGCGCATGGCGTGAAGCACGACATCGTGATCTCGGGGCGCGTCGTCAATCTCGACATGAACCGGCTCCAGGCCGATCTCAAGCGCGTCTGCGAAGCGCAGATCGCGCTGTTCGAGCCGCGCACGAAGCGCGCGCCGATGGACCGCTACGTGTTCATGACGCTGGCCGTCGGCGATGGGTATGGCGGGCTCGAGCATCGCGCATCGACAGCGTTGATCTGCAATCGCACGGATCTGCCGGTGCAGGGCCGGCCGGACCTGAGCGACGGCTATCGCACCTATCTCGGCCTGTGCAGCCACGAATACTTCCATACGTGGAACGTGAAGCGCATCAAGCCCGCGACCTTCGCACCGTACGATCTGTCGCAGGAGAATTACACGACGCTGCTGTGGCTCTTCGAAGGCTTCACGTCGTACTACGACGACCTGATGCTCGTGCGCAGCGGCCTCATCACCGCCGGCGACTACTTCAGCCTGCTCGGCAAGACGATCGGCGGCGTGCTGCGCGGCGCGGGACGTTTCAAGCAGTCGGTCGCGCAAAGCTCGTTCGACGCGTGGGTGAAGTACTACCGCGCCGATGAAAACGCGCCGAACGCGATCGTCAGCTATTACCAGAAAGGTTCGCTGGTCGCGCTGGCGTTTGATCTGTCGATCCGCGCGCAGACCGACAACGGCAAGTCGCTCGACGATGTCATGCGCCTGCTGTGGCAGCGCTACGGACGCGACTTCTATCACGGCAAGGCGCGCGGCATTCGCGAGGAAGACGTCGAGGCGCTGTTCGCCGAAGCCACCGGCGCGGACCTGCGCGCGCTGTTCCGTGACGGCGTGCGCGGCACCCGCGACCTGCCGCTGGATGCCTTGCTGGAGCCGTTCGGCATCGCGCTCGCGCCGGATCTGCCCGGCAATGGCGCGGCGCGCAAGCCCACGCTCGGCGTGCGCGTGCGCGGCGGCGCGGAGTGCGCGCTCGCGGTCGTCCACGAGGGCGGCGCGGCGCAGAAGGCCGGATTGTCGGCGGGCGACGTGCTGGTCGCGATCGACGGTCTGCGCGTCACCGGCTCCAATCTCGACAGCCTGCTGTCGCGCTATCTGCCGGGCGCGAAGGTGGAGATCCATGCGTTTCGCCGCGATGAATTGCGCCGCACGGAACTCAAGCTCGACGGGCCCGAGGTCGTGCGTTACCTGCTGACGGCCATCGACGGACGCGGCCCGTCGAAGCAATGGCGCGAGCGCTGGCTGAAAGGCTGAGGCGTCCGAAGCCGGCGGGCGGATTGTTCTACCCCTGCAACAATCCGTCACGGGCGAATGGCTTTTAATCGATCGTCGAAAGGGGAGAATGCTTCCTAAGCCGGGCGCAGACAGCGCCCGAATCCCGAAAGCTCTGCATGGGACACCGTGAGCGATCAAGCGCGCGCAGTGCCCCGACAAGGAACAGGAAGCCATCATGACGACGATTCTGCAAATCAATTCCGCCGCTCGTTCGCAAGGCGCCCAATCGACGCTGCTCGCCGACGAACTCACGGCAAAACTGCAACAAAGCAACCCGGGCGCGAAGGTTGTCGTGCGCGACCTGCTCGGCGCGTCGCTGCCGCATCTCGACGACGCCACGCTCGGCGCCTTCTTCACGCCGGCCGACCAGCGCAGCGCGGAACAGGCGGCCATCAACGCCAAGAGCGAAGCGCTGATCAACGAACTGCTGGCAGCGGACATCGTCGTGATCGCGGCGCCGCTGTACAACTTCGGCATCTCGTCGCAACTGAAGACCTATTTCGACTGGATCGCCCGTTCGGGCATGACGTTCCGCTACGGCGCGAACGGTCCGGAAGGCCTGGTCACGGGCAAGAAGGTGTTCGTGGTGTCGGCGCGTGGCGGCAAGTACGCGGGCACGCCGAACGATTCGCAAACGCCTTACCTGAAGACTTTCCTCGGCTTCCTCGGCCTGACCGACGTGAACTTCATCTACGCCGAAGGCCTGAACATGGGTCCGGAAGTGGCGGGCGCGGCGCTGGCGTCGGCACGCGAGGCGATCGCGGCGCTGTAAGCGTCTCGCTCCGGCAGCAAGGCATCAAGGCATCAAGTAAAACGCCCCGCTGATATTTGTCAGCGGGGCGTTTTGCGTCTCATGGCTTGCACGGAAGCGTCAGGCCAGCAGTTCAGGCTCGGCGGGCAGCCGCCAGTCGATCGCCGGACGGCCATGCTTCGTCAGGTATTCATTGGCGAGCACGAAATGCCCGCAGCCGAAAAAGCCGCGATACGCCGACAACGGCGACGGATGCGCCGACTCCAGCACGCAATGCGCCTTGCCCGTGCCTTCGATCAAGCCGCGCTTCGCCTGCGCGTGCGCGCCCCACAACATGAACACGAGTCCGTCATGGCGCAGCGCCATTTCGTGGATCAGCGTGTCGGTGCATTGCTCCCAGCCGCGTTTCGCGTGACTGCCGGCGCGGTCGCGTTCCACCGTCAGCGACGTGTTGAGCAGCAGCACGCCTTGCTTCGCCCACGAATCCAGGCAGCCGTGCGCGGGCGCGGGGAAGCCCAGGCTCGCGTGGATTTCCTTGAAGATGTTGCGCAGCGACGGCGGCGGACGCACCGGCGCGGGTACCGAGAACGCCAGCCCGTGGGCCTGCGGCGCGCCCTTGTCCTCGCCGTGATACGGATCCTGGCCGAGAATCACGACCTTCACGTCGGCGGGGCGCGTGAGACGGAGCGCGCGGAAGACATCGGCGGGATAGACGGTCTTGCCGGCGGTGCGCTCGGCATCGACGAACGCGCACAGCGCTGCATAGTGCTTGCTGTCGATGAACGGTTGCAGATGGCGGCGCCAGTCGGCGGGCAGCGCTTCGAACTGGCTTTCCAGCGTCGTGCCGGGCGACGCCGGCGCGTTGCCGGCATCCTCGAAGAGAGAAGACTGTTGGCTCATGCTGGGCAATCAGGCGTCGGGATGCTTCTCGTGCTTTTCATCGCGATGCTTTTCATCCGGCTGCTTGCGCAACAGATAGCCACGCTGCGCCTTGCTGAGATCTTCCGGCGTCAGTTCCGGAAATGCGCCGCGCAGTTCGGCGGCGAGCAAGGACAGCGCGCTTTCCTCGCCGGATTTCAGTTCCAGTTCCAGTTCGCTGATTTTCGCGCGACGCGTCTCGCCGTCGACATCGGCGGTGATGTCGCCCAGGTCCAGCGCCACTTCGATCTGCGAGCCCTCGCGTTCGAGGTCCCACACGATGCGCCGGAAATCGGTCTTGAACAGCGCGATCAGTTCGGGCGCGGCGCGCTCCAGCGTCTCGCGCGCGGCTTCGTCGTCGCAGGCGTCGAGCAGCGCGTCGATCTGCAGCGCATCGCGCTCGACCGGCAGCTCCCACTCCTGACGGTTGCTCAGGCCCGCGACGCTCTTGCCCAGCGTCTTGTAGGTCTGCAGCCATTGTTCCGGCGTGCGGCGCAGGCGCAGCGCGGACTTGGCTTTCGCCAGCGCGCAGGCGGAGGTGTCGAAGTAGACGTTGGTCAGTTGGATCGGCCGCCCCGGGCCGGTGTGTTCGTCGAAGAAGCGTGCGACGTCATCATGCTGCGACGGCGCAAGCGCGAGTTTCAGTTCCCGTTCGATGCCCAAGGTCCGGTCCCGTCGATGAGTTCAAAAAAACATGCGCGCGAGTTCCGCGCCAGGATCGTCGGCGCGCATGAACGCTTCGCCGACCAGGAAGGTATGCACGTGCATCGCGCGCAGGCGGTCGACATCGACACGCGACAGAATGCCCGACTCCGTCACGACGATGCGATCCTCCGGCACCATCTCCAGCATGCCGATGGTCGTCTCGATGCTCGTTTCGAAGGTGCGCAGGTTGCGGTTGTTGATGCCGATGAGCGGTGTCTTCAGCGTGAGCGCGTCGCGCAGTTCGTCGGCGTCGTGCACTTCGACCAGCACGGCGAGACCGAGCGAGTGCGCGTAGGCCTCGAGGTCCTGCATGTGCGAGAGTTCGAGCGCGGCGGCGATCAGCAGGATGCAGTCGGCGCCCATCGCGCGCGCTTCCATGACCTGATACGGGTCGACGATGAAGTCCTTGCGCAGCACCGGCAGGCTGCACGCGGCGCGCGCTTCCTGCAGGTAGGCGACGCTGCCCTTGAAGAACTGCACGTCGGTGAGCACGGAGAGGCACGCGGCGCCGCCTTGCTCGTAGGAACGCGCGATCTCCGCGGGCACGAAATGCTCGCGCAGCACGCCTTTCGACGGACTCGCCTTCTTCACTTCGGCGATGACCGCGGCCTGATTGGCCGCATGCTTCGCGCGCAATGCGCCGACGAAGTCGCGCAGATCACGCGACGTGGCTTCGAGCCGCAGCTCTTCGAGCGGCGCGCTGAGTTCCGCCGCGCGCACTTCCTCGCGCTTGACCGCGATGATGCGGTCCAGGATGTCACTCATGTTGGCTTCCTTTACTACTTCGCAAACTGCTGCGTGAACTTGACGAGCGTGTCGATCTTCTCGCGCGCCGCGCCGCTCTCGATGGCCTCGCGCGCGGCGGCCATGCCGGCTTCGATCGACTCGACGACATCGGCCGCATAAAGCGCCGTGCCGGCATTCAGCGTGACGATCTCGCGCGCGACGCCGGCCTTGTTGTTGAGCGCGCCGAGCAGCATGGCTTTCGATTCCTGCGCGTCCTGCACCTTCAGCGAACGGTTCGACACCATCTGCAGGCCGAAGTCCTCGGGATGGATCTCGTACTCGGTCACTTCGCCGTTCTTCAGCTCGCCGACGCGCGTGGCGGCACCGAGCGAGACTTCGTCCATGCCGTCCTTGCCGTACACGACGAGCACGTGCTTCGCGCCCAGGCGCTGCATCACGCGCACCTGGATGCCGACGAGGTCTTCATGGAACACGCCCTGGAGCTGGTTCGGCGCGCCGGCCGGATTGGTCAGCGGACCGAGAATGTTGAAGATGGTGCGCACGCCGAGTTCGCGCCGCACCGGCGCGATGTTCTTCATCGCCGGATGATGGTTCGGCGCGAACATGAAGCCCATGCCAGTCTCGGCAATCGATGCCGCCACCTGTTCCGGCGACAGGTCGATATTCACGCCCAGCGCCTCGAGCACGTCGGCGCTGCCGGACTTGCTCGACACGCCGCGATTGCCGTGCTTCGCGACCTTCGCGCCGGCGGCCGCGGCCACGAACATCGACGCAGTGGAAATGTTGAACGTGTGCGAACCGTCGCCGCCGGTGCCGACGATGTCGACAAAATTCGAGTTGTCCTCGACCTCGACGTGATTCGCGAATTCGCGCATCACGGTGGCGGCCGCGGCAATCTCGCCGATGGTTTCCTTCTTCACGCGCAAGCCGGTGATGATGGCGGCGGACATGACGGGCGACATCTCGCCGCGCATGATCTGGCGCATCAGATGCAGCATTTCGTCGTGAAAGATCTCGCGGTGCTCGATCGTGCGCTGCAGCGCTTCCTGTGCAGTAATGGTCATGTTGTCGAGCCTGTTCAAGCGCGTTGTCCGGATACGGCCGTGTGCTTTACGAAATTTTCGAGCAGCGCGTGGCCATGTTCTGACAGGATCGATTCCGGATGGAATTGCACACCTTCCACTTCGAGTTCACGGTGGCGCACGCCCATGATCTCGCCGTCCGGCGTCCACGCGGACACTTCCAGACAGTCGGGCAGGGATTCGCGTTCAATCGCCAGCGAGTGATAGCGCGTCACGTTGAAGTGTTTGGGCAGGTCGGCGAACACGCCTTTACAGTCCGTCTCGATCTGGCTCACCTTGCCGTGCATGATGGTCTGCGCGCGCACGACGCGTCCGCCGAATGCCTCGCCGATCGCCTGATGACCGAGGCAGACGCCGAGAATGGGCAGCTTGCCGGAGAATTCGCGCAGCACGTCGAGCGTGATGCCCGCGTGTTGCGGATTGCTCGGTCCCGGCGAGAGGCAGATGCGCTCGGGCGCGAGCTTCGCGATTTCATCGAGCGTGATCTCGTCGTTGCGGAACGTGCGCACGTCTTCGCCGAGTTCGCCGAAGTACTGGACCAGGTTGTAGGTGAAGGAATCGTAGTTGTCGATCATCAGCAGCATGGTCTTGTCTCCTCAGAAGTCGCTGTCGAGGCCGTCTTGCACTTGCTCGGCGGCGCGGAGCACGGCGCGCGCCTTGTTCTCCGTTTCTTGCCATTCGGATTCGGGCACCGAATCGGCGACGACGCCCGCTGCCGCCTGCACATACAGGTTGCCCTTGTGGATGACGCCGGTGCGGATCGCGATGGCCAGATCCATTTCGCCGCTGAACGACAGGTAACCGACCGCGCCGCCATACAGCCCGCGCTTGATCGGTTCGAGTTCGTCGATCAGTTGCATCGCGCGGACCTTCGGGGCGCCGGACAGCGTGCCGGCGGGGAAGGTGGCGCGCAGCACGTCGAAGTTGTTCATGCCGTGCTTGAGCTTGCCTTCGACCGAACTCACGATGTGCTGCACGTGCGAGTACTTTTCGATGACCAGCTTGTCCGTCACCGTGACCGAGCCCGTCTGCGCGATCCGGCCGACGTCGTTGCGGGCGAGGTCGATCAGCATCACGTGCTCGGCGACTTCTTTCGGATCGTTCAGCAGTTCGGTCGCGAGTTCGGCGTCGCGCTCGGGCGTGTTGCCGCGCGGACGCGTGCCGGCGAGCGGGCGGATGGTGACGATGTGATCGTCGGCGCGCTTTTCCTGGCGCACCAGGATTTCCGGCGACGCGCCCACCACGTGCACTTCGCCGCCGAAGTTGTAGTAGTACATGTACGGCGACGGATTCAGCGAGCGCAACGCGCGATACAGCGACAGCGGATTGTCCCGGAACGGCTTGGTCAGACGCTGGCCGACCTGCACCTGCATCAGTTCGCCCGCCGCGATGTACTCCTTCGCGCGCCGCACGGCGTTCAGGTAATCGTCCTTCTTGAACTCGCGGAAGGTTTCGGTGCGCACGCTCGCCGACGTCACCGGCGGCTGCACCGTCGCACGCAGACGCGCACGCAGTTCGCGCAGGCGCTGCTTCGCGCGCGCGTAGGCTTCGGGGCGGGTCGGGTCCGCGTAGACGATGAGGTAGAGCTTGCCCGCGAGATTGTCGATGACCGCGACTTCCTCGGTCAGCAGCAACTGGATGTCGGGGAGATTGAGATCGTCGGGGGGCGCGGTGTCGGCGAGCTTCTTCTCGATGTAGCGTACCGCGTCATAACCGAAATAGCCGGCCAGGCCGCCGCAGAAGCGCGGCAGGCCCGGACGGGTCGCCACCTTGAAACGCTTCTGATAGGTCTCGATGAACGCCAGCGGATCGCCTTCATCCGTCTCGACGACCTTGCCATCCGTGAGCACTTGCGACTTGCCGTTCTGTACGGTCAGGATGGTGCGCGCCGGCAGGCCGATGAACGAGTAACGTCCGAAGCGCTCGCCGCCCACGACGGATTCGAGCAGGAACGAGTTCGCGCCATTGCGCTCGGGCTGCGCGAGTTTGAGATAAAGAGAGAGCGGGGTTTCGAGGTCGGCGAGGGCTTCGGCGATCAGCGGAATGCGGTTATAGCCTTCGTTCGCCAGCGATTGGAATTCGAGTTCGGTCATGTTGCGATCCTTTGCGTGCCGGGCGGGGTTCGGGAGGCGCGGCATCGGGGAAAAGCGGGCGCTGCGGGCGGTCGGTTCCCGTGATCATCGCATACGGCGACCTTGCCGCTTCGACGAGGCAAAGCGGCTCCGGGCGAATCATTCACGCGGGACGCGCGAACGAAGTTCGGCTCGATGCGCGGTGTGCGCAAGATGCACGTAATACGGTTCGACAGAAACGGCGCGGAAGTGCGCAGCGAAACAAAAAACGGATGCTGAAGCGGATGCGGCAGAGAGCGACATGGCTTCAGCGTACCTCGGGCGAGGTTAGCGCGACCAGCGACGCCAGGGCCAGGCTCCCCGGTCGATGCTGCTCAGACTCCGTTTTCTGTTGAGAAACATGATTGATGGACTTATTCAGTCAGGGTGGTATCCGGCGGCGCCAAGGTGGCGGCTATCGCCAGTGCTGCCGTGCGCAGCGAGGAGACTATACCATCGGACTTCACCGATTGCACAGGCTTCCCATGATTGTAACCGTACGGAACCGTCAAGGTTGCGAGGCCTGCCGCACGGCCCGCGAGGGCATCGTTCTCGGAGTCGCCGACGGCCACGGTTTCGCGCGTCAGCACGTCGAGACGTTCGCACGCGGTGATCATCGGCAGGGGATCGGGCTTCTTCGCGGGCAGCGAGTCGCCGCCGAGAATCACCCTGAAATAATCCGCGATGCCGAAGTGCGCGAGCAGTTCCACCGCGAAGCGATGCGGCTTGTTGGTCACGCAGGCAAGCGCAATGCCGAGCTCGCGCATGGCATCGAGCCCTTCCCGCACTTCGGGGAACAGCGTCGAATGCTTGCCGTTGACCTTCGCGTATTCGCTCTGATAAATGGCGAGGGCGTCGTCGAACTGGGCAACCGCCTGCGAGTGCGGCAGCCGCGCCGCGAGCACACTGCGAATCAGGTTCTCCGAACCCTTGCCGACGTAGTCCGTGACTTCGGCACGCGTGACCGGCTGATCCACCGCGATGCGCGCGAGCATCGCGTTCAGCGCGGCGACGAAGTCGTCCGCGGTGTCGACCATGGTGCCGTCGAGATCGATGATGGCGGCGCGGATGGGCCGGTTCACGAAGGGCGCCTGCGCCGCTGCTGTGTCGCTCATGCCTGTGCTCCCGCCTTGGCGAGTTCGGCGCGCATGGCGTCGATGACCTGCTTGTAGTCGTGCTTGCCGAAGATGGCCGAGCCCGCGACGAACGTATCCGCGCCGGCCGCGGCGATTTCCGCGATGTTGTCGATCTTCACGCCACCGTCGATTTCCAGATGGATCGTGCGGCCTGTGCGTTCGCGATAGGCGTCGATGCGCTTGCGTGCTTCACGCAGCTTGACGAGTGCCTCGGGAATGAACGACTGGCCGCCGAAGCCCGGGTTGACCGACATGATGAGCACGAGGTCGAGCTTGTCCATCACGTAGTCGAGATAGTTGAGCGGCGTGGCCGGATTGAACACGAGGCCGGCCTTGCAGCCGTGATCGCGGATCAGCGAGAGCGTCCGGTCGATGTGAACCGACCCTTCCGGATGGAAGCTGATGACGTTGGCGCCGGCCTTGGCGAAATCGGGCACGATGCGGTCGACCGGTTCGACCATCAGATGCACGTCGATGGGCACGTCCACGTGCGGGCGGATGGCCTCGCACACCATCGGGCCGATGGTCAGGTTCGGGACGAAGTGGTTATCCATGACGTCGAAGTGAATCCAGTCGGCGCCGGCGGCGACGACGTTGCGGACTTCCTCGCCGAGGCGGGAGAAATCCGCCGACAGGATGCTGGGAGCGATATGGAATGGCGCCATGGACGTAGAGAGAGGTAGCGACTTGGAAGCGTGATTTTAACTCGCGTTGATCAAACGAGTCCTTCGTCCGAACGGCTTAGGACGAATGCGCGGAATGCACGGATGTGGCGTCGCGGCGCCGCGCGTGTTGCGGGCACGCCGCGCATCAAGCAGAATGCCAGACCAATGGCGGCGCGGCTGCGCGCCGTTTCCCGGATCTGGCCGCGGCGCTGCGGCCGGTCGCTTGGTCGATGTCTTCATCGACCTGTCACTGGAATTACGATGGCTCAGTACGAATTCAGCGTATCCGTGGAAACGCGGTATCTGCCGGAGCAGTCGGACCCTGATAGCCGGCAGTACGCTTTTGCCTACACGCTGACGATTCGCAATACCGGCGAGGTCGCGGCGCAGTTGATCTCGCGTCACTGGATCATCACCGACAGCAACGATCACGTGCAGGAAGTGAAGGGGCTCGGTGTGGTCGGACACCAGCCCTTGCTGCCGCCGGGCGAGCAGTTCGAATACACGAGCTGGGCGGTGATCGCCACGCCGGTCGGCACGATGCGCGGTGAGTATTTCTGCGTGGCGGAAGACGGTGAGCGCTTCGAGGCGCCGGTGGCGGAATTCGCGCTGCACATGCCGCGCACGCTTCATTGAGCACTGCCCGCGACGTCGCATTGCGGCATGTTCAACGCCGTTTTGCCGGATCGTTGCTGCGGTTCTGCTGCTTTTTCTTGCCTGACGCCGTCCATACGACGATGAAGATCAGCAAGCCAAGCGCCACGAGCGACTCGAGCGCGAAAATAAGCATTGGGTATTCGTCGAACAGATCAGACATGGTGGTTCCCATCAAGAACGAGCATTGTAGGGGTTTCTCGCGGACAGCCGCGCAGTCAGCCACATGGGCTGCGGCCTGGGCCGCGTCGATCGCAACCGCCGTCCTGCTTGCCTCGTGCGGCGGCGGCAGTTATGTGAAGCCCGGTCCCACCACGGCGACGGGCACGCCCATCGTTCCGGGCCAGCGCGCCGCGTCGCGTCTCACGCCGGTGAGCTGGCAGCAGGTGCCAGGCTGGCAGGACGATTCACTGATCGGCGCCACAGCGGCACTGCGTCAGAACTGCAGCCGGCTTGCGCGTCAGGCTGGCTGGCAGAAGGCTTGCGCGGCGGCGCAGCAGCTCGACGACCTCGACATGTCGGCGGCGCGCAGTTTCTTCGAGGCCTATTTCACGCCCTTCCAGCTCGCCAATAACGACGGCACGCTCGACGGCCTCGTGACGGGCTACTACGAGCCCTTGCTGCGCGGCTCGCGCACGCGTCACGGGCCGTATCAGTACGCGCTGTATCGCTGGCCGTATCGCTACAAGGCGGGCTCGGCGCTGCCGCCGCGCGCGCAGCTCGAACGTTCGGGCGTGTTGACCGGCAACGAACTGGTATGGGTCGACGATCCGATCGAAGCGTTCTTCCTGCAAGTGCAGGGTTCGGGGCGTGTGACGATGGAAGACGGCAGCGTGATGCGCGTCGGCTTCGGCGGCACCAACAATCAGCCGTACCGGTCGATCGGCAGGGAGTTGCTCGATCGCGGCGAACTGACGCCCGCGCAGGCCACCATGCAGGGCATCAAGGCGTGGGCCAAAGCCAATCCGGCGCGGGTCGATGCCCTCCTCGACGTGAATCCGCGCTTCGTCTTCTTCCGCGAAATGCCTTCGAACGAGGCAATGGCCGCAAGCCTTGGCGACGGTCCGATCGGCGCGCTGGGTGTGCCGTTGACGCCGGAACGTTCGATCGCGGTGGATCCTTCGGCGATTCCGCTCGGCACGCCGGTGTTCCTGCAGACGACGCGTCCGCTCAGCAATCAGCCGATGAACCGTCTCGTATTCGCGCAGGACACAGGCTCGGCGATCAAGGGCGGCGTGCGCGCTGACTACTTCTGGGGTCTGGGCGACGACGCCGGCGATCTCGCGGGACGCATGAAGCAGGGCGGCCGCATGTGGCTGCTGATGCCGAACTCCTGATCGCGGCCTGGCGCAGCGGTTGATGAAAAGCTCGCGGCCTTTGGGTTCGCGAGCTTTTTTTCGTGCGTTTAAGACAGGTTCCTGCGATCGACCACGCGCCGCGCCTTGCCGACCGACCGTTCGATGCCGTTCACGCCGAGCACGTTGATCACGGCGCTGACGCCGATCATCGCCTTGATGTCGTAGGCGAGCGCGGCTTTTGCCGTGTCGAGCGCGCCCAGGTCCGGCGCCGATTCGGGACAGGGTTCGACGTTCAGGGTCAGCACGTCGAGCGGCCCTTCCTTGGTCAGCACGATCTGGTAGTGGGGCGCGAGCACGGGACGCTTCAGCAGCAATTCCTCGATCTGCGTGGGGAAGACGTTGACGCCACGCACGATCATCATGTCGTCCGAGCGGCCGGTGATCTTTTCCATGCGGCGCATCGTGCGCGCCGTGCCGGGCAGCAGCCGCGTCAGGTCGCGCGTGCGATAGCGGATGATCGGCAGCGCTTCCTTCGTGAGCGACGTGAAGACGAGTTCGCCGAATTCGCCGTCAGGCAGCACTTCGCCCGTATCGGGATCGATGATCTCGGGGTAGAAGTGGTCCTCCCAGATGGTCGGGCCATCTTTCGTCTCGGCGCACTCCGACGCCACGCCCGGTCCCATCACTTCGGAAAGACCGTAGATATCCACGGCATCGATGCCCATGCGCGTCTCGATGGCGCGGCGCATGTCGTTCGTCCACGGCTCCGCGCCGAAGATGCCGATGCGCAGCGAGCAGTTCGCCGGCTCGATGCCCTGGCGTTCGAGTTCGTCCGCGATCGACAGCATGTAGCTCGGCGTGACCATGATGATGTCGGGGCGAAAGTCCTGGATCAGCTGGACCTGCTTTTCGGTCTGGCCGCCGCCGAACGGTATGACGGTGAGACCCGCGCGTTCCGCGCCGTAGTGCGCGCCGAGACCGCCGGTGAAGAGCCCGTAGCCGTAGCTCACGTGGACCTTGTCGCCGCGCCGCGCGCCGGCCGCGCGAATGGAACGCGCGACGAGATTCGCCCAGTTGTCGAGATCCTGCGCCGTGTAGCCGACCACGGTCGGCTTGCCTGTCGTGCCCGAGGAAGCGTGAATGCGCGACACGCGTTCCTGCGGCACCGCAAACATGCCGAAGGGATAGTTGTCGCGCAGGTCTTTCTTCGTGGTGAACGGGAAGCGCGCGAGATCAGCCAGCGACGTGACTTCGTCGGGATGCACTCCGGCTTCATCGAACTTGCGCCGGTACACCGGCGAATTCTCGTAGGCGTGCTTGAGCGTCCATTTGAGGCGCTCGAGCTGCAGCGCGACGAGTTCGTCGCGGCTCGCCTTCTCGATCGGCTCGAGCGGCAGCGGTGCGTTCATTGCTGTCTCCTTGAAGCTGACTGTGCGGCGCGGCTTGATATCCCCGTCCGCTTTCATGAATGAGTTCGGTCAGACGGGTATGACGGTGCCCTTGATCTGCGCGGACTTGCCGCGGAACAACGCCACCGGCTCGCCCTCGCGGTTCGTCACGCGGATGTCGTAGATGCCGGTGCGCCCGCTCAGCGTCTGCTCGACGGCTTCGGCAGTGAGACGATCGCCGCCTCGGACGGGACGCAGGAACTCGATCGAACAACCTGCCGCGACGGTGCTGAGGTTGTACGAGTTGCACGCGAAGGCGAACGCGGAATCCGCCAGCGTGAACATCAGGCCGCCGTGGCAGATGGCGTGGCCGTTGAGGAAGTCGGTCCGCACATCCATTTGCAGACGCGCATAGCCCGGCCGCACTTCGATCAATTCGATGCCGAGCGCGCGCGAGCAGGCGTCGGCTTCGTACATGGCGGCGGCCGTGGCTTCGGCGAGTTCTTGAGGTGTCACAGGGTTCTCCGTGTTTGCGGATGCGTGCGCTTACAGCCCTTCGAAGCGCGGCGAGCGCTTCTCCTTGAATGCGGCGACGCCTTCGATGTAGTCGTGCGATGCGCCGAGCGTGCGTTGCAGATCGCGTTCGAGGTCGAGTTGCTGGTCGAATGTCCGGGTGGCGCTGGCCCGCATGGCTTGCTTGATCGCGGTCACGGCGCGGGCAGGCTGCTGGGCGAGCTGAGCGGCGAGGCCGGCGGCCGCCTGCTGCAACTCGCCGTCTTCCACCACGCGCCAGACGATTCCCCACGCTTCCGCCTTCCCCGCGCCGAGCTTTTCGCCGGTGAGCGCGAGGCCGAGCGCACGGGCTTCGCCGACGCGGCGCGGCAGGAGCCAGGTGCCGCCCGAATCGGGCACGAGCCCGATCTTCACGAACGCCTGGATGAAGCTCGCCGAACGGGCCGCGATCACGAGGTCGCAAGCCATGGCGAGATTGGCGCCCGCACCGGCCGCCGTGCCGTTCACCGCGGCGATGATCGGCAGCGGCGATGCCTGGAGGCGACGCACCAACGGGTTGAAGTGAGCCTCGATCAGGTCGCCGAGATCGGACATGGCGCCTGGCGTGAAGTCGAGGTCGGCCAGGTCCTGACCCGCGCAAAATCCCCGGCCCGCGCCGGTGATGATGAGCGCGCGCGCAGGGCTTGCTTCGATTTCGGTGAGCGCCTGATTCAGTTCGCGATGCATCTCGCGCGTGAAGCTGTTCAGCTTGTCGGGACGATTGAGCGTCACGGTTGCGACGCGCGTTTCGCCATCGACATGGAACAACACGGATTTTTCGGACATGAATTCTCCTCTGTCGCCGATGCTTGCCGCAGCGGCGCGTGGCGGGTTCGTTTCGTTACCGTTCCGATACTAGCCGCGCGCCGCGCCGCTTTCCATTAGGCCGAATGGCATAGGCCGCTTGCACCCGGCAGCGGGTGCAGTCGGCATTGCACGTTTTGTGTCGCGCGGCTTAGGCCGTCTGGACGACTTCCGCTGGCGCGGCCTTCGGCGCAACATGGACCCGGCTTTGCACCACGCGGAAGCGGTTCGCCACGAAAGCGGCGTCCGAGAGCGCGGCGTTGGCTGCCGGGTTCGCACCCGTGCCGTGAAAGTCGGAAAACGCGGCGGTCTGGTTGACGAACACTCCGCCGGTCAGGTTGATCGAGAGCGCCACGCCGCCCTGGATGGCCGCTTCGTGAGCAGCGTCGATCACCTTGTCGTCGGTGCTGTAAACCGAGAGCGTTAGCGCGCCGTGTTCGTGCGCGATGGCGCCGGCCAGTTCGAGCGACTGCGCGGTCGAATCGGTGGCGACGACAAACGAGATCGGACCGAACCATTCACGGGTGAACCTGGCGTTGTCCGTCCGGGCGTCGAGCGTGAGCATCAGCGGTGTGTGCACGCGCGCTTGCGGGAAGTTCGGGTGCGTGAGCGACTGGCTGTCGAACAGCACGTCGCCGAGTTTGCGTGCCTCGGCAATACGCTCCACGACACCCTCGTTCTGGATCGCGCCCGTGAGTTCGACGGCGCGGGCCGGGTCGGAAGTCAGCTTTTCGACGGCGCCTGCGAGCGTGCGGGCGACGTCGTCGAAGCTCAGTTGGCCTTCGGCGGTGCGAATGCCGTCACGCGGCACGTAGATGTTCTGGGGCGCCGTGCACATCTGGCCCGAGTAGAGCGCAAGCGAGAACGCGATATTGCGGGCGGCGGCCTTCATGTCGTCAACCGAGTCGATGACGATCTGGTTCACGCCCGCCTTCTCGGTATAAACCTGGGCCTGATGCGCATGGCGTTCGAGCCAGGTGCCGTTCTGCGTGCTGCCGGTGAAGTCGATGAGCTTGATTTCGGGGCGCACGGCGAGTTCCTGGACCAGCGCACCGTCGTTCGGTTCGGTGGCGAGCAGGGTCACGACGTTCGGATCAAAGCCCGCTTCGCGCAGCACGTCACGAGCGATGCGCACGGTGATCGCCAGCGGCAGGATCGCACCCGGATGCGGTTTGACAATGACGGTGTTGCCGGTTGCGAGATCGGCGAACATGCCCGGATAGCCGTTCCAGGTCGGGAACGTGCAGCAGCCGAGCACGAGACCGGTGCCGCGCGGAACGATAGCGAAGCGCTTTTGCATCGCCAGCGGCGGGTTCTTGCCTTGAGGCTTTTCCCAGTGTGCTTCGGCCGGAATGCGGCGCAATTGGTCCCAGGCATAGACCACGGCTTCGAGCGCGCGATCCTGGGCGTGCGGGCCGCCTGCCTGGAAGGCCATCATGAATGCCTGGCCGGTGGTATGCATGACGCTGTAGCCGATCTCGAAGCTCGCGCGATTCACGCGCGCGAGAATTTCGAGACTCACGCCAACCCATGCACGCGGTCCGGCGGCGCGCCAGGCGGCCTGCGCCTTCGAGGCTGCCTGGATGAGGGTGTCGGGAAAGGACTGCGGATAGCGGACATCGAGATCAATGCCGAACGGCGAACGCTCGCTACCGACGGTTTCACCCGTCGAAGGCTGATCCAGTTCGAACGTCTTTCCGAGATACGCTTTGAACGCGGCTTCGCCATCGGCATTGGCCGTTTCCCCGTACACTTTGGGGCTCGGCATTTCGGCAAACGGGCTCCAGTAGCCGCGCGTTTCAATGGCGGCGAGCGCCCGATCGAGGGTCGCTTCGTGCTTCGTGAATAGCGGATGTGTCATGGTCGCTTGAGGAGAACGGAGGAAGGCGCCGGGTTAAATAATTAACCGACCGGTTGGTTGGTAATGTTAGCATCATCGGGTTGGGGTGACGAACTGTTTTCATTAGGGCTTACCTGAGGATCGCAAGGAGGAGCGAATGGCATACGAGAATCTGCTGGTCGAGACGCGCGATCGCGTCGGACTTATTACGCTGCACCGTCCGAAGGCGCTGAACGCGTTGAACGACGCGCTGATGAACGAGTTGGGAAGTGCGTTGAAGGCATTCGATGCCGACGAGAACATTGGCGCGATCGTTCTGACCGGCAGCGAGAAGGCGTTCGCTGCGGGCGCGGATATCGGCATGATGGCCAGTTATTCGTATATGGACGTCTACAAGGGCGACTACATCACGCGCAACTGGGAGGCCATCCGCTCCGTTCGCAAGCCGGTGATTGCGGCGGTGGCGGGATTCGCGCTGGGAGGCGGTTGCGAACTCGCGATGATGTGCGACATCGTCATCGCTGCGGACACCGCGAAGTTCGGTCAGCCGGAAATCAAGCTCGGCGTGATTCCGGGGGCGGGCGGGACGCAGCGTCTGCCGCGTGCCGTGTCGAAGGCCAAGGCGATGGACATGTGCCTCACCGCGCGCATGATGGACGCAGCCGAAGCTGAGCGTGCAGGTCTGGTGTCGCGCGTCGTCGGTGCTGATCGACTTCTCGACGAGGCCATCGAGGCCGCGACGATCATTGCCGGCTTCTCCCTGCCTGCCGTGATGATGGCCAAGGAGGCTGTCAATCGCGCCTATGAGACGACACTCTCCGAAGGCGTGCATTTCGAGCGGCGCCTGTTCCATTCGCTGTTCGCGACTGAAGACCAGAAAGAGGGCATGGCGGCGTTCGTCGAGAAGCGGAAACCTGTGTTCAAGCATCGGTGATGGTGCATCGAAAAGTGCTTGCGCTTCTCGATCCGGGTCACTAGAATTCCGTTCCTTCGCGATTCGATGAACGCGAAGGGAGCGGGAAAGACGGGTTGGACGTCGCGCTATGGGGCAAGTGGTTGAATGCACCGCGCGCTCAGCGAGAAAGGAAGTTCGAATTTCTTGTTGACAGACTTCAAAACGTTGTTCATAATCTCGTTTCTCTGCTGCTGATGCAGCGACGCAAGACGGAAGTGCAGTGGTT
>NZ_JARUXQ010000001.1:2744538-2845576 GCF_031451265.1 Caballeronia sp. LZ033 | reverse complement strand
TGATAGTGCGGATCACCCGTGTGAAAGTAGGTAATCGTCAGGCTCCTCATGCTCCAAACAAAAACCCCACCCCACAAAGGTGGGGTTTTTGCGTTTCAGACCGCCACAGCGCGCGCAGCAGCCTCGCGCAGTGACTCACGCTAAACCAAGTTCAACGCGCCAAAAATCGCTCAGCCAAACGGACCCAATACGATGAGCCGATCGATAGCAGGTCATCGTTGAAGTCGTAGCTGGCGTTATGCAACATGCACGGTCCGGCGCCGTGTCCGTGATCGCGATGTCCACCGTCGCCGTTGCCGAGAAACGCATAACAGCCCGGCTTCGCAAGCAGCATGAACGAAAAATCTTCCGCGCCCATCGTCGGTTCGACGGAACTGTCCACCTTGTCTTCCCCGACAACCTCTGCCATGACCGCGGCTGCGAACCGTGCTTCCTCGGGTGCGTTGATCGTAGGGGGATAGTTGCGCAAGAAGTGCACGTCAGCTTCGCAGTCGTAAGCGGACGCAGTCGCTTCGACGATCTTCCTCATGCGCGCCTCGATCAAATCGAGCGTCTCGACCGTAAAAGTCCGCACAGTCCCACCCAGCCAGGCCTGATCCGGGACGACATTGACGGCATCGCCGGCATGAATCTGCGTGATCGAGAGCACCGCGGTATCCATGGGCTTCTTGTTGCGCGTGATGATGCCCTGAAGCCCGTTCGCGATCTGCACTGCCGTGAAAACCGGATCGCGTCCGTTATGAGGCATTGCCGCGTGCGAACCCGTTCCGCGGATCGTCACGCGAAACTCGTTGCTCGACGCCATGATCGGCCCTGCAGTCACACCGAAGTGGCCAGCCGGCATGCCGGGCCAGTTGTGAATGCCAAACACGGCATCGACGGGAAAGCGCTCGAAGAGTCCATCCTCGATCATCGCTTTCGCGCCCGCGCCGCCTTCCTCCGCCGGCTGAAATATGAAGACGACAGTGCCATCGAATTGACCGTGTTGCGACAAATGCTTCGCGGCCCCGAGCAACATGGCCGTATGGCCATCGTGACCGCAGGCGTGCATGCGCCCATCGTAAGTCGACCGGTGACCAAAGGTGTTCAGTTCCTGGATGGGCAAGGCGTCCATGTCGGCACGCAGGCCAATCGAAGCATGACCGTCGCCGCGTTTCAACACGCCGACCACACCCGTCTTGCCCACCCCGCGATGAACTTCAATGCCCCATCGTTCGAGGCTTTCGGCTACCAGCCGAGCCGTGCCGACCTCCTCATAACGCAGTTCGGGATGAGCATGAATGGTTCGTCGAAGGGTCTGGATTTCGTCGTGTGATGCTTCGATTTCAGGGATCAGGTTCATTTGAACTACTCTTGGATTTGAATTCGGAATGCGCGTATTGACTACGTATGGTGTTCTCCCATTCTACGCCGCCACTATTTGCCGGATCGGGCGGACGGTCGCATAGCGGGCGTAATAGAATTCCGTTATCTGCCGCCGTTTTTCATGTTTTTTCGGACTTTCCAATGAACGCCCCAGCCGAGTTCGCCCGCGCCGTTTGCCCGCATGATTGTCCCGACACGTGCGCCTTGCGCGTGACCGTCAAGGACGGCAAGGCGATCAAAGTCAGCGGCGATCCCGACCATACGCCCACCCAAGGCGTGCTCTGCACAAAGGTAACGCGCTACGCCGAACGCACGCATCACAAGGATCGCCTGCTCACGCCATTGCGGCGTATTGGCCGAAAGGGCGAAGGACGATTCGAGGCGATCGGCTGGGATGAAGCGCTCAAGCTCGCAGCCGAACGGCTTAAGCCAATCGCGAAACGCGCCCCCGAAGCCATCCTGCCGTATAGCTATGCCGGCACCATGGGACTCGTTCAGGGCGAAAGCATCGCGGCGCGCTTCTTCAACGTACTCGGCGCGTCGCGGCTCGAGCGCACGATCTGCGCCGCCGCGGGCGCTGCCGGCCTCCGCTATACCTACGGCGCCAGTCTCGGCATGCACACCGAGTTCTATGCCGAGAGCGAAATCATTCTGATCTGGGGCGCCAATCCGATCGCATCGAGCCTGCATTTCTGGACCCTTGCCCAGGAAGCCAAGCGCCGAGGCGCGAAGCTGATTGCCATCGATCCCTATCGATCGCTGACGGCCGAGAAGTGTCATCAGCACATCGCGCTGCGGCCCGGCACTGACGCAGCGCTCGCGCTCGGCATGATCGACGTGCTGATCCGCGAGCATCTCATCGATCCCGACTACATCCGCGCGCATACGCTCGGTTTCGACGCGCTCGCCGCGCGAGCAGCGCAGTTTCCGCCTTCGCGCGTCGCGCAGATCTGCGGCATCGAAGAGGGCGTCGTGGTCGAACTGGCGCGCGCCTTCGGCTCGACGAAGAAAGCGTCGATCCGTCTCAACTACGGGATGCAGCGGGTGCGCGGCGGCGGTAACGCGGTGCGCGCGATTGCCTGTCTGCCGTCGCTCACGGGCGCATGGCGTGAACGTTCGGGCGGGCTGCTGCTGTCGTCATCGGGTTGGGCGCCCATCGATGGCGCCGCGCTCGAGCGTCCCGATCTCCTGCCCGGCTGGCCCACTAAGCTTCCCCGCGCGATCAGCATGAATGCGATCGGCGATGCGCTGCTGCATCCGGGCGACGAGACCTTCGGCCCGAAGGTCGAGGCGCTGATCGTGTACAACTCCAATCCGGTCGCGGTTGCGCCGGACTCGGCGAAGGTCGCCGCGGGTTTCGCGCGTGAGGACTTGTTCACGATCGTGCTCGAGCATTTCCAGACCGATACCGCCGACTACGCCGACCTGATTTTCCCGGCGACGACGCAACTGGAACATCTCGACGTCCATAAGTCATACGGCCATACGCACATCATGGCGAACATGCCGGCAATCGAGCCCGTTGGCGGATCGCGGCCGAATACCGACATCTTTCGTGGCATCGCCCGCGCGATGGGCCTGGACGAGCCGGCGTTATACGAGACCGACGAGGCGATTGCATCGAAGGCGTTTCACTGGAACGATTCGACGCTCGAAGGCGAAGGCTGGGACAGCCTGAAGGAAGCGGGCTGGCTGAAGCTCCGACTGGACGACGCGCCGCTGGCGAATGGCGGGTTTCGCACGCCCTCCGGCAAGTGCGAGTTCTACAGCGAACGCCTGAAACAGGAAGGACTCGACCCGCTGCCGGACTATCTGCCGCCCTATGAATCGGCCGACGGCTCGCCGGAACTGCACGCGCGCTATCCGCTCTCGATGATCTCGCCGCCCGCGCGCAACTTCCTGAACAGCAGTTTCGTGAATATCGAGAGTCTGCGCGCCGCGGAGCGCGAGCCTCATCTTGACCTCCATCCCGCCGACGCTGCGGCTCGCGGTATTGCAAACGGTGCCCTGGTGCGCATCTTCAACGACCGCGGTTCGATGCAGGCCCGTGCGCGCGTGACGGAGCGGGCGCGCGAGGGCGTCGTCGTCGGTCTGTCGATCTGGTGGAAGAAGCTGTCGCCGGACGGCCGCAACGCGAACGAAGTGACCAGCCAGGCGCTGACGGACCTCGGCCGATCGGCAACCTTCTACGATTGCCTGGTGGAAGTGGAACCCATGCATTGATGAGTTCGTTCACGAGGGACGAAACAAGTGTGCAGCATGGCGTCTAACCCAGTTGTCGGACGTAATCCAAGCAGCTAGGATTTCATTTCCGCACGACCATTCTAAAAGCTGATAAAGGAGACGCCGTGGAGAAACCGTGGCTGAAGTCGTACCCGGCCGGCGTGCCAGCGGAAATCGATGTATCGGCGTATCGGTCGGTTTCCGAGTTGCTCGAGGACAGCTTCCGCGCCAATCGCGACCGTCGCGCGTTCGTGTGCATGGGGCAGGCCATCACCTACGGCGAGCTCGACACGATGTCGCGCAACCTCGCCGCGTTTTTCCAGCAGAAGGGCCTGGCGCGCGGTGCGCGCGTCGCGCTGATGATGCCGAACGTCCTGCAATACCCGGTGGCGATCGCGGCCGTGTTGCGCGCGGGATATATCGTCGTCAACGTGAATCCGTTGTACACGCCGCGCGAACTGGAGCATCAGCTCAAGGACAGCGGCGCGGAAGCGATCGTCATTCTGGAAAACTTCGCGGGCACCTTGCAGGCCGTGGTCCGGAACACTGCGATCAAACACGTGATCGTCGCTGCGATGGGCGACCTGATGGGCGTGAAGGGCCTGCTCGTCAATTTCGTCGTGCGCCGCGTGAAAAAGCTGGTGCCCGAATGGAGTTTGCCCGGAAGCATCCGCTTCAATGACGCACTAGCCGAAGGCGGCCGCGCGACGCTTCGAGCGGTGACGCAGGGCCCCGACGACGTCGCGTTCCTGCAATATACCGGCGGCACCACGGGCGTCGCGAAAGGCGCGACGCTCACGCACGGCAACGTGGTGGCGAACACGCTGCAATCCCAGGCGTGGTTCGATCCGGCGCGCAAGCGTCGGCCGGACATCGACCAGTTCGTGTGCGTGGTTGCGTTGCCGCTGTATCACATCTTCGCGTTGACGGTCTGCGGCTTCCTGACGATCCGCTGCGGCGGCGTCGGCATGCTGATTCCGAATCCGCGCGACATCGCGGGCACCATCAAGGAACTGAAGGGCGTGCAGATCAACACGTTCCCGGCTGTCAACACGCTCTACAACGCGCTGTTGAATCATCCCGATTTCGGCAAGCTGGATTTCTCGAAGCTCATCGCCGCGAACGGCGGCGGCATGGCCGTGCAGGAAGCGGTGGCCAAGCGCTGGTTCGCGAGCACGGGCGTGCCGATTGTCGAAGGGTACGGGTTGTCGGAAACGTCGCCGTGCGTAACCTGCAATCCGTCGACGGCCACCGAATACACCGGCACGATCGGCCTGCCGCTGCCTTCGACGGAAGTCGCCATCCGCGACGACGACAATCGCGACGTGCCGCTCGGTCAGCCCGGCGAGATCTGCATTCGCGGGCCGCAGGTGATGGCGGGCTACTGGAATCGTCCGGATGAAACCGCCAAGGTGATGACGCCCGACGGCTTTTTCCGTTCCGGCGATGTCGGCGTGCTGGACGAGCGGGGCTATGTGAAGATCGTCGATCGCAAGAAGGACATGATCCTGGTGTCCGGCTTCAACGTTTATCCGAACGAGATCGAGGATGTCGTCGCGATGCTGCCCGGCGTGTTCGAAGTGGCGGCGGTCGGCGTCAAGGATCAGAATTCCGGCGAGGCGGTAAAGCTGTTCATCGTGCGCCGGGACCCGAGCCTGACCGAAGCGGACGTGATCGCCTATTGCAAGGAGCGGCTCACGGGCTACAAGCGTCCGCGCATGATCGAATTTCGCACCGAACTGCCGAAGAGCAATGTCGGCAAGATCCTGCGGCGCGAACTGCGCGACGGACGAGTCTGAAAAATCGGCCAGTCGAGAAAAAGCCTTCGTGTCGTGAGACATGAAGGCTTTTTTGTTGGCTGCGAGCGACAGCCGCCGCAGACAATGCCGGACCGGAACGCAGACGAAAAAAAGGCGCCCGAAGGCGCCTTTCAGAGCATGCTGCTTTGTTCTTATTAGAACTTGTGGCGGATGCCGACGATAGCAGCGACCTGGTTCGTCGTCGACGACGGCGACAGGCCGTTGATGCTGGCAACTGCGCTGCGGCCAGTCGAATCCGTGCCGCTTGCGTGCTGGTACACACCGTCGAGGTACACGTCGGTACGCTTCGACAGGAAGTAGTCCGCGCCGAGCATTGCCTGATGGTACTTGGCATCGCCCAGGCCGTAGCCCTTCGTGTAATCGTAAGCGACGCCGAGCAGCAGAGCCGGGGTCAGCTGATACTTGAAGTTGATTTCGGCGTTGTGGAACTTGCCCGAACCGCCCGTGTAACCTGCCGGGTTCAGGCCCGTGCCGGCTTCCGAAGCGACATCCTTGAACTGCGTGTTGCTATACGTTGCGCCAACGGTCGCTGCGCCGAACGTGTAAGCACCGCCTGCCGAGATGACTTGCTGCGTCTTCGCCGAAGCAAAGCCCGAGTACACGCGGCTGGCAGCCATGTTCGAGGCCGTAGCGCTCGACGACGGCGTGTTGCCGAAGAACGAGTAGTTCGGATCCTTGACGTTCAGGTAGCCGGCGCCCAATTGCAGCGGGCCTTGTGCGTAGCCTGCGCCAACCGACCAGATCTGGTTGCGGTTGAACTGGCCAGCGTTGCCGCCCAGGCTGTACAGACCGCCGAACGTGAAGCCAGCGTAGTTCGCGCTCGTGTACTTGACCGCGTTGTTCACGCGATTCGAGTTGTTCAGGTTGTCGAGGTCGCCCGGGTGTGCGCCGAAGTACGAGGCCCACTGGCTACCGACTTCGAATGCGCCCGTGTAGTCAACCACGGAGTCGTACTGGCGACCCAGCGTGACCGTACCGAATTGCGTCGAACCCAGGCCGACATATGCCTGACGGCCGAATTCAGCACCACCTTGGCCCAGACGGCCGTTGAACACGTTGAAGCCGTTTTCCAACACGAAGATGGCCTTCAGACCGCCACCCAGATCTTCCGTACCACGCAGGCCCCAACGGCTGCCTTGCAGGTTGCCGCTGTTCATCTGGTACTGCTTTTGGCCGTTGGCGTTATTCGTGTACACGAAGCCTGCGTCGATGATGCCGTACAGCGTCACGCTGCTCTGCGCATGGGCAGCACCAGCGAAAAGGCCCAAAGCTGCGAGAGCGAGAAGCGACTTTTTCATTGAATAGATCTCCAGGGAGTGATTGCGACTTTTTGGCAAGGTCACTGTTCTTGGCGCCAGTGTGTTGACGGTCCCTGCCGGGCTTCTTAACGAAGTTGACACGTAATGTAACAAAGAGACTTTTACGGACAAAGGAAAAGGGGCCCGTCCTTGAGACTCATGTGACGTTTACGCAACAGGCGCTAAAATGTTGGTTTTGCAGGATTTTTGCGACCCGTGTTTGCCCTAATTCCAAATTGTGGCTGATTCGAGCGGTCGGTTCCGTGCTTTTTGGCCACGCCGGCGCACTGGCAACAGCCAGATTCTTGTCATGTCGCTGCCATTTTCGAGGGCCGTTGCGGAGCTACAGACGCAGCGGAGCGAGCCATCGGACGCATTCGAGGTACGCTAGAATCCGCGTTTTGCCGCCGCGATACGCTGGAGTGAAGAACGCGGATTGCTGGATCGGGTGGTTCCAGCCACCGTCGGCGGATAACGAAGAGAGGTGAGAACATGACGCTCGATGAAGTCATCAGCGAGTTCGATCGGGGGCTGCGCTCCATGACCGGTGTGAGCCGCATGTCGCGGCCGCTTCCCGAGGCGGCGCCGGGCACGAGTGCCGAAGACGATCTCTTCCCTGAGGAACTGCAACTCACCGACAAGGAGCGCGCGCACTCGGCCGGCCTGATGCGCGTGAATCATGTCGGCGAAGTCTGCGCACAGGCGCTTTATCAGGCGCAGAAGCTCGCGACAACTTCGCCTGAACTGAAATCCAGTTTCGAGCACGCGGCACGCGAGGAAGAAGATCACCTGGCGTGGACGTCGCAACGGCTCAAGGATCTCGAGTCGCGTCCGAGCCTCCTCAATCCGTTCTGGTATGCCGGTGCGCTGGCACTCGGTTTTGTCGCGGGACGGTTCGGCGATCGCGCGAGCCTCGGCTTCATGGCCGAGACCGAACGTCAGGTCGAGCAGCATCTCGACGGCCACATGAAGACGTTGCCGGCCAATGACCGCGCGTCGCGTGCCATTGTCGAGCAGATGCGACTCGACGAAAGTGCGCACGCCGCCGCGGCAACCAGCGCCGGCGGCAGCGAGATGCCCTTTCCCGTGCGCGCGCTGATGCGCGCGGCATCGAAAGTCATGACCACTACCGCCTACTATATATAGTATGACCACGGTCCCGGTCGCCCATGGATGGCCGATCGGGCCGCTTCTCGGCGAAATTCCACTTTTCGCCTGAGAAACGCCCGCAAGAACCGTTACATTTCCCTCATTTCACGCGCTGATTTCACGTATCACCTTCAGATCCGTCACTAGCTCTCTAATTCATAACGCTTTTCTGTTTTCCCGTCACTTCAAGCTCGTGCGCTAAGTCCTTGTTCTAGCGGAAAAAAACGTCTCGAAAAAAAGTTACGCGTCTTGACCGAGGAAATGCCTTCCTCTAAAGTGGGAGACAGTGTGAGAAAGTGGTCTTTTGTGTGATTCACAGGCCATTTTTGAGCAAAACAGCGGCGGGAGGGGCGCCATCGTGGCGCCGGAGCCGGCCAGAAGGTCCGGACGCACGCCAAGGCGCGCACCCGGACGGCACAAGGCAGAAGGCACAGGGGAGAGGGGCGAGTGTTCCAAGGGGCGTCGGCGCTGACGCTCGATGCGAAAGGGCGGATGTCGATTCCGTCCCGCTATCGGGAAGCGCTGCAAGGGCAGGCAGAAAGCCGGGTGACGCTCACGAAGAGCCCGGATGGATGCCTGTTGCTGTTTCCACGCCCCGAATGGGAAGTCTTTCGCGCCAAGGTCGCCGCGCTTCCGATGGAAGCGATGTGGTGGCGGCGCATCTTTCTCGGTAATGCAATGGACGTCGAACTGGACGGCAGCGGGCGCGTGCTGGTTTCGCCCGAGTTGCGCTCGGCTGCGTCGCTTGAAAAAGACGTGACGCTGCTCGGCATGGGCGCGCACTTCGAATTATGGGATGCCGAAACCTACGCCGCGAAGGAAGCCGCGGCCATGGCGCAGGGCATGCCCGACGCGCTGAAGAACTTCACCTTCTGACGCGGCGCTGAAGAACATGGCACCTGCGATGGGAAATGAACTGCAGCATCGCACGGTGCTGCTGAAGGAAGCGGTAGACGGGCTGATCACGCGGACCGACGGCATCTACATGGATGGCACGTTCGGGCGCGGCGGACACAGCGGAGCAATCTTGCAGCGGCTGGGCGAAGCGGGGCGGCTGATCGCTTTCGATAAAGACCCGCAGGCCATCGCCGCGGCGGAAAAGATTCAGGATTCGCGCTTTGCGATCGTTCACGACAGCTTCGCGGTCATGCGTGAAGCGGCCAGCGAGCGCGGCGTGCAGAAAGTGTCGGGTGTGCTGCTGGACCTGGGCGTGTCGTCGCCGCAAGTGGACGATCCGGAGCGCGGCTTCAGCTTCCGCGCACAAGGTCCGCTCGACATGAGGATGGATCCGACTCGAGGGGAGTCGGCAGCTGAGTGGCTCGCGCGAGCCACGGTGCAGGAACTGACGGAGGTGATAAGAGATTATGGGGAAGAACGGTTTGCTTTTCAGATTGCAAAGGCGCTTGTTGCTCGCCGGGCAGAGTCCGACCGTCTTGGGCCTCTCGACACCACGCGCGAGCTTGCCGAAATCGTGGGTCACGTCGTCAAAACCCGTGAAAAGGGCAAGGACCCGGCAACTCGCACCTTTCAAGCTATACGGATTTACGTCAATCAAGAGCTTGCGGAGCTGCAGGTAGTTCTCGAATCGGCACTGGCATTGTTGGAGCAAGGGGGGCGGCTGGTCGTGATCAGCTTTCATTCGCTCGAAGACCGGATCGTCAAGCGGTTCATGCAGGCGCACGCAAGCGCGCCCGCCGTGGACCGGCGCTTGCCGATCCGTGCGGTCGATCTTCCCAGCCCGCCGTTGCGGGTGGTGGGCCGCGTGTTTCCGAGCGAGGCTGAAGTGGCCGACAACCCCCGGGCACGGTCCGCGGTGATGCGTATCGCGGAGCGGATCGCGCCATGAACCGTCTCAACATCCTGCTGCTGATCGTCGTGCTCGGGTGCGCGCTGTCGGTCGTCAGCGCCACCAACAAGCAGCGGCAGGTGTTCATCGAACTGCAGCGGGCGCAATCGCAGGAGCGTCAGCTGCAGCAGGATTATTCGCAACTGCAGTATCAGCAGAGCGCGCTGTCGAAGACTTCGCGCATCGAGCAATTGGCCAACACGTCCCTCAAGATGCAGCCCGTGACGACCGGACGTACCCAATATCTCACCTATGACGCGGCCGCCAACAAGGCCGCCGACGCCCCCATGCCGCCGCCGCTGCCGGCGTCGGCGCCGCCTGCCCGCGGAGCCAAGCGATGAAAAAAGCCGCGAAGCAGAGAGACATCGCTCATACGCCGAACCCGCTCCTCGCCGTGCGCCTGCCGATGTGGCGTTCGAAGTTCGTCGTGTTCCTGCTGTTCATGGCGTTCGTCGCGCTGGCCGGGCGAGCGTTCTGGATCCAGGGCCCGGGCAACGCCTTCTTCAAGAAGCAGGGCGAGAGCCGCTATCAGCGCACGCTCGAAATGCCGGCCACGCGCGGGCAGATTCGCGACCGCAACGGTCTCGTGCTTGCCACGAGCCTGCCGGTGAAGGCCATCTGGGCGATTCCCGAAGCCGTGCCGAACGATCTCGGCGCGGACAAGCTCGCGGAGCTGTCGAAGCTGCTCGACATGTCGCAGAAAGAGTTGCGCACGAAGCTCTCGATGGACAAGACCTTCGTCTACGTGAAGCGCCAGGTGCCGCTCGAAGTCGCGCAGAAAGTCGCGGCGCTCGACATCCCCGGGATTTATTCGCGCGGCGAATACAAGCGCTTCTATCCGGAAGGCGAAATCACGGCACACCTGATCGGCTTTACTAATATTGAAGACAAGGGCCAGGAAGGGGTCGAACTCGGCGACCAGGGCGTGCTCGCCGGCACGCCGGGCATGCGCCGCGTGATCAAGGACCGCATGGGGCACATCGTCGAGGACGTCGACGAGCAGGTGGTGCCGCACAACGGCAAGGATGTCGAACTGTCGATCGACAGCAAGATCCAGTACATCGCGTACACGAACCTGAAGGCGGCCGTCGAGAAGTCGAAGGCGAAGGCGGGCGCGGCGATCGTGATCGACGTGAAGACGGGCGAGGTGCTCGCGCTCGTCAACTATCCCACCTACAACCCGAACGACCGCTCGCACATGACCGGCGAGCAGTTGCGCAACCGCATTCTCACGGACACCTTCGAGCCGGGCTCGATCATGAAGCCGTTCACCGTTTCGCTCGCACTGGATCTGCACCGGGTGACGCCGAACACGCTCGTCGAAACCGGCGGCGGCTCCTTCGTGCTGGACGGCGCGCGCATCACGGACGACGCCGGCTTCGGCACGCTCACGGTGGGCGGCGTGATCCAGAAGTCGAGCAACATCGGCGCGACCAAGATCGCGATGCAGCTGCGTCCCGAAGAAATGTGGAACATGTACACGAGCATCGGGCTCGGTCAGGCGCCGAAGGTCGGCTTCCCCGGCGCGGTGACCGGACGCCTGCGGCCGTGGAAGAGCTGGCGCCGCATCGAGCAGGCGACCATGTCCTACGGCTACGGCCTGTCCGCCTCGCTGTTCCAGCTGGCGCGCGCCTATACGGCCATCGCCAACGACGGCACCATTCTGCCGGTCTCCATCTTCCGCACGCCGGCCGACCAGCCGCCGCTCGGCCAGCGTGTCTTCGCGCCGACCACCGCGCGTGAAGTGCGCGCGATGCTGGAAACCGTGGTGTCGAAGGGCGGCACGTCGCCGGATGCGGCGGTGCCGGGCTATCGCGTCGGCGGCAAGTCGGGCACGGCCTACAAGCACGGCGGCCACGGCTACGATCATTCGAAGTACCGCGCGTCGTTCGTCGGCATGGCGCCGATGCCCAATCCGCGCATCGTCGTGGCCGTGTCGGTCGACGAGCCGACGGCCGGCAGCCACTTCGGCGGCCAGGTGTCGGGTCCGGTGTTTTCGGGCGTGGTCGGCGACACGCTGCGCGCGCTCAACGTGCCGCCCGACATGCCGGTCAAGCAGATGGTCGTGAACGACGAGTCGAATCCGGCGAATGCCGTGAATGCTTCCGTGGGCGCCCAGCCGTCGAATCCGAACACCGCGAAGAAGGTCGCGGTGTCGAGCAATGCGAAGACGCATCCGGGAGTCGTGCGATGAGCGCGCAAGCCCGTCAGACGCGCATGCAGAAGGACATGTCGCACGCCGTCGACTGGCTGCGCGCGCATGCTCGCCCGGACGCGCACCTGCATGCGGACACGCGTTCGCTGAAGAGCGGCGACGTGTTCCTGGCGTATGCCGTCGATGGCGCCGACAACCGTCCGTACCTCGATGCAGCGCTCGCCGCGGGCGCCGCCTGCGCGCTCTATCAGCCCGAGCATTTCGCGGGCAAGCCGGACGCAGCGAAGACGCTCGCCGTGAAGGCGCTCAACGAGCTCGCCGGTCCCATTGCTGCTGCGTGGTACGGCGAGCCCACGGCGTCGATGCTGACCGTCGGCGTGACCGGCACGAATGGCAAGACCTCGTGCAGCCAGTGGATCGCCACCGCGCTGACGGCGCTCGGCCGCCCGTGCGCGATCATCGGCACGCTCGGCATCGGCATGCCGGGCAAGCTCACGCATACCGGTTTCACCACGCCTGACGCGCCGCAATTGCAACGCAATCTCGCGCAGCTGAAGGCGCAGGGTGTCGAAGGCATCGCGATGGAAGTGTCCTCGCACGCGCTGCATCAGGGGCGCGTGAACGGCGTGGATTTCGACATCGGCATCTTCACGAATCTCACGCAGGATCATCTCGACTATCACGGCACGTTCACGGCCTATGAAGCCGCGAAGGCGCGCCTGTTCGCGTGGCCGACGCTCAAGACGGCCATTGTCAACCGCGACGACGCGGCGGGCCAGCGCCTGATCGAATCCCTGCGCGGCAAGGTCCGCACGATTGCCTATGGCGTCGAGATGCCCGTCAGCGCCACGCCCGGCGCCGACGCGCTGCTGCTCGCCACGCAGGTGCGCGCCACCGCGACGGGCACGGCGTTCCACCTGTCGTCGGATTGGGGCGAGGCCGATGTCGAAGTCGGCACGCTCGGCGACTTCAATGTGAGCAATCTGCTCGCGGTCCTCGGCGTGCTGCTGGAAGTGGGCGTGCCCTTCGATGCCGCGATCACGCGCATCGCGAAGCTCGAATCGGTGAACGGACGCATGGAACGGCTGGGCGGCCGCCTGCAGAACGACGAGCCGCTCGTCGTGATCGATTACGCGCACACGCCGGACGCACTGGACAAGACCCTGGCAGCGCTGCGCCCGATGGCGGCGGCGCGCGGCGGCGAACTGATCTGCATGTTCGGCTGCGGCGGCGACCGCGACGCGACCAAGCGTCCGTTGATGGGCGCCATCGCCGAGCGTCTTGCCGATCAGGTCGTCATCACGAGCGACAACCCGCGCAGCGAAGACCCGATGTCGATTATCGAGCAGATCGCCGCCGGCATGAAGGACGCGGCGCGGACGCGCCGCATCGAGGATCGCGCGAGCGCCATCCTGCAGGCTATCCGTGCAGCCGCGCGCGAGGACGTCGTCGTGCTCGCCGGCAAGGGGCATGAGGCCACGCAGGAAATCATGGGCAAGAAGCGCGCGTTCTCGGACCAGGATCACGCGCGCCTCGCCTTGGCATCGCGCGCCACGCAACCGCGCGGAGGTGGCGAATGACGATGTTCACCTTGCGCGACGCCGCCGCGCTGATCCCGGGCGCCACGCTCCACGGCGAGAACGACATTGCGATCGAACGCATCGTCACCGACAGTCGCGGCGTGCAGGCCGGCGACTTGTTCATCGCGGTGAAGGGCGATCGTTTCGATGCGCATGATTTCCTCGATCAGGTGGCGAAAAGCGGCGCGGCCGCCGCGCTCGTGTCACGCGAATCAAGCAACGGCAGTGCCTGGCCGCTTCCTGCCATCAAGGTAAAGGACACGCGCGCGGGCCTCGGTGCGTTGGCACACGGCTGGCGCATGCGCTTCACGATGCCGCTCGTCGCCGTCACGGGCAGCAACGGCAAGACCACGGTCAAGGAAATGATCGCCTCGATCTTCGCTGCGGCCGTCGGCGAAGAGGCGCGTCTCGCGACCGCGGGCAACTTCAACAACGACATCGGCCTGCCGCTCACGCTGTTCCGCCTGAACGCGTCGCACAAGCTGGCCGTGGTCGAGCTCGGGATGAATCATCCGGGCGAAACCGAACTGCTGGGCAAGATCGCGGCGCCCACTGTCGCCGTGGTCAACAACGCGCAGCGCGAGCATCAGGAATTCATGGCGACGGTCGAAGCCGTCGCGCTCGAACATGCGTCCGTGATCCATGCGCTCGGCGAAACCGGCACGGCCGTGTTCCCGGCGGACGATCACTACGCCAGCATCTGGCGCGTCGCGGCGACGGGCAATCCGATCATGGATTTCGCGCTCACCGACGACACCTCGAAAGCCGCCGTCACCGGCACGCTCGACGGCACGACGGTCCATCTGCACACGCCGCAGGGCGCGTGCGATGTCGCGCTGGCCGTGCTCGGCGAGCACAACGCGCGCAACGCGCTGGCCGCCGCGGCGGCGGCGCTGGCCGCAGGCGTTGCGCTGGATGCCGTGAAGCGCGGCCTCGAAGCCTTTCAGCCGGTAAAGGGCCGCCTGCAAGTGAAGCGCGCGCAGCTCGGCGCGCTGGCCGGCGCCACGGTGATCGACGACACCTACAACTCGAATCCGGATTCGATGCGCGCCGCCATCGACGTGCTGGCCTCGCAGGCCGCGCCGCGCGTGCTCGTGATGGGCGACATGGGTGAAGTCGGCGAGGAAGGCCCGGCGTTTCATCGCGAAGTCGGCGCGTATGCGGCGCAGCGCGGCATCGATGCGCTGTTCGCGCTGGGCGCAGCCAGCCGCGATGCGGTGAACGCATTCAACGCGCAGGCATCGAAGCAGACCGGCGCGCATTTCGATGACGCGGCCAGCCTGATCGACGCGCTCGAACACGCCGGCTACGGCGAGCACGCCACGTATCTCGCGAAAGGCTCGCGCTTCATGAAGATGGAGCGCGTGGTGGACGCCTTGACGAGTCCACATCAACCCGCAGCGGGCCAAGCGCCCGCGGCACATTGATTCACTGAAGGACCAGCATGCTACTCGCACTCGCGCAATGGCTCCAGAATGACGCCAGCTTCATGCGCGTGTTCAACTACCTCACGTTTCGCGCCGTGGGCGCCACGGCGACGGCCATGTTGATCGGCCTCGTCTGCGGCCCCTGGGTGATCCGCAAGCTGACCGCGCTGAAGGTCGGCCAGGCCGTGCGCAAGGACGGTCCGCAGTCGCACCTCGTCAAGTCCGGCACGCCGACCATGGGCGGCGTGCTGATCCTCATCGGCATCGCGGTGTCCACGCTGCTGTGGGCCGACCTCACGAACCGCTTCGTGTGGATCGTGATGCTCGTCACCTTCGGCTATGGCGTGATCGGCTGGGTGGATGACTACCGCAAGGTCGTGCACAAGGACCCGCGCGGCATGTCGTCGCGCGAGAAGTATTTCTGGCAATCGGTGATCGGCCTGTTCGCCGCCGTGTATCTCGCGTTCAGCGTGTCCGAAGCGAGCAACACGCGCGTATTCGATCTCTTCATGGCGTGGGTGCGCAGCGGTCTTTCCATGGGCCTGCCCGCGCGCGCCGACCTGATGCTGCCGTTCGTGAAGGCCATCAGCTATCCGCTCGGCGTGTGGGGCTTCATCGCGCTGACGTATTTCGTGATCGTCGGTTCGAGCAATGCCGTGAATCTCACCGACGGCCTCGACGGCCTCGTCATCATGCCCGTCGTGCTCGTGGGTGCGTCGCTGGGCGCGTTCGCATACGTGATGGGCAGCTCGGTGTACTCGAAGTATCTGCTGTTCCCGCACATTCCCGGCGCGGGCGAACTGCTGATCTTCTGCTCGGCGATGGGCGGCGCGGGCCTCGCCTTCCTCTGGTACAACACGCACCCCGCGCAGGTCTTCATGGGCGATGTCGGCGCGCTCGCGCTCGGCGGCGCGCTCGGCACGGTGGCGGTGATCGTGCGTCAGGAGATCGTGCTGTTCATCATGGGCGGCATCTTCGTGGCGGAAACGCTGTCGGTGATGCTGCAGGTGTTCTGGTTCAAGTTCACGAAGCGCCGTTACGGCGAAGGCCGCCGTTTCTTCAAGATGGCGCCGCTGCATCACCACTACGAGCTGTCCGGCTGGACCGAAACGCAAGTGGTGGTGCGCTTCTGGATCATCACGTTGATGTTGTGCCTGTTTGGCCTCTCGACGCTGAAGCTGCGTTGAGCGTTTGCTGAGCGTTTGCAGCACCCAAAGCTGTTCAGGTCTTTTTGTAGTTCTCCGGGAAAGGTAAAGCGATGTTTGGCGAGAAGTTCGTGGGTCGGCAAAGTCCGATGGTGCTCGTGCTAGGACTGGGTGAATCCGGTCTGGCGATGGCGCGCTGGTGCGCCAGGCACGGCTGCCGCCTGCGTATCGCCGACACGCGCGAGACGCCGCCCAATCTCTCCGAATTGGCCGTCCACAAGATCGATGCGGACTTCGTCGGCGGCGCCTTCACGCCCGAATTGCTGGACGGCGGCATCGAGCTGGTCGCGATCAGCCCGGGGCTGTCGCCGCTCGCGGAAGACCTCGCGCCGCTGATCGCCGCTGCCAACGAGCGCGGCATTCCGGTGTGGGGCGAACTCGAACTGTTCGCGCAGGCGCTTGCCGGGCTCGGCGCGAATGGCTATGCGCCGAAGGTGCTGGCGATCACCGGCACCAACGGCAAGACCACGACCACCGCGCTCACCGGCCTCTTGTGCGAGCGCGCGGGCAAGACGGTGGCGGTGGCGGGCAACATCAGCCCGGCCATGCTCGACAAGCTGACCGAAGCCATCGACCAGACCGCGCTGCCTGACGTGTGGGTGCTCGAACTGTCGAGCTTCCAGCTGGAAACCGCGCACACATTCGCGCCGGATGCCGCCGCGGTGCTCAACATCACGCAGGATCACCTCGACTGGCACGGCGGCCTCGATGCCTACGCCGCCGCGAAGGGCCGCATCTTCGGGCCGCGCACGGTGCGCGTGCTGAACCGCGACGACTCGCGCACCATGGCGCTCGCGAAGAACATCGCGCAGGACCGCGTGGTGAGCTTCGGCCTGAACGAGCCGTCGTTCGTCGGCGACTACGGGCTGCTGCGTGACAACGGCATGCTGTGGCTGGTGGCAGGCATCGATCAGGACGCCTCGGGCGAGCCCGCGCCGTCGCGTCGCCGCAAGCAGGAAGCCGCCGAGCCGAACCTCGTGTCGAAGCGTCTGATGCCCGCCGACGCGCTGCGCATCCGCGGCCTGCACAACGCGGCGAACGCGCTGGCCGCGCTGGCGCTCGCGCGCGCGATCGACCTGCCGCTCGCGGCGCTGCTGCACGGGCTGCGTGAATATCGTGGCGAGCCGCATCGCGTGGAAGTGATCGCGCAGATCGACGGCGTCGATTACGTCGACGACAGCAAGGGCACCAATGTCGGCGCCACGGTCGCGGCGCTCGACGGCCTCGCGCAACGCGTCGTGCTGATCGCCGGCGGCGACGGCAAGGGCCAGGACTTCTCGCCGCTCGAAGCGCCGGTCGGCCGCTGGGCGCGCGCGGTGATGCTGATCGGCCGCGACGCGCCGCGCCTGCGCGAGACGCTCGCCGCCACCGGCGTCGCGCTGGAAGACCACGCCACGCTCGAAGCGGCGACGAACGCCGCCGCGCGCATCGCGGAAGCCGGCGACGCCGTGCTGCTCTCGCCCGCGTGCGCGAGCCTCGACATGTTCAAGAACTATGCACATCGCGCCGACGTGTTTCGCGGCGCGGTCGAAGAAATCGCCGCCGCGCGGGGAGTGATGCTATGAGCTGGACGGAACGCTTCGGATCGAAACTGACGGGCCAGCGCAACGTGGTCTCGCACGACTCGCTCGCGGGCCGCACGGACTCCGGCATGCGTTCGCGCCGCGAAAGCGCGGGCGGCATTTCGAGCGCGGTGAACGGCGTGCGTCCCGCGCGCTCGCGCATGCTCGACTATGACTATTCGCTGTTGTGGGTGACGATCGCGCTGCTCGGCCTGGGCGTGGTGATGGTGTATTCGGCGTCCATCGCGATGCCGGATTCGCCGAAGTATTCGAGCTACCGCGACTGGCACTTCCTCGTGCGCCACCTGATCTCGATTGCGACAGCGCTCGTCGGCGCGGTGATCGCCTTCAAGATTCCGATCAAGGTCTGGGAAAAGTACGCGCCGAAGTTCTTCCTCATCTCGCTGGTGCTGCTGATCATCGTGCTGATCCCGCACATCGGCAAGGGCGTGAACGGCGCGCGCCGCTGGATTCCGCTCGGCATCACGAACATGCAGCCGTCGGAAATCATGAAGCTCGCGGTGACCATCTACGCCGCGAACTACACCGTGCGCAAGCAGGAGTTCATGCACAGCTTCGGCAAGGGCTTCCTGCCGATGGCCGTCGCGGTCGGTTTCGTCGGCGCGCTGCTGCTGCTCGAACCGGACATGGGCGCGTTCATGGTGATCGCGGCCATCGCGATGGGCGTGCTGTTCCTCGGCGGCGTGAACGGCAAGCTGTTCGGCGGCCTGGTGGCAACGGCCGTCGGCACCTTCGCGCTGCTGGTGTGGGCGTCGCCGTGGCGTCGCGAACGGATCTTCGCCTACCTCGATCCGTGGGACGACCGTTACGCGCAAGGCAAGGCTTATCAGCTGACGCACTCGCTGATCGCGTTCGGACGCGGCGAGTGGTTCGGCGTCGGACTCGGCGGCAGTGTCGAGAAGCTCAACTACCTGCCGGAAGCGCATACCGACTTCATCCTGGCTGTGATCGGCGAGGAGCTTGGTTTCGTCGGCGTGATCTGCGTGATCCTGCTGTTCTACTGGATCGTGCGCCGTGCGTTCGAGATCGGTCGCCAGGCGCTCGCGCTCGACCGCACCTTCGCCGGCCTGATGGCCAAGGGCGTGGGCATCTGGTTTGGCGCGCAGACCTTCATCAACATGGGGGTGAACCTCGGCCTCCTGCCGACCAAGGGTCTCACGCTGCCGCTCGTCAGCTACGGCGGCTCGGGCATTCTGCTGAACTGCGTCGCGCTGGCGGTGCTGCTGCGCGTCGACTATGAAAACCGGGTGCTGATGCGCGGAGGAAAAGTATGAGCGCGCGACGCGACCGCACCTTGATGGTGATGGCGGGCGGCACCGGGGGCCATGTGTTCCCGGGGCTCGCGGTCGCGCACTGGATGCAGTCGCGCGGCTGGCGCGTGGTATGGCTCGGCAACGCGTCCGGCATGGAGGCGACGCTCGTGCCGAAGCACGGCATTCCGATGGAATACGTGCGCTTCGGCGGCGTGCGCGGCAAGGGTCTCAAGACCAAGCTGATGCTGCCGGTGAACCTGCTGCGCGCCTGCACGCAGAGTCTCGCTGCGCTGCGCCGCGTGAAGCCGGATGTGGTGCTCGGCATGGGCGGCTACATCACGTTTCCGGCGGGCATCATGACGAAGCTCGCGGGCTGCCCGCTCGTGCTGCACGAACAGAATTCGATCGCCGGACTCGCGAACAAGCTGCTCGCGCATCTCGCGAAGCGCGTGCTGGTGGCGTTCCCCAATGCTCTGCCGAATGCGGAATGGACGGGTAATCCGATCCGTGCGGAACTAACCAGCGCTTTGCCACCCAAAGAACGCTACGCCGCGCGTTCCGGACGCCTGAATGTGCTCGTCGTCGGCGGCAGTCTTGGTGCTGCGGCGCTGAACGAAACCGTGCCGAAGGCGCTCGCGCTGCTCGCATCGGACCAGCGTCCGCGCATCGTGCATCAGGCGGGCGCGAAGCATATTGCGGCGCTCGAAGCACATTACGCGGCGGTGGGCCTCGTGCAGGACGAAGACCTGCAACTCGTGCCGTTCATCGAAGACATGGCCAGCGCCTATGCGGCGGCGGATCTCGTGATCTGCCGCTCGGGCGCCATGACCGTTTCCGAAATTGCGGCCGTGGGCGTGGCTGCGTTGTTCGTGCCGTTCCCGTTCGCCGTCGACGATCACCAGACGACCAACGGCGCGTTCCTCGCGAAGAACGGCGCGGCCGAGCTGATACAACAACATGATTTGTCGGCGCAAAAGCTCGCCGACTGGTTGCGCGTACAGACCCGCGACACGCTGGCCGGAATGGCCGTGCGTTCACGCGAGCTGGCGAAGCCGGACGCGACCGAGAAGGTCGCGAGTATTTGCGCCGACGTGGCGGGCGCGCGTTTCGACGCGCAAGCTCGGGAGGCACACTGAATGAAACATATCGTCAAGCATATTCATTTCGTCGGGATCGGCGGCGCGGGCATGAGCGGCATCGCCGAAGTGCTGCTCAATCTCGGCTACCACGTCAGCGGCTCGGATCTCTCGAACGGCCCGGTGACCGAACGCCTGCGCGCACTCGGCGCGCGTGTCGAGATCGGCCATCACGAGCACAACATCGAAGGCGCGAACGCGGTCGTCGTGTCGACGGCCGTGCGTTCCGACAATCCCGAAGTGCTGGCCGCGCGCCATCGCCGCGTGCCCATCGTGCCGCGCGCCGTGATGCTCGCGGAGCTGATGCGCCTGAAGCAGGGCATCGCGATTGCCGGCACGCACGGCAAGACCACGACCACCTCGCTCGTCGCGAGCGTGCTGGCGGCGGGCGGGCTCGATCCGACCTTCGTGATCGGCGGGCGTCTCAACAGCGCGGGCGCGAACGCGCGGCTCGGCACCGGCGACTTCATCGTGGCCGAAGCGGACGAGTCGGATGCGTCGTTCCTGAATCTGTTCCCGGTGATCGAAGTCATCACGAACATCGACGCCGATCACATGGACACCTACGGCCACGACTTCGCGCGGCTCAAGCAGGCGTTCATCGAGTTCACGCACCGGCTGCCGTTCTACGGCATCGCGGTGCTGTGCGTCGACGATCCGAACGTGCGCGAGATCCTGCCGTTCGTATCGAAGCCGATCATCCGCTATGGCCTCGGCGCGGAAGCCGAAGTGCGCGCGGTGAACGTCGAGGCGCGCAATGGCCGCATGCATTTCACGACGCTGCGCACCGACGCGCCGTCGCTCGACATCGTGCTGAACCTGCCGGGTACGCACAACGTGCAGAACGCGCTCGCGGCCATTGCGATTGCGACTGAACTCGAAGTGCCGGATGCCGATATCCAGCGTGCGCTCGCCGAATTCAACGGCGTGGGCCGGCGCTTCCAGCGCTACGGCGAAGTGAACGCGAACGCAGGCGAAGGCGCGTACACGCTGATCGACGACTACGGTCATCACCCGGTGGAAATGGCCGCGACCATTGCGGCGGCGCGCGGCGCGTTTCCGGGGCGCCGTCTGGTGCTGGCGTTCCAGCCGCATCGCTTCACGCGCACGCGCGACTGCTTCGAAGACTTCGTGAAGGTGCTGTCGACGGTCGATGCCCTCGTGCTCACCGAGGTGTACTCCGCGGGCGAAGCGCCGATCGTCGCCGCCGACGGCCGGGCGCTCGCGCGGGCCATTCGGGTGGCAGGCAAGGTCGAGCCGGTCTTCGTCGACACGGTGGACGAGATGCCGGATGCGATCACGACGCTCGCGCGCAACGGCGATGTGGTGATCACGATGGGCGCGGGTTCCATCGGCGGGGTGTGCGGCAAGCTCGCCAATGCCACAAGCACGACGAGCGGTCAGAACTGACATGACAGACGTAACGAGCAATCAAGTGAATCGAATCGATCCGAAACTCTTCGGCAAAGTCGCGGTGCTGCTGGGCGGTCATTCCGCCGAGCGCGAGGTGTCGCTCAACTCCGGGCGGCTCGTGCTCGAAGGTCTGCGCGCCGCCGGCGTGGATGCGCATCCGTTCGACCCGGCCGAGCGTCCGCTGGCGGAACTGAAGAGCGAAGGCTTCGAGCGCGCGTTCATCGCGCTGCACGGCGGTTACGGCGAGAACGGACAGTTGCAGGGCGCGCTGGATTTCTACGGCATCCGTTATACGGGCAGCGGCGTGCTGGGTTCCGCGCTCGGCATGGACAAGCTGCGCACCAAGCTCGTGTGGCAGCAGACCGGCATCCCGACGCCGCCGTTCGAAACCGTCTTCCGCGACGAAGACTATGAAGCGCGCGCGCAGGACATCATCGCGAAGCTCGGCTTGCCGCTCTTCGTGAAGCCGGCGAGCGAAGGGTCGAGCGTCGCGGTCATCAAGGTGAAGAGCGCCGAAACGCTCGGCGCGGCGCTGGCGGAAGCCGCGCGTTTCGACAAGATCGTGATCGTCGAGCAGAGCATCGAGGGCGGCGGCGAATACACCTGCTGCATCGCGGGCGACCTGGATTTGCCGGTCATCAAGATCGTGCCGGCCGGCGAGTTCTACGACTATCACGCGAAGTACGTCGCCGACGACACGCAGTACCTGATTCCGTGCGGCCTGACGGAAGCCGAGGAAACGCGCATGAAGCAGTTGACGAAGCGCGCGTTCGACATCCTCGGCTGCACCGACTGGGGCCGCGCCGACTTCATGCTCGACGCCGACGGCAATCCGTATTTCCTGGAAGTGAACACGGCGCCCGGCATGACGGATCACTCGCTGCCGCCGAAAGCCGCGCGTGCGGTCGGCATCAGCTACAGCGATCTCGTCGTGCAGGTGCTGTCCCTGACCTTGAAGCAATAAAGCAGCAAAGCAATAAAGCGATCACTCACCGGACCTGTAGCAGCGAAACTATGTGGAACAACGTTCGCCAACTCAACCTCGCCGCCAATGCGCTGCACGTCGTACTCGTGCTGCTGCTGCTGGGCGCCGCGGGTTACTGGGCGATCCAGCGTCCCGAGTTCAGGCTGCGCGAAATCCAGATCGACGGCGACACGACCCACATCAGTTCGCCGGTGATCCGTGCGAGCGTGGTCGGGCGCGTGAAGGGCAATTTCTTCACGGTGGACCTGGATTCGGCGCGGACCGCGTTCGAACAGGTGCCGTGGGTGCGGCATGCGAGCGTGCGCCGGGTCTGGCCGAACGCGCTTGCAGTGACGCTCGAGGAATACAAGCCGCTCGGCACGTGGGGCACGGATCAGCTGGTGAGCACGGACGGCGAGTTGTTCACCGCGAACCAGGGCGAGCTGGACGACGACCTGCCCGCGTTCGACGGACCGGAAGGCACCGCGAAGGAAGTGGTCGCGCGCTATCACGACTTCGAGAAGTGGTTCGCGCCGCTGGATGCGAAGCCGGACGAAGTGACGCTGTCGCCGCGTTTCGCGTGGACGGTGAAGCTCTCGAACGGCATGCAGGTCGAACTCGGGCGTGAGCGCAATCAGGACACGCTGCTCGAGCGCAGCAAGCGCTTCGTCGCGTCGTGGCCGGCGGTCACGGGGCGCTGGGGCAAGGAGATCGAATATGCGGATTTGCGTTACCCGAACGGCTTCGCGATACGAGCAGCGAACATGCGCTTCATCAATGACACCGACAAGGCCAAGAAGTAAGCAGACATCACGGGCATGAGCACGCTATGAGCAAAGACTACAAAGACCTGCTGGTTTCCCTCGACATCGGAACGTCGAAGGTGGTCGCGATCGTCGCCGAACTGAAGGGCGAAGGCCACTATGAGGTGATCGGACTCGGTCAGGCCGACTCGAAGGGGTTGAAGAAGGGCGTCGTGGTCAATATCGAGGCCACGGTGCAGTCCATCCAGCGCGCGCTGGAGGAAGCCGAGCTGATGGCCGACTGCAAGATCACGAACGTCTTCACCGGCATCGCGGGCAGCCATATCCGCAGCTTCAATTCGAGCGGCATGGTGGCGATCAAGGACAAGGAAGTCACGCAGGCGGACGTCGCGCGCGTGATCGAAACGGCCAAGGCGATCAACATCCCGACCGACCAGCAGGTGCTGCACATCCTGACGCAGGAATTCATCATCGACGGCCAGGAAGACGTGCGCGAGCCGATCGGCATGAGCGGCATCCGGCTGGAAGTGAAGGTGCACATCGTCACGGGCGCGGTGAGCGCGGCGCAGAACATCGTCAAGTGCGTGCGCCGCTGCGGCCTCGAAGTGAACGACCTCGTGCTGCAGCCGCTGGCGTCGTCGCTGGCGGTGCTGACCGAGGACGAGAAGGAACTGGGCGTGGTGCTCGTCGATATCGGCGGCGGCACGACTGACATCGCCATCTTCAGCGAAGGCGCGATCCGCCACACAGCCGTGATCCCCATCGCCGGCGACCAGATCACGAGCGACGTCGCCATGGCGCTGCGCACGCCGACGCCCGACGCGGAAGACATCAAGGTGAGCTACGGCATCGCGAAGCAGGCGCTCGCCGATCCGGACGAAATGATCGAAGTGCCGGGACTCGGCGAACGCGGCCCGCGCACGCTGTCGCGCCAGGCGCTGGCGGCGGTGGTCGAGCCGCGCGTCGAGGAGCTGTTCTCGCTGGTGCAGCAGGTGGTGCGCGAGTCGGGCTACGAAGAGCTGCTGTCGAGCGGCGTCGTGCTGACCGGCGGCGCCGCGATGATGCCCGGCATGGTCGAACTCGGCGAAGACATCTTCCTGAAGCCGGTGCGCATCGGCGTGCCGGAATACGCGGGCGGTCTCGCGGACGTGGTGCGCAATCCGCGCTACTCCACCGCGATGGGCCTGCTCGCCGAAGGACGCTCGCAACGCATGCGCGGCCGCAAGGTCGCGGTGCAGAACGGATCGATGGGACAAGTTTTTACGAGGATGAAGGACTGGTTCCTCGGGAATTTCTGACGAATACGCAGCAAACGAATTACGCGCTGGTACCGGCGGCTGGCGCGCGATGTGAGGTTGCCCGATCTCTCATCGAATAACGCCGATCTTCATTCTTGACGGAGGCAACATGGATTTCGAAATGCTGGAAACGGAAACCAACGGCACGATCATCAAGGTCGTGGGTGTTGGTGGTGCGGGCGGTAATGCAGTTCAGCACATGATCAACCGCGGTGTGCAGGGCGTCGACTTCATCGTGATGAACACCGACGCGCAAGCGCTGGCCCGTTCGCGCGCGCCGACGGTGCTGCAACTGGGCATGACCGGTCTCGGCGCAGGCGCAAAGCCTGAGAAGGGCAAGGAAGCGGCGGAAGATGCACGCGAGCGTGTCGCCGATGCACTGCGCGGCGCGCACATGGTGTTCATCACGGCAGGCATGGGCGGCGGCACGGGCACGGGCGCGGCGCCGGTGGTCGCGCAGATCGCCAAGGAAATGGGCATTCTGACCGTTGGCGTCGTGAGCAAGCCGTTCGAGTTCGAAGGCGGCCGCCGCATGCGTGTTGCAGAAGCTGGTTCGCAGCAACTGGAGGATCACGTCGACTCGCTGATCGTCGTGCTGAACGACAAGCTGTTCGAGGTGATGGGCGATGACGCCGAGATGGACAAGTGCTTCCAGTGCGCGGATGACGTGCTGAACAACGCTGTCGCGGGTATCGCTGAAATAATCAATGTCGATGGCCTGGTCAACGTCGACTTCGAAGACGTGAAGACCGTGATGGGCGAGCAGGGCAAGGCGATGATGGGCACGGCGACGGTTGCCGGCGTCGATCGCGCGCGTCTGGCTGCCGAGCAGGCTGTTGCCAGCCCGCTGCTGGAAGGTGTGGATCTGTCGGGTGCGCGCGGCGTGCTGGTGAATATCACGTCGAGCCGTTCGCTGCGTCTGTCGGAAACGCGTGAAGTGATGAACACCATCAAGTCCTACGCGGCTGACGATGCCACCGTGATCTTCGGTGCAGTGTATGACGACGCGATGGGCGACGCCCTGCGCGTGACGGTGGTGGCGACGGGTCTGGGCCGCGCGGCGAAGAAGCAGCAGCAAGCGCCGATGACCCTGCTCCGTACCGGCACCGACAACCAGCCGATCGCACACGGTCCGCAAACGGCGCACAATTCGTACGGTTCGCAGCACGGCCAGTCGACCACGGATTATGGTCAGCTCGACACCCCGGCGGTGTGGCGTTCGACGCGCGAGACGGCGGCATCGCATGTGCAGGCTTTGCAGGAAAAGGGTGTCGATACGTATGACATTCCGGCGTTCCTGCGCAAGCAGGCCGACTGAGCGTCGCGCACGTGATTTGCTGCTGAACGAAGTCTGACGAAGCAGCTCACCGCGTTGCCGCGCCGGACGTCTTGCGCGGTTCATGCAGGCATCACGTGGGGCGACTGTCCAAGGCCGCGTCCTGATTCACAGACGGACGCCGGGCCGTGGCCAGCCGACCCCCACGCTTTCGCTCCCCGAGGCTGGGGAATCCGGATGGAAGCCGCATGACCGTCACGCCGTCGGGCAGGATTCGCGGGACGATGCGATCGCGAGCAGGTTCACGAGCACTGACAAGGGAAGGACCGAGCATGATCAAAGTGGGTGACACGCTGCCGGATGTGCGTCTCTTCGAGTTCATCGAGGAGGCGACGGAAGGCTGCGCCGTGGGACCGAACGGGTTCCAGGCGCGCGAGCGGTGCGCAGGCAAACGCGTGGTGATCTTCGGATTGCCGGGCGCGTTCACGCCGACGTGCTCCGCCAGGCACGTGCCCGGCTATGTCGAGGCGGCGGCGGAGTTGTCCGCTGCCGGCATCGACGAAGTCTGGTGCGTTTCCGTCAACGACGCGTTCGTCATGAGCGCGTGGGGACGCGATCTTCAAACCGCGGGCAAGGTGAAGATGATCGCGGACGGCAGTGCGCGTTTCGCCCAGGCACTCGGACTGGATCAGGATTTGACCGAGCGTGGCATGGGAATCCGTTCCCAGCGTTACGCGATGGTGGTCGACGACGGCGTGGTCAAGACGCTGCACGTCGAAGCGCCCGGCAAGTTCGAAGTCAGCGACGCTCGAAGCATCCTCGCGACGTTGCGCTGATTCCAGCGGCGCCGCGTTGCCGTAGCGCAACGCTGATGGCGCCCTCGTAATCCGCCGCAACTTGGGGCCGATGACCGGAAATGCCTCCATTCCGGGCATCGGCCCGTTCTACTTTCAAAAATGCCGTGCGCGAGTAACACAGGGAAACAGTTGATACGTCCCGAAGCACGACGGCGCCTGGCGAATAGAGTATAATTCGGCCTATTGGAATAAAGTGAGTGATTGATTCTCTTTATAGGGAATGTAAATCGGAAAAGAACATCATGTTGAAGCAGCGAACAATCAAGACCGTCGTCAAGACCGTGGGAATCGGGCTCCATTCCGGCCGCAAGGTCGAGCTGACCCTGAAGCCCGCGCCGGCTGACACGGGCATCGTGTTTTCGCGTATCGATTTGCCCCAGGCAGTCGATATCCCCGCGTCCGCGATGTCGATCGGCGATACCCGGCTCGCGTCCGTGTTGCAGAAGGACGGGGCGCGCGTGTCCACCATCGAGCACTTGATGTCGGCGTGCGCGGGCCTCGGCATCGACAATCTGTACGTCGATGTCACCGCCGAGGAAATCCCGATCATGGACGGCAGCGCGGCTTCCTTCGTGTTCCTGATCCAGTCGGCGGGTATCGAAGAGCAGAATTCGCCGAAGAAATTCATCAAGGTGACGAAGCCCGTCGAGGTCCGCGACGGTGACAAGTTCGCCCGTCTCGAGCCGTACTTCGGCTTCAAGCTGAGCTTCACCATCGACTTCCGTCATCCGGCCGTCGACAAGACCGGTCAGGCGCTGGAAGTGGATTTCGCGACCACGTCGTATGTCCGCGAGATCGCCCGGGCCCGCACGTTCGGCTTTGCGCATGAAGTCGAGATGATGCGCGAGCTGGGTCTGGCGCGCGGCGGCAGCATGGACAACGCGATCGTGCTGGACGAATACCGCATCCTGAACAACGACGGCTTGCGTTACGACGACGAGTTCGTCAAGCACAAGATGCTCGACGCGATCGGCGACCTCTACGTGGTGGGACATCCGCTGCTGGCTTCGTACAACGCGTATAAGGGCGGCCACGCGATGAACAACATGCTGCTGCGCGAGTTGCTCGCACACGAGGACGCCTACGAGATCGTCACGTTCGAGGACAGCAAGCAGGCGCCGCGCGGTTTCGGCTTCGACACGCAAACGGCATTTGCCTGATCAAAGCGGCAGCAGCCGGCGGCAACATGAGATGAGCGACGCGCAAGCGCCGCTCATTTTTTTTGCGTGGTGCGATGACGTGACGCCATTCGCGCCAGCGCTTCCTGAAGCGGCGACGGTTCGAGCGCCTCGGCCAGGTCCTGCAGCGCAGACGCGCCCGCTTGCGACATGCGCGCCTGCTTCGGCTGCGCGGGCTCTTTCATCGGCTGCGGACGCACGCGAATGCGCAACGCATTCACGGCCCAGCCGCGCGCCTGGAGGTCCGAGAGCAGACGGGGTTCGAGATGCCGCAGGCGCGCGGCGAGCGCATTGTGCGCGGCGAACAGCGCCAGCACGCCGTCCTTGATGAAGCCCGGCTCTACGTTCGAAGCAAGATAATCCGGCAGCAGCGCGCCCAGATCGCGCTGCAGGGCGGCAACCTGCTCGACGCCCGCGCGCAACGCCTGGAACGCTTCGGTGCGGCCGAGCACGTCGGCGACAGCCTGCGGGCGTCGCGGATCGACCTTCCGGGTGCCCTGCCTTGAATTTGTAGAAAAGCGGCTCATTTTGATGGGTGCGGACCCTGACAGGACCGTTCAAAGACACGTTCGATTGTACGTGAGGCAGACGGCAGCGCTGGACGAGGCCGCAGGAAAACGCATGGCGCGGCAAGCTTTCGGCGGGTTGACTGTCGCATTGCGCCGACGCGCGCTCAGGCAAGCCGACGCAAGGTCTGCCATAGTCGCGTGCTAAAATTCCCGATTCGAATTTCACCCTATGGACTTAAGTCGCCGAGGTTCTCCGAGCCCGGACGCAGCTTGGTGCTGTCGCCCGTCCGAAGCCGCGACGCAGACACTGATCCGATGACGACCGGTTTCCTTCAAAAGATTTTTGGCAGCCGCAATCAGCGGCTGGTCAAGCAGTACCAAAAGACCGTTGCGGCGATCAATGCGCTCGAGCCGACCGTCGAGAAGTATTCGGACGATCAACTGCGCGCCAAGACCGACGAATTCCGTCAACGTGTCGCGGGCGGAGAGTCGCTGGACGTGATCTTGCCCGAGGCGTTCGCGGTGTGCCGCGAAGCCAGCCGGCGCGTGCTGAAGATGCGTCACTTCGACGTCCAGCTGATCGGCGGCATGGTCCTGCACTACGGCAAGATCGCGGAAATGCGCACCGGCGAAGGCAAGACGCTCGTCGCCACGCTCGCGGCGTATCTGAATGCGCTGTCGGGCCGCGGCGTGCACGTCGTCACGGTGAACGACTACCTCGCGCAGCGTGATGCCGAATGGATGGCGCGCCTCTACAACTTCCTCGGCCTGTCCTGCGGCGTGAATCTCTCGCAGATGGCGCACGAGCAGAAGCAGGAAGCCTACGCCGCGGACATCACGTACGGCACCAACAACGAATTCGGCTTCGACTACCTGCGCGACAACATGGTCTACGAGCCGAACGCGCGGGTGCAGCGTCCGCTCAACTTCGCGATCGTCGACGAAGTGGACTCCATCCTGATCGACGAAGCGCGTACGCCGCTCATCATCTCCGGCCAGGCGGAAGACCATACGGACCTGTACGTCCGCATGAACGCGCTGCCGCCGCTGCTCGAACAGCAGATCGGCGAGGAAAAGGCCGACGGCACCGGCGTCGAGAAGCCGGGCGACTACACGCTGGACGAAAAGGCGCGTCAGGTGTTCCTGACCGAATCCGGCCACGAGAAGGCCGAACGCCTGCTGGCCGAGTGGGGCCTGATCGGCGAGGGCGAAAGCCTCTACGCGCCGCAGAACATCACGCTGATGCACCACGTGTACGCCGCACTGCGCGCGCACACGCTGTTCCATCGCGACCAGCACTACGTGGTGCAGAACGGCGAAGTCGTGATCGTCGACGAATTCACCGGCCGCATGATGACCGGCCGCCGCTGGTCGGACGGCCTGCATCAGGCTGTGGAAGCGAAAGAGCATGTGCAGATCCAGGCCGAGAACCAGACGCTCGCCTCCATCACGCTGCAGAACTACTTCCGCATGTACGCGAAGCTGTCCGGCATGACCGGCACGGCGGACACGGAAGCCTACGAATTCAACGAGATCTACGGTCTCGAAACGGTCGTGATCCCGACCAACCGGCCGCCGAAGCGCGTCGACAAGCAGGATCAGATCTACAAGACCTCAAAAGAGCGCTACGACGCGGTGATCCGCGACATCCAGGACTGTGTCGAGCGCGGTCAGCCTACGCTGGTCGGCACGACGTCGATCGAAGCGTCCGAACTGCTGTCGGACCTGCTCGGCAAGGCCGGCGTGCGTCACGAAGTCCTCAACGCGAAGCAGCACGCACGTGAAGCGGCCATCGTCGCGGAAGCGGGGCGTCCGGGCGTCGTCACCATCGCGACGAACATGGCCGGCCGCGGCACCGACATCGTGCTGGGCGGCAACGTCGAGAAGCAGGCGTCGTTCATCGAGGCCGATCTCTCGATTCCCGAAGACGAGAAAGCCGCGCGCATCCAGAAGCTGCACGACGAATGGCAGACGCTGCACGACAATGTGAAGGCCGCGGGCGGCCTTCACATCATCGGCACCGAGCGTCACGAGTCGCGCCGTATCGACAACCAGCTGCGCGGCCGTGCCGGCCGTCAGGGCGATCCGGGTTCGTCGCGCTTCTATCTGTCGCTGGACGATCCGCTGCTGCGCATCTTCGCGGGCGACCGCGTGCGCGCCATCATGGATCGTCTGAAGATGCCGGAAGGCGAGCCGATCGAAGCGGGCATGGTCACGCGTTCCATCGAGGGCGCGCAGCGCAAGGTCGAAGCGCGCAACTTCGACATCCGCAAGCAGCTGCTCGAATACGACGACGTCTCCAACGACCAGCGCAAGGTGATCTACCAGCAGCGCAACGAACTGCTCGAAGCCAACGACGTGCAGGAAACCATCGCGGCGATGCGCCAGAGCGTGATCGGCGACGTGGTGCGCACGTTCGTGCCGGCGGGCAGCATCGAGGAGCAGTGGGAAGCGCCCGAGCTGGAAGAGGTGCTGCGCAACGAGTGGTCGCTGGATCTCGCGGTGCAGGAGATGATCAACGAGTCGAATTCGATCGATGCCGAGGAAATCTCCGAAGCCGTGCTCGCCGCCGCCGACGAAGCGTATGAAGCGAAGGTGACGCTGGTGGGCCGCGAATCGTTCAGCGCGTTCGAGCGTTCGATCATGCTGCAGACGCTCGACAGCCGCTGGCGCGAGCATCTGGCCGCGCTCGATCACCTGCGTCAGGGCATCCATCTGCGCGGCTATGCGCAGAAGAATCCGAAGCAGGAATACAAGCGCGAGGCGTTTGAACTCTTCGCCGCGATGCTCGATTCCGTGAAGCAGGAAGTGACGCGGGTCGTGATGAACGTGCAGATCCAGTCGCCGGAACAACTGGAAGAAGCGGCCGAGCAGTACGAAGAGAAGGGCAGCCATCTGGAGAACGTGTCGTTCCAGCACGCGGACTTCAACGCGCCCGCCGCCGAACCCACCCCGGCCGCCAGCGCCGCGAACGCCGCCGCGCAGATGGTCAGCCAGGCCATGGCGGGCGCGGGCAGCGAGGACGTCAGCGTCGTGACGCGCGGTGTCGACGACGTGCCGAAGGTCGGCCGCAACGATCCCTGCCCGTGCGGCAGCGGGAAGAAGTACAAAAACTGTCACGGCAAGCTGGCTTAATCGCTGCTGACACAGAACAAGCGACGCAGCGATGCGTCGTTTGTTTTTGCAGATTCCCTTTTTCACGGCGCCGGTCCGGCTCAGCCGGTCCGCGTCAGTCTTTCATCCCGTGCCGGTGCATCCGCCGGCACGCGCCATCCTCAGCGAGACGCGAACATGGCCGTCAACTTTCCCTCGATCGATCCCGCAGCGCTTCATCCCGTCGCCGGCGTCACGCTAGGCTGGGCCGAGGCGAATATCCGCAAGCCCAATCGCAAGGATGTGCTCGTCATCCGCGTCGATGAAGGCGCGAGCGTCGCCGGCGTGTTCACCACGAACCGCTTCTGCGCCGCGCCGGTCATCGTGTGCCGCGAGCATCTCGCGGCGGCGGGTCAGGGCAGCAAGGGCATTCGCGCGCTCGTCGTGAATACCGGCAATGCGAACGCGGGCACGGGCGAGCCGGGCATGGTGATCGCGCGCGAGACCTGCGCGGAACTGGCGCGCCTGGCCGGCCTCGACGCACAACAGATCCTGCCGTTCTCGACCGGCGTGATTCTGGAGCCGCTGCCGCTCGACCGCCTGAAGGCCGGCCTGCCTGCCGCGCTCGCGAACCAGCAGCCGGCGCACTGGTTCGACGCCGCACAGGCCATCATGACGACCGACACGCTGCCGAAGGCCGCGTCGCGTCAGGTCACCATCGACGGGCACGTGGTCACGTTGTCGGGCATCAGCAAGGGCGCGGGCATGATCAAGCCGAACATGGCGACGATGCTCGGCTTCCTCGCCTTCGACGCCAACGTCGCGCAGCCGGTGCTCGACGCGCTGGTGAAGCATGTGGCGGATCGCTCATTCAACTGCATCACGATCGACGGCGATACCTCGACGAACGATTCGTTCATCCTGATCGCGTCGGGCAAGTCGAGCCTGCCCGCCATCACGTCCACCGATTCCCCGGCCTACGCCGCGCTGCGCGATGCCGTGACCGAAGTGGCGCAGGAACTGGCGCAACTCATCGTGCGCGACGGCGAAGGCGCGACCAAGTTCATGACCGTGACCGTCGAAGGCGGCCGCGATGCAGCGGAATGCCGTCAGATTGCCTACGCGATCGGTCATTCGCCGCTCGTGAAGACGGCGTTCTACGCATCGGATCCGAACCTCGGCCGCATTCTCGCGGCGATCGGCTATGCCGGCGTGACGGACCTCGATGTCGGCAAGGTCGATCTCTATCTCGACGACGTGCTGGTCGCGAAAGCGGGCGGGCGCAATCCGGATTACAAGGAAGAAGACGGCCAGCGCGTGATGAAGAAGAGCGAAATCGCGATTCGCGTGCTGCTTGGTCGCGGCAACGCGCAGGCCACCATCTGGACGTGCGATCTCTCGCACGATTACGTGAGCATCAACGCCGACTATCGCTCCTGATCGGGCGGCGCGCAACGATACCGACAATGGACAAGCTCGAACAATTTCTCACGCGCGCCGAAGCAGTGCTCGCGCGCATCGAAGGCATGTTGCCGCCCGCGGCGCCGGACATCGACTGGGAAGCCGCGGTCGCGTTCCGCTGGCGCAAGCGTCAGGGCCGCGGCTTCCTGCAGCCGGTGCCGGCCATTTCGCTCATCTCGCTCGACGACCTGCAGAACATCGATCGCCAGAAAGGGCTGATCCAGCAGAACACGCTGCAATTCGTGAAGAAGCTGCCTGCGAACAATGTGTTGCTGACGGGCGCACGGGGTACGGGCAAGTCGTCGCTGATCAAGGCGTGCCTCAATGCCTACGCGAAGGACGGCCTGCGTCTGATCGAAGTGGACAAGGACGATCTGCACGATCTCGGCGATATCGTCGATCTGATTTCGGCGCGGCCCGAGCGCTTCATCGTGTTCTGCGACGACCTCTCGTTCGAGGAAGGCGAGTCGGGCTACAAGGCGCTGAAGGTGGCGCTCGACGGCTCGGTAGCCGCGCAGTCCGACAACGTGCTGATCTACGCGACCTCGAACCGCCGCCATCTGCTGCCCGAGTACATGAGCGACAACGAGACCTACAAGCACACGTCCGACGGCGAGATTCATCCGGGCGAAGTCGTCGAAGAGAAGATCTCGCTGTCCGAGCGCTTCGGCCTGTGGGTCAGCTTCTACCCGTTCAAGCAGGATGATTACCTGGCGATCGTCGGCCACTGGCTGAAGCATTTCGGCTGCGCTGACGCAGAGATCGAAGGCGCGCGCGGCGATGCGCTGGTGTGGGCGCTCGAACGCGGCTCGCGCTCGGGACGCGTGGCGTGGCAGTTCGCGCGCGACTGGTCGGGACGCAAGCAGTGAGCGGCGCACAGAGCGATCTCGCGCCCGACGGCCGCAAGGTGACGGAAGTGGCCGTCGGCGTGATGGTGCAGCACGACGGCCGCTATTTGCTCGCGCAACGCCCCGCCGGCAAGCCGTATGAGGGTTACTGGGAGTTTCCGGGCGGCAAGCTGGAGGCGGGCGAGAGCATCGAGGCGGCGCTCGGGCGCGAACTGCACGAGGAACTGGGCATCGATGTCACCGCGTGCCAGCTGTGGCGCACGCTCGAGCACGATTACCCGCATGCCTACGTGCGCTTGTTCTTCTGCAAGGTGACGGAGTGGAAGGGCACGCCGCTCGGCCGCGAGGGACAGGCGATTGCGTGGCAGACGCTGCCTGTCGAAGTGGCGCCGCTGCTTCCGGCGGCCATTCCCATTCTGGAATGGCTCGAAGAAGAAGAGCGGGAATAAGACTTTTCGAGGCTCTGATCGAGCTTTAGTTCAGGCCGCCGTGCTGGTCGTCGTCCGGCGGCGTTTCCTGCGCATTCCCCGCGATCTTGTATTTCTCGGCCGCCCACGCGCCGAGATCGATCTGCTTGCAGCGCTCCGAGCAGAACGGGCGAAAGCGGTTTTCAGGGACCCAGCGGACATCCTTGCTGCAGGTCGGGCATTTGACGACAGTGGTCATGACGGGTGCGATTCGAGCCGGTTACAGACGGTATTTGACCATATGAGGCCAGACCGCTCCGGATTCAAAGGCTGCAAAGCGTCAGATGAAAGGGCACGTCGACGTCCACTGCGCGCGGCTTGAGGTCGCCGTCCTGCACCGTGAAGCGCACCCACAGCATGTACTTGTTCGCGCTCGCTTCAGGAATGACGCGCGTATCGGGCGAGACGCGCACCTGCATCAGCTGATAAGTGCGCCCGGACAACATCTGCTGATAGCTGCCCTGCATCGCCATTACTTTCGACGCCTGACCGGATTCACGGGCGAGGCGCAGCACGATGGCGGCCGCGTCGCGCAGTGCGAGCATCGGCATGACCCATTTGGCGATGTCCTGGCGACGTTCCTCCACGGGCAACTGCTGCCACGCGTAGTACGACGGAAGATCGAACTTGCAGGTGCCGCCGGGAATGATCGTACGGCTGCGAATGCTCGCGAGCCATTCGTTGTCGGCGAGGTGCTGGCCCGTCTTGCCGTGCATGTCGGTGAGGCCGGCGAGCGTCTGCTCGATTTCACCGAGCACCGCTTCCAGCGCTTCCTGTTCGATGCCCGGATTGCCGCGGAACGGTGCGAGCGTTTGCCGCTGCCGCTCGAGTTCCTTCATGAGGTCGGCTTTCAGATCCGTACGGCCCGCCACTTCGGCGATTTCGAAGAGCGTCGTGAGCGCGACGTGATGTTCGCGCGCGTCTTCCTGAGTCAGAAAGAACGTGAAGCGCTCGAACAGGTCTTCGAGCCGCAACAGCGTCCGGATGCGCTCGTTGAAGGGGTACTCGTAAAGGATCAAGCGCGCTCGCCTCGGCGTGGGTCGGTTGCTTCCTTGAGCGGAAGTGAGCACATTCTAATGCCGCATCCTCACCCTAGCAAATCAGGGCAAAATCGGGCCTCTCGTTGCGTCTTTCGAAGCAAAAGCGGGAACTTTCGAGACGTTCGGGCAACTCAGGCGCTGCCGTTCGCGAGTGTCAGATAGCGCGCGTGAAGCGTGTTCACCTGTTCGGCGAGGTGATCGAGCGTGGCGGAATTGTCGTTGAGGACGATGTCGTCGGCGGCGGCGAGCCGGGTCTCGCGTGCTGCCTGCTTCGCCATGATCGCGAGCACCTGTTCGCGCGCAAAGCCGTTGCGGCGCATGACACGCGCGATCTGCGTTTCGACCGGACAGTCGACCACGAGGACGCGCGACACGCGCTCCGACCACGAGCCGGATTCCACCAGCAGAGGCACGACCACGATGTGATACGGACCCGCTGCACTATGACGTTGCCGTTCTGTCTCGGCGCGGATGAGCGGATGCACGATGGCTTCGAGGCGTGCTTTCGCGGTGTCGTCGGAGAAGACGAGCGTGCGCATTTTCGCGCGGTCCAGCGAGCCGTCCGCCGCCACGAAGTCCTGGCCGAACTCCGCGGCGATCAGCGGCATGGCGACGCCGCCCGGCGCCGTGATCTGGTGTGCGATGAGATCGGTGTCAATCAGCGGTACGCCGCGTGCGGCGAACAGATCCGCGACCGTGCTCTTGCCGCTGCCGATTCCTCCGGTAAGTCCGATGCTGAACATGCGCGCAGGTTCTCCTAAGATGCCGATGCGTTCATCCGAACATGGCGTACAGCGGGGTGCCGACGAACAGCGTGATTGCTCCGCCGGCCGCAAGAAACGGTCCGAACGGCAGGGGCTCTTCGAAGCGCATGCGCTTGCGCATCGTCGCGACGATGCCGAATGCCGCGCCCGCGATGGCCGCGATCAGGACCACCTGCGCGAGCGGCGCCCAGCCAAGCCAGGCGCCGATGGCGGCGAACAGCTTGAAGTCGCCGTAGCCCATGCCTTCCACGCCGCGCGCGAGCTTGAAGAGCCAGTACACGGACCACAGGAACAGATACCCGGCGATCGCGCCGCTCACCGCGTTCTGCAAGCTGGTGAAGCCTGTGTCGCCCAGATTGACGATGAGGCCCGCCCACAGCAGCGGCAGCGTCAATACGTCGGGGAGATAGCGCGTGTCGTAGTCGATGAGGGCCGCGACGAGCAGCGTCGCGCACAGTCCGAAGGCGGCGAGCGCGTCCCATCCCGGACCGTACGCGGACAGCGCGAGCGCGGCGAGCGCGCCGGTTGCCAGTTCCGTCAGCGGATAGCGCGGGCTCACGCGCGCGCCGCATGCCGAGCAACGTCCGCGTTGTGCGAGATAGCTCACCACGGGAATGTTCTCCCAGGCGCGCAACACATGCCCGCAGTGCGGACACGCGCTGCGCGGCACGGCGAGGTTGTAACGCGCGGGGTAGGAGTCGGTTTCGGCGGGGCTCGACGTGTTCGGACCATCCGCGGCGGCGGCGGCGACTTCCGCCCGCCAGGCGCGCTCCAGCATGACCGGGAGGCGATGCACGACCACCGTCAGAAAGCTGCCGATCACGAGACCGAACACGATGGCGAACCCGTACTGCGCGGCGACGGGCAGCATCGCGAAGGCTTCCGCGTAGCGGCTGGCGACATGCGCGGCGGACGGATCGAACGAGGGTTGCATGATGAACGATGGATGGCTTTGGCCCGCGATGCTACACCACGTTGCCGAGCTGAATGATGGGAAGATACATCGCTATGACGAGACCGCCCACGAGCGCGCCCAGCACGGCAATGACGATGGGTTCGCACAGGCTGGCAAAGCCGCCGATGCGCTCGTCGACCTGACGATCGGCCAAGGCGGCGAGGTCGAGCAGCATGGCGTCGAGCGAACCGGATTCCTCAGCGACGGCGATAGGCTGCACCACGTCCGGCGGGAAGCAACCTGGCGCGCGCATGGCGACCGCGAGCCGCTCGCCGTTGCGCAGGCGCGCGGCGATCTCGACAGTCGCGCGGTCGAAGACGCGGTTGCCGGTAGCGTGGGTGAGCGAATCGAAGGCATCGGACAGCGGCGTGCCGGCAGACAGCAAGGTGCCGAGCGCACGGCTCCAGCGCGCCACGGCCAGCGCGCGCAACAGCGAGCCGATCAGCGGCAGGCGCAAGCTCAGTCGATCCGCCGCTTCGCGCGCATCCGGCGAGCGCTTCAGCCAGCGCCACGCGGCCAGCGCGAGGCAGCCCGACGCAGCGAAGAACGGCACACCGAAGCGAGCGACGCCGTCGGAGAGCGCAAGCACGAAGCGCGTGGGCGCGGGCAGCGCGGCGCCGAAGCCGTCGAAGATCGTCTTGAAGGTGGGCACGACGCCGATCAGCAGTCCCGCCGTGATCGCCAGCGACAGCAGCAGCACCATCACCGGATAGGCCAGCGCGGCACGCAGCCGGGCGCGTTGCGACGCGGCGCGCTCGCGATCGTCGGCGAGACGCGCGAGTACCGCGGGCAGTGCGCCGGCCACTTCGCCCACCGAGACCAGCTGGCAGTAGAGCGTGCCGAACGCGTCCGGATGATGCGCGAGCGCGGCCGAAAACGGCAGGCCGCGCGTGATGCCACGGGATAGCGCGCGCACGATGCGCGGCAGTCCGCTGCGCGTCGTGCTGTTTCCGATCAGATCGAGGGCGCCGGCGAGCGGCAGTCCCGCGCGCAGCAGGCTGGCCAGCTGGCGCGTGAAAAGGGTGATCTCGGCGGCGGTGGCTTTCGGCGGCGGCGCGACGCCCGTCATATCGAGCACGGTGACGATGACGCCGTTGCGCCGCAGCGCCGCGCGGGCCGACGGCGCATCGACGGCGATGATCCGCCCGCGCTGTTCGCGGCCGTCCGCATCCAGCCCGCGCCAGGCGTAGCGCAGCTCCGATCCTTCCTGCATGGCGGCGCGCATCATTCGAGCTCCGTTGCTTCGGCGGCCTCGGCAACGCTCGTCACGCCTTCGCGCACGCGGGCGAAGGCCGCCTCCCGCAGCGCCGGCATGCCCTGCGCCTGAGCGGCGCGCGCGATGGCATGCGTGGCGGCACGCGCGACGATCAGTTCGCGCAGTTGATCCGACACGGGCATCAGTTGATGCACACCGATCCGCCCGCGATAGCCGATGCCATGGCACGCCGGGCACCCGCGCGGCTCGAAGGGATGGAAGCCGCCGTCCAGCGCCAGCGCCGAGGCTGCGCGGCACGCCGTGCAAAGCTTGCGCACCAGCCGCTGCGCCGTGACGAGCCGCAGCGCCGACGCGAGGTTATAAGGCGCGATGCCGATGTCGATGAGCCGCGCGATAGCGGCGGGCGCGTCGTTGGTGTGCAGCGTGGAGAGCACGAGATGGCCGGTCTGCGCGGCCTTCACGGCGACATCGGCGGTTTCGGCGTCGCGGATTTCGCCCACCATGATGACGTCCGGATCCTGCCGCATGAACGCCCGCAGCGCGACAGCGAAGGTCAGCCCGGCCTTTTCGCGCACGCTCACCTGATTGATGCCGGCGAGCTGGATCTCGACCGGATCCTCCACCGAACATACGTTGCGCGCCTCGGCGTTCAGCAGTTGCAGGAAGCAATAGAGCGACAGCGTCTTGCCGCTGCCGGTGGGCCCCGTCACGAGCACGAGCCCGTGCGGCGCGCGGATCGCTCCTTCGACGACGCGGCTCTGCGCTTCGTCGAGCCCGAGCGCGCCGAGCGACAGATCGGGCGGCAGCGCGTCGAGCCTCCGGAGCACCAGCTTTTCCCCGAACAGCGTAGGCAGCGAATTCACGCGATAGTCGCCGACCTGCCCGCCCGCCAGATGCAGACGCAGCCGGCCGTCCTGCGGCACGCGCCGCTCGGCGATGTCCATGCGCGCCAGCACCTTGATGCGCGTGACGAAGGCGTCGCGCAGATGCGGCGGCGGACGCCTGAGCACGTGCAGCACGCCGTCGACGCGCACACGGATGCGCCAGTCATGCTCGGCAGGTTCGACGTGGATATCGGACGCGCCGCGCGCCGCCGCCTCGCGCAGCGTTTCGGCAAGCAGCGAGACGGCAGGCGCCTCGTTGTCCGGAGCGGGGTCGGCGAGGTGAGACGGGCGCGCGAATGCTTCGCGTGAAGGGTGGGTCATGGCGTGGGGTCGTCGCAGTCGGAATGAAACGATCATCCCGCGTGCACGCCGGCACGCCCAGTCGTCCGAATGGCTAGCGCGTGCTGCGCCGGGCCGGCGGTGTCGGCTGGAAAATCTTCACCGTGCGGATGGCTTGATCGTCGCTGCGCATCACTTCGAACGTCACGCCCGCGATGCGCACCGAGACGTCGCCGTCCGGAATGTCCTCAAGCGTTTCGAGGATCAGTCCGTTGAGCGTCTTCGGGCCGTCGGTTGGCAGGGTCAGGTGCAGCCAGCGGTTCAGTTCGCGCAACGGCATGCTGCCCGCCACGATGCATTCGCCTTTGGCATCCCAGCCGCCGCGTGAGCCGGCGCCGCGTGGAATGGTCGTGGTGAATTCGCCGATCAGTTCCTCGATGATGTCCTCGGGCGTCACGAGTCCCTGCAGTTCGCCGTACTCGTCGACCACGATGGCAATCCGCTGGCCGCTTTCCTGGAAATACTGCAATTGCTGGAAGACGGGCGTTCCTGTCGGGACGAAATAGGGCTCGGCAAGCAGTTCGCGCAGCGTCTCGCGCTCCAGCTCCTGGTTATGCAGCGCCGAAAGCGTCTTGCGCACGTGCAGGATGCCCATCACGCGGTCGATGTCGCCCTGATACACCAGCAGCTTGTTGTGATAGCAGGTTTCGAGCTGATGCAGGATCTGTTCGAACGGCGCATCGAAGTCCAGCGCCTCGATGCGACGGCGCGGAATCATCACGTCATCGACGGAAATGTTCTCGAGATCGAACAGGTTCAGCAGGATGCTGCGGTGCTTGGTCGGCATGAAGCTGCCGGTTTCGAGCACGATGGTGCGCAATTCCTCCGGCGAGATGCGCTGGTCGCGCTTGTTCTTCGTGTTGATGTGCAGCGCCGCGAGGATCGCGTTGGCGAACAGGTTCACGAACCAGATGAGCGGCCGCGCGATGCGCATCAGCGGCGCGAGAATCAGGCTCGCGGGCAGCGCAACCTTCTCGGGATAAGTCGCGCCGACGATCTTCGGCGCAATTTCCGCGAACACGATGATGAGGAACGCGATGACGCCGGTCGTGATCGACAGCACCATGTTGTTGTGGCCGAAGGTGCGCAGCGCGATCGACGTGGTCAGCACCGGGATGATCGTGTTGATCAGGTTGTTGCCGATCAGGATCACGGACAGCAACTGGTCAGTCTTGGCGAGGAGGCCTTGGGTAGTGCGGGCCCGCAGCGAACCCTGGCTCGCGAGATACTTCAGCCGATGACGGTTGAGCGCCATCATCGATGTTTCGGAAATGGAGAAAAAACCGGACAGGAAGAGCAGCAGAAAGATGGCGCAAATTTGCGCCCATAAGGGGAGGCTGTCCACGCGATTGGTCGGTAGGGGCGGAGATGGAAGGAAATATAGCAGACGGGGTTTCCGACCTTGCCGCCAGCCCTTCTGGCTGATACAGGATAAGCAAGCTGAAACACGGTCGCCGGAAACAAAAAACCCGCATGGCGGACCATGCGGGTTTCGGAAATTTTGGTCGGGGTGAGAGGATTCGAACCTCCGGCCTCTACGTCCCGAACGTAGCGCTCTACCAGGCTAAGCTACACCCCGAATTTTTACTGCTGACTGACTACTGCGGACCTACTCGACTCAGACTCTTGCGCCGCTTTAGTCTCTTTCAAGACTGCCGCGATGTCGAGTAAGAACATAATTCTAGCAGGCTCTCTTTGTAGATGGAAGGGGGGAACGAAGAAATCGCGTTCGCCGCCGCTTCTGCTTCCTTGCGCGCGCACTCCAGCGTGTGATCGAGCGCGCCGGACGTGGTGATGGCATGGAATATCGTGTCGAAGCGGTCCGTGCCGCCTTGTTCGATTGCCTCGCGCGCGAGCGCCGCCTGTTCCGGCGTGCCGTGCTCCATCAGGTAGATGAGCGGCAGCGTGGGCTTGCCTTCGCGCAGGTCGTCGCCGGCGTTCTTGCCCATCGACTCGGGCGTGCCGGTGTAGTCCAGCCAGTCGTCCATGATCTGGAACGCCGTGCCGATGCGCCGGCCGAATTCCGCCGCCGCCGCTTCGGTGCGCGCATCCGCGCCCGACAGCACCGCGCCGAGCTGCGCCGCCGCTTCGAACAGCTTTGCCGTCTTGTAGCGGATCACCTGCATGTAGCGCGCTTCGTCGACGTCCGGATCGTGCATGTTGAGCAACTGCAGCACTTCGCCTTCGGAAATGATGTTTGTCGCCACCGACAGGATTTCCATCACGCGCATCTTGCCGACGCTCACCATCATTTCGAACGAGCGCGAGTACAGGAAATCGCCCACCAGCACGCTCGCCGCGTTGCCGAACAGCGCATTGGCCGTCTGGCGGCCGCGCCGCAGGTCGGATTCGTCGACTACGTCGTCGTGCAGGAGCGTTGCCGTGTGGATGAACTCGACCACGGCGGCGAGTTCATGGCGATGTCCGGTGGTGTCCCCCAGCGCGCCCGAAACCAGCAGCAAGAGCGCCGGACGCAGCCGCTTGCCGCCCGCGCCGATGATGTACTCCGAAATCTGGTTGATGAGCATCACTTCTGATGCCAGGCGCTGCCGGATGACGCGATTGACCTGCTGCATGTCCTCGGCAATCGGGGCGAGCAGCGCGGCGGCGTTGGGGGAGGAAGTGGCGGTGGACGACATGATGGGCGGTTAAGGTAATCCGGCGGATTATAAGGCGAATCGGCCGGACGACGGGGGCACGCCGTCACGCATCCGCGGGTATGAGGGAATTTCGGACGCCGTTCGACGGCATTTGACCGGGGTTCGCATGGGGTCCGGCTCAGCGCGGCGACAGGCAAAGCGCTTTGACCTCGGGCGTAACCCCATGTATAATCGCGTGTTTTCCGCGCGTGGTGCGTGGAAAGTCTTCGTGATCTCCAGGAAGCTACAGGAAATCCGGAGAAACAAGTTTGAATTCAGAGTGAGGTTCTCAATGTACGCGGTCATAAAAACCGGCGGCAAGCAGTATAAGGTTGCTGTCGGCGAAAAATTGAAAGTAGAACAGATACCGGCAGACATTGACGCTGAAATCACGCTCGACCAGGTTCTCGCAGTAGGCGAAGGTGAATCGATTCAGTTCGGTACGCCGCTGGTCAGTGGGGCTTCCGTCAAGGCTACTGTCGTGTCTCAAGGTCGTCACAAGAAAGTGACCATCTTCAAGATGCGTCGCCGGAAGCACTACCAAAAGCACGCTGGCCATCGCCAGAACTACACCGAACTGCGCATCGACGCGATCAACGCGTAAGCGCACCGGTTAAGGAGCTAAGCAAATGGCACACAAAAAAGCAGGCGGGTCTTCCCGCAACGGCCGCGACTCCGAGTCGAAGCGTCTCGGCGTGAAGGTGTACGGCGGCCAGGCAATCAACGCAGGCGGCATCATCGTTCGCCAGCGCGGCACGCGCATGCACCCGGGTGAAAATGTCGGCATCGGCAAGGATCACACCCTGTTCGCACTGGCCGACGGTCACGTGAAGTTCGTGACCAAGGGCGCTGCCCGCAAGCATACGGTCGTCGTCGTCCCGGCAGCGTAAATTTTACGCACGGGCTTCAGGACCGAAAAAAGGATCAAGGCCGCAAGGTCGAAAATCCAGGGCCCCGCGAAGTTCGCGGGGCCTTTTTCATTTGATGCGCAGCAATTGCGCATCGGCAGGATTCATCAAGGCCAGTGACCGGCAGCGCCGGGTCGCGGCACAATAGCTCGAATTACACGGGACGGAGCAACGCATGAAGTTCATTGACGAAGCGAGGATCGAAGTCATCGCCGGCGACGGAGGAGATGGCAGCGCGTCGATGCGCCGCGAGAAGTTCGTTCCGTTCGGCGGGCCGGACGGCGGCGACGGCGGCCGCGGCGGCAGCGTCTACGCGGTCGCGGACCGCAACATCAACACGCTGATCGACTACCGGTTCGCGAAGAAACACCAGGCGCGCAACGGCGAGAACGGCCGCGGCGCCGACTGCTACGGCAAGGGCGGCGACGACATCACGCTGCGCATGCCGGTCGGCACCATCATCACGGATCAGGAAACCGGCGAGCTGATCGCCGACCTGACCGAACACAATCAGCAAGTGCTCGTCGGCCAGGGCGGCGCGGGCGGCCTCGGCAACCTGCATTTCAAGTCGAGCACGAACCGCGCGCCGCGGCAGAAGACCGAAGGCAAGCCGGGCGAGCGCCGCATGCTCAAGCTCGAACTGAAAGTGCTCGCCGACGTCGGCCTGCTCGGCATGCCGAACGCGGGCAAGTCCACGTTCATTTCGTCGGTGTCGAACGCGCGGCCGAAGATCGCCGACTATCCGTTCACGACGCTCGCGCCGAACCTCGGCGTGGTGCGCGTCGGGCCGAGCAAGAGCTTCGTGATCGCCGACATTCCGGGCCTGATCGAAGGCGCGGCGGAAGGCGCGGGGCTCGGCCATCGCTTCCTGCGCCATCTGCAGCGCACCGGCGTGCTGCTGCATCTGGTCGACATGGCGCCATTCGATGAAAACGTCGATCCGGTGGCCGAGGCCAAGGCAATTGTCAACGAACTGCGCAAGTACGACGAGCAGCTCTATGAAAAGCCGCGCTGGCTCGTGCTGAACAAGCTCGACATGGTGCCGGAAGACGAGCGCGAAGCGCGCGTGAAGGACTTCGTCGAGCGCTTCGAGTGGGACGGTCCGGTGTTCGAGATTTCGGCGCTGACGGGCCAGGGCTGCGAAGCGCTGACCTACGCGGTGTTCGACTACATCTCGCAGCACTCGGATGCGTCGCGCGCGGCGGAAGAGGAAGATCTCGCCGCCGACGTGCGTTTCCGCGACGACCAGGCCAGCAAAGAGTAACGACGAGCATCAAAGAACGAGCTTCAAGAACACGCCTTCCGAGGGAGAAAGCGCACGATGCGTTCAGTCATCGCCGCAGCGAAGCGAATCGTAGTGAAAGTCGGGTCCAGCCTCGTCACCAACGACGGGCGCGGGCTCGATCATGCGGCCATCGGCCGCTGGGCGGCGCAGATCGCGGCGCTGCGCGAACAGGGCAAGGAAGTCGTGCTCGTGAGTTCGGGCGCGATCGCGGAAGGCATTCACCGGCTCGGCTGGAGCAAGCGGCCGCGCGAGATCGACGAATTGCAGGCGGCGGCGGCCGTCGGACAGATGGGGCTGGCGCAGGTGTACGAGAGCAGCTTCGGCGCGCACGGCATCCGCACCGCGCAGATCCTGCTGACACACGCCGACCTGGCCGACCGCGAACGCTATCTCAACGCCCGTTCGACGCTGCTCACGCTGCTGCGGCTGGGCGCGGTGCCGATCATCAACGAGAACGACACCGTCATCACCGACGAAATCAAGTTCGGCGACAACGACACGCTCGGCGCGCTGGTGGCCAATCTGATCGAAGGCGACGCGCTCGTGATTCTCACGGATCAACGCGGCCTGTTCACGGCGGATCCGCGCAAGGATGCCAGCGCGACGCTCGTCGAGCAGGCCGATGCCGGCACGCCCGAGCTCGAGCAAATGGCTGGCGGCGCCGGTTCGAGCCTCGGCCGCGGCGGCATGCTGACCAAGATCCTCGCGGCGAAGCGCGCGGCGCACAGTGGCGCGAACACGGTGATCGCGAGCGGCCGCGAGGCCGACGTGCTGACGCGGCTTGCGTCGGGCGAACTGATCGGCACGCAGCTTATCGCACGCACGGCGCGCATGGCGGCGCGCAAGCAGTGGATGGCGGATCACCTTCAGGTGCGCGGGCACGTCGTGATCGATGCGGGCGCCGTGAACAAGCTCACCGCCGACGGCAAGAGCCTGTTGCCGATCGGCGTGATCGACGTGAAGGGCGCGTTCGGCCGTGGCGAGGTGATTGCGTGCATCGACGATCAGGGCCGCGAAGTGGCGCGCGGCATCACGAACTACAGCAGTTCGGAAGCGCGGCTGATTCATCGGCGGCCGAGCGGCGAGATCGAGAGCGTGCTGGGTTACATGCTGGAGCCCGAGCTGATCCACCGCGACAACCTGGTGCTCGTCTGACGCCGGTTCATCAAGACCGCAGCCGTAAAAAAGCCCGCCAGACCGCAAGGTCCGCGGGCTTTTTGCATGCGTGGCGGCCGTGATCAGCGCGTGTTGATCGAACGCTGGGTGCGCTTGTACTGGATGTTCTCGACAATCTGCTTGGCCGTGCCGACCACCAGCTTGCTCGTGCAGAAGTAGTCTTGATAGAGCGCGGCCTGGTAGGCGTTCAGTTCGCCGTTCTCGATGCGTTTGAAGTCGAACGCGGCGCCCTGGTCCCAGCCGTTCTGATCGTCATTGATGCTGGCATAGCGGCGCCACTCATACGTGTCGCAACGGATGCCTTCATAGTTGACGTTGCGCGCCCCGGCCGGACTCGTGACGACGACCACATAGCGCACGACGCCATCATTGCCGACCGTCAGCGTGGATTTGTCGACGGCGAAGTTGAGCGGCGTGTTCTGCGACACGTTGAAGGGCAGCAGATTCGCTTCCTTCGGCAGCGGCGGCATCGTGTCGATCTTGTCTTCGGCCCAGGTGCTCTTGCGGTCGAGCAGATAGGTGAAGACGCCGTCATCCTGATTCGACGGCGTCTTGGAGCTTGAGCAGCCGGCGAGCACGGCGAGTGCGGCCGTGGATGCCGCGAGCAACGCGAGTGAAGCTGTGACTTTCAATTGGATTTCCCGGAAACATGCGCGCGGGCTTCGGGCACCCCGCCCGGCGCTAAAGGCGAAATGGAAACAACAGCCCGGCGAGTGTATCGCCGGGCTGCCGCTTCAAGTCATGCCGAGTGTCAAAGTGTGCGAAGAACCGAGAACCTGAAACAAGGGAACTCAGTCGCACGGTGAACGCTGCTGCACGATCACCGTCACTTCTTCGCTGACCGTGCATTCTGCCTGAACTGCCGCGCCGGAGGCAGTTACCGCAGGTGCTTCGATCGTTATCGTCTGGAGCACGCGCGGATAGCGCGCCCATGATGCGCGGCTCGCTCGCCGCGTTCACCGCGGGAGTTGGTGCGCCGCAGGAAGCGGGACAGCTCGTTGAGAGCCAGTTGATAAACGTCGCGCTTGAACTCGATGACCGCATCCAGCGGTACCCAATACTCGTTCCAGCGCCAGGCATCGAATTCCGGATGGTCCGTCGCACGCAGGCAGATGTCGCAATCGCGGCCCACCATGCGCAGCAGAAACCAGATCTGTTTCTGACCGCGATAATGTCCGCGCACCTCGCGCTTGATGAACTTGTCCGGCACCTCATAACGCAGCCAGTCACGGGTGCGACCCATGACCTTCACGTGTTCAGGAAGCAAACCGGTTTCTTCGTGTAACTCCCGATACATCGCTTGCACGGGGGTCTCGCCGTATTTGATACCCCCTTGCGGAAACTGCCAGGAATGTTCACGCAGTCGCTTACCCCAAAACACTTCGTTGCGCGCGTTCAAGAGGATGATGCCGACGTTCGGGCGAAAGCCTTCACGATCCAGCATACAACCACCTTCGAATCCTTTAAAATTGCTTTGATTATAAACAGTTAACGGGCCTGGCGCACCGGCAGGAACCCCAATCCGGGGCACGAATCCGGCGCCGCGTCTGCAACGCTGCGCCAGACGCTTTGCCAGACCACCCGGAAGGCGGCAAAATCTTCGCTTCAGACAGGCGAGTGGCCGGCGCAAGACACAGCTCCGCTCCATGCAACGCCGTCGACCGTTTCCGTTGTTCACCCTCGTTTCGCCTGCTTCGGCGCTCACCCGCAGCGCAGCACGCGCCGCTCTTGGAAAAATTGAATGAAAGCATCCCGTTTCTTCATCGGCACTCTCAAGGAAGCTCCCGCCGACGCCGAGATCGTCAGCCACAAGCTGATGATGCGCGCCGGCATGATCCGCCGCGTCGCGGGCGGTATCTACGACTACATGCCGATCGGCCTGCGTTCGATCCGCAAGGTCGAAGCCATCGTGCGTGAGGAGATGAACCGCGCGGGCGCGCTCGAATTGCTGATGCCCGCCGTGCAGCCCGCCGAACTCTGGCAGGAATCGAAGCGCTGGGAACAATACGGTCCGGAACTGCTGCGCTTCAAGGATCGTCACGAACGCGACTTCGTGATGGGCCCGACGCACGAGGAAGTCGTGACCGACATCGCGCGCCGCGATATCAAGAGCTATCGCCAGTTGCCGGTGAACTTCTATCAGATCCAGACCAAGTTCCGCGACGAGATCCGTCCGCGCTTCGGCGTGATGCGCGGCCGCGAGTTCATCATGAAGGACGCGTATTCCTTCGATAAGGACCTCGACGGCCTTGCCGAGTCGTATCGCAAGATGTACGACGCGTACGTGCGCATCTTCACGCGCATCGGCCTGGAGTTCCGCGCGGTGGCGGCGGACAACGGTTCCATCGGCGGCAGCGGTTCGCACGAGTTCCACGTGATCGCCGAAACGGGCGAGGACGACATCGCCTATAACCCGGCTTCCGAGTTCGCGGCGAACGTCGAGGCCGCGGAAGCGCTGCCGCTCATCGCGCAGCGCGCTGCGCCCACGGAAGAACTGAAGAAGACGCCGACGCCGGGCGCCGCCAAGTGCGAAGCCGTCGCGCAACTGCTGAACATTCCGCTCGAAAAGACCATCAAGTCGATCATTCTCGCGACGGAAAACGACGGCGCCGAGCCCACCATCTGGCTGCTGATGCTGCGCGGCGATCACTCGCTCAACGACATCAAGACCAACAAGCTGCCGGGCCTGAAGGAATACCGCTTCGCGACCGAAGCCGAGATCGTCGAGTGGTTCGGCACGCCGCCGGGCTACCTCGGTCCGCTCAACACGAAGAAGCCGGTGCGCGTGATCGCCGACCGCACGGTCGCGAACATGAGCGACTTTGTCGTCGGCACCAACGAAGTGGATTTCCATACCACCGGCGTGAACTGGGGCCGCGATCTGCCGGAACCCGAAGTGGCGGATATCCGCAATGTCGTCGCGGGCGATCCGTCGCCGGATGGCAAGGGCACGCTCGAAATCTGCCGCGGCATTGAAGTGGGCCACGTGTTCCAGCTCGGCACGAAGTATTCGGAAGCGATGGGCGCCACGATCCTCGATGAAAACGGCAAGCCCGCGCCGATGCAGATGGGCTGCTACGGCATCGGCGTGACGCGCGTGCTGGGCGCGGCGATCGAACAGAACTTCGACGAGCGCGGCATCATCTGGCCGGAAGCTATCGCGCCGTTCGAAGTGGTGATCTGCCCGATGGGCTATGACCGCAGCGACGCCGTCCGCGAGCAGGCCGATGCGCTTTACTCCGCGCTGCAGGAAGCCGGCATCGACGTGATTCTCGACGATCGCGGCGAGCGTCCGGGCGTGATGTTCGCCGACTGGGAACTGATCGGCGTGCCGCATCGCATCGTGATCGGCGATCGCGGGCTCAAGGAAGGCAAGCTCGAGTACCAGGGCCGTCGCGATACCGAAGCCACGCTGCTGCCGGTCGAGGAAGCGGCCGCTGTCGTGACGGGCAAGGTCCGGGCCGCGCTCGGGAAGTAATGCAATACAACTTCCTGTCGGCGACGATCCTGTTGCTGCTGATCACCGATCCGCTTGGCAACATCCCGATCTTCATCAACGCGCTGCGCGGCGTCGCGAAGGAGCGGCGTCGCGTGGTCGTGCTGCGGGAAGTGGCGATTGCGTTCGTGATCCTGCTGGTATTCATGCTGGCCGGCGACCGGTTCCTGCGCGCAATGAACCTCACGGATGTTTCATTGCGCATCGCCGGGGGCATCGTGCTGTTCCTGATCGCGCTGCGGATGATCTTTCCGCATCCGGACGGCGCCATGGGCGGCGACTCGCGCGGCGGCGAGCCGCTCATCGTGCCGCTCGCCATTCCGGCGCTGGCGGGGCCGTCGGCCCTTGCAACGGTGATGCTGCTGACCTCGCAGGCGCCCGGCAAGATGTTCGAGTGGATCGGCGCGCTGACGGTGACGATGCTCGTCTGCGCCGTCGTGCTGATCCTCGCGGAGAAGATCCAGCAATGGCTCGGCGAGCGCGTGGTGACGGCGTTCGAGCGGCTGATGGGGCTCGTGCTGGTGGCGATTTCCGTCGAGATGATGCTCACCGGCATACGCACTTTCGTGCATCAGCTGTAAAAAAAGCGGCCGAGGCCGCTTTTTTATTGGAGGCGCACAAGCCTCATGCGCCTTCGGTCAGCGCGCGGATGGTCGGCAGATTGCGCCAGTAGCCCTTGGCGTCCATGCCGCAGCCGAACACATAGCGGTCCGGCACTTCGAAGCCGCAGAAATCCGGACGCAGCGGCTTGGCCTTCGGAATGATCTTCTCGCACAGCACCGCCGAGAGAAACGTCTTCGCGCCCATCGCCATGATGCGGTCGCGGATGGCGGCCATGGTCTCGCCTTCGTCGAGGATGTCGTCGAGCACGAGCACCGTGCGATCCTTCACCGATTCCGCCGGCGCCACGCGCCACTGCATCTCGCTGCCGCCCTTGATGGCATTGCGATAGCGCGTCAGGTGGATGTAATCGAACTCGAGCGGGAAATCCAGATGCGGCAGCAGCATGCCGGTGAACACGGCCGCGCCGCCCATGACCGAGAGCACCAGCGGAAAGTCGTCTTGCGTCGCCGCCTTGATGGCCGTGGCCATCTTGCCGATCGAGGCGTTGACTTCAGCGGCCGTCACGATCTCTTCGGAATGGCTGAAAATATGCAGGGCTTCTTCGCGATTCATAGGGCAAGCGGGAGAAAGGCAGACTTCTTAGTGTGGAAAAAAACGGCGGCGTGCGCCACATGATAAACCCGCGCCCTGTGCCGCGCCTTATGTCGCTCCTTGTGTCGCGTCGGACGAGCGCAGCGCGGGTTCAAGGAAGCGAAGCTCAGCGCATGCCCGGCATCATGCCCTTCATGCCACGCATCATCTTCTGCAGGTTGCCGCCCTTCAGCTTCTTCATCATCCCGCGCATCTGCTCGTACTGATTGAGCATGCGGTTGACTTCCTGCACGTGCACGCCCGCGCCCGCCGCGATCCGGCGCTTGCGCGCGGCCTTGATGAGCTCGGGCTTGGCGCGTTCCTGGCGCGTCATCGAATTGATGATGCCTTCCATGCGGCGCATCTGCTTCTCGGCGTTGTTCATGTCCGCGCCCTGCGCGGCCTGCTGGAACTGCGCCGGCAGCTTGTCCATCAGCGACGACAGCCCGCCCATCTTCTTCATCTGCGAAAGCTGCGCCTTGAAGTCGTTCAGGTCGAAGTCGCCGCCTTTCTTGACCTTGTCGGCGAGCTTCTGCGCGGCGGCGGTATCGACGCCGCGCTGTGCTTCCTCGACCAGCGCGAGGATGTCGCCCATGCCGAGGATCCGGTTCGCCATGCGGTCCGGATGAAAGACTTCGAGGCCGTCGAGCTTTTCCGCGACGCCGACGAACTTGATCGGCTTGCCGGTGACGTGACGCACGGAGAGCGCCGCGCCGCCGCGCGAATCGCCGTCGAGCTTGGTGAGCACGACGCCGGTCAGCGGCAGCGCGTCATTGAAGGCCTTTGCGGTGTTGACGGCATCCTGACCCAGCATGGCGTCGACGACGAACAGCGTCTCGGCGGGCTTGAGCAGCCCGTGCAGTTCGCTGATCTCCTTCATCATGGCTTCGTCGATGCCGAGACGGCCGGCCGTATCGACGATCACCACATCATGAAAGTGACGCTTCGCCCAGTCGATGGCCGCGCGCGCGATATCCGCGGGCTTCTGGTCGGGTTCGGACGGGAAGAAGTCCGCGCCGACCTGCTCCGTCACCGTCTGCAACTGACGGATGGCGGCGGGACGGTACACGTCGACGGAAACGGTCAGGACCTTCTTCTTCTGCTTCTCGCGCAGCAGCTTGGCGAGCTTGCCGGTGGTGGTGGTCTTGCCGGCGCCCTGCAGGCCGGCCATCAGGATCACGGCGGGCGGCGTGACGGCGAGATTCAGTTCGGCGGCCTTGCCTTCGTAATCGCCGCCGATCACGGCCGTCAGTTCCTTCTGGACGACGCCGACGAGCGCCTGGCCCGGCGACAGGCTCGACAGCACTTCCTCGCCGAGCGCCTTCTCCTTCACCTTCGCGATGAACTCGCGCACCACCGGCAGCGCCACGTCCGCTTCGAGCAATGCGAGGCGCACCTCGCGCAGCATCTCCTGGGTGTTGGCTTCAGTGAGGCGGGCCTCGCCGCGCAGCGTCTTGACGACGCGCGCCATCCGTTGAGTGAGGTTATCGAGCATGGGGAAACGGTAGGAAAGGGGGCCCTTTTCGGCGCGGTGTCGTACGCCGGCTCAGGTTTCGCCCCGCGCTGGCGCAAGGGGCAAAACGTCGTGACTCAGGGGCCTAGTGTAAACTTCGAACATGGATATTGTACTGTATGCCCTCACTGCGCTTCTCTACGGCGGCCTTGCCGTGGCGGGCTGGCGCGCGCATCGCCACCCGGCCGTGGAGCCGGCGCTGGCGGGCATGCCGCCGGCGGGATTCGGGGCGGCGGTGCGGTCTCCGGTGCCGTCTTCCGTCCCGGCTGCGCCTCAGTCGAAGGCGTCCGGCATGAGCGGCGTCGGACGCTCACTATTATTAGTGGCGTTGCTGGTGCATGGCGTCTTGCTGCACACCACCATCTTTCCCCAGAACGCGATGATCTTCGGCTTCGCGTTCGCACTCTCCGCGATGTTCTGGCTCGGCGCGGGCATTTACTGGATCGAAAGCTTTTTCTTCCCGCTCGACGGCCTGCGTCTGCTCGTGCTGCCGCTCGCGTGCATCGCGTCGCTGATGCCCTTGCTGTTCGGCGGCGTGCGCGTGTTGTCGTATTCCGCCGCGCCGATGTTCAAGGTGCATTTCCTGATCGCGAACATCGCCTACGGGCTGTTCGCCATCGCCGCGCTGCACGCCGTGCTGATGCTGATGCTCGAACGCCGCCTGCAGCGCATGCGCGGAATGGCCACGCGTCACACCGGCAATGGCTGGCTCGCCAGCTGGCTCGACACATTGCCGCCGCTTCTCACGCTCGAGAAGCTGTTGTTCCGGCTGATCGCGGCAGGCTTCGTGCTGCTCACGCTGACACTCGTCTCGGGCATCGCGTTCAATGAGCAACTGGTCGATCGCGCGCTGCGCCTCGATCACAAGACCGTGTTCGCGTTTCTCTCGTGGCTGATGTTCGGCGCGCTGCTGACCGCGCGTCGCATCTCCGGCTGGCGCGGACGCGCTGCGTTGCGCTGGGTGCTGGCGTCGTTCGCCGCGCTGCTGCTCGCTTATGTCGGCAGCCGCTTCGTGTTCGAAGTGCTGCTGCATCGCGCGGTGGTCTGAGCGGCGCGCTCTTCTTTCTGACCGTACTCATGCGAAATTTCCTCTTTCTGATCGTCCTGTTCTTCCTGAGCCAGTGGCTTTTGAAGAAGCTGCGCCGCGCGAACGAGCGCGCGCAACAAGGCGACACCGCGGCCGGCGGCGCGAGCGCAGGTGGCTTCAGCGGCGCCGGCGCGGGCCGTGCGCGCAATGGCAACGGCTCGGGCGCCTCGGCAGCCCAGCCGCCGCAACTCGCCGATCCTTTGATCCAATGCGCGCAATGCGGCGTGCACACGCCGCGCAGCGAAGCGATCGTCGTCGCGGGCGAGCGCTTCTGCTGTACCGATCACGCGCGCGCCCACGCCAACCGTCCGACTGGCCGCGACGCGCGATGAACACAGGCGGCGGCAGCACGGACCCGGCGCACATCGACGGGCAGGGCTGGCTCACGAACGCGCAGCGCCTGCCGTCGCCCAACTTCGAGGCGCGTCCGGGCAACGCGGCGCCGACGCTCATCGTCGTACACAACATCAGCCTGCCGCCCGACGACTTCACGACGAACGCCATCGCCGACTTCTTCCTCAACCGGCTCGATCACGACGCGCATCCGTACTTCGATCAGCTGCGCGGGTTGCGCGTGTCCGCTCACTTCGTCATTCGCCGCAACGGTGAGATCCAGCAATTCGTTTCCTGCGACGAACGCGCGTGGCATGCGGGCGTCTCGTCGTTTCGGGGACGCGAGCGCTGCAATGACTTTTCCATCGGCATCGAGCTGGAGGGCAGCGACCGCCTGCCCTTCGAGGACGCGCAGTACGGCGCGCTCGGCCCGCTCGTGCGCCTGCTCGTGAAGCGCTATCCCATCGACGCGCTCGCCGGGCACGCCGACATCGCGCCGGGACGCAAGACCGATCCCGGCACTCACTTCGACTGGCCGCGCCTGCGTCACGACAGCGCGTTGCCGCCCTCGTTCTTCCCGTTCCTGCCGCGCGACTGAGCCGGGTTGCTGACACCGAGCAAGATTTTTCTCGTTGCGACGCAGCACGGAGACGCGCGATACCTTTACCGCGCTTGAGGCGGAAAAAGTCAATCCCAATGAAGCAGAAAAAAGTTTTTGAGACTGCGCGGATGCCCACTATACTTGGTGCCGACAGACGTAATTTGCACTAGATCTTGTGTTGTTGAAGCGGCGCCCGCTCCTTGAGCCGGCGCCGTTGGCTTTCCGGCGTAGAAGAAGTTTGGCTGGCCCGGGGCGGTGCGCGAGGCGGTTTCTTTCGATGCAGGTTTCGATGCGAAAGAGGCTGCGCGGGCATCGAGCGCCAGCAAGCAGCACCGTGAAGAAGCATGCAAGGGGGCGAGTTGCGTCGACCGACACCGCGCGCCAACGCGGGCACCGCATGGACGCCAAGAACGATGCGGGCCGCCATCGCCGCGAATCGCGTTCCAGAGCCTGCTGCATTCACAGCCCGGCTTTACCGCCAAAACACCGCGCGCCGCATGACGACTCATGACGCACGCGCGGCATAAGTGATAAATCCGCGGACCATCCGCACCATTCGAACACCAGGAGTTTTGCACATGCAAACCACCGACACCGCCACGACTTCCTTCGAAGGCGCCTCCACCCAGCCGATGGGCGGCGCGCAGCCCGTGAGCGCCCAGGCGCTCGCGCCGAACACGACGTTCGCCGACTACAAGGTCATTCGTCGCAACGGAAGCGTGGTGTCGTTCGAGCCGTCGAAGATCGCGATCGCGGTGACCAAGGCGTTCATCGCCGTGAACGGCGGCCAGGGCGCCGCCTCCGCGCGCGTGCGCGAGCTCGTCGAGCAACTGACCCAGGCGGTCGTGCGCGCGCTCGTGCGCAGCCGTCCGCACGGCGGCACGTTCCATATCGAAGACATCCAGGATCAGGTCGAACTCGCGCTGATGCGCGGCGGCGAGCACAACGTCGCGCGTGCCTACGTGCTGTATCGCGAGAAGCGCACGCAACAGCGGTCGCAGGAACGTTCGGCGAACCCCAACGCGCAGTCGCATGAAGGCGGCGTCATCAACGTGACCGACAACGGCGTCACGCGCCCGCTGGACCTCGACGCACTGAAGGCGCTGATCGCCTCCGCCTGCGCGAACCTGGGCGACGCCGTGTCGGCCGACCCGATCCTCGCGGAAACGGTGAAGAACCTGTACGACGGCGTGCCGATGTCGCAGGTCTACGACTCCGCGATCCTCGCCGCGCGCACGATGATCGAGAAGGACCCGGCCTACAGCCAGGTCACCGCCCGCATCCTGCTGCACACGATCCGCCGCGAAATTCTTCAAGAGGAAGTGACGCAGGCCGACATGGGCGAGCGTTACGCCGAATACTTCCCGCAGTTCATCAAGCGCGGCATCGAAGCCGGGCTGCTGGACGACAAGCTGCAACAGTTCGACCTGAAGCGCCTCGGCGCCGCGCTCGACCAGAACCGCGACCTGCAGTTCGGCTACCTCGGCCTGCAGACGCTGTACGACCGCTACTTCCTGCACGTCGAAGGCACGCGCATCGAACTGCCGCAGGCATTCTTCATGCGCGTCGCGATGGGCCTGTCGCTCAACGAGATTGACCGCGAAGCGCGCGCCATCGAGTTCTACAACGTGCTGTCGTCGTTCGACTTCATGTCGTCCACGCCCACGCTGTTCAACTCGGGCACGCACCGCTCGCAGCTGTCGTCGTGCTACCTGACGACGGTCGCCGACGACCTCGACGGCATCTACGAGGCGCTCAAGGAAAACGCGCTGCTCTCGAAGTTCGCGGGCGGCCTGGGCAACGACTGGACGCGCGTGCGCGCGCTCGGTTCGCACATCAAGGGCACGAACGGCAAGTCGCAGGGCGTCGTGCCGTTCCTCAAGGTGGTGAACGACACGGCCGTGGCCGTGAACCAGGGCGGCAAGCGTAAGGGCGCGGTGTGCGCGTACCTGGAGACGTGGCACCTGGACATCGAGGAATTCCTCGAGCTGCGCAAGAACACCGGCGACGACCGCCGCCGCACGCACGACATGAACACGGCGAACTGGATTCCCGACCTGTTCATGAAGCGGGTCATGGAAGGCGGCGACTGGACGCTGTTCTCGCCGTCCACCTGCCCGGACCTGCATGACCTGTTCGGCGCGGACTTCGAGAAGGCGTACACGGCTTACGAAGAGAAAGCCGCGCGCGGCGAACTCAAGCTGTTCAAGAAGATTCCGGCGGCGCAACTGTGGCGCAAGATGCTGGGCATGCTGTTCGAGACCGGCCATCCGTGGATCACGTTCAAGGATCCGTGCAATGTGCGCTCGCCGCAACAGCACGTCGGCGTCGTGCATTCGTCGAACCTGTGCACGGAAATCACGCTGAACACCAGCGACACGGAAATCGCCGTCTGCAACCTGGGCTCGGTGAACCTCGTCGCGCACATGGTCAAGCAGGCCGACGGCAGCTACGCGCTCGATCAGGCGAAACTCAAGCGCACCATCAGCGTCGCGATGCGCATGCTCGACAACGTGATCGACATCAACTACTACGCGGTGCCGAAGGCGCGTAACTCGAACCTGAAGCATCGTCCGGTCGGCATGGGCATCATGGGCTTCCAGGACTGCCTGCACCTGCTGCGCACGCCGTACGCGTCGGACGAAGCCGTGGAGTTCGCCGATCGCTCGATGGAAGCCGTCTGCTACTACGCCTACTACGCGTCGACAGAGCTGGCGGAAGAGCGCGGCCGTTACGCGACGTATCGCGGCTCGCTGTGGGATCGCGGCATCCTCCCGCAGGATTCGCTGAAGCTGCTGGCCGAAGCGCGTGGCGGCTACGTGGAAGTGGATGCGTCGGAATCGATGGACTGGCCGGAACTGCGCTCGCGCATTTCCACCCACGGCATGCGCAACTCCAACTGCGTGGCGATTGCGCCGACGGCGACGATCTCGAACATCATCGGCGTGTCGGCGTGCATCGAGCCGACCTTCCAGAACCTGTACGTGAAGTCGAACCTGTCGGGCGAATTCACGGTGGTGAACGACTACCTCGTCCGCGACCTGAAGACGCGCGGCCTGTGGGACGAAGTGATGGTGTCGGATCTGAAGTACTTCGACGGCACGCTGTCGCGCATCGACCGCGTTCCGGCTGACCTGCGCGCCATCTACGCAACGGCCTTCGAAGTCGATCCGAAATGGCTGGTCGAGGCGGCGTCGCGTCGTCAGAAGTGGATCGACCAGGCGCAGTCGCTCAACATCTACATGGCAGGCGCGTCAGGCAAGAAGCTCGACGAGGTCTACAAGCTCGCGTGGCTTCGCGGCCTCAAGACCACGTACTACCTCCGCACGATGGCCGCGACGCACGTCGAGAAGTCGACGGTCGCGCACGGCGCGCTGAACGCGGTGCCGTCGGGCAACGGCGGCAACGGCGGCCATGGTGCCTCGGGTGCGAACGGCGGCTTCGGCGGCGGCGTGAATGGCGGTGCGAATGGTGCATCGGCGGCGGGCAACGGCGGCTTCAACGCGGCGGCAGCGAGCGCGCAGGCGGTCGAGACGGCCCCGGAAGCGGATGGTCCCGTGTGCATGATGCGTCCGGGCGATCCGGGCTTCGACGAGTGCGAAGCCTGCCAGTAAGCGCAGGTTGAGCCGGTCGGGCGGGCCGGCATCGGAGCAGCGTTTCGCTCCGGTGCCGGCCCGTTTGTTTTGCGGTGCGGGCTGGATTGTCGCGGGCGCGGTGGGACGGTTGCGAAGGGTGTGACGGCGAAGGGCGTGAGGGCGAAAGCGAAGCAGGCCAGGCAGGCGAACCGCAACGGCTCAAGGCACGCAGCCGAAGGAGCCAGACGACGCAAAGCTCAACGCCACGCCGACGAGCACCATGCAGGCAAACGCCGCCCGGTCGAACTCCCGAACGCTCAGCCGCGCGTACCCCGCGAGATCTCGGTACCCGCATCGTGCGCGAGGCGCGCGGTGATCGGCATCGAGAAGAACGAGAACAGGCCGACGACGAGGAACGCCGGCCAGAAATCGGACCACTGCACGGTGGCATGGCCGTTCAGATACTGCGACAACTCCAGCGTGATGCCCGCGACCGTCACGCCGAGGCCCAGCGACACCTGCTGCACGAAGCTCGCGAGGCTGGTCGCACGGCCGACGTCGCGCGTCTCGATCTCCGCGTAGGCGAGCGAGTTGAGGCTCGTGAACTGCAACGCGGGGAAGAAGCCGCCGAGCAGCACGACTGCCCAGATCAACCACGCGGGCGTGCCGGGGAAGAACGCACCGCATGCTGCAATCGCGATGCCCGACAGCGCCGCGTTATAGAACAGCGTCTGCCGGAAGCCGAAGCGATGCAGCACGCGCGAGGCGAGCGAGCGCATGAACATGCCGCCGAACGCCGACGCACAGGTGATCGCGCCGGACTTGAACGCGGTCATGCCGAGGCCTTCCTGCAACGCGAGCGGCAGCAGGAACGGCACGGCGCCGAGACCGATGCGGAACATCGAGCCGCCTAGCACGCTGGCCTGGAAGGTCGGCACGCGGAAGAAGCGCAGGTCGAGCAGCGGTTTGTCGGCGCGGCGCGCGTGGATGCAGTACAGCACGACCAGCAGCGCGCCGGCGGCGCACATCGCCCAGGCGGTGCCTTGCGGAATCAGTTCGCCGCCGACGAGCGAGAGCCCGAGCAGCAGCAGCACGCCGGCGCTTCCCGAGAGGAAGAAGCCGAACCAGTCGAGCCGTCCCGGATGCTCCTCGCGCGAGTTGGCGATATGACGATTCGTGAGCCAGATGCCGAGGATGCCGATCGGGATGTTGATGAAGAAGATCAGGCGCCAGTGCAGGTAGGTCGTGATGAAGCCGCCGAGCAGCGGTCCGATGGCGGGCCCGAGCATGGCGGGCAGCGAGAGGTAGTTCATCGCGCGGATGAACTCGGAACGGCGCACCGAACGGAAGATGATGATGCGGCCGACCGGAACCATCATCGCGCCGCCTACGCCCTGGATGAACCGCGCCACCGTGAACGGTCCGAGCGAGGTGGACGCCGCGCACAGCAGCGAGCCCACGACGAAGATGCCGATGGCGGTGCGGAACACGACTCGCGCGCCGAAGCGGTCGGCGACCCAGCCGCAGATCGGGATGAAGACGCCGAGGCCGAGCACGTAGCTCGTGACGGCAACCTTGAGCGTGACGGGATCGCGGCCGAAGGCGCGAGCCATCTCGGGGATCGCGGTGACGATGACGTTGGCGTCGACGCTTTCCATGAACATCGCACACGCGACGATGAGAGGGGCAACGAAAGCTTTGACGGCAAGCGGCATGGCGAATCGCGATCAACTCTTGGCAGCGAGAGCGGCGATTATGGCACCGATATGGAGCAGTCGCTGAAGGATTGCTGTGCGCAACGTGGCGCGAAGAACATTGCTCAATGCGTGAGGACAAGATGGAACCGGAAGACCTGCAACGACTCATCACGATGAAGATGCCGTATGGCAAGTACAAGGATCGCGTCATCGCCGATCTGCCCGCGCACTATCTCGCATGGTTCGCGCGTGAGGGTTTTCCAGAGGGCAAGCTCGGCAGGCTGCTCGCGTTGATGCATGAGATCGACCACAACAACCTGCGCTCGCTGCTCGATCCCTTGCGTGGCGGGAAGGCCTGACAGCGCGGTTTCGCGGGGTTTCGGGTCGTGGTGTTAACGCGCTATAGGTTGTGTTGAAGGATTTTGCAAGCACAAGATATTGTGGAAAAGCGAGGCATCGAATGCTAAACTTCGGCAACGAATCCGAAGCGCGCGAGCGGTCTTCAAGCGGTCTTGCAGGGCATATGAGCAGGCTGCCGCGAGCGTGTTGCGAGCGAAGCGAAGGTGTGGAGCGAAGGGTGTGCGATGACGCGCAACGGAGGTCATCGAAGCGCGCGAGTGAGTGGCAAGAACACGTGATGCGAGTCATCGTTCGGGCACCTCGCAAGCAGTCGCTCTTCACGCATCTTTCGTTTCGCATCGAGTGTCGTCGAGCGACATCGTCGATGCATGAAGCGAGCGACGCTTCGCTGCATCGATCATCGGGCGCGCTGCATGACGCGATGCTCGCGGCACAACGGTCCGCATGACACTGCCGTGTTGAGTACCCAAGCCGCAAAGCCTTGTACGGCGAGGCTCTCAAGGCAGCGAGACAAGCTGCATGAAGCACGCTGCACTGACCTCGCGAGGTCGTCGAAGTCACTCGATCAGGATCGCTTCACACACGTTTGAACGGATATCGCATCAGGCTTCAAACACATCACGCTCTGTCGAGTGTTGTTTGCAAGTAGCAACGTGGAATCCAAATCGCAAGAAAACGAGATTTTTCATGAGCAAACTCTTTTAACGCTCAGAAAAAGATGGTACAAACCGATCTAAATTGATGGTGAGAATTTATGCTCAACTGGGATGACGAGACCACTGCCGTAGCTCCCTCGAGCGCTCCGCAACCGAACGCGTTGCGTAACGCTCAAGGCACGACTTTCGGTACGCAAGCTGCAACGCAAGTTGCGCATGCTCATCAAGCCACTCATCAAGCTGCGCAAGCGAACACGACCAACATCTTCTCCGATGGCTTCGTTCCGCCCGCAGCCGCCACGCCTTCCGCCGGCGCCATCGCCGCGCAGAGCGAGGCCCGCGTCAATGTCGCCGACAAGCGCATCATCAACGGCCAGACCGACGTCAACCAACTCGTGCCGTTCAAGTACAAGTGGGCGTGGGAAAAGTATCTCGCCGGCTGCGCGAACCACTGGATGCCGCAGGAAGTGAACATGTCGCGCGACATCGCCCTGTGGAAAGACCCGAACGGTCTGTCGGACGACGAGCGCCGCATCGTCAAGCGCAATCTCGGATTCTTCGTAACCGCGGATTCGCTTGCAGCGAACAACATCGTGCTGGGCACGTACCGTCACATCACCGCTCCGGAGTGCCGCCAGTTCCTGCTGCGCCAGGCATTCGAAGAGGCGATCCACACGCACGCGTACCAGTACATCGTCGAATCGCTGGGCCTCGACGAAAGCGAGATCTTCAACGCGTATCACGAAGTGAAGTCGATCCGAGACAAGGACGAGTTCCTCATTCCGTTCATCCAGACGCTGACCGATCCGGCCTTCACGACCGGCACGCTGGAAGCGGACCAGAAATTGCTGAAGTCGTTGATCGTGTTCGCCTGCATCATGGAAGGACTGTTCTTCTATGTGGGCTTCACGCAGATTCTGGCGCTGGGTCGCCAGAACAAGATGACGGGCGCGGCGGAGCAGTATCAGTACATCCTTCGCGACGAGTCGATGCACTGCAACTTCGGCATCGACCTCATCAACCAGATCAAGCTGGAAGAGCCGCAACTGTGGACCGCCGAATTCAAGGCCGAGATCCGCGAACTCTTCAAGCAGGCGGTGGAACTTGAATATCGCTACGCGGAAGACACCATGCCGCGCGGGGTGCTCGGCCTGAATGCGTCGATGTTCAAAAGCTACCTGCGGTTCATCTGCAACCGGCGTTGCCAGCAGATCGGACTGGACCCGCTCTTCCCGAACGAGGAAAACCCGTTCCCGTGGATGAGCGAGATGATCGACTTGAAGAAGGAACGCAACTTCTTCGAGACACGCGTGATTGAGTATCAAACCGGCGGCGCGCTGACCTGGGAATAATAAAAATCCAGGACGTGTTGCAGACGAAATCGATGGGATGGCCGGGCAGCAGCGTGTCGCTCACGCGCGCCCGGACCAACAAGGTTTAGGAGAACGGTCGCCTGATGCAATGTGCGCCTAGCAATTCAACGCGCCGATTATCGGCTCGAACAGAAGACAGGCGTTGTGCATTCCCTGCAAAGGGATGGGCAAACTTCCCCCCGGAATATGCCAGCGGCAGGCCCGCTGGCTCGATCAAGCGATGGCCGGCGCCACGAAGACGTGGTGCTGACTCAATTTGGCGCGCGGTGCCTCGGGGCACGGCGCGCCTTGCCGTATTCATTAGCGTAAGCAGGTGGGATCAGCGTACGCCGATGAATAATCCGCTTCGTAGCGTGCGCTGTCGAGAAAGGCGACACGTGGGAAGCGGGTTTTGACGAAGGGTGTTGTTTGAACTGACTCTCATCTGAAAACCTGAAGGAGTAAACCATGGCACTTGCCAAGAAAAAAACCGCCGTTAAAAAGGCTGCAGCAAAGAAAGTCACCGCCAAGAAGGCCGCTCCGGCGAAGAAGGTCGCAGCCAAGAAGGTCGCTGTGAAGAAGGTCGCGGCAAAGAAAGTCGCAGCCAAGAAAGTCGCAACCAAGAAAGTAGCGGCGAAGAAGGTTGCAACGAAGAAGGTCGCGGCGAAGAAGGTTGCAGCGAAGAAGGTCGCAGTCAAGAAGGCGCCGGCGAAGAAGGCCGCGGCGAAGAAGGTTGCAGCGAAGAAGGTCGCAGCCAAGAAGGCGCCCGCGAAAAAGGCCGCAGCGAAGAAGGTCGCAGCCAAGAAAGTAGCCGCCAAGAAGGCGCCTGCGAAGAAGGCTGCCGCGAAGAAGGCGCCGGCGAAGAAGGCCGCAGCGAAGAAGGCCGCTGCGAAAAAGGCTCCCGCGAAAAAGGCTGCTGCGAAGACCGCAGCCCCTGCGCCTGCTGCTGCACCCGCTGCGAAAAAGGCCCCTGCGAAAAAAGCTCCGGCCAAGAAAGCCGCTGCTGCGAAGAAGACCACGGCTGCCGCTCCTGCCACGACGGCAACGACCGTTTCGGCGCCTGCTCCGGCTCCGGCCGCAGCGGTCAAGACGGCGTTGAACCCGGCAGCAGCATGGCCGTTCCCGACGGGCAGCCGTCCGTAAGTTCGCGTAGCAGGCAGCAAACCGGCACATTGCGATGTGCCTTGAGTCCGGGTAATGCTACCCGGACTGAACCCGCCGTCCGGGGCAACCCGGCGGCGGGTTTTTCATTCGTATGGCGGGAACGCGCAGGCGTGATTGCGCCAAGCCAGTCGCATCGGCAAGCTCGCTGTGCGCGGGCAAAGAAAAAGCGCATGCATCGTTCGATGCATGCGCCCGGTCAGTCCTGTTGAAGTGTTTTGGACGTTCAGTGCGTCACGCGCGTCACGCCACCGCTCGACAGCAGGCGCACCCGCTCGCCTGCCTGGAAGACTTCGCCGTTGGCGGTCTGCGTGATGGCGCGGAGGTCGCCGTTGTCGAGGCGCACGGTGATCTCGAGGCCGTTCTTCGTGGCCACGTTGTTCTCCACCGCGTTGCCCGCGACTGCGCCCGCCAGGCCGCCGATGATGCCCGCGATGATCGAACCGTTGCCGCCGCCGATCGCGCTCGCCGCCGCGACGCCGCCCAGCGCGCCGCCACCGATGGCGCCCAGGCCGCTCGGCTGGCCGTTGTTCGAGCTGATCTTCACGCCCCGCACGCTTTCGACGGTGGCCATGCGGACCGTCTCCTCGCGCTGCGCCTGCGAGGACGTGTAGACGTCCGGCGAACTGCTGTTATAGGCACAGCCGGTCATCGCTACTGAGCCGATGAGCGCCGCCGCCAGCACGACACGACTTACCGTTTTCATACCCTTGCTCCAAATCAGTTACGACAGGCTGCTTCCAAAAGCCTGCTGATAGCGTTCTTCAATCTCGGCGCGCGTGGGCGCGTAAGTCTGCGGCCCCTGATGCTCGATCTTCAGCGCGCCCATCAGGCTTGCCAGGCGCCCGGTCTTTTCCCAGCCAAGCGCATTCTCGATGCCGTAGAGCAAGCCGCCGCGGAACGCGTCGCCGCAACCGGTGGGATCCACCACTTGCCGCGCCTGCACCGCCGGCACCTCGAGCACGCCGTCCGCGTGATGGATCTGCGCGCCGTGTTCGCCGCGCGTAATCACGAGCGCCTTGACGCGGCTCATGATGTCTTCAATTGACCATCCCGTCTTGTTGCTCAACAGCTTGGCTTCGTAATCGTTGACCGCCACGTAGGTGGCAAGTTCAATCATGCGACAAAGCTCTACACCTTCAAGGATAGGCAATCCCTGACCCGGATCGAAGACGAACGGCACGCCCGCTTTGGCAAACCCTTCGGCATGCTCCCGCATACCTTGTGCCCCGTCCGGGGCGACGATGCCGAGCGAGACGCCGCGTGCTTCCTCGGTGCGGTTGAGGTGCGATTCCATCATCGCGCCCGGATGGAACGCGGTGATCTGGTTGTTCGCGAGGTCGGTGGTGATGAAGCATTGCGCCGAATGCTGGTCGGGCAGCACGCGCACGTATTCCTTCGACAAACCGAGCGCGTCGAGCCGGTCGATATACAGCTGCGCATCCGCTTCGCCGAGCGTGGCCATGATCTTCGCGTCGCCGCCCAGCAGCTTCAGCGCGTACGCGATATTGCCCGCGCAGCCGCCGAAGTTGCGGCGCATCGTCGGCACCAGGAAGCTGATGTTCAGCATGTGCACCTGGTCCGGCAGGATATGGTCGCCGAAGCGGCCCTGGAAGGTCATGATGTTGTCGTAGGCGAGCGAGCCGCAGATGAGCGTAGCCAAGGCGAACGTCCTTATTGTTGGAAGCCGGAAGAGGGAAAGCGCATGCGCATGCGGGGCGCGACGGCGCCTGGCATCGCGCCCCGCATGCGCGCGGGCCGCTCAGTGCGGCCCGCGTTTCAGCGTTACTTCAGTGCGGCGAGTGCGGCGTCGTAGTTCGGCTCGTCCTTGATCTCAGGGACGAGTTGCGAATGCAGCACCGTGTTGTTTTCGTCGAGCACGACGACCGCGCGCGCCGTCAGGCCGCGCAGCGGGCCGCTCGTGATGTCGACGCCGTAGGACTGCGCGAACTCGTGGCCGCGGAACGTCGATGCCGACACGACGTTCTCGAGCCCTTCGGTCGTGCAGAAGCGCTTCATCGCGAAGGGCAGGTCGCCCGACACCACCACGACCACCGTGTTGTCCAGCTTGCTGGCGGCTTCGTTGAACTTGCGCGTGGAGGTGGCGCAGGTCGGCGTGTCGAGGCTCGGCACGATGTTCAGCACTTTGCGCTTGCCGGCGAAGCTGGCGAGCTTGACGTCGCCGAGATCCGTGCCGACGAGCGTGAACTCGCTGGCCGGCTGGCCCTTGCCCGGGAACGTGCCGCCTACGTCGATGGGATTGCCGCCGAGGGTAACTTGACTCATGTTGCGCTCCAGAGAATTGTCAGATGCTGACGGGAAAACCGCGCGTGCACGAACCGCGAAGGCCGTGACGCGCGTCATGTGGAACAGGGAGGCCTGACGCTCGCGCGCCGGCCCGCCATTACGGATAAAAGACCTGAACCCGGTAGTTCGCGGCGACGGCGTCGCCGGTATCGAGCCGGACGACGACCGGCTGCGCGCTCTGCGGCGGAAGGCCGATGGCGAATATCGTACCCGGTCGCGCGTAATCCTGCGGCCAGAGCACGCGGCGGATGGCGACATTGTTCTTGTCGTCGAGCAGCGTGAGTTCGAGCGCGGGATAGGCGAGCGCGACATCCATCCGGTTGCGCAGCGAGAGTTTCAGTTCGAGCTTGTGCGGGCCGTCCACCTGGCGCAGTCCCGAACTTTCGATCTGGAGTCCGTCGATGTCGCGCGGCGGCGAAACCTTGCAGCCGAGCTGATCGCAGACATCGGCGTAAATGGCATGCGCGCCGGGCACGTTCACCATGACGGTCTCGCGCTCCCACCAGGCAAGCTGCGCGACGAGCAGCAGCACCAGCAGCACCGCCAGCACGATCCCGGCGATACGGCCGCCTTTGCCCTTGCGCGCGTTGCCTTCCGCAGCGGCCGGCGGGCGGGGCGCGTCGCGCATCGGGTCATGCATCGTTTCGCGCATCGCGGGAAAGGCTTCGTTGGCGCTGGCCGCGCGCGCATTGCCGGCGCGTCTATCGCCGAAACCCGGTTCGGGATCGTCGGCCCAGGCGGGCGCGGCCGGGGTTGAGGCGGGTTCCGGCGCGGGACGCTGAGGCGGCGTCTCCGGCGCCTTGTCCACCGGACCGATGAACGGCTCGGCGCGATCGTCGACCGGATCGAACGACGAAGAGGCCGGCCTGAACGGCGGCGGAGGCGGTTCGACCGGCGAAGCAAACGGCGCATCGGGCCGCGTCTGCGGCGCGCCCGCGCGAACGAACTGCTTCACGCGCGGCGGCGCTTGCGGTTCGGCGGACGGTTCGTTGGCGGCGTCGCTCGATGCGGTCTGCGTGGCGTCGTCTTGCGGCGCCGGTGACGGCGTCTGTGGCGACGCCGGAGCGTGTGCGTAGGCCGTGCGGTCTTCGTCTTCCTCCGGCGCTGAAACGGGTGCAGCAGGTGCAGCAGGTGCGGCAGGCGGCGGCGTGAACGGCCGCGGCCTCGGCGGCGCGTCCGCTACGGGCGGCGGGTCGGCGGGAGCCGTGTGCGTGGACGGGCCGATCGCGGCGTCGTCGTCGATGATCGCGGCGTGCTGCGGGATGGCGGACGCGGCGGTTTCGTCGGGCAGTTCGAAGCGATGATGCGCGGCGTCGAAGACTTCCTGGCAGTGGCCGCAGCGCACGCGGCCGTCATGCGGCGCGAGCAGGTGAGGGTCGAGCTTGAAGACGGTTTCGCAGTGGGGGCAGCGGGTTGCCAGCGCCATATAAGAAGTGCCGTTGGCCTTGCGGCCGGTTCGTGGACGATGGCGCTATTTTAATGACTTTCGCGCCGCGTTCCGGCCAGACATACCCACCCTTCGTGCTCACGCCAGACGCCGATGTCGATCCACTTCGCATAGGCCGCCGCAACCTCGTCGGCCTGGCGCGCGAGCACGCCCGACAACGCGATCCGGCCGCCCGGCTTGACCTTCGACGAGAGCATCGACGCCATCAGCTTGAGCGGGTTCGAAAGAATGTTCGCGACGACGATATCGAATTCGCCGGACGGACATTCATCGGGCAGGCCGTAGGCCACGGCCGCGTGGTTGCGCTCGCTGTTGTGGCGGGCGGACTCGACAGCCTGCGGATCGATATCGATGCCGGTGACCGGATCCGCGCCGCATTTCTTCGCAAGAATGGCGAGGATGCCGGAGCCGCAGCCGTAGTCGAGCAATGACTGTCCGGGCTTGACCGATTGCTCGAGCCATTCCATGCACAGGCGCGTGGTCGGATGGCTGCCGGTGCCGAACGCGAGACCCGGATCGAGTTCGAGCACGAGCGCGTCCGGGTCCGGTGCGTCGTGCCACGACGGCACGACCCAGATGCGCTCGCCGATGGAGATCGGATCGAACTGCGCCTGCGTCAATCGCACCCAGTCCTGCTCGGCGACATCGCGCACGCTGAACGACGGCGTCGCGTCCAGCCCGATTTCATTCGCGGCCGCCGCCAGCAACACGGCGGGTTCGGCGTCCTCGGCGAGCAGCGCCACCACGCGCGAACGCTTCCACGCACTCTTTTCCGGCACGAGACCGGGCTCGCCGAAGAGCGGCTGTTCGTCGGGCGTGTCGGCGTCGGCGTCCTCGACGGAAACCGACAGCGCGCCCACGTCGAGCAGCGCATCCGACAGCGCTTCCGCGTGCTCGCGGTCCAGTTCGGCGATCAGTTCCCGATAACTCATGCTGACTCTCTTGCGGGTTTTCTTGCTGCGGGCTTCAGGATTCTTCGGCCACGGCCGCCTGACGCGCGGCGAGCTTGTTCTCGAGGTAATGGATGCTCGTGCCGCCCTCGACGAACTTCGCGTCGATCATCATCTCGCGATGCAGCGGGATGTTGGTCTGGATGCCTTCCACGACCATCTCCGACAGCGCGATGCGCATGCGGTTGATGGCTTGCTCGCGGGTCGCGCCGTAGGCGATGAGCTTGCCGATCATCGAATCGTAGTTCGGCGGCACGAAGTAGTTCGCGTAGGCGTGCGAGTCGACGCGGATGCCGGGGCCGCCCGCCGTATGCCACGACGTGATGCGTCCTGGCGACGGCGTGAACTTGAAGGGATCTTCCGCGTTGATCCGGCATTCGATCGCATGACCGCGGAACTGGATGTCCTTCTGGCGGATCGTGAGCTTTTCGCCCGCGGCGATGCGGATCTGCTCCTGCACGATGTCGACGCCCGTGATGAGCTCCGTCACCGGATGCTCGACCTGCACGCGCGTGTTCATCTCGATGAAGTAGAACTCGTTGTTCTCGTAAAGGAACTCGAAGGTACCCGCGCCGAGATAGCCCATCTTCTTGCAGGCGTCGGCGCAGCGGTCGCCGATGCGTTCGATCAGACGCCGCGCGATGCCCGGCGCCGGCGCTTCCTCGATTACCTTCTGGTGACGGCGCTGCATCGAGCAGTCGCGCTCGCCCAGCCAGATGGCGTTGCGGAACGAATCCGACAGCACCTGGATCTCGATGTGCCGCGGGTTCTCGAGGAATTTCTCCATGTAGACCTGCGGATTACCGAAGGCCCGGCCGGCTTCCTCGCGCGTCATGTTGACGGCGTTGACCAGCGCCGCTTCGGTATGCACCACGCGCATGCCGCGTCCGCCGCCGCCGCCGGCCGCCTTGATGATCACCGGATAGCCGATGACGCGGGCAATCTTCACGATTTCGCGCGGATCGTCCGGCAATGCGCCTTCCGAACCCGGCACGCACGGCACGCCGGTCTTGATCATGGTCTGCTTCGCCGTGACCTTGTCGCCCATCATGCGGATCGTTTCCGGGCGCGGGCCAATGAAGGTGAAGCCCGACTGCTCGACGCGCTCGGCAAAATCCGCGTTCTCCGACAGGAAGCCGTAGCCGGGGTGGATCGCTTCGGCGTCGGTGACTTCCGCCGCGCTGATGAGCGCAGGCATGTTCAGGTAGGAGAGATTCGACGGCGCCGGTCCGATGCACACGGCTTCGTCGGCGAGCTTGACGTACTTGGCTTCCTTGTCGGCTTCGGAATAGACGACAACGGTTTTGACGCCCAGCTCGCGGCACGCGCGCTGGATGCGAAGCGCGATTTCGCCGCGGTTCGCAATAAGAATTTTTTCAAACATGGTGGGTCGGCTCATCAATGGGCACGCGCGAGCGGCCCTCGGGGATCCAATCGGCGGCGCGCGCGGCTCGGGCGAACGAGGTCTGCGAACGGGTTCGCAAGCGGGTTCGCGAGCGAGTCTGCGCGCTGGACGCAATGCCGGACAGCAATGGCGACGGCATGGGCAAAGTGCGCGCGTTCAGGCTGCGTTCGACGAAGAAGCGGCGCATCCGGCGCGGCGGCGCGTCAGTCGCCGATGACGAAGAGCGGCTGGCCGTATTCCACCGCCTGGCCGTTCTCGACGAGGATTTCCTTCACGACGCCGGCCTTGTCGGACTCGATCTCGTTCAGGAGCTTCATGGCTTCGATGATGCACAGCGTCTGGCCTTCCTTCACCGTATCGCCGACCTGCACGAACGGGTCTGCGCCCGGCGAGGGTGCGCGGTAGAACGAACCGACCATCGGCGAGGTCACGACGTGGCCCTGCACGGCTGCGGCCGGTGCGCCGGCGGCAACCGGGGCGCCGGCTTCGCTGACCGCACCCATGTGCTGGCCCGACTGCATCGGCGCTTGCGGCGCGTACTGTTGCGGCGCCTGCATGTACACGGGCGCGGCATTCTTGACGATGCGAACCTTGCCTTCGCCTTCCGTCACTTCCAGCTCCGAGATGCCGGATTCCGAGACGAGGTCGATCAGCGTTTTGAGTTTACGAAGGTCCATCGAAAAATCCCCTTTCAATACTTGGAGACCGGGCTGCCCGGTGCTTGACTTGATTTGTGGGTGCTCTGACTGCTTCAGCCGCGAGCCGGTGCAACAGCGGCGTCGCTGTTCCGGCGCGCCTGCCCGAAGGGAACGTGCATGATGGCTCTGACGTCGAGGTAAGCGCGCGGCACCGGCAGAGTCGTCATGGTCGCTTCGGGTTGTGCGGAATTGGGCGCACTTTAGCGCCGTTTAGAGAATTTTGTCTAGTTTTACCGTTTGGGCCAACTCTCCGGCGCGGGACAAATTACCGCGTGCGCCAACGGTTCATCTCGAATTTGGCTCAAGATCGCCGTAATGTACCCTAACTCGCGGCTTACTTAATGCAACCCGCGCGCAGCATAGAGTCAAATTTTACAGGCTGTCGAGAGTGCGTTTAAGTTCAGCGCTGTCCACTTCGCCTAATTTTGTTGAACGAACGGTGCCTTTTGCATCGATCACGACGGTAAAAGGCAGAGCGCCGGCACTGTTGCCGAAGCTGCGCGCCAGATCAGCGCCGCCAAAACCGGTGACATAGACCGGATAGGCCACCGGAACTTTCTTGAGGAAGTCGTTGACGTTCTTTTCGCTGTCGACGCCCAGGCCGATGAAGGTGATGCCCTTCTTCTCGTACTCGCGCTGAAGCGCGGACAGTTCCGGCATTTCCTTGACGCACGGCCCGCACCACGAGGCCCAGAAGTTGACGACCACCGGCTTGCCCTTGAATGCCGACAAGGGTTGCGACGTGCCCGCCGCGCCCGGCGGCGCCGTCTTCCAGAGTTGTTCGACGGGGCTGCCGGCGCTCGCGCTGCTGTTGGCAGGTGTCGCGGCCTCGCTGTCATTGCCGTGGAAAACGTGACTCGCGTACAAGCCGCCGGCCGTTGCGGCGACCGCGACGACGAGGGCCGCGAGAATGCGTGTGGTGTTCATGAGCGTCCGGAAAAGTGTCAGCCGCCGATTTCGAGCGGCGGCGCATCGGGAGAATCGAGCAGCGAGCGGACCGTGGCGGCATTGGCGCGCGCGAGCCGCCCGCGGCCGTCCGCGCGCACGGCGCCGCGCAGGTCGTCCGGATCATACAGCGCGATGTGCACGCCGACCGGTTCCTCGCCCGGCGTGCGCTGCAGGAAGCTGAGCGTCTCGACGTAGCCGCGCCCGGCAAAATGCCGCGTCTCCGAAACGTCGTATTGCACGTTGTTGTTCAGCAGGTAGATGGCGACTTCCTTCGGGTTGTCGCAGAAGCATTGCAGATGGACATCCGAATGTTCGCCTGCCGTGCCGTTCAGCACCGCGCCGGTCAGATAGGGATCGAAGGGCTTGAGCCGCTCCATCCAGTCGAGCGCGGTTTCACGCATGCGGCGGAGCACCGCCGGCTGACTGTCGCTCTGGAAAATCGCCTGGTACTCGCGGATTTCCTCTTCGATCTGGTCGTTATCAGGCAGGAATTCGCCGCCGATCTTCGTCTCGCCGACCACCTGCTTCGCGGCCTTGCGCTTGGCGGTGGCGTAGTCGAGACCGTCTTCGGCGATCATTCTCGCGGCGGCGATCGCGATTTCCTCGCGCACGCGCTGCGGATCGAAATGTGATTTGCGAACCATGCCGAAATGATACTAGATAACAGCAGGCAGCCATTTTGGCCGGCTGCGAACACCACCGCCGCGGACGCCGGGCGGCGGAGTTCGCTCGGTTACAATAGCCTCTCTCCGGCGCGCTCCCGCAAGGGCCTCGAACCAGGCGCCATTCCCTGTTTTCCGCACTGAATCGCCCGCGCGGCGCGACACGCTTTATGCATATCCACATCCTCGGCATCTGCGGCACCTTCATGGGCGGACTCGCCGTCCTGGCGCGCGAAGCGGGCCACAAGGTCACTGGCTGCGACGCGGGCGTCTATCCGCCGATGAGCACGCAGCTCGAAGCGCAGGGCATCGAGTTGATCGAGGGATATGGGGTCGAGCAGCTGGCGCTGGAGCCGGACTTGTTCGTGATCGGCAACGTGGTGACGCGCGGCAATCCGCTGATGGAGGCCATCCTCGATCGCGGACTGCCGTACACGTCCGGCCCGCAATGGCTCGGCGAGCATGTGCTGAACGGCAAGTGGGTACTGGCGGTGGCCGGCACGCACGGCAAGACCACCACGAGCTCGATGCTCGCCTGGCTGCTGGAAGACGCGGGCATGAACCCGGGCTTCCTGATCGGCGGCGTGCCGCTCAATTTCGGCATTTCGGCGCGGTTGACCGATGCGAGCTTCTTCGTCATCGAAGCGGACGAATACGACACGGCGTTCTTCGACAAGCGCTCGAAGTTCGTCCACTACCGTCCGCGTACCGCCGTGCTCAACAATCTCGAGTTCGATCACGCCGACATCTTCCCGGATCTCGCCGCCATCGAAACGCAATTCCATCATCTCGTGCGGACCGTGCCCGGGATTGGGCGCATCGTGACGAACGGGCGCGAAGCGGCGCTCGAACGCGTGTTGACGCGCGGCTGCTGGTCGGGCGTGGAGCGCTTCGGCGTGCAAGGCGGCTGGGAGGCGTTGCCCGCTGAAGACGGCGTGGCCGTCGACGAGCAGTTCGCCGTGTATTGGGAAGGCGAGCGTCAGGGCGTGGTCAACTGGCAGGTGCAGGGCGAGCACAACCGCATGAATGCGCTCGCGGCTATCGCGGCGGCGCGCTCGGTGGGCGTGCCGGCGGCGCAGTCCGTGAAGTCGCTCGGCAGCTTCCGCAACGTCAAGCGGCGCATGGAAGTGAAGGGCAGCGTCGACGGCGTCACCGTGTACGACGACTTCGCGCATCATCCCACCGCCATCGACACGACCGTCGCCGGACTGCGCACGCGCATCGGCGAGTCGCGCATCTTGGCCGTGCTCGAACCGCGTTCCAACACGATGAAGCTCGGCACGATGAAGGCGCAGCTTCCCGCCAGCCTTGCCGGTGCAGACCTGGTATTCGGCTACGGCGCACGCGAAGGCCGCGACAAGCTTGGCTGGGATCTGGCCGACGCGCTCGCGCCGCTCGGCGACAAGGCGCGGGCGTTCAACGAAATCGAACCGTTGGTGAAGGCGGTCGCGGCCGCCGCGCGTCCCGGTGACCACGTGCTCGTCATGAGCAACGGCGGCTTCGGCGGCGTCCATCAGAAATTGCTCGACGCGCTTTCGGCGCGCGGCGCCGGAGGACGGGCGTGATTCTCTACCTGCACGGCTTTCGCTCGTCTCCCCAGTCCTTCAAGGCGCGCGTCATGCATGCGCGCCTCGCGGAACTCGGGCGGCTCGGCGAATGGCGGTGCCCGACGCTGCCGGTCTCACCGTCCGATGCCGTCGAACTGGCGGAGTCGCTCGTGGCGGACGAAGCGGCTCGTGACGTGACGGTGGTCGGCAGTTCGCTCGGCGGCTACTACGCTACGTATCTCGCGGAGAAACATGGCTGGCGCGCCGTGCTGCTGAATCCGGCCGTCGTGCCGCAGCGCGACCTGAGCCATTTCCTCGGCGAACAGCCGCTGTGGCACGGTGGCGGCAGCATCACCGTGCTGCCGCGTCATCTCGACGAACTGCGCGCGCTCGCGGTCGACCGGATCACGCGGCCCGAACGCTATTTCCTGATCGCGGCGACGGGCGACGAAGTGCTCGATTACCGTACGATGCTCGACCACTATCCCGGCGTGCGCACCACGCTGATTCAGGGCGGCGATCATGCGATCAGCGACTTTCCGGCGCATCTCGCCGACGTGCTCGCGTTCTGCGATCAGGCGCCGCCGCCGCTGGTCACGCCCGCCGCGGCGTGAATCCGGGCGGTCGAACCCATTCAACCACCGGCGCGCGGGCAAAACCTAATCGGTCTGCGTTCCGGTCCACTGTCTGACGAGAGTATTGAGTGAACGTTTTCTTCGAGGAATCGGGTAGTTTCAAGGCCGGATCGGTGCTGTCCAAGCAGGGCGACGCGTTCCAGGTCGAGTTGCCGGGCGGACGCCGCGCCAAGGTGCGGGCGAAGGACGTGCTGATCGAATTCGACAAGCCCGCCGCCGGCGACCTGATGCAGGAGGCCGACGCGATCGCGCAGGAGATCGATCTCGATTTCCTGTGGGAATGCGCGCCCGACGAGGAATTTCCGTTCGCCACGCTCGGCGCGGATTATTTCGGCGACAAGTTCGGTCCCGCCGAACGCGCCGCGCTCGTGCTGCGGATGCACGGCTCGCCGGTCTACTTCCGGCGCAAGGGGCGCGGCCAGTATCAGCGCGCGCCGCAGGAGCAGTTGCAGATGGCGCTCGCCTCGCTCGAGCGCAAGCGGCAGCAGGCGCTCGTGCAGCAGGGCTGGGAAGAGGAACTCAAGGCCGGCAAACTGCCCGACGCGCTGAAGGGCAAGGCCATCGGGCTCCTGACGAAGCCGGACAAGAATTCCAGCGAGTACAAGGCGCTCGAGGCGGCCGCCGCCGCGCGCGGCATTTCGCAGGCGCGGCTGATGCTCGAATGCGGCGGCATCGCGTCGCCGCGCGCGCTGCACGAGGCGCGTTTCCTGTCGGAGCACTTCCCGCATGGCATCGGCTTTCCGGCGGTGCAGCCGGCGCCGCTGCCCGAGGATCTGCCGGAAGCGAACGTCCAGGCGTTCTCCATCGACGACGTCACCACGACTGAAATCGACGATGCCTTCTCCGTTGAACATCTCGCCGATGGTCGCGTGCGCGTGGGCATCCACATCGCGGCGCCGGCGCTCGGCATCACGCGCGACGACGCCATCGACGCGATCGCGCGCGGGCGCCTGTCCACCGTCTACATGCCGGGCGACAAGATCACGATGCTGCCGGACAACGTCGTCGAGGTCTTCACGCTCGGCGAGGGCGGGCTGCGTCCGGCGCTGTCGCTGTACATCATCGTGAATCGCGAGACGCAGGAGATCGTCGCCACCGAGACGCGCGCCGAGCGCGTGTTCGTGAAGAGCAACCTGCGCCACAACCATCTCGATGAGCACGTCACCGAGGAAAGTCTCGCCGCCGGTACGGGCGAGTATCCGCACAAGGACGATATCGCGGTGCTGTGGCCGCTCGCGCAGGCGCTGTTCGAGAAGCGCCAGGAAGCGCGCGCCGGCTATGGCCTGCGTCGTGAAGTGCAGCGCAACAACGACTTCAACTTTTATGTCGACGGCGAGCACATCACGATCACGCCGCGCCGCCGGGGTTCGCCGCTCGACCTGATCGTCGCGGAACTGGCGATTCTCGCGAATTCGTCGTGGGGCGCGTTTCTCAACGACCACGGCGTGCCGGGCATCTACCGTTCGCAGCGCGGCTTCGGCGGTCCCGGTCCGAAGCGCACGCGCATGCAGACGACGCCCGCGCCGCACGAAGGGCTGGGCGTCGCGCAATATGCATGGAGCACGTCGCCGCTGCGCCGCTATGTCGACCTCGTCAATCAATGGCAGCTGCTCGCCTGCGTGCAGCACGGCGTGATGGCCAAGCTGGCCGCGCCGTTCAAGCCGAAGGACGCGGATCTGTTCGCTGTCGTGCAGGGTTTCGACGACACCTACAGCGCCTACGCGGATCATCAGCGCCGCATGGAGTATTTCTGGTGCCTGCGCTGGCTCAGGCAGGAGAATAAAAAGCAGGTGCCGGCGTCGGTGATCAAGGACGATCTCGTGCGTCTCGAAGAAATTCCGCTGATGCTGCACGTGCCGGGCCTCGGCGTGCATGCGCGCGGCACGCGCGTGATGCTGGAAGTCGTCTCGACCGATGAGCTGACGGTCGAGGCGTCGTGCCGCCTGCTGCACGTGATCGATGCGCCGTCCGTCAGCGCACCGGCCGAGGAAGACGAGGCCGAAGAGGAGATCATCGAAGCCGACGATCTCTCGGCGCAAAGCGAGGCGGAGGCGTCGGCGGAGGCGTCGACGGAACCGCCGGTTGCCCCTGACGATGCGCCGCAACCCTCGGAGCCGAGCGGATCATGAAAGATCGTTACGCGGTGATCGGCAATCCGGTCGAGCACAGCAAGTCGCCGTGGATCCATGCACGCTTCGCCGCGCAGACGGGCGAGCCGGTCGAATACGGCCGCATGCTCGGGCCGCTCGGCGGCTTCGAACCTGAAGTGCGGCGCTTCATCGCGTCGGGCGGGCGTGGCCTGAACGTCACGGTGCCGTTCAAGCTCGAAGCGCACGCGCTGGCCGATTCGCTGTCGCCGCGCGCCGCCGCGGCGGGCGCGGTGAACACGCTGGCGTTCGGGCCCGATGGCGTGCGCGGCGACAACACTGACGGCGTCGGGCTCGTGCGCGACATCGAAGTGAATCTCGGCGTGAGCCTGAAGGGCGCGCGCATCCTGCTGCTCGGCGCGGGCGGCGCGGCGCGCGGCGTCGTGCTGCCGATCTTCGAACGCGCGCCGGCTGTGCTCACCATCGTCAATCGCACGGCGTCGAAGGCGCATCAGCTCGTCGACCAGTTCGCGCAGAATGCGGCCGATTGCGGCGTGCGCTTCTCGGGCGGCGGCGCGGCGAGTGTCGAGGGCGGCGCCTATGACGTGATCGTCAACGCGACGGCCGGCAGTCTCGATGCCGCGCTGCCCGAGTGCGACGACAGCGCCTTCGGCACGGCCACGCTGGCCTACGACATGATGTACGGCGCGCAGCCCACCGTCTTCATGCAGCACGCGTCGCAGCTCGGCGCGCGCGCGGCGGACGGGCTCGGCATGCTGGTCGAGCAGGCCGCCGAATCGTTCTTCGTCTGGCGGGGCGTGCGTCCCGACGGCGGCGCGGTGCTGCGCGAGCTGCGCCAGTCGCTGGCCGCGAAAGCCTGATGACCACCGCGCCGGTCGGCGGCCGTACGCCATCGGGCAGCACCCGGAGCCGCCGCGAGGTGCGGCTCGGGCCGGCGCGCTGGATTGTCTACGGCGTCTCGGTGCTGGGTATCGCATTCTTCGCCACGCAAGTCTGGTTCTTCGCGCAGGTTGGCATCTGGACGGTGGTGAATCCCGGACCGACAGCCTTCATGCGCAGCGACGCATGGACGCTCGCCAAAACGCATCCGGGCGTGACGCTGCAGCGCACCTGGGTTCCCTACGACCAGATTTCGCGCAATCTGAAGCGCGCGATCATCGCGTCCGAGGACGCCAACTTCGTCAACAACAACGGCTACGAAACCGACGCCATCCTGCAGGCGTGGGAGAAGAACAAGACGCGCGGCAAGATCGTCGCGGGCGGTTCGACCATCTCGCAGCAGCTGGCCCGCAACCTGTTGTTGTCGCGTGAGAAGAGTTATGTGCGCAAGGCGCAGGAGCTGGTCATCACCTGGATGCTCGAATTCTGGATGGACAAGGAACGCATCTTCGAGATCTATCTGAATTCGGTCGAGTGGGGCAACGGCGTGTACGGCGCGGAAGCGGCGGCCCAGCACTATTACAAGATCTCGGCGGCGAAGCTCACCGCCTGGCAGAGCGCCCGGCTTGCCGTCATGCTGCCGCGCCCGAAGTATTTCGACGACCATCGCAACGCGCCGTATCTGTCCCAGCGAGCAGGCGTGATCGCACGCCGGATGGGCGCCGCAGAACTGCCGCAATGAGTTTTAGCTGAAGCTCGATAAACATGATAAAGCCCTGATTCATCAGGGCTTTTTTGTTTCTGGAAAGCGGCCCGTCACACACTCGACTCCCATTATGTGAGTCGTTCGATCACATATTGAATAAATCAAACGGGCAGAACTACAATCCGACCAAAGCTGGCAAACGGCACTTCGCGTGCCGCCGGATCGACCGCCCAAGCGGCGCCCGGCACGCGACAAGAACAACGGAGACACGTCATGCAATCGATCGCCTGCCCGCGTTCGCGGGCACCTTCGCACCGGACACCTTCGTCCGGCAAGCAGGCAGCGCACACTTCCTGGTCGGGCCATGCGGTTTCGGCGTTGCACGCGATGACGCCGTCATTCGCCGCTCGCCGCGCTTCGTGATTCGACAGGAGATCCGCGCCATGACTCAGTTCCAGAATCCCGAAACCGACGCCGCCGACGTGCAAGCCGCTCCCGCGAGCGCTCCGGACCTGAAACGCAACGGCAGCGGCGCCGCGCGCCACGCGCCCGATCCGGACGCGATCGCGCTGCCGAGCGCGCTCGTCGACATCACGCCGCAGCAGGCCGGTACGCAAACTCTGCTGCGCGGCCTCGCGATCCTAGAAGCTGCCGCCAACGGCGCGCGCGATCTGCGCTCGTTCGGCGCCGCGCTCGGCACCACGCGCAGCACGACGCACCGGCTGGTGAGTTCGCTGGTGCAGGCGCGCTATCTGCGCCAGGTGCAGGGCGGCTATCTGCTCGGGCCGAAGCTGATCGAACTGGGCACGATCGCGCTGGAACAGATGCCGCTGACCGCGGTCGCGCGTCCGCATCTCCAGGCGCTCGCCGACCATACGCACGACACCATTCACCTCGGCGTGCGCGACGGCGACGACGTCCTCTACATCGACAAGATTCCGGGCACGCGCGGGCTGGAAATGCGTTCGCGCGTCGGGCACCGCATGCCGCTGGCATCGACGGGGATCGGCAAGGCGATGATGCTCGACCTCGAGGCGAACGCCTGGAAGCGGCTGCTCGACGCGTCGCATCGCGTGCTGGCGAAAACCAGCTTCAAGCCCGACAACCGCCCCGACTTCGACACCTTCCTGCAACGCATGACGCGCTATGCGCAAGGCGGCTTCACCTTCGATCTCGAAGAGAACGAAGCGTCGATCCGCTGCGTCGCGGCGCCGGTGCGGGACGCGTCCGGGTCGATTGTCGCGGCCCTGTCGGTGGCGAGCACGATTCCGTACATGCCGCACGAACGCATGGAAGAACTGATTCCGGTCGTGCAGCGCGAGGCGCGCGCGATCTCCGAGGAACTCGGCTGGCGCGCGCCGCAGCCGTCGCGCAGGATCAAGCGATGAGCGCAACCGCGTCCGGACCCGCACTCATCGCGCTCGACTGGGGCACGACCTCGCTGCGCGCTTATCTGCTCGGCGGCGATGCCGGCGCGCTCGACACGCGCGCCTCGTCGGCGGGCATCATGAAACTGCCCGAAGGCGGCTTCGATCAGGCCTTCGAGGACACCTGCGGCGCGTGGCTCGATGCGCATCCGAAGCTGCCGGTGATCGCGGCGGGCATGGTCGGCAGCGCGCAAGGCTGGGTCGAGGCGCCTTACGTCGAAACACCGGCCGGCGCGGATGCGCTCGTCGGCGGCATCGTGACGGTGCAGACGGCGCGCGGCGTCGCGCTGCATGTCGTGCCCGGCGTGCTCGAACGCGGCACGCTGCCCAACGTGATGCGCGGCGAGGAAACCCAGATCTTCGGCGCGCTGGCGAGCGAACCGTCGCTGGGCGCCGCCGGCGGCGCGCTGATCGGCCTGCCGGGCACGCACGCCAAATGGGCGTTCGTCGGGCAGGACCGCATCGAGCGTTTCTATACCTTCATGACCGGCGAGACCTTCGGCGCACTGCGCGACCACACGATCCTCGGCCGCACCATGCATCCGAGCGCGACGCACGACGAAGCGGCGTTCCTGCGCGGCGTCGATACGGCGCGCGACGCCGGTCATCCGGGCGTGCTCGCGACGATCTTCAGCACGCGCACGCTCGGCCTCACCGGCCAGTTGACGGCGGAACAGCAGTCGGACTATCTGTCGGGCTTGCTGATCGGACACGAGCTGCGCGGCCTCAACGAAGTGCTCGTGCGCGAACAGGGCGCGCTGGCGGGAAAGACATTGCGCCTGATCGGCAACGACGCGCTGTGCGACCGGTATCGCGCCGCACTGGCGCGCTACGGTTGCCACGAGGCACGAACGGTCGCGCACGCCACCGAGCACGGCCTTTACCGAATTGCCGCGCAGGCCGGGCTGGTGTCCGCGCCGTCGCGCGCGGCCTGAGATGGAGTCACGAGACATGCAGCCTCCCATCAATCTGCCCGCGCCGTACGGCATGCACGGCGGCCTGGCCAAGGCGTTCGCCGCCTGTCCGCTGATCGCGATCCTGCGCGGCATCACGCCGGCCGAAGCCGCCGATCACGGCCGCGCCCTTTATGCGGCGGGCTTTCGCATCATCGAGGTGCCGCTCAATTCGCCGCAGCCGTTCGACAGCATCGCGGCCATCCGCCAGGCGCTGCCGGACGACGCGATTGTCGGCGCGGGCACCGTGCTGCATCCGAGCTACGTCGACAACGTGAAAGGGGCGGGCGGCGAGCTGATCGTGATGCCGCACAGCGACGCCGACGTGATCCGTGCCGCGAAGGCGCAGGGCATGGCGTGCGCGCCGGGCGTCGCGACGCCGAACGAAGCGTTTCTCGCGCTGAAAGCGGGCGCGGACGTGCTGAAGATGTTTCCCGCCGAGCAGCTCGATCCGACCGTGACGAAGGCCTGGCGCGCGGTGATTTCGAAAGAGGTGCCGCTGGTGCCGGTTGGCGGCATTGCGCCGGACAACATGGGGCCGTTCCTGACGGCCGGCGCGAACGGTTTCGGTCTGGGCTCGGCGCTGTACAAGCCGGGCCAGAGCGCCGAAGTGACCGCGCATCACGCGAAGGCCTTCATCGACGGGCTGGCGCTGGCGCGACGTGAACATGGAGGCGAAAAGAAATGAGCCGCCTCGCCGGCAAGGTGGCGATGGTCACCGGCGCGGGACGCGGCATCGGCGCGGCGATCGCGCTGGCCTTCGCGCGCGAGGGCGCCGCGGTGGTGCTGGCGGAACTCGACATCGACACCGCGCAGGCCACAGCCGAACGCATTGCGGCGGAAACGAACCATGCGCGCGTGATCGCGCTGCGCACGGACGTGACGCAGAGCGCGTCGGTGCAGGACACGGTTGAGCAGGCGCAAGCGCGGCTCGGCCCGCTCGACGTGCTGGTGAACAACGCGGGCATCAACGTGTTCTGCGATCCGCTCACCATGACCGACGACGACTGGCGCCGCTGCTTCGCCGTCGATCTCGACGGCGTGTGGAACGGCTGCCGCGCGGTGCTGCCGGGCATGGTGGAACGCGGGCGCGGGAGCATCGTGAACATTGCGTCGACGCACAGTTTCAAGATCATTCCGGGCTGCTTTCCGTATCCGGTGGCGAAGCACGGCGTGATCGGCCTGACGCGTGCGCTCGGCATCGAGTACGCGCCGAACAACGTGCGCGTGAATGCGATTGCGCCGGGTTACATCGAGACGCAGCTGACGCTGGACTGGTGGGATGCGCAGGACGATCCGCGGGCCGCGCGCCAGGCGACGCTCGACCTGCAGCCGATGAAGCGCATCGGCCAGCCGCGCGAAGTGGCGATGACGGCGGTGTTCCTGGCGTCCGACGAGGCGCCGTTCATCAACGCGAGTTGCATCACGGTGGATGGCGGGCGCAGCGCGCTGTATCACGACTGATGCAGAAGACAGATCCGGACGAATGACGCACTGGCCGCTGTGCGACATCACACATGAAAAAAGCGGCCGCACACCTTCGTAGCTTCGTAGCGCCCGCACGCGGGCATCTTTGAAATAACGGAAAAAGTCAGGAGACACAAGATGAAACGCAGACTGTTCCTCACGCTGATCGCTGCCGCCACGGCCACAAGCGCCTCCATGATCGCGGCGCCGGTTGCGCAGGCCGCCGACGACGTCAAGATCGGCTTCCTCGTGAAGCAGCCGGAAGAGCCGTGGTTCCAGGACGAGTGGAAGTTCGCCGAAATGGCCGCGAAGGAGAAGGGCTTCACGCTCGTGAAGATCGGCGCGCCGTCGGGTGAGAAGGTGATGAGCGCCATCGACAACCTCGCTGCGCAGAAGGCGCAGGGCTTCATCATCTGCACGCCCGATGTGAAGCTCGGGCCGGGCATCGTCGCAAAGGCGAAGGCCGACAAGCTCAAGATGATGACCGTGGACGACCGTCTCGTCGACGGCTCGGGCAAGCCGATTGAATCCGTGCCACACATGGGCATTTCGGCTTACAACATCGGCAAGCAGGTGGGCGACGGCATCGCCGCCGAGATCAAGAAGCGCGGCTGGGACATGAAGGATGTCGGCGCGATCGACGTGACTTACGAACAGCTGCCGACCGCGCATGACCGCACCTCCGGCGCCACCGACGCGCTGGTCGCCGCCGGCTTCCCGAAGGCGAACATCGTGATGGCGCCGCAGGCGAAGACCGACACCGAGAACGCCTTCAACGCGGCCAACATCGCGCTGACGAAGAACCCGCAGTTCAAGCACTGGGTGGCCTATGCGCTGAACGACGAAGGCGTGCTGGGCGCGGTGCGCGCGGCGGAAGGCCGGGGCTTCAAGGCGGACAACATGATCGGCATCGGCATTGGCGGTTCGGACTCGGCGTTGAACGAGTTCAAGAAGCCGAACCCGACCGGCTTCTTCGGCACCGTCATCATCAGCCCGAAGCGTCACGGCGAAGAGACCTCCGAACTGATGTACGCATGGATCAAGGACGGCAAGGCGCCGCCGCCGCTGACGCTCACGACCGGCATGCTGGCGACGCGTGACAACGTTGCGTCGGTGCGTCAGCAAATGGGTCTGGCATCGAACTAAGACTTTCGTGCAGCAAGCGGGCCGCGCATGCGTGGCCCGCCGATGAAATCAGGAGGCGATGTGTCAGCGACGCTGCGGTTTGACAATATCGGCAAGGTGTTTCCAGGTGTGCGCGCGCTCGACGGCGTGTCGTTCGACGTCAACGCCGGCGAAGTTCACGGTTTGATGGGCGAGAACGGCGCGGGCAAATCGACCTTGCTCAAGATTCTCGGCGGCGAGTACCAGCCCGATTCGGGGCGCGTGCTCATCGATGAAAAGGAAGTGCATTTCGCTAGCGCGGCGGCGTCGATCGCCTCGGGCATCGCGGTGATTCACCAGGAATTGCAGTACGTGCCGGACCTGACGGTGTCCGAGAACCTGCTGCTCGGCGCGCTGCCGAACCGGCTCGGCTGGGTCAACAAGCGCGCGGCGCGGAAGCACGTGGCCGAACGGCTCGCGGCGATGGGCGTCGATCTCGATCCGAACGCGAAGCTGCGCAAGCTTTCCATCGCGCAGCGGCAGATGGTGGAGATCTGCAAGGCGCTGCTGCGCAATGCGCGCGTGATTGCGCTGGATGAGCCGACCAGCTCGCTTTCGCATCGCGAGACCGAGGTGCTGTTCAAGCTGGTGCGCGATCTCCAGGCCGACAACCGTGCGCTGATCTACATCTCGCACCGCATGGACGAGATCTACGAGCTGTGCAACGCGTGCACCATTTTCCGCGATGGCCGCAAGATCGCCTCGCATCTGTCGCTCGCCGACGTGCCGCGCGACACGCTGGTGCAGGAGATGGTCGGCCGCGAGATCAGCGATATCTACAACTACCGCGCGCGGCCGCTCGGCGACGTGCGTTTCTCGGTGAAGAACGTGCAGGGCGCTGCCTTGAGCGCGCCGGCGAGCTTCGAGGTGAAGCGTGGCGAGATTGTCGGGTTCTTCGGGCTGGTGGGTGCGGGCCGGAGCGAACTGATGCATCTCGTCTACGGCGCGGACAAGAAGAAGGACGGCGCGATTGCGCTCGACGGCCAGCCGATCAAGGTGCGCAGCACCGGCGAGGCGATTCGTCACGGCATCGTGCTGTGTCCGGAGGACCGCAAGGAGGAGGGCATTGTCGCGATGGCGACGGTTGCCGAGAACATCAACATTTCGTGCCGGCGGCATTATCTGCGCGGCGGTTTGTTTCTCGACCGGAAGAAGGAAGCGCAGACGGCGGACCGGTTTATCGACTTGCTGAAGATCAAGACGCCGAGCCGCCGGCAGCGCATCCGCTTTTTGTCGGGCGGCAACCAGCAGAAGGCGATTCTGTCGCGCTGGCTGGCGGAGCCGGATCTCAAGGTGGTGATTCTCGATGAGCCGACGCGCGGCATCGATGTCGGCGCGAAGCATGAGATCTACAACGTCATCTATCAGCTTGCGGAGCGTGGCTGCGCGATCGTGATGATTTCGTCGGAGTTGCCGGAGGTGCTGGGTGTGTCGGATCGCATCGTGGTGATGCGGCAGGGGCGCATTGCGGGCGAACTGCCGCGTGAGAAGGCGAATGAACAGGCGGTGCTGAGTCTGGCGCTGCCGCAGTCGGACAGCGTCGCGCAGGCGGCGTGAGCCGGGCGGACGGCGACGGAACAGGACAAGAGAGGAGTCAAACATGGAAGCCAGAGAAAACATCGTGGGGCAGGCGGCCGAGACGGTGGCGAGCACGCTGATCCCGCAGAAGAGTGACAAGCAGAAGTGGTGGCAGCAGATTACGGAATACAGTTTGATCGTGATCTTCGTCGTGATGTTCGTGACGATGTCGCTGACGGTCGATCACTTCTTTTCGATCGAGAACATGCTGGGTCTGGCGCTGTCGATTTCGCAGATCGGCATGGTCGCGTGCACGATGATGTTCTGTCTTGCGTCGCGGGACTTTGACCTTTCGGTGGGTTCGACGATCGCGTTTGCGGGTGTGTTGTGCGCGATGGTGTTGAACGCGACGGATAACACGGCCATTGCGATTGTTGCGGCGGTGGCGGCGGGTGCGGTGATCGGCTTCGTCAATGGGGCGGTGATTGCGTACTTGCGGATCAACGCGCTGATTACGACGCTGGCCACGATGGAGATCGTGCGTGGACTGGGTTTTATCGTGTCGCACGGGCAGGCGGTGGGTGTGTCGTCGGATACATTCATTGCGCTTGGCGGGCTTGCGATGTTCGGGATTTCCCTGCCGATCTGGGTCACGCTTGCGTGTTTCATCGTTTTTGGCGTATTGCTCAACCAGACTGTGTATGGGCGTAACACGCTGGCGATTGGCGGTAATCCGGAGGCATCGCGGCTTGCGGGGATTAATGTCGAGCGGACGCGGGTTTGGATCTTTTTGATTCAAGGCGCGGTGACGGCGCTGGCGGGGGTGATTCTTGCATCGCGGATTACGTCGGGGCAGCCGAATGCTGCTCAAGGATTCGAGCTCAATGTGATCTCGGCTTGTGTGTTGGGGGGTGTGTCGCTGCTCGGCGGACGGGCGACGATCTCTGGCGTGGTGATTGGCGTGCTCATTATGGGCACGGTTGAGAATGTGATGAATCTTCTCAATATCGATGCGTTTTATCAGTATCTTGTGAGAGGGGCGATTTTGCTTGCTGCAGTCTTGCTCGATCAGTTGAAGAATCGCGGTTCGCGGGATTGATGTTTTGCTTCTGCTTCTGCTTGCGCTTGGTTCTCTGCTTGCGCTTGGTTCTCTGCTTGCGCTTGGTTCTCTGCTCGCGCTTCTATGGAATACCTGTGTTCGCGTCGGTCTATTGGCACTGCCCCTCCCCGGGGCGGGGGTAACTTTCTTTGCCGCTGCAAAGAAAGTCACCAAAGAAAGCAGCTTTCTTACCGCCCAAGGTCCACCAGCAGCACGACACAGAAATGCCTCACTGGCCGGCACTAGAGAGTGCCCTCACAGGCCACACCGGGCGTGGATCGCGGACCCACTGGGACAAACTGCCGTTTAACGAACTGGTGCAGCACCTGAAAATTCCGGCCCAGCGCTACGCGCTGCCGTAAGGTATGCAAGGGAAACCGGCGGGTGGCAGGGGACGCAGGAGCAATGAGATGGACGCGTTAGCAAGAGTGCACTGGCATCCCTGATTGACCGGTCGGCGGCGCGTAGCGCAGCGCCGGAGCTTTGAGGGGCTGTACCAGTTTGATTGAGGGCGCGGTTGCATAGTGGGTCCGCGATCCGCGCCCGGTGTGGCCTATGAGGGCACTCTCTACTGCAGTGCCAGAAACATGGTTCTGTGTCGTGCCGCTAAATGACGCTGGGCGAGAAAAAAGCTGCTTTCTTTGGTGACTTTCTTTGCAGCAGCAAAGAAAGTTACCCCCGCCCCGGGGAGGGGCAGTGCTAATAGACCGACGCGAAAGCGGGAAGTCCATAGAAGCGCAGGCGAGAGAAACAGACCACGCGAAGGGCCAAGCGCAGAACCTCGCCCCGGGGAGGGGCAGTGCTAATAGACCGACGCGAAAGCGGGAAGTCCATAGGAGCGCAGGCGAGAGAAACAGACCACGCGAAGGGCCAAGCGCAGAACCTCGCCCTGGGGAGGGGCAGTGCTGATAAACCGACGCGAAACCGGGAAGTCCATAGAAGCGCAGGCGAGAGAAACAGACCACGCGAAGGGCCGCAAGCGAAGACCCCCGCCCCGGCGAGGGGCAAACCAACCCATCCACTGACCTCAAAACCATGCCCCAACCCGAACCCAAACTTGCCACCTACCCCAGCCTGTCAGGCAAAACAATCCTGATCACCGGCGGCGCGACCGGCATCGGCGAGGGTTTCGTCGAACACTTCTTCGCCCAAGGCGCGAAAGTCGCCTTCTTCGACATCAACACAGAAGCGGGAGAAGCACTCGCCGACCGCCTCGGCGCGGCACTGCAGCAACACCAAACCCGCCCGACGTTCCTGAACGTCGACCTCACCGATATTGACGCCTTGCGCAAAGGCATTGCCGATGTCCGCAGCACCCTCGGCCCCATCGGCGTGCTCGTCAACAACGCCGCCAACGACAAACGTCACGCCATCGAGGACGTCACCCCCGAATCCTACGACGCAGGCATCGCCGTCAACATCCGTCATCAGTTCTTCGCCGCACAGGCGGTCATCGACGACATGAAGCAACTCGGCGGCGGCTCCATCATCAACCTGGGCTCCATCAGCTGGATGCTCAAGCAAGGCAACTTCCCCGTCTACACCACCGCCAAGTCGGCGGTACAAGGCATGACACGCGGCCTCGCCCGCGATCTCGGCAAGTTCGGCATCCGCGTCAATACGCTCGTGCCAGGCTGGGTCATGACCGAAAAACAAAAGCGCCTCTGGCTCGACGACGCCGGCCGCGAAGCCATCAAGCAAGGCCAATGCATCGGCGGGGAACTGCTGCCGGAACACCTCGCGCGCGCCGCGCTCTTCCTCGCCTCCGACGACAGCGCCATGATCACCGCACAGGACATCATCGTGGACGGAGGCTGGGCCTGATGGACACCTCCCATGCCCGGCTCCTGATCGACAGCCAATGCGCCCTCGGCGAAGGCGCAACCTGGTGCGCGGCCAGCCACCGCCTCTGGTGGACCGACATCGAAGGCGCCCGGCTATGGCGCTGCAATCCGCTCGACGGTTCGAGCGAGTCGTTCGACATGCCCGAGCGGCTCGCGTGCTTCACGCCCTGCGCCGACACACGCTTTCTGCTGCTCGGCCTCGCGTCGCGGCTCGCGTTCTACGAGATCGCAACCGGCCGCATCGACACCATCATGGAAGTCGAAGCCGGTCTGCCCACCCGTCTCAATGACGGCCGCTGCGACCGCGACGGACGCTTCGTGTTCGGCACCAAGCACGACGTCGAAGACGCGCAAGCCGTGGGCGGGTTCTATCGGCTCAACCCGGATCTTGCGCTGGAGCGACTGCCGCTCGGCGCGTGCGCGATCTCGAACAGCATCGGCTTCGCGCCCGACGGCAAGACCATGTACTACTGCGATTCACCGACGCGCCAGATCCGCGCGTGCCACTATCCTGACTTCACCGGCGACCGCGTGTTCGTCGAACTGACCGACATGACCGGCGTGCCGGACGGTTCCATCGTCGACGCCGACGGCGGCCTCTGGAACGCACAATGGGGCGGCGCGCGCGTCGTCCGCTACGGACCCGACGGCCGCGAGACGGCACGCATCGACGTGCCCACCACGCAGCCGAGCTGCACCGCGTTCGGCGGCCCGGATTTCGCCACACTGTTCGTGACGAGCGCACGCATCGGGCTCGATGACGACGCACTGCGTCGCGATGCCCACGCAGGCGGCGTGTTCGTCGCGACGCCCGGCGTGCGCGGCCTCCCGGAAACGGCATTCGCGGGCCGCGCCTGACAACAGCATTCGAGGCGGCGCGCGATGACGCGCCGCCCGACCCGTCCCGGCCGCGCCGGGTTTTTCGCCTCTCGATGGAGCACGCGTCATGACTGTTGCCCGCACAGAACCCAGACCGAATCCTGCATCGACGTCCCAGCTGCAAGCCCAGGCGCGCCGCTCGCGTCTGGCCGCCGCCACCGAGCCGCCAGTGCGGCCGGGTCCGGCCACGGCCGTCATCGCCATGGGCGGCACGCGCACCGAAGGCTGCATCACGCTCTCCAATGCGCATCTCCGGCTCGAACTCGCACCCGCGCTGGGCGGCGGCATCACGCGCTTCGACTGGCGCGACGAAGGCGCGCTCGTGCCGATCTTCCGGCCATGCATCGAGCCTGGACCCGACACCGATCCCAATCAGCTCGCGTGCTATCCGCTCCTGCCGTATTCGAACCGCATCGGCAACGGGCGCTTCCAGTTCTCGGGCCGCGCCATCGACGTGCCCTGCAACCGTGCCGGCGAACCGCTGCCGCTGCACGGCGACGGCTGGCTCGGCGCGTGGGACGTGGAAAATGAGGGACGCGCGGACGGCGAGGACGGCGGACGCGTGCGGCTGACGCTCGATCGCAGCGACGGCAAGCCGTACGCCTTTCGCGCGGCGCAGATGGTTGCGCTGGAAGAAGCGAGCCTCCTCGTCACGCTCGAGATCGAGAACGCCGGCGACGCCGTCTTGCCCTTCGGGCTCGGCCTGCATCCGTTCCTGATGCGCGAGGCCGACACCGAACTCTCGGCGGCGGCGGGCGGCCTGTGGCTGTGCGGCGACGACTGGCTTCCCGTGCGGCACGTGCCGGCGCCGCCCGCGTGGCAATTCGGCGTCGCCTATCCGATGCCCACCGCCATGGTGAACAACGCCTTCACCGGCTGGAGCGGGCGCACCAGCGTGCTGTGGCCGAAGCGGCGGCTGTCGCTGACCATCGCCGCCGACACCGATTACTACGTGCTCTATGCGCCGCCCGGCGAGGATTTCTTCTGCTTCGAACCGGTCGATCACCCGATCAACGCAGTGAACCTGCCCGGCGGCGCCGAAGCGCACGGCATGACCGCGCTCGAACCGGGCGAACGGCTGACGCGGACCTTCCGCTTCACCGTCGAACGGACCGGCGAGGCCACGCGCCGCGGCCGTCCGAAGACCCGGGCCGGAGCCAAGGCACGCACGCGCACGGCCGCCGCGCGTTGAACGTGTCATGAAGCGGAAGGGGAAGCGCTGCGCCGCACGTTAAAATGCGGCGCATCGACGTTCAACGAAATCCCCGCCATGTCCTTTCTCCAGACCCTCCAGACCGCGTGGTCGCGGACTCAATCGCTGCTGTGCGTCGGCCTCGATCCCGAGCCCACGAAGTTTCCCGGCGCGCTCAACGACCGCTCCGACGCGATCTTCGAGTTCTGCAAGTCCATCGCCGATGCCACCGCGCCTTATGCGTCGTCGTTCAAGCCGCAGATCGCCTACTTCGCCGCGCATCGCGCCGAAGACCAGCTCGAAGCGCTGATTGCGCACATTCATGAGCGCCATCCCGGCATTCCCGTGATTCTCGATGCAAAGCGCGGCGATATCGGCAGCACCGCGGAGCAATACGCGAAGGAAGCCTTCGAGCGCTATCGCGCCGATGCCGTGACGGTCAATCCGTACATGGGTTTCGATTCCATTCAGCCGTATCTCGAACACGAGGGCCGGGGCGTGATCGTGCTGTGCCGCACGTCGAATCCGGGCGGCTCCGACCTGCAATTCCTCACCACCGGCGGCCAGCCGCTGTATCAGGTCGTCGCCCGGCTCGCGGCGGAGAAGTGGAACGCGAGCGGGCAGCTCGGGCTCGTGGTCGGCGCGACCTTCCCGAAGGAAATCGAAACGGTGCGGGGCATCGTCGGGGACATGCCGCTGCTGATTCCGGGCATCGGCGCGCAAGGCGGCGATGTCGAGGCAACCGTGCGCGCCGGCCGCACCGCGAACGGCGCGGGCATGCTGATCAACTCGTCGCGCGCGATCATCTATGCCGGCAAGGGCGATGACTACGCGCAGGCCGCAGCCGATGCGGCGAAGAAGACGCGCGACAGCATCAATCAGTATCGGTAACGCGACGCCTCATTCGCCGGGGATAGGTTCGAACAGCGCTTCGAGATCCTCGGCGGAAAACATCTGCGTCAGGCTCGTGTTCGCCGACAGGATTCCCGCCGCAAGCGCCGCCTTGCTCTCCTGCATCGCCAAAATCCTTTCTTCGATGCTTCCGGCCGCGACGAGCTTGTACACGAACACCGGCTTGTCCTGTCCGATGCGGTGCGCGCGATCCGTCGCCTGATTCTCGGCGGCCGGATTCCACCACGGATCGTAATGAATGACGGTGTCCGCCGCCGTCAGATTCAGCCCCACGCCGCCCGCCTTCAGGCTGATCAGGAAGATCGGTACCTCGCCCGCCTGGAAACGCCGCACCGGCGTCTTCCGGTCGACGCTCTCGCCTGTCAGCGTCACGTAGGCGAGGCCCGCCTGATCGAGCGCATGCGCGATGATCGCGAGCATTCCCGTGAACTGCGAGAACACCAGCACGCGCCGTCCCTCTTCAATGAGTTCCGGCAGCATCTCCAGCAGCAGGGCGAGCTTCGCCGAACCTTGTCCCTTCTTCGCGCCGGGCATTTTGACGAGCGACGGGTCGCAGCAAACCTGCCGCAGCTTGAGCAACGCGTCGAGCATCAGGATATGGCTGCGCGCGACGCCCTGTTTTGCAACGGCGTCGCGCACTTTCTTCTGCATCGCGGCGCGCACGGTTTCGTAGAGGTCGCGTTGCGGCCCTTCCAGTTCGACGCGGCGCACGATCGTCGACTTGGACGGCAGTTCGGTCGCGACTTCGTCCTTGCGGCGACGAAGCATGAACGGTCGGATCCGGCGGGCAAGCAGAGCGCGGCGCGTGGTGTCGTTCAGCTTTTCGATCGGCCTGCGCCAGCGGGAGGAGAACTCCTTCTGCGTGCCGAGAAACCCGGGCAAGAGAAAATCGAATTGCGACCAGAGTTCGCCCAGATGATTCTCGAGCGGCGTGCCGGTGACGCACAGCCGATGCCGCGAGCGCAAGGTGCGCAGCGCGCCCGCCGCCTTGCTCGACGCGTTCTTGACCTGCTGGGCTTCGTCGAGGATCAGCAGATGAAAGTCGTGCTGCGCCAATGTGTCTTGATCGCGCCAGACGAGCGGATACGTCGTCACGACGAAATCGTGTGCGGCGATTTCCGCAAAACGCTCATGGCGTCGCGGCCCATGCAGATCCAGCACTTTCAGCGCGGGCGCGAAACGCCGCGCTTCTTCGATCCAGTTGCTGACAAGCGTCGTCGGCACCACGATCAGTGCCGGCTGCGCGAGCCGGCCCGCTTCCTTCTCGACGAGTATGTGCGCGAGCGTCTGAACGGTCTTGCCCAGGCCCATGTCGTCGGCGAGCACGCCGGCGAGGTCGTGCTCGCGCAGAAACTGCATCCAGTCGAGTCCATCGCGCTGGTAGTCGCGCAGCGTGGTGTGCAGGCCGCGCGGGGCCTCGATGCGTCGCGGTCTGGCGGCGCTGCCCAGCCGTTGCGCCAGCTTGACGAGCAACGCGTCGCCATCGAACTGCCAGCGCTGTTTGTCATTCGTTCCGGCGAGGTTCGTTCCGGAAAGGCGGCCGGCCTCCAGCGCCGACAGCCGCAGGGGCGCCGCAGCGCCGGGCCCGGTGCGGTCGAACAGGTCGAGCAGGTCATGCACGAGCGGCTTGATTCGGGCTGCGCGCAACTCGAAACGACGGCCCGTCTGCGTGCGGAATTCGATGGCATGGCGGTCGTCGATCATGTCGATCGAGCCGTTGAGCCAGCGACGGTCGCGTGCGAAGAGTTCGGCGAGCAGCGGTTCGAGACGCACGCGCTCCGCCTCCACCATGATGCCAAGTTCGAGATCGAACCAGCCGTCTTCGGAGGCGCGCGCGGTGGCATCGATTTCGTCGATCTCGACACGGTCGAAGCGCGAATTGGGCGCGATCACCACGCGCCAGCCCGCTGCATGCAGCGCGGGCACGTCCTGTTCGACGAAGCCCGGCCACGCGTCCCGGTCCGGCATGAAGAAGGCGCCCGCACAGGGTGAATCATCGTGGCTGACGGGCGCACCGGAGACCGGCTTCAGACCGCTGTCGAGCAGGCGTTGGGCGCAGCTGTTTTCCGCAACGCGCCGGCGCGCGACGCGAGCCAGTTCACCGCCCGCGAGCCGCACGAGCATGTGCGGACTGTTCGCCGCGATCTTGACGCCGTCGTAGTCGAATTCGAGGCGCGCGAGGTCGAGTTCGGTCGGAGGCATGTCGAGCCTGCCGGGCGCATCGAGCAGAAGCGTGTCGAGCGTCAGCACCGGAACCGGCTCGGCCTCGATTGTGCGCATACCCATGTCGCCGTCCTCTGGCGGGGCGGGCAGTTCAGGCGCGCATTCGGCGAGCGCAGCGCGTACCAGGTTCGCTTCCCGCGGGGTCAGCGCGGGCATGGACAAGTAATCGGCGAGCAGCGCGTCGGGCATCGGCGCGTCGATGACGCCGGTTTCGCTCGTGACGAGGTCGATGTACCAGGCCGGCTCGGTCGGCAGCACGACGTTGGATTCGGGCTCGGTTTCGAGCGACGCGAGGATCATGTCGTCGCCGTGCGGATTCCATTCGATGTTCGCGCGGCGGCTCGCGCCCTCTCGCAGCGGCTCGAGCAGTCGCATGGCGCCGGGATTCGCTTCGAAGTAGAGGCGGCCGGTCGTCAGCATCATGTGCCAGATCTTCGCTCCGCGCGCAGCCCACAACGCGTAACCATGGTTCGCCGCTTGACGCTCCGACCGCAGCGTGCGAGCGATGGCGTCGTCTTCAGGGGTCACGAAGCGGGGCGGGCTGTTCCACGCGGCGTAGTTCGGGTACCACGGTTCGACTGCGCGAATGTCGCCGTCGACGCCGAGTCGCGCTTTCAGCAGGGTCAGTTCGAGGCTTGCCGCGGTGGAAAACGGCAGCGTGAGCACATAGAGAATCTGGTGTTTCGCACCCGTCGCGGGTTTCGACGCTTTCGCCTGCGCCAGTTGGACCGCCTGAACGCTCGCGCGAAAGCGCGTGAGCCATTGCCCGACTTCAACGCTCACGCCGTTCCGCGCGGCTTCGTCCTCACGCTCCAGGCAGGCGAGGAGCGTCGCCGCGACATGCTTGCATTCATGGCCGACGGGACACGAGCAATAGCCGTGCGGACGCTCCTCGTGAAGCGAGATTTCGACTGCGTAGGGCCGCGCCTGCGTGCCCTTGACCTGCGCGCGCAGAATGTTTCCCTCCCAACTGATGTCGGCGACGGCGCGGACGTAGCCGAGCGCCTTGTCGAATGTCTTCGGGCCCATCCAGCGGGCCACCTGGTCGCGCGTGAAACGGACGGGACGGGGCGCGTCGCTGCGTGCTTTGCTCATACGATGAACGTGTGTCTCAACGCTCGCGCTGATCGATGAACTCCAGCAGCGTACGCAGCGCGTGCGCCGCCGCCTGGGTGCGCACCTGATCGCGGTCGCCCTTGAACAACACCGTTTCGACCGTCGTGTGCAGCCGGTTGCTCCAGCCGAAGCACACCGTGCCCACCGGCTTCGCCTCGCTGCCGCCCGCCGGGCCCGCCACCCCCGTGATCGACACCGAAACCTGCGCGCGGCTGTTGCGCAGCGCGCCTTCGGCCATGGCCTTCGCGACCGGCTCGCTCACCGCGCCGTGCTGCTCGATCAGCGCAGCGGGCACGCCGATCATTTCCGTCTTCGCCAGATTCGAATAGGTGACGAAACCGCGCTCGAACCATGCGCTGCTGCCCGAGATGTCCGTGATCGCGGCCGCGACCATGCCGCCGGTGCAGGATTCGGCGGTGGCGAGCATCAGCCGCTCGTCGCGCAGGGCGTTGCCGACGCGGATCGCAAGTTGGTGTACGACGGTGTCGGTTGGCATGGCAGAGATCCGAAGGTGAAGGTGGAAGTCAGACGGTCATGCGCCACAGCGCGATCACGAGCAGCGTGAAGAACGCCGCGACGAGGTCATCGAACATGATGCCGAATCCGCCTTTCAGATGGCGATCGAAATAGCGGATGGGCGGCGGCTTCACCATGTCGAAAAAGCGGAACACGACGAACGCCCACATCTGCCCGGTGAAGGTGGCGGGCGTGACGAGCAGCAGCACGAGCCAGAACGCGACGATCTCGTCCCACACGACCGGCGACGGATCCGCGATGCCCATTTTGATAGCAGTAAAGCCGGTGAACCCGCATCCGGCGATAAAGCCCACGACGATCAGCGCGCCCCATTCCGCCACCGTCAGGTACGGATTGAGCACGACGAACGACAGCCACGCGAACAGCGTGCCGACGGTGCCGGGCGCGACCGGCGACAGCCCGCTGCCGAAGCCAAGCGACAGGATGTGCAGCGGATGCGTGAGCATGAAGCGCGCGCTTGCGCGGCGCGGCGCCGCGGTTTCGCCCGCGAGGGTCGGGTCAGTCTGCATGGAAATGATCGAAGCCTTGCAACGTCAGGGAGAGCGGGGCGCCGGAGGCATCGCGCCAGGCGAGGGCGGGCGCATCCCCGGATTCATCCGGAGATTCGATTGTACCGATGCGCGTCAGCGGCACCTGCACGCGCTGCGCGATCGCGGCGAGCGTGTCGCGCGCCGACTGCGGCGCGGTGAAGCAGAGTTCATAATCGTCGCCGCCGGCGAGCGCGCACTGGCGGCGCACGGCATCGGGCATCGTACGCAGCGCGTCGGAGCACGGCACGGCATCGGCATCGACGACGGCGCGCACCCGCGAGCGTCTCAGGATGTGCATCAGGTCGCCGGCGAGACCGTCGGAGATGTCGAGCGCCGCATGCGCCACGCCGCGCAGCGCCAGCCCCAGCGCGATGCGCGGCTCGGGCCGCTCCAGCGCGCGGCGCCAGTCAGCGGCCGCGGCGGCATCGGGCGCCTGCCACTCGCCGCGCAGCAGGCCGAGACCGGCGCGCCCGTCGCCGAGCGTGCCCGACACCCAGATGTCATCGCCGGGACGTGCGGCATCGCGGCGCAGGGCCATGCCGTGCGGCACGTCGCCGAATACGGTGATGCAGAGATTGAGCGGCCCGCTCGTGGTGTCGCCGCCGACCAGCGCGCAACCGTGCCGTGACGCCAGCGCGAACAGCCCGTCGCTGAACGCGGCGAGCCACGCTTCGTCGGCGCGCGGCAAGGCCAGCGCCAGCGTGAACGCATGCGGCTGCGCGCCCATCGCGGCCAGGTCGGAGAGGTTCACGGCGAGCGCCTTGTGCCCGAGCGCGGCCGGATCGACATCGGCGAAGAAATGGCGGCCTTCCACCAGCATGTCCGTCGAAATGGCCAGCTGGCTGCCGGCGGGCGGCGCGATCAGCGCACAGTCGTCGCCGATGCCGAGCGGCGTCGCGGCGGCATCGTCATGACGCGGTGCGGGCGCCGTCGCGCGGCGGGCAAAGTATCGGTCGATCAGTGAAAACTCGGAAAGCATGGTCTGCCGTGAAGGGTTTTTTGTGCGCTGCAAGAACGGAACGAGGCGCGCCCGCCGTCGCCCTCGGGCACCCGCGGCACATCTCAAAAAAATCGAACGACAGGCGGCGAGCCTTGCCTGGCCGGGCGATCAGACCTTTTCCGGTCATGGCAGTTGTAGCCGAAATGCACGGGCCGCTGCCCGAAACGCCCGCTGATTGGCGCTACAATGCGTTCGAACTTCCATTCTAAATCCCGCACCACTGGCCCGCCTTATGACGACTCCCGCCAATACCAAGTTGCGCGAAGCAGCGCTCGACTATCACGAATTTCCCGTCCCGGGGAAGATCGCCATCGCCCCGACCAAGCAGATGATCAACCAGCGCGACCTCGCGCTCGCGTACTCGCCGGGCGTCGCGTTCGCGTGTGAGGCCATCGTCGAGGATCCGCTGAACGCCGCGCGCTTCACCGCGCGCAGCAACCTCGTCGGCGTCGTGTCGAACGGCACGGCCGTGCTCGGCCTCGGCAACATCGGACCGCTCGCGTCCAAGCCGGTGATGGAAGGCAAGGCCGTGCTGTTCAAGAAGTTCGCCGGCATCGACGTGTTCGATATCGAGCTGAACGAAAGCGATCCGCACAAGCTCGTTGACGTGATCGCCGCGCTCGAGCCGACCTTCGGCGGCATCAATCTCGAAGACATCAAGGCGCCGGACTGCTTCATCGTCGAGCGCGAGTGCCGCAAGCGCATGAAGATCCCGGTCTTCCACGACGACCAGCACGGCACGGCCATCGTCGTCGCGGCGGCGATCACCAACGGCCTGAAAGTGGTCGGCAAGGACATCGGCGAAGTGAAGCTGGTGGCGTCCGGCGCGGGCGCGGCGGCGCTGGCCTGCCTGAACCTGCTCGTCGATCTCGGCATGAAGCGCGAGAACATTTTCGTGACGGACCTGGCCGGCGTGGTCTACAAGGGCCGCACGGAACTGATGGACCCGGACAAGGAACTGTTTGCCCGCGAAACCAGCGCGCGCACGCTGGCCGAAGTGATGGAAGGCGCCGACGTGTTCCTCGGCCTTTCGGCAGGCGGCGTGCTCAAGCAGGACATGGTCAAGGGGATGGCCGCAAAGCCGCTGATTCTCGCGCTCGCCAACCCGACGCCCGAGATCCTGCCGGAACTCGCGCTCGAAGTGCGTCCGGACGCGGTACTGGCCACGGGCCGCACCGATTACCCGAACCAGGTCAACAACGTGCTGTGCTTCCCGTTCATCTTCCGCGGCGCGCTGGATGTCGGCGCGACCGTCATCACGAAGGAGATGGAAGTCGCAGCGGTGAACGCGATCGCGGAACTGGCGCGTCAGGAGCAGAGCGATATCGTCGCGACCGCTTACGGCATCCAGGATCTGTCGTTCGGTCCGGAGTATCTGATTCCGAAGCCGTTCGACCCGCGCCTGATCGTGAAGATCGCGCCGGCGGTGGCGAAGGCCGCGATGGAATGCGGCGTGGCGACGCGTCCGATCGAGGACATGGACGCCTACGAACAGCACTTGCAGCAGTTCGTGTATCACAGCGGTACGACCATGAAGCCGGTGTTCCAGCTGGCGCGCAGCGTGGAGCCGGAGAAGAAGCGCATCGTATTCGCCGAGGGCGAGGAAGAGCGCGTGCTGCGCGCGGTGCAGATCGCGGTGGACGAGAAGATCGCCAAGCCGATTCTGATCGGCCGGCCGGCGGTGATCGAGCAGCGCATCCAGAAGTTCGGCCTGCGCCTGACACCGGGCGTGGATTTCACGGTGGTCGATACGGATCACGACGAGCGCTATCGCGACTTCTGGCAGACCTACGCGAAGATGATGGCGCGCAAGGGCATCAGCGAGCAGATGGCCAAACTGGAAATGCGCCGGCGCACGACGCTGATCGGTTCGATGCTCGTCAAGAAAGGCGAAGCCGACGGCATGATCTGCGGCACGGTGAGCACGACGCACCGGCATCTGCACTTCATCGATCAGGTGATCGGCCGCAAGGAAGGCGCGAACGTCTATGCGGCGATGAATGCGCTGGTGCTGCCGGGCCGGCAGATTTTCCTGGTGGATACCCACGTCAATGTGGACCCGACGCCGGAGCAGCTCGCTGAAATCACGATCATGGCGGCGGAAGAAGTGCGGCGCTTCGGCATCGTGCCGAAGATCGCGCTGCTGTCGCACTCGAACTTCGGCACGAGCAACGCGCCGACCGCGCAGAAGATGCGCGACGTGCTGGCCCTGCTGAAGGAACGCGCGCCGGATCTGGAAGTGGACGGCGAAATGCATGGCGACGTCGCGCTGGATGCGCGTCTGCGCAAGGAAGTGCTGCCGGAATCGACGCTCGAAGGCGATGCCAACTTGCTGGTGCTGCCGAACATCGATGCCGCGAACATCTCCTACAATCTGCTGAAGACGGCGGCGGGCAGCGGCATCGCGATCGGGCCGATCCTGCTCGGCGCGGCCCAGCCGGTGCATGTGCTGACATCGTCGGCGACGGTGCGGCGGATCGTCAACATGACGGCGCTGCTGGTGGCGGATGCGTCGGCGGCGCGGTGAGGTAAGCCGAGCTGAGCGCTTCGGGCGCAAGATGGCGGTGTAGAGCGCGGCGGATTTTTCCGCCGCGTTTTTTTTTAGCTGCGGGGTTTCTGAGCGCTGCGGCGTCTGTTCGATTCCTTGTCCCATCTCTGCGCAGTTTTTCAGTACAGTCCTTGACAGTCCCGCCGAAGCGCCTTCGCGGGATTGAGCGCATTCCCGGTACACCATGAGACGCCTCCGAGGCACGCCGAGGTTTTAAGAGTCGTGCCATTTCAGGGATTAGTCCTGAACCTTAATGTTCCAGCACGAACTCCAGACGGAATGCGATCCGGCTGACACGAGTTCCCGCACGCGAGCGGAATCAAACGAAGCAAAGGTCCTTCGTCGTCCGGGCGATGTGATTCATGTCGCTTTCTCCGTGTCGTGTCCATGGGCAAATTAATAAGGATCAGAAAATGAATAAGGCGCACCGCACTGTTTGGTCGGAGGCTACCGGGAACTGGGTGGCGGCTCCCGAAACCACCAAGGGAAAAACCAGGCGCAGTCAGAAGGCGATCTCGGCAGCGGTGAGTTCGCTGGCGATGGCGCTGGGCGGCGGCAGTCTGCCGGCGGAGGCAACTGTTGGCGCGGCGGGCATCGAGATTTGCGAGAACGGCACGGACACCGGCATCAACAGCGGTGTTTGCGCGATTCCGAGTTCCGGCGGTGTGCAGAATGGCTGGGGGCTGTTCACCAATAACGGCGCGGGCTTTACCACCAGCGAACCCGCGTTCATCACCGGTGTGATGCAGGGTTATGTGACGATGTATGGCCAGAACGGCGTGTACTCGTGGAGCGACCTTTACATGAACGGCGCGAACAACGTGCTGGGCGGCACGGGCACGGCGCACAAGATCAAGGGCCTGGCAGCGGGCGACGTCACGACGTCGAGTCAGGACGCGGTGAATGGCTCGCAGCTGTTCGCGACGAACCAGTCGATCAATAACCTGAAGTCGGCCGGGACCACGTATTTCCATGCCAACAGCACGGGCGCGGATTCGGTGGCATCGGGTTCAGATGCAATTGCGATCGGGCAGGCGGCGACGGCATCCTCTTCGAACGGCATCGCGATGGGTAATGGCGCGGTTGCAGGCGGCTCGTCCGGCTGGGGCAACATCGCCATCGGCGGTGGAGCGCAGGCGCAAACGGCAAGCAACGGCGGCAACAACAACGGTACCGGACGAAGCACGGCCATCGGCTATCAGGCGAACGCCACGGGAAGCAGTTCGTGGGGAAACAACACGGCCATCGGCGCCACAGCGACCGCCGGCGGCTTTAACTCGACCGCTGTTGGTGTCGAGGCTCTGACGTCGGCGAACGATGGCGTGGCAGTCGGATCGTGGACCACCGCTTCGGGAGCCAATGGTACGGCCTTGGGCTTCGGAGCAAACGCCAGAAATGCGAACGACGTAGCACTGGGCGCGAACTCATCGACGGCTGCGGTCGTCAACTCCACCGGCGCGACCATCGGCGGCAAGGCCTATACATTCGCCGGCAGCAACGCAGGAAGCACGGTATCCGTGGGTTCGGCGGGCGGCGAGCGCACGGTGACAAACGTCGCGGCCGGCCAGTTGTCGGCGACTTCGACGGATGCCGTGAACGGCTCCCAGGTCTTCGCCACCGATCAGGCGGTGAACCAGAACACGACGGACATCGCCAACGCATTCACCGCGATCAACAACGTCAAGAGCACGGGCACGATGTACTTCCATGCCAACAGCACAGGCGCGGATTCGACGGCTGCGGGTGCGAATGCGATTGCCATCGGGCAGGCGGCGACAGCGGGATACGCCGGGGACATTGCGATCGGCTTGAACGCGACCACGAGTGGCGCGTACGGTTATCCCGCCATGGCGATCGGGAGAAATGCGCAAGCCACTGCGATGGGCACGATGGCGCTGGGCGTGAATGCACTGGCCAACGTCAATGCAGCAATCGTATTGGGTTATGACTCCACTTCGTCGGCCGATAACGCACTCGCGCTCGGGGCGAACACCCTCTCTTCGGCCACCGCTGCGTCATCGGTCGGGGGACGTTCGACGGCAAGCGCAAGCAGCGCAACCGCAGTGGGCTACGGTGCCAAAGCAAGCGAGACGAATAGCGTCGCATTGGGTGCCAACTCCACCACGGCGGCCGTGGTGAACACCACGGGTGCAACGATCGGCGGCAAAGCCTATACATTCGCCGGCAGCAACGCAGGAAGCACGGTATCCGTGGGTTCGGCGGGCGGCGAGCGCACGGTGACAAACGTCGCGGCCGGCCAGTTGTCGGCGACTTCGACGGATGCCGTGAATGGCTCCCAGATCTTCGCCACCGATCAGGCCGTGAACCAGAACACGACGGATATCGCCAACGCATTCACCGCGATCAACAACGTCAAGAGCACGGGTTCGATGTACTTCCACGCGAACAGCACGGGCGCGGATTCGGTGGCGTCAGGCTCGAATGCCATCGCCGTCGGGCAGGGCGCATCGTCGGACGCGAAGGACGCAATAGCGATGGGCAATGGCGCGAGCGCGGGAGGGGCGTCCGGTCCCAGCAACATCGCCATCGGCGCGGGCGCGCAGGCGCTGACTGCAACGTCCGCCGGCGACTTTCAAACCGGCCGCAGCATTGCCATCGGTATGTCGGCCAATGCAAACAGCGCTGCGTATGGCAACAACACCGTGATCGGCGCGGTGGCCACGGCGAGCGGGATGAATGGCGTGGCAATCGGTGTCGATTCGCGAGTGTCCGCTGACAATGGCGGCGTGGCAATCGGAGAACATGCGAATTCGTCTGGAAGCTTTTCGGAGGCGCTTGGCTACGGAGCCACCGCGTCAACGAACAACTCGGTGGCGCTCGGATCCTTCTCCACCACGGGCGCAGTCACAAACACCACTGGTGCGACGATCGGCGGCAAGGCCTACACGTTTGCCGGCAGTAACGCGGGGAGCACGGTATCCGTAGGCTCTGCAGGCTCGGAGCGCACGGTGACGAACGTCGCGGCAGGCCGCGTATCGTCGAACTCGACCGATGCCGTCAACGGCTCGCAACTCTACGCGGCGGATCAGGCCATCGACCAGAACACCGCCGACATCAGCAACGCAGTCAATTCGATCAACACGATCGTCGCCACGGGCACGAAGTACTTCCACGCGAACAGCACGGGAGCGGATTCGACGGCCTCGGGTTTTGAAGCCATCGCGATCGGATCCAGCGCCACGGCCCTGGGCGGTAATAACGTGGCGATCGGATACCAGGCCACCACGTCGGTCAATGGCGATCTGGCGATTGGCGGCATGGCGCAGGCGACCGGAAGCGGCGGCGACGGCGCCACGGCGGTCGGCGTGAATGCAAGCGCCAATGGCAGCTTCTCGTCGGCGCTCGGCAACCACTCCAGGTCCGGAAATATCGGCGATACCGCCGTGGGCGGCTATGCCAGTGCGACGGGCGGAGGCACCACCGGACAGTTCGCGGTGGCAATGGGCTATGGCGCCTTGGCGACCAGCGGCGCGACGGCGCTCGGCGGCAACAGCAACGCGGCCGGTGCGAAGTCGGTCGCGCTGGGGTCGGGCGCCAAGGCAAGCAACGCGAACGACATCGCGCTCGGCGCCAACTCGACGACGGCGAACGTGGTGAACACCGCCGGCGCGACGCTCGGCGGCAAGGACTACGTGTTCGCGGGCAGCAACGCGGGGAGCACGCTATCCGTGGGTTCGTCGGGCGCGGAACGCACGGTGACGAATGTCGCCGCGGGCCGCCTGTCCGCCAGCTCGACCGATGCCGTCAACGGCTCGCAACTCTTCGCGGCCGATCAGGCAATCAACCAGAACGCCGCTGACATCAACAATGCGGTCAATTCGATCAACACGATCGTCGCCACGGGCACGAAGTACTTCCACGCGAACAGCAGCGGAGAGGATTCGACAGCCCTCGGTCTCGACTCGGTCGCCATCGGG
>NZ_JARUXQ010000001.1:2536878-2744438 GCF_031451265.1 Caballeronia sp. LZ033 | reverse complement strand
CAGCGATGCGCAGAGCACGTTATCGGTGGGTTCGTTGGGCGCGGAACGCACCATCACGAATGTCGCCGCAGGCCGCCTCTCCGCCAGCTCGACCGATGCGGTGAACGGTTCGCAACTCTTCGCGACGAACCGGGCCGTGGATCAGAACACCGCGGATATCAGCAATACGGTCAACTCGATCAACACGATCGTCGCCACGGGCACGAAGTACTTCCACGCGAACAGCAGCGGAGAGGATTCGACAGCCCTCGGTCTCGACTCGGTCGCCATCGGGCAGGGCGCGGTCGCGGCCAACGCAAACGACATCGCGCTCGGTGCGAACTCGACCACGGAGGCTGTCGTGAACACCGCCGGCGCGACGATCGGCGGCAAGGACTACACGTTCGCGGGCAGCGATGCGCAGAGCACGTTATCGGTGGGTTCGTTGGGCGCGGAACGCACCATCACGAATGTCGCCGCAGGCCGCCTCTCCGCCAGCTCGACCGATGCCGTGAACGGCTCGCAACTCTTCGCGACCAATCAGGCCGTCGACCAGAACACCGCCGACATCAGCAACACGGTCAACTCGATCAACACCATCGTCGCCACGGGCACGAAGTACTTCCATGCGAACAGCACCGGAGACGACTCGATGGCCACCGGTCTCGATGCCATCGCCATCGGTCAGGGCGCGGCGGCGACTCATGCCAACAGCATCGCGCTCGGTTCGAACTCGATCACGTCGGAGGCCGTCGCGACGGCGGGCATCGCCATCAACGGCATCAACTACGCGTTTGCCGGTTCGGCTCCGGTCGGCACGTTGAGCGTCGGCTCGGCGGGCGCTGAACGCACCATCACGAACGTCGCGGCCGGCCGCATCTCGGCCACCTCGACGGACGCCGTGAACGGTTCGCAGCTCCACGCGACCAATCAGGCGGTCAGCAGCCTGCAGACGGAAGTCTCGAACATCTCGACCGACGTCAACGCGCTCAACAACGCCTCCGTGAAATACGACACCCGCGCGGACGGCACGCCGGATACCAGCAGCATCACGCTGAGCGGCGGCGCCTACGACAGCTCGACACACACCGGAGGCACCGCCATCCACAACGTGGCATACGGCGTCAATGGCGGCGATGCCGTGAACGTGAGTCAGTTGAACGAGGTGATCGGCGCCGTGACCAACGTGGCGAACGCGGCCAACAACCCGTTCATGGCCGCCGAGGGCAATCGCGACACGGAAAGCGCCGCCGCAACCGGCACGCATTCGACCGCGATGGGCGCGCTTGCCAGCGCGAGCGGAGCACGTGCGACGGCGGTCGGCTCGGGCGCCCATGCGTCAGCGGCGAATTCGGTGGCGCTGGGCGCCAGATCGGTCGCGGACCGCGACAACACGGTGTCGGTCGGCGCTGCGGGTGAAGAGCGCCAGATCACGAACGTGGCGGCCGGCACCCAGGACACCGACGCCGTGAATCTGGGCCAGATGAATCAGAGCTTCTCGCAGGGCTTGAACCGGGCGAACGCCTATACGGATCAGAAGATCACCGCGCTCGGCAGCCAGGTGAGTTCCGTGGCGCGCGGCGCCTATGCCGGCGTGGCAGCGGCGACGGCTTTGTCGATGATTCCGGACGTCGATCCAGGCAAGACCATCGCGGTCGGCATCGGCACCGCCAATTACAAGGGCTATCAGGCAACTGCGCTGGGCGCTTCTGCGCGCGTAACAGCGAACGTCAAGCTGAAACTTGGCGCCGGCGTCAGTGCCGCAGGAACGGCGGTGGGCGGAGGCGCATCCTATCAGTGGTAATGCAAGGCTGGATTGCAGGCGGCCGGCGCATGCCGCCCGTCTGCAATTCACCAACCGATTTAATCCACTGTTTGAAGCCTGTTATTCAAACATCGCATTCACCAAAATCCTTTCAATTCCCCTTTTTGAAAATCGAGACCGATCAGGATACCGAGTAATACATCATTCTGAAAATCCGAATCGAAGGTTTTCAGGATAACCAGAAAAGTGGCCTGCGTACTTCGAATTCAATTTAATGAAATAGATTTGTGCATTATTTCAATCGAGTCCTGAGAAAATAGAAGGGAAGGACTAAATAGGACTTGAATCGCCTTCCTAACAATAAGTTGATTGTTGTAACATTGCGTGGATCTCGCACCTCACTAGTGCAAGCGCAATTCAGCGGAGTCGCTGTTCCGCTGCGCGGTCGCAATACAAATCAATATAGGGAAGCCCGACGTGCAAGCCACCGCACTCGCCACCTCACAATCTTTCGAAACTGCGTTGGAATGCTTTCGCTCGGGTGACCGTGTGCAGGCCGCTATCCAATGCAGAGGCATCCTGAGCGAAGCACCGCGGCATTGCGAAGCCAATCATCTTCTGGGAGTGCTTCATCTGCTGGATGGCGATCCGTCCAAAGCGGAATCGCTCATTCAGATCTCGCTTTCCATCACGCAAACCGCGGCGGGAGAATCCGATCTCGGGTTGGCGCTGAGAGCGCAAAAGCGTTATGAGGAAGCGATGAACGCGCAGCGTCGCGCACTGGTTATCCATCCCGATTTCGCCATCGCCCATTTCAATCTGGCGCGGCTGCACGAGGACCAGAATCAGCTGGAAGACGCAAAGACAGCGTTTCAGCGCGCGGTCGAACTCGATCCGAACTCGGCTGATTACCGCTTCAATTTCGGAAAACTGCTTTCCCGGCTCGGCAATAGCGCCGATGCGCTCGAGCAACTACGCCGTGCAATCGTGCTGCGTCCGAATTGGCCTGAAGCGCTCAATAGTCTGGGATCGGTACTGGCCGAACAAAGAATGTTCGACGATGCCGAATCTGCATTTCGTCACGCGCTGGAGATTCGGCCTGGCTTTGCACAGGCGCTGTGCAATCTCGGTTCCCTTTTCAAGGAGACGGGTCGAAAAGTGGAAGCCGAGCAGGCCTTGCGTCACGCATTGCGAGCCGATCCGCAATTCGCGGGTGCAAGCGAAATGCTTGCGCGGCTTTTGAATGAGCTCGGCCGTTCGAATGAGGCCATCGATACATTTCGCATGTCGCTGCAATTGTCGCCGAACAATGTCGGGACATTGAATGCACTCGGCAGTCTGCTGGCGGAAAAACGCCGTTTCGACGAAGCGGAAGCGCTGTTGCGTCGTGCAATCGAACTGAGCCCGCGTTTCGTGCTCGCGCTGATCAATCTCGCCAATATCCTCGCGGAAACGCGCCGCACCGAAGCCGCCGAGGCCGCGTACGGGCACGCGCTCGAAGTGGACCCGAATCATTGGGGCGCGCTTTTCAACTTCGGGGCTTTCCTTAAAAATCTCCGCAAGCTCGACGAGGCCGAAGTGCTCACGCGCCGGGTGCTCGAATTGCAGCCGCGTCTCGCTGCCGCGCACGTCGGGTTGGGCACTGTGTTGCTGGCGAAGAACTCGGGAAACATCGGGGAGGCGTTGAACTGCTTTCGCAGCGCCATCGAGATCGATCCCGACTGTCTGATTGCCCATTCCAATCTGGTCTACGCGCTCAGCTTCGTCAGCGAGGCGGGTTATGACGTGCTAGAAGAAGGCCGGCGCTTCGCCGCCCGGTTCGAAGCCCGGCTTGTCGCTGCGGCGGTGCCGTACCGGAATGATCCGGCTCCCGAACGGCGCTTGCGCATCGGCTACGTCTCACCGGACTTTCGCGACCATTGCCAGTCGCTGTTCATGTTGCCGCTGTTGCGTAATCACGATCATCGCGCGGTCGAAATCTTTTGTTATTCGAGCGTCGAAATCCGTGATCGCATCACCGACGAGATCGCGCATCTCGCGGATGCGTGGCGCGATGCCCACACGCTCGACGACGAACAACTCGCCCGGCAGATCAGGGACGATCGCATCGACATTCTGGTCGACCTGACCATGCACATGGCGGGCGGACGTCCCCAGCTCTTTGCGCGAAAGCCCGCGCCGGTTCAGGTGGCCTGGCTGGCTTATCCGGGGACGACGGGAAGCAGCGCAATCGAGTATCGACTGACCGATCCATGGCTCGATCCGGCCGATTCGAACCGGGATGATTGCTATAGCGAAACATCGATTCGCCTGCCCGATACGTTCTGGTGCTACGCGCCGCTTAATCTGTCGCACCATGTGAACACGCTTCCCGCAGACGACAAGGGACATATCACGTTCGGATGCCTGAACAATCCGTGCAAGCTCACTGACCGGACTTTTTCACTCTGGGCCGAGGCGATGCGGCGCATTCCTGGCTCGACGCTGATGCTTCTGCTTGCCTGGGGGCGCGCGCGGGAGGAGGTGGTGGCGAAGTTCGAAGCGGCGGGGGTCGAGGCATCGCGACTGTACTTCGTCGATTACCGTCCGCGCGAGCGTTATATGGACACGTATCTCGAGATCGACATCGTGCTCGATACGTTTCCATACAACGGCCACACCACGAGTCTCGACGCCCTGTGGATGGGCGTGCCGGTTCTCACGATGACCGGCCAGACGCCGGCAAGCCGCGCGGGACATGCGTTGCTGTCGAACCTGAGCATGCCGGAATGGATTGCGGATTCGGAAGAGAGCTTCATTGAAAAGGCAGTGGAGGCGGCCCAGGATCTGAGTCGCTTGCGCAAGCTCCGCTCTGAACTGAGAACGATGATGGAACGTTCTGCATTGATGGACGGTGCGCGCTTCGCACGAGGAATGGAGCGTGCGTTTCAACGTATGTGGCGCGAGCAAGGTGTGCTTCGTTTGCAACCGAATACTCCGTCGAAAATCGAGGTCAACACGATGTTGACCCATGACGTTTCCTGCTAAAACTTTTCGCTGCGAATAAAAGCGGAGACACCCGGGGAGAAAACACAGCGGCTTCAACGCCAAACAGATTATCTTAGGTAAATATTCGCATATAAATTTCGGATAACAAATCATATGGCGATTCAGGGGAATTGCCATATGTCGCATCCTGTTCGCTCAGTGACGCGACCGCCGCTTTGAACGCAACGCGCTTGCACGCACGCGGCCGACGATCTCACTCGTTCGGCGGCGCGGGCGAGCTATTGCCGAAAGCTTGATCCGAAAGCCAGAAGTCATTTGCAGAACGAGCGTTTTTATCGCTGGTTCGCAGTAACGGCTGTATTGGAGCCCACGTCATGAAACCTTGTGTTGCACGCAAGAAATGGTTTGTCTCGATGTCGCTTGCATTGGCCAGCATGCAATGCATGGCGCAAATGCCAGGCGATTCCGCGGCGCTCGAATCGCTCGAGAACGTCTGGGTTCAGGCCACCGCGAGCAGGGATATCGCGACGCTCGACCGGATTCTCGACCCTTCGTTCGTCGAGACGCTCAGCAACGGGCGCCGCCGGGACAAGGCCGAAGCATTGAGCGCAGCGCCGCCGCCTGTGGGATCCACGCAGCAATTGCAGGACATGAAGGTCAGGACCTACGGCGACACCGCAATCGTCACGGGGACCAACCGGTTCAGTCAGTCCGGTCAGCCGGCGGCGCTCCTGTTCTCTTTCACCGATGTGTTCGTGCGCCGCGACGGCGCGTGGCGAGCCGTCTCGTCGCACATGACGCTTCAAGGACGCGAGTGAATTCACGGGCGGCATCACCAGGGACGCCGGTTTCGGTCAGACCGGATTCCTGGACATCGCCGTCGATCCGCAACGCTGCAGTCGCTATAGGGGAGGGTGGGTGAAGCGCGATAGCAAGAGTGGGAGCTTGCGCAATCAGTGATGCCGAAAGCCGACATGGCGCGCCAGTGACCGCGGCGCATCGGCATGCATCGCTCGACGCATCAGGGGATTCCGGCAGGAAGCGCCTGGACATTGAAGAACCTCGCGTTGCGGATATGAAGTATCAGCAACATTATTGAAGACTTAGGCATACAAATGAATAAGACATATCGGACAGTGTGGAACGAGACCACCGGCACGTGGGTCGCGGTGGCGGAATCGGCAAAGGCACGGGGAAAGAAAGCGAGCAGCAAGATTGCAGCGGCCTATGCGGTCGTCCTGCTGGGAGGAGTGCTGTCGATGGCGGATACGGCCAATGCCGGTTCGGTCGATGGCGGGACGGCTATCGGCACCAACGGAGCGGTTGCAATTGGGGGAGCTGCAACGTCGAGTGGGACGGGTGCCATCGCCGTGGGCAATATGGGTGTGGAGACGCTCGATCACACACTTGCTTCCGGAGTGGAATCGTTGGCCGTGGGGGATGCGGCGACTGCATCTGGTGATGGGTCCACGGCAATAGGATCGCATGCGTCGGCAACGGGGGCGGGCTCGGCGGCGTTCGGGCTTCTGGCGACCGCATCTGGCCAGAGCTCCATCGCCATCGGACCGACTGCGGCGGCTTCAGCGGACAATTCGATAGTCATCGGAATTCAAGCGACCGCGTCTGGCGCGGGGTCAGCCGTCGCGATCGGCCCGAAAGCGACGGCGGCGGGGTTGAACACGGTTGCGATATCGAATACGGCTCAGGCGTTGACGCCTGCCGCGATAGCGATTGGCCAGGGATCCTATGCCAGCGGCGCCCCTGGAGGGAACGACACCGCTCTCGCAGTTGGCTCGCTGGCGACGGCGAACGGCGCCGATACAGTCGCATATGGCGTCAGCGCGGCGGCTTCGAGCTTCGCGGCAACCGCGTTGGGAGCAAGTTCAATCGCGTCGGGCCTCAGCTCAACGGCGCTCGGTGCTGGAGCGCAGGCGACCGGGGTTGTCTCGGTAGCCCTGGGGTCGACGGCCAGTGCCGGCGGGTTAGGTTCGCTCGCGCTGGGTTCGGGCGCAGTCGCGAACAATGCGAGGGACGTGGCGCTTGGCGCCGTTTCGACGACGGACGCAGTGGTCAACACCCCGAACGCGACGATCAGCGGCAATACCTACACGTTCGCGGGAACCAACGCGACGAGTACGGTTTCCGTCGGTTCAGCGGGTAACGAGCGCACGATCACGAATGTTGCAGCGGGCCGCTTGTCACCCACGTCGACGGACGCCGTCAATGGCTCGCAACTGAACGCATCGAATCAGGCGATCGATCAGAACTCCACCGACATCAGCAACGCGGTCAACTCCATCAACAGCATCAACACGACGGGTGCGAAGTATTTCCACGCCAACAGCACCGGCCCCGACTCGACCGCTGCGGGGGGCGACGCAGTTGCGATTGGCTCGGCGGCGCTGGCTTCAGGAGCGGAATCGTTGGCCGTGGGGAATGCGGCGACTGCATCTGGTGATGGGTCCACGGCAATGGGATCGCATGCGTCGGCAACGGGGGCGGGCTCGGCGGCGTTCGGACTTCTGGCGACCGCATCTGGCCAGAGCTCCATCGCCATCGGACCGACTGCGGCGGCTTCAGCGGACAATTCGATAGTCATCGGAATTCAAGCGACCGCGTCTGGCGCGGGGTCAGCCGTCGCGATCGGCCCGAAAGCGACGGCGGCGGGGTTGAACACGGTTGCGATATCGAATACGGCTCAGGCGTTGACGCCTGCCGCGATAGCGATTGGCCAGGGATCCTATGCCAGCGGCGCCCCTGGAGGGAACGACACCGCTCTCGCAGTTGGCTCGCTGGCGACGGCGAACGGCGCCGATACAGTCGCATATGGCGTCAGCGCGGCGGCTTCGAGCTTCGCGGCAACCGCGTTGGGAGCAAGTTCAATCGCGTCGGGCCTCAGCTCAACGGCGCTCGGTGCTGGAGCGCAGGCGACCGGGGTTGTCTCGGTAGCCCTGGGGTCGACGGCCAGTGCCGGCGGGTTAGGTTCGCTCGCGCTGGGTTCGGGCGCAGTCGCGAACAATGCGAGGGACGTGGCGCTTGGCGCCGTTTCGACGACGGACGCAGTGGTCAACACCCCGAACGCGACGATCAGCGGCAATACCTACACGTTCGCGGGAACCAACGCGACGAGTACGGTTTCCGTCGGTTCAGCGGGTAACGAGCGCACGATCACGAATGTTGCAGCGGGCCGCTTGTCACCCACGTCGACGGACGCCGTCAATGGCTCGCAACTGAACGCATCGAATCAGGCGATCGATCAGAACTCCACCGACATCAGCAACGCGGTCAACTCCATCAACAGCATTTCCGCCACGGGCACGAAATACTTTCACGCCAACAGCACGGGCGCGGATTCGACGGCGACGGGCCTCGATTCGGTCGCGATCGGTTCCGGCGCGGTGTCGGCGAACGCGAACGACGTCGCGCTGGGCTCGAAGTCGGTCTCGTCCAGCGCAGTGGCGACCCCCAGCATCGACATCAACGGAGTGAACTACGCGTTCGCTGGAACCGCGCCGGTTGGCACGGTGAGCGTCGGCTCAGCGGGCGCCGAGCGCACGATCACGAACGTTGCGGCCGGCCGTGTTTCGGCCACCTCGACGGACGCCGTGAACGGCTCGGAACTCTACGCCTCGAACCAGGCGATCGACCGGAACGCAACCGACATCAGTAACGCACTCAATTCGATAAACGGCCTCAACACAACCGGCTCGACGTACTTCCACGCCAACAGCACGGGAGCGGGCTCGACGGCGACGGGCGTCGACTCAGTGGCGATTGGTTCCGGGGCGGTGTCGGCGAACGCGAACGACGTCGCGCTGGGCTCGAAGTCGGTCTCGTCCAGCGCAGTGGCGACCCCCAGCATCGACATCAATGGAGTGAACTACGCGTTCGCTGGGACCGCGCCGGTCGGCACGGTGAGTGTCGGCTCGGCGGGTTACGAGCGCACGCTCACGAACGTTGCGGCCGGCCGTGTTTCGGCCACCTCGACGGACGCCGTGAACGGCTCGCAGCTCAATGCGACAAACCAGGCCGTGAGCAGCCTTCAGACCGAAGTGACGAACATCACGAACGCGGCGGGCAACCTGGGCAACTCGGTCGTGAAGTACGACGCTAACGCGAACGGCACGCCGAACCCGAGCAGCCTGACGCTTTCCGGTCCCGCCTACAACGCCGCGACGAACACGGGCGGCACGGCGGTTCATAACGTGGCCTACGGCCTCAACGCCAGCGATGCCGTCAATCTCGATCAATTGAACGAAGCCATCGGCAAGGTCGCGAACATCGCGCAGAACGCAAGCAGTCCGTTCATTGCAATCAACGGCGATCGGACGACGGAGGCTTCCGTCGCCACCGGCACGCACGCGGCCGCGATCGGACCTAGCGCCAGCGCGACCGGAGCGGGGGCCGTGGCGGTCGGCTTCGGCGCGACGGCGCAGGGGGGAAACTCGGCCGCGATCGGCGCCAACGCAACCGCACCGGCGGGGAACGCCGTCGCGCTCGGGGCCAACGCCGTGGCGGATCGAGACAATACGGTCTCAGTCGGCGCGGTGGGCAGCGAGCGTCAGATCACCAACGTCGCGGCCGGCACGCAAGGGACCGATGCGGTGAATCTGAACCAGCTGAACCAGAGCGTCGCGCAAGGCGTCAACCAGGCCAACGCGTACACGAACCAGCAATTCAACGTGCTGGGCGACCAGATCTCGGCAGTCGCACGCAGCGCCTATTCGGGCGTTGCCGCTGCCACGGCGCTGACGATGATCCCGGACGTCGATCAGGGCAAGACCATCGCAGTCGGCGTCGGTACGGCCAACTACAAGGGCTATCAAGCCGCAGCCCTTGGTGCCTCGGCACGCATTACGCAGAACATCAAGGTGAAGATCGGTGCGGGCGTGAGTTCGGCGGGCACGGCGGTGGGCGGGGGTGCGTCCTATCAGTGGTAACGCGCGGCCGGTCAGGCGGGCGGCGCGAGCCGCTCGCCTGACCGGCGTGACACGAATGAAAACTTCCAGGGTTCCAACTCAAATCATGAACATTCAACTTCTACTGGTAGGGCTGGTCGCGGCCGTTTTTGCAGGCTGCACGAGCTATTCCTCACCGATGACCAACACCGAACTGGTGACACTGAGCTCAGGCGAGCAAGCCTGGCGAGTCCAGTGTGAGGGGCTGTTCGGAAGCAGCGAAACATGCGCAAGGCACGCGCAGCAGATTTGCAAGGGCGAGAAGGTCCTCCTGGTCGAGTCCGTTGACGCCTTGTCGAGCGATGGCAAGGGGAAGAACGATCCGCGCGATCTGACCTTCATGTGCGACGATGCGGCCAGGCGGCCGGCTCCATTGCGCGAGCCCGTCGCCGCGGTCAGTCCCGTTCAGAAAACGAGCTTGACCGAACTGTCTGGCGCGAACTTCGACACAAACAGCGCGCAGCTCGACGCAAGCGCGCGAGCCAAGCTGGATGCTTTCATCGAGGCGAACCGGAATAACCGCGTCAAGCGCTTGAACATCGCGGGCTATACCGATTCGACGGGCACCCTGGCGGCCAATGAAAGTTTGTCGGAAGCGCGGGCGCGGTCGGTGCAGGGCTATCTGACGGCGCACGGCATGCGCGCCGAGGCCTACGACGTACGGGGGTTTGGCCCCATGTCGCCGGTGGCATCCAACGCGACCGCCGAAGGACGGGCGCAGAATCGACGCGTCGTGATCGAGGCGACCGGCGTCGAGGCTCACGCGGACTGAACATGATCGTGCAAGGCCGGGCATGCCTCACGCGCCGTGTCGCCAGGCATGCTCAGCAGACTTCGACACGCTGGGCCGCGAGCGTCTCGAGGTCATGGCGGAGCCGTTCGAACACCGGTTTCCACTCTGCGAACCGGTTTTGCCGATACAGCGTGGCAGTCGGATACCAGGGACTGTCCGGGCGATCGAGCAGCCAGACCCAATGCGGATTGACGTCGAGCAGCACCCACGTGCGCTGTCCCAGCGCGCCGCTCAGATGCGCCACCGACGTGCAGACCGAAATCACGAGATCGAGCGCGCCGATGAACGCCGCCGTGTCGTCAAAGCTCTTCAACTCGCCCGTATGATCGGCGATGTCGAACCCGGCGGAACGCGCGGCGGCGACGTCCGCGGCGGCATCGGGCTGCAATGAATAGAACGCGACGTTGTCGAGGTCGCGCAGATACGCTTCATGCCGTTCCAGTCCCACGCGACGAAACGGATTGCGCTGGTGCGTGCGGCTGCCGGTCCAGGTCAGCCCGACCTTCAGACGCGTTTCTCCCGCAAGGCGCGCGCGCCAGCCATCGACGGCTGCCGGATCGGCCTGCAAATAAGGCACCTGCGATGGAATCGTGTCCTCGCGGGTATCGAAGACGAACGGGAGCGTGACCATCGACACTTCATAGTCGAAGGGCGGCAACGACTCCAGCCCGCCGCCCAGGGTGAAGTCGTCGACGAAGCGGGCCAGCGTGCGACCGATCAACCAGGCCATCTGCGGAAAGGAGTTCCACACGAGCCGGCCGCCCTCGCGATGCACACGCTCGGCGAGCAGCGGCACGTAGCGGCAGAACTGAAGCAGATCGCCCATCCCTTGCTCGCCCCAGAGCAGCAGCGTCTTGCCCGCGAGCGGCTGGCCGGTCCATGCGGGCCCGGCGAACACCGGCCGTTTGCCGGCCAGTTCCTTCGAGCCGTCCCAGCGGGCCTCGTGTTCCGGCCATCCGGCGGCGTAGTTCCCGCGCAAGAGGTGCAGCATGCCCAGGTTCGAGCGATTCCCGGCGTTCTCGGGGGCGAGCTGCAGCGCCCGGGTGGCGTAGTGCTCGGCGTCGTCCCAGCGCTGGGCTTCGCGCAGCTTCTGTCCGTGATTGCTGACGACGACCGGATCGTCCGGCGCCAGCCTGACGGACTGTTCGCTCGCCGCGAGCGAGCCCGGGAGGTCGAAGCGCGCCAGACGTACTTTCGCGAGATTGACCCACAGGTTGGCATCGCGCGCATCGTGCGCGAGCGCGGCTTCGAGCAGCCGGGCCGCTTCCGACGACGCCGGATCCCGGTCGAGCAACGCGGCGGCGAGGTTGTTGCGCAGGCTGTGCAGGTCGGGATCGATGGCCAGTGCGTCGCGATACGGCGCAATCGCTTCGTCGTGGCGGTTCGCGAACTGCAGCGCCAGCCCCAGATTGAACTGCGTGAGCGCGCTGTGGGGCTCGAGTTGCGCGAGCGTGCGCGCGATGGCTTCCGCATCGGCGAGCCGTTGCTCCGCGGCCAGCCGCTGAAGCAGCCCGCCGACGGACGCGCCGTCGATGGGAAACAGGTGTCGCGCGGCGTCAAGCCAGGTGTCGCGGACGATGGATTCGTTCCGCTGTTGCGCGCTCAGCGCGTTGCGCAGGAAAGCCTGGAAGACTTCGACCGTGCTGGCTGGCGAATGGCGATTCGATGCAGTCATTGGGCTATGCAGGACGGTGGCCGCGCAGGGTTTCACTGCGTTCAGTGTAGATCGGGAGTTGCGTGGCGTGAGGCTGGCGAGACCGTTCGCCGGGTCGGGCGCGTCAGTGGAAGCGCGTCGGGTGAAATTATCCCGGACGTGGTGCGCGCTAAATGTCAAACACGGTCAAATAACGCAACAGTCAGGTGGGGTGTATCGCAAGGGCTGCGGGAAGGGGAAAGGGATGCGCACGACCAAAAAAAAGGCGTGCCGCAAAGGAAGCGCGGCACGCCCAGGCGAAATGCGAGGCTGTCTTTCACCAAAAATGCAAGACTGTCGGCCGAGCGCGTGCCGGGAGACTGGCGACAAGTGAGGCGGCTTGTCCAGAGGTCTCGAGTCCCACAGGCATTGATTATTATCTCGTCGAAGATAAATTTCACTCAGAATAAGGCTAAATTGCGGCCGAAGCTCAAACTTGTCGAAGCGCCCGATGTCCGCTTTTCCGGGAAAAATTTCTGATTTCGGAGCGAACATTGATTCGCCCTGTTATTAGCGATACCCTTACACCTTTAATGGTCGCCAGATCTCGGTTCAACGCGGGGACAATCGTTTCGTGAGGCGCGTCTGGGCTTTTTCCTGCTTGCTCGGCTTGAGCATCGTTCTCGTCGGGTGCGGCAAGGACGAGCCGCGCAGCCATTCCCAGGAACCGGTCGCGTCCGCTACCCCGGCGCCGGTTCAGCCGGCGGAAGCGGTTCGCCAGGCACAGCCAGTCGGGCCGAGCGGGCAAAGTGGGCCGGCCGCGTCAGGTCAGGACGGCCTGGCCACCGTCCGGATCGCTCAGTTGCCGAAGCAGGCGGCCACCACCCTGCGGCTCATCGAGGCGGGCGGGCCGTTCCCTTACGAGATGGACGGCGTCGTGTTCGGCAATCGCGAGCGTGTGCTTCCCCGGCATCCGCGTGGCTACTACCACGAATACACGGTTCCCACCCCGCGCGCGAGGGACCGCGGCGCGCGCCGCATCGTATGTGGCGGACCACGCAGGCAGATCGGCGAGTGCTTCTACACGGACGATCACTACACCAGTTTCAAACGCATTACGGATTAACCAGGGATTAACGGCATGAGCGACAGCATCTACGCGCACGATCACAGCGTCGCGAGTGATCTTTTCGCCACCGGCGATGGCAACCTGTTCCAGCGAGTATTGCGGCTACGCATGACAGAACACGACAACAGACCCGGCGACGAGACCAGTCCCGACGAGTCCCATGCGCCTCACCTGCATGAAGAAGATGCGGAAGCGATGTTCGCCACGGTGCGGCCGAACATCGTCCAGTCCATCCGCGCGTTTCGCGTGCAGGATCTGGCCGACGAGGCCAATCGCCTCGGCCAGCATTTTCTCTACGCGTACCTCGGCCAGGCACAGAGCAAGCAGGAAATACTGGAAACGATCGCCACGTCGTTCCTGTTTCCGAAGCACTTCGGCAAGAATTACGACGCACTCTATGATTCGCTGACCGAGCTCGTCCACAAGGCGGGTTCGCAGCCTGGGTTCGTGATCGTGCTGGAGCAGCTTCCCATCGCGCAGAAGTTCGACAAGGAAGGGCGCGAAGTGCTGCTCGATGTCTTCCGCGACGCCGCTGAATTCTGGGCCGAGCGCAAGGTGGCGTTCCGCGTCTTCTACTCCTTCGTGTAAGTCCGCTGCGGTTTCTGTCCGTCCTCAGCCAGTCAGCCCGATGAGCGCGCCGCGTTCATCGGGCTGATTGCTTATGTGGACGCAGCCCGCGCTTCACCAGCCGCCCCAGCGCGCCGCCAGCGCCGCGAGTACCGCGATCCCGGCCGTCTCGGTGCGCAGCACGCGCGGGCCGAGCCCGAGCGTTGCGAAGCCGGCATCGACAATCGTCTGCTCTTCCGCAGGTGAGAAGCCCGCTTCCGGGCCGATCAGCAGCGTAACCGCGCCATTCGGCGGTTCGACGGGCAGCGCAGCGAAGCTCACTTCGGCGCGCGGCGACAGCAGCAGGCGCAGTTCACCTTCGGTTGCGACGGGGAGATCGGCGAGCCAAACGTCGAGATCGCGCGGCGGAGCGACTTCCGGCACACGATTCCGGCCGCACTGCTCGCAGGCCGCGCGCGTCAGCGCCTGCCAGTGCGCCTGACGCCGCAGCGCCCGCTCGCCGGCGAGACGCACGACGCCGCGCTCGGCCGTCAGCGGCGCAATGCCCGCGACGCCTAGTTCCACGGCCTTCTCGATGAGCCAGTCCATCTTGTCGCCGCCCGCGATGCCTTGCGCAAGGATCACGCGATAGGGCGGTTCGGCTTCGCGGTCGCGATGTTCGTCGATGCGCGCGAGCGCCGCGCGCTTGGCGATATCGACCAGTTCGGCCCGATATTCGCCGCCGGCGCCGTCGAACAGGGTAATGACGTCGCCCGTCTGGAGGCGCAGCACGTGGACGTGGCGCACGACGGCGTCGGGGAGCGAGAAGGTTTGGCCCGGCGAGAGCGGGCCGTCGACATGAAAACGTGGCATGGAGGGTCGATCGCGGACCGGTGCGCCCGCGGATAGTGGAAATGCCTGGAGAGGCTCAGCCCAGATGGCGAGCAATGGCCCAGCGGTAGCCGTCCGGATCCTCGAATTGCGCGAAACGGTCGCCCCAGAACTGGTCCTGCGGCTCGATCAGCGGCTTCGCGCCGACGGCGAGCGCCAGCTGAAAGGTGGCGTCGACGTCGTCCACATACAGATAGAACGACTGCGGCGCCATGTGTCCCGCGGTCTTCGGCGTGCGCGCCTGCGAACCGTACGCGCCCTCGGGCGCGAACATCACGATCAACTGCCCGCGATACATCATCTCCACGTGGATGATCGTGCCGTCGTCGTTCACGCTGTCGCGCACGGTGAAGCCCAGCGCCTTTTCATAGAACGCGATGCTCACGCGCGCGTCGCGCACCGTGAGATACGGAGTCAGCCAGGGCACGTCGGCCGGGCGAGGGTCGGTCATCGGAAACACTCCTTGAAGCCTTGCTGCTGCGGGTGGTAAGACATTCTGCCATGAAGCCGTACGATCAATCGGCCGCGGGAAACCGGGCGACGACGGGCAGTCATGCGCCGCGCCGGACGGATTTCGCCTGATGAACGTCCGTTGCGTGCGCGCCGGAGCGTGTAATGTCGCGGGGTCTTTACCCGTGCGTGGTGACGACGACGCTCAGGAACGCAACGCGCGGACCGTGTTTTGCATGGAACATGCCCGCGGCCGCACAAGCGGGTTCGCGCCGGGTCCGCGGCTCCCATGGCCGCTCGGCGGACGGACCGGTCTGTTAGAATGACGGCCTCCCGATCCTCGTCGTTTCTCGTCGTTCCGGTCCTGAAAACGTTGTGTGCCGCGGGTCCGGCGCGAGTGAGACATCCAGCCAGAGAAGCACTGCGGATCTTTCCAGGACCTGCCCAGACTCGACATGACGACCCCGACTTCCAGCCAGACCGCCCCTGTGGCCAAAAACATGGCCAACGCAATCCGCGCGCTCGCCATGGACGCCGTTCAACAAGCCAATTCCGGCCACCCCGGCATGCCGATGGGCATGGCCGAAATCGGCGTCGCGCTGTGGTCGCGCCATCTGAAGCACAATCCGGTGAATCCGCACTGGTTCGACCGCGACCGTTTCGTGCTCTCGAACGGTCACGGCTCGATGCTGCTGTACTCGCTCCTGCACCTCACCGGCTACGACCTGCCGCTCGCCGAACTGAAGAATTTCCGCCAGTTGCATTCGAAGACGCCGGGCCACCCCGAAGTGGGCATGACGCCGGGCGTCGAGACGACCACCGGCCCGCTCGGCCAGGGCGTCGGCAACGCGGTCGGCATGGCGCTGGCCGAGGCGCTGCTCGCCGCCGAGTTCAACAAGGCGGACGCGAAGATCGTCGATCACCACACCTACGTCTTCCTCGGCGACGGCTGCCTGATGGAAGGCATTTCGCACGAAGCCTGCTCGCTGGCCGGAACGCTGAAGCTGAACAAGCTGATCGCGCTGTACGACGACAACGGCATTTCCATCGACGGCCACGTCGAGCACTGGTTCCACGACGACACCCCGAAGCGCTTCGAGTCCTACGGCTGGAACGTGATCCGCGCGGTGGACGGTCATGACGTCGATGCCGTCGACGCCGCCATCGCGGCCGCGAAGAAGTCGGACAAGCCCACGCTGATCTGCTGCCGCACGGTGATCGGCAAGGGCGCGCCGACCAAGGCGGGCGGCCACGACGCACACGGCGCGCCGCTCGGCGACAAGGAAATCGCGGCGACGCGCGCGGCCATCGGCTGGAACTACGGTCCGTTCGAGATCCCGCAGGACGTGTATGCCGCGTGGGACGCGAAGGAGCAGGGCAAGCACGCGGAAACCGAATGGAACAAGGCGTTCGACGCCTACCGCGCGAAGTACGCCGCCGAAGCCGCCGAGTTCACGCGTCGCATGAGCGGCGAACTGCCGGCCAACTGGGCGGAAGCCGCGGCGAAGATCATCGAGGACGCGAACCAGAAGGGCGAGACCATTGCAACCCGCAAGGCCTCGCAGAACACCATCGAAGGTCTCGCGGCCGCGCTGCCGGAACTGCTCGGCGGCTCCGCCGACCTGACCGGCTCGAACCTCACCAACTGGAAGGCCTCGAAGGCGGTCCGCGCGGCGGGCGATCAGGAGAACGCCAACCCGGATCACGCGGGCATCCAATGGGGCAACCACATCAACTACGGCGTGCGCGAGTTCGGCATGAGCGCGGCCATCAACGGCATCGCGCTGCATGGCGGCTATCGTCCGTTCGGCGGCACCTTCCTGACGTTCTCGGACTACAGCCGCAACGCGCTGCGCGTCGCCGCGCTGATGAAGTCGCGTTCCATCTTCGTGTTCACGCATGACTCCATCGGCCTCGGCGAAGACGGCCCGACGCACCAGTCCGTCGAACACGTCTCCAGCCTGCGCCTGATTCCGAACCTGCAGACCTGGCGTCCGGCGGACACCGTCGAGACGGCGGTTGCGTGGACGCATGCCATCGCGCATCACGGTCCGTCGACGCTGATCTTCAGCCGCCAGAACCTGCAGTATTCGCCGCGCAACGACATCCAGATCGCGAACATCGCGAAGGGCGGCTACGTGCTGCGCGACTGGAACGACGACATCCCCGCGCGCAAGATCATCCTCATGGCCACCGGCTCGGAAGTGCAGCTCGCCATGGAAGCGGTCGAGGCGCTGGCGAAGGAAGGCATCGGCGCGCGCGTCGTGTCCATGCCCTGCACGAACGTCTTCGACAAGCAGGACGCCGAGTATCGCGAACGCGTGTTGCCGAAGGGCGTGGCGCGCGTGGCGATCGAAGCGGGCGTGACGGATTTCTGGCGCAAGTACGTGGGCCTGGAAGGCGGCGTGGTCGGCATCGACACGTTCGGCGAATCGGCCCCGGCCGGCGCGCTGTTCAAGCACTTCGGCTTCACGGTGGAGAACGTCGTCAAGACGGCGAAGGACGTGCTCGCGGCGTGAACGCGCGTGCTTCCACCAGCGGACAAGGTTTTTTTACCATCAGGAGATAGACCATGACGATTCGCGTTGCAATCAACGGCTACGGCCGCATCGGCCGCAACACGCTGCGCGCGTTCTACGAGAACGGCAAGAAGCATGACATCGAGATCGTCGCGATCAACGATCTGGGCGATGCGAAGACCAACGCCCACCTGACGCAATACGACACGGCGCACGGCAAGTTCCCGGGCGAAGTCTCGGTGGACGGCGACTACCTCGTCGTCAACGGCGACAAGATCCGCGTGCTGGCCAACCGCAACCCGGCCGAACTGCCGTGGGGCGAGCTGAAGGTCGACGTGGTGTTCGAGTGCACGGGCTTCTTCACGACGAAGGAAAAGGCCAGCGCGCACATCAAGGGCGGCGCGAAGAAGGTCATCATCTCGGCGCCGGGCGGCAAGGACGTCGACGCGACCATCGTGTACGGCGTCAACCACAATGTGCTGAAGGCATCGGACACGGTCATCTCGAACGCGTCGTGCACGACCAACTGCCTCGCGCCGCTCGTCAAGCCGCTGAACGACAAGATTGGCCTGGTGAACGGCCTGATGACCACGATCCACGCCTACACGAACGACCAGGTTCTGACGGACGTGTATCACGAAGACCTGCGCCGCGCGCGCTCGGCCACGCACAGCCAGATCCCGACGAAGACGGGCGCGGCTTCGGCGGTCGGCCTCGTGCTGCCGGAACTGAACGGCAAGCTGGACGGCTATGCCATCCGCGTCCCGACGATCAACGTCTCGGTGGTGGATCTGTCGTTCATCGCTGCGCGCGACACGACGGTGGAAGAAGTCAACAAGATCATGAAGGACGCGGCGGAAGGTGAGCTGAAGGGCATTCTCGGCTACAACGACGCACCGCTGGTCTCGATCGACTTCAACCACAACCCGGCTTCGTCGAGCTTCGATGCGACGCTCACGAAGGTGTCGGGCCGTCTCGTGAAGGTGTCGAGCTGGTATGACAACGAGTGGGGCTTCTCGAACCGCATGCTGGACACGGCCGTGGCGCTCGCCAACGCCAAGTAAGCTGCACTGCGTTTCAGTCTCAGTTTCAGCTTCAGGCATGCAAAAGCCGCTCCTCGGAGCGGCTTTTTTTCGACTGCGTGTTGCGTGTTGCGTGGGTTCAGCCGAGCTTTTCGCGCAGGAAAGAGATGACATAGGGCGTGGCCGCTGCCGCGACCGTCGATGCCGTGCCCGGGTCCATGCCCATGCGCGCCGCAATCGATTCGGCGATGCGTCCTGTCAGCACGCCTTCACCGCCTTCCTCCATCGACTTGAAGAAGCCGTCGCCGCGCACCAGTCCCGACGCAAACGCCGCGAAGAAGCTCTTGCCGGGATGATCGCCCAGCAGGCCTTCGTGCTGCTCCTCCACGTGGGCATGGGCCGTTTCAGCCGCCGTGCCGAGAATCTGCTGGCTGTCTTCCGTGCTGAAGCCCTGGTCGGCGAGCGCCTGGGTGGCTTGTGCGCCGTGTTCCGACGCGAGAAATTCTGAAGCGAGTTGTTGCATGTCCATCGACGCTGCTCCCGTTGGTATTCAGTCAATTGCAGGGCAGCGCAAGCGCATGGAAAACTTTGGCGCGTGCGGCCCTTGCTGAGACCGCGAAGCGCCGGAGAAGTGCCGGCGCGCTATCGTTTCGGCACCGGAAAATGCACGCCCGCCCGCTGCGCCGCATTGACGATATGTCCTTCGATCGCCTCGCCGGCCGCTTCGCCGTCGCGTGCCTTGAGCGCTTCGATGATCGCCGCGTGTTCGTGGTACGTGGACAGCACCAGTTCCCGCCGATAGAAGGGCAGGCGCTGGCTCTCCTTCATGATGTCGGCGCTGCCGCGCAGGATCGATTCGATGGCCGCGTTGCCCGCGAGACTCACGATGCGCATATGGAACGCGAAGTCCAGCTGCGCGGCTTCTTCCAGCGCCGCTTCCGTCAGCGCGCCATGCAGGGACGCGAGGTTGTCGTCGAGCCAGTCGACGTCCGCATCGCCGATGGAATGCGCCGCCAGACGCGCGACAAAGCCTTCCAGCGCGAAACGCATCTGATAGGTGTCCGGCAGCGACGCCTGATCCGCGAAACGCCACGGATGCGCATTGCTCGCCTGCGTGCTGCTGACATACACGCCCTTGCCGGGGCGAATATGCAGCATGCCGAGCGCTTCGAGCGTGGAGAGCGCTTCGCGCAGCGAGGCCCGGCTGATCGCCAGTTCTTCCGATAACTGCCGCTGCGCCGGCAGCAGACTGCCTACCGGATACACGCTCGATTCGATGCGCTCGCGGATGGTCGCGATGGCCGCGTCGGTGACGGTGTGCGGAACGTTTTTCATGGGGAAGTGGGTGCTTTGGCCGGTCTGACCGCCATTGTATGCGCCTCCCGCCGGCGCGTGTGAACGACCGTTCGTCGACCTTTCCATGGCCATTTCCGTGCCGCTTCTTCACAGGGTAAACCGTTATCAATGCTTCCTTGACGCCGCTATATCGGCTTTCTAATATTCTCCATCACAGCACTGGTCCGACCAGTCGGAACAGTTGCTCCGGAGGTGAGACATTACACGAGGAGATGGTCGTGTCGAGATTTCTGAATTCGCTGTTCGGCAGGGTGATGATCGCGCTGGTCATCGGTATCGTGATCGGCGCGCTGTTTCCGCATTTCGGCCAGTCGCTGCGGCCGCTGGGCGACGGCTTCCTGAAGCTGATCAAGATGGTCATCGGGCCGATCGTGTTCTGTGTCGTGGTAAGCGGCATGGCAAGCGCAGGCGATCTAAAGAAGGTCGGGCGCGTCGGGCTGAAGGCGGTGGTCTACTTCGAGATCATGACCACGCTGGCGCTGGTGATCGGCGCGATTCTCGCGTGGATCACGCGGCCGGGCGTCGGCATGAACATCGACCTGCATACGCTCGATGCTTCCGCGCTCTCCACCTACACCGAGCACGCGAAGAGTCTCAAGGACACGGCGGGCTTCCTGCTGAAGATCATTCCCGACACCGCCGTCGACGCCTTCGCGAAAGGCGACATCCTGCAAGTGCTGGTGTTCGCGGTCCTGTTCGGCTCGGCCCTCTCGATGCTCGGCAACAAGGCGCAGCGCGTGACGGTGTTCATCGACGAACTCTCGTCCGTGTTCTTCCGCATCATGGCGTTCATCATCAAGCTCGCGCCGCTCGGCGTGCTCGGCGCGATCGCGTTCACGACCGGTCAGTACGGCGTCGCGTCGCTCAAGCAACTGGGACTGCTGGTGATGGTGTTCTATGCCAGCTGTTTCCTGTTCGTGTTCGTGGTGCTCGCGGTGGTGATGCGGCTCGCGGGCTTCTCCATCTTCAAGCTCGTGCGCTATCTGCGTGAGGAACTGTCGATCGTGCTCGGCACGGCGTCCTCGGATGCGGTGCTGCCGCAGATCATGCGCAAGCTCGAATGGATGGGCGTGAAGGATTCCACGGTCGGTCTGGTGATCCCGACCGGTTACTCGTTCAACCTCGATGGCTTCTCGATCTACCTGACGCTCGCGGTCATCTTCATTGCGCAGGCCACCAACACGCCGCTGTCGCTGCACGATCTGATCGTGGTCGTGCTGGTCTCGCTGGTGACGTCAAAGGGCGCGCACGGCATTCCGGGCTCGGCCATCGTGATTCTCGCGGCGACGCTCTCCGCCATTCCCGCGATCCCCGTGCTCGGGCTCGTGCTGATCCTGCCGGTGGACTGGTTCGTCGGCATTGCGCGGGCGGTGACGAACCTGATCGGCAACTGCGTCGCGACCGTGGTCGTCGCGGTGTGGGAAAACGACATCGACCGGGTGCGTGCGAAGCGCGTACTCGACCAGGACGCCGACTATCGCTTCGTGCCCGCCGCGCCGGACGCGGCGCACGGCAACGAACCCGCTCATGCAGTCTGAACATTCACGCAAACGCAAACGCAACCGAAGGAATTCGACATGGCCAATCCGCTTCTCCCCGCCGACGCTCCCGCATTCGCCCGCCGCTACATGAATCTGGCTGATCCGCGCCTGGGCGCGCAGGCGCTCTTCGCCAGCGATGAATTCTTCGCGCCGAAGTCGCGCATGCTGGAGCCGCAGCCCGCGGTGTTCATCCCCGGCAAGTACGACGAACACGGCAAGTGGATGGACGGCTGGGAGACGCGCCGCAAGCGCACGACGGGTTACGACTATTGCATCGTCAAGCTCGCGCGCGCGGGCGTGATTCACGGCATCGACATCGATACGAGTCACTTCACCGGCAACTTTCCGCCTGCGGCGTCCATCGACGCCTGCGTGAGCAACAGCCCGAATCCGCAGGAAGACGGCGACTGGCGCGAGATCGTGCCGTCGACGACCCTCAAGGGTGATCATCACCACTATCTCGACATCGCCGACAGCCGCGCCTACACGCATCTGCGCGTGAACATCTATCCGGACGGCGGCATCGCGCGGCTGCGGGTGTACGGCCAGCCGAAGACGGATTTTGCGCGCGTCGAACGCGGCACGCTGCTCGATCTCGCGGCGCTCGAGAACGGCGCTTCGCTGATCGCGGCGAACAACCAGCATTTCGGTCCTGCGTCGCAGATGCTGATGCCCGGACGCGGCGTCAACATGGGCGACGGCTGGGAAACGCGGCGCCGGCGCGAGCCCGGCAACGACTGGGCGATCGTCGCGCTCGCGCATCCCGGCGTGATCCGCGCGATCGAAGTCGACACCGCGCACTTCAAGGGCAACTATCCGGACCGCTGTTCGTTGCAGGCGGCGCGCGTCGTCGGCGGCACGGATGAATCGCTCGTCACGCAGGCAATGTTCTGGCCGGTGCTGCTCGACGAGCAGAAGCTCTCGATGGACAGCGTGCATCGCTTCGAGCACGAACTCGCCGCGCTCGGCCCGGTGACGCACGTACGCTTCAACATCTATCCGGACGGCGGCGTGTCGCGGCTGCGGATCTTTGGGGCAATCGAATGAAAACGCTGACGCTGGAACCGCTCACGCGCGAAGCTTTCGCACCGTTCGGCGATGTCATCGAACTGGAAGGCGCGCGCCATTTCCCGATCAACGCCGGCACGACCGAACGCTTTCACGATCTCGCGCGGGTGGACATCGGCTTCGAGAACGGCGGGCGTCCACTCATCAACCTGTTTCGCGGGCAGCCGCGTCCGCAACCGGTCGTCATCTCGATGATGGAGCGTCATCCGCTCGGCAGCCAGGCGTTCGTGCCGCTCGCCGACGTGCGCTATCTCGTGGTGGTGGCGCCGGCGGGCGAGTTCGATGCAAGCGCGTTGCGCGCGTTCCATGCGCGCGGCTGGCAAGGCGTGAACTATGCGCGCGGCGTGTGGCATCACCCGTTGATCGTGCTGGACCGGGAAGGCGATTTCATCGTGGTGGATCGCGGCGGCGACCAGCCGAACTGCGACGAACTCGACTTGCCCGAGCACTGCACGCTGATCGAACCGGCCGCGCGCGCCGCGTGATGTCGACTGCGAAATGCAGTTGCGAATCGCTCGCATAAGCAGATCGCGAAACGTACAGGCGAAGTAAAACCGCCGTCCATCGGAGAGATGAACGGCGGCTTTTTGCATCCGGCGCCGCTCGATCAGCGGCGCGCGACGCTCAATGCTTGCGGTGCGGGCAGTTTTCCTTCGTGCATGCGCCGTACAGCGCGAGCGCATGCTCGTGGAGCTTGAAGCCGCGTTCCTTGGCGATCGATTGCTGGCGGCGTTCGATCTCCGCGTCGAAGAACTCCTCGACGCGGCCGCAGTCGATGCAGACGAGGTGATCGTGGTGCGATCCTTCGTTCAGCTCGAATACGGCCTTGCCCGATTCGAAATTGCTTCGCGACAGCAGGCCGGCTTGCTCGAACTGCGTGAGCACGCGATACACCGTGGCGAGACCGATATCCAGCTCTTCGTTGAGCAGGTTTCGATACACGTCTTCAGCGGTCAGATGGCGCACCGGGCTGTGCTGGAAAATCTCGAGAATCTTGAGGCGGGGCAGGGTCGCCTTGAGCCCGATATTTTTGAGATCGGCGGGATTGGTCATGGCTAGGCATCCCTAGAGTACAATTCAAGGTTCTCATAGTAATGCGTTTTTCCGATTCCCGACATCCCGCGTGCTTGCGTCGCGTATGCTTGCGGGCTCGTCGGACGAAGCGGGCGCGGACTTCAAGCGCCTCGCGTGAAAGGTGAAATGTTTTTTCAATCTTTATCGAATAGCAGGGAGAGCCGTCGCATGCGGGGAACCGTGATCGCAGCAACCTTGGCCGCATTGCTCGCCGGCTGCTCGGCGTACGACAGCGTCACGCAGAAGATCGCGCAAAGCATCACACCGTATCGGATCACGGTCGTGCAAGGCAATTTCGTTTCGGCGGAAGCCGCCGCGCAGATGCAGGTCGGCATGTCGCGCGATCAGGTGAAGCAACTGCTGGGCACGCCGCTGCTCATCGACATGTTCCACGCGGACCGCTGGGACTACGTCTTCTACTTCAAGCGCGGATCCACCGCCGTCGTGCAGCAACGCGACTTCGTCGTCAACTTCGCGAGCGACCGCGTGGTGAGCTGGTCGGGCGGTGAAAACCTGCCGTCAAACCTCGAACTGCTCGCCGAAATCGACGGCGACAAGGGCGTCAAGGTTGCCAAGACGGCGCCTGGCGCTGCGGCGGCTCCGGCATCGGCGGCTTCGGCCGCGTCGGGCGTGACCGTTACGGCGCCGGCAGGCGAGCCGTCCACGCAGCCCAACGCGTCGAATGCCTTTGCCGGCGACGCCAACCAGCAGGCCGCGCAAGCCGCCAACCGCGCGACGGCGCAAGTCGAAATGCCTGCGGGTCGTCAACGTTCTTCGGCATTCAGCAGCGCGCCGACGAGCGCGGGCGGCGCGCCGGGTGCGGGCGGCGCCTCGGGCAGCAACTCGCAGATCCAGCTCCAGCGCAAGCCGCAGCCGATCCAGATTCCCGACAGCAGCGCGGTCGGTCCGGCGAGTACGTCGCCCGCGCCGGCCGGAAGCGGCAGCGGCCAGACGCAGTTCACGATGCCGCAGTAGAGTCAGTCGGTCCGGACTCGAGTGCCGGGCCGCCTTGCTGAAACATCGCACTGAACCACCACGCCCCGGCCGCGCGCCGGGCGCGGTTCATCAAACGAGATTGCCATGAAGATCGCCATCGCCGGCGCATCGGGCCGCATGGGCCGGATGCTGATCGAAACCGTTCTCAACGATCCCGACGCCCAGCTCGTCGGCGCACTCGACCGGCCCGGCGTGCCGCAGCTCGGACAGGACGCGGGCGCGTTCCTCGGCAAGACGACCGGCGTGCTGCTGACCGACGACATCGAGCGCGTGTTCGCCGACGCCGACACCCTGATCGACTTCACGCGCCCCGAAGGCACCCTCGTTCACCTGGAAGCGGCGCTGCGCCACAACGTGAAGCTGATCATCGGCACGACCGGTTTTTCGGACGAGCAGAAGACGCAGTTGAAGGAGGCCGGCGAGAAGATCGGCATCGTGTTCGCGCCGAACATGAGCGTCGGCGTGAATGTCACGATGAAGCTGCTCGAATTCGCCGCGCAGCATTTCGCGACCGGCTACGACATCGAGATCATCGAGGCGCATCATCGCCACAAGGTGGACGCGCCCTCGGGCACCGCGCTCGGCATGGGCGAAGTCATCGCGAAGGCCCTCGGCCGCGACCTGAAGGACTGCGCCGTGTACGCCCGCGAAGGCGTGACGGGCGAACGCGATCCGTCGACCATCGGCTTCTCCGCGATTCGCGGTGGCGACATCGTCGGCGATCACACCGTGCTGTTCGCGGGCATCGGCGAGCGCATCGAGATCACGCACAAGTCGTCCAGCCGTCTCTCCTATGCACAAGGCGCGCTGCGCGCCGCGCGTTTCCTGCAAAGCCACGACAAGGGCTTCTTCGACATGCAGGACGTGCTCGGCCTGCGCTGATACCGCCGCGCGACCATGGCCGCCACGGGCGTCATCCACTATCTGCAATCCGGCGACGCCGTCACGCACGCGGTCGCCAGCCTGCTGCTCGCGATGTCCCTCGCCAGCTGGTGCTTCCTGCTCATGAAGGCGTGGATCCTTGCGCGCGCCAAATGGCAGGGTCCGCGCGCGCTGCAACGCTTCTGGCAGTCGGCGACGCTCAAGGACGGCATCGGCGCGTTGCGGCGCGCCGATCGCGAACGCGTCTTCCTGCCGCTCGCCGAGGCCGCCTGGCGCGCGTCCGAGGCGGACATGCCGGGCGCACTGCTGTCGCGGGTCGAACGCAATGAGCGCGTGCTGCGGGCGCTGCGCCAGGCGATGCTGAGCTCCCAACGCCGTCTCGAATTCGGCCAGGTGCTGCTGGCGTCCGTGGGCAGCACGGCGCCGTTCGTCGGCCTGCTCGGCACCGTCTGGGGCATCTACCACGCGCTGTCCAGCATTGCGTCGAGCGGGCAGGCGATGATCGAGAACGTCGCGGGGCCGGTCGGCGAGGCGCTCATCATGACGGCCTTCGGTCTGGTCGTCGCGATTCCCGCCGTGCTCGCCTACAACGTGCTCGGCCGCTACGTGCGGCAGATTTCCGAGGAACTCGACGGCTTCGCTCACGACCTGCACGCGTTCGTGTGCGGCACGGCGGACACGGAGCGCACATGGCCTTCGGCGGACTAGACAAGCACGCGAACGGCCAGCCGATGGCCGAGATCAACATGACGCCGCTCATCGACGTCATGCTCGTGCTGCTCGTCATCTTCATCATCACGGCGCCGCTGTTCACGCACGCCATCCGCCTCGACCTGCCGAAGGTCTCGTCCCAGCCGGCGCGCGAGACGCCGCAGACCATCACGCTGTCCATCGACGACACCGGCAAGCTCTACTGGAACGACACGCTCATCGGCGTGGAGCAGATGCGCGCGCGCTTCGTCGAGGCGGGCCGCGCGGCGCAGAAGCCGGAACTGCATCTGCGTGCCTCCAGCGCGACGCGCTACGACGTCATCGCGCAGGTGATGGGCGCGGCGCAGCAGGCGGGGATCGAGCGGATCGGCTTCGTGACACAGCCGGCGCAGCAGTCGGCGCGTTGAGTTCGCGCGGCGCGTGCATGCGCCTGACGCGCCGCATCGAACGGTATAATCGCGATTTGCCCGTTTTTGCGCGGATTGCCTCCGCCGGCGGGCCGACATTCGACGCCGCGCCGGTCCGGCACACGAGACCCCGTGACCCCGCGGCGCCAGGATCAGCCGTTTGCCATCACGAGAGCGGCGGGTTCCGAGGTCCGTTCCCAGCCTTAGCGTAAAGCCACCACACCATGCACGATAAATACGTACCCGCCGACGTCGAATCCGCCGCGCAGACCACCTGGCGTGCGAACGACGTCTACCGGACGACCGAGACGTCGGCCAAGCCCAAGTTTTACTGCGTCTCGATGCTGCCGTATCCGTCCGGCAAGCTGCACATGGGTCACGTGCGCAACTACACCATCAACGACGTGATGTACCGTTACCTGCGCATGAACGGCTACAACACGCTGATGCCGATGGGCTGGGACGCGTTCGGCATGCCCGCCGAGAACGCCGCGATGGCCAACGGCGTGCCGCCGGCGAAGTGGACGTACGAGAACATCGCGTACATGAAGAAGCAGATGCAGTCGATGGGTCTCGCCATCGACTGGTCGCGCGAAGTCGCCACGTGCTCGCCCGAGTACTACAAGTGGAACCAGTGGCTGTTCCTCAAGATGCTGGAAAAGGGCATCGCCTACAAGAAGACCGGCACTGTGAACTGGGATCCGGTCGACCAGACCGTGCTCGCCAACGAGCAGGTCATCGACGGGCGCGGCTGGCGCTCGGGCGCGCTGGTGGAAAAGCGCGAAATCCCGATGTACTACCTGCGCATCACCGATTACGCGGATCAACTGCTCGACGACCTCGAAGGCCTCGGCTGGCCCGAGCGGGTCAAGATCATGCAGCAGAACTGGATCGGCAAGAGCTTCGGCGTGAACTTCGGCTTCCCGTATGAGATCGACGGCGAAGCGAAGCTGCTGCGCGTCTTCACCACGCGCGCCGACACCATCATGGGCGTCACCTTCGCGGCGGTCGCGGCGGAGCATCCGCTTGCCACGCGTCTCGCGCGCGACAACGCGGAACTGCAGGCGTTCATCGACGAATGCAAGCGCGGCGGCGTGGCGGAAGCCGATGTTGCCACCATGGAAAAGAAGGGCGTGCCCACGGGCTTCTTCGTCACGCATCCGCTGACGGGCGCGCAGGTCGAAGTGTGGATCGGCAACTACGTGCTGATGTCCTACGGCGAAGGCGCGGTGATGGGCGTGCCGTCGCACGACGAGCGCGACTTCGCCTTCGCGAAGAAATACAGCCTGCCGATCAACCAGGTGATCGATGTCGAAGGCAAGACCTATTCGACCGACGCCTGGGAAGAATGGTACGGCGACAAGACCGCGGGCAAGCTCATCAACAGCGGCAAGTACGATGGCCTGACCACGGCGGAGGCCATCGACGCGATCGCCGCCGACCTGAAGGCGAAAGACCTCGGCGACAAGCAGATCACCTGGCGCCTGCGCGACTGGGGCATCTCGCGCCAGCGCTACTGGGGCACGCCGATCCCGATCATCCATTGCCCCAAGTGCGGCGACGTGCCGGTGCCCGAAAAGGACCTGCCGGTCGTGCTGCCGGAAGACCTCGTGCCGGACGGCTCGGGCAATCCGCTGGCGAAGTCGGAAGCGTTCCTGAACTGCGCCTGCCCGACCTGCGGCGCCGCTGCGAAGCGCGAAACCGACACGATGGACACCTTCGTCGATTCGTCGTGGTACTTCTCGCGCTACGCGGCGCCGGACGCCACGAGCATGGTCGACGAACGCACCGACTACTGGATGCCGATGGACCAGTACATCGGCGGGATCGAGCACGCGATCCTGCACCTGCTGTATTCGCGCTTCTGGGCCAAGGTCATGCGCGACATGGGGCTGGTGAAGTTCGGCGAGCCCGCGAAGAACCTGCTCACGCAGGGCATGGTGCTGAACGAGACCTTCTATCGCGAGGACGCGGCCGGCAAGAAGACCTGGTACAACCCGCTCGACGTCACGGTCGCGCACGACGACAAGGGCCGTCCCACGGGCGCGACGCTCAATGCCGACGGCCAGCCGGTCGTGCTGGGCGGCGTCGAGAAGATGTCGAAGTCGAAGAACAACGGCGTCGATCCGCAGACGCTGATCGACCAGTACGGCGCGGACACCGCGCGCCTGTTCGTGATGTTCGCGGCGCCGCCGGAGCAGTCGCTCGAATGGTCGGGCGCGGGCGTGGAAGGCGCGAGCCGCTTCCTGCGCCGCGTGTGGCACTTCGGGCACGACAACGCCGCCGCGCTGCGCCAGCATGGCAAGCTCGACGCGGCGAAGCTCGGCGACGCCGACCGCGCACTGCGCCGCGAGATCTACACCGTGCTCAAGCAGGCCGATTTCGACTATGGCCGCCTGCAGTACAACACGGTCGTGTCCGCCGCGATGAAGATGCTCAACGCGCTCGAAGGCGCGAAGCAGGCGGGCGAGGGCGTGCTGAACGAGACCTTCGGCGTGCTGCTGCGGGTGCTGTATCCGGTGGTGCCGCACGCGACCTTCCAGTTGTGGTCGGAACTCGGTTATGCCGATACTTTCGGCCCGCTGCTCGACGCACCCTGGCCGAAGGTCGACGAAGCCGCGCTCGAACAGGCGGAAATCGAACTCGTGCTGCAGATCAACGGCAAGGTGCGCGGCGCGCTGACCGTCGCGAAGGACGCCTCGCGCGACGCCATCGAGCAGGCGGCGGTCGCGCATGACATGTTCGGGAAGTTCTCCGAAGGCCGCACGCCGAAGAAGGTGATCGTGGTGCCGGGGCGTCTCGTCAACGTGGTCGTGTAATGCGTCCGATGCCCAAAACCAAGGAGTCGATGTGACCGGAAAAGCCTTCGAAAAAGGCGTCAGCAGGCGTTCGTTCCTCGCGCTCCTGGGCGGCGCGGCCGTGCTGTCCGCGTGCGGCTTCCAGCTGCGCGGACAGCAGGACTATGCGTTCAAGCGGCTCGCCATCAGCGGCGGCGCGCCGCAGATGGTCGGACGCCTCGAGCGCATGATCCAGGGCGGCAGCGATACGGTGGTGGTCAAGGCGTACGAGAAGCCGGACGCCACGCTGCGCCTGACGGAAGGCCAGGGCATGCGCACGCTCAGCCTGAACTCGCAGGGCGTCGTGCAGGAATACGAGCTCGTCTACAGCCTGAATTACACGCTGGTCGGCGCGGACGGCACCTTGCTGATTCCGCCGAGCGTGATCGCGCTGAACCGCTCGATGACCTACAGCGACCAGTACACGCTCGCCAAGTCGCAGGAATCGACGCTGCTTTACACCGACATGCGCAACGACGCCGTGGATCAACTGACGCGTCGGCTCGCCACGGTGCGCTCGCTGCATCCGGCGCCGGGCGAGCAGACCCCGGGCGTCGCGCCGCGCGCGCCGCTGCCGGTGCCGCCGCTTTGAACGCCAGCGACCCGCGCGCATGCAACTGAAGCTCGACGCGCTCGACGCGCATCTCGCGAAAGGCCTGAAGGGGCTGTACGTCGTCCATGGCGACGAGCATCTGCTCGCGCAGGAAGCGTGCGACCGCATCCGGGCCGCGGCGCGCGCAGCCGGCTTCACGGACCGCTCGGTGTTCACGGTCGAGCGCGGTTTCGACTGGAGCGCGCTGCTCGGCGCTACCCAGTCGATGTCGCTGTTCGGCGACCGCCAGCTGATCGAGCTGCGCATTCCCACCGGCAAGCCGGGCAAGGAAGGCGCGGAGGCGCTGAAGGCGCTCGCCGCCGCCGATAATCCCGACGTCGTCACGCTCGTCACGCTGCCGCGGCTGGACAGCGCGACGCAGAAATCGGCGTGGTTCAGCGCGCTGCTCGGCGCGGGCGTCGCGTTGAAGATCGACGCGATCGAGCGCGCGCAACTGCCGATGTGGGTCGGCCAGCGGCTCGCACAACAGGGCCAGCGCGTTCCTCCCGGCGAGGACGGACGGCGCGCGCTGGCGTTCATCGCGGAACGGGTGGAAGGCAACCTGCTCGCCGCGCATCAGGAAATCCAGAAGCTCGGCCTGCTGTATCCGGAAGGCGTGCTCAGTTTCGAGCAGATTCACGATGCCGTGCTCAACGTCGCGCGCTACGACGTGTTCAAGCTCAACGAAGCGATGCTGACCGGCGACGTCGGCCGGCTCGCGCGCATGCTCGACGGCCTGAAGGGCGAGGGCGAAGCGGCCGTGCTGGTGCTGTGGGCGCTGGTCGAGGAAGTGCGCACGCTGTTGCGCATCAAGCGCGGCGTCGCCGCCGGCAAGCCGCTCGCCACGTTGATGCGCGAGAACCGCGTGTGGGGACCGCGCGAGCGGCTGATCCCGCCGGCGCTGGCGCGGGTGACGGACGAGGCGCTCGAAAAGGCGCTCTCGCTGGCGGCGCGGCTCGATCGTCAGGTGAAAGGGCTGTCCGGCGGCACGGGCAAGCGCGGCAGCGAGACGCCGCCCGATCCGTGGGCCGGCATGTTCGAACTCGCGATGGCCGTGGCGCACGGCGGCCAGCCGGGGCGGACCGCGGCGATGGCCTCGGCGCGACCGCGTCGATAAGCTGCGTCGAGGTTGCGTCGATAAGGCGCGGCCGTCGCGGCCTGTTTCACGCGGCGTCCCGGCTTAGAATGAATTCTGCGCGGCTGGCTCGCGGACGCCCGTCCCGCACCGGCCAGCGCGCAGAAAACACTGCGGATCAGCGGCATCAGGAAGAGACTCACGATGAACATCGACCAGTACATGACCGACCTCGGCCGCCGCGCCCGCGCGGCGTCACGCGCGATGGCGCGGGCCTCGACGGCGGCGAAGAACGCCGCGATGCTCGCGGTGGCGGACGCCATCGCACGCGAGCGCGAGGCGCTCAAGCAGGCGAACGCACGCGACCTCGCACGCGCGCGCGAAAAAGGCCACGACGCCGCATTCATCGACCGGCTGACGCTGTCCGACAAGGCCCTCGACACCATGGTCGAAGGCCTTCGCCAGGTAGCCGCGCTGGGCGATCCGATCGGCGAGATCAGCGGCCTCAAGTTCCGTCCGAGCGGCATCCAGGTTGGGCAGATGCGTGTGCCGCTCGGCGTGATCGGCATCATCTATGAATCGCGCCCGAATGTGACCATCGACGCCGCCGCGCTCTGCCTCAAGTCCGGCAACGCGACCATCCTGCGCGGCGGGTCCGAGGCGCTCGAATGCAATACGGCGCTCGCGAAACTGATCGGCGTCGGGCTGGAAACGGCGGGCCTGCCGCAGGACGCGGTGCAGGTGGTGGAGACAGCGGATCGCGCGGCGGTCGGCAAGCTGATCACGATGACCGAATTCGTCGACGTGATCGTGCCGCGCGGCGGCAAGAGCCTGATCGCGCGGCTGATGGAAGAAGCGCGCGTGCCGATGATCAAGCATCTTGACGGCATCTGCCACGTCTACGTGGACGACCGCGCGGACCTCGTGAAGGCCGCGGCCGTCTGCGACAACGCGAAGACGCATCGCTACGGCACCTGCAACACGATGGAAACGCTGCTGGTCGCGCGCGGCATCGCGGATGAAGCGCTGCCGCTGCTCGCGCGTGCGTATCAGGCAAAGGACGTCGAGTTGCGCGTGGATGCCGCCGCGCGCGCCGTGCTGGAGACGGCGCGGATCGGCGGACTCGTCGACGCCACCGAAGCCGACTGGAGCACCGAATATCTCGCGCCGGTGCTCGCGGTGAAGATCGTCGAAGGGCTGGACGAAGCCATCGACCACATCAATGCCTACGGCTCGCATCACACCGATGCCATCCTCACCGAAGACCACGACCGCGCCATGCGTTTCCTGCGCGAAGTGGATTCGGCGAGCGTGATGGTCAACGCGTCGACGCGTTTCGCCGATGGTTTCGAATTCGGGCTGGGCGCGGAGATCGGCATTTCGAACGACAAGCTGCATGCGCGCGGCCCGGTGGGTCTGGACGGACTGACCTCGCTGAAATACGTCGTGCTGGGGCGCGGCGAAGTGCGTCAATAACCTCGCGAAAACCAACAAGACCGATGCTCTGGATCAAATCGTTGCACATCGTGCTGGTCGCCTCGTGGTTCGCGGGACTGTTCTATCTGCCGCGCATCTTCGTGAACCTGGCGATGGAAACCGACCCCAAGGCCACTGCGCGCCTCCTGCTGATGGCGCGCAAGCTGTTCCGCTTCATGACCTTCATCGCGGTGCCGGCGCTGGCGTGCGGGCTGTGGTTGTGGCTCATTGTCGGCATCGGCGCGGGGCAGGGCTGGCTGCACGCGAAGCTCACTATCGTCGCGCTGATCATCGTCTATCACGCGTATTGCGGACGCCTGCTGCATACCTTCCAGCGCGGCGAAAACAAACGCTCGGACAAGTGGTATCGCATGTTCAACGAGCTGCCGGTGCTCGGCCTGCTCGGTGCGACGCTGCTCGTGGTCGTCAAGCCTTTCTGATCTTTCTGATGTCTCCCGCGTGAACCGCGCCGCGGCTCACGTGCCCACCCGGCGGCTCTCCAGCACGTCCTTCGCTTCGGCGAGCTTTTCCGCCAGCTTCGGACCGCGTGCGAGGGCCAATCCCACCGCCAGAATGTCGCCGATCGCGAGATGCGAGACGCGCGACGTCATCGGCGAAAAGATATCCGTGTCCTCGTCGACGTTGGCAAAGAGTCCCACCGTCGCCAGCCGCGCCAGCGGCGAGTTGCCGTGCGTGATCGCGATCACTTTTGCGCCGCCGTGCAGCGCGGACTTGCACGCATCCAGGATGTCGCGCGTGCGGCCGGTGTTCGAGATCGCGACGATGGCATCGCCCGGGCCGAGCAGCGCGGCCGAAGTCGTGTACGTGTGCGGATCGGAATAGGCGACGGACGGCACGCCGAGCCGGAAAAACTTGTGCTGCATGTCGAGCGCGGCAATACCGGAACCGCCCGCGCCGTAGAACTCGATGCGCCGCGCGTCCGCGAGAATCGCGATGGCCGCCGCGACGCTGTCCGAAGACAGACTGTTGCGTACCTCGATCAACGCGCCGATGGTCCGGTCCAGCACCTTCGCCGCGACGCCCGCCGGCGGCTCGTCGCTCTTCACATCGCGATAAACGGTGGGAACGCCCGCTGCTACGCCTTGTGCCAGGCGGATCTTGAATTCCCGAAAGCCGGAAAAACCGAGCGCCTGGCAGAAGCGCGCGATGGTCGGCTGGCTCACGCCGGCGCGCGCGGCGAAATCGGTCATCGAGAGATCGAGCACTTCGCGCGGCGCTTCGAGCACGTAGTCGGCCAGCTTGCGCTCGGAGGGCCGCAACTGTTCGCGCATTGCTTCGACTTGGGACAGCAACATCGGAAATCTCGCCTATGCTGAAAATTGTTTGCGACTATAGCCGATCATTCGGCTTGTACAAATACTACATAATTTCGGCGGTATAACTCAGGGATTTCCCTGAGAAGCGCATCGTGAAAGCTTAAGCGCACGATGCTTTGACGGGCGTTGTCCGCATAAACCCCATTGAATGCATGTAGTTTTTCTACTAATATTCGGTCCATCGGCGAACGACACGACAACAACTCCAGCGCCGTTCCTCGCAATTCCAAACCCCATCTCGACGGCAAGCGCGCCGGGAGTGAGACGAAGGAGCATCGATGGTTTCCCCGCATTCGCAACTGAAGCACGTCACCGACCGCATCATCGCGCGCAGCAAGCCGACGCGCGCCGCTTATCTGGCGCGCATCGACGCCGCGCAGGGCATGTTCCCGGCGCGTGGCGCGCTGTCCTGCGCGAACCTCGCGCACGGCTTCGCGGGCCTCGAGGGCCAGGAAAAATTTGCGATCAAGGCGGTGCGCGAGCCGAACATCGGCATCGTGTCCTCGTATAACGAAATGCTGTCCGCGCACGCGCCCTACAAGAGTTTTCCGGACCTCATCAAGCAGGCGGCGCGCGAACACGGCGGTATCGCGCAGTTCGCGGGCGGCGTGCCCGCCATGTGCGACGGCATCACGCAGGGCAATGCGGGCATGGAACTGTCGCTGTTCTCACGCGAAGTCATCGCGATGAGCACGGCCGTCGCGCTGACGCACAACATGTTCGACGCCGCGCTGTGTCTCGGCGTGTGCGACAAGATCGTCCCGGGCCTGGCCATCGGCGCGCTGCAGTTCGGCCATCTGCCGACCATCTTCGTGCCGGCCGGCCCGATGACCAGCGGCCTCACCAACGACGACAAGGCCAAGGTGCGCCAGGAGTTCGCCACCGGCAAGTGCGACCGCAGCGCGCTGCTCGAAGCCGAGGCGGCCGCGTATCACGGCCACGGCACCTGCACGTTCTACGGCACCGCCAACAGCAACCAGATGCTGATGGAAGTGATGGGCCTGCATCTGCCGAGTTCGGCGTTCGTGCATCCGCACACCGAACTGCGCGATGCGCTCACCGCCGAAGCCGCACGCCGCGTGCTGGACCTGACGCACGAGCGCGGCAACTACACGCCGATCGGCCATGTGGTCGACGAAAAGGCCATCGTCAACGGCATCGTCGCACTGCTCGCGACGGGCGGCTCGACCAATCACACGCTGCACCTCGTGGCGATCGCGCGCGCGGCGGGCGTCATCATCGACTGGAATGACTTCGACGAGCTCTCGCAAGCCGTGCCGCTGCTCGCGAAGATCTACCCGAACGGCAAGGCCGACGTGAACCACTTTCACGCGGCGGGCGGCGTCGCGTTCCTCGTGCGCAATCTGCTCGAAGGCGGACTGCTGCATGAGGATGTGCGGACGGTCGCGGGCCGGGGGCTGTCGCATTACACGAAGGAGCCGAAGCTCATCGACGGCAAGCTGCAATGGATCGACGGCGCCGCCGAAAGCCACGACAGCAAGGTGCTGCGCGGCATCGGCGAGCCGTTCCAGCCGGACGGCGGCCTGCGTCTGATGCAGGGCAAGCTCGGCCGCGGCGTCATCAAGATCTCGGCGGTCGCGCCGGAGCATCGCGTGGTGAAGGCGCCGGCCATCGTCTTCAATTCGCAGGAAGAAGTGCAGGAAGCCTTCGACAAGGGCGAGCTCAAACGCGACTTCGTCGCCGTGGTGCGTTTCCAGGGCGCGCGGGCGAACGGCATGCCGGAACTGCATCGATTGACGCCGCTGCTGGGCGTGTTGCAGGATCAGGGCTTCCATGTCGCGCTGGTCACCGACGGACGCATGTCCGGTGCATCGGGCAAGGTGCCGGCGGTGATCCACGTGTCGCCCGAGGCGCTGCTGCAAGGTCCGCTCGGCAAGGTGCGCACCGGCGACATGCTGGTGATCGACGCACCGTCCGGCGTGCTCGACATCGAGATCGACGAACAGGAATGGGCGGCGCGCGAAGTCCAGGCGCCGCTGTATCAGGCCGAGAACGAAGTCGGCTTCGGGCGCGAACTGTTCGGCGTGTTCCGCAGCGCGGCGCTGCCGGCGGAAGAGGGCGCATCGGTGTTCGGCGCGCTGATCGGCGCGGACGCTGCGCAGGCCGACGGCGCGGCGCTGCAGGAGCGCAACCCGTTGCGCGACAACGCGCGCGCGGCGGCATCGGCGCTCAACAAGGCGCACGCCGCGCATCACTGACGCTGAACGGCCCGGGCCCGGCCGGAGAGAACCCCGCGGATTGCCCGCCAGGGCGCCGCATCAAACCAGGAGTCGCATCACATGAAAACGGTAAGCGAAATCGTGCGTCTGGGACCGGTGATTCCGGTTCTGGCCTTCGACTCGGTCGAGCAGGGCGAACACGTGTCGCGCGCGCTGCACGCAGGCGGCGTGAAGGTGCTGGAAATCACGCTGCGCACGTCGGCCGGCATTGCCGCGATCGAACGCGCGAGCCAGCTCGCGGACGACATCGTGGTCGGCGTGGGCACGATCACGAAGCCCGAGCATTGCGCGCAGGCGAAGAAGGCAGGCGCGAAGTTCGGCGTCTCGCCGGGTCTGACGAAGGACATGCACAAGGCCGCGCAGGACGCCGGCCTGCCGCTGCTGCCGGGCGTCATGACGCCGTCCGACATCATCGCCGCCATGGAACTGGGCTACGAGATCGTCAAGTTCTTCCCGGCGCAACAGGCGGGCGGCATTCCGATGCTGCAGGCGTTCTACGGCCCGTTCCCCAATCTGCGCTTCTGCCCGACCGGCGGCATCACCGCCGAGACCGCGACCAGTTTCCTCGCGCAGCCCAATGTGGTGTGCGTCGGCGGTTCGTGGCTGACGCCCAAGGCGGCGCTGGCCGCGCAGAACTGGGACGAAGTCACGCGTCTCGCGCGCGCCGCAAGCGAACTGGCGCCGCACTGATGTTCCATGCGATGGGCGCGCGCATGCCCCGCGCGTCCATCGACGATAAAAAGATGGGAGACAGCCTGTGATCCGGATGCGCCGTCGGGCCATCCGCGACATCGCCGATGAAAAGACGCCGCGAAACCCGCACGTCTTCGGCTGAAACGCCTTTCAGCAAGTAAAATTCTGTTGCCCAGCGCCTGACGCGGGCGTGCCCGTTGCTGCTGCGCCGAGTTCGCCACTGAACTCGCCAGTAAGGATTGCGATACAGGCCGCACGCAAGGCGAAAAAATAACCTGAACAAAGAAATAAAGGAGGCGTCATGCCAGCCGTCCACGGGAGCATGCTCTTGCTCTACGCGGTGATCGCGATCGCGGTTCTGATCCTGATGATCGCGCGCTACAAGGTCTATCCATTCCTCGTTCTGATGATCGTCTCCGTGCTGCTCGCGCTCGCGGTCGGCATGCCGATGGACAAGATCGTCAAGTCGTTCGAAACCGGCAACGGCAATACGCTCGGCCACATTGCCATCGTGGTCGGCCTCGGCACCATGCTCGGCAAGATGATGGCCGAATCGGGCGGCGCCGAGCGCATCGCCAATACGCTGATCGATCTCTTCGGCGAGAAGAACATTCACTGGGCGATGATGGTCGTCGCGATCATCGTCGGCTTGCCGGTGTTCTTCGAAGTCGGCTTCGTGCTGCTGATTCCGATTGCGTTCAACGTCGCCAAGCGCACCGGCAAGTCGCTGCTGCTGATCGGCCTGCCGATGGTCGCCGGTTTGTCCGTCGTGCACGGGCTGATTCCGCCGCACCCGGCCGCGCTGCTCGCGGTGCAGGCGTATCACGCGGATATCGGCAGGACCATTGCCTATGGCCTGATCGTCGGCATTCCGACGGCCATCGTCGCCGGTCCGCTGTTTGCCTTGCTGATCAGCCGTCACATCAAGCTGCCGGACGCCAACGCGCTCGCCGACCAGTTCGTGCAGAAGCACGGCGAAGCCGACACGAAGCGCGTCTTGCCGAGTTTCGGCATCACGCTGTTCACCATCCTGCTGCCGGTGATCCTGATGCTGATCGGCAGCTGGGCGGATCTGGTCTTCACACCGAAGACGCTGCCCAATGACCTGCTGCGCTTCATCGGCCAGTCGGACATGGCGCTGCTGATCGCGGTGCTGGTCAGCTTCTGGACCTTCGGCGCGAAGCAGGGCTTCAATCGCGAGCAGATCCAGAAGTTCTGCGGCGAGTGTCTTGCGCCGATCGCCGGCATCACGCTGATCGTCGGCGCGGGCGGCGGTTTCGGCCAGGTGCTGCGCGACAGCGGCATTTCCCAGCAGATCGTTGCGACGGCGTCGTCCGCGAATCTGTCGCCGCTGCTGCTCGGCTGGTTCGTCGCGGCATTGATCCGTCTGGCCACCGGCTCGGCGACGGTCGCGATGACCACGGCCTGCGGCATCGTCGCGCCGATCGCGGCGGCGGCGGGCGGTCACACGAGCCCGGAATTGCTGGTGCTGGCCACCGGCTCCGGCTCGCTGATCTTCTCGCACGTGAACGACGGCGGCTTCTGGCTGATCAAGGAGTATTTCGGCATGACGGTCGGTCAGACGTTCAAGACCTGGTCGCTGCTCGAAACCATCATTTCACTGTTGGGACTCGGTTTGACCTTCGCGCTTGCGGCGGTCGTGTAAGGAGATTTCGATGATTCTGATCGCGATGGGTGTGTCGGGCGCCGGCAAGACCCGCATCGGCGAGTTGCTGGCCGAACGGCTGCAGTGTGCCTTCACCGACGGCGACGCGTTTCACAGCGAAGCCAACAAGGAAAAGATGCACAAGGGCATTCCGCTCACCGACGACGACCGCTGGCCGTGGCTCAAGACCATTCGCGCCGCGATCGAGGAGAAGCAGCGCGCGGGCGAGACGGCGGTGTTCACGTGCTCGTCGCTGAAGCGCTCGTATCGCGATGTGCTGCGCGACGGCGACAAGGATGTCTGCTTCGTCTATCTGGAAGGTTCGTTCGACGTGTTGAAGGAGCGCATCGGCACGCGCACGGGGCACTTCTTCGACCCGACGCTGCTGCAAAGCCAGCTCGACACGCTCGAACCGCCGGGCGAGGACGAGGCGATCGTCGTGAACATCGAGCACACGCCGGAACAGATCGTCGATATCGTCATGGAGCAGTTGAAGACGCGCTGAGCTGAACGCGGCTTTCGAAAAGCAAAACGCCCCACGCTGCGCAGGCAGCGTGGGGCGTTGTCTTTCGTGCGGACGATTTTTTAGCCGATGCGCTTCGCCAGCTCCACCGCACGGCCGATATACGAACCCGGCGTCATGTCCAGCAACAGCTTCTTCGCATCCTCGGGGATGGCGAGACCCGTGATGAACGTCTGCAGCGCCTCGCGCGTGATGCCCTTGCCGCGCGTCAGTTCCTTCAGCTGCTCGTACGGGTTCTCGATGCCGTAGCGGCGCATCACCGTCTGCACCGGCTCGGCGAGGACTTCCCAGGTATTGTCGAGATCTTCGTTGAGACGCGCCGCGTTGACTTCGAGCTTGTCGAGGCCGCGGATCAGCGAGTCGTAGGCGAGCAGCGAGTAGCCGAACGCCACGCCGATATTGCGCAGCACCGTGGAGTCCGTCAGGTCGCGCTGCCAGCGCGAGACGGGCAGCTTGTCGGCGAGATGGCGCAGCGTGGCGTTGGCCAGGCCGAGGTTGCCTTCCGAATTCTCGAAGTCGATCGGGTTGACCTTGTGCGGCATCGTCGACGAACCGATTTCGCCGGCCTTGGTCTTTTGCTTGAAATAGCCGAGCGAGATGTAGCCCCACACGTCGCGGTCGAGGTCGAGCAGGATGGTGTTCGCGCGCGCAATGGCGTCATACAGTTCGGCCATGTAGTCGTGCGGCTCGATCTGCGTGGTGTACGGATTGAAGGTGAGCTTCAGGCGGTTCTCGACGACGTCCTTCGAGAACGTCTCCCAGTCGAACTCCGGATACGCTGACAGATGCGCGTTGAAGTTGCCGACCGCGCCGTTCATCTTGCCGAGCAGTTCCACCTTTTCGATGCGCTGGATCGCGCGCGCCAGACGCGCTGCGACATTGGCGATTTCCTTGCCGAGCGTCGTCGGGCTGGCGGGCTGGCCGTGCGTGCGCGAGAGCATCGGCTGTTCGGCCTGCGCGTGCGCCAGCTTGACGAGGCGTTCATGCACCGAGCGCAGCGCGGGCAGGATCACGTGCTCGCGGGCGCCGGCGAGCATCAGGCCGTGCGACGTGTTGTTGATGTCTTCGGAGGTGCAGGCGAAGTGGATGAACTCGCTCGCGCGTTCCAGTTCGGCCTGGCCCTTCACCGATTCCTTGAGCCAGTATTCGACCGCTTTCACGTCGTGATTCGTGACGCGTTCGATGTCCTTGATGCGCGCCGCGTCATGGGCGGTGAAACGCTCGGCGAGGCCCAGCAGGAATTGCTCGGACGCCTCGGAGAAGCGCGGCACTTCGGCGAAGCCCGCACGCGACAGCGCGATCAGCCAGTGAATCTCCACCGTCACGCGATGGCGCATGAACGCGGCTTCGGACAGCCATTCACGCAGGGCCTCGGTCTTGCCGGCATAACGGCCGTCGAGCGGCGAGAGCGCGGTGAGCGCAAAGAGAGTATCGGGACGGGTATCGGACATGATTGCTTGTCGCAACGGAAGGAAAAGACGGAAGAACCGCGCATTTTACCATCGGATGCGGCGCAATCCGGGCGCTCACCGCGAACGCAGCGCCTCGTCCAGCGCCTGCAGCTGCACGGGCGTGCCGACGTTCTCCCAGCGGCCCGGGTACAACTCGCCGCTCGCGCGTCCGGCGCCGATGGCTTCGCGATAGTACGGCGTGAGCGCGCGGCGCGTGCCGGGCACGAGATCACGGAACATGCGCGGGTCATACAGACCGATGTTGCCGAAGGTGACGCGCGGTTCGCCGTCGAGCGCAAGCAGGCCGTCGCGCAGCGCGAAATCGCCCGCGGGATGGAACGGCGGGTTCGGCACCATCACCAGATGCATGCCGGGCTCGCTGCGCGCCTGCAATTTCTCGGCGTTGGCGCGCAGGGACGCGTAATCGAAGTCGCAGAACACGTCGCCGCTCACTGCGACGAACACCTGCTCGCCGAGCAGAGGCAGCGCCTGCGCGATGCCGCCCGCCGTTTCCAGCGCCTCGGTTTCCGGCGAGTAGCGCAGCTCGACGTCCCAGCGCGCGCCGTCGCCGAGCACGGCTTCTATCTGCGCGCCCAGCCAGGCGTGATTGATGACGATGGTGCGAATGCCCGCCTGCGCCAGCCGCTCGATCTGCCAGACGATCAGCGGCTTGCCGCCCGCTTCGAGCAGCGGTTTCGGGCAGGTGTCGGTGAGCGGGCGCATGCGTTCGCCGCGGCCGGCGGCGAAGATCATCGCCGTTGTCAAAGCGTGCGTCATCGTGGTCCGGAGTCCAGATTCAGAAGGTGTAGCCGACTTCCTGCGCGCGGCCTTCGAGCGAATCGAGCAGGCGCGCGAAGGGCCACAGCGGCGCATAGCGTTCGGCCACCTTGCGCGCATAGCCGATGAAACGCGGCAGGTCCGAGAGATAGCGCGGCTTGCCGTCGCGATAGTGGATGCGCGCGAACAGCCCGAGCACCTTGATGTGCCGTTGCAGGCCCATCCATTCGAGCTGCCGGTAGAACTCGCCGAAATCGGCATCCACGGGCAGGCCGGCCTTCTTCGCGCGTTCCCAGTAATACGCGATGCAGTCGAGCTCGAACGCCTCTTCCCAACTGATGAAGGCGTCGCGCATCAGCGAGGCCATGTCGTAGGTGATCGGACCGTAGACCGCATCCTGGAAATCCAGCACGCCGGGATTCGGCTCGCAGACCATCAGGTTGCGCGGCATGAAATCGCGCAGCATGAAGGTCCGCGGCTGCGCGAGCGCGCTCTGTTCGAGCAGCGTGAAGGTGGCGTCGAGCACCTTGCGTTCGTCCGCCGTGACCTCGCGGCCCAGGTGACGCCCGATGAACCACTCGGGCAACAGCTCCATCTCGCGGCGCAGGAACGCCTGGTCGAAGGCCGGCAGCACGCCTTCGCGCGCCGTCTGCTGGAAGCGGATCAGCGTGTCGATGGCCGAGCGCATCAGGGGCCGCGCATTCGTCTCGTCGAGGACGGAGATGTACGTGGTGGTGCCGAGATCGGTGACGAGCATGAAGCCGGCGTCGAAATCGGCTTCGAGAATCTTCGGCACATGGGCCTGCGCCGCTTCCAGCAGGCTCGCGACCTGCACGAATTCACGGCACTTTTCGGGCGGCGGGGCGTCCACCGCGATCAGCGTCGCGCCGAACTCCGCGTCACTTTCCAGGCGGAAGTAGCGGCGAAAGCTGGCGTCGGCGGAAGCGGGAGCGAGACTGGTGAGGTTCAGCCGGTAGCGTCCGGCAAGACGTTGAAGCCATGCGCCGAGTTGTTCAAGGCGCGCGTCGGAAGGAATGTTCGTCATAAATTCGAGGGGCCAAACATCTTGCCATATAATACCCCACGACTTTTTAAGCGATCCGTTTCACGCCTGGCGCCAGGCCCCCGACGACTGTGAGCGTCATCGTTCAATCGAGTGTCGTCCCTGCTAGCAACGGACCGTCAAGTTCGTGATTGCGGTGAGGGCACGGCCGCCTGCCCGGCGGCATCGGGCGCATGGGACGCAAACGGAATCGAACCGCACCCATCCATGCCGCCACGACAGTTTCCCGTTTTGAAAATCAACGCTGACGCTCAGCCACGCAGGCGGCGGCTCGTCGTCGCGCTGCTGTCCGTGCCGGGGCTGATGCCCGCGCTCGCGCATGCGCAGCTCGTCGGGCCCGCGGCTAATCCGGTCCCGCTCGACGGCGCCGACAGCCTGCGCCTCGCGCCGCAGCTCGAAGAGCGCCCGTTGCAGGCCGGCCAGCAGCCGACCACCTTCCTCCTGGGCGACAAGACCACCGGCACGTCCGACGAGGACATGGCCGCGAAGGGTTCGGCCGAAGTGCGGCGCACGGTGACGGTCATCAAGGCCGACGCGCTGCACTACGACCAGGACACCGACATGGCCGATGCTTTCGGCAATGTCAGGTTGATCAACAACGGCGTGTCGTTCCTCGGTCCGGAAGCGCATCTGAAGGTGGAGGCCAACGAAGGGTTCATGACGAACCCGAAGTACCACTTCAACCTGACGGGCGGTTCGGGCAGCGCCGAGCGCATCGACATGATCGACAACGAGCGTGCGCGCGTCGATCACGGCACCTATACCGCCTGCGCGTGCGCGACCGATCCGGCGTGGTACATCAAGGGCACGTCGTTCGACTTCGATACCGGCGCGGAAGAAGGCATTGCGCACAACGGCGTGCTGTTCTTCCAGGGCGTGCCGGTGTTCGGCAGCCCGTGGATGTCGTTCCCGCTGACCGGCGACCGCCGCAGCGGCCTGTTGCCGCCCACGTTCTCGCTCAGCTCGACGACCGGTTTCGAAGCGACGATCCCGTACTACTTCAACATCGCGCCGAACCGCGACCTCACCATCACGCCGCGCATCATGACGCGCCGCGGCGTGCTGGGCGAGGCGAATTACCGCTATCTGTCGCCCAACTATTCGGGTTCGCTGGACGTCAACTATCTGCCGAACGACCGCGACACGCATACCAACCGTTACGCGATCTTCTGGCAGCACCAGCAGAACTTCGGCAACGGCTTCGGCGGCTATGTCAATTACAACAAGGTTTCGGACTCGCAGTATCCCGAGGACCTGGGCAACGCGTCGAACCAGTTCCTGAACGGCACGCAGCTGCTGTATCAGCAGGAAGCGGGTCTCACGTACAACAACGGCCCGTGGTCGGTGCTTGCCCGCGAACAGCGCTGGCAGACGCTGCAGCCGTCCATTCCGCCTTATGCGCGCGAGCCGCAGGTCAACGTCCAGTACAACAAGTACAACGTCGGCGGCTTCGACTACGGCGCGGAACTGGACGCCACGCGCTTCACGATCTCGCAGGAAGGCGCGACCGACGGCAACCGGCTGTACTTCAATCCGTACCTCAGCTACGGCATCAACGCGCCGGGCTACTTCATCACGCCGAAGGTGCAGTGGCACTTCGCGTCGTATGACCTGAGCCACATCGCCACGTCGCAGGTGTCGGGCTCGTCGCCGCCGGTCGCGGGCCAGCCGAAGAACTTCACCGAGTCGATCCCGACGCTGAGCTTCGACACCGGGCTCGTGTTCGAGCGCTCGGTGCGGCTGTTCGGCCAGGACTATATCCAGACGCTGGAGCCGAGGCTCTACTACGTCTACACGCCGTACCACAACCAGGATTTCGCGCCGAGCTGCGACACCTCCGAAGCCGACTTCGGACTGGCCGAGATCTACACGCCGAACACCTTCGTCGGCAACGACCGCATCGCCGACGCCAACCGCATCACGGCCGGCCTGACCACGCGCTTCATCAATCCGGCGACCGGCGACGAACGCGCGCGTTTCGTGATCGCGCAGCAGTACTACTTCGAGAGCCAGCGCGTCACGATCACGCCGGACCAGCTGCCCGACCAGGCCAAGCACTCGGACCTGATCGCGGGCGCGGCGATCAAGCTCGGGGCAGGTTTCGCTTCGGAAACCGCGTTCCAATATAATGTCGACAACAACCAGCTCGTGCGTTCGAGTATCGGTTTCGCGTTCAGTCCCGGCGCGCGCAAGGTGATCAACGTCGGCTATCGCTATACGCGTTCGAACCAGACCACCTTGTCGAACGAGCCGATCAACCAGATCCTGGTGTCCGGCGAATGGCCGCTCACGAACCGCCTCTACGCGGTCGGGCGCGTCAACTACGACATGGCGAGCCATCGTCTCGTCGACGGGCTGCTGGGCTTCCAGTACGATGCCGACTGCTGGGCGCTCGGCTTCGGCGTGCAGCGCTACGCCAACGGTGTCAACACCACGGGCCAGCTTTCGTCGGGCACGCGGGTGCTGGCGCAGCTGACGTTCAAGGGCTTGTCGAACGTCGACAACGGTCTCGTCAGCGCATTCCGCTCGAGTGTCCAGGGGTATCAGTCGCCGCCGCCGGCCGCGCCGCCGCTCGCCCGCTACAGCGATTACGAGTGACATTGCCGCGGCGAGCAACAGACAGGCAACGGACAGGCAACACGCAAGCGGCGCCAGGCAACGGCGCCGCGCACCACACACGCAGCACACGAACGGGTGAAGCTGGAATTTGATGGAGTCTCTGTGTCAAACGTGAAATTGTTTAGATCGACGGCCATCGTGGCGGGCGCGCTCGCCGCAGCGTTGATCCTGAGTACGCCGGCCGGCGCGCAGGCGTTGTCGAACCGCAATGCGCAGGTGGCGGATTCCGTGGTCGCGGTCGTGAACGACGGCGTCATCACGCAGCGCGAACTGGAAGAGCGCACCGCGCTGATCGCCAAGCGTCTCCAGCAGCAGAACGCGCCGCTGCCGCCCGCGGACCAGATGCAGCGCCAGGTGCTCGACCAGATGGTGCTCGAGCGCATCCAGCTTCAGAAGGCGAAGGACGACGGCATCAACGTCGACGACGCCACCGTGAACCGCACGCTCGCCCGCCTGGCCCAGCAGAACCAGATGACGCTCGATGTCTACCGCTCGCGCATCGAGGCACAGGGCGTGCCCTGGGCCACCTTCGTGCGCGACGCGCGCACCGAACTCACGCTGTCGAAGCTGCGCGAGAAGGAAGTCGACAGCAAGATCACCGTGTCGGACGGCGAAGTGGCGAACTACATCGCCAGCCAGCGCGGTCCGGGCGCCCGCAACACGAGCGACCTGCACTTGCAGCACATCATGTTCAAGGTGCCGCAGGACGCGCCCGAGGCGGACGTCGCGGCGGCGCAGGGCAAGGCGGACGCCGTGCTGAAGCAGGCGCTCAACGGCGACGATTTCACCAAGCTCGCCAAGAACAACTCCCAGGACACCGACGCCTCCAAGGGCGGGGATCTCGGCTTCCGTGCGCCGGCTTCGCTGCCGGCGGGCATCGTGACGGCGGTCGCGACGCTGCGTCCGGGTCAGGTCGCGCCGACGCTGCTGCGTACGAGCGGCGGCTTCGAAGTCATCAAGCTGGTGGACCGGCGCGCGAGCCAGGGCACGGCCGCCGACGCCCCCAAGCTCACGCAGACCCACGTGCGCCACATCCTGCTGCGCGTGACGGACGGCATGTCGGAACAGGCGGCGCGCCAGCGGCTGCTCGACATCAAGCAGCAAGTATTGGCGGGCGGCGACTTCGCGAACTTCGCGCGGACCTATTCGCAGGACGGCTCGGCCTCGCAGGGCGGCGACCTCGGCTGGATCAGTCCGGGCGAAACCGTGCCTGAATTCGAGCGCGCGATGAACAACCTGCAGGACGGCGCGGTCAGCGATCCGGTGCGCAGCGAGTACGGCTACCACCTGATCCAGGTGCTCGGCCGTCGCGAGGCGGAAGGCTCGGCGACGCAGCAGCTCGACATCGCACGTCAGGCGATCGGTCAGCGCAAGGCGGAACAGGCCTATTCCGACTGGCTGCGCGAACTGCGCGACACCGCCTACGTCCAGTACAAGGGCGTCGCTGCCCAGGCGCAGCAGTAAGCAGATGAGCACCGCCGACCCCCGCCCGCTCGCCATCGCCATCACGACGGGCGAGCCGGGCGGCGTCGGCCCGGAACTGACGGCGGCGGCGCTCGCGCAGGCCCGCACGCGCTGGCCGCAGGCGCGCTTCACGGTGCTCGGCGACCGCGCGCTGCTCGCCGAACGTGCCGGCGCAAGCTGGCCGGCGGCGGGTGAGCCTGTCGAACTGGAACATCACGCGCTTGCCGTGCCCGCCGAGGCAGGCAAGCTGAACGCGGCCAACGGGCGCTATGTGCTCGGCCTGCTCGATGCCGCCATCGACGGCGCCGTGTCCGGCCGTTTCGACGCCATCGTCACCGCGCCGCTGCAAAAGAGCACCATCAACGACGCCGGCGTGCCCTTCACCGGCCACACCGAATATCTCGCCGAACGCACGCATACGCCGCGCGTGGTCATGATGCTGGCGGGTTCGGGCGAGCGTCCGCTGCGGGTCGCGCTGGCCACCACGCATCTGCCGCTGAAGGACGTGTCGGCCGCACTGAGCGTGGCGGGACTCGTCGAGACCTTGCGCATCATCCATCACGACCTGCGCGCGCATTTCGGCCTGGCCGCGCCGCGCATCCTCGTCACTGGCCTCAACCCGCACGCGGGCGAGAACGGCTATCTGGGCCGCGAGGAAATCGACGTGATCGCGCCTGCGCTCGAACAGGCGCGCGCGCTCGGCATCGACGCACCGGGACCGTATCCCGCCGACACCCTGTTCCAGCCGCGCTATCTGCAGGACGCGGACTGCGTGCTGGCGATGTTCCATGACCAGGGCCTGCCGGTGCTGAAATACGCCACGTTTGGCGAAGGCATCAACGTGACGCTGGGCCTGCCGATCATCCGCACCTCGGTGGATCACGGCACCGCGCTCGATCTCGCCGGCACGGGCCGCGCGGACGCGGGCAGCATGATCGCCGCAATCGACGCCGCCGTCACGATGGCGCGCCACAAACGCGCGGCCTGAAAGCCGCCGCGCGAGCTTCATTCAAACGAACATGCCGACCAAACATCAAGGCCATTTCGCGCGCAAGCGCTTCGGGCAGAACTTCCTCGTCGATCAGGGCATCATCGATTCGATCGTCGACACCATCGCGCCCCGCCGCGGCGAGCGCATGGTCGAGATCGGGCCGGGCCTGGCCGCGCTGACCGAACCGCTGATCGAAAGAGTGGCGACGCCGGAATCGCCGCTGCATGCGGTGGAGCTGGACCGCGACCTGATCGGGCGGCTGGAGAAGCGTTTCGGCGAGCGTCTGGTCGTGCATTCCGCCGATGCCCTCGAATTCGATTTCGGCGCGCTTGCTCAAGCTGATGAGAGCGGCAAGCCTACGCTGCGCATCGTCGGCAATCTGCCGTACAACATTTCGAGCCCGCTGCTGTTTCATCTCACGCGTTTCGCGCACCGGGTGATCGACCAGCACTTCATGTTGCAGGACGAAGTGGTGGACCGGATGATCGCTGAACCCGCCAGCAAGGACTACGGGCGCCTGTCCGTGATGCTGCAATACCGCTACGTGATGGACAAGCTGCTCGACGTGCCGCCCGAATCGTTCAATCCGCCGCCGAAGGTAAATTCCGCGATCGTGCGCATGATTCCGTTCGCGCCGCACGAGTTGCCCGACGTGGATGAGAACGCGCTGTCGGACGTCGTGAAGGCGGCCTTCGCACAGCGTCGCAAGGTCTTGCGCAACAACCTGTCGGCTTACCGCGAGTCGATCGATTTCGATGCCATCGGTTTCGATCTCACCCGCCGCGCCGAGGAAGTGCCGGTCGCGGAGTTCGTCGCGCTGGCGCAGGCGCTGCAACGCTCGCGCCGGGCGCCATCCTGACATCAGGACTGAATCGGGCACTACTGTGCGCCGGCATCGGCGAGCCGGTCCATCAGGCGTTCGAGCCTTGCACGCTGGTCACGCTGAAGTCCACGCGTCGCGCTCACCTGGCACACGCGGCTGCGCCAGTAAGTCTGGCCAAACAGCGAATTCGCGCCTTCCGCCGAGAGCACGCGTTCCAGATGGCGGATCGCGGCATCGACGTTGCCCGGCGTGTACGGGCTCGTGATCGCGGCGTGTCGCTGGTGTCGTTCGAGTGTTTCGTTCATCGTTCTGGCCTCGTGTCGCGTTGATTCCGGACGGCTGATTCTGTGGGCCGCGCGGGACATCCGGCGTCCCGAACGGTCAGGGCACACCGGGACACGATTTGTCCGGAGCGGCTGTCAGAATCGACCGCCCGGTCCTCGCGGGCCGGCGGCAACCTTTCATCACGGAGACAGCGCATGCGCTTCATACACGCGGCGGACATCCATCTGGACAGCCCTCTGCACGGCTTGTCCGCCTACGCCGACGCACCCGCCGACATGCTGCGCAACGCCACGCGCGAGGCCTTCTCGAGGCTCGTTACGGTCGCGGTGGACGAGCAGGTCGACTTCATGATCATTGCCGGCGATCTTTACGACGGCACCTGGCGCGACCACAACACCGGCATCTTCTTTTGCCGCGAGATGGGCCGTCTGCGCCGCGCGGGCATTCCGGTGTATGTGCTGTTCGGCAACCACGACGCCGAAAGCGAAATGACGAGCCAGTTGCAGCTGCCGGACAACGTCCATACGTTCTCGGCGAGAAAGCCGCAGACCTTCCGCATCGACGCGCTCAAGGTCGCGCTGCACGGCCACAGCTTCAAGGAAAAGGCCGTCACGACGAACCTCGTCACCGCGTATCCGGCGCCGGTCGCGGGCTACTTCAACATCGGCGTGCTGCATACCGCGCTCGAAGGCGCCGCGCAGCACGCGAGCTACGCGCCGTGCTCGGTCGCGGAACTGCACGCGAAGCAGTATCACTACTGGGCGCTCGGGCACGTGCATGAATATGCGATCTGGCAGGATGCGTCGACCATCGTGTTTCCGGGCAATCTGCAAGGACGCAACATCCGCGAGACCGGGCGGCGCGGCGCCGTGCTGGTGACGGTGTCGGAGGCGGAAGAGGTGAGCGTCGAGCGGCTGTTCATCGACGTGCTGCGCTGGGAAGCGGTGAGCGTCGATGCCTCGCAGGCCGCGACGCTCGATGAAGTCGCGCGCGCGGTCGGCCGTGCGCTCGAAGCGCTGGTGGACGATGCGGCGTCGCCGGTGCCGCATGCCGTGCGCGTGACGATCACCGGTGCGACCCAGGCGCACGGCGAGCTGTTCGGACTCGCGACGCAATTGCGCGCCGAAGTGCTGGCGCAGATCGCGGCGATCAGCCATGACCGGCTGTGGCTGGAGAAGGTGAAAGTCGCGACCCGGCCGCTGTCGCAGGAAGTGCCCACGGCCGGACGCAGCGACGCGCTCGCCGACCTGCACGGCCTTCTGATCGAAGCGGAATCCGACCCGGAGTTTTTGGAGATGCTGAAGGAAAGACTGATCGTGCTGGCGACGCAGGCGCCGAGCGAGTTGCAGAAGTCCGTGCCCGAACTCGAGCAGGTGCGCAACGGCGAACTGGCGGCGCTCGTGAGCGAGGTGCGCTCCGGGCTCATCGCGCAGCTGGCGGACGCGGAGTAAGCCCATGCGCATCGGCAGACTCGAACTCATCCGCTACGGCAAATTCACCGGCCACGACGTGGATTTCCCGGTGGCGGAGCATGACTTTCATTTTGTCGTCGGTCCGAACGAGGCCGGCAAGTCGACCATCAAGAACGCCATTGCCGAGCTGCTGTTCGGCATGCCGCACAGCTCGCCGCTCGCGTTCGTGCATCCGCAGAGCGATCTGCGGCTCGGCGCGTCGCTCGAACTGGACGGCTCGTCGTTCGCGTTTCATCGCACGAAGAGCCGCAAGTCGTCGCTCACGGCGCCGAACGGCGACCCGCTCGCCGCCGACGCGCTCACGCCGTTCCTCGGCGCCGCCGACAAGCACTTTTTCGAGCAGATGTACTGCCTGAATCACGACGCGCTGCGGCGCGGCGGCGACGCCATTCTCGATGCCTCGAGCGATGTCGGGCAGGTGCTGTTCCAGTCGGCGGCGGGCATCGCGAGTCTCGGCGACGTGCGTCAGCGCCTCGCGGACGAAGCGGACCGGCTGTGGGCCCGGCGCAAGTCGGGCGATCGGGCGTATTACGCCGGTCTCAAGCAATTCGACGAAGCCAGCGCCGAGCTGAAGACGGCCAGCGTGCGCACGGCGCAATGGCGGCGCGCGCAGGGCGCGGTCGAGGAGGCTGAGGAGAAGCGCCGCGAACAGGACCTCCAGCGCGCGGCGCTCGAAGCGCAGCGCGGCCGGCTCGAACGGGTGAGGCGCGTGGCGCCGCATCTGAACGTGTGGCGCGAGAAGAGCGCCGAGTTGCGCGAGCTGGGCGAGGTGCGGGAGTTGCCGGCCGACGCCGGGGCGACGCTGCAGAATGCGCTGACGCGGCTGGCGTCCGCCGAACGGGCCGTCGAACTCCATGTGGCCGAAGCGGCGCGCTTGCAGACCCAGGCGAACGCCATCCAGCCCGACCGGACAATGCTCGCCGCGCAGGTGCGCATTCGTGCGCTCGATGCCGCGCGCGAACGCACGGCGAATCACGCCGGCGAGATCGCGCGGCTGGAAAACGAAGTGGACATGCGGCTGCGGCAGGTCGCGCAGCACAGCGCGCAACTCGGCTGGCCGCAGGACGAAGCGGGCGCGCGTCACGCGCTGCCCGGCGCGCTCGTGCTCCAGACCCTGTCGAGCCTGATGCTGGAGCGCGGCGGATTGCAGCAAACGGCGCGCAACGCAGGGCAGGCCGCCGATGAAGCCGCGAAGCAGATCGATATGCTGAAGACCCGGCTGGCTGGAATCGACGGCGGCGAGGTGTCGCCGGCGTTGCGTGCCGCCTTGCGCGCGGCGCAGAAGTATCGCGATTCGGGCACCGAGCAACGGCGTCTCGAAGACGCGAAGCGCGAAGCCGAGCAGGCGCTCGACGCGGGTCTCGCCGCGCTCGGACGCTGGACGCGGCCGGTCGACGCGTTGCAGTCGATGACGTTGCCTGCGCAGGAGCGCATCGCGACGCTGCGGCGCGAGCGGCAGGAGCGGGCATCGCGCGTGACGCTCGCCGAGGATCGGCTGGACGAGGCGCGCGACGATCTGCGCGCGGCGCAGCATGCGCTGGACGAACTGGTCGAAACACACGACGTCGTGACCGCCGCCGAAGTGCGCGATGCCCGTGCGACGCGCGATGCCGCGTGGCACGCGATCCGTTCGGGCGAAGTTGCGCTTGCCGCGGGCGCGCCGGGCTTCGAGCAGCAGCTGCATGCATCGGACGGGCTGGCGGACCGCCAGTTGGGCTCGGTCGGGCAGGCGACGCAACTGACGGCGCTGAAGCGGCGCATCGTCAGCGCGGAAGAAACACTCGCGCGGCGTGAGGAAGCTGTGCGCGAAGCCGCGACCGCATTGACGCAGTTCAACGACGACTGGCGCGCGCTCGCCGTGCAGGCGGGCCTCGCGGAGATGCCGCTGGACGATGCGCCGGCGTGGATGGCATCGCGCGATGCGGTGCTGACGGCGGCGCAGGCGCTGCACGCACGCAGCGCGGAACTGACGCGCGAAGCCGCCGATGCCGCCGCGCGCCGCGATGAACTCGCGCGTCAGTTGAGTGCATCCGGCGCACCGGAGGATCTGCACGCCGGTATCGATGCGCTGTGCGACAGCGCCGAGGCACGCATTGCCGCCATCGACGAAGCGGGCGTGACGCGGCGCAATCTCCAGGCACAGCTCGACGAAGCGCAGGCCGAACGCGGCGCACGCGAAGGCGCGGCCAAGGCGGCGCGTGAAGCGTTCGAGCGCTGGCAGCGGGACTGGACGGCGGCGCTCGACAAGGCAGGCCTCGCACGCGCCGTGGATTCGCAGGCGGCGGCCGAAACGGCGCTCGACATCGTGAAGCAGATCGGCGAGCAGTTGACGCACGTGGACGGCATTCGCAGCGGTCAGATCGAAGCCAGGCGCCACGCGCTTGCCACGCTCGATGCCGAGGCCGAGCAACTGGCGCAGGAACTCGACGCGTCGCTGACCGCAGCGGGCGCGTCGCGGATCGCGACGGAGCTGTCGGCGCGGCTCGATCGCGCCGTGGCCGCACAGGCCGACAGCGATCGGCTGAAGAAGGAACATGCGGCGGCGGAGACGCAGGTGAGCCACGCGAGACTCGAAGTGGAGGAAGCGAAGGCCACGTTGCGGCCGCTCTACGAACTGGCGGCCGTGGACACGCCCGATGCGCTCGCGCCGCTGATCGCGCAATCGCATCAAAAGGGGCAGCTCAAGGCCGCCGCCGACGACGCGCGCGCCGCGCTCATCCAGGGCGGCGATGGCCTCGCGCTCGACGAGCTCGTCGCGGAAGTGGAGGGCGCGGACATGCCGAACGTGGCGGCGGAACTGTCGCGGATCGGCGCGGCGCTGTCGGAGTCGGTGAATGCGGCGCACGACATCGCGGCGGCGCTCGAAAGTGCGCGGCGCGAACTGGCGGCCATTTCTGGCGACGCCAACGCCGCGCGCGCCGAGGCGAAGCGGCAGGAAGCGCTGGCCGCCATGGCCGATGCCGCCGAACGTTTCGTCAAGGTCGAAACCGCTTCGACGCTGCTGAAATGGGCGATCGACCGTTATCGCGAACGCCGTCAGGGCCCGATGCTGTCGCGCGCCAGTGCGATCTTCTCCGAACTGACGCTCGGCAATTTCTCGCGGCTGGTCGTGGACTACGATCGCCAGCCGATGGCGCTCTCCGCGGTGCGAGTGAGCGGCGAGCATGTCGAGATCGGCGGAATGAGCGAGGGCACGCGCGACCAGCTGTATCTCGCGTTGCGCCTCGCGGCACTGGAGGAACATGGCGAGCGCGCAGCGTCGCTGCCATTCGTCGCCGACGACCTCTTCATCAACTTCGACGACGGCCGTGCGCGCGCCGGTCTGCGTGTGCTCGCGCAACTCGCGAAGCGTACCCAGGTGATCTTCCTGAGCCATCACGATCATCTGGTCGAGATCGTGCGCGAGGTGTTCGGGCCGCAGGTCAACGTGCGTTACATGGGCTGACGCGTCTTGCGCTTATCGTGCGTCAGGCGTCGTGCAGCAGGGCGTCGAGGCGCAGAAGCGCATTGCGCGCGCCATCCGCGATGCCGACACCCCGGTCCGGCGCAATGGCGTGCTCACGCGGATTGATGCGGATCAGGCGCGATCCGTTGCGTTCGCTGAAGCGCCTGACCGTGGGCAGCGCACGCCCCGCGCCGAGTTCGACGACCACCAGCCGTTCGACGCCGTGCAGCCACGCAACCAGCCGGCGTTCCTGTTGCGCCGAGCGCCGCTCGATCCAGTTCCAGTCGCCGAACATCAGGATGTTCGGTCGCGCCAGCGCATGACAATGCGGGCAGCGCGGCGGCGCGTTGAGCAGTTCACAGCGCGCTTCATCGACGACGGGATCGAAGCCGTCCGCGGACCAGAGATCATGCGTGCAGGCGTCCAGGCATTGCAGCGTGTCGATCGCGCCGTGACATTCGGCGATGCGCTCCGGTGCAAAACCCGCGCGCTGGAACTGGCCATCGACATTGCTCGTGAATACGAACGCGCCGTGCGGCATGCGCGCCGCCCAGCGCTTCAGCAGGTGGAAGCCCTCATGCGGCTGCGTTGCCCGGTACAGCGCCAGCCGATGCCCGTAGAAGCCCCACGTCAGTTGCGGATGGCGCACGAAGCCCGCGGGATTGGCCATGTCCTCGAACGAGAAGCTGTGATGCCGCAGTGCCGGATACGCGCGCCAGAACCCTTCCGGTCCGCGAAAGTCCGGCAAGCCCGAGTCGACGCCCATGCCGGCGCCGGCGGTGACGAGCAGGCCATCGGCGGCGCGGATCCAGGCGGCGGCCTGGTCGAGCAGCGCGGTGTCGTTCATGGCGACGTGCCTTCGACATAACGGTTGGCGAGCTTGCGATAGTCTTGCGCGAATTCATCGCGCAGGGTCTGCGGCGCGAGGATCTCGACGTTCGCGCCGAGGGCGCGCAGCCACCAGCGCAGTTTCAGGCTCGGCGTGACGGTGCCGGAGATTTTCGTGCGGCCGTCGGGCAGGGTATCGATCTGCTGATCCTTCGACATCGGCGATTCGCGCAGCTGATTGCCGGCGTGGCCTTCGAAGGCGAGTTCGAGACGCACAGCGGGCTCGGGCAGGAAATCGAACACCTGCTGCGTCTCGATGTACTTGCGCAGCTTGAAGTCCTCGGGATAGGTGAAGGCCTCGCCGGATTCCGTCACCGAGCGAATCCGGTCGAGCCGATACAGCGTGCGCATCCATTCGGTTTCGCCTTTCTCGGGACGCGGCGCGCGCTTCGGATCCTGTGCGACCATGTACATCACGCCCGCCGATTCCACCAGCGCGAGCGGCCAGAGCGTGCGGGTCTTCGGTTCATCGGTCTGGCTGCCGCTTTCGTTCTTCTCGTTCGTCTCGTTCTTTTCGCTCTTGTACGCGGGACGGTATTGCACGAGCAGTTCGCGCTCGAAGAAGGTCGCGGTCGCGACAGCCTGGAAGATCTCCGGACGCAGCTTCGGACGAATCAGCGTGAAGGCGCCATCGACGGAATCGATCTTGTCCGCCCACGCGCGATAGATGCGGCTGTCCTCTTTTTCCTGCGACAGCCGCGCCTCGGCGGCCTTGAAGAGCGGATCGATGTCGCGGGTCACGGCGTTCGGCAGCTTGTTGCCGGCGAAGCGCTGGAGGATATGGAACGCCACGGCCTCGGATGCGCTCATCAGTCCGACACCTTCCTGCAGACCGTGCAGCCAGGGCTTGCGTTGCCACAGCAGTTCGCGGCCGTTGAGCATCGAGACGACGCGGCCGTCCGCTTCGAGCGCCGTCAAGTGACGCTGCACCTTCTTCGTATAGCCGACGCGATGCCCGCGCTCCTCCAGACGGCGACGGATTTCCGGCGTGGGAAGCCAGGCGGTGGCGTCCCGTTCGGTCGGCAGCACGCGGAGGATGGCTTCGTCGAGGCTGTTGGTCATGGCTTGGGCGAGTTGGGAACCGCGTTTGATTATAAGAAGCACCGGGACAGATTGTGTCCTGGTGCTCCGGCGGCGCTCGCCGTGCTTCGATTTCAGATTGTTCTGGTGACGCCGCTCGATGGAAGCGGAAAGAATCCGCTCCCGGTCAGTGCATGGGTGGGGAACCGGTTTGCTATCGAGGGACGACATCATGAGCAAGCGCGATCAAGTAGAAGTGTGCAAAGCGCTCACGCAAAAGAAAAGGGCTCAGCATGCGCTGAGCCCTTTGAATCTTTTGGTAGGCCGTACGGGATTCGAACCTGTGACCAACGGATTAAAAGTCCGCTGCTCTACCAGCTGAGCTAACGACCCAAAAGAGGCGAAATTATAATCTGCGAATTGGCTTTTTGTCAACCAAACCGCATCGCAAACCGGCCAATGCCCTCAGAAAAAACGCCTGCGGCATGACTTCCCGCAGGCGTTCTCTCTCATTGCTTGCAGCAGGCCTCGATCACTTCACCTGCGACATCTTGCTCTGCGCCGTCGTCGCGACTTCCGTACCGGAGTACTGCGAGATGATCTGCTGGAGCGTCTGCTTGGCAGCCGCTTTCTGGCCTTGCTCGATCTGGTTGTTTGCGATCGCAAGCAGCGCTTCGGGTGCTCGCGGATGCGTCGGATAACTCTTCACCAGGTTCTGCCAGACCGCAGTCGATCCCTTGTAGTCGCGCTGGGCATAGAGTGCGTTGCCGAGCCAGTACTGCGCCGTCGGCTGATACGGGCTCTGCGGATACTTCGCCACGAACGTCTTGAACGACGCCGCGGCGTTCTTGTAATCGCCGCTACGGAATTGAGTCGACGCCGCGTTGAACGCTTCCGTCTCGCCGGGCTGCACCGAACCGGTCATGCCGTCGATCGTCTCCTGTTGCGGCTCGAATTTCTTCAGGCGCGAGTCGAGATCGGCGTAATAGTCCTTCTGCTGCTTTTGCAGCGTCACGACCTGGTTGGTCAGATCCTCGTTCTGCCCGCGAACCGTCGCGACCTGTTGATTCAACTGGTCGATGCGGTTCTGCTGATCGAGGATCGTGCGTTGCGCGGCCTGCAACTGATTCGACAGACTGTCGGTTTTCGTGCGCAGGTCGAGCACGGCCTTGCGCGCTTCGTTGTCGTCGAAGACGCCGGCGTGCGCGGGCACGCCGAACATTGTCGAACCCACCACGCAAGCGGCTGCGGCGGCGCGCAGCAAGGGAAAGCGATACAACATAGAGCGACTCACCCGTGACAGGTTACGTTACGTGATTACTGCTGGTATGCGAGATCCGCACGGCGGTTCTGCGCGTACGACGCTTCGTCGTGACCCGTCGCCATCGGCTTTTCCTTGCCGAGGCTCACGGCTTCCATTTGCGAATCGGCCACGCCCATCAGCGACATCGCGCGACGCACGGCTTCCGCGCGCTTCTGGCCGAGCGCCAGGTTGTACTCGCTCGTGCCGCGTTCGTCGGTGTTGCCCTGGATCAGGACGTGACGCTCCGGATGGCTCTTCAGATACGACGAGTGTTGTTGCAGCAGCGGCTGATAGTCGTCCTTCACGGCGTAGCTGTCGAAGTCGAAGAAAATGCTGCGCTTGGCGAGCGGGCTGTTCGGGTCGTTCAACGGGTCGATGTTGACCTGCTTCACGTCCGTCGGGTTCGGCTGCGTGCCGACTGCACCCTTGTTCTGGCCTTCGTCGAGCTTCACGCCCGAGTGACAAGCCGCCAATGCGCCGACCATCGCAACTGCCAGGCCGATACGAAGTTTCGACATCATGGTACCTCTCCTTGTGTTGTAGCTGAACGTTGTATGTGAACGTTATTGCTGGACTTATTGCATGAACGGACCCCAGGACGGCTCGCGCACCGCACCGCCCTGTACTGACAAGACTTGCCGCGTGCGACCATCGGTCGATACGGCTGCCAACACGCCACGTCCGTTCACTTGGGTGGCGTAGAGGATGTACTGACCATTCGCCGCGAAGCTCGGCGATTCGTCATGCGTCGTGTCGGTCAGCCCCGTTGCCGTGCCGGACGCGAGGTCCAGCAAGTACAGCTTGAAGCCGCCGCCAGTGCGCGAAATGTACGCGAGTTGCTTGCCGTCCGGGCTCACGCGCGGGCTCGTGTTGTACGCGCCGGTGAACGTGACCCGCTGGGCCGCGCCGGCGCTTTCACCTGCCGCCGGCATCTTGTAGATCTGCGGCTGGCCGCCGCGATCGCTCGTGAAATAAATCGAGTTGCCATCAGGAGAGTAGAACGGCTCGGTGTCGATCGAGCTGCCCTGGGTCAGACGGCGCAGGCCGGAGCCGTCTGCATTGACTTCGAAAATCTGCGTGTTGCCGGTGCGCGAGAGCGCGACCGCGAGCTTGCGGCCGTCAGGCGACCACGCCGGGGCGCTGTTGTTGCCCTTCTGGTTCGACACGACCACGCGACGTCCCGTCGGCAGGTCGTGGATGTACACCACCGGCTTCTTGCGCTCGAACGACACGTATGCGACCTTCGTGCCGTCCGGCGACCATGCCGGAGAGATGATCGGCTCGGGGCTGGAGAGGGCGATCTTCGCGTCCTGACCATCCGAATCGGAAATCTGCAACTGGTAGCGGCCGCCCGTCTGGATGACATAGGACAGACGCGTGGCGAACACGCCGCGGCCGCCGAGCAGCTTGGCGTAGATGTAGTCGGCGATCTTGTGCGCGCTCATGCGCAGGCCGCTTTCGGCGCTGACGAGCGACAGGCCGCCGAGGTTCTGCTGCTTGACCGTGTCGTAGAGACGGAAGCGCACTTCGTATTGACCGTTCGGCAGCTTGTTCACGCTGCCCGATACGAACGCGTCCGCGCCCTTGGCCTTCCAGGCGCCGAGATCGACCGTGTCGCCTTCGGAGACGGGCGTGCTGCCCGCGTCGATGTTCGTGAACTTGCCGCTGCGCTGCAGATCCTGGCGGATGATCGCGCTGACCTGCTGCGGCGAACTCGCTTCATTGGCGAAGTTGGCCGTGGCGATCGGGAATTGCGTGGAGCCGACGCCGGTCACGAGTACGTTCAACTGGGCGTGTGCGGCAGTGCCGGCTGCGATCAGGCAGGACGCGACCAGCGTTCTCAGGCCAAGCTTCGTCATCAAACTCATGCTGTATAGGTTCCAGAAAAAAGCGTTTTCAAGTGTCCGCGGATTGCAGAACAGACCCGCGGACGCACGATTCGTTCCCGCTGCTTAATGCAGGCTTTCAACGCGCCTTGGCTGCTGTCGCCAAGGCATCGCGCGTTCTGCGTCATCAGCTTCCGGCCGGGCGCAGCGTGATCGTGAAGTGATCGGGCGCCTTGCCGTCGGTGTCGACGGGCATCGGATCCGATCGTTGCACCGCGCGCAATGCCGCCTGATCCCATTGCTCGTTGCCGCTCGAGCGCGTGATGTTCGCCGACAGCAACGTGCCCGACGGCGAGCAGCGCACCGACACGACCGTCTCCAACCCGGCGGTCTCACCCGCCCACACGATGTTCGGCCGCACGCGGCGCTGCACCTTCTCCGCATAGCCCGGCGAGGTCGCATTGCCGCCCGCGCCCTTGCCGGTGCCGCTCTTGGCAAGCCCTTCGCCGCTCGACGCCGTGCCGCCGCCCAACTGACCCTGCAACTGCGCGAGGCGTGCCTTGCGCTCTGCATCGACCTTGGCCTTGGCTTCGGCGGCCGCCTTGGCTTTCGCATCGGCAGCGGCCTTGGCTTTCGCATCGGCGGCAGCCTTGGCCTTGGCGTCGGCTTCAGCCTTTGCCTTGGCTTCCTGCTGTTCCTTCAACTGCTCCTGCTTCTGTTCCTGCTTTTGCGCCTCGGCTTGCTGCTGGCGCTGCTTGTCCTGCTGTGCTTTCTGTTGTTGCTGCTTCTGCAATTCGGCCTGACGTTGCTGCTCGATCTGCTTCTGCTTGTCCTGCATCGCTTTCTGCTGCGCGGCCGCGGCTGCGGCGGCTTGCGCGGCCTGCTGCTGGCGCTTCGCTTCCGCTTCCTGCTGGGCCTGTTCCTGCTGGCGACGCTGTTCGGCCAGCTGCGCCTCGCGCGCGGCGGCTTCCTGTTGCTTGCGTTTCTTTTCCTGCAGCGCGATGTCCGCGTCTTCGTCCTTCGCGGGCGGCGGCGCCGGCGGCGCCTTCACTTGCGGGACGGGCGGCGTGGGGGTGGGGCGGGGCGTCGGCGCGGGCGTGTCGGGGAGTTCGGTCCAGATCTCTGCTTCGGCGCCGGCGGGCGTGTTGTTCTGCCAGTTGATGCCGTGATACAGCAGCCAGATGAGCAGCAGATGCATCAGCGCGGCCAGCGCGAACGCGCGGCCCGTGCCGCGCTCGCGCGGCGGGCGGAGAGGGCGTGCGGACGCGCCGCGCGCTGGCTGATGCTTGTTCTGCGAAACGGTCATTGCGATTTGACGAGCAAGCCGACGCGCTTCACGCCGCGCGACTTCATATCGGACATCACGTTCATGACGACCTCGTACTTCACCGTCTTGTCGGCGGCGATCACGACGGGCTGGTCAGGATGCGACTCCTGGCGGTTCAGCACGAACGTGTTGAGATCGTCCTTGGTCATCTTCTGCTCTTGCGTGGCGCCGTCGTCGTTCTTGTAGCGGACGTTCATGCTGCCGTCGGCCTTGATGTTGATGACGACCGGCGGTTGCTGTTCCTGCGGTTGCGCATTGCCGACGGTCGGCAGATTGATGATCGAAGGCGAAACGAGCGGCGCCGTCACCATGAAGATGACGAGCAGCACGAGCATCACGTCGATGTACGGCACGACATTGATGTCGGCCATGGCGCGGCGCGAACTGCCGCGCATGCTGGAACGAATCGGGCCTGCCATCGAGGACTCCTTTCTCAGTGCGCCTGACGCTGCAGGATGTTCGAGAACTCTTCGATGAAGGTCTCGAAGCGGATCGCCAGGCGATCGATGTCATGCGCGTAGCGGTTGTAGGCGACCACGGCCGGAATCGCGGCGAACAGGCCGATGGCGGTTGCGACGAGCGCTTCGGCGATGCCCGGCGCGACGTTCGCGAGCGTGGCCTGCTGCACGTTGGCGAGGCCGCGGAACGAATTCATGATCCCCCAGACCGTGCCGAACAGACCGATGTACGGACTCACCGAACCGACCGACGCGAGGAACGCGAGATTCGCTTCGAGCACGTCCATTTCGCGCTGGAAGGCGGCGCGCATGGCGCGGCGGGAACCGTCGAGGATCGCGCCCGGATCGGTGATGCGGCGCTCCTTGCCCTTCAGGAATTCGCGCATGCCGGATTCAAAGATACGCTCCAGCGCGCCGATGGTGTGGCGATTGTTGGCTGCGCTCTGATAAAGCGCCTGCAGGTCGCCGCCCGACCAGAAATCGCGCTCGAAACGCTCGGTCTGCGCACGTGCGCGGCGAATGGCAAACCATTTGCGGAAGATGAAAGTCCAGGACAGGAGCGACAGCAGCAGGAGCAGCGCCATCACCGCCTGCGCGAGCAGGCTCGCGTGAATGACGAGGGAAACGATTGACAGGTCTTGAGTATTGTTCATAAAGGTCCGCTGTAACGTCCCGAACCGGGCGTCCGGTCAAAGCGTCATGCTTTCGTGAAACGAATGTGAATAAAACGAAAGCCGCGCCGTGGCCGGCTCGTGTTCAGTAGTGCTTCCTCTGTTGCACGGTGCATCGACCGTCTGGAGGTGCGACAAGTTCATCGGTCAGGTTCGGTCAGGTTGGGTCAGGACCGGCGCTGCGCCTGGCGGCGTGCGGGCCGCGCCGCAGTCCGTCGGTCACTGCGTCGGGAATCGCGACCGGACGGATCGATGCGCGCGCCACCGACGCGACGCGAATGTCGCCGGTCGCTAGCAGCACGCCGTCGCGCCACGCTTCCTGATGAAAATCCACCGATGCGCGTCCGAGTCGTTCGATGCGGCTCTCGATCCGGATGACATCGTCCAGACGCGCCGGCGACGAGTACTCGACGGACGTGCGCCTCACGACGAACACGATGCCTTCGGACTCGGCGAGAACCTGCTGGTCGATGCCGCAAGCGCGCAGCCATTCGGTGCGCGCCCGCTCGAAGAACTTCAGGTAGTTCGCGTAGAAGACGATGCCGCCGGCGTCGGTGTCCTCGTAATACACCCGAATCGGCCACTCGAAGGTCAACGGATCACTCACCTGTGTGCTGCCTTGCACGCGCCGTGGCAGGTCAGACCGCCCCGGCTCGCTTTTTGACAAATATTCATCGGCGGCATTTTACCGGAAGCGGACGCGACACCGCCAAATCCTTAGGCGGATCCGCGATTCAGGCGCGGTGAATTTGCAACGGTGCGAAGCTTTGCGCGATCGGCATGATCTCGATTGCGTTGACGTTCACATGCGCGGGGCGCGTGGCGATCCAGTAAATGGAGTCGGCAATGTCCTCGGGCGTGAGTGCCTGCGTGTTCTTGTATACAGTGTCCGCCTTCGCGTCATCGCCCTTGAAGCGCACGTTCGAGAACTCGGTGCCGCCCACGAGTCCTGGCTCGATGTCGGTCACGCGCAGCGCGGTGCCTGCGACATCGGCGCGCAGGTTCAGGCTGAATTGCCGCACGAACGCCTTGGTGGCGCCGTAGACGTTGCCGCCCGCATACGGATAGGTGCCCGCGACCGAGCCCATGTTGAACACGTGACCGCGATTGCGCTGGACCATGCCGGGCAGGATCGCGTGCGTGATCGTCACAAGGCCCGTGCAGTTGGTGTCGATCATGTTCTTCCAGTCGTCGAGACTGGCGCGCTGCGCGGGCTCCAGGCCGAGCGCGAGGCCGGCGTTGTTGACCAGCACGTCGATCTGGGCGAAGGCTTCGGGCAGCGAGGCGATGGCGTTCCGGACGGCGGCTTCGTCGCGGACATCGAGTTCGAGCGGCAGGAGGGCATCGCCGAGTTCCTTCGACAGCGCGACGAGCCTGTCCTTGCGGCGCGCCGCGGCGATCACGCGATGGCCGCCCTTGACGAAGGTGCGGGCAATGGCAGCGCCGAAGCCGGCGGATGCACCAGTGACGAAGACGATCATGGGCGGACTCCGGATGAGGTTGAATGTGCAGAGCCGGAGCAAATAGGGACGCGCGTCCGGCAACGGCGCAAAGGGTACTTCCATTGATGCATCGCGGCAAGCAATCACGGGTGCGAACGGTCGTGCTTTAAGCGCCGTCCCGCGCCATCCGGCGGGCCTGGGGAGCCGGTTGCCTAAAGCGGGGCCGCCCATTACACTACAACGCTCAAACCCCGCGTGACTGGCGATAGAATCTTCGGATTCAAGGTGGAGCGACCCACCAGGAAGCGCGGAGCGTCGTTTTGCCGTTCGCCTGGGCAGCTGAGATCCGCACGCCGTTGCTGCGTTGCCGGTGGCTGTCCGCCTTGCGAAATCGGATTCTTCCCTCATCCGTCGCGCCTGGACATCCTCGGTGTCCAGCGTCCCCTGCGTCTGCTTTGAAGTCTGCTTTGAAGTCAACTTCGAACATGGCGCGCGCGCGATCCGGTCAACCTGTATTGAACTCACGGAAAACGTATGTTTGACAGAGCCGAAAGTACCCTCGCCAAAGTCGATCCCGAACTGCTCAAGGCGATCGAGCAGGAAAACCGCCGCCAGGAAGATCATATCGAGCTGATCGCGTCGGAAAACTACACCTCGCCGGCGGTCATGGCCGCGCAAGGTTCGCAACTCACCAACAAATACGCCGAAGGCTATCCGGGCAAGCGCTATTACGGCGGTTGTGAGTACGTGGATGTGGTGGAGCAGCTCGCCATCGACCGCGTGAAGCAGCTGTTCGGCGCGGAAGCGGCGAACGTGCAGCCGAACTCCGGTTCGCAGGCCAACCAGGGCGTGTTCTTCGCGGTGCTCAAGCCGGGCGACACGATCATGGGCATGAGCCTCGCCGAAGGCGGCCACCTGACGCACGGCTCGCCCGTGAACATGTCGGGCAAGTGGTTCAACGTCGTGAGCTACGGCCTGAACGAAGCTGAAGACATCGACTACGACAAGACCGAAGCGCTCGCCAAGGAACACAAGCCGAAGCTGATCGTCGCGGGCGCTTCGGCGTTTGCGCTGAAGATCGACTTCGAGCGTCTTTCGAAGATCGCCAAGAGCGTCGGCGCCTACTTCATGGTGGATATGGCGCACTATGCCGGCCTGGTTGCCGCCGGCGTGTATCCGAACCCGGTGCCGCACGCCGACTTCGTCACCACGACCACGCACAAGAGCCTGCGCGGCCCGCGCGGCGGCGTAATCCTGATGAAGGCCGAGTTCGAAAAGCAGATCAACTCGGCGATTTTCCCGGGCATCCAGGGCGGTCCGCTGATGCACGTGATTGCCGCCAAGGCCGTTGCGTTCAAGGAAGCGCTCTCGCCGGAGTTCAAAACCTATCAGCAGGCCGTGGTCGAGAACGCGCGCGTGCTGGCGGAAACGCTGGTGAAGCGTGGCCTGCGCATCGTCTCGGGCCGGACGGAAAGCCACGTGATGCTGGTCGACCTGCGCGCGAAGAAGATCACGGGTAAGGCTGCTGAAGCCGCGCTCGGCGCCGCGCACATCACGGTCAACAAGAACGCCATTCCGAACGATCCGGAAAAGCCGTTCGTCACGAGCGGCGTGCGTCTCGGCTCGCCGGCCATGACCACGCGCGGCTTCGGCACGAAGGAAGCGGAGCTGGTGGGCAACCTGATCGCCGACGTGCTCGACAACCCGGAAGACCAGGCGAACCTCGAGCGCGTGCGCGCTCAGGTGTCCGACCTGACCAAGCGTTTCCCGGTCTACCGTTAATCTGCGAGTCCGACGCTCATGCGCTGCCCGTTCTGCCGACACGAAGACACCCAGGTCGTGGATTCTCGCGTGTCGGAGGACGGCGCGGCGATCCGGCGCCGGCGCCGCTGTCCCGCGTGCGACAAGCGCTTCACCACGTATGAACGGGTGGAGCTGGCGCTGCCCTCGGTCGTCAAGAAGGATGGCAGCCGCGTGGAGTTCGACCGGCGCAAGATCGTTTCCAGCATGCAGCTCGCGCTCCGGAAGCGGCCCGTTGCGGCGGATGCAGTGGATGCCTCCGTCGCGCGCATCGAGTATCAGCTGCTCGGCAGTGGCGAGCGCGAAGTGCAGAGCGAGCGGCTCGGCGAACTCGTCATGAACGAGTTGCGCCAGCTCGACACCATTGCCTACGTTCGTTTTGCTTCCGTCTACAAGCGTTTCGAGGATGTCTCCGAATTCGAGGACGTGCTCGAGGAATTCCGGCGCGCCGCGCCGAAGAAAACCACCACGCGCAAGCGCTGATCTTTCACGCATCTCTTTCTCCCAGACAGGTTTCCAGCCGTTCGTCCGCGCAGTGTGCCGGGCTTCGGGCGGCATGAACACTCGTCCATCCGGCTAATGGCGGGCGGCATGCTTTGTCGTTAGATTGGGCTCTCCGGCTCAATCCACTCGATAAGGCATGCAGATGGTCCAGAAGCTTCACCGGATACCTCCAGGTGTCACACTCGTCGAGCTGTGCGTCGTGCTCGCCGTAACGGCGATCGTCGCGATGTTCGCCGCGCCCTCATTCGTGTCCTGGCAAATGCGCGATCAGGTCGATGCCCGCGCGCATGCGCTCTTTTCCACGCTTTCACTCGCTCGCGCCGAAACCATTCGGCGCGGCGTGCGCGTCACGCTTTGCCGGATCGATGCCGCGCGTCGTTGCCTCGCGACCGGGCGTAGTTGCGAGGGCGGCGCCATCGATTGGTCGTGCGGCTGGGGACTGTTCGTCGAGCGAGAAGGCGTGCCGGTGTTGTTGCGGTTGCATGCGGCGATGTCGTCGGTATCCATCGCGGGAACGTCGAGTGACATGTCCTTCACGCCGCCCTCGGGGCAGGTGATCGGCGGATTTCGCAGTTTCGAGTTCGCTTCGCGCCGCGGCGAATCCTCCGCGAGCGCGGCGCCGCGGCGCTGCGTCCGCCTTGCGGCGGGCGGGCGCGCGCGCATGACGCAGGGCGCCTGTGGAGCATCGGCATGAAGCGTGTTCAACGCGGTGACTCGCTGGTCGAGGTGATGATTGCGCTTTCGCTCACGGCGGTGACCGCATTAGGGCTGACCGGCCTGCAGAGCGCGCTGGCGCGGGGCGAGCGCATGGCGCTGCTGCGCGAGCGCGCCGCGCTCATTGCGGATTCCGTGGCCGAAGGGATGCGCGGCGACGCGGATAGCGCGGCAATCCTGTCGCAATGGCGCACGAGAGCGGCGTCCATGCTTCCCGCAGGCGACGTCGCCGTGTTCGATCGCGCAGCCGGCGTGCATGTCGCGACCGTGAGCTGGCACGCGGAGGAGGGCGGGCAGGCCTGTCCGGAGCCGCAGGCGCCGCCGCGCTCGTCGTGCGTTGCCGTGGCGTTCGCGCGATGAATCCGCGCTTCCACTCTTCACGCTCGCGCGGGCACACGCTGCTCGAACTGAGCATCGCACTTGCGCTGGGGCTGTCGATCGTGAGCGCATGTCTCTCGCTCTACCGCGCCCAGCGCGCGGCTTTCGAACGCGCCGCCGACGCAGTGCGCATGCATGAAGCCGCGTCGGTCGCGCTGGACATGCTCGGCCAGCAGTTGCAGATGGCAGGATTCAGCGCCGACCTCGACCTGCACACCGGGCTGGACGCGCCTATCTTCGGTTGTGTGCAGGGGCGCGTGATCGGCGAGGAGGGGGTCGCTTCCTGCGAAACGCTCGCGAGCCGCTCGGACGGCGTGCAGGTCCGCTACGCGGCCGACGTCATCGCTACATGGCCGACTTCTGGCGGCGCGCCCACCGACTGCCTCGGCCAGGCAGTCCCCGACACCTACGCCACCAATCGCTTCCATGCGAAGGCCAGCACCTCCACCGGCGAGCCCGAACTTTATTGCGAAGGCAACGGCAAGCAGGCGCAGCCGATCGTCGAGGGCGTCGAGCGTATTCGCGCCCTGTACTGGCTGCCGGGCGCGCCTGTCGCGCTGGCCGCTTCGGGTATCGCTCGCGGACGCTGGAAGGAGGTGCATGCGGTGGATCTCTGCGTGCTGGTGCGCGGCTTCACGGCGCAGGCGAAACGCCGCGTGAATCATGTCGATTGCGACGGCGCCCCCGCCTACAGCGACGACGGCCGCGCCCGACAAGCCTTCTGGCGGCGCGTCGCGCTGCGCAATGCGCCGCTTCTGTCGGCGCGCGAGGCCGGTTGAGCCATGAAAGCACGCTCACCTTCACGCTCACACTCGCGCGGCGCCACGTTGCCCATCGTCCTGATGCTCGCCGCGATGATGCTGGTCACCGCGAGCGCCTGGCTGCAAACCTCGCTCGTCGCGGCGCGCTCGACGGTTGCCACGCGCGAACGGGTCCAGGCATTTCACGCAGCGGACGGCGCGCTGCTTCGCTGCAGCGGAATGCTCGCGGCCGCGCTGCCGGCCATGAACAGCGAGCCATCGCGCTGGCGCTCGAAGGCTTCGTTCGAAGGCGCGGCACCGCTGGCCGTTAGGCCATTCGACACCTGGCCATATGCCTACCGCGCGCCGCAATGCCTGATCGAAGCGTGGGCGCATCCACCGGGCACGGCCGAGGTTTCCTACCTGATCACCGCGCGCGGTTTCGGCGCCACGCCGGACTCGGAAACGTGGCTGCAGTTGCGCATCGACGTCGCCGACGACGTCAGCGCGCAGCATTGGCGGCGCGTCGTCGCCAGGCCGTTCTGAGAGGTGCGCATGGAACGCGTCGAAGCAACGAGGGAAGCAGCGTTCAGTCTGCTCGAATTGATGATCGCGCTCGCCGTGGCCGCGGTCATGGCGGCTTTCGCCGTACCGGCTTATCGGACTCATGTGACGAAGGCGCATCGCGTCGATGCCGCCACCGCAGTGCTCAAGGCGGTCCAGTTCGTCGAAACGGCGCGGCTCGGGCAGGTCGCGGCCAGCGCCGATGCCATCGTCCTGAGCGCGGGTTTCGATCAGGCGCCATCAAGCGGCAGGGCCGTCTATCGCCTCACCGTGCTGCCTGAGAACGCGACCAACGGCGGATATGGAATCGAAGCCGCGCCGGTCACCCCCGGCGAGATGCAGGATGACGCGTGCGGTGTGTTTGTCGTCGATGCCACCGGACTGCGCTGGAATCGCGCGCCCGGTGCGACCGCGCCGTTGGACACGGCACAGTCGGTTGCCTGCTGGGCGGGGAGAATGTAGTGGCGCGGAAGGGAATCAGAACACCGTCGGATCGACGGCGTCATTCGAAGTCTCGGGCGTGTTCGACTTCATCTGCTGATAGATGCGCCAGGCTTCCCAGCCGGCAAATCCGAGGCCGCCCCACTTGAGCAGCGGCTTGGCGCCGCTCAGGAGTTTGGTCCGCACCGTCTTGGTGAGCACAAGCGAGGCGACGGAGCCGATGATCGGATACTGCTTGAACAGCACGCCGATGTTCTTCGAGCCGAGCAGCGATCCCAGCATCCCGCCGACGCCGCCCCCCGACGCGCCACGGCCGCGTTTGCTCCAACGGCTGGTGCCGCCGCCCGGAATCAGAAAGCGCAGGAAGCTGAAATGCGTGATGGACGAGCGCAGGTCGTGCGTGGCCTGGCGCATTTCCATGCGTTCAACGTCCGCGCGCGCAATCAGCAATTCCTTGCGCAGCGCACGCATGTGGGGTGTGCGCAGCTTCTGCATCTTGTCGCGCTTCGGCGTCTTGAAGGTGTCGTCTTGTTGGCTCATGGCGGATTCAGGTGCGCGGATCGGGGATCAACGAAACATGTCGCGGTCCTTGCGGAACTCGGAGAGTGTGTCGTCGAACAGGTGCGGCGCGTCGCGCAGGTTGCTGCGCGCCCGCAGGCCGCATGCGATTGCAATCAGCGCGTACAGCAGCGTGATGCCGCCCAACGCCTGCCAGCGGTACGTGTCCCAGAAGAAAATCGCGATCAGGACGGTCAGCGAGATGAGCGCCATCATCGCGAGCATCATGGCGGTAAGTCCAAGGAACAGGACGCCGATCAGACGTTCCTTCTCTTCCTGGAGCTCGATGCCGATCAGTTCAAGGCGCGTCTCGAAGATGGCGAAGGCGGAGGTCAAGATGCGTCGCAATGGTCCGGGGGACGATTGCTGCGGTGGCCGTTCTGTCGTCATGGCTTGAATGCGAGAAGCGCAGTGGTGCCGCTTGGTGTGCTTCCGGCCGGCGCGCGGAGCGGCCTGCCGGTACGAATGTCGAGCCGGGCGCCCGGGCAAGGCGCTTACGGTTCAGTCCACTTGCGACCCCGACGGATACGGATTCAGCAAACAACGGGCCATTGCCCTCGACAGCGAGGCAGGCCCGTGCGTTCTCTACTTTCGATTGATGAGCAGGCCGATCACCATGCCGAGGCCGGCCGCAATGCCAATGGACGCCCACGGATGTTCATGCACATAGTCATCGGTGGCGCGCGCCGCTTTCTTGCCTCGTTCGATGACGACGACTTGCGCATCGGCGGCCTTTTCCTTCGCCTGCTTGAGGCGGGCAAGCGCGGTCTCGCGAAGCTCGGAGGCGCGTTCACCGGTGGCGGTCGCCGCTTGCTTCAAAAGGTCTTCGGCGTCAGCGAGTACGGTTTTGATATCCGACATGAATCGCTCCTTGTTGATTTCTGACATTAAAGGCTCCAATCGATGAGGCTACGCGAATCGTAACCAAAGATGGGGTCGCTGACGAGGAGGCTGACTCTCGCGGGCCAGATGACGCAGATTTCATTCCAGTTCGGCAAATGACACCCTGACGCGGACCGCGGCGCTGTGACTGGTCAAAGCTTCGACATCATCTGGGAATGGATACGATCTGTCCCGTAAAAGTTTCAGAGGCGCATCGAAAGTTACAAAAGCTGGCGGTTCTGAAACGCAAAGAGCCGGCAAGTGCCGACTCTCTCACACTATCGAAATAAAGCCGGGCCGTCAGAAAAACGCCTGGATGCCCGTCTGCGCGCGTCCCAGGATCAGCGCGTGAATGTCGTGCGTGCCTTCATAGGTGTTCACCACCTCCAGATTCACCAGATGCCGCGCCACGCCGAATTCATCGGAGATGCCGTTGCCGCCGAGCATGTCGCGCGCAAGGCGGGCGATATCCAGCGCCTTGCCGCACGAATTGCGCTTCATGATGGAGGTGATCTCCACCGCGGCCGTGCCTTCGTCCTTCATGCGTCCCAGACGCAGCACGCCTTGCAGACCCAGCGTGATTTCCGTCTGCATGTCGGCGAGCTTTTTCTGGATCAACTGGTTCGCCGCAAGCGGCCGGCCGAATTGCTTGCGGTCCAGCGTGTATTGCCGGGCCGTATGCCAGCACGCTTCGGCGGCGCCGAGCGCGCCCCATGAAATGCCGTAGCGCGCCGAGTTCAGGCACGTGAACGGACCCTTCAGGCCGCGCACGTCCGGCAGCAGGTTGTCTTCCGGCACGAACACTTCGTCCATCACGATCTCGCCTGTGATCGACGCGCGCAGTCCCACCTTGCCGTGGATTGCCGGGGCGGACAGTCCCTTCCAGCCTTTTTCGAGGATGAAGCCGCGGATGTCGTCACGGCCGTCTTCCTCCAGCTTGGCCCAGACCACGAACACGTCCGCGATGGGCGAATTCGAGATCCACATCTTCGTGCCGGAGAGGGAATAGCCGTCCTGCACCTTCTTCGCGCGGGTCGTCATGCCGGCGGGATCCGACCCGGCGTTCGGCTCGGTCAGCCCGAAGCAGCCGATCCATTCGCCGCGTGCGAGCTTCGGCAGGTACTTTTCCTTTTGCGCGTCGCTGCCGAAGGTGTTGATTGGCACCATGACGAGCGACGACTGCACCGACATCATCGAGCGATAGCCCGAATCCACGCGCTCCACTTCACGCGCGATCAGGCCGTAGCACACGTAGTTGAGGCCCGGGCCGCCGTACTGTTCCGGAATGGTCGGTCCGAGCAAGCCGAGTTCGCCCATCTCGCGGAAGATCGACGGATCCGTCTTTTCCTCGCGGAACGCCTGCATGACGCGCGGCTGAAGCTTGTCTTGCGCGTAGGCGCGGGCCGCGTCGCGCACCATGCGCTCGTCTTCGCTCAGTTGCTGATCCAGCAGCAGCGGATCTTCCCAGTTGAAACGGGCGGCTTCGGCCATGTGCGATCTCCTGAATTCAGTGAAAAGCGCTGCCCCGGGCGGGATGTCGTATCAGGAACCCGGCACGCGCGCTTGACATGCGTTCCGCTAGGCGAAACAATGTTTTGCAAATCAGCTATGAGTCTAGCATCCGATGTCAGCCGACTCCAATCGAAATTCCACACCCGCTTCATTGCGCCATGTCGCGCCGGAAGATCTCGACGAGCGCAAGTTTGTGGTCGCGCTGGCGCGCGGGCTCGATCTGCTGCGTGCGTTCCGTCCGGGCGAGACGCTGCTCGGCAATCGTGATTTCGTCGAACGCACCGGCTTGCCGAAGGCGACAGTCAACCGCCTCGCCTACACGCTGACGATACTCGGCTATCTGCGCTTCAACGAATCCGCCGGCAAATATGCGCTCGACACCGGCGTGCTGTCGCTGGGTTTCACGTTGCTGGCGGAGTCGGACACGCTCGAACTGGCGCGTCCGCACATGCGCGCACTGGCCAGGGAGATCGGCGCGGCGGTGTCGCTGGGCTGCCGCGACGGGCTCGACATGATCTATCTCGACACCATCCGCAGCGAGACCGCGCTGACGCTCGGCCTCGCGCCCGGCTCGCGTCTGTCGATGCTGACGAGTTCGATGGGCCGCGCCTGGCTCGCCGTACAGGAACCGGCGGCGCGCGAGGCGCTGCTGGATGAACTCGGCCGCAACGAGGGTGCGGACAAGGTCGATGCGGCGCGCGCCGCGCTCGACGAATTCGCGCGCGACGGCTGCTGCTACTCGTTCCGCGAATGGCACGACGACGTCAACGCCGTCGCCGCGCCGTTCCGCGATTTGCGCAACGGGCGCTGGCTGGTGCTGTCGAGCAGCGGGCCAGCGTCGTCGATGGGCGAGGCGTACTTCCGCGAGACCATCGGCCCTCGTATCAAGGCGCTGGCCGCGCGGCTGGCCTGAACGCTCGAGCGCTTACAGCACCGTCCGGACGTGCCACAGCTCCGGAAACAGCACGACATCGAGCATCTTGCGCAGATAGGACGCGCCGGCCGTACCGCCCGTGCCGCCCTTGAAACCGATGATGCGTTCCACCGTCGTCACATGCCGGAAGCGCCATTGCCGGAACGCGTCTTCCAGGTCGACCAGTTCTTCCGCCATTTCATAGAGGTCCCAGTGCCGCGACGGATCGCGATACACCGCGAGCCAGGCCGCTTCGACCGACGCATCGTGGGTGGTCGGCTGCGACCAGTCGCGGTTGAGGCGCGCGGGATCGATCTCGAAACCTCGCCGGGCCAGCAGGCGAATCACTTCGTCGTAGAAGGACGGCGCTTCGAGCGCTTCCCGCACCTGCGCGTGGATTTCCGGGCGATGCGCGTGCGGCTTCAGCATCTGCTCGTTCTTGTTGCCGAGCATGAATTCGATCTGCCGGTACTGATGCGACTGGAATCCCGACGATTGCCCGAGATACGGGCGCATCGCGGTGTATTCGGAGGGCGTCATCGTCGCGAGGACGTTCCACGCCTGCACCAGCTGCTCGAAAATGCGCGACACACGCGCGAGCATCTTGAACGCGGGCGGCAGTTCGTCGCGATGCACCGCCGCCAGCGCCGCGCGCAGTTCGTAGAGCGCGAGCTTCATCCACAGCTCGCTGGTCTGATGCTGCACGATGAACAGCATCTCGTTGTGATCCGGCGAGAGCGGATGCTGCGCGCTCAGGATCGCATCGAGGCCGAGGTAATCGCCGTAGCTCATCGAGTCGGTGAAGTCGAGCTTGGCTTCGTGCCAGCCTTCTTTCTGATCGACACCGGCGGTGTCGCCCGTGTCGCCCGTGTCGCCCGTGTTGGTCGTACTGGGCGCGCCATGCCCGAACGGGCAGCCTTGGGTCTGGTTCATGATCGTCGTCCGTTCAGGTCACCGACGCCCGCTCGGCGAATTCGGGCGCCCGCCAGCTTTCGGTCGCGAGCACGTCGCGCAGGATCTCGACGGCATCCCACACATCCGCGAACCGCGTGTAGAGCGGCGTGAAGCCGAAACGCAGGATGCGCGGCTCGCGATAATCGCCGATCACGCCCCGCGCGATCAGCGCCTGCATCACCTCATAACCGTGCGGATGCTCGAAGCTCGCCTGCGAACCGCGTTGCGCGTGCTCGCGCGGCGTGGCCAGCGACAGCGGAAATTCGCCGCAGCGCGTCTCGACCAACTGGATGAACAGATCGCTCAGCGCGAGCGACTTGCGGCGCAGCGCCTGCATGTCGGTTTGCAGGAAGACATCGAGACCGCATTCGACCAGCGCCATCGAGACGATTGGCTGCGTGCCGCACAGGAAGCGTCCGATGCCGTCGTCCGGGCGATAGACCGGGTTCATTTCGAACGGCTTCCGATGGCCCCACCAGCCGGACAGCGGCTGCGAAAACGCGTTCTGATGGCGCTTCGGCACCCAGACGAAGGCCGGCGAACCCGGGCCGCCATTCAGGTACTTATAGGTGCAACCGACCGCGTAATCCGCGCCGACGCCGTTCAGGTCGACCGGCACCGCGCCCGCCGAATGCGCCAGATCCCACACGGCGAGCGCGCCCGCGCGCTGGATCATCGGCGTGAGCGCGGCCATGTCGTGCATGGCGCCAGTGCGGTAGTTGACGTGCGTGATCATCGCGAGCGCCGTGTGCTCGTCGATGGCGGCGGGCAGTTCGGACGGATCGTCGACCAGGCGCAACTCGTAGCCGCGGTCCAGTTGCTCGATCAGGCCTTGCGCGATGTACAGGTCGGTCGGGAAGTTTGAACGTTCGGAGACGATCACGCGGCGCTTCGGATCGCGCTCGTGCGCCAGCTTCAGTGCAGCGGACAGGACCTTGAACAGATTCGTGGAGATCGTGTCGGTCACGACGACTTCATCCTCGGCCGCGCCGATCAACGGCGCGAGCTTGTTGCCGAGGCGCTTCGGCAGCGCGAACCAGCCGGCCGTGTTCCAGCTGCGGATCAGGCCTTCGCCCCATTCCGCGCCGATCACGTTCGCCGCGCGCGTCGCAGCGGCCTTCGGCGGCACGCCGAGCGAATTGCCGTCGAGATAGATCACGCCGTCGGCGAGGGCGAACTGCTCGCGCAGGGCGCGCAGCGGGTCGTCGCGGTCTAGCGCCGCAGCTTCGTCACGATGTCGCATCAAAAATTCCATTTCTGTAATAAAGATCGGCTATGACTATGAATCAGGCCAGCGGACGCAGGACGGCGCGCACCGGGCTGGCGTCGAGCGTGGACAATTTGAGCGGCAGGGCGATCAGTTCGTAATCGCCCGGCGCGACGGCATCGAGCACCAGGCCTTCGAGGATCGCCATGCCGTGCGCGCGGATGCGCCGGTGCGCGTCCATGGTTTTCGATTCCTGCGGATCGAGCGACGGCGTATCGATGCCGATGAGCCTCACGCCGTGCCGGGCCAGCAGGTCGATGGTCTCGGGCGCGACCGCGGTGAAGGCGCTGTCCCAGGCGTCGAGCGGCGCATTCCGGTAGGTGCGCAGCAGGACGCGCGGCGGCATGCCGTCGAGCTGCCCGGCAACATGCTCCGGCAGCACGAGCGGCGCGACGCCGACGCAATGCACGACCCGGCACGCGCCGAGATAGGTGTCCAGCGCGACGGCGCCGATCGGCGCGCCGTGTTCGTCGTAATGGAGCGGGGCGTCGGCGTGCGCGCCGGTGTGCGGCGACAGCGTGAGCCGCGCGACGTTGACCGGCGAGCCCGCTTCCATGCGCCACACCCGTTCGATGCCGACAGGCGTATCGCCCGGCCAGACGGGCGTGGCGGGTTCGATGGGCGGGGAAATATCCAGCAGCGTCATGACGCGCCTTAGCAGAAAGCGTGGAGATGCGTCAAATCATAGTCGTGTTGTCTCGCAAGGTGCTTGCGAAATAAATACCCAAAAGTGTCGCGCTTAGAACATAATTCGATGAAACGGGCCTAGGGGAATCAAAAATGACCGGCTTCACGCTCGATGCAACGGATTGCCGAATTCTGGCGGTACTGCAGGAAGATGGACGGATCAGCAACCTGGACCTGGCGGAGCGCATTTCGCTCTCGCCGTCGGCGTGCCTGCGCCGAATGCGTCTGCTCGAAGAAGAAGGGGTGATTGCGAGCTATCGCGCGTGCCTCGACCGCGAACGCCTCGGTATCGAACTCGAAGCGTTCGTCCACGTCTCGATGCGCAACGACGAAGAAAACTGGCACGAGAAGTTCGCCGCCGCCGTGCGCGACTGGCCGGAGGTGGTCGGCGCGTTCGTCGTCACCGGCGACACGCACTACGTGCTGCGCGTGCTCGCGCACAACCTCAAGCACTATTCCGACTTCATTCTCTCGAAGCTGTACAAGGCGCCCGGCGTGATCGACATCCGCTCGAACATCGTGCTGCAAACGATGAAAGACGACGCGGGCGTGCCGGTCGCGCTGATCGACCAGCCGGCCGTGCGGATCGAGAGGGCGTCTTCTGCGGTGGCCTCAGGGACGTCTTCAGCGGCGTCCTGAGCGAAGCGAAGTTCCGAATCAGTCCAGCGGTCCGAGGGTATGGAACCCGCCCGCCTGAAAGACGAGCGGCGCGGCGGGGTCGCCGTCTTCGCGCACGCCGCACCGTTCCACTTCGCCGACGAAGATCACGTGATCGCCTTCGTCATAGCGGCTGCGGTTGTGACACTCGAACCAGGCGATGGCCCCGTCCAGCACGGGCATGCCGCTGTCGCCGGCCGCGTGCGACACGCCCGCGAAACGGTCGCCCTTGACCGTCGCGAAGCGCCGGCACAGGTCGAGCTGCGACGCCGCCAGCACATTGACCACGTAGTGACTGTTCGAGCGGAAGACCGCCATGGACGCCGACCGGGTCGCGAGGCTCCACAGCACGAGCGGCGGGTCGAGGGACACGGAGTTGAACGAGCTTGCCGTAATGCCGATGGGCTGGCCGGACGGCGTGAGCGTCGTGATGACGGTGACACCGGTCGCGAACTGGCCGAGTGCGGTGCGAAACGCTGACGGATCGAAATTCGGGGCTTTGGCGCGTGTCATGGTGCGGATGGGCGGTCGAGTCTGCCGTGTGCTACCGAGCCGGCCGCGCGTCGCGCTTCAGTCGGTGAGACTTTTCGGAAGTCATGTAAAAACAGGTGATGTGTTGCGATTCTAGCGGAATCGGCTGTGGCCGGACGTTCAAGGCCGTACCGGGCAAGCAGGTTTTCTGCCTGCGAGGCCATTCAGCGTCGCCTGTCCAAACCCAATAAACTCGATGAATGCATCCCGGCCGCGCACGCATTGAAGAAGCGGCCGTGCGCATCCATATGCATGATCCGCGGCAAGCGCCGCATGCACTTGATGAGGAGTTGCGCCTTATGACTCAGCAGACCCAGCAGAACGAGCAGGCCGGATTTGAAACCGCGACGCTCGGCGGCGGTTGTTTCTGGTGTACCGAAGCGGTGTTCCTGGCCGTGCAGGGCGTGGCATCGGTCGAATCGGGCTACGCGGGTGGCAAGGTGCTGAATCCGTCGTACGAACAGGTCTGCGGCGGCGACACCGGCCACGCCGAAGTGGTGAAGGTCGTGTTCGATCCTTCGGTCATCGGCTTCCGGGAAATCCTCGAGATCTTTTTCGCGACCCACGATCCGACCCAGCTCAACCGCCAGGGCGCCGATACCGGCACGCAGTACCGCTCCGTCGTGTTCACGCATTCGGACGAGCAGCGCAAGATTGCGCTCGACGTGATCGAGGAACTCCAGCGCGAGGATATCTACGGCGGCAGGATCGTCACGGAAGTCAGCCCGCTCGACGGCAACTACTATCCCGCCGAGGCCTATCACCAGAACTTCTTCGCGCAGCATCCGGAGCAGGGCTACTGCGCGGCGGTCGTCGGGCCGAAGGTCGCCAAGTTCCGCAAGAAGTTCGCGCATCGCCTCAAAGCATGAGGACGTAAAGGCGTGAGCGCGCCTACGAAGCGCGTTCGCATGCCGCCGCAATGCCCCGCGCGAGCTCGAAGCACGTGAGCGGCGCGGAGCCTTCCGCCTTGTTGTTCGCCGCGATCACCACCGGCTGGCCCGCGATCGCATATTGCGCGGCCAGCTCGGCCAGCGCTTCGCGCGTGTCGAAATCCTCGTCGACGATCCGGTCGAACGGCTCGTACTTCGCCTTCGCCTGTTCGTAGCGGAAGCCGCTGTGCAGGCTCCAGCGCACGACGAGCGGTCCCAGGCCGTCTTCATCCAGCAGCGCGAGCGCTTTCGCCTGGCGGCGCACGTCGGGCATGCGCGCGTGCACGCCGATGCAATAGCGCACCTTCGCCTCCCGCAGCGTGCGGATGAAACGCGGCGTGAGCATGACCGCGTCGCGTATTTCCACCGCGTAGCAGGCGTCGCCTTCGAGCGGCGGCAGCGCCTTCAGGAATTCAGAGAGACGGTTGATGAACAACGCCGGCTCGACCACCAGCGCATCCGGCAGCGGCGAGAACTGGAACACCAGCGCGCCGGCCTTCGCACCCAATCCGCCGATGCACGGCGTCACGAATTCATCGATGGCAATCTGCGCGTTCAGGAAAGCGGGATTGTCCGCGTCGGGCGCGCCGCGTTCGCCGCGCACGAAGGCATCGGTGACGGAGGCTGGCGCCTTGACGATGAAGCGGAAATGTTCGGGCACCTGCGACGCGTATCGTGCGTATTCGGCGAGCGACAACGGCGCATAGAACGAGCGGTCGATCGACACGCTTCTGAGCAGCGGATGCGCGCCATAAGCGGCGAGACCGTCGCGCGACAGCTTGGTGTTCGAATAGTCGTCGCCATAGACGATGCCGCGCCAGCCCGGAAACGACCATGTCGAGGTGCCGAGATGGATCGAATCGGGAAGGCGTTGCGCAAGCAGTTCGAGTTCGGGCTGCGACGGAGCGGGCAGCACGCCGCGCGTTTTGGTGGACTTCGGCGTCGGCAGGGGCTTCGCGGGCTCACGCACCACCGGCGCAGGCTCGCCGAACAGGTCGAGAGTGTCCTCGTCCGGCCCGCCTGCGTCGTGCTGCGTGAGGTCGCGGTTCAGAGCGCCTTCTCGTAGATATAGCGCCGCGACCACGGCAGCGTCTTCGCGCTGCGTCCCGCCTTGCGGCAGATCACCTGGTAGATCGACACGTCGTCGTTTTCGAACGCATACGCGCACCCTGCCAGATACACGCGCCAGATACGGAAATGCTCGTCGTCCACGAGCTTCTTCGCTTCCTCGGCGTTGGCCTCGAAGCGGTCGGCCCACAGGTCGAGCGTGTGCGCGTAGTGACGGCGCAGGCTCTCGACGTCGAGCGCCTCCAGCCCGCCTTCCTGCATCGTCTGCAAGGCGAGGCTGATATGCGGCAGTTCGCCGTCCGGGAACACGTATTTGTCGATGAACTCGCCGCCGCCGAAGGACGTTTCACCGCTGTCGGCGTCCGACGAGGTGATGCCGTGATTCATCGCGACGCCGTCATCGACGAGCAGCTCGCGGATCTTCGCGAAATAGGCCGGCAGATTCTTGCGCCCGACGTGCTCGAACATGCCGACGCTCGTGATGCGGTCGAACTGCCCCGGGATGTCGCGGTAATCCTGCAGGCGGATCTCGATCCTGTCTTCGAGTCCGGCGGCCTTGACGCGTTCGGTCGCCAGCTTGAACTGGTTTTCCGAGAGCGTGACGCCGACGCACTTCGCGCCGAACTTCTGCGCCGCGCGAATCACGAGCGCGCCCCAGCCGCAGCCGATGTCGAGCAGCGTGTGCCCCGGCTGCACCTGGATCTTGGTCAGGATGTGGTCGATCTTCTTGAGCTGCGCGGTGTCGATGTCTTCGTCGCCGTTCTCGAAGTACGCGCAGGAGTAGACCATGTTCTTGTCGAGCCAGAGCTGGTAAAACTCGTTCGACACGTCGTAGTGGTACTGGATGGCTTTCTTGTCCGACGCCTTCGTGTGCGTGAAGTAACGCCGCACGCGGGCCAGCTTGCTGGCGTTGGTCACCGTGCTCTTCGCGAGCGAATAGCCGATGTTGATGATGTCGCTCAGCTTCCCTTCGATGTCGATCTTGCCCTTCACATAGGCTTCACCGAGATTGTCGAGGGTCGGTTCGAGCAGGTATTGCAGCGCGGTCGCGCTCTTCACATGCAGCGTCACCTGAGGCGCGGCGAACTGGCCGAAGTCATGCTGCTGGCCATCCCACAGCACGAGACGCGCGGGCAGATTGGCCCGGTCCCGCACTTCCTCAACCCATTGCGTCAGCTTCTTCTCCCAGAACATGCTTGTTTCTCCGCGCTAAGAAAATCAAGGGGAAGGCGTGTGCCTTCATGCTCGTTGCCGTTGTCGTCTCGCTTGCCGCAGTGCTCGCGTCAGGGCGCGAGTCTCGTGATTCGCCATGCGTCGTCCGCACGATCCCGCGTGTAGACGATGCGGTCGTGCAGGCGCGAAGGGCGTCCCTGCCAGAATTCGATGGTGTCGGGCACGACGCGATAACCGCCCCAGTGCGGCGGACGCGGCGGCGCGTCGCCGTAGCGGGCGATCATCTCGCGCTCGCGCGCTTCGAGCGTCGCGCGGCTGTCGAGCGGCTCGCTCTGCGGCGAGGCCCACGCGCCGATCCGCGAACCGAGCGGACGCGAGGCGTAGTAGGTGTCGCTTTCCGCGTCGCTGGTCTTTTCGACGCGCCCCTCGATGCGCACCTGGCGCTCGAGTTCGATCCAATGGAACAGCAGGCTTGCCGCGGAGTTGGCGGCGAGCTCGCGGCCCTTGCGGCTGTCGTAATTGGTGAAGAAGACGAAGCCGCGTTCGTCGACGCCCTTGATGAGCACGATGCGGGCAGAAGGCCGGCCCGCTGCATCGACGGTGGCGAGCGTCATGGCGTTTGGTTCGGGCAACTTCGCATCGAGTGCTTGTGCGAACCAGGTTTCGAATTGACGCACTGGGTTCGGGTCCACGTCGGCCGCGTCCAGCGCGCCGCGCGAGTAGTTTTGGCGAAGATCTGCGAGGGTCGTCATTTTTATGCAAACGCTACAGTCGCGACAGTATAGCCAACGTGAAACGATCTTGCCCTGATTACCCGGGCGCGACTCCGGAGGCACAGGAAGGATCGTGAGCGGCTATCACGTCACGGGTTTCGATAAGGCAGAATACGCAATCCGGCCGTATTTTGCATGAATCCGTACCCCTGAACGAAACACCGACAGGCATTTGAAAGCGTGTGTTGAGGCAGCACAAGCTTCGGGCGATTTTCGGCTTGTGGCAGGCTTCAGATTTGCTTTCAGTGCAGTGTGCTTTTACCTCGTCCGCCATGAACGCTTCTTCCGTTTTCCCTGCCGACGACGCCGACCGCGAGCGCCGTTTCGGCGGCATTGCGCGTCTGTACGGTGCGCCCGCGCTGGCCGCGTTCGAACGCGCGCACGTCGCGGTGATCGGCATTGGCGGCGTCGGTTCGTGGGTGGCGGAGGCGCTGGCGCGCAGCGCGGTGGGCCGCCTGACGCTGATCGATCTGGACAACGTCGCCGAGAGCAATACGAACCGTCAGATCCACGCGCTCGACGGCAACTACGGCAAGGCCAAGGTCACGGCGATGGCCGAACGCATCCGGCTGATCGATCCGGCGTGCGAGGTGCGCGAGATCGAGGACTTCATCGAGCCCGGCAACTTCGATGCGGTGCTCGGCACCGGCTTCGACTACGTGGTCGACGCCATCGACAGCGTGCGCACGAAGACCGCATTGATCGCGTGGTGCGTGAAGAACAGGCAGGCGTTGATCACGGTGGGCGGCGCGGGCGGGCAGCTCGATCCGACGCGCATCCGCATCGACGATCTCGCGCTGACCATCCAGGACCCGCTGCTGTCGAAGGTGCGTGGCCAGTTGCGCAAGCTGCACGGCTTTCCGCGCGGCCCGAAGGCGCGTTTCAAGGTGAACGCGGTGTATTCCGACGAGCCGCTGATCTATCCCGAAGCGCCCGTCTGCGATCTGAGCGAGGGCGCGGAGCATCTGGAAACCGGCGGCGGACAACAGGGGCCGGTCGGGCTCAACTGCGCGGGCTTCGGTTCGAGCGTGTGCGTGACGGCGAGCTTCGGCTTCGCGGCGGCCGCGCGCGTGCTGAGGGATCTGGCGAAACGCGCGGGCTGAGCGTCGCGCGTTGCCAATGCAAAACGGCCAACTGCACGAGCTGGCCGTTTGTCTTTGAGGGAGCGTCGAGCGCCGCTCAGTTCATCGCCGCGCTGAGCCTGCGCCGCCAGCGCGAGACGACGTCCGGCTGATTCGCGGCAAGTTCGAAGACCGAAAGCATGGTCTTGCGGCCGACATCGTCCATGAAGGCGCGGTCGCGCACGACGATTTCCAGCAGATGCTCCAGCGCGCCGTCGAATTCGCGGCCCGCGATCAGCCGGTTGGCCAGCGCGAAACGGGCGTCGAGATCGTCCGGATGGGCTTCGACGGCGGCGTACAGGGCGTCGGCGGGCGGGAGATCGGCGGCTGCGTCGGCGGCGTCGAGCTCGGTCTTCAGCGCGTTGTAGCGTGCGTCGATGCCTTGCGTCGTCTTCGGCGACAGCAGCTTGTCTTCTTCCTTCGCTTCGTCGTAGCGGCGCTCGGCGATCAGCCATTCGATCAGGTCGAGACGGGCGTCGTCATAGCCGGGATCGAGCGCGATGGCGGCCTTGATGGTGTCGATGGCGAGCTTGCGATTGCCCGCCGCCCAGGCGGCCTGCGCGCTGAGCCGTTCGGCGTCGGCCCCGGCCGGCACGAGCCGGTCCAGGAATTCGCGCAACTGGCCTTCCGGCAGCACGCCGATGAACTGGTCGACCGGACGGCCTTCCGCAAAGGCGATCACGTGCGGAATGCTGCGCACCTGAAAGTGCCCGGCGAGCTCCTGGTTTTCATCGACGTTCACCTTGACGAGCTTCCATTTCCCGGCGGCTTCGGCTTCGAGCTTTTCGAGCATCGGTCCGAGCGTCTTGCACGGGCCGCACCACGGCGCCCAGAAATCGACGAGCACGGGCGCCAGCATCGACGCGTTGATGACATCGTTCTCGAAAGTGGCGAGGGTCGTTTCCATGCGTTCTCCAAGTGCCTGCAGTCAATCTCGTTCAAATAGGGACGATGCGCGGTTTTTCAAGTTCCGCCGCGCGTCAGGCTTCCGGCGCCTGCGGTTCGCGGCGCTGCGGCGGCAACGGGATGAACTCGCTTTCGCCGGGCACGTGGCCCATGCGCTGTTCGCTCCAGGCCGTCTTGGCCGCCGCGATCTTGTCGCGCGAACTCGACACGAAATTCCATTCTATGAAGCGCGTGCCGTCGAGCGGCGCGCCGCCCAGCAGCATCGCGACGGCGCCGCCGGCGCTCGTGAGCCGCACGTCGGCGCCCGGCGCGAGCACGGCCATCTGCTGTTCGGGCAGCGCTTCGCCGTCGAGGCTCAGGTCGCCGCTGACGAGATAGATGCCGCGCTCTTCGTGCTCGGTGTCGAGCGTGATCGCGCTGCCGGGCGCGAACTGCGCGGCCACGTAGAGCGTCGGCGAGAAAGTGCGCGTGGGCGCGGTGGCGCCGAACGCACTGCCGGCAATCACGCGCAATGTGACGCCATCGCGTTTGATCTGCGGCAGCGCGGCGGCGGCGTGATGCTCGAACGACGGCTCCACCTGTTCGCTCGCCACCGGCAGCGCCACCCACGTCTGGATGCCGTGCATCGTCTGGCCGGCGGCGCGCTCCGCGTCGGGCGTGCGTTCCGAATGGACGATGCCGCGTCCGGCGGTCATCCAGTTGACGTCGCCGGGAACGATCTTCTGCACTGAGCCTACGCTGTCGCGATGCATGATCGCGCCTTCGAACAGATAGGTGACGGTCGCGAGCCCGATGTGCGGGTGCGGACGCACGTCGAGACCCTTGCCGGGCACGAGCGTTGCGGGACCGATGTGGTCGAAGAAGATGAACGGCCCGACCGTCCGGGCAGCCAGGGCGGGCAGGACACGCCGCACTGTCAGGCCGCCGACGTCGTGTTGGTGAGGCTTGAGCAGCGTGCGCGGGGTCGAGGGCATGAGCGGAAGCGGACGTGATGGGAGTGCCGGATTGGCGCTCGCGGAACTTTCGATTCTACCGGCCGACGCCGCGCGGCGCAGATGCGCTTCCCGGTTCTGATTCGGTCCTCCATCTTCTGCCGTCGCGTTCTCGAAAATGCGCGCAGCCGCGCGCGACGTCATCCAACCTGACTGGGGAGTAAAGACATGAGCAAGAACAAACTGTTGATGGCCATTGCCGCAGGCGTCTTCACCGCGACCGCCGCGGGCGGCGCGTTTGCACAAACGTCGTCGGGCAATTCGTCGGGGGCAATGGGCAACGATGCCGCCGCAGCGACCACGGATAATTCGAGCGGCATGACCCAGCACAAGAAGCCGCGCAAGCATATGGCGCGTCCGTCGTCGGGCAAGAAGACGCCTGAGGCGACCACTGGCAACAACGCGGCGGCCGAGTCGGGCCAGAGCAAGTAATACGCTGCTGCGTGTCTGTACCGGCGCTCGCGTCCCTTCGGTGGCGCGAGCGCCGTGCTGTTTTGTGCACGATCTGACAAGCGCAACAAAGCGTCGCTCCATTACACTTTGCGCCTCGACAACATTGCGTCAGGCACGAGGGGAAGGGCGATGTCGCCAAGGGACTTGCTGATCGCCACGGTGGTCATTTTCGCGTGGGGCGTGAACTTCGTCGTCATCAAGCTGGGCCTGCACGGCGTGCCGCCGATGCTGCTCGGCGCGTTGCGCTTCGCGTTGGCCGCCACGCCCGCGGTCTTCATCAAGCGTCCCCAGATCCCGCTGCGCTGGCTCTTCGCGTACGGTCTCACCATCTCGCTCGGACAATTTGCGCTGCTGTTCTATGGCATGTCGGTCGGCATGCCGGCGGGGCTTGCTTCGCTCGTGCTGCAGGCGCAGGCCTTCTTCACGCTGTTCTTCGCTGCAATGTTCCTCGGCGAGCGCATTCATGCGGCCAATCTCGTCGGACTCGTGATCGCCGCGGCCGGTCTTGCGCTGATCGGCATCCAGGGCGGCCACGCCATGACCCTGACCGGCTTCCTCTTCACTCTGGCAGCCGCCGCGATGTGGGCGCTCGGCAACGTCGTGACGAAAGCGATGGGCAAGGTCGATCTGCTGTCACTCGTCGTCTGGGGCAGCCTGATCCCGCCGTTGCCGTTCCTCGCGCTGTCGCTGATCTTCGAGGGCCCGGCGCGCATCGAATCCAGTCTCGCCGCCATTCCGCTCGTGTCGGTCCTCGCCATCGGTTATCTCGCGTTCGTCGCGACGATCGTCGGCTACAGCCTGTGGGGCAAGCTGCTCGCGCGCTATCCGGCGGCGAGCGTCGCACCGTTTTCGCTGCTCGTGCCGGTGATCGGACTGGTGTCGGCGGCGGTGTTTCTCGGCGAAGACCTGAGCGCCGCGCAGATCGCCGGCGCGGCGCTGGTGATGGCGGGACTGGTAGTGAACGTGTTCGGCAAGTGGCTCGTTCAGCGGCTGATGCCGGCGGCGCGCTGAACGAATTCCTGCGCGAGTCTCAAGTCATGCGGCTTTTCGCGAGCGGCGGATTGGCCGCGAAGTAGCGCTTGATGCCCTTGAGAATGGCGTTGGCCATCTTGTCGCGATAGGCGTCGTCGTTGAGGCGCGTTTCCTCGTCCGGGTTGCTGATGAAGGCCGTTTCCACGAGGATCGACGGAATGTCCGGTGCCTTCAGCACGGCGAAGCCCGCTTGTTCGACCGAACCCTTGTGCAGCTTGTTGATACCGCCAATCTCGTTCAGCACGAAGCTGCCGTAGCGCATGGAATCGCGGATCTGCGCGGTCGTCGACATGTCGAACAGCGCGCGGTTCACGCTGGCATCCTGCGACTTCACGTTGATGCCGCCCACCTGGTCCGACGCATTCTCCTTGTTCGCCATCCAGCGCGCCGCCGCGCTCGACGCACCATGGTCCGACAGCGCGAACACCGACGAGCCGCGCGCATCGGGCGAGGTGAAGGCGTCGGCGTGAATCGACACGAACAGGTCGGCGGACACGCGCTGGGCCTTCTGCACGCGCACGTTGAGCGGCACGAAGAAGTCGGCGTCGCGGGTCATCATCGCGCGCATGTTCGGCTGGGCGTCGATCTTCGCGCGCAGCTTCTTCGCGATGTCGAGCGCGATGTGCTTCTCGTACGTACCCTGACCGCCGATCGCGCCCGGATCCTCGCCGCCATGTCCCGGATCGATCGCGACCGTCAGCAGGCGCGTGGTGCCGGCGCCCTGCTTGGGCGCGGAGAAGGTGTATTGATCGTCGTCGTCCTTTTGCGCGATGACCGGCGGCGCGGACGGCACGCGCGGTTTCGGCGCGGGCTTCGGCACGGGGATGGACGGCGCCCCAGGAACGGCCGGCGCGGCGTCGTTCTGCGCGTACTTCTGGAAGAACTCGTCGGTCGAGTCGGACGCGCCGGGCTTCTGCGCGGTCGTCGGCCCGGACAGTGTGGCGGGCGGCGGCGCGGACGGATTCGGATTGGCGCGGTCGAGCGCTTCCTGCTTGCGCTCGGTTTCCGCGAGCAATTCCATCAGCGGATCCGGCGCGACGGCCGGGTACAGGTCGAACACGAGCCGGTACTTGTAGCTGCCGATCGGCCCCAGCGTGAACACCTGCGGCTTCACCGATCCCTTCAGGTCGAACACCATGCGCACCACGTGCGGCTGATATTGCCCGATGCGCACGGCCTGGATCTGCGGATCGTTCGGCGCGATCTTCGAGACGAGGTCGCGCAGCGCCTGGTCGAGATCGATGCCGGAGAGATCGACGACGAGCCGGTCCGGTCCCTGCAGCATCTGGTTGGTGTTCTGCAGCGGCTGGTCCGATTCGATCGTCACGCGGGTGTAGTCGCGCGCGGGCCACACGCGCACGCCGAGCACCGAGCTGGCATGGGCGAGCTTCGGCGCGACGAGCGCGAGCACGAGCGTCGAAGCGCCTGCGCGCAGCACCTGGCGGCGACGCCAGTTGTGCGGCGCGGTGGCGCTCGATTCGATCGAGTGGAACGGCTTGATCAACATCTTTCGAGACATGTCTTTCCTGTTTCGCTAAACGCCCGCGCGGTCAGCACGCGGCCTTCTTCTTCGTTCGAATCGCCGGGCGCATCATGCTCGCCCGGCAGCGATAGCTGGAACACGAGATCCGGCACGCCGAGCAGTCCGCCTGCCTGCTGCGGCCACTCGACCAGGCACACGGCACCCCGGTCGAAATATTCGCGAAAGCCGGCATCGGCCCATTCGGCCGGATCGGCGAAGCGGTAGAGATCGAAGTGATAGACGTCGAGCGGACCGCTGCGGGTAGCGAGCGAGTACGGCTCAACGAGCGTGTATGTCGGACTCTTGACGCGGCCCTCGTGCCCGAGCGCGCGCAAGGTCGCGCGCACGAGCGTGGTCTTGCCCGCGCCCAGATCCCCGATCAACTGGACTTGCAGGCCCGCGAAACGTTCAGGCGAAATGAACTGGCGGGTGGCGTCGATGGCCTGCGCGAAGCGCGCGCCGAACGCGAGCGTGGCCGCTTCGTCGCGCAGGTCGAAGCGGCGTTCGAGCAGCGCGGCAGAAGAATCGGGCGTGATGCGGTCGGGGCTTTCGGGCATTGCTCGTAAAATATCGTGATGAACCGATTGCCGGAACATTCCGTTGAAATCACGACCGCGTCCAGCGACGCCGCCGCTGAGTCCGTCTCAGAGTCGCGCGCCTCGACTCGCATGGAGGAGGCTGCGCTGGCGGAACTCGCGCACCGCATCAAGACCTGGGGGCGCGAGTTGGGATTCGGTGCGGTCGGCATCAGCGATATCGACCTGGCGGATGCCGAGCAAGGCCTTGCTGAGTGGCTCGAAGCAGGCTATCACGGCGACATGGATTATATGGCCAAACATGGGATGAAACGCGCGCGGCCGGCCGAGCTTGTGGCCGGCACGCGACGTGTCATCACCGCGCGGATGGCCTATCTGCCCGCGGCGACGCTCGCACAAACGGGCGCTGAAAGCGTCGCGACAGGCGACGGTCAGAAGAACGACTGGCGTGCCATCGAGTGGTCGCGGCTTGCGCAGCCCGAGCAGGCGATGGTCTCGGTCTACGCCCGCGGCCGCGACTATCACAAGGTCATGCGGCAGCGGCTGCAGCAGCTCGCGGAGCGCATCGAAGGGGAGATCGGCGCCTTCGGCTATCGCGCGTTCACGGATTCCGCGCCGGTGCTGGAGGTGGCGCTGGCGCAGAAGGCGGGCAATGGCTGGCGCGGCAAGCACACCTTGCTGCTCGATAGCGACGCGGGTTCGCTGTTCTTTCTCGGCGAGATTTTCGTGGACGTGCCGCTGCCCGTGGATCCGGATCCCCAGCACGACGGCGCGCACTGCGGGCAGTGCACGCGCTGCATCGACGCCTGTCCGACGGGGGCGATCGTCGCGCCGTATCGGGTGGATGCGCGGCGCTGCATCTCGTACCTGACGATCGAACTGCATGGCAGCATTCCCGAAGAGATGCGTCCGCTGATCGGCAACCGTGTCTATGGCTGCGACGACTGCCAGCTGATCTGTCCGTGGAACAAGTTCGCGCAGGCTGCGCCGGTCGCGGATTTCGACGTGCGTCACGGGCTGGATCGCGCGACGCTGGTTGAACTGTTCGCCTGGAGCGCGGACGATTTCGACACGCGCATGCAGGGCAGCGCGATTCGTCGCATCGGGCACGAACGCTGGCTGCGCAATATCGCGGTGGCGATGGGCAATGCGTTGCGCGCAACCAGGCTCGATGCCCGCGAGCGGGAGGCCATCGTCGCCGCATTGGAAGCCCGTGCGGACGATGCTTCTGCGCTGGTCCGTGAGCACGTAGCGTGGGCGCTAAAGCAAGAGAGCCAGGGGGAACAACCATGAAGCCATTCGATGCCGTGATCGACGCGCCGTTCGGCAAGGTGGGCATCCGCGCCGATGAAGCGTGCGTGCGCGAGATCGTCTATTTGCCCGATGACGCGGACAGCATCGAGCCGCATGGGACGCTGGCACGCGAAGCGGCCGGGCAGATCCGCCTTTACTTCGACAGTCCGTCGATGCGCTTCGAGCTGCCGCTCGGCATCGGCGGTACGGCGTTTCAGCGGCGCGTGTGGCAGGGCATCAGCGGCATTGCGCAGGGACAGGTGTGGACCTACGGGCAACTGGCGCGGGTGATAGGCAGCGTGCCGCGCGCGGTGGGGCAGGCGTGCGGCTCCAATCCGCTGCCGATCGTGATACCGTGCCACCGGGTCGTCGCGGCGAGCGGAATCGGCGGATTCGCGCATCATCCCGGCGACGGTTTCTATCGCAACGTGAAGCGCTGGCTACTGGCGCATGAAGGTGTATCCATCGCATGACGAGCGCAATCAACGCAACGGACCCAGCGGACACCGCGGACGCAACGGACGCGACGGACGCGGCGACCGACCCGGTCCACACGCCCGGGCTGGCCGCGAGCCGGGACGCCATCGACCTCTTCTGCGACGCGCTCTGGCTCGAACACGGCCTTGCCAAGAACTCGCTCGAAGCTTACCGGCGCGACCTGAAGCTCTTCGCCGAATGGCTCGGCAAGACGCGCGGCGCGTCGATCGATGCCGCCGTCGAGAACGACATGAACGGCTACATGGCGGCCCGGCGCGGCGACAAGGCGACTTCGGCGAACCGGCGTTTGTCCGTGTTCCGCCGCTACTACGCATGGGCGATGCGCGAACATCGCACCGCGGCGGATCCGACGCTCAAGCTGCGTTCGGCCAAGCAGCCGCCGCGCTTTCCCTCCACCTTGAACGAAGTGCAGGTCGAGGCGCTGCTCCACGCTCCCGATACCGACACCCCGCGCGGCCTGCGCGACCGCACCATGCTCGAACTGATGTACGCGAGCGGCCTGCGCGTGACCGAGCTAGTGACGCTGAAGACGGTGGAACTGGGCCTGAACGAGGGCGTGGTGCGCGTGATGGGCAAGGGTTCGAAGGAACGCCTGGTGCCGTTCGGCGAGCAGGCACACGAATGGATCGAGCGTTATCTGCGCGAATCGCGCCCGGCATTGCTCGGCCCCCGCGCCGCCGATGCGCTGTTCGTCACCTCGCGCGGCGAGGGCATGACGCGCCAGCAGTTCTGGAACATCATCAAGCGCCATGCGCTGAACGGCGGCGTGCATGCGCCTCTCTCGCCGCACACCTTGCGGCACGCGTTCGCCACCCATCTGCTCAACCACGGCGCGGACCTGCGCGTCGTGCAACTCCTGCTCGGCCACTCCGACATCTCGACGACCCAGATCTACACGCACGTGGCGCGCGAGCGGCTGCACAAGCTGCATCGCGAGCATCATCCGCGCGGGTAGGCCCGAACGTTGGAAGCGCTTCAGATTTCCGCGCCGCGCATGAGTCCGCGCGCGATGATCACCTGCTGGATCTGCGACGTGCCTTCATACAGCCTGAAGAGCCGCACGTCGCGGTAGAAGCGCTCGATGCCGTACTCGGCGACATACCCCGCGCCGCCATGCACCTGCACCGCGCGGTCCGCGACGCGTCCGCACATCTCGGTGGCGAAATACTTCGCGCATGACGCTTCCACGGACACGTCGCGTCCTTCGTCGCGGCGGCGGGCCACGTCCAGCACCATGCATTCAGCGGCGTAAAGCTCGGCCTTGCTGTCGGCGAGCATGCCTTGCACCAGCTGGAACTCGCCGATGGGCTGGCCGAACTGACGGCGCTCCTGGGCATAGGCAACGGCGTCGCGCAGCATGCGCCGGGCTGCGCCCACCGCGATGGCCGCAATGTGAATGCGGCCCTTGTCGAGCGTCTTCATCGCCGTCTTGAAGCCCACGCCTTCCACGCCGCCGATCAACTGGCTCGCCGGCACCCGGCAGTTCTCGAAGATGACGTCGGCAGTATGCGCGCCGCGCTGGCCCATCTTGCGGTCCGGTTTGCCGATGGAGAGCCCAGGCGTGCCGCGCTCGACGATGAACGCCGAGATGCCGCTCGCGCCCTTCGCTTCCTGAGGGTCGCCGGTGCGCGCCATGACGGTGTAGAGGCCGGCTTCGGGCGCGTTGGTGATGAAGCGCTTGGTGCCGTTGAGCACGTAGAACTCGCCTTCCCTGCGCGCGCTGGTCTTGAGCGAGGCCGCGTCCGAGCCGGCATCCGGCTCAGTGAGACAGAACGAGCCGATCAATTCGCCGGAAGCAAGCTTCGGCAGATAGTGCGACTTTTGCGCCTCGGTGCCGTCGAGCACGATACCGATGGAGCCGATGCCGTTGTTCGTGCCGATCACCGAGCGGAACGCCGGCGAGGTCTGCCCCAGTTCGAAAGCGATGCGCACTTCCTCTTCCATGGTGAGGCCGAGACCGCCATAGGCTTCGGGAATGGTCAGGCCGAACATGCCGATCTCGCGCATGGCGCCGATGAGGTCCGCGGGGATCTCGTCGGTTTCGTCGACTTCGCGCTCGCGCGGCACGAGCTGCTCGCGCACGAAGCGGCGAATGGTGTCTTCGAGAAGGGTCTGGATTTCGGTGTCGCGGATCATGGAATCTCCTTGTGCTGGAGAACGATCGTGCCACAGGTGCCGGGGCACGCACACTCGGCCATTCGGCCAATGGTGACGCGCCGGACGCGCCGCTACAATGCGTCCATGTCGAAAAGCAAACACGTATCCGAAACGCCCGCGACGCAGTTCCTGCGCCGTCATCAGGTTGCGTTCGGCGAGCATCCGTATGAGTACGTCGAGCACGGCGGCACCGAGGAATCCGCGCGCCAGCTCGGCGTGGACGAGCATCAAGTCGTCAAGACGCTGGTGATGGAAGACGAGTACGCCAAGCCGCTCATCGTGCTCATGCACGGGGATCGCACCGTGTCCACCAAGAACCTCGCGCGGCAGACAGGGGCGAAGCGCATCGAGCCGTGCAAGCCGGAAGTCGCGAACCGCCATTCGGGCTTCCTGGTGGGCGGCACGTCGCCGTTCGGCACGAAGAAGGCCATGCCGGTGTATGTCGAAGCCAGCATCCTCGAACTGGACCGCATCTATCTGAACGGCGGAAGGCGTGGTTATCTCGTCAGTCTCGCGCCGGAGGTCCTGACGCGCCTGCTGCATGCCACGCCCGTGCAGTGCGCAAGCGTCGATTAGAATGCACTCCGCTCTCGTCACCACCGAAAAGACACCATGATTCCTTTGATCGTCGCCGTCGTGTCCTATCTGATCGGCTCGATTTCATTTGCCGTCGTCGTCAGCCACGCAATGGGTCTCGCCGATCCGCGCTCCTACGGCTCCGGCAACCCCGGCGCCACCAACGTCCTGCGCACCGGCAACAAGAAGGCCGCGATCCTCACGCTGATCGGCGATGCGTTCAAGGGCTGGCTGCCAGTGTGGGTCGTCGTGCATTTCGGCGCGAGCTTCGGCTGGGATCCGGCGCTCATCAACACGGCCACGGCGCTCGCGGCCATCGCCGTGTTCCTCGGGCATCTGTACCCGGTTTTCTTCCGCTTCCAGGGCGGCAAGGGCGTGGCCACGGCGGCGGGCGTGCTGCTCGCCGTTCATCCGGTGCTCGGACTCGCCACGCTGCTGACCTGGCTCATCATTGCGTTCTTCTTCCGCTATTCGTCGCTGGCGGCGCTCGTCGCAGCGGTGTTCGCGCCGTTCTACCAAGTGTTCCTGTTCGGCCCCAGCCGTATTTCGCTCGCGGTGCTGGCCATGAGCCTGCTGCTCATCTGGCGGCATCGCGCGAATATTTCGAAGCTGCTGGCGGGGCAGGAAAGCCGCATCGGCGACAAGAAGAAGGCTGCGGGAGCAGCCGAATAAGATGCCGGCCGGACCGGCTCAGCTGACGAAGACCACGTACGTATCCGCCGGACTCGAATAGAAGAAGCTCGCGATGCGTCCTGCACGGACGGCGGACAGGATATCGGCGATGCCGTTGACCTCGGCGCCGTCCTTCCTCTTGCCGACGATGATCGACGGCCCGGGCGTGCCCGGCGAGCCGCGCCTGATGCCAACGAGCCGTCGGATCGCGCCTTCCTGTGTCGTGAAATAGTTGTCCATGCGTGCGTGGCGGTGCGTGGCTTGCAGTGATGGGCCAAGCCTAGCCTGTATCGTCTGATGATTATGTTGGGCAGGGCACACTCGCATCCGCCATGCCCGCTGTAAGACGACTGCAAGACCGCGGCACGCATTCTGCGCCTGGAGCGTTCGAACCTGGGCGCAAAGGCACATGAACAAAATCACAAGAGCAAGGAAGGGGCTGCCTGAAGCCGAGGGCCGGCAGGCCGTACTGACGGAACGACGCCGATGGAAGATGGCGCGTTCCCCGCACGCCTACGTGAGGGGCAATACGGAGCGCTTCTACGAGTGGGTGCTCGAAGCAAACGGCGATACCCTGCCGCACGGACCCGCTGTCTGGATTTGCGGCGACTGCCACACGGGCAACCTGGGCCCGATCGCCAACGCGAAGGGCAAAGTCGAGATCCAGATTCGCGATCTCGATCAGACCGTCATCGGCAATCCGGTGCATGACCTGGTGCGGCTCGGGCTGTCGCTTGCAACGGCCGCGCGGGGCTCGTCGCTGTCCGGACTGAATGTCGTGCGCACGATCGAGGCGCTGGCCGCCGGCTACGAATCAGCGTTCTCGAATCTGGACATCGAGTCCCGGCGTCCCGAACCCGTTCACGTGACGATGAAAGAGGCCGTCCGGCGCTCGTGGCAACATCTCGCGCGCGAACGCATCGAGAATCTCCATCCGTCGATACCACTGGGCAAGCGGTTCTGGCCGCTCGCGAAGGGCGAGCGTCGCGAGATCGAAGCGCTCTTCCAGGAGAAGGACATCGCCAGCCTCGCGACGGGCCTGCGGGGCCGCGACGACTCCGGTGACGTCGTGATGCTCGACGCCGCCTATTGGGTAAAGGGCTGCAGTTCGCTCGGCCGCGCGCGCTATGCGGTCTTGCTCGACGTGGATGGCGGCGTGGTCGAGGGAGACGATCTGTGTCTCATCGACATCAAGGAGGGCGTGAAGGCGGCCGCTCCGCGTTACAAGGACGTCACGATGCCGCGCGACAACGCGTTGCGCGTCATCGAAGGCGCGCGGCATCTTTCGCCGTTTCTCGGCGAACGCATGCGGGCGGCGCGTCTGCTCGATCGCGCGGTCGTCATTCGCGAACTGCTGCCGCAGGACATGAAGCTCGAAATCGAGCAACTGGACAAGGACGACGCGATGCACGTGGCGCACTATCTGGCCGCTGTGGTCGGCAAGGCGCACGCACGGCAAATGGAGGCGGCGACGCGGAAGGAATGGCAGGCCGACTTGCGCCGCAACCGGTCGAAAACCATCGATGCGCCGTTGTGGCTCTGGAACAGCATCGTCCAGCTGGTGAGCAGTCACGAGGCCGGCTATCTGGAGCATTGCCGCCGTTACGCGACCGGGACTTGAAGGCCTCGGAAGTCAAAAAGCGGCCGATCAAACAAAAGCCGTTCCGGTACAACCCGGAACGGCTTTTCCGAAAGCTGAAATCCGCGAACGATCAGTCGCGGAAATTGTTGAAGTCGAGCGGCGTATCCGTGACGTCCTTCTTCAACAGTGCAATGGCGCTTTGCAGGTCGTCGCGCTTGGTGCCTTGCACGCGCACCGTGTCGCCCTGAATGCTCGCCTGCACCTTGATCTTGCTGTCCTTCACGATCTTGACGATCTTCTTCGCGAGGTCGCCCGACACGCCCTTCTTCACGGTGACGACCTGCTTGAGCTTGTCGCCGCCGATCTTTTCCTGCTTGCCGTAGTCGAGGAAGCGCACGTCGACGCCGCGCTTGGCCATCTTGTTCAACAACACGTCCTTGACCTGGCCGAGCTTGAAGTCGTCGTCGGCGTAGAGCGTGAGTTCACGCTCCTTCTGCTCGACGCGCGAATCCGAGCCCTTGAAATCGAAGCGCGTGGAGATTTCCTTGTTCGCCTGCTCGATGGCGTTCTTCACTTCGATCATGTTTGCTTCGCTGACGACGTCAAACGACGGCATGTGCCTTCTCCTTCGTTGAGGCAAGCGCGCTGGGCGCGGCTCGCATAATGGCATTGGTTATAATTCGATCTCCCGTCATTCTACCGACGCGGCGCCGAGTTCCCCAAGGCCGCGCCGATTCTCCTGAATCTCCCTGCGGTCATTCATGCCTCACGCATCCCACGCGCCCGAACTTCTCGACGCTTATTCGCTGCGCTCGCACAACACGTTCGGCTTCGACGTGCGCGCGCGCCATGCGATGAAGATCGACAGCGTCGAGGCCGCGTCGCTGCTGTGCCGCGATGGCCGCCTCGCCGGGATCACGCAACTGGTGCTCGGCGGCGGCAGCAATCTCGTATTGACGCGCGACTTCGACGGCGTGGCGCTGATCGTGAATATCGAGGGCAAGCGCGTGATCGCCGAGGACGCCGGCTCATGGCTCGTGGAAGCCGGCGCGGGTGAGAACTGGCATGGCTTTGTCGCGTGGACGCTCGCGCAGGGCATGCCGGGGCTCGAGAATCTCGCGCTGATTCCGGGCACGGTCGGCGCCGCGCCCATTCAGAACATCGGCGCCTACGGGCTGGAGATGGGCGAGCGCTTCGAGCGCCTCAGCGCCGTCGAACTGGCGACGGGCGCGCGCGTCGAGTTCGATCGCACCCAGTGCGCGTTTGGCTACCGCGACAGTTTCTTCAAGCGGGCAGGGCGCGGGCGTTTCATGATCACGTCCGTGGTGTTTCGCTTGCCGAAGCGCTGGCAGCCGCGCGCGGATTACGCCGACATCGCACGCGCGCTCGAAGGCGCCTCTGGCTACGACGCGCAAGCGATCTTCGACGCCGTGGTCGCCGTGCGCCGCGCCAAGCTGCCCGACTGGACCGTCTTGGGCAACGCGGGCAGTTTCTTCAAGAATCCGGTCGTGAGCGCGCAGGCGTTCGACACGCTCAGGCAGCGCGAGCCGGGCATCGTCTCCTATCCGCAGGCCGACGGCAGCGTGAAACTCGCGGCGGGCTGGCTCATCGACCAGTGCGGATGGAAAGGGCGCGGCATCGGCGGCGCGGCGGTGCATGATCGTCAGGCGCTCGTGCTGGTGAATCGCGGCGGCGCGACGGGCGCGCAGGTGCTCGAACTGGCCAGAGCCATTCAGCGCGACGTGCGGGCGCGCTTCGACGTGGAACTGGAAATCGAGCCGGTGACGCTCTGAAAGCGTGGCTCGCAAAAGAAAAAACCCGCTGGCGCGGGTTTTGTACGTTCAGCATGATGAGCGTGCTGCGGGCTTCAGTGATTGAGCTTGCCGAGCAACAAATACTCCATCAGCGCCTTCTGCACGTGCAGACGGTTTTCCGCTTCATCCCAGACGACGCTCTGCGGACCGTCGATGACCTCCGCGCTCACTTCCTCGCCGCGATGCGCGGGCAGGCAGTGCATGAACAGCGCGTCGGGCTGGGCGCGCGCCATCATGTCGGCATCGACGCAATAGTCGGCGAACGCCTTCATGCGCGCTTCGTTCTCCGCCTCGAAGCCCATGCTGGTCCACACGTCCGTGGTCACGAGGTGAGCGCCCGTACAGGCTTCGTTGGGATCGTCGAATTCCTCGAAGAACGGCTTGCTGTCTTCGGAGACCAGCGCGGCGTCGAGCTTGTAGCCTGCCGGCGTCGACAGCCTCAGCTTGAAGCCGAGAATCTGCGCCGCCTGGATCCACGTGTACAGCATGTTGTTCGCGTCGCCGACCCACGCGACCGTCTTGCCGTGAATCGGCCCGCGATGCTCGTAGAACGTGAAGATGTCCGCGAGCACCTGGCACGGATGGTATTCGTTGGTGAGACCGTTGATGACCGGCACGCGCGAGCTTTCCGCGAATCGCTCGATGATGTCCTGGCCGAAGGTGCGGATCATGATGATGTCGACCATGCGCGAGATGACCTGGGCGGAATCCTCGATCGGCTCGCCGCGTCCGAGTTGCGTATCGCGCGTGTTCATGAAGACTGCGTGGCCGCCGAGCTGGAAGATGCCGGCTTCGAACGAAAGGCGCGTGCGCGTGGAACTCTTCTCGAAGATCATCGCGAGCGTGCGGTCGTGCAGCGGATGATAGGTCTCGTAGTTCTTGAACTTGCGCTTCAGGATGCGCGCGCGTTCGAGCACGTACTCGTAGTCATCGAGCGAAAAATCCTTGAACTGAAGATAGTGGCGAATTTTCTTGGAGGTCATGAAACGCAAGCGGCGGCTCCGAACCGGCGCGTGGCGCTGCACTCTGTTGCGAGGCGCCTGGCCGGACGGCGCCGCCGTCGGGAGTGGTATCGCGTTTGAGCATAAAGGATTTCACGATGTTTGACGAGGCCGTCCGCGCCGTCACATGCGCCGCACGTGCCCGTCCGACGGCCTTCACGGACGTCTTCGCAGCGTGCGTCGTGTTTGTGTGCGCTGCGGAAAAAAGGTCGCTGCGGTATAATCGCGTTCGCTCGTTTCAACAGTTCTGCAACATCAAGCACCGTTTCACTCGCATGTGCGAAGGGGCTCGCAAGCGTCCCGCAGGCGTGTATTTGTGCGTGTTTTGTGCATACGGATCGCGGTGAATGACCCAGTGCTGTCGAGTCTGCCATCCTCTCGCGGACGCGAATGTTCCTCCTCAACGGAGAGCAGCTCGCGAACAACCGCCCGGCGCCTTTCGCTGCGCTGGCTCCCGCGGTTTCCGTCGTGCGGATGTGCGTTCGCCGGTGCGCGTCACCGGCCGTCAACAGGTATTGCTACATGGCTGAATCATCCCCTACCGAATATTTCATACAAGGCATCACCAAGAACGGGAGGAAGTTTCGGCCGAGCGACTGGTCGGAGCGCCTGTGCGGTGTGATGTCGGGTTTCGGTCCAAAGGCAAGAGGGCCGAACGCACGGCTGCAGTATTCCATCTACGTGCGTCCGACGATGATCGGCGACATCAAGGTCGTGATCGTCGATTCCCGCCTGCGCGACATCGAGCCGATGGCGTTCGACTTCGTGCTGAACTTTGCGAAGGACAATGACCTGCTCGTGACCGAGGCGTGTGAATTGCCGCCGCATCATGGCACGCAGGGCGCGTCCGCCACGCAGACCGCGCCTGCGCACGAGCAGCCGCGGCAGGAATCCGAGGTGCCGAACGCTGGAAGTCCGCACGCCCAGTCGTGAGCCGACCGGAGCAGAGCAGACGCAAAAAAGCCCGCTGAAGCGGGCTTTTTCGTTACTGCGCAGCGGAAACAGGAAGCTGCTTCGACGAACGCCGGAACGCGGAAAGCGTAAGGCGCCCGCCTGAAGCGGGCCGGAATTACTGGGCAGCCGGGGCTTGCAGGCCCTTGATGGCTGCAGCCAGGCGGCTCTTGTGACGAGCGGCCTTGTTCTTGTGGACGATCTTCTTGTCCGCGATGATGTCGATTGTCTTGATCGACGACTTGAACACTTCGGCAGCCTTGGCTTGGTCGCCGGCGTCGATAGCCTTGCGAACTGCCTTGATGGCCGTGCGGAACTTCGAGCGCAGCGCCGAGTTGTGCGAATTGGCTTTAGCGGCCTGACGGGCGCGCTTGCGAGCTTGTGCGGTATTTGCCATGACGGTTCCTTGTCCTGTTTCTGCTGTTACTTGTCTGGAGCGCGCGGGCCGGAGAGGGCCTTGAACTGGCCTGAGCCGGTGGTTCGAGCGTGCTGCCTTGTCCTGTTTGTCTTGCCTGAACTCCCGGGAACGCGTGCAGCGACGCAGCGTTGTGATGGCCCGGGAACCGCTGATACTTCGCCGGCCGGAGCCGGGGAGAGACGCGAAGCTCCACGGATCCGGATACACAAGGGGCAATCCGGGCGTTTTCGGAGCTTCGAAACCCGCGATTATAGCAACGGAACCGGAGTCGTGACAAGCGCGACGTCATCCGTGCGATGGCGCGCAGGATTGGCACGATCGGTCAAGGTTGCGGGCTTTGCCGCCAGCGAGCGGCGGTGTGTCGCAGACGCGCCGCACGTGGCCCGTATAATGGGCGCCCCATGAATCTATTCCGAGCCCTACTGACGGTCAGCGGCTTCACGCTGCTGTCCCGCGTGACCGGCCTGATCCGCGAAACGCTGATCGCCCGAGCCTTCGGCGCCAGTCTCTATACCGACGCGTTCTACGTCGCGTTCCGTATCCCCAACCTGCTGCGGCGTCTGTCCGCCGAGGGTGCGTTCGCGCAGGCGTTCGTGCCGATCCTCGCCGAGTTCAAGAACAGCCAGGGCCACGATCCGACCAAGGCGCTCGTCAACGCCATGTCGACCGTGCTGACGTGGGGGCTCGTCGTGCTGTCGCTGGCGGGCATGGCGGGCGCGAGCTGGGTCGTGTTCGCGGTCGCGTCGGGGCTTGCCCACGAAGGCGCCGCGTACGGCCTTGCCGTCGAGATGACGCGCATCATGTTCCCGTACATCGTCTTCATCTCGATGACGACGCTCGCGTCCGGCGTGCTCAACACCTACAAGCAGTTCTCGCTGCCCGCGTTCGCGCCGGTGCTGCTCAACGTGGCGTTCATCTTCGCGGCGGTGTTCGTCGCGCCGCACCTGAAGGTGCCGGTGTATGCGCTCGCCTACGCGGTGATCGCCGGGGGCATCCTGCAGTTGCTCGTGCAGCTGCCGGGCCTGAAGAAGATCGACATGATGCCGCGCATCAGTTTCAACTTCCGGCGCGCGCTCGCGCATCCGGGCGTGAAGCGCGTGCTGCTCAAGATGGTGCCCGCGACCTTCGCCGTCTCGGTCGGGCAGCTGAGCCTCATCATCAACACGAACATTGCATCGAACATCGGGCCGGGCGCCGTGTCGTGGATCAACTACGCCGACCGCCTGATGGAATTCCCCACCGCGCTGCTCGGCGCGGCGCTCGGCACCATCCTGCTGCCGAGCCTTTCTAAGGCGCACGTCGACGCCAATAACGACGAATACTCCGCGCTGCTCGACTGGGGCCTGCGCATCACCTTCCTGCTGGCCGCGCCGAGCGCGGTCGCGCTGTTCTTCTTCGCCGAGCCGCTCACCGCGACGCTCTTCCACTACGGCAAGTTCGACAGTCATTCGGTGGTGATGGTGGGCCGCGCGCTGTCGGCGTACGGCATCGGGCTGATCGGCCTGATCCTCATCAAGATCCTGGCGCCGGGCTTCTATGCGAAGCAGGACATCAAGACGCCGGTGAAGATCGCGATCTTCGTGCTGGTCATGACCCAGGTGAGCAATTACCTGTTCGTGCCGATCTTTTCCCATGCGGGCCTGACGCTGTCGATCGGCCTCGGCGCGCTCGCCAATGCGTCGCTGCTCTTCGTGGGCCTGCGCCGCCGCCAGATCTACCGGCCGTCCGCGGGCTGGGCGCGTTTTGTCGTGCAGCTGCTCGGCGCGTGCCTGATTCTTGCGGGCGTGATGCACTGGGTGGCGATCAATTTCGACTGGATCGGCATGCGCGCCACCCCGATGCTGCGCATCGCGTTGCTGGGCGCGAGCCTGGTCGTGTTCGCGGCGCTATATTTCGGTATTCTTTCCGCGATGGGCTTCAAGTACGCCTACTTCAAGAGACGCACGCTTTGATGACGACAACGCGTATCCTCGACTACTTCTCGTCGCTGATGGCGGACGACGACACGCTTCCGCTCACGGAAGCGGCGTTGTCGCTGGCCCAGGACGCGTACCCGGATCTCGACATGCAGACCGTGCTCGCCGAGATCGACGAGCTGGTCGTGCGCGCCCGCCGCCGCCTGCCCGACGACGCTGACGTCCGGACGCGCGTCGATGCGCTCAACCGATACTTTTTCCGCGAGCTGGGTTTCTCCAGCAATCTCAACGATTACTACGATCCCGACAACAGCCATCTGAATGTCGTGCTGCGGCGCCGGCGCGGCATTCCGATCTCGCTCGCGGTGATCTATCTGGAAATGGCCGACCAGCTCGGCCTGCCGGTGCGGGGCGTGTCGTTTCCGGGGCATTTCCTGCTGCGCGTCGCGTTGCCCGCCGAAGATCTGATGCTCGATCCGACCACCGGCCAGACGCTCTCCGAAGCGCAGATGGTCGAGATGCTGGAGCCGTATGTGCAGCGTGCCGGCGAATCGATCGGCAGTGCGTTGCGCGTGTTGTTGCAGCCCGCGACGCGGCGCGAGATCGTCGCGCGCATGCTGCGCAACCTCAAGTCCATCTATCTGCAGACGGAGCGCTGGCAGCGCCTGCTCGCGGTGCAGGAGCGGCTGGTGATCACGTTGCCGCACAGCATCGAGGAAGTGCGCGACCGCGGCTTCGCCTATGCGCGGCTCGATTACCTGCGTCCGGCGCTGGAGGACTTGCAGCGCTACATCGAACATCGGCCCGACGCGGAAGATGCGACGGTCGTCGAAACCGAACTGCACGAGCTGCGGCAGCGCACCCAGCAAAACGGCGACTGAATAAAAAACGGCGGACTTCGTAAGAAGCCCGCCGTTTTCACAACTGAAACGCCATCACTTCGGCTGCATGCGGATCGCGCCGTCCAGACGGATCACCTCGCCGTTGAGCATCGGGTTGTCGAAGATCTGCTTGACGAGCATTGCGTATTCGTCGGGCTTGCCGAGGCGCGGCGGGAACGGCACCATCGCGCCGAGCGCGTCCTGCACCTCCTGCGGCATGCCGAGCAGCATCGGCGTCTCGAACAGGCCCGGCGCGATGGTCATCACGCGAATGCCGCTTCTGCTCAGGTCGCGGGCGATGGGCAACGTCATGCCCGCCACGCCGCTCTTCGAGGCCGCATAGGCCGCCTGGCCCATCTGTCCGTCGTACGCGGCGACCGACGCCGTATTCACGATCACGCCGCGCTCGCCCGCGCCGTTGGGCTCGTTCTTCGACATCACATTGGCCGCGAGCCGGATCATGTTGAAGGTGCCGATGAGATTCACCGCGATCACTTTCGAGAACAGATCGAGCGCATGCGGGCCGTCCCGGCCCACGGTCTTTGCCGCCGGTGCGATGCCCGCGCAGTTCACGAGGCCGCGCAGCGTGCCGAGCGACAGCGCCGATTCGATGGCGCGTTGACCGTCGCTTTCCTGGCTCACGTCGCACTTGACGAACGCGCCCGACAGTTCCTGTGCGAGCGCTTCGCCCGCGGCCTCGTTCATGTCGGCGAGCACGACCTTGCCGCCGAGCGACGCGACGAGGCGCGCCGTCGCGGCGCCCAGGCCCGATGCGCCGCCGGTGATGAGGAACACGTTGCCCTGAATCTCCATGTCTCTTCTCCTTTGTGTGATGCGTGCAGGCGAGGGCGGGGTGGATGCCGCTCGCCGAAAGTGTGTCGTTGTGGTGTCCTTGTGGGAGCCGCGTCGATTGTAGCGAAGCCGCTCGCCGCGCCCGCGATCGGCAGGCGTAAAAAAACCCGCTCCTGGGAAGCGGGTTCTGGAGAACGCGAAGAACGCGAAGCGAAGCGCGCTTACTTCAGCGCGTCGAACACGCGCGTGCGGATTTCATCGACAGTGCCGAGACCCGAAATTGCGCGGTACGCCGGCGCCTTCAGGCCATTCGGCGCGGTGCCGTTCTTCGCCCAGTCGTTGTAGTACGAAATCAGCGGCTTGGTCTGCGCGACGTACACGTCGAGCCGCTTCTTCACGGTCTCTTCCTTGTCGTCGTCGCGCTGTATCAGCGGTTCGCCGGTGACGTCGTCGGTCATGTCCACCTTCGGCGGATTGAACTTGACGTGGTACGTACGGCCCGACGCCGCGTGAACCCGGCGGCCGCTCATGCGCGTGATGATTTCGTCGAAGGGAACGTCGATCTCGAGCACGTAGTCGATGGCGACGCCCGCCTCCTTCATTGCTTCGGCTTGCGGCAGCGTGCGCGGAAAACCGTCGAACAGATAACCGTTCTTGCAGTCATCGGACTGGAGGCGTTCCTTAACGAGATTGATGATGAGCGAGTCCGGCACCAGTTCGCCCGCGTCCATGAAACGCTTCGCCTCGACGCCGAGCGGCGAGCCAGCCTTGACGGCCGCGCGCAGCATGTCGCCGGTGGAAATCTGCGGAATGCCGAATTTTTCCTTGATGAAGTTTGCCTGGGTGCCCTTGCCCGCACCGGGTGCCCCCAACAGGATCAAACGCATGGTGATATCTCCGAATCGTCTAGAAACCGCTTCACGCCGCGAGGCTCGTTGACATCCGATGGCCTGGCTCGTGCGGCGTCGACGACAGGGCGCGCAGCCGATTGGAGACGGCGGGCACCTGCGGACAGCGGCGCAACGTTGAGCGTGGCGCTGGCCGGAAGGCTCGCGCAATCGTTCGATTATGCCACGGCTCTTTACGGCCGCGACCGTAATAACGCGCATAGGAAACCCCGAGAACCGCGCCGGCCGGGCGTTCCGGCGGGGTTTACACGGGTTGTCTCCAGCTTTCAGTGTTTCAGTTCGACGCGGGGAAGAGCGCTTGAACGCGGGCGAGATCGGCAGGCGTATCGACGCCCGGCGGCGGCGCATCCTGCGTCACGCGCACCGCGATGCGTTCGCCATGCCACAGCGCGCGCAGTTGTTCGAGCGCTTCGGCGGCTTCGATCGGCGCCTGCGCGAGGTTCGGAAAGTCGCGCAGGAACTTCGCGCGATAGGCGTACAGGCCGATGTGGCGCAGCACGTTGTCCGGCACCGCGGGCAGTTGTCCGAGCGCGGCGACGTCCGGCCAGTGCGGCTGCCAGAGATCGCGCGTCCAGGGAATCGGCGCGCGCGAGAAGTACAGCGCGATGCTCTTCGCATCGAGCACGACCTTCACCACGTTCGGATTGAAGACGTCGGCGGGGTCGTGGATCGGATGCGCGGCGGTCGCGATGGCGCAGGCGGGAAACGCCGCGAGGTGCGACGCCACGTCGCGGACGAGTTGCGGATCGATCAGCGGTTCGTCGCCCTGCACGTTGACGACGATGGTGTCGTCGGCCCAGCCGAGCCGGGTCGCGACTTCGGCGAGGCGGTCGGTGCCGGTCGGATGATCCGAACGCGTCAACATCACTTCGATGCCGTGATCGCGCACGGCTTCGACCACGCGGTCCGAGTCGGTCGCGACAATCACCTGGCGCGCGCCCGATTCGCGTGCGCGCTCGGCGACGCGCACGACCATCGGCTTGCCGCCGATGTCGGCGAGCGGCTTGTTGGGCAGACGGGTGGACGCGAGGCGCGCGGGAACGACGGCGATGAACGGTACGGACATGTCAGGCATGGTCAGGCTGAATCAGACGTCGCCGGCCGGCTTGAGCGGCTGGATCGGTTCGACGGGCGTGCCCTCGACGGTCTGGCGCGCTTCATCGACGAGCATCACGGGAATGCCGTCGCGGATCGGATAAGCGAGTTTGTCCGCGCTGCAGACGAGTTCCTGCGCGGCGCGGTCATAGCTGAGCGGGCCTTTGCAGATCGGACAAACGAGGATTTCAAGCAGACGTGCGTCCACGGAGTTTCTCCACAACAAGAGCGATGAGGCGCGGCCGGAGCACGGCTTGCACCGGAACGACCCAGATGCGTGCGTCGCGCCAGGCGCCCAATTTTACTGCATCCTTTTCGGTGATCAGGATCGCATCCGCCTCTACGCCGGCGAACGGATTCTCGCGATACGCGTAGTGATCCGGGAAGGCGCGCGTCGCGGGGGTAATGCCCGCCGCGCGCAGCGTCGCGAAAAAGCGCTCGGGCGAACCGATGCCCGCCGCCGCCGTCACCCGCTCGCCGGCGAACTCGCCGAGCGGCCGGCGTACCGAGGGATCGTCGAGCAGCCATGCGTCGCCGGTCTCGAGGTCGAGCGAGAAGGTGTCCGGCCACGGCGGCAAGGTGCGCTCGTAGGGACTGTTGATGAGTGTCGCATCGCGGCGGCGCGACATCGGCTCGCGCAACGGGCCCGCCGGCAGCAGGAAGCCGTTGCCGCCCAGACGATCGTCGAAGACGACGAGTTCGAACGCGCGAGCCAGCCGATAGTGCTGCAGGCCGTCGTCGGACACAAGGACGTCGACATTCGGATGCGCCGCGAGCAGCGCTCGCGCGGCGGCCACGCGGTCCGGGCAGACGAACACCGGCGCGTGGGTGCGGCGCGCGATCAGGAGCGGTTCGTCGCCGACCTGCGCGGCCTCGCTGGCCGGCGTCACGCTGAGCGGCTTCGGCACTTTCGCGCCGTAGCCGCGCGACACCACGCCCGGCTGGAAGCCGGCGGCGCGCAGCGCTTCGACCAGCGCGATGACGGTCGGCGTCTTGCCCGTCCCGCCCACCGTCACATTGCCGACGACGACCACCGGCACGCCCACGTCGATCCGCTTGAGCCAGCCGAGTTCGAAACCGGCGCGGCGCAGCGCGGCGATCGCGCCGAACACGCAGGCGAAGGGCGTCAGCGCCCAGGCGACCGGACCGCGGCGGCGCCACTCGCGGGCGAGGAAGTTTTCGACCGGCGGCTTGAAATCAGACATGGACCGCCTTTACGCGGAACGCCGGCGGGACAGAAGCGGAACAAAGCGGATAAGGCGTGGCGTGCAACGGCAGCTCCTCGAGTGTCGGTTGGCGTTGAACGGATCGACCGGCGATGGCGACGACGCGCCGCGCTTGCGCATGCGTGCCGGGCCGGTGCTGGAACCCGGCACTCTAGCGCGCGCGGGCCGTGCGCGCCAGTCGCCCGGTCGTTTCCGGGCCTGGCTTCAGCACCGCGCGCCTGTGGATAACTCTGTGAAAAACTTCCGGAGCTGGAAGCAGCAAGCCGCGTCAGGAAAGAGTTGCTTCGGCGAAGACAGTGTTCATATCAATCTATTTTTGCAAAATCAACGACTTAGGACGAATCCTAAAGCTTTCACAGGCGCGCGGCGACGGGGCCGGTAAGTCTTTCTGTGTGGACACTTGCTACACTGCCGTACCTCGCCGAGCGGTTCCTGTCCATTGGGCCAATCAGCCGTAGCAGCCTGTTTCTTTCCGGTTCAGCCATGACTCCCAATTCCCTGCCATCGCCAGGCGGCGAAGCCGTCATTCCCGTTTCCGCGCTCAATCGCGCGATCAGTTCGATGCTCGAGCGCAGCTTTCCGCTCGTCTGGGTGTCGGGCGAGGTGTCGAACTTCACGCGGGCGGCGAGCGGCCACTGGTATTTCTCGATCAAGGACGCGGGCGCGCAGATGCGCTGCGTGATGTTCCGCAGCCGCGCGCAATACGCCGAGTTCACGCCGCGCGAAGGCGACCGCATCGAGGTGCGCGCGCTCGTCACGATGTACGAGCCGCGCGGCGAACTGCAACTGAACGTCGAGGCGGTGCGGCGTACCGGTCAGGGGCGGCTCTACGAAGCGTTCCTGCGGCTCAAGGCGCAGCTCGAAGGCGAAGGGTTGTTCGCGGCGGAGCGCAAGCGCGCGCTGCCGTCGCATCCGCGCGGCATCGGCATCGTGACGTCGTTGCAGGCGGCGGCGCTGCGCGACGTGCTCACGACGCTTGCGCGACGCGCGCCGCACGTGCCGGTGGTGGTGTATCCGGCGCCGGTGCAGGGCGCGGGCGTCAGCGCGAAGCTCGCCGCGATGGTCGAAGCCGCCAACGCGCGGCGCGAGGTGGATGTGCTGATCGTGTGCCGCGGCGGCGGATCGATCGAGGATCTGTGGGCCTTCAACGAGGAAGTGCTGGCCCGCGCGATTGCGGAGAGCGCGCTGCCGGTGGTGAGCGGCGTCGGCCACGAAACGGATTTCACCATCGCCGATTTCGCCGCCGATGTCCGCGCCCCGACGCCCACGGCCGCCGCCGAACTCGTGAGTCCGCAACGCGTGCTGTTGTTGCGCGAACTCGATCATCGTCATGCGGCGCTCGCGCGCGGTTTCGGCCGCGCGATGGAACGCCGTGCCCAGCAGCTCGACTGGCTGGCGCGCCGGCTCGTGAGTCCCGCTGAGCGGCTGGCGCGGCAGCGTGAACATTTGCGGCAACTGTCGGGGCGTCTGGTGTCGGCGGGGGCGCGGCCCGTGCGCGATGCGCGCGCGCACTTCGCGCTGGTTCAGTATCGCTGGCAGCGCAAACGCCCGGATGTCGCTGCGGCGCGCGAGCAGGTGTCGAGGCTCGCGCAGCGCCTGCAACGCGCGCACGAGCGCCGTGCGGAGCGCGAGCGCGCGTGTGTGTCGGAACTCGCGGCGCGCTTGCAGGTGCTCAGTCCGCAGCGCACGCTGGAACGCGGCTATGCGGCGTTGATCGATGCCCAGACGGGACGCGCGCTGCGTGCGCCGAACGCATTGAAACCGAAGCGTCCGCTGACGGTGCATCTGGCGGAAGGATCGGCGGATGTGTTGCTCGCCGATGTCCAGCCGCGTCTGTCAGATGAATTCTGATGCCTGAAAACTGGCGTGTTCAGGCGTACATTCAAGGACGCCGTGCAGCCCGTGGAAGCACTTTTTACGCCGTCCAAGGCGATTGGAAATCGATCTTACTCATAAAGGGCACACGGTTTGCTGGGTTATCCCAACTCGCCTACAATCCATTGCTCCACTGCCTCACTCCCCCGCAAACACACATTCCACATAGAAAGGAAGGCTCGCATCATGGAACATAAGCTCCCGCCGCTGCCGTTCGAAAAGAACGCGCTCGCTCCGCACATGTCGGAAGAAACGCTCGAGTATCACTATGGCAAGCATCACCAGACCTATGTGACCAACCTGAACAAGCTGATTCCGGGTACTGAATTCGAGAACCTGTCGCTCGAAGAAATTGTGAAGAAGTCTTCGGGTGGCGTGTTCAACAACTCCGCTCAGGTCTGGAACCACACGTTCTTCTGGAACAGCCTGTCGCCTCAGGGCGGCGGCGCACCCACCGGCGCGCTGGCTGACGCGATCAACGCGAAGTACGGCTCGTTCGACAAGTTCAAGGAAGAGTTCGCCAAGGTTGCCACCGGCACGTTCGGTTCGGGCTGGACCTGGCTCGTGAAGAAGACCGACGGCAGCCTCGACATCGTGTCGACCAGCAACGCCGCCACGCCGCTCACGACGGACGCCAAGGCGCTGCTGACCATCGACGTGTGGGAACACGCGTATTACATCGACTATCGCAATGCGCGTCCGAAGTTCATCGAGGCTTACTGGAACATCGTGAACTGGGACTTCGCTGCGCAGAATTTCGGCGCGTAAGTTTTGGGTTGTTGCGGCCCGGTGGGTCGCTTCGGCAAGAGCCGCATCGATTCAGTTCGATGCGGCTTTTTTGTTTTTGGAGCTCGGACAATGACACTTATGTGCGGCGGGGAGGAGTCGAGCTCAAAAGACCAACGGCTGCCCAAGGGCAGCCGTTGTACGCGGGACTCTCTATTCACCGTGAGGTGAAACACCCACTCCAGGTGGGACCCGGTTTCCCGGGCGGCGCTACGCTTTTCTCACCCGCTCCACGTAGTTTTACGAACCTTAGCAGACTACGCCGCCCCATCCCAGCGCGACAAATCCCAAAACCCTAAAATATCGCTTTGGATCCCCGCACACCGCCATGAGACACCTCGCAGGCTTATGCGTCGCAGCCTGGTCCGCCGCCGCGCTGCTGTATTTCGGACGTCATTCCGTCGCGCTGATCGTGCTGTCCGGCGTGGTCATGCTGGCGGGCTTCGATCTCGTCCGTCCCGAACCCGGCCACAACGCCTGATTCCAGAAACGAAAAAGCCTCCCCGATGGAAGGCTCCCGTTCCGTCAATCAGGCGCAACGCGCAACCCGCTACCGCCGTCGCGGCATCGCTTCCCAGTTGATGTCGACGCACAGCACCTGCAACCCATAAGGCGTCTGCGCCGCGATCGACGCCGTCACGCACAGATGCGCCTCGTTGATCGACAGATACGGCGCCGTCAACTGAACCCGTCCCGGCGCGCGCAGCGCCTCGATGAAATACGGGCGCCGCTCCCAGCTCGCGCCTTCGGAATGCAGCAGCGGGCTGAAGCGTTTCGCGCGCTGCGACGTGCGCACGATGGGCACCACGTTATCGCCGATCTGCCGTCCGGCCTGATCGAGCAGGAAGCAGCGGGCGGTGTCGGCGAGTTGCAGCAGTTCGCTCGTGGCGGCAACGAGCGTTTCACCCTCCATCAGTTTCACCGACGCCCGTTCGAGCCCGCTCACATACGGTTCGAGACGCGTTGCCTGGGCGCGGTCGCGCGCGCCGATGCGCTCGCGCGATGCCGCCGTCAACGCATCCATCACGCTTGCCGCAACCTGCGGATGCACGGCATCGACGCTCGGCTGCGCGAAATATGCGCCCTGCACGAAATCCACGTTGCACTCCAGCGCGATCAACGCATCACGTTCGGTCGAAAGACCGCCCATCAGCACGAGCTGGCCGGACTCGTGCAGCAGCGACACGAGCCGCGGCAGCACGCGCTCGATATGCGAATGCTCGGTGGCCTGCTGAAGGATGCAGCGGTCGAGCGTCACGATGTCCGGCCGCAATTGCCACACGCGATCGATGTTCGAATGCTTGACGCCGAAACCGTCCAGCGCAATCAGGAAGCCCGACTTGCGCAGCGAATCGATGATCTCGGTAAAGCGCGTCGTTTCGCCGCCGGCCTGCTCGGGCACCTCCAGCACCACGCGCTGCGGCAACAGTCCAATGTCCTTCAGCGCCGCGACCAGAGCGTCGCCGTAGCTCATGTCCATCAGCGCGGCGGGATGCAGGCTCAGGAAGAGCCATTCGTCATGGCTGTCGAATGCGTTGAAATTGCCAAGATGAAGGGATTCGGCGAGCCGTCCGAGTTCGAGCAGATCGCCGCGCCGCGCGGCCTGGGTGAATACTTCGTGCGACGGCACATGACGATGTGTGTCGTCGCGGGCGCGCAGCGAAGCGTGATAGCCGATGGCGCGCCGGTGCGACACCGAGAACACGGGCTGAAATACGCTGAAGACGGTGTATTCGCCGTACAGCACGGTGCGTCGCGAGCCGTCGTCGCCGGCGACGGGGCGCGGCGGCTGAAAGCGGGGAGGGTCGAGATCAACCATGCTCATGGTGTCGAGGCATCGGGGCAGGGAAACTGAACAGCGCTAGTTTACAGGAACGGCTTACCTCCGTTTGAGCAAAAAGCGTGCAAATTCAAGCCGCAAGCGGCTTCGGGCACGCTTGCGGCGCAATGCCCGCGACAATTCGTGTGCAGATACGCGAATCATGCTGCGCGCCCGGGAGCGCACGCCGCGCCGCTGTGCGCGCGGGCACCGGCGCGGTGCGCGGTCCCGGTGCGCAGTCTAGTTGGCTTCCGATGGATCGGGCTTGCGTGGCGCCGAACGCACTTCGGGCGCCAATTGGCCGAAGATCCACGCCGTCGCCGCCGTGATGACGCCGACGCACAGGAACGTCGCGTGAAAGGCCGGCAGCGAATTCGACGCGGTCACCTGCGGCAGCAGACTGGTGAAGGTCGAGAGAATCGCGCCGGCGACGGTCACGCCCAGGCTCATCGAAAGCATTTGCACGAGCGAGAACAGGCTGTTGCCGCTGCTCGCGCCACCCGTGCCGAGATCCTTCAGCGTGAGCGTGTTCATCGCCGTGAACTGCACCGAGTTGACCGCGCCGAACACCGCCAGCTGCACGAGCCGCAGCCACAGCGGCTGATGCGCGCTGGCGAGCGAGAAGCTCGCCATCATCAGCCCGACGAGCACCGTGTTCACCACCAGCACGCGCCGGTAGCCGCGCCGCTCGATCAGCCGCGTCACCACGCGCTTGGACAGCATGCCGGCGGCAGCCACAGGCAGCATCATCATCCCCGCCTGGAACGCCGTGTAGCCGAGACTCACCTGCAGCAGCAGCGGAATCAGATACGGCATCGCGCCGCTGCCGATCCGCGCGAACAGATTGCCGAGCAGCCCGACGCTGAAGGTGTGGATCTTGAACAGATCGAGCGAGAAGATCGGCTGGGCGGCGCGTGTCGCGTGCAGGCCGTAGGCGACGAAGCAGCCGAACGACAGCACCAGCAGCACGATGACAACGGCGTGCTGCAAGCCGAGATCGGCGAGCCCGTCGAGCGAAATCGTGAGCGACACCATGCCGATCGCCAGCAGCAGGTAGCCGGCGAGATCGAAGGGCGCAACCGCGGGATTGCGGCTGTCGGGCATGTACATGTTGGTGGCGATGCAGCCGACGATGCCCACCGGCACGTTGATCAGGAAGATCCAGTGCCACGAGGCGATCTGCACGAGCCAGCCGCCGAGCGTCGGACCAATGAGCGGACCGATCAGCCCCGGAATCGCGACGAAGGCCAGCGCCGACAGATAGCGTTCGGCGGGAAACACGCGCAGCACCGCGAGCCGGCCGACCGGCAGCAGCATCGCGCCGCCGATGCCCTGCACGACGCGGAACGCCACCAGCGCCTGCAGCGACTGGGCCTTGGCGCAGAGCAGGGAGCCGATGGTGAACACGAGGATCGCGCTGAAGAACACGCGCCGCGTGCCGAGCTTGTCCGCGAGCCAGCCGGAGACGGGGATCATCATCGCCATCGTGAGCGAATACCCGATCACGACGCCCTGCATGCGCAGCGGCGCTTCGCCGAGGCTGCGGGCCATCGCGGGGAGCGCGGTGTTGACGATCGTCGAGTCCAGCGTCTGCATGAAGAAGCCCGTCGCGACGATCCACAGCATGACTGAAAGCGAGCGGTCGGACGGCGTGCGTGTGGCGATATCGGTCATGGGGCGCTTATTTGCGGAGTTCCGCGACGAAGTCGTAGTAGTCGTTGCGACAGTAGGTGTCGGTGAGTTCGATGGCGCGCTGGTCCGCCGTATAGCCTACGCGCGTGATGAGCAGCAGCGCGTCGTGCGGCGCGATGCCCATCTGCGCGGCGATCTCCTGGCTCGCATTCACCGCGCGGAAGTGCTGGAGCGCGCGCACGATCGAGAGGCCGCGCGAGTCGAGATAGCTGTAGAGCGAATCGCCGATGGCCTGCGGCTCGGGAATGCAGGCGGCCGGAAAGGTGGAGTTCTCGACGGCCATGACGATGTCGTCGGCGAGACGCAGGCGCTTCAGGCGCGTCACCGCGGCGGCGGGCGAGAGGCCGAGCTGGATGACCTCTTCGCGATTGGCGGGCTCGATGCTGCGCGAGAGCCACTTGGAACTGGGGGTGAAGCCGCGCCGCCTGAGCATCTCCGAAAAGCTCGACAGACGCGAGAGCGGGTCTTCATAGCGCGGCGTGATGAAGCTGCCCGCGCCTTGCTCGCGCCGGATCAGCCCTTGCTCGACGAGCAGCGCGATGGCCTTGCGGGAGGTGATCCTCGATACGCCGAGTGCATCGGACAGGACGCGTTCGGAGGGCAGTGCCTCGCCTGCGTTCCAGCGATTCTCGTGGATGGCGTTGGCGAGCTTGCGGGCGAGCTGGAGATAGAGCGGGGTGTCGCTGTCCGGGTCCGGGCGCAAGTCGCGCCAACGGTCTTCCGATGTCGAGTTCATAAGCGGACGCAGAGGGGCCAAGCGGCGATTTTAAGACAAACCTCGATGACGAAGGTCGCGCGGATTCTTATCCTGTCTGCGATCACGTGGTTTCGGAGCGGCTTTCGGCACGTCCGTCGGTTCACTCGATCCACACTTCGCCTTCACATGGAGCAGGCAATGACGTCAGGCAGGATCAGGACAAGACCGTGGGATTCCGCCGGTCATCTGCGTACCGAAGAGGACATCGCCGGGTATTCGGAAGCCTGCCTTCGGGACAGCGGCGACGATCCGGCGTTCATCGCTCATGCGCTGGGCGTCGTTGCCTGTGCGCGGGATCGGAATCGCCCGGGAGGGCCTTGCCGGAATACGGTGATCCCCGCATCGAAATCAGGATTGCAGCCGCTTGCCGATCGCAGAAGCCGTCAAGCCGTCGCCGGCCCGCCCACGCCGCGTCCCGTGCGCACATACAGCGCCACGGAAAGCGCCACCGCCGCGGCCGCCGCCAGCGCGGCGAACAGGAACACCGAGCCGTAGCCGAATTCACCCGCGACATACCCGGCGAGCGGCCCGGTCAGCCCGAGCGACAAATCCAGGAACACCGAATAAGCCGACAATGCCGCGCCCCGGCTCGCCGGCGGCACGAGTCCGACCGCTTCCACGCCGAGCGCTGGAAACACGAGCGCGAAGCCGAAGCCGGTCAGCGCCGCGCCCGCGAGCGCGAAGGTCGGTTCCGCGGCGAGCCACAGCATCAGCAGGCCGGCGCATTCGAACGCGAACGACACGATTGCCACCCGAAAGCCGCCATAGGCCTTGATCGTGTTGGCGAACAGCAGGCGCGCGCCGATGAACATCGTGCCGAACACGGTGAGCGACAGCGCCGCGTTCGGCCAGTTGTGCGCCGCGTAGTACAGCGTGATGAAGGTGGCGATCGAACCGAAGCCCGCCGAACCGAGCGCCAGGCCGAGGCCATGCGGCAGCACGCGAAAGAACACGCTGCGATACGACATGCGCTCGCCATGCACGACCGGTACGCTGGCCATGCGCGTCGCGAGCCAGTAGCCGAAGCCGCCCAGTGCGATCACGAGCAGCCCGAGCACCGCGAACCCCAGCGCATGATCGATCGCCACGCCCAGCGGCGCGCCGATCGCCAGCGCCCCATACGTCGCGATGCCGTTCCACGAGATCACCTTCGCGTTGTTCGTCACGCCCACGCGCCCGATGCCCCACGTGATTGAGCCGGTGCCCACCCAGCTTTCGCCGAAGCCGAGCACGAGCCGCGCGATCACCAGCAGCACCAGGCTCGCCACGTGCCATTGCGCCGCGAGCGCCGAGCCCAGCAGCAGCACGCCGCTCACGGCACACGCCGCGAGTCCGTACAGCACGGTCTTCTTGGGACCGAGGGTGTCGGCGGTGCGGCCCGCGAGCGGCCGCGACATCAGGGTGGCCAGATACTGCACGCTGATCGCCGCGCCGGCCATCACCGAGCCATAGCCGAGATCCGTATGCACGAAGCCCGGCAGCACCGCCAGCGGAATGCCGATGGTCAGGTAGCACAGGAACGTGTACAGCACGACAGGCAGGATGCGCAGCGTGACGGCGAAGTCGCTTTGTGACGCGGCGGCGGAGCGGGGCTCGGTGGACATAGGGAAAGTGCGGACTTGTATTCGGCGCGAAGGCGTGATTGTTACATATGTTGCGTCGCAGCGTCGCACCGGTTTTGTAACCAGGTAGGACAAACCGCCTGTCCGAACGATCGGAAGGCATCGGCCGACGCCTTGTCGCGTAAGGCTTTGACGGCATATCGGGACAGGAGTATGCCCACCATGCAATGTCACCTATGGGTTGCGGATTTTGGCAGTGATAGCTTTTGAACCATCGAGGCGACAGGACCGGCCCGACCGTTCGTCCCTGTCGCGCATGCCACCGGCTGCGCACCCCGCGCAACCAGCAGAACAGCATCGAAGAGCCCACATCCCCATGAGCCAGCCGATCCGCTTCTATCACCGCAACGCGATCCAGGAAGTGAGCGACGCAGCGACGACGCGCACCGTCCTGCAATACCTGCGCGAAGACGCGCGCTGCACCGGCACCAAGGAAGGCTGCGCGGAAGGCGACTGCGGCGCGTGCACCGTGGTCATCGGCGAGCCGGACGGCCGGGGCGGCGTCGCGTTCAAGGCCGTCAATTCGTGCGTGCAGTTCCTGCCGACGCTCGACGGCCGCGCGCTCTTCACCGTCGAAGACCTGCGCCAGCCCGACGGCACGCTGCATCCGGTGCAGCGCGCCTTGGTGGACTGCCATGGCTCGCAGTGTGGTTTCTGCACGCCGGGATTCGCCATGTCGATGTTCGCGCTGTACGAAAAGCACGGTCATGCGACCACCGGTTGTGCAGGCGCCTGCGAGAAGTCGAAGCCCTCGCGCCAGGAAATCAGCGACGCGCTGACCGGCAACCTGTGCCGCTGCACGGGCTATCGGCCGATCATCGACGCCGCCGAGCAGATGTTCGATCACGCGCCGCTCGCGCCCGTCAACGTCCCGGCGCTCGCGCGTTCGCTCGACAGCATCCGCCGCACCGATACCTTCCATTACGAACACGCAGGGCGCCGTTTCGACGCGCCCCGCACCGTCGAGGCGCTCGCCGCGCTCAAGGACAGCAATCCGGACGTGCGGATTCTCTCGGGCAGCACGGACGTCGGTCTGTGGGTGACGAAGCAGTTGCGCGATCTCGGCGACATCGCCTATGTCGGGCAGATCGACGCGCTCAAGCGCCTGGAGACGACCGGCGAGTGGATCGAGATCGGCGCGGGCGTGTCGCTCGAACGCGCCTACGCGGAACTCGTCAAGACGTATCCGGAACTCGAGGAAACGCAATTGCGCTTCGCGTCGCTGCCGATCCGCAATGCGGGAACGCTCGGCGGCAACGTCGCCAACGGCTCGCCGATCGGCGATTCGATGCCCGGTCTCATCGCGCTGAATGCGCGCGTCGTGCTGCAGAGCGTGAACGGCACGCGCGAGATGCCGCTCGAAGACCTGTATATCGCGTATCAGAAGAAGGACATGGCGGCGAATGAATTCGTCGCGGCCATCCGGGTGCCGACCCGCGCGGGCCAGCATGCGAAGCGCCAGTTCCGCGCGTACAAGCTCTCGAAGCGCTTCGACTCCGACATTTCCGCCGTCTACGCCGCGTTCTCGTTCATCGCCGATGGCGAATTCATTCGCGAGCCGCGCCTGGCCTACGGCGGCATGGCCGCGACGCCGAAGCGCGCCGCGCACGCCGAAGCCATTCTCGCCGATGCCCAGTGGCACGAAGCCACCGTCCAGGCCGCGATGATCGCATTGAGCAAGGACTACCAGCCGCTCACCGACATGCGCGCGAGCAGCGACTACCGTCTCGACACGGCCAAGAGCCTGTTGTATCGGTTCTGGCTGGAGACGCGTCCGAACGATCCGCTGGACAAGTCGAAGCTGGATGTGCGCGCCATCGAACTGGTCGAAGCGAAGTAAGAAGGGGACACGAACATGAATCAGCAAGCAGAAGCTTTCCTCGCCGAAGCCAAGTCGCTCGCGAACGAAGCGGACGATTTCAAGCAGGTCCACGTGTCGCGTCCGCATGAGTCGGCGCATCTGCACGTGAGCGGGCGCGCCAGCTACACCGACGACATTCCGATCGTCGCGGGCACGCTGCACGCGGCGCTCGGCACGAGTCCGAAGGCGCACGCGAAGATCGTGTCGATGAACTTCGACGCCGTGCGCGCGACGCCGGGCGTCGTCGCCGTCTTCACCGCCGACGACATTCCCGGCGTCAACGACTGCGGCCCGATCATCCACGACGATCCGGTGCTCGCGCAGGGCATCGTGCAGTTCGTCGGCCAGCCGATGTTCATCGTCGTCGCGACGTCGCACGACACCGCGCGTCTCGCTGCGCGCCGCGCGAAGATCGAGTTCGAGGATCTCGTGCCGGTGCTCACGCCGGCCGACGCGCGCAAGGCCGAGTCCTACGTGCTGAACCCGCTGAAGCTCTCCCGTGGCGACGCCGCCGGCCGCATGGCGCAGGCCGCGCATCACGAGCGCGGCGCGATGAAGCTGGGCGGCCAGGAACAGTTCTATCTGGAAGGCCAGATTGCCTACGCCGTGCCGAAGGACGACGACGGCATGCACGTCTACTGCTCGACGCAGCACCCGACGGAAATGCAGCATCTCGTCGCCCACGTGCTGAACGTGCATTCGCACAACGTGCTGGTCGAATGCCGGCGCATGGGCGGCGGCTTCGGTGGCAAGGAATCGCAGTCGGGCATTTTCGCGTGCTGCGCGGCGCTGGCCGCGTGGAAGCTGCTGTGCCCGGTGAAGCTGCGCCCGGACCGCGACGACGACATGATGATCACCGGCAAGCGCCATGACTTCATCTATGACTTCGAAGTCGGTTACGACGACGACGGCAAGATCGAAGGCGTGGCCGTCGACATGACGTCGCGCTGCGGCTTTTCCGCCGACCTGTCCGGCCCCGTGATGACGCGCGCCGTCTGCCACTTCGACAACGCCTACTGGCTGTCGGACGTGAAGATCGAAGGCTATTGCGGCAAGACCAACACGCAGTCGAACACCGCGTTCCGCGGCTTCGGCGGGCCGCAGGGCGCGTTCGCGATCGAATACATCATGGACAACGTCGCGCGTGCGGTCGGCCGCGATTCGCTCGACGTGCGCCGCGCGAATTTCTACGGCAAGACGGACAACAACCAGACGCCGTACGGGCAGACGGTCGAAGACAACGTCATCCACGAACTGATCGCCGAGCTGGAAGAGACGAGCGACTATCGCCGCCGCCGCGAAGCCATCGACGCCTTCAACGCCAGCAACACAATCCTGAAGAAGGGCATGGCGCTGACGCCGGTGAAGTTTGGCATCGCGTTCAACGTGACGCACTTCAACCAGGCCGGCGCGCTGGTGCACATCTATACCGACGGCTCCATGCTCGTGAATCACGGCGGCACGGAAATGGGCCAGGGCTTGAACACGAAGGTTGCGCAGGTGGTCGCGCACGAACTGGGCGTGAACTTCGAACGCGTGCGCGTCACGGCGACGGACACGAGCAAGGTGGCCAACACGTCGGCGACGGCGGCTTCCACCGGCACCGACCTCAACGGCAAGGCCGCGCAGGACGCCGCGCGCCAGTTGCGCGAGCGGCTCGCGAAGTTCGCGGCCGATAAGTTCGGCGGCGGCACGGTGACAGCCGAGGAAGTGCGCTTCGCGAACGACCGCGTGATCGTCGGCGGCGATGCGATTCCGTTCGGCGAAGTCGTGCAGAAGGCCTATCTCGCGCGCGTCCAGCTGTGGTCCGACGGCTTCTATGCCACGCCCAAGCTCTACTGGGATCAGGCGACCATGCAGGGGCGTCCGTTCTTCTACTACTCGTACGGCGCGGCGGTATCGGAAGTGGTGATCGACACGCTCACCGGCGAGATGCGCGTGCTGCGCGCGGACGCGCTGCACGACGTAGGCGCGTCGCTCAATCCCGCGCTCGACAAGGGTCAGGTGGAAGGCGCGTTCGTGCAGGGCATGGGCTGGCTGACCACGGAAGAACTGTGGTGGAACGACCAGGGCAAGCTGATGACCCACGCGCCGTCCACCTACAAGATCCCGACCACCAACGACATGCCCGCGGACTTCCGCGTCGAGCTGTTCAACAACCGCAACGTCGAGGACAGCATCCATCGTTCGAAGGCGGTCGGCGAGCCGCCGCTGCTGCTGCCGTTCTCGGTGTTCTTCGCGATCCGCGACGCCGTTTCGGCAGTCGGCGATCACACGGTGAATCCGCCGCTCAACGCGCCCGCGACGGCCGAAGAGATTCTCAAGGCGGTCAACGCGGTCAGGAGCGCACGCTCATGATGCACGTCGTCCTGTTCGGCGCGGGCCATGTGGGTCACGCGCTCGTGAAGGTGCTCGGCACCTTGCCGTGCGTCGTGCAATGGGTGGATGCGCGCGACGAACTGTTCCCCGACGAAGTCCCGGCCAACGTGCAGGTCGAAGCCACCGACCTGCCCGATGCCATCGTCGACGAAGCGCCCGCCGGCGCCTACTTCATCGTGATGACGCACGATCACGCGCTCGATTTCTCGCTCACGCAGCGCATCATGCGGCGCGACGACTTCGCGTATTTCGGGCTGATCGGCTCGAAGACCAAGCGCGTGAAGTTCGAGCGCCGTCTGCTGGAGCGCGGCGTCGCGGCGGACCGGCTGGCGGAGATCACCTGTCCGATCGGCGTGGAAGGCATCGTCGACAAGGCGCCCGGCTCGATCGCGCTGGCAGTCACCGCGCAGCTGCTGCGCGTGCGCGAGATGACCGCGCGCTATGGCGCCGATGCGTGGAAGACCGTCCGCGCAACCGCGTGACGACGACGCTCAAGTAATGCCGTTGGCCTGCCGGAACCTTCCCGGCGCCACGCCGTAGAGCTCCTTGAAACGCTTGCTGAAGGCGGCCTCTGACTGATAGCCGACATCCGCCGCGACGTCCGCAATGCTTTTGCGGGTCCGTGTCAGCATCGTGCTCGCAAGCTGCATGCGGACGTGGCTCAGCAACGCCAGCGGCGAGCTCTCCGAATGCGCGGAGAAGGCGCGCATGAAGGTGGCGCGCGACATCGCCGCTTCCCTGGCCAGCATCTCGAGTGTCCAGGGCTCGGCGGGGCGCTCCAGCATCGCGATGATCGATGCTCCGAGCCGCCGGTTCGACAGCAGGCCGAGCACGCCCGCGAGCGACGGCTGGCTGGCCAGCCACGCGCGCAGCACCATCGTGAAGAGAGCGGTGGAGAGTGCCGTGACGATCGACGGCGCGCCCAGTTGTGCATCCTCGGCTTCGCGCCGCATGGTCTGCACGAGCGGATCGAGATAGGGCGCGGACGTGCGCGAGAACGACACATGCACGACGTCCGGCAGGACATCGACGAGCAAGGCGCGCGGTGCGTACAGGAAGCGGCCGCACAGCAGGTCGACCGCCGGATCGCGCTCGCCGCAATTGCTCTTCACGATCACGGCGCCGTTGTGGCGCTTCTCCACCTCCCCATGAGCTTCAATACGCAAGGCGCCGGCAGCGCGCGCCTCGATGCTCAGCACGTGCGCGTCGCCGCGCGGCAGGACGAAGATATCGCCGGCGCGCAGTTCGAGCGGCGCGTGACCCGGACGCAGGACCGCGCAGGCCCCGTCCAGCACGACGTGATAAACCGCTTCGCCCGCCGGCGCGGGCGCGTGATCGAGTTCGAGCGGTCCGCTCAGCAGGCAGCGCAGATCGAGCGCGCCGGACAGATTCGCCAGCTGGATCAGTTTGTCGAGAGCATCCATGGGAACGGTCGGGGTCGGACGGAGGGCGGCGATTCGCTTCGGATACTACCGAAAGTCCAGCCGCCGCGCCGCCCGCGCGCTCGCTTCGGCAGTTTTACTTCGCCAGTTCGCCGAGTTCGGCGCTGTCGTCCGTACCGGATGCGTCGGGTGTGTCGGGCGCGCTGAACGCGGTCGCCGCGCCTTTCCTGCCCGTGAGGGAGGCGGACACCGTCGAAATCAGGGTGCGCAGCCACGCGACATCGGTGGGTTGATCGGGTTGCGGCAGCGACAGCTGGTAGCACTTGATGCGCGGAAACGGCACCGGCGATTCGAGCACGGCGAGCGGCAGCATCGACGCATAGTGCTGTGCGAAGCGGCGCGGCGCCGTGAAGATCAGGTCTGACTGCAGCAGCACCTGCGGCACCAGGCCGAAGTAGGGGATCGTCGTGACGATGCGCCGCTCGATGCCCGCCCGCGCCAGTCCGATGTCGATCGGATGCCGCCGGCCGCCGCTGTACGGCGTGGGCGCGAGATGCGCGGCGCGTGCATAGCGGTCGATGGTGAGCGGCTCGCGGGCGAGCGGATGGTTCGCGCGCATCAGGCAGACGAAGACGTCGGAGAACAGGTCGCGGCGTTCGAAGCGCGGCTCGGGCTTGGTCCAGTTCGCGACCATCACGTCGATCTCGCCCTGGTCGAGCATGCGCTCGTGATCGCGCATCGGATTCAGGGACTCGATCTCCAGCCGGGCGTGCGGCGCCGCGTCGCGAAAGGCGGCGACGAGCGTCGGCATGAAGAAGTCGTTCAGGTAGTCGGGGGCGGCGAGGCGGAAGGTGCGGCGCGAACTGGCCGGATCGAAATCGCCGTGCGGGGTCGCGACGAATTCCACTTCGCGCAGCGCCCGCTGGGCCGGCGCCAGCAGCGACTCGCCGTATTCGGTCGGCACCATACCCTGCTTGCCGCGCACCAGGATCGGATCGTTCAGGATCTCGCGCAGGCGGCGCAGCGCCGTGCTGATAGCCGGCTGGGTCTGGTTCAGCCGCTGCGCTGTTTGCGTGACGCTGCGCTCCTGCAACAAGGTGCGCAGCACGCGGATGAGCCAGATATCGAGGGAGTCGGCGGGTTCGTTCATGATCGGGCGATGGGTTCGGTCAGGCCGAGAACGCGCGTCCGTCAGTGTTCGTGTGCGTCCGCGCGCCGCGCGCGACGCTGCCCGGACGTCCGGAAACGCCCAGGTCACCGATATGTCACGCAGCCTGTTCCGAAGTTAACCGCTTATCCCTTTTTGACGCCATAGCGGGAGCGCTATTTATGAGATAGGCGCCGGCGCGGTTCGTCGCGTACGGACGCCTTCCCGGTCTTCCGAGCCTCATCCAGCCGCGTCAGGCGAAATCGGCGTCCCGTGGCGCGGTCGGCAAGGCACTGATGCGCTTCACCTCCTTGCCGTCCAGCCAGTTCGGCGACCGCGCGACATAGAGCACCATCGGCAGCGTGTCCTCGCCCCAGAAGATCTGCTCGTTGACGAGGAAGGTCGGCACCCCGAACACGCCCATCTGGACCGCCCGGTCATTGTTGTCGCGCAGCTTCGCCTTGATGTCCTCGTCTTCCACGCGCGCCACCGCGTCCGGCATGCCGACGTGCTCGCACAGTCCGCGAAAGCCGTCCCTGGTGGCGGGATCGCGCCCTTCGCGCCAGATGTAGCGGAAGATCTCCCGCACGCAGTTGATCTCGCCGTTCGCCAACACTGCGAGCCGCAGCGCCTTGGCGGGATCAAACGGATGGGCGGGAGGCATCTTGAAGGGAATGCCCAGTTGCTCCGCCCGGAACAGCGCATGGCGGTAGGTGAAGACGCGCTTGGAGGGAATCGTCGCGGCGTGCGGCTGGCCCCAGCGTTCGAGCAGCGTCATCAACTGGACGGGAACGAGTTCGAAGGGCATGTCGGGCCATTTCTCGTGCTGCTCGAGCAGCAGGTACGAAAACGGCGAAATGAAATCGAAGAAAAAGTACGGCTGACCGGAATTGCTCGAAAGCGGGGCACTCATGTTGCCTCTCCCTGATTTTCCCTGGCGGTCCCACGCGGCGGACACCCGGGCTGCGTCTGTTATTCGTCGTGCGCGGCGTCCAGCCCGGTTGGCGAGAGCGGAACGGCGCGCTTTGCAACGTCGCTGCTATCGATATTATGTGCTGCGCGGCCCGGTGTCTGCCTGCGTTGCGATGGCCGGGGAATCGGCCTGCGCCACGTCGCCTTCGGGGCTGCTGTCCTTCGCGTCGCCTGCTCCACTGCCGGGCGCCGCCGCCGGTGCATTCGCCAGACGCTGCCGCACGAAACCGATGTGCTCGCGCAGCACATAGAACTGATCCGCGAAGGCGAGCGGCATCTTCATCCGGTTCACGGCGGTTTCGATCGCGTCGATACGGTCGAGCAACGCATCCCGCTGCGCGAGGTCGGGACCGTTGATCGCTTCCCGCTCTATCGCAATGAGCGCGCCATACCAGCGGTAGATGCGCGATTTCACCCGCCATCGGTACAGCCCCGGCACCAGCCGCAGGCCTGGAATCAGGACCACGATCAGCGGCACCAGCAGCCACACCGCGCGGTCCGCGAGACTGGCGAGCCAGAACGGCAGCGAGCGGTACAGGAAGCTCTTGCCCGATTTGTAATAACGCTCGGCGTTGTCGCTGATGCGGAATTCGTGGACCAGCGGCGCCGGAAACTCGTTCGCGCGCTGCAAGAGGTTCGCGCGGCCATGCACTTCGCGCGCCGCCTCGATCAGCAGATCCGACAAGGCCGGATGCAGGCTGTCGCGCGCGACCAGTTCGGCTGTCGGCGCGATCATGTGCACCGGGCGAGGCGGCAGGTTGCGCGCGAAGTCGAACGCGCCCATCGGCAGCTGGATCTCGGTGAGATACGGGAAGCGGCGCGCATAGGCGTCGGCCTGGGCGAAATCCATGAAGCGTATGCCGGGCGTGCGCAGGAGCTTGGCCATTGTCGGCGGCTGGGCGGAATCGCCCGCGAGGAAGACGGCGTCGACGCGCCCGGCTTCGAGCGCCTGCGCGGCTTCGTCGCCGGCGAGCGGCAGCAGTTCCGTGTCGCCGCCCGGTTCGATGCCGTTCGCCTTCAGCAGCGTGAGCGCCAGCACGCGCGAGCCGCTGCCCTCCGCGCCGATCGCCAGGCGCTTGCCCTTCAGCTCGGACAGCCGGTTCACGACCGTCGGGCTGCGGTAGAACACCGCGAGCGGCACGTACGACACGCTGCCGAGCGATTCCAGGTTGTCGTGCGTCTCGCCCGGCTTGGTCAGGCCGCCCTGCACGAAGCCGACATCGACCTTCGAATCGGGGGCTTCCAGGCGCGTCAGATTGTCGAGCGAGCCCTGGGTTTCCAGCACGTTCAGCGTGACGCGGTTGCGCGCGAGAATCGTCTTGTACTTCTGCGCGGCGTTCCAGAACGAACTGCCCTTCGGGCCGGCCGCGAGGGTCAGCGTGTTCGGCGGCGCGGGCTGGATCAGCCGGACGGCCAGGTAGAGCGCGGCGGCGCAGACCAGCAGGATGGGCCCGAAGGTGAGCGCCAGGTCGCGCCAGGAGATCGCCACGAAGCGGGCGACGATTTTCGGCTGCGGCCGCCGCCGCCGGGACGCGTCCGGTTCGCCGCCCGGATTGCCGCGCGGATCGGGGCCTGTGGAGTGAGTCATTTGATGAGTGATCGTGAAACTTCGTGCAAGCGAGCTTACCCGATCGCACCGCGGCTTCCTCTGCGCAGGTTCCGAAAGCACCGGCCTGACGTCGCGGATTGCCGGAAACGGGCGGCGCTTCCTGGCGTGCCCCCATGAACGCCGACTGTGACATCGATGTGTCTTCGCCGCCGCCGATGTTGCTCGCACGGGCCGCGTCGTTAAATGTTTTGCGCTAATGGCCGCGCTGGGCTAAATTGACGATCGCCGCCGCATGTCAGAAGCCTCGCGCGCCGCTGCCCGCAGTTTGGGCCGCAGCGTCACGTTGAGCCGCGCAACGCAGTATCGCGCCATGTGTCAGGACATATTCGAGCCGACGGGCATGCCACCCGATCAACCGGCCACTAATTGTTTCGTTCGCCAGCCTCTCGCAGCACCGTGAGCCGCATCTGCCGGCTTGCCTCCGCCATGCCCTCAAGCCGTTCAGCGCTTCGGGCGAAGCGCGTGGTCACGGGGCAACCGCTCGATGTCGTAGCCAGCCGCCAGCAAGCGCGGCCCGGATTTGAAGTGCAAAACGAGCGAAGTAGCAAACTGTGCGAAGTCAACAAGCGAAACAAAAGGAGAAACCATGAAAGCAGTTGATCTCTTGAAGGCGCTGGGCGTGGTGCTGTGCGTGACCATTGCCTCGAGCGCCTATGCCCAGTCGAGCGACACGTCGGCTGCGCCGACCAAGGCGCAGAAGTCCGCGGTCAAGAAGGAAGACCGCAAGCTCGGCTACGCGGTGCGCCGCGCGCTGTCCAAGGCGCAAGGCTTCGATGTCTCCAACGTCTTCGTACGCGCCCGCGGCGGCGCGGTGACGCTGACCGGCACGGTGCCGGAAGGCGGCCAGATCGCCCAGGCGGAAGAAGTGGCGAAGGGCGTCCAGGGCGTCACATCGGTGAGCAACAAGATCACCCTCGGCGTCCAGAACGGCGGCGGAGGCTGATCCGGGACGCAGGCGGCAGACTTCGGGCGGCGTCGCACCGCCGCCCGGTCTGACGCCATCGCCATGCAACGGGCTCCGGCTTGATCGTCGGAGCCCGTTGTCGTTTACGCCGGGTGTGTCTCTTCCGGCCCGTCGCGTTGCAGACAGGGAAACTCAGCAGCGACTGTTTTCAGCTTCCGCGTGATACTGACGGATCGAAAGCGAAGCGTAGCGTGTTCTGAAACAAGGCGTGAAGCACAACAATACGGGAGACGAAAATGAAGCGATTCGCACGTTTTCAGTGTTCGGGAACTTGGCCACGCACGGCTGTGATCGCGCTGCTGGCAGCCGCGACGCTCGCTGCCTGCCACGGCGGCGATGACGACAACGGCGGCGGCCCGGCGAACAACAGCGTGCCGAAATTCGTCTCCGGCGCGATCAAGTCACAAACCTACGACGGCCAGTCCGACGATCTGCTGACCGCCGGCCTCGGCAAGACCGGGCTCGCTGCGGCGACCGCGCCTTCGATTGCCAACCCGGCGTCGCCGAGCGCCGCCGACCTGCGGCGCCTCGCCATCTGGTCGAATTACCGCGCGCTCGTCGACATGTCGGCGAACGGCGGCTACGGGCGTTTCTGGGGGCCGAATGTCGACCTGAACGGCAACGACACGCTCGGCGAAGGCAAGATCGCGGGCAAGGAATACCTCGCGTTCGCCGACGACGGCAGCGGCACGCAGAACGTTTCGTTGATGGTCCAGGTGCCGGCGAGCTTCAATCCCGACCAGCCGTGCATCGTGACGGCGACGTCGTCGGGATCGCGCGGCGTGTATGGCGCGATCTCGGCGGCGGGCGAGTGGGGCCTGAAGCGCGGCTGCGCGGTGGCCTATACCGACAAGGGCAGCGGCAACGGCGCGCACGAACTGGCGAGCAACCTCGTCACGCGCATCGACGGCACGCTCGTCAATGCCGATTTCGCCGGCACCAGCGCGATCTTCAAGGCGAATGCAAGCGCGTCCGCCATCGCATCGTTCAACTCGGCCTTCCCGAACCGCTACGCCTACAAGCACGCGCATTCACAGCAGAATCCCGAGAAGGACTGGGGCGCGAATACCCTGCAGGCGATCCAGTTCGCTTACTGGGCGCTCAACGACATGTTCGGGCCACTGAACGGTTCGAACCATCAGGTGCGCTATGGCAAGGGCAGCATCACGACCATCGCCGCTTCGGTGAGCAACGGCGGCGGCGCGGCGCTGGCGGCAGCCGAGCAGGATACCGACGGCTGGATCACCGCGGTCGTCGTCGGCGAGCCGCAGATCAATCTGAACCTGCCGTCGCAGGTGTCGGTGCGGCAGGGCGGCCTGCCGGTCGGCTCGTTCGGCCGGCCGCTCGCCGACTACATGACGCTCGCCAACCTGCTGCAGCCGTGCGCCGCGCTTGCCCCCGCCGCAGCCGGCGCGCCGTACCTGACGACGCTGCCGCTCGCCACGACCACGGCGATCCGCACCGCGCGCTGCGCGTCGCTGGCGGCGGGCGGACTGATCTCGGGCGCCACGACGATCGCCCAGGCCAACAGCGCGCTCGACCAGCTGCACCAGGCCGGCTACGAAACTGATTCCGATACCTTGCAGGCGCCGATGTGGGATTCGCAGGCGGTGCCGGCGGTGGCGGTCACGTATGCCGACGCCTACATGAAGGCGAGCGTGCTCGACAACCTGTGCAACTTCAGCTTCGGCACGACCAACGCGGTGAGCGGCGCGGCGGGCGTGGCGCCCCTGGTGTCGCCGATGCTCACGGTCTTCGGCAACGGCAATGGCGTGCCGCCGACCAACGGGATCAACCTGGTCTACAACGTGGGGACGGGCGGCGCGGCGGATCATCGCTTTGCCACGCCCGACGCGAGTTATGCGGGCGCGGCCTGCCTGCGCTCGCTGTGGACCATCGGCAACGCGACGATGGCGGCCAGCGTGAATGCGATCCGCGTGAACGCGAACCTGCGCGGCAAGCCGGCGATCATCGTGCAGGGACGCGCGGATGCGCTGGTGCCGATCAACCATGCCGGTCGGCCGTATCTGGGCGCGAATCGCATGGCGGAGGGCAACAAGAGCCAACTGTCGCTGTACGAGATCACCAACGGCCAGCATTTCGACGCATTCCTGAGCGTCGCGGGCTTCGACACGCGCTTCATTCCGGTCCACTACTACAACATTCAGGCGCTGAACCTGATGTGGAATCATCTGAAGAACAACGCGACGCTGCCGCCTTCGCAAGTGGTGCGGACGGTGGCGCGTGGCGGCACGGCGGGCTCGGCGCCCGCGCTCACGACCGCAAACCTGCCGGCGATCGCCGCCGATCCCGGCGCCAATGCGATCAGCGTGTCGGGCGGCGCGGTCAACGTGCCGAACTGACGGGCGCCGCTGCTGCCGACGACGCCTGTGAAGCGCTCGCCGCGACCGCCTCCGAAGTCGGGATGGCGGTGGCGGCGGCGGGCGTCTGCACGACGATCGGCGTGGGCGTGAGGTCCGGCGAGTTCACGATCAGCGAGGGCGCGAGCGGCTTGCTCTTCACCTCGTCGGCGGCGACGGGCGCGCTGCGCGGCACCGTGTTCAGATAGTGGCTCATCAGGTTGAAGAAGCGATCGTAGAACTTGCCGGCGGGCACCGTTTCGCTCGAGATCTTGACCATCGCGTCGCTGTTCGAGCGGATCGGCAGCGACAGCGAACCGAGCACGCTCAGTCCCACGCTCGCCGACGTGTCGCTTTTCTTGAGCGCATAGCCGTCCTGGACGGCGTTCACATACGCGATGCTTTGGTTCGTCGCGTTTTCCCCCGGCGTGCAGACCACATGAAACGACACCACGACGTGGGTTTCGGCGCTCGGCTGGAAGTTCTTGGTGGCGTCGACGGTATCGGGCTGGCCCATGGTCGTCAGGAAACCTTGCGAGAGCAGGGCGCGACGCGCGGCCTCGCAGGTTTCGTTGACGGTGGCGTCGTAGTTGCGCGCGAACGGGCTCGCGCCGGTGTTGAACAGCTCCTGCTGGTAACTGGGGGTGGTGGCCGAGCGGCCTCCGCAAGCGGTGAGGGCAATCAAACCAAGGAGAACGAGACTTGAGCGCAGCGACGGCATGGACATAAAGCGGCGGATCCGGAGTGTGGGTCAACGGCAGAGACAAATTGTAGTGCCGTCGGACTGGACGATGAAAAAACGCGGTCTGCAACCCTCGTCCGATCCGTGACTGACAGCGTGATGAACCGGCGTGCGCTTGAGGTTCATCGGAAGGCGCAAAACCCGGCGCGGGGCCGGGTTGTCTGCTGCTGGTGCTGCTGCTTATGCTGCGGCCAGCCGGATTACGGACGATTGAAATCGACCGGATTGGCGGCTTCGGGACGCACGACGCGATCCAGGAAGTTCAGCCGATGCGCATGGCCTGCCGCAGAGGCGCCTTCAGCGGCGCCGCCGAAGGCGCTTGCATTGGGCTGGCTGGCGCCGACCCGGGCTTCCGCAGCCTGGATGTCGGCCGGATAGGTGGTTTGATCGCCGACCGGGTTATAGCCGGCGCGCTCGAGCTGGACCAGTTCGGCACGCACCTGGGCACGGGTGACGGGACCGTCTTCGCGGGCCTGGGCAAAACCGGGAGCGGCCAGGACGGCAACGATGGCAAGGGCGGGAACGATGGACTTCAACATGACGACCTCCGAATCTTGATTGGGGAAACGATGCGGCAGTAAGTGGTGGTGCTGCTTGCTGTTGCTTCGTCGGTGAAGGCAGTCTAGTTCGCGGCGATCTAGGTAAAAACCCTGATTCGGATAAATCAGAATTCTTCAATCGACATTAATCGATTCAATCGGGGTCTGAGGTCTCATAGGACACGTGCTGATTTCACGCCTGCAAATGCGGGCCTCCGGTGAACCTTTTCCTCGCGGACCCGGTCAAGACGAATCCGTGCGGTTCTCGCCAACTGGCCGGCAAATTCGAAAAAATTTCACCGCTACGGGATTACCCGCCGTCCCCATCCTTGAAATTGTCAAATCCGGTCCATATAATTGGCACTCACCGCACGCGAGTGCTAACAAGTTTGCCGTTCCGCGGGCATTGCCTTGCAGGACGGGTTTTCCAGCGATTTCAGTCTCAATCAAGAGAGGAGTGTGTATGAACCTTCGTCCTTTGCACGATCGCGTCATCGTCAAGCGTCTGGATCAGGAAACCAAGACCGCATCGGGCATCGTGATCCCGGAAGCCGCGGCAGAAAAGCCGGATCAAGGCGAAGTCCTGGCCATCGGCCCGGGCAAGCGCGATGACAAGGGCGCGCAAATCGCCCTCGACGTGAAGGTCGGTGACCGCGTGCTGTTCGGCAAGTACGCCGGCCAGACCGTCAAGGTGGACGGGCAGGAACTGCTCGTCATGCGCGAAGAAGACATCATGGCCGTCCTGGTCAAGTAAGCATCCTTCCTGCACGTCTGGCTTCGCCCTTTGCAGCAGCCCCTCGGGCGCGCATGGCGAAGCCGGAAAACTGAATCGAATCAAGGAGTCTTGATATGGCAGCTAAAGAAGTTACTTTTGGCGATTCCGCACGCGCCAAGATGGTCGAAGGCGTGAACATCCTGGCCAACGCGGTCAAGGTCACGCTGGGTCCGAAGGGTCGCAATGTCGTGCTCGAGCGTTCGTTCGGCGGCCCGACGGTCACCAAGGACGGTGTCTCGGTCGCGAAGGAAATCGAACTGAAGGACAAGCTCCAGAACATGGGCGCGCAAATGGTCAAGGAAGTGGCTTCCAAGACCAGCGACAACGCCGGCGACGGCACCACGACCGCTACGGTCCTGGCGCAATCCATCGTCCGTGAAGGCATGAAGTACGTTGCCTCGGGCATGAACCCGATGGACCTGAAGCGCGGCATCGACAAGGCCGTTGCTGCCGCCATCGAAGAACTGCGCAAGATCAGCAAGCCTTGCACGACCAACAAGGAAATCGCGCAAGTCGGCTCGATCTCGGCGAACAGCGACACCTCCATCGGTGACCGCATCGCTGAAGCCATGGACAAGGTCGGCAAGGAAGGCGTCATCACCGTCGAAGACGGCAAGTCGCTGGAAGACGAACTCGACGTCGTCGAAGGCATGCAGTTCGACCGCGGCTACCTGTCGCCGTACTTCATCAACAACCCGGACAAGCAAGTCGCCGTCCTCGAAAACCCGTTCGTGCTGCTGCACGACAAGAAGGTTTCGAACATCCGTGACCTGCTGCCGGTGCTGGAACAAGTCGCGAAGGCTGGCCGTCCGCTGCTGATCATCGCTGAAGACGTCGAAGGCGAAGCGCTGGCTACGCTGGTCGTCAACAACATCCGCGGCATCCTGAAGACGGTTGCTGTCAAGGCTCCGGGCTTCGGCGACCGTCGCAAGGCCATGCTGGAAGACATCGCGATCCTGACCGGCGGTCAAGTCGTCGCGGAAGAAACCGGCCTGACGCTCGAAAAGGCAACGCTGGCTGAACTGGGCCAGGCGAAGCGCATCGAAGTGGGCAAGGAAAACACGACGATCATCGACGGCGCTGGCGAAGCCGTGAACATCGAAGCGCGCGTGAAGCAAGTGCGCAAGCAGATCGAAGAAGCGACGTCGGACTACGACCGTGAAAAGCTGCAAGAGCGCGTGGCCAAGCTGGCCGGCGGTGTTGCAGTGATCAAGGTCGGCGCTGCGACCGAAGTCGAAATGAAGGAAAAGAAGGCACGTGTTGAAGACGCACTGCACGCAACCCGTGCAGCTGTGGAAGAAGGCATCGTGGCGGGCGGCGGTGTGGCGCTGATCCGTGCACGTCGTGCGATCGACGGCCTGAAGGGTGCGAACGCCGACCAGGACGCCGGTATCAAGATCGTTCTGCGTGCAATGGAAGAACCGCTGCGCCAGATCGTGACGAACGGCGGCGAAGAAGCGTCGGTCGTGGTGGCAGCGGTTGCTCAAGGTTCGGGCAACTACGGCTACAACGCGGCGACGGGCGAGTACGGCGACCTGGTTGAAGCCGGTGTCGTGGACCCGACGAAGGTCACGCGTACGGCGCTGCAAAACGCGGCATCGGTGGCAGGCCTGCTGCTGACGACCGACGCAGCCGTTGCCGAACTGCCGAAGGAAGATGCTCCGATGCCTGGCGGCATGCCCGGCGGCATGGGCGGCATGGGCATGGACATGTAAATCTGGCTTCACGCCGGACTACATGGGCGCGAGTCTCGAAAGGGGCTCGCGTCATGTCAGAAAAAAACCTGCAGCGATGCAGGTTTTTTTTCGTCCGCCTTTTCCTGACACGACACGCCTACTTGTTCATGTCGTCGCGCAGCTTCTGCGCCGCGGCCTTGTAGTCGTAGGTCGGATAGAACTCCGTGCGATATCCGCCCCACGCGGTACTCTCTATCGCGCGATTCACCTCGCGCAGCCGGTCGGCCGGCACGCGCAGCGTTACCACCTGGCCGATGCCCATCATCACGTACCACGACACCACTTCCACGCCCGGCGGCGGGAACTGCTTGAAGTAGCCCTGTTCCTTGAGTTGCTGATTGATCTGCGGAAGCGTCTTCGATTCATCGTGCTTGAGGAAGATCGTCAGCAGGAAAGTGCCGTCGCCGGCGGGTGTGGCGGCGGGTGGCGGCGCTGCGTTCTGCGCTTGCGCGGGAACGCAGAGGCCAAGCAGACCAGCCAGCAGCGCGGCTTCCAGTAAGCGGGTGAGTCGTCCTGCCGGCTTGTGCATCGCGTGAACCTCCGTCGCGTCGAACGCTTCAGACCTTGTGATGAATCCGCAAGCGCTCCATCAGATGCAGCGCATTGGGCTGGGCATGGCCTTCGGCCGTGTTGTCGAAGACGCACCAGACCTCGGCCGTCTTTTTGGCGCGGGTGTGCAGCGTGCGCGCCAGATCGTCGAGATAGGTGTAGTTGTAGGAACTCTTGTAGAGCTCCGGCGAACCGTGCAGCCGCACATAGACCAGTCCGCCATCCGCCCGGTGCCGGATTTCGCAGTCGTCGGGAATCGGGTCGGCGTCAACGTAGGCAATGTGATGCGCCTTCAGCAGCGCGGCCGCGTGTGTCGTGAACCAGCCGTGCTCGCGCGCTTCGCAGGCAATCGGCAGATCCGTGCGCGCACGCAGCGTCTTGAAGAAAGGCTCGGCGATGTCGTGATCGAAGGGCAGGCTGGGCGGCAGTTGCACGAGCCAGCAGCCCAGCCGGTCGCCCAGTTTGCCGGCGGCGTGCAGGAATTCGTCGAGCAGCGCTTCGCTGTCGACCAGTCGCGCTTCGTGCGTGATGGCCTTCGGCAGCTTGACCGAAAAGCGAAACGAGTCGGGGACGCTCTCCGCCCAGTGCGCGTAGGTTTCCGGCCGATGCGGCTTGTAGAAACTCGTGTTGATTTCGACGCACGTCAGCGTGTGCGCGTAGCGCTCGAGATGCGAGCCTTCGCCGGGGAAGCTGGCTGCGACAGCGCTCGACAGACCCCAGCCCGCGCAGCCGATGCGGATCGCGCCTTGTGGGCCGGGCTTGTGCAGATGGGGCAGTCGGTACGGCATGCGTTCGCGAAGCCTCCCTCTTGGGGTTCACTGCAAGCGGTTCACTGCAAGAACTCAGTGCCGCGCTTCTCCCGGCAGACCGGTGGAGTCGTCGGACAGCGAGGACGCGTCGCCTTCCTCGTCCGCGTCATTCGAGCGCGCCCAGAAAAAGCGGTCAGGCAAATAAGCGCCCATGCCCGGTCGAAACGCGGCGCGCGCCGCCTGGAACACATATTCCTGGGCCTCGCGCGCGGCTTCCGCAGGCTCCTGGCCGTTCGCCAGCAAGGCGGCGATGGCCGAACCCATGGTATCCGTCAGGCCGACGACGCGATGCACCGCCCGGTCCCATATGTCTTGACGCACTTGTCCCTCTTCGCTGTACAACGTGATCACGTGCCGGTGCGTACCCGCTTCCAGGGCCAGCACGTACTCGCAGCCCTGCGACAGCAGGTGTGAAATCGCCGTGTCCAGCGTGGGCGATTCCGCGTCGCTGTCCGGTTGCGCGAGCTGCAGCAGCGTGGCGTGATCGGCAATCAGCATGGTGGTCTGCGGCACGAGCAGATCGGCCAGCGACTCGCGCAACTCATCCGCGGCGAGGACGTGCTCGTCGTCGAGGGTGAAGTCGGGGGCGAGGATCAGCGGGACGTCATCGTAGTCGGAGACCACTTCGGCGATCGCCGACACGACTTCGGCCCGGGTCGCCGCGCCGATCTTGAACGCGGCTACCGGCATGTCCTCTAGCAACATGCGCGCCTGGGTTGCCACGGCATCGGGATCGAGGCCGGTCACTTCGTCGCAGGACGCGGAGTCGCGCACCGCGTAACCAGTCAGCACCGTGACGCCGTGACAGCCCATGCTCGCGAGCGTCAGCAGGTCGGCCTGCAGGCCGGAGCCGCCGGTGGGATCCGAGAGGCCGAAGGTGAGTACGATCGGTGGGGAGTCGCCGGTCATGGCAAAAGCGGACATTGTGGTATTGGATTGCTTGGATGGACATGGCGGCTCGGAGCGGGTCCGCCCGCGCGTGTTCAACTGTTCGCGCGAAGGAATGCCTGCTCGGACACGCTCCGATTATGCGGCCTAATGCCGTCCGACTGTTCTCTTTGCGCACTTTTTTCCGACGCGCTAGCCTTCGCATGGGAGCGGCACCGGAGCGACAAGATTACAACCCGCCTTGCGGGCGGGACGCTTGCTAGGCATCACTACAGCAACACGGTACCATCTTGTCCTAATTTCAACCGACCAATCGACCTGGCGTCAGTATGGAACAGAGCGAATCTCAACACGAACCGCGCAGCTGGATGTGCCTGATCTGTGGCTGGATCTATGACGAAGCAGCGGGCCTGCCCGAAGAGGGCATCCCGCCGGGAACCCGCTGGGAGGACGTCCCGATCAACTGGACCTGTCCCGAATGCGGAGCCCGCAAGGAAGACTTCGAGATGGTGCAGATCTGACTGACATGTTTTGACGCGCCGCATGACCTCCGTCATGCGGCGCGCGTTTTTTGGCGAGACGCCGGCCGAGGTGGAGCACATCGCCGCCGGGCGCAGGGCATGCGGACCTTCCCGATCAGGCGTTGCGCCTTGGCAGCACGTATGCAGCATGCACGCAGCATGTGCGCGCAACGGCCGGCCCTCCCGCGACGCCGGCTTCGCATCGACCGAAGACGCAGTGACGCAGTTCAACCGCGTGCGGCGGCCCATCGAGCCACACGCCCGCGCAACGGCTTGTGAGCGCCCGACATGACATCACGTCCCGATCTGCACGTTCCGTTCGAAGCCTTGCCCAATCCGCGCGGCGGATCGGTGCGGCTCGCCGAGATGGCCCTCACCGATGCCCAGCACGCCTTCCAGCGCCAGGGCGAAACCGGCGCGGCGCTGAAACGGGCGATCGCCGCGCTGCATTCGGCCGGCTGGCTGCCGGCGCAGCGCTTTGCGGAGGCACTGGCGCTGGTCGCGCCGCTGGGCGATGAATCCGACGCCAACCGTGCGCGCATCGCGGATGCGATCGCCATCTTCGGCGCCGCGGTGGAACGTCACAATTTGCGCGAGCTGGCCTGCTCGACAGCACTCTTCGATCACTATCGCGGGCTGCATGCGCTGCTGGCGGCGCACACGCGCGTGGCGCCCGTTTCGTACGACGACCTGGCGCTTGCCGGCCGCGCGATCGCCCCGGCAACGCTGCGCGGCTTCGCGCCCGAGCGGCTCGCGCGCGTGCGGGCGCATTACGAGGAAGCGCTGCTCAGGCTGCTGCGCGGACCGGCCGACGAATCCGCCGCTGCCTACGCTCGCCTGGATGCGTGCCTGGCCGATCTGCGCGGCCCGGATCCTTACGATTTCTGGCGGCTGGCGTCGTCGTGTGTCACGTCGTTGCGCGCGCGGGCCGCGCGTGCCGAACCTGACGACGGCGCCCGGCAGAATGCTCATGACGCCGATGCGAGACGTCTGTACGCGCGCTTCAACCTTGTGCTGGCCGATCAGGCGCACGCGCTGACCTACGCCCCGCGCTCGCTGGTGCGCGCGACCCTCGCACTGCTGTGGCGCGATTTCGCGCTGTACGGCGCGGCGCCGGAGGAGGCGGAGCACGTCGATGTGCTGCGCGACTACGGCCTGACGGTCGCGTGGCACGTGGCGTCTACGCCGGCGTCGGAGGCGGCGTGGGAAGAGGGCGCGGCGCAGGCCGGGGAACTTGCCCGCGACGCCGCCACGCGCGATCTCGGCGTGCTGCGCGTGAACGCGTTCGCCTACGAGGATTTTCTGCAGAGCGCGGAGACGGCCATCGAGGCGCTGGTCGAGCGGGGTGCGCAGGCGAGCGAAACCGGCACGGTGGATGAGGCGGCGGCGCTGTCGGCGGCGAATGCTTCGCATCGGCTGGGCGCGGCGGCGTGCGCGCTGGGGCTGGGCCATGTCGCGTTGCTCGCCGATACGCTCGGTCTCGCGTGGCGGCGCGTCGCGTATCACGGCGAGGCCCGCGGCGCAGCGCCTGCAGCAGCCGAAGGCGCGACCCGCGGTCTCGACGCCACCGTGCCCGAACGCGCCGCGCACATGCTGCGCTCGATGCTGCATCAGGCGGCGGCGGGGATTGCGCCGTCGGAAGGGCGTGGCTCGATCGTCGCGCTTACCGGGATGATCGAAAAACCGATGCCCGTTACGCGTTAATCGTCATCGCTGGACCGGGGCTCGTCTGGCCGCTTGCCCGGCCCGCGCACCACGTCATAGCGCGCGAGCGTGCGTTTGCGCGCTGCTTCGTGATCCACCACCGGTTGCGGATAGTCCGCGCCGAGCGCGATCTTCGCGGCCTTGAGCGCGTCCGGTTTCGCGCGCCACGGCGCGTGGATGTCGCGATCCGACAGCCCCGCGATCTCCGGCACGTAATGGCGGATGAACTTGCCCGCCGAGTCGAACTTCTGTGACTGCGTGACCGGATTGAAGATGCGGAAATACGGCTGCGCATCGCAGCCGCTCGACGCGGCCCACTGCCATCCGCCGTTGTTGTTCGACAGCTCGAAATCGTTCAGCAGCGCTTCGAAATAGGCTTCGCCACGCCGCCAGTCGATGCCGAGATCCTTGGTCAGGAAGCTCGCCACCACCATGCGCAGACGGTTGTGCATATAGCCCGATGTGTTGATCTGCCGCATGGCCGCATCGACGAGCGGATAGCCTGTCTGGCCGGCGCACCACGCGGCGAAGTCGGCTTCGGCGGCGTCGCCGGTTTCCCATTCGATCCGGTCGTACTCCGGCTTGAACGCACGATGATCCCCCGGCACGCCAACATGCGGGAAATGGTGCAGCACGGAGAAGTAGAACTCACGCCAGATCAGCTCGCCGAGCCAGGTCTCGGCGCCCTTGTCGCCGTGCCGCTGCGCATCGTGCGCGCTGCGGGCAAGCGCGCGAGCGGACACGGTGCCGTGCCGCAAATGCACGCTGAGATAGCTCGGACCCTTCTGCGCGGGAAAGTCGCGCGTGCGGCCGTAGTCGGTCATGCGCTCGCGGAAGTCGTCGAAGAGTTCATACGCGCCGCTCGTGCCGGCGGGAAACGCCGGACCGTTTGCCTCCGCGAAACCGAGTTGCGCGAGCGACGGCATCGCGTGCTTCACATCGGAAGGCGGCTTCGCCAGCGCCTGAAGATGGTCCTCCGACGCATACGGTTTCAGCGCATCAGGCGTGAGCGTCGCGAGCCATTTGCGCTTGTACGGCGTGAACACGGTGTAGGGCTTGTTCGCGCCGGTCAGCACGTCGTCGTGATCGAAGACGGCCTGATCCTTGAAGGTGAAGAACGCGATGTCGTCGCTGGCGAGCCGCTTCGCCACGGCTTCGTCGCGCGCTTTCGCGGACGGCTCGTAGTCGCGGTTGGCGAAGACCGCATTCACGCCGCATGCGCGCGCCAGCGCGGGAATCTCGTGCAGCGGCGCGCCATGGCGCACGATCAGCGCGCCGCCCGCATCGTGCAAGGTGCGATTGAGTTCGACGCAACTGGCATGAATGAACGGCACGCGGCGGTCCTGCCGGGCCAGCGGCGCGAGGATTTCGCGATCGAAAACGAACGCGCACAGCACCCGGCGGCAGCGTGTAAGCGCGTGATAGAGTGCAGCATTGTCTGCCGCGCGCAGGTCCCGCCGAAACCAGACCAATCCCACATCGAAGTCGGCCATCTCGCAGCGCCTTTGTTAAAATCCTGAATTATGTCCAAGACTTCCGATCGCATCAATTTGACGAATCAGTTCCTGATCGCCATGCCGAGCATGGCCGATCCGACGTTCTCAGAAACCGTGGTCTATCTTTGCGATCACACCGAGAAGGGCGCGCTGGGTCTCGTCATCAACCGGCCGACCGACATCGATCTGCAGTCCCTCTTCAACCGCATCGATCTCAAGCTCGAGATCGAGCCGCTGGTTCACTTGCCCGTGTACTTCGGCGGTCCCGTGCAGACCGAGCGCGGCTTCGTGCTGCACGAAGCCGGCGACGGCGAGCCGTATAGCTCATCCATGAGCGTGCCCGGCGGCCTGGCCATGACCACGTCGAAGGACGTGCTCGAAGCCGTCGCAAGCGGCACGGGTCCCGAACGTTTCCTGCTCACGTTGGGTCATGCAGGCTGGGGCGCGGGCCAGCTCGAGGAAGAAATCTCGAAGAACGGCTGGCTCACCGTGGAAGCCGATCCGCGCATCATCTTCGACGTCCCTGCCGAAGACCGTCTCGAAGCCGCGCTCTCGCTGCTCGGCGTGTCGCGCTCGATGTTGTCCGGCGAAGCAGGGCACGCATGAGCCGCGAAGCCACGCTGCTGGCATTCGACTACGGCGAAAAACGTATCGGTGTCGCCGTCGGCAATACGCTCACCCGTCAGGCACGCGCACTTCTCACGCTGGAAAACCGCAACTCGGACTATCGCTTCCTCGAAGTCGGCAAGCTGCTGGATGAATGGAAGCCGAACGCCGTGGTGGTCGGCATGCCGATGCATCCCGACGGCACGCCGCACAAGATGAGCGCGCTGGCCAAGCGCTTCGGCAATCAGGTGAACGGGCGTTTCAACGTGCCCGTGCAATGGGTGGACGAACGTTATTCCTCCGTCGATGCCAAAGCCGACCTGCGCGAACGCGGCGTGCGCACCAATGCGCGCGGCCGCTTCGACGAAATCGATGCCGAAGCCGCCCGCGTCATCCTTCAACAATATCTTGACGAACTAGCCGACGATCATGAGTTCCATTGACGCCGAAGCGCTGTATCGCGCGCTCGTCGAGCAGATTCGCAGCGCTTACGGTCCCTCGCTCGACGCACCCGACGGCGCCGTGCTCGCCGGCATCTACAGCGGCGGCGTGTGGCTGGCCGAACGGCTCGCGCAGGATCTGAAGGCGCCGCATTTCGGCGTGGTGAACGTGGCGCTGCATCGCGACGATTACGCGAAAAAGGGCCTGCACAGCCAGGCGCGCCCGACTGAACTGCCGTTCGACGTGAACGGCCGCCGCATCATCCTGATCGACGACGTGCTGTCCACCGGCCGCACCGTGCGCGCGGCGATCAACGAGTTGTACGACTACGGCCGGCCCGCGTCGATCGACCTCGCGGTGCTCGCGGATCGCGGCGGACGCGAGATGCCGATCGCGGCGCGCTTCACCGGCGGCATGGTCGACGTGCCGGCGGGCGACACCCTCGTGCTGGCGCGCAACGAATCCAACGCGTTCACTTTCACGACGGAACCGCGCGCGCAGTGACGCGCGGCTTCGAGCTTTCTCCAGAGAAACACCCGGGATCATCATGAATACGGCAACCCAGGGCGCGGACAGCGCGGCGAATCCCCAGGCCGAACCCTTCCGCTACGGCTTCCTCAAGGGCAATCCGCAGCTCACGAAGAACGGCGAACTCAAGCATCTGCTGACCATCGAGGGCTTGCCGCGTTCGATCGTCACGCACATCCTCGACACCGCCGAGCAGTTCGTGAGCGTGACCGACCGCGAAGTGAAGAAGGTGCCGCTGCTGCGCGGCAAGTCGGTGTTCAACCTGTTCTTCGAGAACTCCACACGCACGCGCACCACGTTCGAGATCGCGGCCAAGCGCTTGTCGGCGGACGTGCTGAACCTCAACATCAACGCGTCGTCGACGAGCAAGGGCGAATCGCTGCTCGACACGATCAACAATCTCTCGGCGATGCATGCCGACATGTTCGTCGTGCGTCACGCATCGAGCGGCGCGCCGTATCTGATCGCCGAGCATTGCGCGCCGCACGTGCACGTCATCAACGCAGGCGACGGCCGTCACGCGCACCCCACGCAGGGTCTGCTCGACATGTACACGATCCGCCACTACAAGCGCGACTTCACGAAGCTGCGCGTGGCGATCGTCGGCGACATCCTGCATTCGCGCGTCGCGCGTTCGGACATTCATGCGCTGACCACGCTCGGCGTGCCCGAAGTGCGCGCCATCGGTCCGCGCACGCTGTTGCCAGGCAACCTCGAGCAGATGGGCGTGCACGTCTATCACAATCTCGACGAAGGCCTGAAGGGCGTCGACGTCATCATCATGCTGCGCCTGCAGAACGAGCGCATGAGCGGCGCGTTGCTGCCGTCGGCGCAGGAGTACTTCAAGAGCTGGGGTCTCACGCCCGAGCGTCTCGCGCTCGCCGCGCCCGATGCCATCGTGATGCATCCGGGACCGATGAACCGCGGCGTCGAGATCGACTCGCAGGTGGCCGATGGCCCGCAGTCGGTGATCCTCAACCAGGTGACCTTCGGTATCGCCGTGCGCATGGCGGTCATGGGCATCGTGGCCGGCAACAGTGACTAAGAACGCGACATGAAGATCCAGATTCAAGGCGGCACGATCATCGATCCGGCCGCGGGCACCGAGACACGCCAGGACGTGTTCATTGCGGCGGGCAGGATCGTCGGCGTGGGCGCGGCGCCCGCCGACTTCACGGCGGCGAAGGTGATCGACGCCAATGGGCTGTACGTGGCGCCGGGCTTCGTCGATTTGTCGGCGCGGCTGCGCGAACCGGGCTTCGAACACAAGGCGACGCTCGAATCGGAAATGGCCGCGGCCATGGCGGGCGGCGTGACGAGTCTCGTGTGTCCGCCCGACACCGACCCGACGCTCGACGAACCCGGTCTCGTCGAGATGCTCAAGTTCCGCGCGCAGAAGCTGCATCAGGCGCATGTGTATCCGCTCGGCGCGCTGACGGTGGGACTGAAGGGCGAGACCATCACCGAGATGGTCGAGCTGACCGAAGCGGGCTGCATCGGCTTCTCGCAGGCCGATAACCCGATCGTCGATACGCGCACACTGCAACGCGCGCTGCAATACGCGACCACCTACGGCTATACCGTGTGGCTGCGTCCGCAGGATGCGTACATGTCGAAGGGCGGCGTCGCGGCGAGCGGCCCGGTGGCGTCGCGGCTCGGGCTGTCCGGCGTGCCGGTGTCGGCGGAGACCATCGCGCTGCACACGCTGTTCGAACTGATGCGCGTGACGGGCGCGCGCGTGCACCTGTCGCATCTGTCGTCGGCGGCGGGCATCGCGCTGGTGCGCGCGGCGAAGGCCGAAGGGCTCGCCGTCTCCGCCGACGTGACCATCAATCACGTGCATCTGGTGGACGTGGACATCGGCTATTTCGATTCGCAGTTCCGCCTCGATCCGCCGCTGCGCTCGCAGCGCGACCGCGAGGCGATTCGCGCGGGTCTGGTGGACGGCACCATCGACGCGATCTGTTCCGATCACACGCCGCTCGACGAAGACGAAAAGCTGTTGCCGTTTGCCGAAGCGACACCGGGCGCGACGGGCCTCGAACTGCTGCTGTCGCTGACGGTGAAGTGGGCGCGCGAGGCGGACGTGCCGCTGGCGAAGGCGCTTTCGCGCATCACGTCGGCGCCGGCGGATGCGCTGAAGCTGCCGGCGGGACGCATCGTGACGGGCGCGCTCGCCGATGTCTGCGTGTTCGATGCGAACGCCGACTGGCGCGTCGATCCGCGCAAGCTCAGGAGCCAGGGCCGCAATACGCCGTTCCTGGGCTACGAACTGCCGGCGCGCGTGCGTGCGACGGTGGTCGGGGGCCATCTCGCCTACGAGAGCCGCTGAACATGAGACTGACGCTGCGCAAACTGCGGCTGCTCGTCCACTTGCTGGTGGGCATGGGGATCGTCGCAACGCGGTTTCCGCGTGCTTCCGCGAGCGAGCGCAGCGCGATGAACCGCGTCTGGTCGATCGAGATGCTGCGGCTCGCGGGCATGAAGCTCGTCGTGCACAACGACGAAGCACGGCTCGATGCCGGCGTGCTGGTGGTCGGCAATCACGTGTCGTGGATCGATATCTACGTGATCAACGCGTGGCGTCCGACGCCGTTCGTGTCGAAGGCGGAGATCCGCAAGTGGCCGGTGGTCGGCTGGCTCGCGCAGCAACTGGACACGGTGTTCGTGCAGCGCGAGAAGCGCAGCGACGCGAAGCGCATCATGCACGAACTCGCGCAACGGCTGATGGCGGGCGAGACGATGTGCGTGTTTCCCGAAGGCACCACGAGCGATGGCCGCACGCTGCTGCCGTTCCATGCGAATTTGTTCCAGGCGGCCGTGTCGGCGTCGGTGCCGGTGCAGCCGATCTGCCTGAGGTACGAGGATGCGCAGGGCCGGCAATCGGTGGCGCCTGCGTATATCGGCGACATGTCGCTCAACGATTCGCTCGATGCGCTGTTGCGCGCGGGCGAGATCACCGCGCATCTCTACGTGTGCAATCCGCTTGCGCCGGGCGCGGACCGGCGGCTGCTCGCGAGCGAGGCGCAGGCTGCGGTGAGCGCGGCGCTCGATCAGATGCGCGGCGCGCCGGCTGTCGTCAGCGAGCCGCTGTTGGTCGAGCCGGTCGTCACTTCTTCATCGAACAACTCACCTGCGTGACGACGCGCTGCGCCGGATCGGCCGTGAGCCGCACCGCCGACAGCTTGTTGCCCCACACGCAGCCCGAGTCCAGGCACAGCACGTTGTCGCGGATCATCAGACCGAGCGCGGCCCAGTGGCCGAACACCACCGTCACGTCCTGCGTGCGGCGTCCGGGCACGTCGAACCACGGCAGATAGCCGGGCGGCGCGGCATCCGGGCCGCCGTTGTTGGCGAACTCCATCGCGCCTTCGGGCGTGCAGAAGCGGATGCGCGTCAGCGCGTTGTAGATCACGCGCAGGCGGTCGAGGCCCGTGAGCGTGTCATCCCAGCGATGCGGCTCATTCCCGTACAGGCCCGCCAGCGTCTCCTTCCAGTCCGGTGCGCGCAAGGCGGTTTCGAGTTCATGCGCGAGCGTCATGGTCAGCGCGGCGTCCCATTGCGGCAGCACGCCCGCGTGCACCATCAGCATGCCGTGCTCGAAGTGCGCGACGGGTTTGTGCCGCACCCATTCGATGAGGTCGGGCGCATCGGGGGCGGCGAGGATCTCGTCGAGCGTGTCGCCTTTCTTTGGCTTGCGCAGACCCGCCGCGACCGACAGCAGGTTCAGGTCGTGATTGCCGAGCACGACCGTGGCGCGCGAGCCGAGCGCGATCACTTCGCGCAAGGTCTGCAAGGACTGCGGCCCGCGATTGATCAGGTCGCCCGCGAACCAGAGCGGCACGTCGTCGGCGACGGCCGCCTTTTTGAGCAGGCGCTCGAAGGGCTCGCAGCAGCCTTGCAGGTCGCCGAAGACGAGAGGAGCGAGAGCGGTGTCGAGGCTGGAGGTCAGGGCGTCGGTCATTGAAGAAGAAGCGGGGAAAGGTGGTTCAGCTCATTATGAAACAGCCGGTGAAGACTGTCCGCGCAGCACTGGCTAGTCCAGCACCCCCGCCGCATCAAACCGCGCCGCCCAGCTGTTCTCCACGCGATAAGCCTCGATCTCCGCCGCGCCCGCCTGACTGCGCAACGCGGCTTCCACGGCGCCGCCGAGCTGTTCCGGCGCATCCACCAGAAAGGTCGCGGGCTCGCCGCCGCGCAGCTTCATCTCACCGAACGCCGTCGAGATGACGGGCAGCCCCATCGCCCGATACTCGTAGTACTTGATCGGATCGACACCGTCCGTCAGCTGGTTGCGGATGAACGGAATCAGCCCGATGTCGAACGCGCGCATCGCTTCGAGCGCTTCCGCATGCGCGACCGGCGGCAGCATCTGCACGTTGCCCGGCAGCGCGCCCGGCGGCGCGGAGAACACCGGACCGATCAGCCGGATGGTGTCGGCAGGACGCTGGCGCGCGAGCGCGGTAAGCCACGCCCAGTCGAACCACGGCCCCATCGTGCCGAGATAGCCGATGACCTTCGGCTGGCCGTCGCCGAGCCGCGCGAGCTTCTCCAGGTCGGCGGCGGGCAGGATCGCCGGGTCCAGGCCGTTGTAGACGAGCCGCGCGTCGGGACGAAGCGTCTGCCAGCGGGCGCGCAACGCCGTCGATGACACCAGCAGCCGGTCCACGTCCGTGGCGATGCGCGCCTCGACCCGCGCCAGCGCCGTGCGCGAGATGCCGGTATAGAAGGCCGGAAAATCGTCCATGCTGTCATAGGCCGAACGCGCCGCACGTGCATGACGCAGCAGGTCGAAGGCCAGCGCACTCGGCTTGCCGATGACCAGCAGCGTCTCGCCCTCGGCGCAGAAGCGCGCCACGCGGCCCGCCAGCGACCGCCAGCCCATGCGATTGAGCAGCGTGCCGCCGGGCATCGGTTCGAGCGGCAGCGCGCGCACGCCCTCGACGGTGACCCAGTCAGGACGAGCCACGCTCGCGCCCGAAGCGCCGCTCGAAGGCCGCCGCAGGTCGCGCAAGGCGGGCAGGCGCGTCGCGTAGGGATCGATCCACAAGACACGGCCGCCGGTCGCGGCATGGAACCATTCGACAAACTTGTGCGGGCGCTGCGCGAAGCTGGCCCACGGCAGCGGCGAGAGATAGACGAGTTGCCGCATCAGTGAAGGCTGCTTGCGTGACGAGGCGTGGCGGACGGCATGCGCGGGTTCCTCACCACGTGTAGTCGACATAGAACTGCGGATAGTCGCGCCACTTTTCCTTGAAGTACTGCGCATTGCGCAGGAACAGCGCGGTGTACTTGTCGCTGCCCGAATTGGCCTGCGTGGTCTGGTGCGGCTGATGCCGGATGCCCGAGAGATCGCGGAACGTCACCTTCATGTCGAGCGCCTTGATCTGGAAGCAGAGATCGGTGTCCTCGAAGCAGGTGGGATCGTAGAAGGTATCGAAGCCGTGTGTCGCGTCGAAGGTGCGGCGGCGCATGAAGAAGCCGCTCGTGCCAAGGAAGCCGATGTCGGCGCGATAGCCGTCGCGGATCGCCACGGCGTTCATCGCGCGGTTCGGGCAGTAGTCCGCGATCATCCCGCCCAGGTCGGTGCGGGTCTTGTCGAACCAGCCGGCGTTCCAGCCGATCACGCCCACGCTCGCATCGGTTTCCAGCACGCGCAGCGCCTCGGCGAAGCCCGACGAGCCCGCGAACCACTGGTCGCTGTCGAAGAAGGCGATGTACCGGCCAGTGCTGTGCTCGACGCCGAGATTGCGGCCCGACGAGCAGCCATTCTCCGGATTGCGCACGAGCTTCACTTGCGGGAACTGCTGCTCGACGATCTCCGCGCCGCCATCGACGCTCGCGTTGTCCACCACGACGACATCCGCGAGATACGGCGAACAATGCGCGAGCAGGGTTTCGAGCGCCCGCGCGATGATCTTCGCGTTGTTGTGGATCAGGATCACGACGCTCACGTCATGGCGCGGTACAGGCGGGCACAGATGTTCGAGGCGGCCGAGCCAGCTGTTCCTCGCGACGAAGGCGTCGTCGGGGCGCGCGGACGGCTCCGCCCGGCCAAGCTCGGCGCAGCGCGCGACGAACGACGCTTCGTCCTCGCAGACATGGAGGTCCGCCGACGGCGTGATGCCGAAATCGAGCGAGGTCACGACCGGCTTGCGCAGATGCAGGCCGGCATAGAGGCCCGCGGTCGCGTCGCCGTCGACGAGCGCGTTGCGCAGCAGCGGGAAGAACAGGAAATGGGCATGCGCGACATAGGCCGGCAGCGCTGCGAGCGGCTCGGCGGCGCGCACGACGACGTTCGCCGGCATGCCCGGCGCGGCCGCACCGGTGCCGATGAAGCAGAAGGTGAGTTCCGGCGCCTGTTCCGCGCTGCGCCGCACGAGCGACCAGTCGATCGCTTCGAGACCGTTCACGCAGAAGCACAGCGCCACGCGGCCGTTCTTCGGCACGAAGCCGGCGGGCGCGTCGTAGGTCTTGTACGGATCGAACACGGTGTGCAGCGCGGCGCCCGGCAGCACTTCCACGGCGTCGCGCTGCTGCCGCACGGCGTCCGCGAGCGCGGGCGTCGCGACGGTGCAGCGGTCGGCCTGCGCGAGCAGCGTCGACAGCATCGCGCGATGCGGCTCGGCGGCGTGGGTCCAGTCGTAGGCGACATCGAACACGGTCTCGACGCCGCGATGCTTCGCGAACAGGAAGAACGGGCTCACGCGCGCGTCCGGCACGCCGATCACGAGGCGCGCGGCTTCGGACACGCGCTCGAACACGTATTCGAGCGTGACGGCGTCGATCGAATGGTGAATCAGGCCGGGGATCTGCAAGGCGTCCGAACGCGGCGCAACGGACGCCTTGTCCTGCGGCGACACGTACAGATAGATCACGCGATGGCCCGCATGCAGCGCCGCCAGCGCCAGCTGCGCATGACGGTGCGTCCCGCCAGCCCAGTCGTAGCGATGCTGCGAGACGATCACCAGCTCGGAACGCTGCAACTGCGCCGATGCCTGGAACCACAGGTCCGGATCCGTTGGCGAGAGCCCATGGCGGGAGGCGTCGAGAATCTCCCGGACCTGCCCGTTCTGCAGCGCCTGGCGCGAGCGAGTGTGACGTTTCGCCGCTGACGCGAGCGCGCGCAGGCCGCCGTTGCGCAGGATGTAGAGCGCGCGTTCCGTATAGGTGCGCGGAGCGGAAAAAAACTTGCGGACAAGCATGTTCGGACCCAGTGATGATGAGGGGACGCTTACGGTCGCGGTCCCGGCCGGCTCGACGTTCGAGGCGTCCGGTGCGGCAGTCGCGGCAGGCGTCATGCCCAGTGTTGGTTCGTGTCGGGTTTGATTCTCGCGAATCTCGCGATTCTCGTGATTGCGGTGATTCTCGAGACTTTTGCGCATCTGGGCGAGTTCGGCTTGCGCGGCGGCCAGCTCGTCCTGCGCGAACGTGAGCGACTCGTAGAGTGCTTCGTTTTTCTGCCGGCTTGCTTCGAGTTCGCGTCGCAGCGTGGCGAGGCCGGCGTCCGCCTCTTGCGCCTCTTCCGCGTTCTGCACGCCGGGAGCCGCGCCCGCGCGTTGCAACGCGTTGAACATCTCGCTCAGCTCCTGCACGCGCTTCTCGTGCTCGGCGGACTGCGCGAGCGCCGCCTGTTCCGCCGCCTTCGCCGAGGCGGCCTGCGCTTCGCTCATCGCGAGCTGGCCGTCGCGAAAGCGCAGGAGTTCGAGGGCTTTCTCGCGCATGCGCTGAGCCGCATTCTTCTGCCAGATGGTCTGTTCGAGCCACGTGCTCAACCAGTCGAAGTCGCGGTTCTGCCAGCTGTCCTTCGGACGGGCCGCCTCGCGTGCGCGCGTCATCGCGGCGTCGAGCATGGCGTCATGCACGCCCGACGACGCCGCCAGTTCCGTCAGCCGCTCCGGTGCGATCGTCCACGCCGGTGCGTCGCCGCCGGTCAGGCGATGCAGCGCGTGGCTGAAACGCGCATTGTTGTCAGTGAGTTGCAAGCGCAGGTCGGCGGGCATGCCGGCCATGTCGTGCGCCAGCGTCATCTTGCGGTCGTATTCGAGCGCGGCCGTCGGGATCTCCGAGGCGATCGTCATGATGCTCGCGTGCAGGCGCATCGAGAACGCGGCGTCGCACTGGCGCAGCAGCGTCAGTGCTTCGTCCGGCGTGAGCCGGTCCACGACGATGCCGGGAATGGCGTCGCCCAGCTGGCTCTGCATCGTTTCGAGGAACGCGCGGTCCGAGGTCTGCTCGCGCGCGCTCTCCGACCACTGGAAGCCCACCCACACCACCGACCATTCTGGCGTCAATGTTTCGCGCAAGGCCGTGAGCAGCTTCTCCTCCCAGTCGTGCGAGAACTCCCACAGCCGCGCGATGATCGCGAGCTTCTTGCGTCCGGCAAGCGCCTCGATGCCCGGCGCTTCGAATGCGGCCGGCTCGCGGCTCGCGGCGTCCGCCACATAGCCCCAGCCGGGATCGGCGCCGATCGCGATCTCGCGCGTCACGCCGAGCGAGCGCAGCAGCGCGAGCGAATCGGCATCGCGCAGCGTCACGTCGTCGGCGTGCTCGAAGACGTCCTTCACCACCTCTTGCGCCTGCGGCTGGTTGAGCGGTCCGACGCCGTGTCCCCAGATCGCCGTGCGCACGCCGAACTGGCGAGCCATGTAGAAGACGCGCGCGTAGGCCGCGATGTCGTTCTGCGTCGGGTCGTATAGCGCCTCGAGGTGGAACGGATGATGATCCTGGAAGATCCCGCCGCCGCCGAACACCAGCAGGTCGGCGCCGGCAAGCGCGCGGCCGACTTCGCCGAGATTGAAGTAGTCCACCGCCTCGATGCCGAACGCCTCGCGCGTGTAGGCGGGGTTGTTGCTCAGCGCGACGAGCTCGCCGCCGCGCGCCTGCACCTGCGCGGCGAGCGCGGCGAGCAGCAGTTCATCGCCGATATTGGGCGCGCCGTAATAGCCGACGGCGACCACCCTGATCCGGTCCGACATCACGCGATCCTCCGTGCTCATTGCGAAAAGTCGAAAGCGGGGCAAGGCGCGAGCCAGCCCGAGCCGCCGTCGGCCTGCGGCAGCACGTCGATGTGCCCGGCATAGGGCAGCCGCGCATGACGCTTGTATTCGCCCGACTCGACATCGCCGACGCCGATCGCAACCACATAGCGGTTGCCCGAGAAGTTGGCGCGCAGCGACCACGTGAAGTGATACGTGCCCGGCTCGAGCGCGTCCATCGCAATGTTCATGTGCTGTGTCGTGGTGCTCCACAGCACGATGTCGTCCACGCTCTTCAGCTGCACGCCGAAGCACGGCCGGAGATTCGGCTGCGACACCCGGATCGACACGGTGACGCGGAACGGATCGTCGAACGAGAAAGTGGTGCGTTCGCGGCCGTCTTCGTTGGTGATCTTCACGTCGAGGATCGAGGTCTTGTCGGACTCCACCTTCTTCGTTTCCGCGCCGCTCTCCGACGCCGCGCGCTCGCCTTCGGGCACGTCGATGTCGATCGCCCGGCCGCCTTCCTCATCGACGAGATCGTTCGCATAGAGCTTCACGACGTCGCGGCACGGACCGTCCTTGATCAAGTGGCCGCGCTTCAGGTAGATGGCGCGGTCGCAGTACTCGACCAGCGTGTTGGTGGAGTGCGTGACCAGCAGGATGGTGACGCCCGCCTTCTGCATGTCGCGGATGCGCGTGAGGCACTTGGTCTGGAACGCGGTGTCGCCGACAGCCAGCGCCTCGTCGACGACCAGCAGGTCCGGCGAGACGTGGATTGCCACGGCGAACGCGAGCCGCACGTACATGCCGGACGAATAGGTCTTGACCGGCTGGTCGATGAACTCGCCGATATCGGCAAAGGCTTCGATCTCGTGGAAGCGCGCCGCGATTTCCTCGCCCGACACGCCCATGATGCGCGCCGACAGCAGCACGTTCTCGCGCCCGCTGAATTCCGGATTGAAGCCCGCGCCCAGTTCGAGCAGCGCGGAGATGCGGCCGTTGACGTCGATCTCGCCGCTGGTGGGCGAAAGCGTGCCCGCGATGATCTGCAGCAGCGTGGACTTGCCCGAACCATTGCGTCCGATGATGCCGATGGTCTCGCCACGCTTCACCGAAAACGAGACGTTGTGCAATGCCCAGAAGTTGCGGCCGTACTCGCGCGGGGCGCGGCCCGGCATGCGGATGCGCGAGGCCAGCGACTGGCGCAGGCGGTCGGCGGGCTTGTCGTAGATCCGGAACAGCTTGGAGATGCGCTCGACATTCACGAGCACGTGATCCGCGTTATCCGGCGAGGGGTTCGCGACAGGTGGCATGGACATTCCGATGAACGGCGGGGTCGGCTCAAGTGTGCTGATGAAGGTCTCCGATACGGGGCCGGCCGTGCGGCCGGCCGGCGCGTGCTATGCGGCGTTGATGCCCAGCAGCTTGTTGTAAAGGCGGCGTTTGATGTCGACGCAGGCGTCGAGGTCGTAGCGCGTGCGCAGCAGCTCCTGAGCGTTGCGGGCCATGGCGGCGCGTTGCGCCGGATCCTGCGCGAGGCGGATCATGGCGTCGGCAAAATCGGCGGCGGTGTCGGCGATGACGAGATCGCGGCCGTCCACCGCGCCGAGCCCTTCGCAGCCCTTGGAGGTGCTGAGAATGGGAATGCCGTTGCTCATCGACTCCAGAATCTTCACGCGCACGCCGCTGCCCGACAGGAGCGGCACGAACAGCAGATGCGCTTCGTCAAGAATCGGCTCGATGGACGGCACGAAGCCATGCACGAAGATGTGCTTGCCGTCGTGCAGCGCCTTCAGGTCGTCGGGCGGATTCGCGCCGAGGAATTGCAGCCGGATGTTGTTTTCGGCGAGGCGGTCCTTCACGAGCGGCAGGATCTCGCGCACGAACCACGACACGCCTTCCGCGTTCGGATACCACCAGAAGCCGCCCATCCACAGCAGGTTCACGGCATCCTTCGGCTTCTTGTCGTAGTCGGACGGCTTCACCGGGAAGCACAGCGGAATGTAGTGCTTCTCGACCGGCGCGGTCACGCGCTCCATGTCCTCGCGCGAGATGAAGGTCATCGCGTCGAAATTCCAGGCGTTGTCGATCTCGACCTTCCGCGCGTTGCGGCGGCTGATCTCCGCCACTTTCGACACCGCGAGCTTCTGCCAGCCGCCGAGTCCGCCCGGAATCCAGAACGGGAACAGGTCCGACTCGATGTTGTGGCTCACCAGCACGGCCGGCAACTCGCGCGCGAACTTGCGGAAGAACGCGAGGTGCGTGGTGTGCACTTCGAGCATGTCGATGTGCTGCTCGCGAATGATGTGGCGCGCATTGCGCACGGCGGCGCGGCTGAAGTAGCTCGCGTCCATGAACGGCAGGCCGTGCAGCGAATGCACCAGCGAGTGCAGCGCGCGGCCGGCGGTGGTCTTGTCGGACGGCATCGGCGCGCGCGGCTCGACGTGCACCGACTTGAAGTGCCGCTCGTACAGCTCGCGATGCTGCGCCACTTTCTTCTGCTCTTCCTCGCCGCCGATGGTGAACAGATGGAAGTCGTAGTCGTCGACGAGCGGCGCGAGCGTGTTCATCGTATAGATCGCGCCACCGGCGTTGGCCGGCAGCGGCGGCGCCAGGGTGAAGACGAGAACGTTCTTTTTACGCGTGGCCATGAGATTCGTCGAAAACGTCGGTGTCAAAGAAAGGTGAAAAATCGGTCAGGTAGGCGATCTCGCGATTGCGCTCGCCAATCTGTTTTGCGGGCACGCCGCCGACCACCGTGTACGGCGCGACGTCCTTCGTCACGACCGCACCGGCCGCGACCACCGCGCCTTCGCCGATGGTCACGCCCGGCAGCAGGGTGGCACGGGCGCCGAGCCACGCGTGATCGTGAATCTCGACCACGCCGCCGATGGACGCAAAGCCCGGATGATTGTGGTCGTGATGCAGCGAGAGAATGCAGCACTGGAACGAGATGTTGACGTTGTTGCCGATGGTCACGCCAGTGCGGCCGTCGAGATAGATCTCGCGGTTGAGCACGCAGTTGTTCCCGATCGTCACGTTGCAGCGCGAGTGATAGCCCGTGAAGAACTGCCGCATGCTGACGTGCGTGCGCTGGCCGATACGGATGCCCAGCACGCGCCGGTAGTACGCGTTGCGCAGGCGCTCGAACGGCACGCGCGCAATCACGTTGTTGCCGACGTAGTATTTCAGCGCCGCGAGGAAGTAATAGGTCGAGGAGCGCAGGAGCCTCGCCTTGATGCGATGTTTCAGGCTCGGGCGCGCGCTGGCTTGGCTCATGGGTCGTGATGGAGTGAGTGGCTGCCTTGGACGATGCGCAGGACGCGGGCCGCGTCAGCTGCGTCCGTAGTTGTCGTCGAAGCGGACGATATCGTCTTCGCCCAGATATTCGCCGCTCTGCACCTCGATCATCACGAGATCCACGACGCCCGGATTCGTCAGCCGGTGCTTGTGTCCCGCGGGAATGTAGGTCGATTCGTTGGTGCGCACGTAGAACTCGTTCTCGCCGTTGACCACGAGCGCCATGCCGCTCACGACGATCCAGTGCTCGCTGCGATGATGATGCAGTTGCAGGCTGAGGCTCGCGCCGGGCTTCACTTCGATGCGCTTGATCTTGAAGCGCGAGCCTTCCTCGAGCACCGTATAGATGCCCCACGGCCGGTGGACGCTGCGATGCACCTTGTAGGCTTCGTGGCCGCTCGCCTTGAGCGCGGCATACACGTGCCGCACGTCCTGCGCGCGGTGGCGGTTGGCCACCAGCAGGGCGTCCGAGGTATCGACGATCAGCAAATCTTCCACCCCCACCGCGCCCACCAGACGGCTCTCGCTGCGCACATAGCAGTTCGAGACGTCGTGCAGCAGCGCTTCGCCTTCCACGCGATTGCCGCGTTCGTCGGCGGGCGAGAGTTCGCCCATTGCGTTCCACGAGCCGATGTCGCTCCAGCCGATATCGCAGCGCACGACCGCGACGTTCGAGGAACGCTCCATCAGCGCATAGTCGATCGAGATGTCCGGGGCGCGCGCGAGCGTGTCGGCATCGAGTTCGATCTGCGCGCCGTCCGCACCGGCGGCGCGGCGGGCGGCGTCCAGGCAGGTGCGGGTGGCGTCGAGCACGTCGGGGCAGTGCTGCGCCATCTCGGCGAGCACCGTGCCGGCGCGCAGGCAGAACATGCCGGCATTCCACAGGAAGTTGCCCGAGTCGACGTAGGCTTGCGCGGTCTCGGCATCCGGCTTCTCGACGAAGCGCCGTACCTTCGTGCCGTCCGCCTCGATATAGCCGTAGGCGGTTTCGGGAAAGGTCGGCGCAATGCCGAAGGTGACGAGCGCGCCCGCCTGCGCGAGCTGCACGGCCTGCGTCACCGCTTGCGCGAACGCGGCGTGGTTGCGCACCAGATGGTCTGCCGGCAGCACGAGCAGCAGCGCGTCTTCGCCGAGCGTGGCGGCGACGTGCAGCGCCGCGGCCGCCACGGCGACTGCCGTGTTGCGGCCGAACGGTTCAAGGATGAACGAGGCGGGCAGGGCCGCCGGATTCACTTCGCGATACTCGTCGTTGGTCTTGAAGAACAGGTCACGGTTGGTGACCGTCAGGACCTGGGCGACGCCCGGAAGCTCGGCGCCGCGCTTGAACGCTTTCTGCAGCAGGCTTTCGCCGTCTTCCAGCCGGATGAACGGCTTCGGATGCGATTCGCGCGAGACCGGCCACAGGCGAGATCCGGCGCCGCCGCAAAGAATGGTGGGGACGAGTTGAGCCGACATGTGTTGCTAGCCTCCGGATAACTTCGACAATTCCTGCGCGCGGACCCTGCCGCGCGCGCGATCTCTCAAGTGCCGACAGCCGGAACAGGTCCGCCGTCAAGCTTACAGTACATCGGCGAAGCCTCGGCGGGCGCGCTGGAACCACCAGAAGCCGAACCAGCAGACGAGGATCGAGCCGGCCATGCAGACGAGCCAACTGGTCCAGTCGGGCTGCTTGCCGAAAATGAGCGTATTGCGGCCTTCCTCGATGATGAAGGTCAGCGGATTCAGCCGGATCCAGGTCTGGTACTGCGGCGGCAGGTTCGACACGGGATAGAACACCGGCGAGAGGAACATCAGCACCGAGGTGAGGATGCCCGTGATCTGCGCGATGTCGCGCACGTACACGCCGAACGCCGACAGGAACCACGCGAAGCCCATCGCGCCGATCAGCAGCGGCGCGAGGATCAGCGGGAAGAGCAGCGCGGTCCACGGCAGCGCATGCAGCAGGATCACTTCCGCGATGAGCAGCACCAGCAGGCTGATGGCGCTGTGAAACAGCGCCGAGCCGAGCGCGACGATCGGCAGGATCTCCAGCGGGAAGATCACTTTCTTCACGTAGTTGACGTTGGCGAGGATCAGCGTGGGCGCGCGGTTGATGCATTCGGCGAGCAGGCTGTGCAGGATCAGGCCGACGAACAGGACGACGGCGAACGCGCCCTTGTTGTCGTCGAGCGTGCCCCAGCGCGCCTTGAACACCACCGAGAAGAAGAACGTGTAGACCACCAGCATCAGCACCGGATTGAAGAACGACCAGGCGAGCCCCATCGCCGAACCGCGATAGCGGCCGATCACTTCACGCTGCGTCATCTGGACGATCAATCCGCGGTTGCGCCATACGGTCTTCAGAATCGCGGCGAATGACGCGGGATGCTTCGAATGTGGATTCATCAAGTTTTGCGAATGCTGTTGCAATGGCCGGGCGCGTTTCATCAAGCGCGCAGCACATCACCCCTGCTCGTAGCGCGCGACGGTGATATGGGTGGTCCGCCCGTCGCAGGATGCAAAATTAACCGTTTTCTAGTGCGATCACGCCTTCAGCCGGTAAAAACAGCACGACGTTATCGTATTTCTTCATACGGCTGGGGCGTCGCCGCCTGCCTTTGCAGTGGGACGCAGGGGCGGCAAATTATACTGCATGCCCGTTCCGTGCCGCGGCCCGCGGGCTGGTCCAAAGACGGGCATCAGGGCGCGCCAGTGACGCACGCACCACGGCGTAAATAGAAAGAATCCGAAATGTTCCCCCGCCGGACAACCTGCGGGCAAGTCATCTTTTGATTTGAAACGTCCGTTACACTTGGTCGCTGTCGTGTAACTGCCTTCGCCGGTATCGTCGACCAGGCATTCTCTTCCTTCAGGCCGCAGTTGCAAGCACGCGCGCGCCGCTCATCGATACGTCCCCAGAGGTTCATGCCAGCGTACATCAAGGGCTTCTTCGCATCCCGAACGCTATTCCGCGCCTTCGCGGTGCTGCTGGTCACATTAGGATCACTCCATTTGTTGAGCGGCCTCGCCGACAACATGGACTTCAACCGCAGCATCACGTTCTTCATCGACAGGCCGGCCGGATTCAGTTCGCTGTTTCCGCCGCCAGGCAGCGATGAAGCACATCGGCTATTCCTCTCTTCGTGGCACGACAAATGGGTGTTCGCGCAGAGCTGGTTGCAGCGGCCCGCGCTGTTGACGCTGTCGTCCTACAAGGCCTATGTGTTCGTGCAGTCGCTGTTCGTCAGGCTGATCGACTGCGGGTCGGGCCGGTATTCGCTGATCATCGGCTCGCTGATCTCGCGCGCCATCTACTTCTGCGCGTTCATTGCGCTGTTCATGCGCCTGCGCCGCGCCGAGCATCTGCTGACCACCTGGATATTCATGCTGATTGCCGCGGTACTCGCGCTGTCGGCGGATTTCTCAGCGTATTTCAATACCTTCTTCGAGGATCAGCTGGTCATCGTGTTCCTGCCGGTGATCGCACTGTGCATCTACCGCAGCGAACGGGATGCGCAGCCGGCGCGCGCCCCGCGCTGGTGCGCGCTGCTGCTCGCCACGTTCGTCGGCGCGGCCAAGACGGCCTTCTTCCCGCTGCCGCTGATTGTCGCGCCCTTCGTGATGCCGTTGTTCGACGCACGGCGCGCGCGGCTCAAGACGGCGGCCGTGCTGACGGTCTGCGTCGCCGCGACCTTGCTGCCGGTGTTCTCGGGCGCGTTCAAGAGCATCAACCAGTACCATGCGGTCTATGCGGGCGCGTTGAGCGTGCTGTCGCCGCGGGAAATCGCAGGCATCGAGCGCATCGGCGACAAGCCCGTCCTGCGCGAATGCGTCAACGTGATCGCCTATGCACCCGACGGGCCGTCCTGCATGGAACGCGCGCACGCCCGCTATGCCGATGTGGTGCGCCTCGCCCTCGTCAAGCCGGTGATCGTGCCGCGCATCGCGCAGGCCGTGTTCGACACAGGCAACGAGATTCGCATCGGCTATCTCGGCACGAAGCTCGAGCACGGCGACAATTTCTTCAACCTGCCCGTGTTCTCGTGGTGGCGCGACCTGTATCGGGAGCGGCTCAACTATGCGATGCTCGCGTCGCTCGTCGTGGCGCTCGTGCTCATCGCGCAATACCGCGGCAGCGCGCGGGCAGGCCGGCTCGTGCTGCTGAAGATCGCGTCCTTCCTGGGGCTGTTCGGCTTCGTGGGCTATGCCACGTCCTTCGGCGATGGTCTCGCGGACAATACCCGCCATCTGATCGGCGCGAGCTATGCGCTGTCGCTGTCCGCGGTATTCTTCGTGCCGGGCGTGCTGGCATTGCTGCTGCGCGGACGCGGCGCCGAGCCGGCGGACGCGCAGGAACACGCCTGATTCAGCGCCTTATCCCCGTCGCTCCATCAACCGGATCCGGAATTTCCATGCAGCTCGTGTTGCTCTATTCGTTCTTCGCCGCCATCGCGACGCTCGCCAACATCGGCGCGCAGGATCTCTCGACGCGCATCTACGGCGGTCCGTGGCATATCGTGCTGTCCGTGCTCGTGGGCACGGGCGTCGGGCTGGTCGTGAAATACGTGCTCGACAAGAAATGGATCTTCCGCTTCAAGGCGGAGAACGCCCGTCACGACGCCACCATGTTCACGCTCTACGTGACGATGGGCCTCGTCACCACCGCGATCTTCTGGGGCGTCGAATTCGCGTTCGAGCATGTCTTCGGGACGGCCACCATGCGCTACGTGGGCGCGTGCATCGGCCTGGCGATCGGCTATGTGATCAAGTACCGGCTCGACAAGCGCTACGTGTTCCGCAGCTTCGGTGGCGAGCAGCCCGCGCTGGCCGCCCGCGACTGATCGCTCGTCCCGCCGGCGCCGTGGCGACGCGTCAGAGCGACGCGCGCTTGAAGAGGAAGCGCGGCACGTTGCGGATGATGAGCATGATGCCCCACCAGAACCACGGCGTATAAAGCACGTCCTTCTTGCGCTCGACCGCGCGCACGATGTCCTTCGCGACCTTCTCCGGCGTCGCGACCAGCGGACCCGGCAGCGGCAGCCCTTCGGTCATCGGCGTGGCGACGAAGCCCGGCTTGATGTCCAGCACATGCACGCCGACCTTGAAGAGGCGCGCGCGCAGCCCTTCAAGGAAGGCCTGCAGCGCGGCCTTGGCGCTGCCATACAGATAATTCGACGGCCGCCCGCGATCGCCCGCCACCGACGAGATCACGGCAAGCACGCCGTGCCGCTGCGCTTCGAGCCGGTTGGCGAGCGGCGTGAGAAGCGCGATCAGCGAGAGCGCATTGGTGTGAAATTCGCGCACGGCCGCCGCCGGGTCGTTCTGGCAAGCGGCCTGATCGGGCAGGGTGCCGGAGGCGACCAGCACGATATCGATGGAATCCATCTGCGCGGCGCAGGCGGCGAGCATCGCGGCGTGCTCGTCGAGCGTGTCGAGGTCGAGCCGGTACACAGCCGCCGAAGCCGCGCCGCGCGCCGTGAGATCGGCGGCGACCTGCTCCATGCGGTCCTGGTTGCGCGCCACGAGGAAGAAGCGCGCGCCTTTCGCGGCCCATTCGCGGGCACAGGCAATGGCGATGGCGGACGTGGCGCCTACGATGACGATGTTCTTCATGAGGCGATCATTCGTTTCCAGAAGTGCGACAGCATCGCGGGATCGCGAAGCGATTCGAGCTGCTGCCATTGAGGATAAGCGGCGCGGAAATCGGCGGCGGACATGTGCGCGTCCTTCGCCGGATAGATGCGTCCGCCCGCTTCGCGCACGAGGGTGTCGAGCGCGGCGAACAGCGGCGCGTTACGGGCATCGTGCTGCGGGAAGTCGAGTGCGAGCGAGGTGCCTTCCATCGGAAAGGACAGCAGCCCGGGCGACGCAATGTCGCCGCAGCGCTTGAGCACCGCGAGGAACGATCCCGTCCCGCTCGACGAGATACGGTCGAGCATCGCGCGCACCGCATCGCGCGCGGTCGCGGCCGGCACGACGCACTGGTATTGCTGGAAGCCCGCAGGTCCGTAGATGCGGTTCCATTCGAGCAGGCTGTCGAGCGGATAGAAGTAGCCGTCGTAGCCGACGCGCGACACCTCGACCGGCTTGCGCTGCTTGCGGTAGTACAGCTCGTTGAACGCGCGCAGCGTGAGGCCGTTGATGAGCGACACGGGCGGCGTGAACGGCACGCTGCGCTTGCGGCGTTGCTCGACATCGAGCGAGCCGTGGATCGCGTGATCGCCCGCCATGAAGATGCCGCGTCCGAGCGAGGCGCCGCGGCTCGCGCAATCCACCCAGGCGACGCAGTACTCGTGCTTCGCGTCGTACTCTTCCGAGAGATCGAAGAACTCGTCGAGCTTGCCGAAACGGATGCTCGTCACGTCGATCAGGCTCGTGCGGATCGGCATCAGCGCGAACTCGGCCCACAGGATCAGCCCGGTGAGCCCGAGTCCGCCGATGGTTGCCTTGAACCACTCGGGGTTCGTGTCCGGCGAGCATTCGAGCACCGTGCCGTCGCTGCGCGCGAGGCCGAACGCGCGCACGTGACGGCCGAAAGTGCCGCGCACATGATGGTTCTTGCCGTGCACGTCATTGGCGATGGCGCCGCCCAGCGTCACGTATTTCGTGCCCGGCGTGACCGGCAGCATCCAGCCGCGCGGCACCGCGACGGCGAGGATCTGCTCGAAGGTGATGCCGGGCTCGGCGCGCACGATGCCGCGGGTCCAGTCGGCCGAAATGATGCGGTCGAGCGCGAGCGTCTGGAACACGTGATCGGAACTGGCGAGGCAGACATCGCCGTAACTGCGGCCGTTGCCGAAGGCGAGCGTCGTGCCGTGCGTCTCTTGCACCCCGCGCCACTGCGCCTGCGCCTGATCGCGCCAGTGAGCGGCGTGCGGCGTCTGCGGCAGACGGGGATAGCGGCCCCAGGAAAGCAGTTCGCTCATCGGTCAGGTCGCGAGCCAGAAGGCCAGGCCGCACAGCGCGACCACCAGCAGGCTCATGCGGTCGCGCGCGGCGAACACGATGGGATCGTCGTTCATGCCGCCGCGATGCGTGATGATCCAGGTGCGGCTGATCCAGTAGAGCATGACCGGGCAGGCGAGCCAGATGTATTGCGGATGCCGGTACAGCACCGTCGTGCCCCCGTCCTGGATGTACATGGCGAGCACCAGCACCGAGATGTAGCCCGAGGCCGTGCCGAGCGACGATACCATCGAGAGGTCGTCGGACAGATAGCCGCGTCCGCGGGTTTTTTCGCGGCCGGCCTGCACCATCGCGTTCAGTTCGGCGTAACGCTTCACGAACGCGAGGCTCAGGAAGAAGAACATCGAGAAGGCGAGCAGCCAGAAAGTCAGATGCACGCTGATCGCGGCCGCCCCGGCGATGATGCGCGTCGTATAGAGCGCGGCGAGCGTGACCACATCGATCATCACGCGCCGCTTGAGCACGAGCGAATACGCGAGCGTCAGCACGTAATAGCCGAGCAGCACCGCGCTGAAGCGCCATGGCAGGAACGCGGCGGCGATGCCGAAGGCCACGGCGAGCAGCACCGGACACAAGGCCATGCCCCACAGCAGCGGCAGGGTGCCGGCGGCGAGCGGCCGCCTGCGCTTGACCGGATGATGGCGGTCGTCCTCGAGATCGAGCAGGTCGTTCAGCAGATAGACGCTCGACGCGCACAGGCCGAACGATACGAACGCGAGCACGGCATGCCCGAGCAGAGCCAGGTTGGCGAGATGATGTCCGGCGAGCAGCGGCACCAGGATCAGCAGATTCTTGAGCCACTGGTGCAGGCGCAGCGCCTTGGCCCAGACCTTGAACTGTGGCGGACGGTTTTCGAACACCTGCTCGACGTTGGCGCCGCGATTCGCGGCGCGCATCACGCCCGCATGCGGATTCACGACATAGGCACGGTCGGCCGATTGCCAGACGGCGATGTCGTCGTGCGAATTGCCGACGTAGTCGAAGCCCTTCTCGCCGTATTCGGCGACCAGCCGCTCACGCTTGCGATGCGACGAAAGATTGACGCGCTCGTCGCTGGCGAAGACGCGGACGAAGAGGCCGAGATGTTCGGCGATGCGCTTGGCGAACGACTCGTGGCTTGCCGTGGCCAGCACGAGCTCGCGGCCCGCCGCGCGCATCTCCGTCAGCCAGTTGATGACCTGGAGGTTGTACGGCAGGGTGGTCACGTCGATCGACACGTGCTCCGCGAGCCCCGCCTTGAGCGCGGGCCTGCCGCCGCTCGCGAGCCATTGCAGCGGCTGGAAGAACTTCTGCGGAAACGATCTCAGGAAGGCGAATCCGCTCTCGACGAGAATGTCGGAGCGAATCAACGTACCGTCGAGATCGACGACGATGGGCTTGCTCATTCAGTTCACGATAAGGTGATCAGGGTAAGCCCACTGCGAGGGTCCGGTCGGAGCCGAAGCAACAGCAGGGGCCGATTCGGATAGGGCATGGTCACTGCGAGTGGGCGGAATTTAGCACAAACCCAAGCTCAAAATTTTACAAATATTCCCGGCCGCGGCTTTTCCGGAGGCTCGTGCGGTTGCCGAAAAGGGTGACTTTGAGCACAATCGGTGCGGTTTCCACTTCATGACGCGGTCCGTATTCCTTTCGTGGCGCGGACACCTCTCCTTGTCCGATGAACGCGATCCCACCGCAAGGCCGGAGCACCTCAAGGCCGGAGCAAACCGGCGATGATTGCCCGCTCAGCATCTCCATCGTGGTCTATCGGCCGGATGCGGCGCTGCTCGCACGCACGGTCGAAACACTCGACGCCGCGCTGGGCCAGCTGCACGACGTGGCCGGACATACGCAGCTTTACCTGATCGACAACGGCAATCCCGGCGAGTTCGCCGATCTTCCGGCGCCATCCGACGAAGGCCTCGAGACCGTCGTGATCCGGGGGCATGGCAATGTCGGCTACGGACGTGGCCACAATCTCGCGATCGAGCGGACTCGCAGCCGCTTTCATCTGATCCTCAATCCCGATGTCGAGCTGAACGCCGACGGCCTGCGCCGCGCACTCGCCTTTCTTCAGGCGGAGCCCGATGCCGGATTGCTCGCGCCGTGGATCGGCGGCGAAGACGGTGCGCAGCAGTTCCTGTGCCGCCGCTACCCGACCGTCCTCGATTTGTTCGCGCGCGGCTTCCTGCCCGCGTCGCTGCGCAAGTTGTTCGCGCGGCGCCTGGCGCGTTATGAAATGCGCGATGTCATCGGCGAGCGGGACATCGTATGGGATCCGCCCATCGTGAGCGGCTGCTTCATGCTGTTCCGGACCGGCGTGCTCAAATCGCTCGGCGGTTTCGATCCGCGTTATTTCCTCTACTTCGAAGACTACGATCTGAGCCTGCGTACGCGAAACTTCGCGCGCGTCGTGTATGTGCCGTCGGTGCGCATCCTGCATCACGGCGGCGGCGCGGCACGCAAGGGTTCGACGCATGTGAAGCTGTTCGTCACGTCGGCGTTCCGCTTCTTCAACCGCTTCGGCTGGAAGTGGCTGTGAGCGCGCCGGGCCAACGCATCGCGGTGACCGGCGCGAACGGGTTCGTCGGCCGGGCGGTGAGCCGGGCGCTGCTCGCACGCGGCATCGCGGCGACGGGTCTCGTGCGCGCCGGCGCGGCGTGCGGGCCGGACGTCGAGGTGCGTGTGGTCGAAGGACTCGACGCGCTCGGTCCCGAAGCCTTCGCGGGTTGCGAAGCGGTGATCCATCTCGCCGCGCGCGTGCATGTGATGGGTGAGGCTGCCTCACAAGCCGAGGCGGTGCTCGAAGCCTACCGGGCGGTCAACGTGGCGGGCGCGCTCGGTGCCGCCGAGGCCGCGCGCCGCGCGGGCGCGACCCGCTTCGTGCTGATGAGCAGCATCAAGGCGCTGGGGGAACACGACCCGGGCCGTCCCTTCAGCGAGGACGACGAGCGCCGTCCGCCGGACGCGTACGGCGTCTCGAAGGCGGAAGCCGAGGTCCGGCTGCTCGAATTCGGCAGCCGCACTGGCATGGAAGTAGTGGTGGTGCGCCCGCCGCTCGTGTACGGTCCCGGCGTGCGCGCCAATTTTCTCGCGATGATGAACGCGGTCGCGCGCGGCGTGCCGCTGCCGCTCGGCGCGATCGACGCGCGCCGCAGCCTCGTGTCGGTGGACAACCTCGCGAGCGCGACGGTCGAATGCGCGCTGCATCCCGCCGCCGCGGGCCGCGTGTTCCACGTGACGGACGGCGAAGACCCGGGCGTCGCGGAACTCGTGCGCAAGCTGGGCGAGCATCTTGGCAGGCCGGCGCGGCTGGTCCCGGTGCCGCCGGGATGGCTGCGCGGCATGGCGCGGCTGGCAGGCAAGACCGCGCAGATCGAACGCCTGACGAACAGCTTGCGGGTGGATTCCAGCCGGATTCGCGAGACGCTGGGCTGGCGGGCGCCGCAGACGCTCGATCAGGGACTGGCCGTGACAGCCGAGTGGTATCGCTCGAAGCAACGTTGACCTGCGCGCGCCAGACGCAGCAACGAAGCGGCGCGCGACCGGCTGTATTCGTCTGATTTTAAAAACCGGAGCCGCCGGACAATCGCGTATCCTTTGGGGTTTTGCCAAGCGAAACTCGCCCTTCGGCGGGCGCTCTTCGCCTGGATAATCCAATAACCCTGCATGCCGCTTTCGTTATCTGACAACTCGCCGTTCATCGCCGCGATCATCGTCGCGGTGCTGGCCTTCGTCGCGTGCGTGCTGATCCTCCAGACGCTGCTGCGCACCGGCCTCGCCTGGCGCCTCGCCACCGATATCCCCAACGAACGCTCGCTGCACGAGCGGCCCACGCCGCGCGTCGGCGGCTGGGGCATCGTGCCGGCGGCTGCCGCCGCGCTGCTGGTCTGCGCGCCGTCCATGTGGCTGATCGCCGTCTGCGTGCTGTTCCTTGCCGCCGTCTCGCTGATCGACGACCGCCGCGGCCTGCCCGCACGCGTGCGCTTCGCCGCGCACTTCATCGCCGTGATCGCGGTGATCGTCGCGCATCCGGCGGCGGTGCCGTGGTGGGCGCTCGTGGTGATCGGCTTCCTGATGCTCTGGCTCGTCAATCTCTACAACTTCATGGACGGCTCGGACGGCCTCGCCGGCGGCATGGCGCTGTTCGGTTTCGCGGGCTACGCCGCCGCCGCGCTTGCCGGGCCCGCGCCTGCGCCGGCATTCGGCCTGGGCCTGGCAAGCATCGGCATTGCCGGCGCGGCAGCCGGCTTCCTGACCCTGAATTTTCATCCGGCCCGGATTTTTCTCGGCGATGCCGGGTCTATTTCCCTGGGTTTCCTCGCTGGCGCACTGGGGTACTGGGGTTGGCAGCACGGTGTGTGGCCCATCTGGTTCCCGGCGCTGGTGTTCGCGCCGTTCATCGCCGACGCCTCGGTCACGCTGGTGCGGCGGCTCGCGCGCGGCGAAAAATTTTGGCGAGCACATCGCGAGCATTACTATCAACGAATGGTGCGTATGGGTTTCGGACACGCGCGTACGGCGCTTGTCTGGTATCTGTTCATGGCGGCGGGCATAATTCTCGCCAATGGGGCGCTGCATTGTTCCCTCTCCATGCAGTGGCTGGCGGTAGCGGGCTGGGCAGTCGTGGTTGTGGCCGCGGGCGCGGTGGTCGACGCGCGTTGGCGGCGGCATGAAACGCGCCGTTCCGAACAACTTTGAGGTCCTGCTGATGAATCGAATCAAAGCTTCGTGGCTATCGGCGGGCGCATTCTTCTTCGATCTGGTCGCGGTCGCCGGTTCCTGGGTTGCCGCCTACGTCATTCGCTTCAACGGCAGTGTGCCGCCTACGTTCCGCGAGAACGCGCTCGGCGCGCTCGTCTGGGTGCTGCCGGTCTACGGCATCGTGTTCCGCGTGTTCGGCCTGTATCGCGGCATGTGGGTGTTCGCGAGCCTGCCGGACCTGATGCGCATCTCGAAGTCGGTCGTGGTGGGCGCGCTGCTCGTGATGATCGGCGCCGTGATGTGGCAGCCGCTGCCTGTCATCCCGCGTTCCGTGCTCATCGTCTCCCCGCTGCTGCTGTTCCTCACCATGGGCGGCGCGCGCGCGCTGTATCGCGCGGGCAAGGAGTTCTATCTTTACGGCGGCCTGGTCGGACAGGGCAAGCCCGTGATCGTGCTCGGCGCGGGCACGGCCGGCGCGATGCTGGCGCGCGAACTGGCGCGCTCCAGCGAATGGCGTCTCGTCGGCCTGCTCGATGACGATCCGGCCAAGCAGGGCCGCGAAGTCCTCGGGCACAAGGTGCTCGGCAAGTTCGGCGACCTGCCGAAGTTCGCGGAGCAGTACAAGACCGATTACGCGATCATCGCGATCCCGTCGGCCTCCGTCGACGAGCAGCGGCGCGTCGCCACGCTGTGCGTGCGCGCCGGCGTCAAGGTGATGGTGCTGCCGGCGCTGAGCCAGCTGACGGCGGGCGAGGGCAATTTCCTGTCGCGCGTGCGGCAGATCGACCTCGAAGACCTGCTGGGCCGCGAACCGGTGAAGATCGACATGCCGCACGTCGAGCGCCTGCTGCACGGGCGCGTCGTGATGGTGACGGGCGCGGGCGGCTCGATCGGCTCGGAGCTGTGCCGGCAGATCCTGCGCTTTTCGCCCGCGCAACTGGTGGCCTACGACCTCAGCGAATACGCGATGTACCGGCTCATCGAGGAGCTGCACGAGAAGTTTCCGGATTGCTCGGTGATTCCGGTCGTGGGCGACGCGAAGGACTCGCTGCTGCTCGACCAGACCATGGCGCGCTTCACGCCGCACATCGTCTTCCACGCGGCGGCCTACAAGCATGTGCCGCTGATGGAAGAACAGAACGCTTGGCAGGCCGTGCGCAACAACGTGCTCGGCACGCTGCGGGTGGCGCGTTCGGCGATCCGTCATGACGTGCGTCACTTCGTGCTGATTTCCACCGACAAGGCCGTCAACCCGACCAACGTGATGGGCGCCTCCAAGCGCCTCGCCGAGATGGCGTGCCAGGCCTTGCAGCAATCCGCGCCGCGCACGCAGTTCGAGACGGTGCGCTTCGGCAACGTGCTCGGCAGTGCGGGCAGCGTGATTCCGAAATTCCAGCAGCAGATTTCGAAGGGCGGTCCGGTCACGGTCACGCATCCGGAGATCACGCGCTTCTTCATGACCATTCCCGAGGCGGCGCAGCTGGTGCTGCAGGCATCCAGCATGGGGCGCGGCGGCGAGATCTTCATTCTCGACATGGGTCAGCCGGTGAAGATCGTCGATCTCGCGCGCGACCTGATCCGCCTGTACGGCTATTCGGAAGAGCAGATCCGCATCGTGTTCACGGGCTTGCGGCCGGGCGAGAAGCTCTACGAGGAACTGCTCGCCGACGACGAAACCACCACGCGCACGCCGCATCCGAAGCTCCGCATTGCGCAGGCGCGGGGCGTGCCGGACGATTTCATCGACGAGCTGCTGCCGTGGCTGATGCAGCATCGCGTGCTGTCCGACGAAGAGGTGCGCCGCGACCTGCGCCGCTGGGTGCCGGAATATCAGACCACGATGCTGCCGGTGTTGCAGAGCGTGCCGGTCGTGAAGGCGGCGAACGAGCGCAACGCGGGGCGTTGAGACACAGCGAGGCGACGCATGAAGGCGACGCTCGACGACGTACAGGCGCTGACCCACGCGGGCTCGCTGTTGTCGGGCGAGGGCATGATCGTCGCGCCGTACGACCTCGAAATCGCGGGCGGCGACGCTGCCGGGCATCGGCCGCTGGGCGCATGCGCCGGCATCCTGCACGCGGGGCGGGCGCCGTTCCAGGCAGACTATGCGAACGCACAGCGCGTGCATCTCATCAACGCGTTCGGCGTGACGCTGGGCGATTCGATCATCGGGCTGACGGCGCTGTTCGCACTCAAGCGCCGCCATCCTCATCTGAGCTTCACGATCTACCGACCGTCGCGCGCGCCGCGTTACGTGCAGCGGCTCTATGAACTGGCCGCGCCGCAGTTCGGCGAGCTGGCCGCGCTGCCGGTGCCGTTCGCGACGCTCCCGGAAGCCGACCTGAAAATCGATCTCGGCAATCAATTGTTCTGGCCGCCGTTCGCCACGCTGCCGATGATCGATTTCTTCCTGTGGGCGCTCGGGCTCGAACCGGCGAGCATCGCCGCGCACGACAAGTGCAATCGCTGGCTCGCGGACCTGCCGCTGGCGCCGTTCGAGCACCCGCCCTATGCGTTGTTCTGTCCGGGCGCGAGCACGCCGGTGCGCAGCATCAGCGCGTCGGCGCATGCCAGCATCGTCGAGCGTCTCGCCGATGCAACCGGGCTCGACGTGCTGGGCTTCGGCCCCGTCGATCACCCGCGTTACCGCGATATCGCGCCGCTGTCGGTCGATACCGAGGCCTTCCTTGCTTGGGTCGGGCACGCGCGCTGCCTGGTGACGGCGGATTCGGCGGCACTGCATGTCGCAGCGGGTTTCAACGTGCCGACCACCGCGTTCTTCACGACGATTCCCGCCAACCTGCGGGCGCGCGATTACGCAAACTGCGTTGCTGTCGAGATGGACGTGCCCGGTCTGCGCGGCATGCATGCGAGCGCCCGCGCCACTGACCTGCTGCAACTGGAGCGCGCGTTCCGCGACTACGACTGGCGCGCCATGCCGCTCGTGCAACCATTAACCGCGAACGCCGCCTGACCACTCAGTCCGGCTTGCCGGCGCTGCGCACCTGGAAGGTGGGCAGGCGGCTGTAGAGTTCCGCGACCCAGTCGATGAACACGCGCACGCGCCTCGGCTGATGCCGGTTGGCCGCATACAGCACCGACACCACGCGCGGATACGACGGATACTCCTGCAGGATTTCCTTGAGCGCGCCGCTTTTCAGCAGCGGGTCGAGCGTATAGCTGGAGGCCTGGATCAGCCCGAGTCCCGCGACGCCGGCGGCGATGTACGAATCGCCGTCGTTGACCGCGATCTGGTGTTTCATGGTGAAGCTGCGCGTCTCGCCGTTGACGCCGAATTCCCAGTTGCGCACCCGTCCCGAGTGATTCAGCACGTAGCCGATGGCGAGGTGCTGTTCGAGATCGTCGAGCGTCTGCGGTTCGCCGTGCGCCTCGATGTACTTCGGTGCGGCGCAGGTGATCTGCGTATAGGCGCCGATGCGCTTCGCCACGAGTCCGACGTCGCCGACCGCGCCCACGCGCACGACGCAATCCACGGCTTCCTCGACGAGATCCACCTGCCGGTCGGTCAGCAGCAGCTCGACGCCGATGTCCGGATACGCCGCGAAGAATTCCGGCAGCGCGGGGATGATGGTGCTCTTGGCCATCACCTGCGGCAGGCTGATCTTGATGTGCCCTTTGGGGTTGGTCTTCGAATGCGTAAGCGACGCTTCCATGTCGTCCACTTCGCCCAGCACGCGCACGCAGCGCTCGTAATAGGCTTCGCCGTCCTCGGTGATGCTGATGCTGCGCGTGGTGCGGTTGATGAGGCGCGCGCCGAGATGCGCTTCGAGCGCCTGGAGCGTGCGTGAAACGCTGGCGGGAGGCAGGCGCAGGGCGTCGGCGGCTTTGGAGAAACTGCCCGCCTCGACGACCCGCGCGAAGACTTTCATTGCAAGGAAGCGATCCATGCTCGGGGTCCGGAAACGTGTCGGCGCGGCCGCGGGGTCGCGTGGTCGCGCGCGAAGACTCAGCATGCCGGCGGCCTGCTTTTTTTCAAGCGACGATCATACTGAAGATCGCACCGGCGCGCGCCAAACATGAACGGGACGCCGTGACGCGTGAACCGGGCAAGCCGCGCGTCAGAGTCCGAGTCCCTGGCAGAGCCACCACGAGTAGTGTTCGATCATCCGCTGGAACGGCGCGTGATGGCCGTAGGCGATCGAGGAGACGGCGAGCAGGCCGACGCCCGCGGCGAGCGCGCGCGGCATCTTGCGCGGCTGGTCGAAGACGCGCGTGAGCAGGAGACCCGCCACCAATGCGCCGAGCAGCCAGCCGGCCACGACTTCGGCCGGCGTGTGCGCATCCTGGATGATGCGGCTCGCGCCGATGGCCGCCGCGAGCGCGAGCCCGCCCAGCGCACCCAGCCGGTACCACGCGCCGCCCAGGCCGCCGAACAGCAGTCCGCCGGCCACGGTATAGATCGAGGCGGCGAGCATCGTATGGCCGCTGATCATGCGCAGCTGGATGGCGGAGATTTCGACGCCGCAGCCCGCATACAGCACCTTGGAGAGCCCGACGAGTCCCATGCCGAGCGTGAGCAGCACGGCCCAGCGGATCGCGAGGCGCAGGTCCACCGAGCGCAGCCAGAGCGCGCAGACGAGCGCGAGCGGTAGCAGGAGCGCCGCGTCGCCGAGATTCGAGAGAGTCCAGAGTACCCTTGTTTCCATGCGTATTCGTTCCAGGTAACTTCACGGGCGCCGACGAAAAGGTCAACGAACGTGACGGCGCATGCGCCTATGTACTTCCGGCATCGGCCTCCTTGCGGCGGCCCGCCAGACGGTATTCGGTTGGCGAAATCGACAGCCGCTTGCGGAAGATCTTCGCGAGACCGTCGCCGCTGCCGGCGCCGCAACGCCGCGCGATCTTGTCCACCGGCAGGTCGGTGCCGGCGAGCAGCATGCAGCTCGCATCGAGCCGTGCGCGCAACAGATACTCCGACGGCGTCAGTCCGATCTGCGCCTTGAAGCGGCGCAGGAAATTGCGTTCGCTCATCGCCGCGACGCGCGCCGCATCGGCGATCGAGATCGGCCGCACGTAGTTCTCGCGAATCCAGCGCGCGGCCGCGTCGATCTTCTGGCGCACGCCGCCGCCGTCGGTGTCGTCGAGGACCGTCGCGAGCTTGTGCCATGCGCCCGGAATCGAGCGTTCCGATACTTCGCGCGCCACCGCCGAACCATAGTCCCGCTTGATGATGGACAGCGCCGCCGCGATCGGTCCTTTCGGATCATCGAGCGTGAGCGTCTGCTCGGCGATGAACAGCGGGTTCGCCATGCCGGGCAGGTGCGCGGCCGGGAACGCCGGCGCCGCTGCTTCTCCGGCGAAATCGAGCGAACGGCTCTGCACGGTGAGATTGGCCGCCGTGAGAATATGCGCGCCTTCGCCGATCGCCTTGATGAACGGAATCTTCGGCGCCACGCGGCCGAGGCGCTTGCGCAGCATCGTGTCGTGCCGCGCCTGGCGCGCGCCCGCGCCGCCCGCGATGAACAATGCATCGCATTCGTTCATCCAGCGCGTCTCCAGGCTGTCGGTCCAGATGCGCATCGAACAACTGCTCGCCACGCTGCCGCCTTCACTGGACAAAAATAGCAGCGAATAGTGCGGCGCTTCCGTGCGGTGGCCAGCATCCGCCGGCAGATGGACTTCGTTGGCAAGCGAAAAGACCTCGGAGATGGAACTCACTTCGACGAGCGAGAATTCCTCGAAGACCAGAATGCCGATCCGCTTCTCCGTGCCGGCCATGCTGGCGGGCTCAGGCTCGATGCCGGGCGTGACCCCGCGCACCACCTGAAGCCGGCCCATGCCATTGGCGTATTCCATCGACTTTCTCCCTCGACCGGAACGGGCCCTCACGGCATCCGGACCGGTCACATGCAAGGAACGCGAACCTCCGTTGAAGGCGGCGCAAGGTGCGGCAATGTGAGCTCACATGCGTCGCACTATACGCGGCAGGCAACATTCGCCACGCTCGCAGTCGGAAAAAGGCGAAGTGTTGGCAGATGATTTCGATACTCGAGGAATAAGCTCACTTCATTCCTGTCGTCTGACGAAACCGACGACGCTTTTCTCATAACAAGAGGCGTGCCGCAAACGCTCGACGACGCATCGGGCATGCCTCCCCGACAACCATGACACGAGGTGAGCCGATGCTCAAAGTACGCAAGGCGGTGTTTCCTGTCGCGGGCCTCGGCACGCGCTTCCTTCCGGCCACCAAGGCGAGCCCAAAGGAAATGCTGCCGGTGGTCGACAAGCCGCTGATCCAGTATGCGGTCGAGGAAGCGATGGCCGCGGGTATCACCGAGATGATCTTCGTCACCGGCCGCAGCAAGCGCGCGATCGAAGATCATTTCGACAAGTCCTACGAGATCGAGTCCGAGCTCGAAGCGCGCGGCAAGCAGAAGCTGCTCGACCTCGTGCGCAGCATCAAGCCGAGTCATGTCAACTGCATCTATGTGCGCCAGGCGGAAGCGCTCGGACTGGGTCACGCGGTGCTGTGCGCGGAAAAGCTGGTCGGTGCCGAGCCGTTCGCGGTCGTGCTCGCCGATGACCTGCTCGACGGCGAGCCGCCGGTGCTCTCGCAGATGGTCGATGTCTTCGATCACTATCATTCGTCGGTGATCGGCGTGGAGGAGATCGACCGGCAGGACTCGCGCTCGTATGGCGTGATCGAAGGCAAGCCGTGGGACGACGGGCTCTTCAAGCTCTCGCGCATGGTCGAGAAGCCGGAGCCGGCGCTGGCGCCGTCGAACTTCGGCGTGGTCGGCCGCTATGTGCTGATGCCGCGCGTGTTCGACTTCCTGCGCAAGCAGACGCCCGGCGCAGGCGGCGAGATCCAGCTGACCGATGCGATCCAGGCGCTGCTTACGCAGGAGCAAGTGCTGGCGTTCCGTTATCGCGGCAAGCGCTTCGATTGCGGCAGCAAGCTCGGCTACCTGAAGGCAACGGTCGAATTCGCGCTGCGTCATCCTGAAGTGCGCGACGAGTTCGAGCGCTATCTGCGCGCGCAGTTCGGTGCGCAGCAAGAGCAGCAACAAGCGCAGCAACAGGAGCAACAGGCAGTGGCCACGCCTGCCGCGGACGACGCGAGCGCGTGCCCGGTGGTCGAGGCATAACCAGTTTCTTGGCGGGAAGGATGGGCGGCGCGCAGCGATGCGCGCCGTTTGTCTTTTGAGCGCCGGCGCACGTGCGCACGCTCAGCGGAAGTACGCCTTGGTGTTCTCGTGGACGTCGTCGCGCGCGAGCAGTTCGTCGCGCGAGAGCCATTGATATTCGCTGTGCTGGTCGAAGCGGCCGATGGCCACCGTGGCGTTCAGCGTCAGCGTGTAGGCGAGCACGACATAGTGCGTGCCGAAGCCGCCGGCGCCCGCGAAGTTGTCGTCGTAGCGGTGTTCATACACGCCGAAGAAGCGCGCTCCCGCGCGCTCCATGCTGGCCACGCCCAGCTCGTTGTGGGCGATGCGCGTGAATGCGCCATCGAGCGATTCGTCCTTGGCGATGCGTCCGCCCGGCACGAACCAGGTGCCCTGCGCCGGCCGGTTGCGCCGCCGTCCTAACAAAACATGCCGGTTGCCGTCGGTGACGATCAGGTCGATCGAGACCAGCGGCGTGAGCCGCACCACGGTCAGGAAATCCGCCTCGCTCAGCATCGCCGCTCCGTAGGTCGCGTCCATCGTGGCCGGGTTCATTGCGAATCGAGTGTAGCGCGCGGGGGCGCTCCGCCGGCATGCGCGGCACTGGCGAAAACCGCCTGAATGCCGTCAGCGCAGGCCATGCGGCACGCGGCCTGGACCATCGCTCACTGACCGACATAGCCGGCCGGACGCATCACGTTCGCGCGCATCGATTCGGCATTGTTCGACACGACATAGACCGGCGCGGCCGTGAGCACGAGCGGCACCTGGCCGTCGCTGTACGGCACCGTCGAGGCGTTGCCCATCATGTCGAACACGGTGACCGAGCCGGACTTGCCCGGCGCGTCCACGGCAAGCCGGTAGTTCACCGCGCGCGTGGCATCGAAGCCGTTGGCGCCGGGCCAGGCGGCATTGTCGTGCGTCCACAGCGCGGTCACGACGCGGCCGTTGTTGAGGCGCTGGAACGCATAGGCATAGACGCCCTTCGGCGTGTCCTTCACCGGGCCCAGCGTGGTCGTGCCGTCGATGAGACGCGTCATCGCGGCGACCGCCATCGCGGCGGGCTTCGGACTGATCTGCTTCTGCCCGAAGCCGCCCTGTGGGTTCACGAGGTCGAAGAAGATGCCGTAGCCGATCTCGTTGGGGATGTCGGCGGAATAGAACACGAAGCTCACGTCCGCGCCTTCGCCGAGCAGGATCAGATGGGCGCGCGCGACCACCGCGCCCTGCGCATACAGCACGTTCCAGCCGGGCGAGGTCAGCCCGTATTTGCTGCCGATGTCATAGCTCACGCCCGTCTCGGTGACGAACAGCTTCGCGCCGGGCCTGACCACCTCGGTCATTGCGCGGCGCAGGTCGCGCATCATGCCCGGCATCGCTTTCGCGGCGGTGGCCGGGGAGGCGTCGAAGCGCTCCGGCGGATGCGACGGCGACGTGCCGACATCGTAATAGCCATGCGCGCTGACGCCGTCGAGATACTTGCCGATGCCGAGCGGCGCGAGGCGTCTCAGCCATTTCGTGTTCGACGCCAGATTCGACAGCGTCAGCCCCATCACGACCGCGTTCGGATCGCCGGCGTGGATGGCATCGTGCGTGGCCTTGTACAGCGCGACGAGATGGGCGTCCGTATCCTTCCACGGCAGTCCGCCTTCGTAGTCGGGCTCCCAGGTCACCTGGTAGTAGTTGTGCGTCTGCCGCGCGAACCAGGTCTTGCGCACCGTGTTCGATTCCTCGCCCACACGCTTCATATAGGCGCTGTATGCATCGAGCGAGAACGGCGCCCAGCTGTGCGTGCGCTCCTTCGTCGGACTGGCCCAGGCGGGGATGCCGTCGAGCTGGATGAGGCGCAGCAGGTCGCCGGGCTTGAAATAGGCCGCGAGATTGTCGGCGCTGGCGTTGAAGGTGTTCGGGCCTTTTTCCTCGGTCACGTACCAGTTGCGGTTGTCGTTCACCCAGGTGAGGCCGAGGTCCGTGTACAGCGGCCGATAGCCGTCGCCCGAGCAGCATTCCTCGCCGGGCTTGAGATACGCGGAGCCTTGCCCGCCGAAGCGGTGCTGGTCGGGATGCGCGAAGGTGACGGGCGGAAGCGCGGGCGACACGTCCGGCAGCACGCCGAAAGTCGCGATGCCCGCGGCCCGGGTGCCGCGCATCGGCAGCGTGCTCTTGCCCGAAGCGAGCGAGGCGCTGACGGAGAAGTATCCCGCCGCCTCCGACGTGCAGGCGAGCGTGTAGGTGCCCGGCTGGGCCTTCACCGGAAAACTGCCGCTGGCCTTCCGGGTGTTCCAGGCATCGCGGATCTGCCATTCGACGGTGTCGGCGGCCTGGGTTCGCGTGGTGATCGCGATGCGCACGGGGGCATCGAGCGGAAACATGCGCGTGCCGTCGCTGCCGGGCGTATCGGCTTCGATCGGATCGCCGCCCGCTTTCGCCGCGACGGGCGGCGTGGGCGCGCTGCAACGCAGGGGCGGGGTGTCGGCCGGGTCCGGCGCCTCGTTTTCGGCGACCTTCACGAGCGCCGCGCGCGGGGCGCCGGGTCCCTCCGCCGCGAGCGTCTCGATGCGGGTGGCCAGCGTCTCGGCGGGGCCTGGCTTGTCGCAGGCGCTCAGCGCCAGCAGCGCGCCCGCGGCCATGGCGATGCGCGCCTGCGGGACGCGCAGGGTTCGACGAGGGGCGGTGAAACGCGAAGCGGGTTTCCGGTTCATCGTGAGCCTGGCGCATGAGCGCTGCGTGCCGCCGATGCGGCGAAGGCGCTCGGGCCACGCGCCAAGCGCACACGATGCTGCCTGCGCCGGCGGGCTACCGTGCGCGCGCGCACGCGTGGGCGTGCGTCGTCGGAAGAATGCTGGACCGGGTGCCTGCGTTGCGAATGTGAACGCTCCGGGATGGCAGCCATGTGCGTGAGCGCTCATCCAATTTCAGGAGTGAAACATGGAAGGATGACCACGACAACTGCATCCGACCTAGAAAATCGGCAAAGCTGACCGGCGCGGACACTGTTTCGCCGCGTCAAAGCAACGTGATTTGAATGACATGAGAGGTTTGCGAGCAAGCGTGTGTATTCTCCCGATGATTACAGCCGCTTTCAATGGCGTGGAGAAAATCCGCGACGGACCTGCGCCGCCGCAAAACGCTAGAGAATGGCGGACGCGTCAGTTGCCGTTTCCCGGCGGATACGCGGACGTGCCGCGCTTGCGGCCGTTTCGCGGTGCAGCATCGGAGTTAATAAGCCATGTCTTCAGATTTGCCAGTAAGCCGGCATTATGATGATTAATTTAAAATCAAAAAGCGCGTGATTCAATCACCGGGAAAAAATAGCAATCAGTTAATACATCGCCAATTACGGGATTAACCGGGTGTACGAAAGCCGGATTAAGACCGAGTTCTGAACCGCCGCGAACGGCAAAAAATTTCCGATTGCCGCGATACGCTGGCCGGTCTCTGAACCGCGCGATGTTTCATGGTTGAATCAGTTTCTTTGCTCCGACCTGCGCCAAACCCCGCCGTGCCAGCCGTACAGGGCCGCGGAGCGTGGCTTTCAGGCTTTGTCCATGGCCGATCAAGCGGCTCGCGGGCGCGGATTGCACTAAGTCGCGGACTAAAAGTTTGTATGACAAATCACGTCTTTATCGCGTGATTCTTTAGAAAGCGGCGCATTCCGAATTTGGGGAGGGATATCAATGTGCGCTCACCCTCATAGCGCGACAGATTTTGTGGTTCAAGCGCGAAAATCTAGAGCACAAAAAAGTTTGTCTGCTTATTATTCAAGCCAGCGGATCGATTCCGCCATCACTCCGTTCCAATCGGTCACGGTAACCCGGCGAAGTTCGGGAAACTCCTTTGATGCGCCGCAATGACCGAGAACTCTTCCGCACCTCATTGGAAACAAAGCTGCAGAGGATGACCATGCCTTACGCCAATCTCGAACCCGCAGTCATGGGTTGGACGCCGCCCGCGGCGCGAACCTCGCAGACCGAGGTCCGCCGCATTGCGATCCTGCTGTTCGACGGATTCTCCCTGCTGGGCGCGGGGATCGTCGCGGAAGTCTTCCACATGGCCAACGAGCTGTCGTCGGCACGGTCCCGCGTGGACTGCACCTACGACGTCCGTTTCCTGTCGGTGGAAGGCGGCAACGTTGCGTGCTCCTCGTCGGTGCGCGTGTGGACCGACGGCCTGGACGCGCGTCACTACGGCGGCTTCGACGCGCTGTTCGTCGCCGGCGGCCGTGGCGCGGAAAGCGCCGCGAAGGACGATCGCATCGTCGAATGGCTGCGCCGCGTGCAGACCAAGACCACCGTGGTCCGCGCCATCTCCGAGGGCCGCAAGGTGCTCGACGCCGCGGGCATCGGCCAGGTGCAGGATCCGCAGGCGCGCTACGGCGGCGCCATGATCCATCTGGTGCGAGAAGAGCAGTCGGCCGACGCTGGCGACCGCTACGAGTCGATGAAGGGCGCGCTGCTGATCGTGAAGCGCGACCTCGGCATCGACGTGTCGCGCAGCGTCGCGGAGCGCCTGATGCCGGGTTCGGCGGCGAAGCTGGTGTCGATTCTCGGCGACAGCGGCGCGGCGTCCGCCGGCGACAAGATCCGGGCGGCGGCGCGCTGGCTGCAGGACAACTGCGAGCGGCCAATCTCGGTGGTGGATGCGGCGCAGGTAGCCGCGATGAGCGAACGCAACTTCCTGCGCCGCTTCAAGATCGAGATGGGCATCACGCCGTCCGATTACCTGTTGCAGGCGCGGCTTGCCGTCACCTGTGCGCTGCTGACGGATTCGGAACTGCCGGTCGACAAGATCGCGCGCCGCAGCGGCATGGGCAACGGCGACCGGCTGGCGAAGATTTTCCGCAAGCGCCTCCTGATCTCTCCGACCGAGTACCGGACGCAGAGCAGGCGCGAAGCAAACGGCTGAACGGCCGAACGGCTGATACGCGCGCTAGCGCGCATGGTCTGAACAACGATGGCGTAAAGCGTCGAAGGTTTGGCCGGACCAGAACGGTTCGGCACTCAATCATTCTCGGGCGGCAGTGTGCTGCCCGACCGAAATCGCAGGCAGGAGTCCATATGACGAATGAGGCACGCACGGTAGGCGAGACGATGACTGGCACGACGAGCATGGAGACGGCCGCGTGCCGCAGGCTTGTCCCGGTCATTCTCGCCGGCGGCTCGGGTACACGCCTGTGGCCGATGTCCCGTGAACAATTCCCGAAGCAGCTGATCGGCATCGTCGGCCGTGATTCGCTGCTGCAGGCCACCGTCGGGCGCCTCAAGGGTTTCTCGGGCGATTTCAAGGTGGCCGCTGCACCGATCATCGTGTGCGGCGAGGAACATCGCTTCACCACGGAAGAGCAGACCCGCGAGGCAGGTGTCGATGCCCGCATCATCGTCGAGCCGGCGCGCCGCGATACGGCGCCCGCGCTGACGCTCGCAGCACTCGCGGCGATCAAGGACGGCGAGGACGCGATCATGGTCGCGATGCCCGCCGATCACTCGATCGCCGACCTGCCGGCGCTGCATCGCGCGATCGCCATCGCGGCGGAGCACGCGGCGCGCGGCGTGATCGCGACGCTCGGCATTCCGCCGACGCGCCCCGACACCGGCTTCGGCTACATCCGCCTGGGCGAGGCGCTGGAAGACGGCGCGCACAAGATCGAGCGCTTCGTCGAGAAGCCCGCGGCCGAACTCGCGACGCAATACGTCGCGGCGGGCACGTACTGGTGGAACAGCGGCATTTTCGTGGTGCGCGCGAGCGTGTGGCTCGCCGCGTTGCAGAAGCTCAATGGCGAGATGCACGCGGCCTGCCGCGCCGCGCTCGCGGAAGGCCGCGACGACGGCAAGTTCATGCGTCCGTCGGCCGCCGAGTTTGGCTGCGCGCCGTCGGATTCGATCGACTACGCGGTGATGGAGCACATCGGCACGAACAACCGGCCGTGCGACGGCGTGGTGGTGCCGCTGGTGGCGGGCTGGTCCGACCTCGGCTCGTGGGACGCCGTGTGGGACGCGATGGACAAGGACGAGTCGGGCAACGTCGCGAGCGGCCGGGTGATGTTCGAAGGCGCCACGTCGAGCTATGCGCGTTCTGAAGGCGGCCGCCTGGTGGCGTGCGTCGGCACGACCAACATCATCGTGGTCGAGACGGACGACGCCGTGCTGGTGGCGGACCGTTCGCGCGTGCAGGACATCAAGGGGCTGGTGGCGCGCATCCGCGAGCAGCACGCGCCTGAAGCGAACGCGCATCGCAAGGTGCGCCGTCCGTGGGGCTTCTACGATTCGATCGAACACGGCGAGCGCTTCCAGGTGAAACGCATCGTGGTGTCGCCGGGTTCGAAGCTCTCGTTGCAGATGCATCACCACCGCGCGGAGCACTGGATCGTCGTGTGCGGCACGGCGCTGGTCACGCGCGGCGACGAGCAGTTCATGTTGTCCGAAAACCAGTCGACCTTCATTCCGCTCGGCGTGACGCATCGGCTGGAGAACCCGGGCAAGGTGCCGCTCGAGATCATCGAGGTGCAGTCGGGCAGTTATCTCGGCGAAGACGACATCGTGCGCTTCGACGACACCTACGGCCGCTGCAACTGAGCACGGCTTGAGAGTAACAAACGGGCAACACGCGACACTTCTTTGCAGCGGCTTCACACCAGATCCAAGACTGGCTGGCGAGGGAGGACACGAGCGGGTGCGGTACACGGGCGATAAGCATTCGGGGGAATGACATGCGCGATTTACAGGGATTGCTGGCCAGGCTGTTCGACGTCATCGTGATCGTCGGCGGCGCGGCCGTGGCATCGCAGATCAGGTTCGAGTACATCGAGGCTCACGCCTATTCGGTGGCGTTCGTCGCGTTCGCGGCGGCGTTCTCGCTCGCCCTGTTTCCGGGCTTCGGCGTGTATCAGTCGTGGCGCGGCCGCAGCAAGCTGCAACTGGCCTGCCAGGTGTCGCTCGGCTGGCTGGTCGTGCAAGGCTGCGCCCTGGCGCTGATGTTCTCGCTGCATCGCCTCGACTATGTGTCGCGCCTCTGGTTCGCTTACTGGACCGCGATGTCCGGCGGCCTGATGATCGCCGGCCGGCTGATCACGCACGCGGTGCTCGCGCACATGCGTCATGCGGGCATGAACCTGCATCAGGTGGCAATCGTCGGCTGCGGGCGGCACTGCCATTCGATGATCCGCAAGGTCGACCGCGCCACCGACTCCGGTTTCCGCGCCACCGCCGTCTTCAATGCGGCGCCGGAGACCGGCACGATCAACACGCATGTGCCGGTGTTCGAGAATTACGAGGCCTTCGTCAACTACGTGCGCACCCAGCATGTCGATGAAGTGTGGCTCGCGCTGCCGCTGTCGCAGGAACGCATGATCCTGCGCTTCGTGAACGAGTTCCGCGACGACCTCATCAACGTGCGTTTCATCCCGGACGTGCGCAGCCTCGCGCTGTTCGAAAGCGGCGTGACGGATCTGCTCGGCACGCCCGCGATCAACCTGGTGGCGTCGCCGCTGTCGGCATCGGCGCTGCTGAAAAAGGAACTGTTCGACCGCGCGTTCGCGCTCGCCGCGCTGATCGCCGTCGCGCCGCTGATGATCGGCATCGCGCTTGCGATCAAGCTGACCTCGCGCGGCCCGGTGTTCTTCAGGCAACGCCGCAAGGGCGCGGATGGCCGCGTCTTCCGAATCTACAAATTCCGTTCAATGCGTCTGCATACGGAACAGGCCGGAGTGCTCCAGCAGGCCACGCGCGGCGACCCGCGCGTGACCCGGGTCGGAGCGTTCCTGCGCCGTACCAGCCTCGATGAGCTGCCGCAGTTCCTCAACGTTCTGTTCGGCGACATGTCGGTCGTGGGCCCGCGTCCACACGCACTGGAGCATGACGACCTGTATCAGAAGGTCGTATCGGGGTACATCCATCGTTACCGGATCAAGCCGGGCATTACCGGCTGGGCCCAGGTCAACGGATTTCGAGGAGAGACTGATCGCATCGAGAAGATGGAAGGACGCGTCGCACACGATTTGTACTACCTGGGTAACTGGTCGTTCGGCCTCGACATGAGAATCATCGCCGCAACGATCTTCAAGGGACTACGCCACACCAACGCTTACTGATGTAGGGGACGACCATTATGCACAATCAACAACAACCGGGCACCACCTCCATGGCCGCCAATACCAACGTGTCGCGCATGTTCCGCCTCACGAGCCTGGCTGCGGCTGCTTCCTTCACCGTGCTGTTCGCGGGCTGCGGTCTGGCGCCGGGCATGCACTTCGAACAACCGGCGCAACTCGTCGAGACCTCGAACGACCAGGGCGATCCTGCATCCACGGTCAACATTCCGATCACGCCGATCGACCTCTCGCTCGTGCGCAAGATGAAGGCCGCGCAACCGGTCGTCACGGGCGATCCGAACGCCTCGCTGTACGGCAAGGCCGGCGCGTACAAGCTCGGCGTCGGCGACGTGCTGCAGATCACCGTGTGGGATCACCCGGAACTCGTCGCCGCGCTCGGCCAGCCGCCGCAGCAGACGCGTACCGCGGATGCCGCGCCGGGCTTCGTCGTCGATGCCGACGGCAACCTGCAGTTCCCGTACGTCAACCGTCCGCTGCATGTGGAAGGCAAGACCGAAGGCCAGGTGCAGCGCGAGCTCTATCAGGAGCTCTCGAAGGTATTCGTGAAGCCGCAGGTGACGGTGCGGGTTGCATCGTTCCGTGCGTCGCAGGTGTATATCGACGGCGATGTCCGCACGCCGGGCTCGCAGCAGATCAACGACATTCCGATGACGCTCACCGAGGCCATCGGCCGCGCGGGCGGCTTCGCGACGACGGCGGATCAAAGCCGCGTCACGCTGATCCGCGACGGCGTCACGTATCACATCAACATGGCGGGCATGACGTCGAAGGGCAAGAGCCCGTCGGACATCATGCTCAAGCCGGGCGATGCGCTGCGCATCGACTCGCGCGAAGACAACGGCGTCTATGTGATGGGCGAAGTGTCGAAGCCGGCCACCGTGATCCCGATGCGCAACGGCAAGCTGACGCTGTCGGATGCGGTGTCGCAGGCGGGCAGCTTCAACCCGGAGACGTCCGATCCGAAGCAGGTGTACGTGATCCGCAACGGCCAGACCGACCAGCCCGAGGTGTATCACCTCGACGCGCGTTCGCCGGTGTCGATGCTGCTCGCGAACGGCTTCGAGCTGCAGCCGCATGACGTGGTCTACGTGGACAACAACGGACTGGTTCGCTTCTCGCGTGTGCTGAACCTGCTCCTGCCTGCCATCAACGCCGGTCTGACGGCAGCCGTCCTGACGAAGTAAGGGTTGTGACCGGCGCGCAGGGGCGCGCCGGTGGTTTGTTTGTTCGTTTTCAAGAACTGAGCGAGCGAGACCATGGCGATGAACTTCGATTCACGATACTCCGACGTATCGACGGGCGACGAATTGCGGCTTTCCGACTATCTGGCGGCCGTACTCGGCAACTGGAAGCTCGTGACAATCGTGATGCTCGCCGTGGTCGCACTGGGCACAGCGTACGCGTTCATCGCGACGCCGACCTACAAGGCGGACGCGCTCATCCAGGTCGAGGAAACGAACCCGAACAACAACCCGAACGCGAACGCCAATGCCGTGCAGGCCGTGTCGCAGATGTTCGACGGCAAGGCCACCACGGCCGCGCAGATCGAACTGCTGCGTTCGCGCCTCGTGGTGGACAACGCGGTGCGCCGCCTGCATCTCGACATCAGCGCGGTGCCGCATGGCTTCCCGGTGCTGGGCGGACTGCTCGGCAGCGCGTTCTCGATGTTCAACATGGCGGTGCCCTCGGGTTATCTGTCGCGCTTCGCATGGGGCGGCGAGCAGATCGAGGTGCCGCTCTTCGATACGCCGAAGGATCTCTACGACAAGAAGTTCACGCTGGTCGCGGGCGAGAACGGCAGCTATGTGCTGAACGATCCGGACGGGGTCGCCATTCTCACGGGCCGCGTGGGCCAGGAAGCAACCGGCGTGACGCAGCAGGGGCCGGTCAAGCTCAAGGTGGACAAGCTCGTCGGCAACCCGGGCGTGCAGTTCGAGTTGCAGCGCTTCTCGACGCTCACCACCATCGACAGCCTGCAGAAGCGCCTGACGGTCGCGGAAACGGCGTTGCAGTCGGGCATCATCGGACTCAGCCTGGAAGGCAGCAACCCGAAGGAAGTCGCGCAGATCGTCAATAACATCGCGAACCGCTACGTCGCGCAGGATTCGGAGAAGCGCTCGGCCGAAGCGGAGCACACGCTCGCGTTCCTCGACCAGCAGTTGCCGATCCTCAAGAAGCAGCTCGACGAATCCGAGCAGAAGTACAACTCGTTCCGCAACAAGCAGGGCACGGTGGATCTTTCGGAAGAGAGCCGCCTGCTGCTCCAGCAGATCGTCGACAACAAGACCAAGCTCTCGGACCTGCAGCAGCAGCGCGCCGAACTGTCGCTGCGCTTCACCGCGAACCATCCTTCGGTGCAGGCGCTCGACGCACAGATTGCCTCGCTGACCGGCGCGCAGTCGCGCATGGCCAAGAACGTGTCGACGCTGCCCGATACCGAGCAGACCGCGCTGCGCTATCTGCGCGACGTGCGCGTCAATACCGAGCTCTACACCAATCTCCTGAACAGCGCGCAGCAGCTGCGCATCGCCAAGGCGGGGCAGATCGGCAACGTGCGCGTCGTCGATTTCGCGCAGACGCCGGACGATCCGGTGCGCCCGAAGCGCGTGCTCGTGATCCTGATCTCGGCGGGCGTGGGCCTCGTGCTCGGCATCCTGCTCGCGTTCGTGCGCAAGTCGCTGTATGGCGGCGTCGAGCGGCCGGAGGAGATCGAGAAGCAACTGGGCGTGCGCGTCTTCGCGATCGTGCCGCGCAGCACCCAGCAACTGCGCCTGCAACGCAAGGTCGGCATGCGCCGCGAAGGGCTGCACGTGCTCGCGGCGCAGGCGCCGGAAGATGCGGCCGTGGAAGGCATTCGCGGCTTGCGCACCTCGCTGCAACTGCAACTCGCCGATGCCCGCAACAACGTCGTCATGCTGACCGGCTCGCGGCCGGAGGCGGGCAAGTCGTTCCTTTCCGTGAACCTCGCGACCCTGGTGGCCTCGACCCGCAAGCGCGTGCTGCTGATCGACGGCGACATGCGCCGCGGCGACATCCACTCGCACTTCGGCGTGCGTCACTCGCCGGGCCTCTCCGACGTGCTGATGGGCGCGGACGTGGCGAGCGCGATCCTCACCGACGTCCTGCCGGGCGTCGACCTCATCACCAAGGGCTCGCTGCCCTCGCATCCGTCGGAGCTGCTCGCGAGCGACCGGCTGGGCGAGGTGCTCGGTGAACTGAAGCAGCGCTACGACCTCGTGATCATCGACACGCCGCCCGTGCTGGCTGTCACCGACGCGACCGTCATCGGCAAGCACGCGGGCACGAGCCTGCTCGTCGTGCGGCATGGCAAGAACCAGGTGCAGGAGATCGGCGAGACGATGAAGCGCCTGCACCACGGCGGCGTGAACATGAAGGGCGTGCTGCTGACCGACGTGCCGCAGTCGAAAATGTTGATGGGAAGTACATACGCCGGGTATTACGGCTACGAAAGCATCGCGGAGTGACCAGCGCAAAACAATAGCTCGGTAGAAGTGCCCGGTACAACAATGTCGGCGCGTCCCCGCGCGCCGCATCTTGAGACCGAAGATGGAGAGGTTACGCATGGACCGCAAAGTCGCGTTGATCACGGGCATCACTGGGCAAGACGGGTCGTATCTTGCCGAACTGCTGCTCAGCAAGGGGTACGAAGTGCACGGCATCAAACGCCGGAGTTCGCTCTTCAACACCGACCGCATCGACCATCTGTACCGCGATCCGCACGAAGCGGACCAGCGCCTGTTCCTGCATCACGGAGACCTGACGGATTCGACGAGCCTCGTGCGCATCATCCAGCGCGTGATGCCGGATGAGATCTACAACCTCGCCGCGCAGAGCCATGTGGCGGTGTCGTTCGAGGAACCTGAGTACACCGCGAACGCCGACGGCCTCGGCGCGCTGCGCATTCTCGAGGCAATACGCATTCTCGGCCTCGAGAAAAAAACGCGGTTCTATCAAGCTTCGACATCCGAACTATACGGGCTGGTCCAGGAAATCCCGCAGCGCGAGACCACGCCGTTCTATCCGCGCAGCCCGTACGCGGTCGCCAAGCTGTATGCCTACTGGATCACGGTGAACTACCGCGAGGCCTATGGCATGTACGCGTGCAACGGGATTCTCTTCAACCACGAGTCGCCGGTGCGCGGGGAAACCTTCGTTACGCGCAAGATCACGCGCGCGATCGCCCGCATCGGCGTGGGCCTGCAGGACGACGTCTATCTCGGCAACCTCTCCGCGCTGCGCGACTGGGGCCATGCGCGCGACTACGTCGAGATGCAGTGGATGATGCTCCAGCAGGACAAGCCTGAGGATTTCGTCATCGCCACCGGGGTGCAGTACAGCGTGCGCGAATTCGTCCAGCAGGCGGCCGCCGAACTCGGCGTGCACGTGCGCTTCGAGGGCGAGGGCGTGGACGAGGTGGGCATCGTGGACCACGTCGAGAGCCGCGAAACCAAGCTCGCGCCGGGACAGGTGATCGTGCGGGTGGATCCGCGCTATTTCCGGCCGACCGAAGTCGAAACCCTGCTCGGCGATCCCTCCAAGGCGCACGCCCGGCTCGGCTGGCGGCCCGCCACCCCGTTCGCGGCGCTCGTCAAGGAGATGGTGCGCGCCGATTTTCAAATTGCCCGGCGCGACGCGCTCGTCACGCTCGCCGGTTTCAAGGCCCTCGAACATCACGAGTAAGCGCATGGACAAGCACGCACGAATCTTCGTGGCAGGACATCGCGGCATGGTCGGCTCGGCGCTCGTGCGCCGCCTCACGGACGCCGGCTACCGGAACATCGTCACCCGCACGAAGGCGCATCTCGACCTGACCGACCAGGGCGGTGTGAACCTGTTCTTCGAGGAAGAGAAGATCGACGTGGTGCTGCTCGCGGCGGCGCGCGTGGGCGGCATTCTCGCGAATTCGACGCTGCCCGCCTCGTTCATCTACGAGAACCTGGCGATCGAAACCAACGTGATCCATGCGGCGTGCCGCTGGAACGTGTCGAAGCTGATCTTCTTCGGGTCGTCGTGCATCTATCCGAAGGACTGTCCGCAGCCTATCCGCGAGGAATACCTGCTGCAGTCCGCGCTGGAGCCGACCAACGAGGCCTACGCGATCGCGAAGATTGCCGGTCTCAAGATGTGCGAGGCCTACAACCGCCAGTACGGCACGAAGTTCGTCTCGCTGATGCCGACCAACCTCTTCGGGCCGAACGACAACTACGACCTGAAGAGCAGTCACGTGCTGCCCGCGCTGCTGCGCAAGGCGCATGAAGCCCGCCTGCGTGGCGACACGACGCTGCCCGTGTGGGGTTCGGGCACGCCGCGCCGCGAGTTCCTGCATGTCGACGACCTCGCCGCCGCCGCCGTCTTCCTGATGGAACAGGACGTGGGCGAAGGCATGTTCAACGTGGGCGTGGGCACGGATCTCACCATCCGCGAGCTGGCGGAGACGATCTGCCGCGTGGTGGGCTTTCACGGCGAACTGGTGTTCGATCCGACCAGGCCCGACGGCACGCCGCGCAAGCTGCTCGATGTCTCGAAGCTGGGCGGCATGGGATGGCAGGCGTCGATCGGACTGGAGGAGGGAATCCGCGCGACGTATGAGGAGTTCCTGGTGCGCTATGCATCGATGCAGCAGACGCCGGTTGCCGCGTGAGCGGTTGCGCGACGGCATCGCTTACGACAAAAACGACACAGGGTAGAACAACAATGTCTGCATCAGTGACCATCTTTCACAACGTCGTGTGGTCGCGGCACAAGGGCGAGGTGCTGTCGGCGCTGCACCACATCTCCGGATCCGGCGCGATCCGCTATTCGATGGTGCAGATCGCGGACACGGAACACGACCGCATCGGCTTCTCGGAAGTGGACTATTCGTTTCACCGCTACCCGATGAAGAAGCTCTTCAACGGCTGTTATGAAGACGTGCCGAGATGGCGCATGACGATGCGCCTCACGTGGGAAGTGCTCCGGACCAAGGCGGATCTCGTGGTTTTGCCGGGCTACCATCGTCCCGAATACTGGGCGATGCTGGGAGCCTGCATCGTGACGGGCAAGCGTCGCGCGGTGTTCTGCGATTCGACCGCGCGCGACAACCCGCGCCGCATGCTCACCTCGATTCCGAAGCGCGTGTTCTTCACGCTGTGCGACGGCTACTTCGCGTTCGGCATGCGCAGCCGCGAGTATCTGATGTCGCTCGGCGCGAAGCAGGACGCGATCTTCAGTCCGTGTCAGGCGGCCGCCATGCCGCGCGCGTTCTCGCCGGACACCGTCGTGTCCGACCGGCGCGCGCACCGGCAAGGCGGCCGGCCGGTGTTTCTCTTCGTCGGACGGCTCTCGGCGGAGAAAGGAATAAACACGCTCGTCGAAGCGTTCAGGATGTTGAAGGAGCGTGTGCCGGATGCGGAGTTGCGCATCGTCGGCACGGGACCGCTCGGCAATCAGTTGAAACAGCAAGTCGCCGATGCCGGTCTGCAAGACTCCGTGCAGTTCCTGGGCAGTCTGCAGGACGAGCCGCTCTCGCGCGAGTATTTCGGCGCCACCTGCATGGTGCTGCCGAGCGTGCGCGAGCCGTGGGGTCTCGTGACGAACGAGGCGCTGGCCCATGGTTGTCCGGTCCTCGTCAGCGAGAGTTGCGGCTGTGTGCCCGAACTCGTCGTCGACGGCGTGTCCGGCTATGCCTTTCCCGCCGGCGATGTGCCGGCGCTGCATCGCGTGATGCTGAAGTCGCTGGAGGCGTTCGCGGATACGGCGGGTGTCGCCGTGCGCTGCACCGACGTGATCCAGCGCTTCGATCCGCCGTCCGCAGCGGCCAACATCGCGCGCGGCTGCGCGCTGCTGCTGACGAACTGAGCAAGACTGGAGCGGAGGAACCCGAAGGACGCTTAAGGAGGGACCACAGGCTGTCACCAACGCCGTCGGGCACGCGGTCCTGCGTACCCGGCGGCCTGCGCTTTGCCGGGCGGCGAGGACACGCCCGCGCATCCAGGCGCGCATGTCGGGCGAGGGACCACATGAGAATACTTATCTACGGGCTGAACTATGCGCCCGAGTTGACGGGTACCGGCAAGTACACGGCGGAAATGGCGGAGGCGCTGGCCTGCGCGGGCCACCGGGTACGCGTCGTCTGCGCGCCGCCGTATTACCCGGAGTGGAAGGTGGGGCAGGGCTACCGGAGCTGGCTGCATCGCTTCGAAACGCGCGAGGGCGTGCGGCTGTGGCGCGCGCCGCTGTGGGTGCCGGCCAAGCCCAGCGGCGCGAAGCGCATGCTGCATCTGGCTTCGTTCGCGTGTTCGTCGCTGCCCGCGCTGGCCTGTCATGCGCTGTGGCGGCCCCATGTCGTGATGACGATCGCGCCGAGCCTGCTCAACGCGCCCGGCGCGCTGATGCTGTCGCGCATGACGGGCGCGCGCGCGTGGCTGCATATCCAGGACTTCGAGGTCGATGCCGCCTTCGACCTCGGCATGCTCAGGAACCCGCGCGCCGGGCGCCTGGCGCTCGCGTTCGAACGCTGGCTGATGAAGCGCTTCGACGTGGTGTCGTCGATCTCCGACAAGATGGTCGATCGCGCGGTGAACAAGGGCGTCGCGCTGTCACGCGTGTTCCATCTGCCGAACTGGGTGGACACCGCCGCGATCTTTCCGCTCGATCGTCCGAGCGCCTTCCGTCGGGAACTCGGCATCGGCGAGCATACGCCGGTCGTGCTCTATTCCGGCAACATGGGTGCGAAGCAGGGTCTCGAAGTGCTGGCGGAGGCGGCCGCCGCGCTGGCCGGCCGCATGGAAATCGTCTTCGTGTTCTGCGGCAACGGCGCGACGCGGCTGCAATTGCAGAAGCGCTGCGCCGGCTTGCCGAACACGCGCTTTCTCAGTCTCCAGCCGCTCGAGCGTCTCAACGAACTGCTCAATCTCGCCGACATCCACGTGCTGCCGCAACGCGGCGACGTCGCCGATCTCGTGATGCCGTCGAAGCTCACCGGCATGTTCGCGAGCGCGCGCGCCGTGATCGCGATGGCGCATCCGGGCACCGAATTGTTCGAAGCCGTCAGCGGGCGCGGCGAGGTGATCGAGCCGGAGAATGCGCAGGCGCTGATCGGCGCGATCGAACGGCTCGTCGCCGATCCGGAACAGCGCGCGCGTCACGGCGAGGAAGGCCGTCTGTTCGCGCAGGAACGGCTCGCACCGGCGGCGGTGTTCGCGCGGCTCGAAGAGCGTCTGTTCGAGTTGTCGGGCTCGCGTCTGCCGAATGCGGCAGAAGTGCGCGAGGCAGTGTCCCAGACCCGGCCCGTCGACAGCCCTGAAGTCACGCTCGCGCGCATGACGGAACGCGCGCCGATCCTGCCGCAGGTCGAGAAGATCGAATAGCGTCTGCCTCGGCGCGGTTCGTCATGAACCGCGCCCGTGACGCGGACCTTCAAATCAATAAGGCGACTTGTAGATGTCCCGCGCCCGCGCCGCATTGGCGGCGGGCGGCCTGAGGCCGTTGGGCGTCGGATAGAGCGCCGCCGCCGCGCCTTGCGGCATCATCGTGGCCTTCGTGTCGGGCTTGCGTCCGGTCGCACGCAGGCGCGCACCCGCGCCCGCATTGCCGGCATAACCGTTCTGTTGCGCGAGCAGCTTGTCCGTCGGCGAGACGCCTTGCGCGGTCTGCCCGTTGGTGATCGGGCCGCGCTGTCCGCCGCGCCCGTTGGTCGGCGCGCCATACGGGTCCGCATACGCGCCCGGACTGCCGAGCAGGTCCATTTCCGCCGGCGCGGCGCCGCCGGCTTCGCCCTTGCTGATCGCCGCATCCGAGAAGTTGCCCGCGTGCGCGAGGGGCGTCGCCATGCATGCAGCGGCCGCGAGAGCGGTCATGAACAGCGAGCGCAGCGCCGTGCGCGGTTGATGTTTCATCGGATTCTCCGGGCCTGTTGCAACGTTTCGCCATGCTTCGCAACGAGGCATCGCGCATCGTTTCGGGGAGCGCCGGACCGCCTGCGGAAACGCTTTTCCGGCGCATGAAAACAGCATATTGCGCGGCACCGCCCGCTAACGCCAAAAGCCTTGCTGAAGCGGCCATTCGCATGAAGGCGCGGGTGACGCCGCGCGCCCTTCGCCGATAATCCATTCACCACACGCCGCATGCCGCCGCTGCGAAGGCGTCCGTTCCCCGCGAATGGGTGAACGACAGAACGCTCTTCAGCGCGGATCATGCGGGCAAGACAAGCAGACACCGGAAGACTTCGTGCACGTCATCGCGCGCAGGTCTTCGACGGCAGACGAAGCTGCGAACGACGAACGATTCAAACGATATGCGTGGCGCGCCGCAAGGCGCCCTTGGGCCAGAAGCAGCGAGCAGCAGCACACGGGCGGGGGGCATATGGACGAAGCGATCGGGGAGCGTTGCGCCGGCCACGCCGAGGAGGCCGGCGCACGCGCGACGCGTGGCGCCAAGGCGTCGGGCCGCGTGATCGACCTGTCACGGGCCGGTCCCGGCAACTTCGTCGCCAGGCGTGGCTTCCTGACCGAGCTCGTATGGTTCTTCGTCGAAGCCTGTTTCATCAACAACAAACTCATTCCCGTGTCGTTCGTGCGCGTGGCGCTGCTGCGCGCGTTCGGCGCACGCATCGGCCGCGGCTGCCGCATGCCGCATCCCATTCGCGTCAAGGCGCCGTGGAACCTCGAGGTCGGCGCTCACTGCTGGTTCGGCGTCGATGCCTGGATCTACAACCAGGCCGGGATTCGCATCGGCAATCATGTCTGCATCTCGCAGGGCGTCTTCCTGACGACGGGCTCGCATGACGTGGCCGGCAACATGGACCTGCAAGTCGCACCGATCGTGATCGAGGACGGCGTCTGGATCACATCCAAATGCGTGGTGCAGATGGGCGTCACCATCGGACGGTCGGCGGTCGTCACGCCGCTCTCGGTCGTGCATCGCTCGCTCGAAGCGGACGGCGTGTACGGCGGCAATCCCGTGCGTTTCATCAGAAAGCGTTTTCCCGTTTGAACCGATGCGCCACGCGCAGGGCGTCCCTGCTCGTGGCGTGTGCCGTTGCAACGTTGCACCTGACGTTGCAGACGGCGAGACAGGCAACGCGCCGGCGCGACGGCCCAAGAGCTCCACGAAGGAGCCGCCCCGAGCACCGGGATTTGTGGACCGACTTGCGAAGGAGGCCGTGAAGCCGAAGCGGTATTCCGGGGGAACGCGGCTGCGCGACAGGCGCGCGCTGCGAACACGCGAAAGGAACACCGTCGGGATCGTTCGTATCGCCCGCGTGCACGGTGCGCACGGCGCGCGCGATACGGCGTCAGGGATCTTGGATCAGAGAAGCGCGGTGACCAATCGAGCATTGCGTGACACCGCTCTACAGCACGGAACGAGGGAGCACGGGGCATGTTCATCGACAGCCGGAGTGTGGAAGAAGGCGCAGTCATAGAGACCACGGTGTGCATCATCGGCGCGGGGGTGGCGGGCATCACGCTGGCGCTGGAACTCGAAAAGCAGGGCATCGACGCCTGCATGCTGGAAAGCGGCGGCTACAAGCCGGACGACGACACCCGCGACCTGTATCGCGGCGAGAACGTCGGCGTGCCGTATGAATTCGCCGACGGCTGCCGCAGCCGCTATCTCGGCGGCAGCAGCAATTGCTGGGGCGGCTGGTGCCGTCCGCTCGACCCATGGGACTTCGAGAAGCGCGACTGGGTGACCGACAGCGGCTGGCCGTTCGGTATCGACGAACTGCGGCCGTACTACGCCCGCACGCATCAGTTGCTGCAACTGGGCGAGGGCAACTTCGAGCCGGCGTACTGGGAAGCGGCGATTCATCGCGACGACGTCAGGCGCCACCCTTTCCCGAGCGGCGCCGTGCGCGACACGATCTCGCAGTTCAGCCCGCCGGTGCGCTTCGGCAAGGTGTATCGGCAGCATCTGCTGGACGCGAAGCACGTGCGCGTGATGCTGTTCGCGAACGCGCTCAATATCGACACCGACGCCGACGCGCGTTCGGTCACGAAAATCGATGTCGGCACGCTGACGAGCCGGCGCTTCGCGGTGCGCGCGAAGGTCTTCGTGCTGGCGACGGGCGGCATCGAGAATGCGCGCCTGTTGCTGGCCTCGAACCGGGTGCAGGCGGCGGGCCTCGGCAACGCCCATGACCTGGTGGGCCGCTATTTCATGGATCATCCGCGCATCATGTCGGCGAACGTGCACTTCACGAAGCAGTGGGCGCGCAACAAGCTCTACGACATCAAATATCACTATCAGAACCGCGCGGTATCGGCGCACGGCACCTTCATCTCGTCGCAGTTCGCGCTCACGCAGCAGGTGCTCGAAAAGGAGCAACTGCTGAATGCGCGCGCCTGGTTCTATTCGGTGTTCCGCGGCGAGAACACGAAGGGATCGGAGGCGCTGATCCGCATGAAGCAGCGGCTGTTGAAGAAAGACGAACCCGGCTACAGCACGGCCGCGGACCTGCTCGCGATGGCGACCCATCCCGTCGATACCGCGTGCTTCGGTCTCGCCCGCCTGTTGCAGCCGCGTCCGCTGATCACCGAGGTGAAGATCCAGACGATCGTCGAAGCCGAGCCCAATCGCGACAGCCGCGTGACGCTGTCGGCCCAGAAGGACTTCCTTGGCATGAACCGCGTGAAGGTGGACTGGCGCGTGACCGAGCTCGTGAAGCGCACCTTCGACCGCACGGTGGCGCATATCGCGGCGGATCTGAAGCGCGGCGGCGTGGCCGACGTGACGCTCGACGAGCCGCTCGAAGGCAAGCCCTGGCCCGCGCAGCTGGAAGGCACGTGGCATCACATGGGCACGACGCGCATGCATGATTCGGAGAAGCAGGGCGTGGTGGATCGCAACCTGAAGATCCACGGCATGAGCAATCTGTATGTGGCGGGCAGCTCGGTCTTTCCGACGGTCGGGGCGAATTTCCCGACCATCACGATCGCGGCGCTGACCCTGCGGCTCGCGGGTCATCTCGGGCGCGTCATCAAGGGCGACGACAGCGTCAGCGCGCCTGTCACGCCGTCCGGCATGCCGGCCAGGAGCGACGCGCCGGGCGAGACGCTGCCCATGGCGGCGTCGGCGCTGCATATGCCCGGGGTCGCGTTGCCCTTGCAGATGGCGAAGAAGTAGCGCGGGCGGGAAACGGCGTGGGGTGGGCGGGCATCGCTATAATCGCCGTCCGACCTGGTTTTTTGGTGTCCCGCTCGTGAAAAAGCCCGCCTTACTTGCACTCGCACTCGTTTCGATGTCTCTCGCCGCCTGCTCGTCCGTCGAGAAGGAGCAAAGCAAGGAGCGCCTGTTCATGCTCTCCCAGCAATCGCTCGACGACGCCCAGCGCAACGCCACCGTCGCGTGCCGCGATGCCGCGCAATGCGACGCCGTGTGGGCGCTGACCAAGACCTACGTCGAGCAGAATTCGAAGGAGCGGCTGACCCGCGCCGATGCCGACGCGATCGAGACCGACGTGCCGTCCGGCTCGGGCAAGCCGGTGTTCTCGGCGACGCGCGTGGCCGCGGCCGGCGGCGGCGCGACGGTGTCGCTGTTTGCGCAATGCAAGGGCATGTATGAAGACGAGCGCGCACGCGGCTCCGACTTCGACGACTGCGCGAAGAAAATCCTCTCGGTGCAGAACGGTTTCGTGCCTTATCTCAAGGCGCGCTTGCCGGCGAACTGATCGCGCGAGAAGGCGCCGCCTTGCAGGTCGGCGTTCTCGCGCAAGACCCGCAGCAGATCCTGCGACATCGCTTCCACATGAAAGCGTGTCGTGAAGGTGTCGAGCGCCTGCTTGCGCATCGCGTCGCGCGCGGCGGGGTCCATTGCCAGCCAGGCTGACAGCCCTGAGCTCGCGCCTTCGACGGTATCCGCCGTCACGATGCCCGCGCCATCGGCCTGTACCTCGCGCCAGATGTTGACCTTGTCGGAGATCAGCACCGGCAGGCCCGAACCAAGCGCCTCCGCCACCGCAATGCCGAAGTTTTCCTGATGCGAGGTCAGCGCGAAGAGGTCGCTCGTGCGGAAGGCGCCCCATTTCAGATCGCCGGCCAGCATGCCGGTCCAGGTCATTCGCTCTGCGATACCCAGTTCGCCAGCCAGTGCGCGCATCTGCGCGGCGTAGGCGTTGTCGTCGGGGCCTGCCATGACGAGGTGGGCGTTCGCATCGATGTCGCGCACGCGCGCGAAAGCCTTCAGCAGCACGTCGCACGCTTTCTTTTCGTGGATGCGGCCGAGGAACAGGATGATGCGCCGGCCCGCCAGTTGCGGAAACTTCGCGAGGAAGGCCTCGCGCAAGGCCGCCGAATCCGCGGGTGGCGGCCGCGTACCGAATGCCACCACTTCCTCGTTCGCGCGATACAGCCGGAAGGATTCGCGCGCGAGCAGCCGCTCCTCCTCGGTCGTGAACAATACCCGGCGCGCATCGCGCAGCACGCGATACTCGGCCCAGGGCCAGTAAAGGCATTTCTTCAGATGCTTGAGCGGATAGGTCCGCTTGAACCAAGGGTCGAGCATGCCGTGCGGAAACACGTAGTACGGCACGCCGCCGCCGTGCAAGGCCTTCCATGCGCCGAAACTGTGGTACTGCCACAGCCCGTTGACGATCACCGCGTCGAAGCGCGGCGCGTGTTCCTTCAGCCAGGGCACCAGCGCCGGACACAGGCCGTAGAAGCCGCGCGATGGTCCGAGCGCGTGCAGTGGCAAGCCGAATCCCGCGACATGGGGCGCATCGGGCGCATCCAGCGATGCCGCTTCGACCTCGTGGCCCAACGCGCGCAGGCTGAGGCCGCTTTGCAGCACGCCTTCGGTGGGGCCGCCGGCGCGTGGATCGACGGTGGAGAGCAGGTGCAGGATCTTCATGACGGGCGGGCGGGTCCGTGAGCGAGCGCAGCGACTTCAGGCGTTGGGCGCGAACGAACCGGCGCCGGGCGGCGGCTCGTGGCGTCCGGCGCCGTGCGGCAGGCCTGGCGCGGCGGCGCTGTGCGCCGGCAGGATTTCCGGCAACGGTTCGTCGTGCGGGCGCAGGTCGGGCGGCATGGCGCCGGGCATGCCGTCCTGTCGCCGGCGTGCGCGTGCCTGCTGCGAGGCGGTTTCGGCGGCGCGCATGCGCATGGCGTGAGCGATGCGCGCATAGGACGCGACCAGCAGCCCGAGCGCCACGCCGAACACGACGCCCGAGAAGCGGTTGCCGAGCGGATTGCCGCCGATCGACGTGGCGGGCAGCGCCGCGACGACCAGCAGCGCGCGGCCGAGCACGGGCAGATAGAGCGTTTCGGGCGCGCGATGACGCCACGAGCGATAGGCCATCGAGCCTTTCCAGAGCGCCCAGAGCAGCGCGATGGGCAGCGCGAGCCCGAACAGCAGGCCGCCCGCGAAGAACTGGTAGACCCAGAAATTGTGGCCTGCGGACCATTCCTTGATCGCGTAGAAATCCTTCTTGGTGAACTGGCCGGCGAGGTCGGGCAGGTAAGTGGGCGAATAGCGATAGTCGTGACCGTAGCCCATGCCGACGAGCGTGCCGAGCGTCGAGGCGGTGGTCTGATCGAGCTGGTCCTTCATTTCGGCGAGCCGCGTGATGGTGGTCGGATCGCGGCCGGACTCGGTGTCCTTCTTGAACGACATGCGCTGGACCCAGTGTTCGCCGACGCCGGGGAAGAACGTGCTGGCCGCGACGGCGAGCGCGCCGAGCAGGGCCATCAAGGCGACGGCGCGCAGGCCGGCGCGCACCAGCTTCTTGAACGAGGGCGCGGCGAGCCAGGTGGCGAAGGCGAACAGCAGCACGGTGCCGACGACGAGACTGCGCGTCACGCTGAGCAACTCGATGACGATGGTCGCGAGGAACAGCAGCACGGTGAAGCGGGTATAGCGCTTGACCACGACGAACTCGTGCAGCAGCAGCCCCTGCAGACAGAGGAAGGTGACCGAGACGATGCGAAAGCGCACGCTTTCGAGATTGCCGCCGGTGGCCATGCCGAAGCCGAAGCTGAAGACGAGGGAGGCGATCATCGACCAGTACATGGCGTGTTCGAGCTGACCGAGGCGCTTCGGGTCCCATGGCCGGCAGGCGACGAAATAGCCGAGCAGCATTTGCCCGAACGGCAGGATCACGCGCATGTAGTTGCCGGAGTCGTTGCCCTGCATGGCCTGGGTGGCGATGCTGCCGAGTATCGTGATGAGGAACAGCGATGTAACCAGCGTGCGCAGGCGCGAGCGCTGTGCGAAACGCGGCGCGATGAGCAGCAGGAAGCAGCCCGCGAGAATCGAGGGCACGGTGAGCAGGATCTGGATGGCTTTGCTGGCCGTTTCGGCGCCCTTGAAATCGAACGCGAGCGGAAGCAGGAACAGCCAGACCCAGACGACGGCGAACTTGTTGCGCATGGCGTTCTCTCGAGAATCGCAGCACTCTTTCGAGTCTTCAACGCGGTGTCGATGCCGTGCCGGGCCGATGCGCCCGGCGAATGCGTCGTTTCCGGCGTGCCGGAAAGGTGAACCGACTATACAGCGGGCCATGCGGCGTGCCGCCGGCGGCGGCGTCCAGCGACTAGCGTTCGGCGCGAAAGGACGGATGCGCATGTGCGCCGCACCACGCTGGCGTCGCGTGCCCTGGCGGCGCGGGCCGATGTCTGCAAACGGCGTGATTCTGGCGGATCGTCCCGGATTGGCGGAACGAAGATTGATAAGCCGGAGCCGGTTTGCGGCGGCGCGGTTGCACGCGCGCGATTCGATGACGATAAACGACCTTCGCAGACGGGGTAGAGCATGGGCTTGTTCGGCGCGACACGCATGCAGGGACCCAGCCGGTCGATCGAACTGGATTTCATCCGGGGGCTCGCGATCATCGCTGTGATGGGGTATCACTTTCATTCGTATCCGACGGGCAGCGCGTTCATTGCGGCGATCGAGTTTCCGCTGAAGAACTTCGGTCACGAGGGCGTCAATCTGTTCTTCACGTTGTCGGGGTTTCTGGTGGGCGGGCTGTTGCTCAAGCAGTATGCGCAGCAGGGGCGCATCGACGCGGGGCGCTTCATTGTGCGGCGGATCTTCAAGATCTGGCCGGCGTATTACGTGCTGATCCTGTTCCATGTGATTGTCGGGCGGCATCCGGCGAATACCTTTCTCGTGCAGAACCTCACGCATATGCAGAACTACTTCGGGTCGTCGATTGCGCAGACCTGGAGTCTTGCGGTCGAGGAGCATTTTTATCTGTTCCTGCCGGTGTTGTTGATCGTGCTGGCGCGCTGGCGTACGCGGGTGGATGCGTTGCTTGGCGTGCTCGGGACCTTGTGTCTCGTTGTGCTCGTTGCGCGCAGTGTCGCGGTGTATCGCGGGGATCTGCAGGGGACGTTTTTTTATACGCAGTACCGTATCGACAGCCTGTTGTTCGGGGTGATGCTCGCGGCGCTTTACTGGATGAAGCCGGCGGTGTATCAGGCGATTGCGCGGCGCAAGCGGATGTTGATCGCGATGGTTGTGGGGGTCGTGCTCTGGCTCGTGTTCGGGACGCGCGATGTCGCGCTGGATCAGAGTATCGGGTACACGGTTCAGGCTGTCGGGTTCTGTGCGTTGATTGTGCTGACGCTCGAATATTCTGGTTCCTGGCGGATGTCGAAGGTGTATCGGGTGATCGGGTGGATCGGCGTTTATTCGTATGGCATCTATCTGTGGCACTCGCTTGCACTCGCACCCGGGGATATGCTGATTCGCAAGGCTGCGGCGTTGCATCTGCCAGCTGTTCCGGCCTGGTTCGCCATCATGGGGGCGCAGTTTGCTATCGCCATCGTGGTCGGGTATGTGACGACGCGGGCCGTCGAGTTTCCCTTTCTTCGCATCAGGGATGCGTGGTTTCCCGCTCGCAGGAAGGTTGAGGTTGATCTTGTGGGGGGGAGGCAGGCTTGATCGGTTTTCATTGCGGTGCGCTTGGTTGTTGTTCGCCTGCGCTTCTATGGGCTTCCTGTATTCGCGTCGGTTTATTAGCATTGCCGCTCCCCGGGGCGGGATTCTGCGCTCTCGTCCTTTACGTGAGTCTTTTGTGTTCGCCAGCGCTTCCATGGACTTCCCGCTTTCGCGTCGGTCTATTGGCACTGCCCCTCCCCGGGGCGGGGGTAACTTTCTTTGCTGCTGCAAAGAAAGTCACCAAAGAAAGCAGCTTTTTTTCTCGCCCAGCGTCATCTAGCGGCACGACACAGAACCATGTTTCTGGCCCGGCAGTAGAGAGTGCCCTCATAGGCCTAACCGGGCGTGGATCGCGGACCCACTGGGACAAACTGCCGTTCAACGAACTGGTGCAGCACCTGAAAGTTCCGGCCCAGCGCTACGCGCTGCCGAAGGGTATGCAAGGGACACCAACTAGTGGTTTGCGCGGTGAGATAGATGGCCCGATGAGCGTGCACGCGTGAACCCGGTGTATCGATCGGCGTGCGTAGATTCAGGACATGGGTAACAGGTGTGTCAGGACATAGGTAACACAGCAAGTTTGTGTCGCTCTCCGCTCAGATGCGCGAGGCTGCTAATCCACTCATGATCGACTCGGGACGAGTCATTGGTCCGAAGGTTACCCATGTCCTGACACACGTGTTACATGTCTCGATTCCTGCGCGCTGCTGTCCGGTCAAAAAGGTCCGCGCGTGACTTGTTATCCGGCAAATCCATCTCACCGCGCAAATCGCTCGTTGGTTTCCCGTGTACACCCTTCGGCAGCGCGTAGCGCTGAGCCGGCGCTTTCAATGGCTGTACCAGTTTGTTCAATGGTGCGATGTCACAGTGGGTCCGCGATCCACGCCCGGTTAGGTCTACAAGGGCACTCGCTAGTGCTGGGCCAGAAACATGATTCTGTGCTGCGCCCATAGGATGACGCTGGGCGGTAAGAAAGCTGCTTTCTTTGGTGACTTTCTTTGCAGCGGCAAAGAAAGTTACCCCCGCCCCGGGGAGGGGCAGTGCTGATACACCGACGCGAATGCGGGAAGTCCATCGAAGCGCAGGCGAACACAAAAGACACACACGAAGGACCAGCGCGCAGAATCCCGCCCCGGGGAGGGGCAGCGCGCATAGACCGACGCGAAAACGGGAAGTTCATCGAAGCGCAAGCGAACAACGAACGACAACAAGCGCAAGCAGAAAACCTTCAAACCGCCTGCCTCAAAGTCTCCTTAAACTGCGCAAGTGTGTTGCGCTCCAACAGATGCCCGGCCACCTGCGGCCGGCCCCTCGTCGCGAGGACATCATCGAGTGCCCGGTTGATCGACGCAACCGCCAGATCCTCGACCACGGGTCCAAGCTCCCCGGTCCGGCAGAACCATCCAATCAGTCCATCCGCCGTCGCCACGACCGGCTTCCCGAAGCGATATGCCTGCACCAGCACGCCGCTCATCCCGTAATGCCCCTTGTACCCCAGCCACACCACATCGCAAGCCGAGAACAGATCAAGTTCCTCCTCGCTCGAAATGAAGCGGTCGAACACCACCGGCGCCGGTGTCAGCGCCGCCAGCGCCGCACTCAGCCGGGCGCGCGTCTCCACATCCTGCGACCCCGCAATCACCAGCGTCGGCCCATGCGATCCACTCGCCCGCCGCCCCAACGCCTCGATCAACTCGAACACGCCCTTGCGATCGTTGATCGCCCCGTACACCAGCACATGCGTGCCGTCCGACAGCCCCAGCCGCGCACGGGCGGCAGCCGGATCGGCGGCGCGCGCATCCGGAAAGGGATCAGCCAGATAGCCGATGCTCGCGCCTGCCGCATGCGACCGGCGCTTCCACCAGTCCGGCAAGGTCGGGTCGATCGTCAGCAAGGTCTTCATGCCGCCCGCCCGGATCGCGCGTGCGAACAGCGTCCCCTTGACCGCATTGACCAAAGGCCGGCGCGGCGCACGCACGCCCACACGGTGATGATGAAAGTTCGAGCGCATCGTGATGCCCACCCACGGCGTCGCGCCAAACGGCGATCCCAGGAACGGCAGCGCAAGCAGGAAGTAATCGACATAAGGCACGACGACCAGCGCCGCCCGCCGCTCACGGCTCGCTTCGTCGTACATGTGCCGGAACTGCCGGTGCATCCGGACATAACCCATCTTCGAGGCCAGCGCGCCGCTTCGCGCAGGTGGCGCGACGAACACGATGTCGAGACCGGACGGCGCCGCCTCGCGAATCCTGCGCGCCAGCGGATGGTCTTCGTTGCACGGGTCCGTCACGATCGCACATCGGAATCCCGCTTCCATGTACGCGTTCGCTGCCCATTCGGCATAACGCCAGCGGTGGCCGCTGAAGTCAGGTTCGATGATGAAGACGCTTTCGGTCATCGCAGGGGCCCTTGCGGTCTCTGTGCACGTGGGTCACGCGTGAAGCGGACAGGACAACGCTGCCGACCTCCGTCGATTGCGCCGACGAATCAACACTAGCACCGGCCGCACGTCATCGGACGCCATATGTGAGCGTTTATCCGCGTGCCCTCTGCGTGCCCTCTGCGTGCCCTCTGCGTGCCCTCTGCGTGCCGTCCGCATGCCCCGAGCAGCGTCCAAAACACCCTTCGCAACCGCGACGCGCCCGCAATCCGCATTGCTACCCATTTCGGGCCGATTTCGACTACGCGTTGGCGTCCGTCGCGGCACGGCGCACGATACTTTTGCCACAGTCGCCTGAAAAGAAGCGTGGCCGCGCTCGCATCGCCGTCCGGACAAGGCAATGCAACGGCTCGCAAGGTGGTCCGCACGCGATACCGACATATCGCGGCGCCACGAATTGAAATCTCAGCTGCGCGGGGAATTCGAGTGAGATCGGTCCGGCTTCCTTTTCTTCCGGCACGCGCGCGTTTCGAGCACGATGCGGCGTTCTGGGTGCTGCTCCAGCAAGTCGTCGTGCGCGGGTTCGTGGCCATCAAGTTTCTCGCCATCGGCCGGATCCTCGGGCCGGAAGCCATCGGCGCCGTCAGCATCGCGCTGCTCGCCGTCGCCATCGCCGAATCGCTCTCCGATACCGGTCTTGCCCAGGCCGTCGTGCAAGGACGCGACGCGCCCACCCACAGCGAACTCGGCGCCGTCTGGACCACCCTCGCCATGCGCGGCCTGGCGATCGGCCTGCTGCTCGCCGCCCTCGCACCGTTCATGAGCAGTCAGTTTCATCTGAGCGGTTCCGTCGGACTGATCCTGCTCGCCGCCGTGCTGCCGCTGCTGCGCGGCATCGCCTCTCCGGCGTATTTCGTCGTCACCCGCCAGCGCGGCTTCCAGAAGCTGGCGGGCGTCGAAACCTCGGCCGCGTTCACCGACTGCGCCATCGGCCTCGTATGCGCGCTGTCCGGCGCGGGCGCGTATTCCGTGCTGATCGGGCTGGTCGCCGGCGAGCTGCTCAAGACCGCGCTCACCTGGACCAGCATGTCGCCGCGCCCGCCGCTGCGCTTCTCCTTCGCGGGAATCGGCCATTACGTGAATTTCAGCCGCTGGATCTGGGCGGGCAGCGTGGTCAACCTGCTGCTCAACCAGTTCGACAAGGTGGTCGTCGCCAAGCTGCTCGGCCCGGTCCAGCTGGGCGCGTACCAGATGTCCTCGAAACTCGCGCAGATGCTGCTCGCCGATGCCGCCATCGCGATGTCGCAATACCTGTTTCCCACCTTCTCCGAACATCACCGGCGCGACGTGCAGGCCGCGCGCAAGCTGTTCCGCCGCTATCTGCTGCTCGCGGCGCTCGGGCTGGCGCTGTTCGTCATCGTGCTGCGCTGGGCCGCCGAGCCGCTCTTCAACTTCGTGCTCGGCCCGGCGTGGCTGTCCGCCGTGCCGCTCTTCAGGATCTTCGCCATCAACATGGCGATCGGCGCGATCATCGCCGTGCTGGTGTCGTGGCTGCGTGCAGCCGGACTGCCGAAGGTCGCGACGCATGCGTCGATTCTGCAGGCCATCGTGCTGTGCGTGACCGTGCCGGTCGCGACGCATCTGTGGGGCGTGACGGGCATTGCCTGGGCCATGACGCTGGGGCTCGGCGCGGCCGCGAGCTGGATGCTGTTCCGAATCATGCGGGAGGCGTGAATGCGCATAGTCCACCTCGTGCTGACGCCGCGCCTGTCGGGTGCCGAAGTCCTGGCGAAAGATCTCGCGATTCATCAGCAGAAGGGGGGCGAAACCGTCGCGGTCGCTTCGCTGATGCCAGCGCACGAGGATTTCATGGCGCTCAGGGCGGAACTCGTTGCCGGCGGGGTGCAATGTCTGTTTCCGGAGCGCAGGCACGGCCGCGTCGGCAAGCTGTGGAACCTGTACCGCACCATCCGCAACTATCGCGCCGACGTGCTGTTCGCTCACGCGACCATTCCCGCGTTCTATGCGCGCGCGCTGCCGCTCGCGGTGCCCGTCGTGTATGTGATGCATTCGGCCGCCAACGACTTCGAGCGCTCGATGTTCCGCAGCGTCGAACGCCTGCTGTCGCACCGGGCGCGCGCGGTGATCGCGGTGTCGCCGAACAACATCGACGATTACGTCGGCGCCGTGGGCCGCCATCCGTCGATGACGCTGATCCCGAATGGCGTCGACATGTCGCGCTTCGGCATGCGCACGCGCACCCAGGCGCCGGAGACGGCGCAAATCGTGCAGATCGGGCGCTATACGTCGGTCAAGAACCAGCTCTCGACGGTGCATGCGTTCCGCCAGGTCGTCGAACGGGTGCCCGCCGCGCGGCTGCTGCTGTGCGGCGTGATTGAGGATCCGGCCTATCACGCGGCAGTGGGCGATCTGATCGACAAGCTCGGGCTGGCGGACCGCGTCAGCCTGCAAGGGCCGCGCACGGATGTCGCCGACCTGCTGTTTTCTTCCAGCGTGTTTGCGATGCCGTCGCGCTCGGAAGGGCACAGCATCGCGTTTCTCGAGGCGCTCGCCTCGGGACTGCCGGTGGTGGCCAGCACCATCCGGCCGTTCGGTTTCGCCGCCGATCTGCCCGGCGTGCATCTGTGCGATCCCGACGATACCCAGGCCTACGCCGAAGCCCTCGTGCGCGCACTGGCCGAACCGCGTTCGCATCGGCCGCTGCCGGGGCTCACGCTCGCCGATACGGCAGCGCGTTATCTTGCCGTCGCACGCGAGGTCACGCGGCCGCTGCGCGCGGCGGCGGTCTGATTCCTTGTTGCCTTTCGGCTTCTAACGCGGTTTCCTTTCTGCCCTTTCGTCAGGGGTTATCGATGCCCTCGACGCGCGCCACTTCCTTTTCTTCTTCATGACGCCAGCCATTCGGACTAGGTGCGTAGAGACGCGCAAAAGCCGATGATAGACTGCATCGCCAATTCGCCAAGGATGGCGAAGTATCTGTTACGGGAAGGGATGATGAAGGGAAAGGAAACATGCTGAAAAGAATCGCGCGTTACATGCTTGCGAAGCATTGGGACGGGAAATTGCCCGTCGACACTTTTGCTATTGCCCGATCCGAGAACGTGACTGTGCAGCGTGAACCGGACATGGGCGCCGTGTACGGGCGCTTCGAATTCGTTGACGGACAGCCGCGCATTGTCGTCAATGGCGATGCCCCGGAGCTGAGGCAGCGTTTTGTCGTTGCGCACCATCTGGGACATCTGGCGCTGGAGCACGGCACGCATTTCACGTGTGCCTCACGCCAGTTTTCACTGTATCAGCTGGACGAAATCGAGAACCAGGCCAATCGCTTCGCGCTGGAAATGCTCGTACCCGGGTTTGCGCTCAACATCCTTATCCAGAAGCGGAACATCACCAACTTTCATCGCCTGACCGATGCTTTCGAAGTCAGCGAACTTGCGATGAAGCTTCGTCTGAAGCAACTTGGATGGATCAAACGAGCACGCATATGAATCGTCTTCCTGTCGTGGCCGAGCGCGATGAAACCTCGGATCTCACCATACCGCCGCCTGAGCTCAAGAAGCGGGCGGCGGCGCATCCCGCGCTCATTGAAGAGGAAATTGCTGATCGAAAGCAGTATCGTCAGCTCAGAGCGTTTTCTTTCTACGGTGTGGCGGGACTGATCGCCACGCTGGCAACCTTGTTCGTGGCGTGGACTGCGTCATTCGGCATGAAACTCCATGAGAGTTTTCGAGCGGATCCTGCCTTGAGCGTATTCCTTCTCACGCCCATGATCGTGATGTCTGCTTCGGTCGTCTTGCCGTTGCTCGCGCTCGTTCGCTTCGTGTTCCGGGACGCCTCCAGCGACGACGAACCTGCGTCACCCACCCTCTGGCAAGCCCTGCTCAAGGAACTGGCCGACCTTCTCAAGCAGTACCTGAACCGCAGCAGACCCGCAACCTGACCAACCTTGCCGCGCATTGCACCATCCATTTCCACTTCGCACAGGAGACTTTCATGTCCGACATGCTCAGCATCTCCACCCCTGACGGCAACTTCGACGCCTACGTCGCCTGTCCGGCCTCGACTTCCGCGCAGGCGTCCGCACCGGCAGTCATCGTCATCCAGGAAATCTTCGGCATCAACGGCGACATGCGCGAAACCTGCGACGAATACGCGCGCCAAGGGTACGTCGCGTTGTGCCCCGACCTGTTCTGGCGCCTCGAACCCAATGTCGTTCTGACGGATCGCACCGAAGCCGAATGGCAGCAGGCCATGAAGTACTACAACGCGTTCGATCTGAACACGGGCGTCGAGGACATTGCCGCGACCATCGGCTTCGCGCGCGGGCTGCCGCAGGTGCGGGGAAAGATCGGCGCGGTCGGCTTCTGTCTCGGCGGGCTATTGTCCTTCCTGACGGCGGCGCGCACGGACGTCGACGCCGCGGTCGCGTACTACGGCGGCGGCACAGACCAGCATCTCGGCGAAGTGCCGAAGATACGCGTTCCGCTGCTGCTGCATCTCGCCGAAGCGGATGAATTCATTCCGGCGGATGCGCGCAACCGCGTGCTTGCTGCCGTACAGGGACAGGCGAACATCGAGGCGTTCACCTATCCCGGCTGTCATCATGCGTTCGCGCGCAACCAGGGCGTGCATTACGATGCCGCCGCCGCGCAGCTCGCCAACGGCCGCACCTTTGCGTTCTTCGCGCAGCACCTGAAATGACGCGCGTCGGATGCGCCAGAAAAAACGCCGCCCGGAGCAGGGCGGCGCGCGTTCATCCATTCGAGTTCATTTCTTCACCGTATGCGGCCGTCGAAACACCAGCCAGCGGGGCGACTTGAAGCGCACGATGCTCACATACAGCCACACATAGGTCGCCGCGAACACCACGACGAAGCAGAACAGGTGCAACGTATGCCGCCAGAAGAGCGTCGCCGGAATCACGGCGATCAGGCACAGCAGCCAGAGGTACGGCGAGGTGAGCGAATTGCGGCGCGTCAGTTCGTGCGCGTTCTTGACGCCGACGGCCCAGCGCATCAGACGCTTGTAGACGAGCATGTGCAGATGTACGCCATCCGGAATGCCCGGCGAGATGCCGCGAATGAATTTCTTGCGATAGATCGAGAAACAGGTTTCGAAGATCGGGTACATGAACAGCAGTACCGGATACCAGGCCGAAACATCGCGGTTGCGCATCACGAGCATGATGGCGAGCTCGCCGAGCATGAAGCCGACGAAGTAGGCGCCGCCGTCGCCGAGAAAGATCAGCCCGGCCGGGAAGTTCCAGATGAAGAAGCCCATCACCGCGCCCATCATGATGAGCGAGCCCGACAGCACCACCGGATCGTGCACCTGGAACGCCACATAGGCGAGCGAGGCGAACATCATGAAGGTGACCATCGAGGCGAGGCCGTTGAAGCCGTCGATGATGTTCACCGCATTGGCGAGCGCCGCGACCGCGAGCACCGTTACCGCGCAGGAAACGACCGCGTAGGAAAGCACGAAATCGAGCGGCGGCACGCTGATGCGCGTCACGGCAATGTCGAGAAACGCGTACGCCAGTCCGGCGGCGGCCATCGTGCACAGCAGTCGCACCAGCGGCGACACGCGCTTGGTCAGGTCCTCGACGAGCCCGGACAGGAACGCCGGCATGCCGCACGCAATGATGCCGAGGATGCCGCCCGACACAGCCGGATAACCCCAGCGCAACTGCACGGCGGAAGCGGTCAGTCCGCACAGGATGCCGACGCCGCCGATACGCGGCACCGGATACGCATGAAATTTCTGCACGCCGGCGAGGTCGGTATCGCCGAGCACGCCTTCCTGAAGATGGGCGAAGCGCACGATGAACAGCGTCACCAGCAGCGAAATCAGGAAGGCAAGTGCGAAACTGAGCATGAAGATGAACCGGAGGAGGGGTTGCGCCCCGCATCGTACCTTATCGGCAGGGACGATCCGGAGCGCGATGCCCGGAGCCACGCTCCTGGCGAACCCTCAAGCAAAACCGCGCGGATTCTGCGACTGCCAGCGCCAGTGATCCTCGCACATGCGTTCGATGCCATGCTGCGCGCGCCAGCCGATCAACTCGGCGGCGGCGGCGGGGTCGGCGTAACACGCGGCGATATCGCCCGGACGACGCGGCACCAGTTCGTAGGGCACCGGCTTGCCGGACGCCGCCTCGAACGCCTTCACGACATCGAGCACGCTGTAGCCCTGGCCCGTCCCCAGGTTCACGACGAAACTGCGGTCGAGGCGGCGCAGCGCGTCGATGGCCGCGATATGCCCGCGCGCCAAATCCACGACGTGAATGTAATCACGCACGCCGGTGCCGTCGTGGGTCTCGTAGTCGCTGCCGAACACGCGCAGCCGCTCCAGCTTGCCCACGGCGACCTGCGCCACGAACGGCATCAGGTTGTTCGGTACGCCCGCCGGATCCTCGCCGATCAAGCCGCTTTCGTGCGCACCCACCGGATTGAAATAGCGCAGCGTGGCGATCCGCCATGACGGGTCCGAGACTTCGAGATCGCGCAGGATCTGCTCGGCGATGAGCTTCGACTGGCCGTAGGGATTGGTCGCCGAGAGCGGGAAGCTTTCGTCGATCGGCACGCTTTTCGGCACGCCATAAACGGTCGCGGACGAACTGAACACGAAGTTGCGCACGTTGCGCGTCTTCATCACCTTGAGCACGGCCAGCAGGCTGCCCACATTGTTTGCGTAGTACTCGACCGGCTTCGCCACGGACTCGCCCACGGCCTTCAGCGCCGCGAAGTGGATGGCGCCGGTGATGTCGTGCGCGTCGAAGATGCGTTCGAGCGCGGCTTCATCGCGGGAATCTTCCTGATAGAACGCCACCCGCTTGCCGGTGATCTGCTCCACGCGCTGCAGCGATTCGGCACGGCTGTTCACGAGATTGTCGATGACCGCCACGTCATAGCCCGCGTCGAGCAGTTCGACGCAGGTGTGCGTGCCGATAAAGCCTGCCCCGCCGGTGACGAGAATCGTGCCCTGGGTCGCGTTGTTCAGCGACTGCTTGCCATTCATCATGCGCTCTCCAAATAACTCGAATCAGAGTGAAATGCCGGTGATGGCATGTATTGTGCCCTTGTAGCGTTCGACGACATTCTTCTCGTCGAATTCACGGGCCACCTTCGCGCGTCCGCGCTGCGCCATCGCCGCGCGTTCGGCGGCGGGCAGCGTCAGCATGCGCTCGAGTGCCTGGGCCAGGCTGTTCGCGCTCTTCACTTCGCAAAGCAGCCCGGTCACGCCGTGCTCGACTACTTCGCGGCAGCCCGGCACGTCGGTGGCGACGATCGGGCGGCCCATCGCCGAGGCTTCCATCAGCGTGCGCGGCACGCCTTCCCGGTACGACGGCAGCACGACGCAGTCCGCCGCGGCGATGAGCGGACGCACGTCGTGCGCTTCGCCCAGGTACTCGACGATATTCTCGGCTTCCCATTGCGCCACGTCCGTGCGGCTGATCGCGCTCGGATTGTCGACGCCGACCGGCCCGAGCAACTGGAAGCGCACGTGCGCAAAGCGTGCCTTCAGGCGCCGCGCGGCTTCCACGTATTCGGCCACGCCCTTGTCCCACAGCAGCCGCCCGATCAGGATGAAGACGAATTCCTCGCGGGCGGGCAGCGGAGTCAGTGCGAATTCGTCGAGATCGACGCCTTCTCCATGCAGCCGCCGCGCACGATCCGGATGCGCCAGCAGCTTTTCCTGCACGAAAGCCGCATGGTCGTCCTGATTCAGGAACCAGATCTCGCGCGGGAAGCGGAACGCCAGGCGGTAGAGCTGTTTCGCGACCTGCGCCGTGCGGCTCTTCTGGATGAACACGTAGCCGAGACCCGTCGTGACCGCAATCGACGGCACGCGGGCGAGCATCGCGGCCAGCGAGCCGTAGATGTTCGGCTTGATCGTGTAGTGAAACACGATGTGCGGGCGCGTCGTCCGATAGGCACGGTACAGCGCGGCGAGGGTCTTCAGGTCCTGGCGCGGATCGGTGCCTTTCGATGCCACCGGCAACTCGACGCAGCGGCAGCCCATTTCGGCGAGCGGCTCGAAGGTGCGGTCGCGCGGCGCGAGGATCGTCACCTCCGCGCCGCGCGCGGTCAGCATGCCCAGCAGGCCGCGCCGGTAGGTGTAGATCGCCCATGCGGTGTTGCAGACGAGGGCAATGCGAAGACTCGACTTTTCTTTCGTCATCCGGAGGTCATGGTTCGGCGGCGTGGATCGTGCGGCGCGTCATCGAGTGGCAAGCGATTGACAGGCGCCGCGCGGATTCACCGTGCACTCAACGTAGCGCAAAACAATTCAAAAACAAATCGACAAAAAAAGCTCAGGCGACGGGCGTGGAGCGCATGAGTTTCGCCTTCAGGCCGCGCAGCAGACGGTACGGCAGCGCCAGGTGCGCGACGCTTTTGACCATGCCCAGCCAGTCGAGCGGATTCATCACCCGCAGATGGCGCAGTTGCAGTCGCAGGGTCGACAGCACCTGTGTCCGCCGTTTCGTCGCGCTGATGCCGGCCTCGTTGAGTTCGTAATACAGGCCGAATTCGGGCAGGTTGGCGCCGTCGTGACGCTGCAGCAGGCGCAGGATCAGATCGAGATCCTCCGCGGCGCGGTACTGCGCCCGATAATTGCCCGCCTCGATTACGGCGTCCACGCGCAGCATCAGCGAAGGATGCGTGAAGCAGGTGCGCGCCAGCATCAGGCGGCGCAGCGCGGACGGCTCGCACGGCGGCTTCAGGTCGAACAGCGGCGCGCCCGCGGTGGACACGACATGCGTCCACATGCCCAGCACCGCGACGCGCGGATGCGCTTCCATATAGGCGCGCTGCTTCGCGAGCCGGCCGGGCATGGCGAGATCGCCGGCGTCGATGCGCGCCGCATAGCGCACGCCGCGCGCCGCGAGCGCGTCGATGCCGGTCTGCAATGCGCGTTCGATACCGCCGTTCCTCGGCATCCGAAGAATCTCGATCTGCATGTTCGCCAGCGCGGGCGCGGTGATGGGCGGGGTGCTGCCGTCGTCGACGATCAGCACGCGCACCGGCGAGGTTTCGCGGAACGACGCGAGCGTACGCTCGACTTCGGCCTGGCCGTTGAAGGCGGGCAGCAGCAGCATCACATCGGAAAGAGCATTCATGCGCGCAGCCGGAAACGGAGGTAATAGAAGTTCACCGCCGCCGCCGCCACATAACCCGCCGCCAGGCCCATCAGCGCGCCATAGCCGTCGAAGCGCGGAATCGCGATCAGGTTCACCGCGAACGCCACCGCGAGCGCGAGCAGCCATTTCGACAGCAGCACGTACTTCGCCTGATATTTGAGCACGACCAGATTGCCGATCGCCTCGATGCCCGCCGGCACCGACAGCCACACGGCCCAGCGGAACAGGCTGGCGGCGTCGGCATAGTTGGGGCCGAACACGCGCGCGATGATGAAACCGCCGAGCGCGTCCAGCACGGCTGCGCCCGCGATCATCAGCGCGGCGGTCATCGCGAACAGGCGCAGCAGGTTGCGCCGCAGCAGCCGCGTGTCCTGTACGCGGTACACAAAGGCCGGCGCGATGGTCTGCGCGAGCATCAGCGCGAGCGCGATCCAGTTCTCGTTAAGCTGCTGCGCGGCGGAATACAGGCCCAGTTCGGCGAACGACACGCGATGCGCGAGCATCAGCCGGTCGAGCTTCAGGAACAGGTACATGCAGATGAGGCCGAGCCAGAACACCGTGCCCGCACTCGCGAAATGCCTGAAGAGCGCGCGGTCGAAGCGCCAGCCGAGGCGGCCGCCGTGCCTGCGCATGTAGTACAGCACGAGCGCCGCGCTGATGGCCGCCGCTTCGAGCGCCCACAGCCAGCCGAAGCGCGACGGCGCGGCCGCCACGCGCACGAGCGCGTAGACCAGCGCCGCCTTGAAGATCGCGGCCAGCATGCTGGCGAGCAGTTGCGGCTTGCTGTAGGTCTGGCTTTGCAGCCAGGAGTTGACGACGCCGATGAACGGTTCGCGGAACAGCATCGTCACGGCGAGGCCGGCGAGCATGAGGCCGACGGTCGGGTCGATGCCGCCTGCCGCGATCCAGATCCAGGTTGCAATGAGCGCGAGTATCGAGACGCCCATGCGCAGCACGAACGCGCTGCCTAGCACGATGCCGGTGTCGGCGGGCGGCCGGCGCACGATGGTCGGAACCAGGATCTCCGCGCCGCAGACCCACGTGACCGGCGCGATCACGAGCAGCAGCGTGTTGGCGTACTGCCACTTGCCGAAGTCGTCCGGGCCGAGATAGCGCGCCAGCACGCCCGCGATGACGATGGCCACGGCGATTTGCGTGAGCCGTTCGAGCCCGAGCCAGACGATGTTGGCCAGCGCGCGGGCGACGTCCGGATTGCCGGAACGCAGCAGGGCCTTCATTCAGCCGGCTTCCCGTCACGCACGGGCACGCGGCGTGCTACCGAAGACTGTCCGGCTGCAGAAACCGCGTGATCGGCTGACGAATAGCATTCAATCGTCACGTTATGTGGGATGACGCGCGAAGGCGCTTCATTCGGGGGCATCGGGGCGATAGGGCGTTTGAGCATTGGATTAGAATGAACGCGCCGGTTTTTACCGCAACGCGAAAGCCACGAGAGCGCCGAAAGACAGCGATTATAAGTGCGATCCGGGGCGCGTCCGTCCGCGTCGGCGGGCGGGGGACGGCTTCAGTGTGTTGCCTTTGCATGTGCTGCTGCGCTTTGCATATCGCTTTGCATCCATTTGTTTCAGTCGTATGGGTTTAACAGACGCATAAGCAGAATTCGACACGTCATCACGTCATCGCGTCATCGGGCGGTCGTCTGCGCGGCGTGGGCGCCGTGACGGCGGCCAACGTCACGACCTGCATGCCCTCATGGCTGCATCGCCGAGAATTCGTTCATCAATCGACAAGAGGTAGCCATCTCATGAGCCAAGTATCCCAATCCATTTTCAAGGCCTACGACATTCGCGGCATCGTTGGCAAGACGGTCGATCGCGACGTTGCGAAGAGCATCGGCCAGGCGTTCGGCAGCGAGATCAGGAAGCAGGGCGGCGATTCGGTCGTGGTCGCGCGCGACGGCCGTCTGTCCGGTCCGGAGCTGGTCGGCGCGCTGGCGGACGGCTTGCGCGCGGCGGGCGTCGATGTGATCGATGTCGGCATGGTGCCTACGCCGGTTGGCTATTTTGCGGCGAGCGTGCCGCTGCCTTTGCCGTCGGGTGAGCGGCGGGTGGATTCGTGCATCGTCGTGACGGGCAGCCACAATCCGCCCGACTACAACGGTTTCAAGATGGTGCTGCGCGGCGCGGCGATCTATGGCGAGCAGATCCAGGGCTTGTACAAGCGCATCGTCGACAACGACTTCACGACGGGCGAGGGCAGCTATACCGAGTTCGACGTGCAGCAGATGTATCTGGACCGCATCGTGTCGGATGTGAAGCCGGTGCGCGCGATGAAGATTGTCGTGGATGCGGGCAACGGCGTGGCGGGCGGCTTGGCGCCGCGTCTGTTCAAGGCGCTCGGCTGCGAGCTGGTGGAGTTGTTCACGGACATCGACGGCAATTTCCCGAACCATCATCCGGATCCGGCGCACGTCGAGAACCTGCAGGACGTGATCAAGGCCTTGAAGGAAACCGATGCCGAAGTGGGCTTTGCATTCGATGGCGACGGCGACCGTCTGGGTGTCGTGACGAAGGATGGGCAGGTGATTTATCCGGATCGTCAACTGATGCTGTTTGCGCAGGAAGTGCTGTCGCGCAACAAGGGTGGGCAGATCATTTATGACGTGAAGTGCACGCGCAATCTGGCGAAGTGGGTGCGCGAGCAGGGCGGCGAGCCGATCATGTGGAAGACGGGCCATTCGCTCGTGAAGGCGAAGCTGCGTGAGACGGGCGCGCCGTTGGCGGGCGAGATGAGCGGCCATGTGTTTTTCAAGGACCGCTGGTACGGTTTCGATGATGGGTTGTACACGGGGGCGCGGTTGCTTGAGATCCTGTCGCGGGTGGCGGATCCGAGCAAGCTGCTGAACGACCTGCCGGACTCGCTTTCGACGCCGGAGTTGCAGATCAAGATGGAAGAGGGCGAGAACGTCCAGCTGATCTCGAAGCTGCAGGAGAACGCGAAGTTCACGGGCGCCGATGATGTGCTCACGATCGACGGGCTGCGCGTCGAGTATCCGGATGGGTTCGGGTTGGCGAGGTCATCGAACACGACGCCGGTCGTGGTGATGCGGTTCGAGGCCGATAGTGAAGGGGCGCTGAAGCGCATTCAGGAGGATTTTCGTCGGGTGATTTTGGCGGAGAAGCCGGACGCTCAACTGCCGTTTTAAAGCGCCTTCGCGGCGCTTGACTCAGCGGTGCGGTTGCTTTTTGGGGGCCGCGCCGTTGTTTTTTTTGCTTGCGCTTGGTTGGTGTTGTTGTTCGCCTGCGCTTCGATGGACTTCCCGGTTTCGCGTCGGTCTGTTGGCACTGCCCCTCCCCGGGGCGGGGTCTTCGCTCTGGTCCTTCGCGTGAGTCTTTTGTGTTCGCCAGCGCTTCCATGGACTTCCTGTGTTCGCGTCGGTCTATTAGCACTGCCCCTCCCCGGGGCGGGGGTCTTCGCTCTCGTCCTTCGCGTGGGTTGCTTGTGTTTGCCAGCGCTTCCATGGACTTCCTGTGTTCGCGTCGGTCTGCTAGCACTGCCCCTCCCCGGGGCGGGGGTAACTTTCTTTGCCGCTGCAAAGAAAG